>NZ_JBDWCL010000012.1:0-64531 GCF_039977835.1 Marinobacter sp. | reverse complement strand
AACTAAGCTCTTCGCGTTCTTCGCCTGTAATGATCAAAGGAATAACGGGTCGACCCATTGCAGTAGCTCCATCGATGCTTTCTGCAATTATACTCTTGAGCTGTAATTATATCGATGAACTTTTGTTAAGGCACACTAGCCCCGATACTGGCAAACTCCGGTGGGTCTCCGACCCTGGCCTTCAAGCTGGCCCGTTCAGGTGATCCGCGATACCTGGCACTCCGGGACGCCTATCGTTGGGCACTCGAGAATTATCCTCCCTCGTGGCCAACCATTGCACCAGGTCCAACCCTGCTGGAGGGAATGGAGAGTTCAAGGGTGCAGACGCTCAAGGCAAGGCTCAGCGCGCAGGGGTATTTGCAGCACCCGTCCAGAGGCGGCAGCGGTAACCCCGGATATTATGCCGCCGCCACTGCCGATGCCATCACGCGGTTCCAGGCGGATTTCAGCCTCACTCAGGACGGTCGGGCTGGCCGGGCGACTATCCAGGCGCTGAACCGGCAACCAGCCGACCTGCTGGCTACCCTTCGTGCAAATCTCGAGCGCTTGCGGTGGCCGTTCAACCAGCCTGTGGACAGAGGCCTGGTCGTCGACATCGCCAGCGCCGAAGCAACCCTTTATGACAAAGGGAAGGCTGTCTGGCATAACCGGGTGCAGGTCGGCAAGCCCGGCAGGGAGACCCCGGAACTCCGGTCGCTGATTACGCATTTCACGCTCTACCCGGCATGGAACATACCGAAATCAATCTTTGTGAACGACATGCTGCCCAGGATCATGAGTGACCCGGGCTATCTTCAAAGGCGGAACATCAGAGTACTGGATCATTCAGGAAACGAGTTGCCACCAGAGCCCGCATACTGGCCCAGCCCGGCCAGTATGCGCCTGCAACAGCAACCCGGGCCGTCGAATCCACTGGGCTCAATCGCTATACGTTTTTCCAATCCCTTTGAGGTTTATCTGCACGACACGCCGGCCGGTGAACTGTTCAGTAGCCCGGAAAGGTTCTACAGCAATGGCTGTGTCCGGGTCGAGGATGTGGAGTCCCTCGCAGGAACGCTGTTCGGACTGCATAGCTGGCGCACTGAAAAACCGTTTGACGAACGTTTTGCCAACAGCGAGACCCGAAATGTCCGTTTGCCCCGAAGCGTGCCGATACTCATGACCTATCGTACCGCCATCAACAGCGAGGAAAGTGCGATGCGGTTTCGCAGCGACCGATATCGGCGTGATCGTTACTTGATCAGTCTGCTGGACAGGCAAGAACCAGCCCGATAACCTGCTCGACCGTCGCGGCAAGCACAGAATAATCCACCTCTCTGCCATTAAGCAGGCTGTCGTAGCCCATCCCGAGTGTGACATTCACCAGCAGCGCCGCATCCCGGGCCGGCGCGGGCGAATCCAGCCGTTCGAGAATCTGCCTCAAGCCTGCCGTCCATGCCTCCCGGTAGTTTCGTGCAAGTCCCGCGAGTCGGTCGTCCCTCAGGGCTTCCAGGAGAAAGACCTGCTCAGCCAGGACCTGCTCACGCCGCCTGGTGAACTGGTCGTAAAGATACGCAGTGGAAATAACAGAAAGACGAGAGGCAAGCTCACGGCGCTGGGCCCCACCTCGACGCAGGGTTTGAGCGGGGATGGTATCGAGCACCAGATGAATAGTGTCGTAGAAGCTGTCGAGATTGTCCCTCGCCTTCTCGGCGAAAAGCATGAACGAATCGCTGATCAGTTCGTGAATATCGCGAAAATAATAAGTGGTGGCGGCCAAGGGCACTCCCGCTTCACGCGCCACCGCCCTGTGTTTGATGCCGCGAAGGCCATCCCTCGCGGCAATCCGTAAGGTTGCCTCCAGAATTTCAACGCGTCGTATCTCGCTCTTCGCGCGGGAGGCCTTACGCCCGCTGTAACGTATGGATTGACGAAGCGAACGGTTCTCCGGCAGTTCCCTGCGGGCACTAACCTCCGGTACCTGTGCCTGTACCATGGCATGTTTTCCTTGTTTCGACGGCCCGCAACTGCTGCACTCGTAGCGAAACAGCCCGGGCTGGGATTATTGTTGGTTTTTGTAAATTCTGCCGCATCCCGCACCCCGAAACATTGATGAAATTGGCACTTCCGTTTTCCACGGATTGACCAGGCACTATTGGCCGAAACGCTTTCCTGACTCGAGGTAAACCTCTTCCTCCGGAGTGGATTTGCGGTTCAACGCCTTGTTGCGGTGAGGGAAACGGCCGAACCTTTCAATGATTTCCCGGTGGTCCCGCGCCGACTGCAGAAAACTCTGCATCAAATCCCCGGCAACGCCGCCAGTGGCTGATGCCAACTGCTCGTAACAATCCACGGAGAGATCCTGGTCTTCCTTTTTCTCAGAATGCTGGAGCGGCATATAGAGAAACGCCCTCTGCACAGCCGGCACTGCCATGTCGTGCCCACTACGCATGGCGCTCTTGCACAGTTTTATGGCCAGCTTGTCGTTGTCGAACGCCAGGGCCCCGCCCCGGTGAATCTGCCGGGTGAACTGGTCCAGCAGAATAATCTCGGCCAGTGCGCCGCCCGGCATACCTCTCCAGTGACGCAACCCGTCTTCAGAGGCAAACAGCACCATGGAAATAAAACGGCGGCGTATCTCCTGGTCAAATGCGCGAGAGGGGCGAAACCAGCGGTTACGGTGCTCGCTGTCCGGAAGCCCCTGTTCATCCAGTTCACCAAACCAGAAATCCAGAATCTCTTTCCAATCGAACATATGATTTACCCTGTCTCATTGTTAAGCGCCGGCTTGGGTACCGGCACTGCTACACTTTACGATAACTACCAGGCTTTTGGTCCTATCAGGAGATACCATGAACACTGAGCCCAGAATTATTCTTCTCGCGCACGGAAGCAGCGACCAGCGCTGGTGCCACACTTTTGAAAAGCTCGCCACACCGACGCTGAAATCGGTGGCCGGCTCGCGAATCGCATACATGGAACTGGCAGAGCCCTCACTGGAAACCATCATCTCGGAAGCCAGAAAAGACGGTATCGATACCTTTGTCATCATTCCACTGTTTCTGGCTGCGGGCCGCCACCTCAGAAAAGACGTACCCGGAATGATAGACGAGCTCCAGGCAACCCATAATGTCACCATCACCCTGGCCCCACCGATCGGGGAAAACCCGCAGCTGGGCGACGCAATCCGCGACGTGGTGAACCAGGAGCTTGAGCGCCAGAAGCAGCCGGCATAACAACCCAAGCCGAAGTTGCTCCTCGTGCGGGGATACCGGCCATTCAGCAAGGAGTGAATGATCATGGGAAAACGGATTCTGATTACCGGAGGCACTGGATTTATCGGCCAGTCACTGTGCCAGAGACTGATCGCTGACGGGCACACTCTTACCGTTCTGAGCCGGCAGCCGAGCCACAACGTCCAGGCAGTGTGCGGGCGGGTGGACGCCGTGAACAACCTCGACCAGCTTCGTCGAGATGAAGGTTTTGAGGCGGTTATCAATCTCGCCGGGGAAGGCATCGCTGAGAAACGCTGGTCGGAAGCGCGCAAGCAGGAACTCAGGGACAGCCGCATTGCCCTTACGGACCAGCTCGTTGACGTCATAAAAAGCTGGGAAATGCTTCCAGCGGTGATGGTGTCCGGTTCGGCCGTCGGATTTTACGGCGATCAGGGCAGCAGCCATCGGGTCACCGAAGACACTCCACCCCACGACGAATTCACCCACAGGTTATGCAGCGACTGGGAACAGGCTGCCCTCAGGCTGGAGCCTGCCGGAGTACGAGTCTGCCTGTCTCGCACCGGGGTTGTTGCCGGGCCGGGCGGAGGTTTCCTGCAACGTATGTTGTTGCCATTCAAGCTGGGCCTGGGAGGTCGACTTGGCAGCGGTGAGCAGTATATGCCGTGGGTGCATCGTGAGGATGTGGTTGCAGCTCTGGTATGGATGATGGAAACGGACACTGCCAGGGGGGCGTACAATGTGGTCAGCCCCAACCCTGTGACCAATCGGCGGTTCACCAAGTGCCTTGCCGGCGTTATCGGCCGACCGTCGATTTTTCCGGCGCCGGCACCGGTGCTGAAAATTGCCCTGGGAGAAATGTCCCGGCTGTTGCTGACAGGGCAAATGGCAATACCCGAGCGGCTCCAGGCCGAAGGCTTCCAGTTTCGCTTTCCCGATCTCGGCCCTGCCCTTGCTGATGCAACAAGGTACTGAGGTGGCCGAATCAGATAGTCTGACCTGGTGCAGCGCTCAAATAGTGCCTGAACGGACCCTGACAGTTTTTTCAAAAAACCGTTTGACAGCCCGCAACTCCTTACTTAATATACGCGCCACCTCGACGAGGCAAGGTTTTGAAGCGATGCGTCCCCTTCGTCTAGTGGCCTAGGACTCCGCCCTTTCACGGCGGCAACAGGGGTTCGAACCCCCTAGGGGACGCCAACTTCCAGCCTTTATTCGTTAGTGCTTGTGGCCCTTCCGGGCGGCTGATTCCGAATGCCGGCCATGGTCACCAAGCTGATGCTTTGAATCCTTGACGACAAAAATCCCCACACCCACAAAGAACCCCACCATCAGTAAAACGGTTACAATCCCCGCGATTACAATTGCGTCGGTATACATAGCCACATCCCCCTGACAAACCTGATTAACTGGGCCCAGATTACCCCTGCCCTCACTGGCGCATCTTGATCTGAGTCAACGGTGCAACTGGCGACACATTCACTAAAATCCAGAACAGCAACACATTTCTTCCGATTTTTCCTGTATTTGCAAGGCATTTGCGAGAAACTGCTGCTATAGTCCTGAGAACAAAGCCTGACCATTTGCAACCAAACCTCCCCAGGGCGGCCGAAGTATATAGGACATGCAGAAACTTTTGACTCGCCTGCAACGATTTAGAACCGGGTCCCCGCTGTCGTTCCGGCTGCTTGCGTATATCCTGCTATTCAGCTCCCTGTTCACACTGATTTCATCCGCTGCCCAGATCTACTCCGACTATCGCAAGGATCTCTCCCAGATCGACCGGCGCATGAAAGTCATCGAAACCGGGTATACCTCCAGCCTTGCCCGAAGCCTCTGGGCGCTGGATCAGAAACTGCTACAGACCCAGCTTGAAGGCATACTGAGCCTTCCGGACATCGTCCACCTACGCCTCAAGATCGAGCCGGACTCGGAACTGATCATGGGCGAGATTCCCCGCGATACAAAAACCACCACCCACACTTTCGACCTGAACCATCAGGGTGACGACATGTTCACCCTTGGCCAGCTGACTGTTACTGCGGATCTGAAGCGCGTCTATTCGGATATGCGGCGAAAGGTTGTGGTGGTACTGACGACCCAGTTCTTCAAAACGTTCTTTATATCGATACTGATCATCTGGATATTCCAGCATTTCGTTGCCCGCCATCTCAGTACCATGGCCAGCTATGCCCGCAACTTCTCCCTTAACAACCTTGCCCAGCCACTGCAACTGGACCGGCCGGATACGTCGCTGAATCGCAGCGACGAACTCGCCCAGGTAACAGAGGCCATTAACCAGATGCGGGAACGGCTGAACGATGATCTTGAACGCCAGGAGCGGGACGCCGAGGAAATTCGCAAATTCTCCAAGGCGATTGAACAAAGCCCTTCGTCGGTGCTCATTTGTGATCGCCAGTGGCGCATCGAGTTTGCCAACCAGAAGTTTACCCAGCTGACCGGTTACGATGCTGAAACAATCATCGGCAAACACCCTGGCGTACTTTCCGAAGAGGCCCATGCCCACCGCGAAAACCGGCAGTTATGGCAGTCGATCAGGCTTCAGGTACAGCGTGTAGGTGTCTGGCAGGGTGAGATAAACAGCGTTCGCAAGAACGGCGAGCGATTCTGGGAGCAACTGATTGTCACACCCATCAAGAACTCCAAGGGAGAGGCAACGGGGTACCTCATCCTCGGCGAGGACATCAGTATCCGCAAACGCTACGAACAGCAGCTGCTCCGGCAGGCCAACTACGACATTCTTACCGGCCTTCCCAACCGCATGCTGGCACTTGACCGGCTAAAACTGGCATTGGCCCAGGCACGGCGCGAAAGCTCCCTGGTCGGCGTCATGTTTCTTGACCTGGACAACTTCAAGCACATTAACGACACCCTCGGACACGATGCCGGCGACAACCTGCTGATTGAAGCGGCACGACGTATCTCGAGCTGCCTGCGCGGCACCAGTACCGTCGCCAGGCTTGGAGGCGATGAGTTTCTGGTCATACTGCCGGGATTGACCGGGCCCGAAGCCACCTCTCAGGTTGCGGAACGCATACTCAAGACCTTTGCGCCACCCTACCTGCTGAACGGCCAGGAAGTCTTTGTCACTACCAGTATTGGCATCGCCATATTCCCCAACGACTCTGATAACAGCGGCAACCTGTTACAGCATGCCGATGCCGCCATGTACCAGGCCAAGCACAAGGGAAAGAGCGCCTACGCGCACTTTGCTCCGGAGATGACTGAAGTATCGCACGAACGGCTGCAGATGGAATCGTTGATGCGCCGGGCACTGGAACAGAAGGAGTTCGAGCTTTACTACCAACCCATCGTTCATACCGAATCCGGCGAACTGTGCTCCGCGGAGGCCCTTCTGCGTTGGAACAGTCCGGGGCTGGGCATGGTCATGCCCGACCGTTTTATTCCTCTGGCAGAGGAAACCGGCCTGATCACCCCTATTGGTGAATGGGTACTGCAGGAGGCCTGCCTGGCAGCCATGCGCTGGAAGGAAACCACTGGCACCAGCATCGGCATATCGGTGAACGTATCACCCCGCCAGTTCCGGGATCCCGGGTTTGTCTACACGGTCATGAATGCACTGGAAACCAGCGGCCTCGAGCCCCAACAGCTGGAACTGGAAATCACTGAACGGCTGATACTGGACAACACTATCGAAACGGCCGATATACTCCGGCAACTGGACCAGTCCGGCATTCGCCTCTCAGTGGATGACTTCGGCACCGGCTACTCTGCACTGAGCTACCTGAAGAGCTATCCCTTTGATACCCTGAAAATCGACAAATCCTTTGTTCAGGACGTCATGAAAGAACAGGACGATGCAGCCCTGGTCAAAGCCATCATCAATATGGCCCACAGTCTTGGTCTGAGAGTGATTGCCGAGGGTGTCGAGGAAGAAGCACAGACCCACTTCCTTCAAAGAGAAGGCTGCGACTACTCACAGGGCTACTTCTATAGTCGCCCGTTACCAGAGCGCGACTTTCAGGATTGGCTCAGAACCAACCATCGCGTCCGCTGAAAAACCACTGATTGGAACGGATTGGAAATGGAAGGATCGATACTTGTCATCAACTGTGGCAGTTCGTCGCTCAAAGTTGCGCTGTTTGATGACCACCTGAACAAGCTGGCCAGCGGCCTGGCTGAAAGACTCGGCAAAGACGATGCCTTTGCGACGTTGGAAGGCCGTAAGGAGTCGATCGAACTGGCAGCCGGCGCCAAACATCGGGATGCGCTGAATGCACTGGTGAAGGTATTGCAGGACAGCGGGTTGCTTGATGTCGAACCTGCGGCCATCGGTCACCGGGTTGTCCATGGTGGTGAAACCTTTCGCCAGGCCGCCCTGATCAAAGAAGATGTACTGGATGCCATAAAAGAATGCGCGAGCCTTGCGCCACTCCACAACCCCGTCAACATGGCCGGGATCGAAGCGACTACCGCCCTGTTCCCTGACATTCCCCAGGTAGCGGTATTCGATACCGCCTTCCACCAGACCCTGCCTGAGAAAGCGTTTCTCTACGCCGTTCCGCTGAGTTTGTACAAAGACTGGGGGGTACGGCGTTACGGCTTTCACGGCACAAGCCATCAGTTTATGGTCAGTGAAGCCGCGCGAATGCTGGGCAAAACACCTGCCACCACCTCAATTATCTCGGCGCACCTTGGCAATGGATGCAGCATTACTGCCATCCGTGACGGCAACAGCGTTGATACCAGTATGGGGCTGACCCCACTGGAAGGTCTGGTAATGGGTACCCGTAGTGGTGATGTCGACCCGGGCCTGTTCGATTTCCTTGCCAATAAGGGTGTGCCCGCCCGGGAGGTTCACCGGTTGCTGAACAACGAAAGTGGCCTGCTAGGGCTGTCAGGCCAGACCAACGACATGCGGTCCTTGTGCGAACTGGCCGATCACGGCCATGAACCATCTCGAACGGCCATTGATGTCTTCTGCTTCCGCCTCGCCCGCTATATAGGTGCCATGATGGCCTCTCTGGCTCACCTGGACGCGCTGGTATTCACTGGTGGGATCGGTGAAAACAGCAGCCTGGTAAGACAGAAAACCCTGGGACACCTGGTCCTGTTCGGCTTTACGATCGACAAGGAGCTGAACAGCCATCATGGCAGCATCAGCGATGGTCAGATCGAGGGCGCCGACAGTCGGTTCCGTGTCCTGGTCATACCGACCAATGAAGAACTGGTGATTGCCCGTGAAGCCCTGGCTTCAGTCCGGCCCGGAATGGTCGGCTAATCACGAATCAACGCAGGGAGCCTGTCATGGCAAAGAACCTTTATATTGCGCCCACTTCCATGAATTCCGGCCTGACATCGGTATGCCTGGGGTTGCTCCGCGCCCTCGAACGGGTCGGTGTCAGCGTGGGGTTCTACAAGCCGTTTCGTCAGTCGGTCCATGAGGGCGAAGCCCACCATAATCGTGGTGAAGACACCTCTGTAGCCTTTGTTCGCGCCCGCAGCCACCTTGAGCCTCCCGAGCCCATGAATCTCAAGGAGGCGCAGAAACTTCTCAACACGGGCAAGGCCGATCAACTGCTCGAAACCATCGTTGGCGAATACCAGAAGGTTGCCAAAACCGTTGACGTGGTCATTATTGAAGGCCTGGTTCCGGACCGCAGCGAAGCCTATATTGCGAGGCTGAACGTTGAAGTTGCCCGTAACCTCGGCTCCGAGGTTGTACTGGTAAGCACACCTGGCAATACTGACCCGAAAACCCTGGATGAGGAACTGGATTTTTACGCCCGCCTGTTCTCCAGCTCGGCCGATCAGGAAGTCATTGGGGTTGTGCTTAATAAAGTGGGTGAGCCAGAAAAGTCGGAATTCACGCCCCGGGTAAATTCCCGAGCCACGGAAGAGACCGTCGATTACGGCCAGGTCTGCAAGGTATTCAGTCAGGGCCGCTACCGTTTGCTCGCGGTCGTCCCCTGGCAACCGGAACTGCTGGCGCCACGGGTATCAGACATTATTCGTGAAATGAATTCGGAAGTGCTCCACGAAGGCGAAATGCACACACGACGCGTTCAGAAGGTAACCGTCAGTGCGCGCACCATCCGCAACATGGTGGACACGTTGAGACCCGGAACGCTCATGGTTACTCCCGGAGACCGTGAAGACATTATCGTGACCACCGCGGTTGCTGCACTCAATGGCGTTCCCCTGGCGGGCATGATGCTGACCGGCGGGCTGATGCCCGACGACAGAGTGGTGGATTTGTGCCGCCGTGCACTGGAAACCGGTCTGCCGGTTATGCGAGCTGAAACCAATACCTACGAAACCGCTCACCGGCTGGCCAACCTTTCCCCGGCTATCCCCGTGGACGACCCGGACCGGATCGAAAAGGCCATGGAGGCCGTCGCCACCCGCATCGACGCCGAATGGCTCAGAGAGCACCTGAAAGTGGACCGTCAGAGCCGTCTATCACCACCGGCTTTCCGTTACCTGCTGTCAGAGCGCGCCAGGGCTGCTGCCAAACGCATCGTGCTGCCAGAGGGTAACGAGCCCCGCACGGTTCAGGCTGCGATTATCTGCCACCAACGGGGATTGGCCCACTGCATCATGCTGGGGGACCGTAACGATATCGCCAATGTCGCCCAGTCCCAGGGCCTTGAACTGCCCGAAGACCTGGAAGTCATCGATCCGGCCGAGGTTCGCAAAGACTACATCGAGCCCATGGTGAAGCTTCGACAGCACAAAGGGCTTGCTCCCGACATGGCTGAAGCGATGCTGGAAGATAACGTGGTTCTGGGCACCATGATGGTTGCCGAAGGCAAGGCGGATGGCCTGGTCTCCGGTGCGGTCCATACAACCGCCAACACCGTGCGCCCGGCAATGCAGCTTATCAAGACCCACGATCATGCCAAGGTTGTGTCGTCGGTTTTCTTCATGCTGCTGCCACAGCAGGTTGTGGTTTATGGAGACTGCGCCATCAATCCTGACCCTAACGCCGAGGAACTGGCCGATATAGCCATTCAGAGCGCCGGTTCAGCGGAAGCCTTCGGGATTGAGCCCGTCGTGGCAATGATCAGTTACAGCACCGGCGAGTCCGGCAGTGGCAAGGATGTGGAAAAGGTACGCGAAGCCACCAGAATTGCCCGGCAGAGGCGGCCTGACCTGTTGATTGATGGCCCCCTGCAATACGACGCCGCGGCCATAGAGAGCGTTGCCAGAAGCAAGGCCCCGGACAGCAAGGTTGCCGGCAAGGCCACAGTGTTTATCTTTCCGGATCTGAATACCGGCAATACAACCTACAAGGCCGTCCAGCGCAGCGCCAACGTGGTGAGTATCGGCCCGATGCTTCAGGGCCTTAGAAAACCGGTGAATGACCTTTCGCGGGGCGCATTGGTGGAAGACATCGTCTTTACCATTGCCATAACCACCGTACAGGCCAAACAGGTCGAGGACGCAGGGCTGGTCTGACAATCAGCCCCGCCCCTGGCAGGCTTAGCGTTTCTTGCTCTTCATTCTTGCTTTTTTCTTGACCGGCCGGCCCTTTTTGATGTCGTTATCCTGCTTGACCTTCTGACGGGGTGTCAGCCGGCTGACCTTGTTGGCAAACGGGTTTTCGCTGGAACGGAATTCAAAGCGGATCGGCGAACCATTTACCTTAAGGACCTTGCGAAAGGTGTTTTCAAGATAGCGTTTGTATGCGCCCGGCAACGCATCCGTCTGGTTACCGTGCACAACGATGACCGGAGGATTGGAGCCGCCCTGGTGCGCATAACGGAGCTTGATGCGTCGGCCCTGCACCAGCGGTGGCTGATGCTGGGCGGTCGCATCCTGCAGAATGGCGGTCAGGCGGTTGGTCGGCCATTTTGCCATCGCTGATTCGTAACAGTCATGGACCGAGTCGTACATCACGCCGACGCCGGAGCCATGAAGCGCAGAAATGTAATGTTTGTCGGCGTAGTCGAGGAAGTCCAGGCGACGCTGAACCTGTTCCTTCACCTTCGCCTTGTCTTCCGGGTCCATGCCATCCCATTTGTTGACCGCAATCACCAGAGAGCGGCCCGCATCCAGCACAAAGCCAATCAGGTGCAGGTCCTGGTCCACCAGACCTTCCCGGGCATCAATCACCAGAATAACCACATGGGCGTCGTCGATTGCCTGCAGCGTCTTGATGATGGAAAACTTTTCCACCGTTTCACTGACGTTTTTGCGACGGCGAACACCCGCGGTATCAATAAGCGTGTATTGATGATCCATCCGCTCGTAGGGGATGTAGACGCTGTCCCGGGTGGTACCAGGCATGTCGAACACCACCACCCTGTCTTCACCCAGCATGCGGTTAACAAGAGTGGATTTACCAACGTTCGGGCGACCAACGATTCCTATCCGAATGCCGGGGTAACGGTCTGCGCGATCCTGAGCTTCACGCTCCTCTTCCGAGGGCAGTAGCTCTTCAAGCATCGAACGGATGCCCCTGTTGTGGGAAGCCGCGATCAGGAAGGTCGACTGGAAACCCAGTCCGTGGAAATCGGAGGCAGCAATATCCGGGTCCTGACCATCGGTCTTGTTAACGACGAGGTGCGCCTGCTTGCCGGTCTTTCGCAGTTGGTCAGCAATCAGCTCGTCACCACCATTGAGGCCCGACTTGCCATCCACCAGGAACAGCACAATATCCGCCTCTTCAACCGCCTGCATCGACTGGCGGGCCATTTCCGCATCAAGACCTTCCTCACCGCCGGTCAGTCCACCGGTATCAATCACAATAAACCGCTGGCCCTCGTAATTGCCCTCACCGTATTTACGGTCACGGGTCAGGCCGGGAAAATCCGCTACAAGCGCATCCCGGGAACGCGTCATCTGGTTAAACAGTGTCGACTTGCCAACGTTGGGACGTCCGACAAGTGCAATTACAGGGGTCATAATCTTTCGCTACACAGTAAACAGGGCCAGCGCTTCACAGCGATATGGCCGGAAAGGAACGCTCAGTCGCGCTCCCGGATTTTAAGAACAGACATTTTACCGCTATTGCCATAAACCAGAAGGTTTCCGTTCTGGAGGCGCTGAAAAGGCACCCGTAATCCTTCATCGTCAAACTCAAGCTGGCCCTGGAGGCTACCGTCCTCCAGTGACAGCATGTGGATGTAACCTTCGTAGTCGCCAACCAGCAGGTAGTCGCCAAAAACGACCGGCTGGGTGGGCTGGCGCCAGGACAACCTGTCCTGAACCCACAATTCACGACGATCCGAGCCTTGGTAGGCTGTGATGTCACCGTCCGCGCCGGCTACAAAAATGTTGCCATTGCCGATCATCGGAGACTGCAGGCTTGATTCCTTCCGGCTCCAGATTTCCTGACCACTCTGGAGGTCAACCAGCGCCAGCTTGCCCTGATAACCAACCACCATGGCCGCGCTTTCGAGAATCAGCGGCTCGCCGGCAACGTCAACCAGTCGTTCCAGCTCTGTTCGGCCCTGAGGCTGTCCAACCTCATATTGCCATACCGGCTGCCCGGACTCAGTAGCTATGGCCATCAGTTTGCCGTTCGCCAGTGACGCAAGAACCAGGTCTGCACCCACCAGGGGGGATGCCGCAGCCCGCAGGGACAGTACCGGTACGTCACTGTCATACTGCCAGGCTTTTTCGCCGCCGTTGGTGTTGAAGGCAAGTACTTTGCCGTCGATGGTCTGCACAACGACAAGACGCCCGTTCGACTGGGGGGAAGCCAGCGCCTCGTTTGGGAGAGGCTGCTCCCACAGCTCGGTGCCGTCCTCCCGCGAAAGTGCCTTCAGCTGCGCGTCGCTGGTAACCAGATAAAGATTACCCTGATCGCCGCCAACTCCGGCACTGATGTCCTCCTCAAGCTCCTGATACCAGGCAACGGCACCATTTTCAGGGTCAACGGCCCAGATTTCTCCCTCGGCCGATGCTGCATAGAGGGTATCGCCGGCATTCAGCGGTGCCAGATAAAGGAATTTTTCATTGTGGCCTTCTCCAACACCCATCGTCCACACACTTTCGAGCTCCACAGTGGCGGAGATTTCAGGCAGCGGTGCGGGCTGTTCGAAGGTATCCGTGCTGCTACAACCGGCCAGCAGTGCCATCACCAGCAGGCCAATCAGGGAAACGGAACGCCTCTGCCCGAGCAACATCAGGGGCATCAGGCTCCCTCCCCTACGCCAAGATCCGACAGCTTGAGCTCGAGAATACCGCTGCGCCCCTGCTGGCTCTGATCTCTGGCAGCCAGGTAGGCTTCACGGGCACCATCGCGGTCCCCCTGGGCCAGCAGGATGTCGCCTTTCAGTTCGGTAAAAATGGCACTGAAGCTGCCAGCATCGCCCACATTCCCGATGATGGAAAGGGCCTGGTCATACTGTTCAGCCGCGAAATGGGCGCGGGCGAGCCGGTTACGGATTACCAGTGCCAGCGGCCCCGATTCACCGGCCTTTTCTTGCGCCCAGGAGAGGGACTCAATGGCAGCCTCCGCATCATTCTGCTCCATCATCTGTTGCCGGGCCAGCATCAACATACCGTAGATGGCAAATGCACTGTCGGCGTAATCCTCACGCAGCGTCTCCGCCACATAGGCCACGGTCTCGGCGCGGTTTTCATCACTCTCATCGCTGTAGGCGTTGATCAGGTCAGCAAACTGGGAAGCAGCCTCGGTGCGCTGCTGCATCTGGTGGTTCTGCCAGGCCTGCCAGCCAAAAACGATGGCCAGTGCCGCAGCGATACCAATCAGGAGCGAGCTGCCATTATTCTTCCACCAGTCCTTGATTGCCTGGACCTGTTCTTCCTCAGTGCGCATTTCAGCCATGATGACTCCTGTAATAAATGATTATTGTGCCTGACGCCTTTCAGTCCGCCATCAGCGGCCCAGCATTTCTTTCAGTAGGTCCGCAAGTTCAGCCTGAGCAACGTCCTGCTGCGGTTCATCCGAACGCAGAGGCTTGAGACCAACCGTACCCGTGGCCAGCTCGTTCTCGCCAAGGATAACCGCATAGCGGGCGCCGCTGCGATCTGCCTTCTTCATCTGGCTTTTGAAGCTGCCGCCGCCACAATGGCTCATTACCCGCACTTTCGGCACGGCCGAACGCAAGGCCTCGCCCAGTGCCAGCGCCGGTGCGACTGCCGCGTCGCCCATGGCCGTCACATACACATCAACATTGCCGTTCACACTGGCCGGAACAAGGTTGAGTGTTTCCAGCAGGAGGATCAGCCGTTCGAGCCCCATGGCGAATCCGACGGCGTAGGTGGACTTGCCACCCAACTGCTCAACCAGTCCGTCATAGCGGCCACCGGCGCACACCGTGCCCTGAGCACCAAGGCTATCGGTAATCCACTCGAAAACCGTTTTGCCATAGTAATCCAGCCCACGCACCAGCCGCGGATTCACGGTATAACGGATGTTCGCGGCATCCAGCAGTGCACGAAGTTCCCGGAAGTGGTCCAGAGACTCCTGATCGAGGTAGTCATCCAGCCTGGGCGCATCCACAAGAAGCTGCTGGGTTTCCGGGTGTTTGCTGTCAAGAATGCGCAGAGGATTGGATTCCAGACGGCGTAGACTGTCCTCATCCAGCTGATCCCGATACCCTGAAAGGTAGGCCACCAGAGCCTCGCGGTATTCGCGACGGGCTGCCGAGGTGCCAATGGAATTGATTTCCAGGCGGGTATGCTCCCCCAACCCGAGTTCACGCCACAAGCGGGCCGTGAGCACCAGCAGTTCAGCGTCGATGTCCGGGCCATTCATGCCAAAACATTCCACACCTATCTGGTGGAACTGACGATATCGTCCTTTTTGCGGGCGCTCGTGCCGGAACATTGGCCCTGTATACCACAGGCGCCGGGTCTGGTTGAAAAGCAGGCCGTGCTCTTCCGCAGCGCGGACACAACCCGCCGTGCCTTCCGGGCGCAGGGTCAGGCTGTCGCCGTTCCGGTCTTCGAAGGTGTACATCTCCTTCTCGACGATATCCGTTACTTCGCCGATAGAACGTTTGAACAGGTCAGTCTGTTCCACCACGGGCATACGGATTTCCTGGTAACCGTACTGCGAAAGCACCCGCCTGACCGTGTCTTCCACAAACTGCCATACCGGCGTCTGCTCTGGCAGGATATCGTTCATCCCGCGAATTGCCTGGATCTTAGCCAAGTTACTACCTTATCAGTTTCAGTGATTTGACGATCGGCACTCAGTCGCTCGAGCGGGTAATGATCGCATCTTCCTTTTCCTTGCGGCGGGCAACTTCCTCGCGGATCAGCCGCTCCAGATCGTCGGTCAGGTTGGCATTGTCCAGCTTCTGGTTAGGCTTGCCCGACATATAGAACAGGTTCTTGGGGCTGCCGCCGGTCAGACCAAGATCTGCCACCTTAGCCTCGCCAGGACCGTTGACGATGCAGCCAATAATGGCCACGTCCAGGGATTCGTTGACGTCTTCAAGCCGCGCCTCAAGGTCATTCATGGTCTGAATAACATCAAAGTTCTGCCGCGAACAGCTCGGGCAGGCAACGAAGTTGATGCCGCGGCTGCGCAGGCGCAGGCTTTTGAGGATATCGAAGCCAACCTTGATTTCCTGCACCGGATCCGCCGCCAGTGACACTCTGATGGTGTCGCCAATGCCGTCCATTAACAGCATGCCGAGCCCGATAGACGATTTCACCGTGCCGGAACGTAAGCCACCGGCCTCCGTGATGCCCAGATGCAGGGGCTGATCAATCTGCGCCGCAATCAGGCGATACGCCGCGACGGTCATGAATACTTCCGACGCCTTGAGACTGACCTTGAAATCCTGGAAATCGTGCTTGTCCAGAATGTCGATATGACGCATGGCCGATTCCACCAGGGCTTCGGGTGTGGGTTCGCCATATTTGCGTTGAAGAGCCTTCTCCAGTGAACCGGCGTTCACCCCGATACGGATCGGAATATTACGGTCACGAGCTGCGCTGATCACCGCGCTGACGCGGTCATCCCGACCAATATTGCCGGGATTGATCCGCAGGCAGTCAACCCCCAGTTCCGCTACCCGCAGCGCAATCTTGTGGTCAAAATGGATATCAGCCACCAGCGGCACCGACACCAGGGAGCGGATCTTGCCGAAGGCCTCAGCCGCATCCATGGATGGCACCGATACCCGCACGATGTCGGCACCAGCCTCCTGCAATGCACGGATCTGACCAACCGTTGCATCTACGTCGCAGGTATTGGTGTTGGTCATACTCTGAACGGCGATCGGAGCGTCCCCACCTACGGGAACATCACCCACCATGATCTGGCGGGATTTACGTCTTTTGATCGGAGATTCGTGATTCATAGCCTGCTAACCGGAAAAGTGTGTACGTGAGTAACTATCAGATATCCAGCGTGAATTCTGCACGGTTATTGACGACACGGAAACCGGACATATTCACCGGGTCACCGTCGAAGCGTATTGATTCAACGGCATCAACAGCGCCAACAATCACCTCAATCGGCACCCGTCCGGATACTTCGATCCGGTCACCGTCCTGCTGCAGCGAGCCTACCAGACGATTGCCTGCGGAGTCGGTTACCTGAACCCAGCACTCGTCACTGAACGTCATTTCCAACCGCGCACTGCCAACTGCGGCGGCCGGCTGGGCGCTCTCCTCGAACGCGGGTCCCGGAGAACTGGTAACGACCGGTACGCTGCTCTCGGTAATGTCGCCAGACGGGGCCGATTCAGGCTCCTGAGCAGTGTCTCCGGCCCCAGCGGATTCACTATCGGCAACCCGGGAATCCTCTTCCTGCTCCCCAACTGCCGAATTGTTTTCGTCCATTATCGCTGGTTCGTCAATGACCGGCTCATCGTCCATCGGTGCCATTTCTGTCACGTCAGACCCGTCCCCGGTGTTCGTACTGATATCTGCTGCGTCAGTGCTTTCGCCTCCGGGTTCAACCTCGTCGGTCATCTCTGACGCGACGTCGGGACTGCCAGACTCTTCAGGCGCCTGCGTTAAACTCGTTGTATCCAGTACACGTAGACCAATGAACACGGCAACGGCAATCACCAGGAGAAAAAACAAAAGCTTGGCAATCCGCCGTTTCTGGCGCCTGCGGCGTTCAATATCTACCAGGGGATTCAACTCTTCCGCCTGGGCTTTTTCCTGCCTTAAGGGTTCCAGTTCCTTATCCAGTGTCGCAATCACCGCATCCGGGTCCAGGTCGACCTGTCGCGCATAGGTTCTGACATATCCCTTCAGGAACAGTTCACTGTCGATCTGTCGGTAATCACCATCCTCGATGGCATGGATTACCGCCGGGCGCAGGTGTTGCGCATCAGCGACAGCCGAGACACTCAGCCCCTTCTGCTCCCGCGCGCGCCTGAGTTGTTGCCCTGCGGGGTCATTCACCACTGACTGTTGCGTGTCATCACTGTCCATTTGAGGTCATCACCCTGTATTGTTGGTATTCGACAGAGTTCGGGAAGTTGTTCTTTAATTGCAGCCCCAGGCTCGATGCAAGATTGCGGTCGCCAAAATGGTGAGCAATACGGATTCCCGTGTAAAGGCTCTCCGGGGAGTGGCGAAGGTTCTTGTTGCGTTGCATCAGGTTCGTCAGGCGGCTGTAATGGCGAGAGGCAGCTTCATAATTGCCAGCCTCAACCAGTGTACGAGACAGTGCGAGCAGCGATCTCGCGTCGCCACGGGACAATTCAACCGCCCGCCGATAGGCCGTAGTCGCGCCTTCCAGGTTGCCGATTCGCTCCTCGGTCAGGCCCAGATTGAAGAATACCGACGCTCTCTCACCGTAGCCGGTGTCTCTGGACGCAGCGAGGAACTGATCCCGGGCCTCTTCAAACCGGCGTTCCCCGTACAGATAAGCCCCGTAGTAAACACGCCCACGGGTATAATCCGGATCATTGTCGAGTGCATCCTTGAATGACCGCTCGGCGAGTTCCGGCTCGCCCTCCGTCTGATAGACCAGGCCCATCGCTGCCAGGGCACCCGGGTTGTCCGGTGAAATTTCAAGCGCACGCTCAAGATGGTTCCGGGCGCGATCCACATTGCCCTGGCCAATATAGGCGGTCGCCAGCTTGACGTAGTTCCTGACGGCCTTGTCGCGGTCGGCTTCGCGCGCGAATCGGCTATCGGTATTGGTCACACAGCCTGTGACAAACATTGCCAGCAATACCATGGCAAATGCGGCCCGGACCCGGTTTACTGGTTCAGATGTCACAGTTGGCAATTCCTCTTGTATTCAGGGGTGAACGCTCACCCGGGTTCATGGACTGACCTGGTGCACCTGTATGTAACGCTGGCTTCTTTTCGTTCGATCTTCCACCTTGCCAACAAGCTGACCGCAAGCGGCATCGATGTCGTCGCCCCGGGTGGTTCTGACAGTTGCAATAAATCCCGCCTCATTGAGAACCGTCTGGAAGCGACGGGTGGCGTTCATGCTCGGCCGCCGGAAATCACTCTCCGGAAACGGATTGAAAGGAATCAGGTTGATCTTGCAAGGCAGACCCCGCAATACCACCGCCAGCTCCCTGGCATGTTCAGGCTGGTCATTAACCCCTTCGATCACCGTATACTCGATGGTCGCCTTGCGCTTGTCTGGCAAACGCGCCAGGTAGCGGCGGGTGGCTGCCAGCAACTCCGAGATCGGGTACTTTTTATTCAACGGCACCAATTGGTTACGTAATTCATCATTGGGGGCATGAAGCGAAATGGCCAGTGAAACATCGGTAACCTCTCCCAGCCGGTCTATGGCAGGCACCACACCGGAAGTGCTTACCGTGACCCTCCGCTTGGAGATCCCGTAGGCCAGGTCCTCCATCATCAGGTTCATGGCATCAACCACGTTATCGAAGTTAAGCAGCGGCTCGCCCATGCCCATCATCACCACATTAGTGATCGGACGATCCGGGCCCGGCTCAAAGGGCATGAATGCCTTGCGGGCAACCCAGACCTGGCCAATGATTTCTGCGGCGGTCAGATTACGGTTAAAGCCCCGCTTTCCCGTCGAGCAGAAGGTACAGTCAAGACTGCAGCCAATCTGTGAGGAAACACACAGGGTGCCACGCTCGCCATCGGGAATCAGCACGGTCTCGACACTGTTGCCGTTATCCATCCGCATGACCCACTTGCGGGTACCGTCTTTGGAGGACTCATCGTAGACCACTTCCGGACCACGAATTTCTGCAACCTCCTGGAGTTTTTCCCGCAACACCTTGCTCATATTGGTCATTTGATCGAAATCATCGGCGCCGCGCTGATGAATCCACTGCAACACTTGCGTTGCCCGGAAACGCTTCTCCCCCAGGGATTCAAAGAAAGCCTCCATTTTGGCCTTCGGCATTCCCAGAAGGTTGGTTTTCTCAGCAACAGCTGTCATTTCATAACCTCAATCAGATAACCAATCCGGGCCGGAAGACTTTCCGGCCCGGGCCAGCTCAATCAACCGCGCGGGCAGATCTCACTGTCATTGAAAAAATACGCAATTTCACGCTCGGCCGACGCTGCGGAATCCGAACCGTGAACAGCGTTTGCATCGATAGAGGACGCGAAATCGGCGCGAATGGTGCCTGCTTCCGCCTCTTTCGGGTTGGTAGCGCCCATCAGATCACGATTTTTCAGAATAGCACCTTCGCCTTCCAGAACCTGAACAACAACCGGGCCGGACGTCATGAACGCCACCAGATCATTGAAAAACGGGCGCTCTTTGTGCTCGGCATAGAAACCTTCCGCCTGCTCCTGGGTCAGATGCATCATCTTGGCGGCAACAATCGTCAGTCCTGCTTTCTCAAAACGTGTATAAATCTCGCCGATCACATTTTTTGCGACTGCGTCGGGCTTGATAATCGAGAGCGTGCGCTCGTTTGCCATGATCTGTCTCCATTCAGGTTCAGAAAAATTTCAGGGTTGGGATTATACGCAGTCCGGAGGCAACTGCCTACCGCACTGAACGGAGACGGCTAACAACGTCAACGATTTGCGTTGCTGCGAAGTCAGCCTGCTCCGCTGTGGAAAAGCGTCCGAAAGAAAACCGCAGGGCCCGGTGAGCCTGCTCATCGTCCAGACCGATGCCTTTTAATACAAACGATGGCTCGACAGTGGCAGAGGCACAGGCCGATCCCGAAGACACTGCGAGATTTCTCAATCCCAGCATCAGTGATTCCGCGTCCACACCTGCAAACGACAGATTTACAATGCCTGGCACACGGTGCTCTTCACTGCCATTGAGTATCACACCTTCAAGGTTGCTCAACCCTGCCAGAAAGCGACTGCGGATGTCTTCCAGCATTTGCCTGTCCTGCTCAAGCTGCGCGCTTGCAAGCTCGAACGCCTTGCCCATACCCACGATCTGGTGGGTTGGCAATGTCCCGGAGCGCATACCCCGTTCGTGGCCGCCACCATGGATCTGCGCCTCGATGTGCACATCCGGTGACCGACGGACATAAAGGGCGCCAATACCCTTCGGGCCATAAACCTTGTGGCCGGAGAGCGACAGCAGATCCACCGGGGCGATACTGACATCCACTTCCGTCTTGCCGGCAGCCTGGGCGGCATCAACGTGGAACAGCACCTCTCGTTCGCGAAGCATGGCACCTATGGCAGCAATATCGGTCTGGCACCCCAGCTCATTATTCACCATCATCAGGCTAACCAGGACCGTATTATCCTGAAGCGCATTCTCCACCTGCTCCGGGGAAATGCGGCCGTCCGTTCCGGGTGTCAGCCAGGTGACGCTCACACCATGCTGTTCAAGCCATTTACAGGTATCAAGGACCGCCTTGTGCTCAATCACCGAGGTCACAATATGGGGATTGTCATGACCGGCAACAGCACCTTTTATGGCCAGGTTGTCAGACTCAGTGGCTCCGGACGTCCACACGATCTCTCGTGGGTCAGCGTGGATAAGATTCGCAACCTGGCGGCGGGCACCTTCAACGGCGGCTTCGGCCTGCCAGCCGTATGCATGGGAGCGCGAGGCAGGGTTCCCGAAAACACCGTCAAGGGTGAGGTATTTGCACATTTCTTCGGCAACAGCGGGGTCCACGGGCGTGGTCGCCGCATAGTCCATATAGACGGGCTTTTTCATAGAGGCTTCGGATATTCAGGCCGGCGCCTGATCGTTAAGGCGCTCGGTGTTGATCGTCTGTGAATCACCTTCGGAATGACGCCTGTTTTGCCGGCTGGCAACCACCTGAATTTCCCGTTTTCTCATCAGGTCACCGAGACTGATATCGCTCAGGAACTGGTGGATCTGGTCGCTGAGATCAGACCACAGGTGGTGGGTCAGGCATTTCTCGCCATTCTGGCAATCACCCTTGTTGCCGCAACGGGTGGTATCCAGGGATTCACTCACCGCGTCCACCACCTCCGCAATGAAGACGGCGTCGGGTTCGCGGCTCAGGCGATAGCCACCGCCGGGCCCCCGGATACTGATCACCAGTTTGTGACGGCGAAGGCGGGAAAAGAGCTGCTCGAGATACGAGAGGGATATCTCCTGCCGGGCGGAAATATCCGCCAGACTGACCGGCCCCTGATCCCCGTGAAGGGCCAGATCCAGCATTGCCGTCACCGCATAGCGGCCTTTGGTGGTCAGTCTCATAAACTCAGCCCCGGTCAGGGATTGATTCGGTTTTAACAGGGCCGAGTATGAATTGACCAACCATTTCAGTCAAGTATTCACCGCTGCGACGGCTCGTCTTCCCGCACGCAGTCGAAGTCCTCCTCCTGCAGCGGCGGAAGCTCACCGTTCTGATATTCGCTATTAACCTTTCTCAGTGCCTTGCACATGTTCTCAATGCGGTCATCAACCACATGCATATGGTCCAGCAGGCTGCGCATCGCCCGGGCAACCGGGTCGGGCATTTCCTCGGTCACGCCGTAGGCGTCAAAGCCCATACGCTCTTCCATTTCTTTACGGCGTACACTGTCCTCGCCCTTGCGTTTGACCACCACCCGCCCCGGAATCCCGACCACGGTCGCACCCGCGGGAACCGCCTTGGTAACGACAGAGTTGGAGCCTATCTTGGCGCCCTCACCCACATCGAAAGGGCCCAGAATCTTGGCGCCGGCGCCAACCACAACACCATTGCCCAGCGTAGGGTGGCGTTTGCCCTTGTTCCAGCTGGTTCCACCCAGGGTCACGCCCTGATAGAGCGTAACGTCATCGCCAATAATCGTTGTTTCACCGATCACAACCCCCATACCGTGGTCGATGAAGAAACGACGACCAATGGTCGCACCAGGGTGAATCTCGATGCCCGTCAGCCAGCGGGCAAGCGTCGAGAAGGTACGCGCCAGCCATTTCAGGCCAAGGTTCCAGAGCCAGTGCGAAAAACGGTGACACAGGAGTGCATGAAGTCCGGGGTAGTTGGTGAGAACCTCAAAGGTGTTGCGAGCTGCGGGATCACGATGAAAAACACTGTTCACATCTTCCCTTAAACGTTCAAACATAATCCTATTCCTGCTCACCGGCTGTGAAACCAGCCTTTGACGTATTTTGTCCTGTCTTGCCAGCGCCAGCGGACTTCTGCACGGCAGTCAGAACCCCCCGGAGGATGTTGAGTTCCGTCTGATCCAGTTTCGCTCTCTGGAACAGACGGCGCAACCGTGTCATCAGCAGCCCGGGCTTTTCGCGGCGATGGAAATCCACATCCACCAGCACCTGCTCAAGATGCTCGAAAAAACCTTCAACGTCCTTGACTGGTGCCGGCGGCACATCCCAGCCAGCATCCCCCGGCGCGGTCATTGGTTTGAGATAGGGGCTGCCTTCGCCGCCTTCAAGCCCTCGCAGGTAATGCATGCGTAATTCATAACACATCACCTGAACGGCCATGGACAGATTCAACGAACTGTAGTCCGGATTGGACGGGATATGAATGTGGAAGTGGCAGCGCTGCAACTCTTCGTTGCTCAGACCATGGTTCTCACGACCGAACACCAGCGCAACAGGCCCGGCCCCTGAATGCTTCGAAGCCATGGCTGCGGCTTCCGGCGGCGCAATAACCGGCCAGGGAACCTTGCGGCCGCGGGCGCTGGTACCCATAACGCACACACAGTCCTCAATCGCCTCGTCGAGCGAGCTAACCACCCGGGCATTATCCAGAACATCTGAGGCCCCCGCCGCCCGGGCGTAGGAGGTTTCGTCAGGAAACGAGACCGGGTTGACCAGCCAGAGACTGCCCAGCGCCATGTTCTTCATGGCCCTCGCAACGGCCCCGATATTGCCGGAATGCGACGTTTCAACCAAAACAATTCTGATCTGGTCGTCAAAGGTGTCGGTGCCCTCCTGGGGCATCGCGGACTTGTGCATGGTGCTCGTGTCTCTGTAGTAATCTGTAAATAGAAATCCGGGAAGGCGCGTATGATACCAGATTTCGCCCCTTCCCTGCCTCTCCGGACAAGCCCTGATGCAGCGCAGTCAGTGACATTGTGGAGTCGAAAAACATACAAGCGGTGTCAGTTTTTGATATGCTATGCGGCCTTCACACACCCGGATAATGAACACTCAGATGCAACCAGCTATCAAAATGGCCCTGCGCGTCGCGCGTCAGGGGTCCGACTATCTGAAATCACACTTCGAACGCCAGGAACCCAATGGCGACAGCGAAGACCGCCGCAAACAACTGGAGCGGGTCGAGCAGTCTGTTTACGACAATTTTTCCGAGCAGCTCGAAAAAGCCTACAAGGACCACGTGATCGCTCCGCTGAACGAGGCGGACGCTGACGGCAATGACAAAAGCTGGCATATTTTTCCGGTACTCGGGCGTGAGAACTTTCTGCGCGGCATTCCTGATTTCGCACTGGCACTGCTGCAAAAGAAAAACAATCGCACCGAGAACCTTCTGCTGATCAACCCGGTCACCGGAGAAGAGTATTCCGCCAGTCGTGGCCATGGCGCAGCGCTCAACAGCCGGCGCGTACGCACCAGCGAGGTCAAGCATTCCGACCGCGCGGCGGTGGTCAGCAACCTCCTGGACCAGACCCGTCACGGCGATGACCCGTTGATGTGGGGCGAAATGGCCTCACTACTGGCCCGCGACAGCAGCATGTTCCGCACCGCCGGTTGTGTCGCACTGGATATTGCCCGGGTATCATCCGGCCACCTGGACGCTGCCGTTATTTTCCGTCCAGAGCCCGCGGACCTGGCCATCGGCGTAACCCTGGCACTGGAGTCCGGCGCACTGACGGGCGACTTCTCTGGCAACCCGTCAACGGAGAAAGCCAAGCAGCTTATCGTTGCCAACCCCAAGCTGTTCCGGGAAGTACTGAAAACCCTTCACCCCTTCCGGGGCCGCCTGCCACGCTGAACCGGCCGGCATAAAAAAAGCCGCAATCCCGTGAGGTGTTGCGGCTTTTTTATGGCTGCGCGGAATTACATCCGGTTCAGCCACTCGGGCGGTTGCTCTTCTTCCTCTTCCTGACCGGCCAGCCCTTCCTTAGGCGGAATAATCAGGTCCTCGCGGGCCACCCCAAGGGCGATCAGCATGTTGGCAGCAACGTAAATGGATGAGTAGGTACCCACCACCACGCCGATCATCAAAGCCAACGCAAAGTTATTAATGGCCTCGCCTCCGAGGAAATACAGCGCCAGCAAAACCACCAGCGTGGTGCCAGAGGTATTGATCGTCCGGCTAATGGTCTGGTGGATGGACTCGTTGATGATGTGCTCGGAATCGCCCTCCCGCATCTTGCGGAAGTTTTCACGAATCCGGTCAGCAACAACAATGGTATCGTTCAGTGAGTAACCGATAACCGCCAGCAGGGCCGCCAGCACACTCAGATCAAAGGTCCACTGGAACAGCGCAAATACACCAAGAACAATAATAACGTCGTGAGCAAGTGGCACAACCGCCGCAATCCCGAACTTGAACTGGAAGCGCATGCCGACATAGATCAGTACGACCGCAAGGGCGATCAGCATGCCGAGGCCGCTGTCTTCCTTCAACTGGTCACCAACCTGGGAGCCGACAAACTCGGAGCTGACCAGCTCCATTTCCGCGCCAGCGTCCGACAGAGCTTCCATCACCTGAACCGCCAGCTGATCGTTATCTGACTCAGCCATGCGTATCAGCACGGTGGTGTCTGACCCGAAGTTCTGGACCACGAACTTCTCGTAGCCGGCCGCTTCCAGAGTCTGCCTGACGTCGTCCAGTGCCGGAGCCTCCTGGTACTCAAGCTCTACAGATGTGCCGCCGGTAAAATCAAGGCCGAAGTTCAGGCCACGCGTTGCCATCAAGGCGATCGCGGCGATGACTAATGCAATGGACACAACAGAAGCAACCTTCCGTATGCCCATAAAATCGATGGGTTTTTTCTCAACTTCAGACATTGGCCAGCTTCCCTCCGATCGACAGTTTTTCGATCTTTCGACCGCCGTATACAAGATTCACGATGCTGCGACTGACCATCAGCCCCGAGAACATCGATGTGAGAATACCGATCGACAGCGTTACCGCGAACCCTTTCACCGGGCCCGAGCCCATGGCAAAAAGGATGACGGCCACCAGCAGGGTGGTAATGTTGGCATCGAAAATCGATACAAAGGCCCGGGAATAACCAGCGTTAATGGCAGACTGAGGCGGAACGCCTGTTTTCAGCTCCTCCTTGATGCGCTCAAAGATAAGCACGTTGGCGTCCACCGCCATGCCCACCGTCAGTACAATACCGGCAATACCCGGAAGGGTCAGTGTCGCCGAGAGTATCGACATACAGGCAATCAGCAGCATCAGGTTCAGTGTAAGCGCCACGTTGGCAATCAGGCCAAAGCCACGGTAGTAAACCACCATGTAGCAAAGCACCAGTACGAAGCCAAGAAGCACGGACATCATGCCCGCATCAATGTTCTTCTGCCCGAGGCTTGGGCCAATGGTGCGTTCCTGGACGAAGTACATGGGCGCGGCCAGCGAGCCGGCCCGCAGCAACAGCGCCAGCTCCGAAGCTTCGGGAATGGAATCCAGACCGGTAATCCGGAAACTGCTCCCGAGCGCGGACTGAATAGTGGCAAGACTGATAATGCCCTTTTCCACCACCCGGTTGTCGACGGTGCGAGTTTCGCCATCCACAACCACTTCTTCTGTTTCTGTGCGGTATTCGATAAACAGCACCGCCATCCGGCGGCCGATCGCGTTCCGCGTCGCCCGGTTCATCAGGTCACCGCCCACGGAATCCATGGTGATATTGACCTGTGGCTGGCCGTTCTCATCAAATGCCTGCTGGGCATTGGAGACGTTGTCGCCAGTCACGATAACCTCCCGCTCCAGGCGAGCCTCGCGGTTCGGGTTGTCACGGAACTGGTAGGTTTCCGTTGTTGCGGCTGCCGCGTCCTGGCGTGCTTCAAGGCGGAACTCCAGGTTAGCGGTCGCGCCAAGGACGCGCTTTGCAGCTGCCGTATCCTGAACGCCAGGCAACTCAACAATAATCCGGTCGGCACCCTGGCGCTGTACCAGCGGCTCCGCGACACCCAGCTCATTCACCCGGTTGCGGATAGTGGTCAGGTTCTGTTGCAGGGCGTAATCCTGGATCGACTTGATCTCGGCTTCCGAGATGGTAAGTATCAGGCGGTATTCGCCCTCCTCACTCTCTTCGTCCAGCAGAAACTGGTTGTACTGGTCACGAATAAGGTCAAACGCTTCGCTGCGGGACTCTTCATCCCGGAAGGTCAGAACGATGGAGTTGTCGCCCTCCAGATCACCGCCGCGATAGCGCACGCGTTCCTCGCGCAGTTCTCGCTTGATCTGGCTGGACATGGCCTCGAGGCGTTGCTCGACGGCCGTTTCCATATCCACTTCCAGCAGGAAGTGAACGCCACCGCGAAGATCCAGGCCCAGTTTCATCGGCCCCGCACCCAGACTTTTCAGCCATTCCGGTGTCGACGGCGCCATGTTCAGGGCCACCAGGTAGTCCCTGCCCAACGCATCCTGGACAACCGGCCTGGCCCGCAGCTGGGCGTCGGCATTATTCAGACGGATCAGGGCATCACGCTCCTGGATCTCGGATTCCTTGACAGCTATCCCCTTCGCCTCGAGCGCATCAACAGCCCTCTCCAGAATCCTCTGATTGACCTCGGTGCTACTGCGCGCACCTGTGATCTGTACGGCGTAGTCGTCGGGGAAGACATTAGGCAAAGCGTAGATGAGCCCGATCACCAGAGCGATGACGATAACCAGGTTTTTCCAGAGCGGATACTTGTTCAGCATGGGGTCCCTTTAAGCCGGCCAACAGGCCGGCTGTGATGTTTCAGCTTGGCAAATTCAGACCTGAGTGAAAATCCGGCTCAGATGTCCTTCAGAGTTCCTTTCGGAAGTGCAGCTGCAACAGCAACTTTCTGAACCTTGACTTCAACGTTATCGGCGATTTCAACCACAATGAAATCGTCGCTCACCTTGGTGATCTTGCCGGCGACGCCGCCTGAGGTGACAATCTCATCACCCTTGTTCAGACCGGACATCAGAGCCTTGTGCTCTTTCGCACGCTTGGACTGCGGACGCCAGATCAGGAAGTAGAAAATCAGGATGAAGCCGGCGAAGAAAATTACCTGCCCCATCACTCCCATGCCGCCTGCACCCGGATCCTGTGCCATGGCCAGTGCCGGCATCACAGCAAAGAGGGCAGCAACAAGTAACTTGATTGATTTCATTGATCATCTCCGTTTTTAATATAAATTCAGTAGCGGTCGAGCACCGGCATGTCCCGCAGTCACTGTGCCATTGGTGGCACGGTTTCACCCCGGCGGGCATAGAAGTCGCTGATAAAGTCCGACAATGTACCTGCTTCAATTGCGCCACGCAATCCGGCCATCACGTTCTGGTAATAACGCAGATTGTGGATGGTATTGAGTTGCGATCCGAGCATTTCTCCACATTTATCCAGATGATGCAGGTAACTTCTAGAAAAGTTCTCACAGGTATAACAGTCACACCGTTCATCCAGCGGAGCAGTATCGTGGCGATGCCGCGCATTGCGGATCTTGACGATGCCGGTAGACGTAAACAGGTAACCGTTACGGGCGTTGCGGGTGGGCATCACGCAGTCAAACATGTCCACGCCCCGGCGAACCGCCTCCACAAGGTCTTCCGGCCGGCCGACGCCCATAAGGTAACGGGGCCGGTCCTCCGGCATCTTCGGTGGCAGGTGGTCCAGGATACGAATCATATCCTCCTTGGGCTCCCCTACCGAGAGACCGCCAATGGCGTAACCGTCAAATCCGATGTCCGTCAGCCCTTCCAGCGAGCGATCACGCAGGGACTCATACATGCCCCCCTGAACGATACCGAACAGTGCCGCCGGATTGCCCGCGTGTGCCTCCTTGCTTCGGCCGGCCCAACGCAGGGACAGCTCCATCGACTCCCGGGCCTGCTTTTCAGTCGCGGGGTAAGGGGTGCACTCGTCAAAAATCATCACGATATCGGAGCCCAGCTCCCGCTGTACCTGCATGGCAATTTCCGGTGACAACTCCACCGGGGAACCGTCAATTGGGGAACGGAAGGTCACGCCCGCTTCCGTAATCTTGCGCATCTCCCCAAGACTGAACACCTGGAAGCCACCAGAGTCAGTGAGGATCGGGCCGTGCCACTGGGTAAAGTCGTGCAGATCACCGTGGGCCTTCACCACCTCGGTGCCCGGCCGCAACATCAGGTGAAAGGTATTGCCGAGGATGATCTCTGCGCCGATGTCCTTTATGTCCCGTGGCAGCATACCCTTGACGGTGCCGTAGGTACCCACGGGCATGAAAGCCGGCGTTTCCACGGTCCCCCTTGGAAAGGTTAACCGGCCCCGCCGGGCACGGCCATCCTCTCCCAGTTTTTCAAAGGACATAAAACACTGGTCAGTCATGATTGTTCTCCGGATTCCGGATGCCCTTCCCCGGCATAGGATTTGAGGGCGCCGAGACTTGGCTCCTGCCCTGTGATAAACATGGCGTCACCGTAGCTGAAAAAGCGGTATCGCTCCGCGACGGCCTCGCGGTAGGCGGACATCACGTTGTCATAGCCTGCAAAAGCGCTGACCAGCATGATCAGCGTCGATTCAGGCAGGTGAAAATTGGTCACCATGGCGTCAACACTCTGGAAACGATAACCGGGGTAGATGAAGATATCGGTTTCGCCCTTGAATGCCTTCAGTACCCCGCCCCGGCTGGCCGACTCCAGCGATCTTACCGAGGTGGTCCCGACAGCAACGATGCGGCCACCACCGGCGCGGGCTGCATTAACAGCGTCAACGGTTTCCTGGGGAACATGGGCGACTTCGCTGTGCATGACGTGGTTTTCGATATGCTCGACACGTACAGGCTGGAAGGTACCAGCACCCACGTGCAGAGTCACAAACGCACGCTCAATTCCCCGGGCATCCAGTTCCGCCAGCATGTGATCATCAAAATGCAGGCCTGCTGTCGGGGCGGCCACAGCGCCAGCCTCCTGCGCATAGACAGTCTGGTATCGTTCCCGGTCGGAGGATTCGTCAGGGCGGTCCACATAGGGCGGCAAAGGCATGTGCCCGATACGCTCCAGCAGCTCCAGCAGTGGTTCGCTGCTCTCACAGACAAGGTGAAAAAGCGCGTCTTCCCGCTGCTTCATCAGCATGGGCGTACCGTCTTCCAGAACAATCCGTTGCCCCGGCTTCAATGCCTTGGAGGCCTTTACATGGGCCAGTAAGTCATGCTCTCCGAGCAGCCGCTCGACCAGCACTTCAACCTGGCCGCCGGTTTCCTTTTTCGCGAACAACCGTGCAGGTATCACCCGGGTGTTGTTGAACACCAGCAGATCGCCTGGTTGCAGCAGGTCCGGCAGGTCAGAAAACTGTCGATGGGTAACGTTGCCGGAAAGGCCGTCAAGGTCCAGCAGGCGTGATGCACTGCGCTCTTTGAGGGGGTACCGGGCGATGAGCTCATCCGGCAGATCAAAGTGAAAATCGGAGACGTTCATGGGATGGACTGTTCACGACACCACGTTGAGCGGCTTGTAAGTGGTAGCGGCGGGCGGACTCGAACCGCCACGGGTTTTACCCCAACGGATTTTGAATCCGTCGTGTCTACCAATTTCACCACGCCGCCATCGGAGAGTGCTGGGGATTATACTGAGGTTTAATCTGAAAGCAATAACAAGCGCCGGACTTCCTTGTTCCGGCAGGCTTTTCTTACAGTCGATCAAATAATGAAAGCCTGGATACCTGGGCAAACGACTGCTGGGCCGCCTGCAACACGAAGCTCTGGAAGCTCAGGTTGCTGATGGCCTCGGCGTAGTCCACATCCTGCAGCTCGGAGCGGATCTCCTCGCTGTAAACCGATGAATCCTCCAGAAACGACTGGGTGGATTCCACGGCATTCATGCGCCCGCCCAATTCGGTCTGCTTCTGAACGATGCTTTCCTGGGCGTTGTCCAGATTCTGCAGTGAGCTGGCAATCAGGTCCTCGTAGGCAGCCTGACCGGCCGGAGACCCCTTGTCGATGTTATCCAGCCCGTCAATAAGGTTTTCGATGGTGGCGAACACAGACTGCTTTTCCCCTGCACGGATAACAAATTGATCACCATCAGCTTCGTCCGAAATGGTGGCCTGGATACCAGCGATCTCAAACGGCTCGCCACTCGTAAAGCTGATCGGCGATTCGGGAAGGGCCACACCGGTCCGCCTGTTTACGGCAGTGATCTCGCCCGCGGCAGTGTCTACAGTGAGCGTGATATCGTCCGGAGCAACCGACGCTAACTCACCATTATCGATTACTCTAACCCCATCAATTCGCCCAGTGGCCGGAGGGGTCTGGTCGGGATCAATCTCACCAGCCACAGCTGCCGGTATGGAGGAATAGATCCCCTTACCGTGGTCACTGATGGGAACCGTCACACCATCATCAATCTCCAGTACACGCTGGCCCTCATCGCCCTGATATACCCAGCTACCCGAGGCATCTTTGGCAAACGCAGCCGTTGTACCCTGGAATCCGCTGAATATGTACTCACCCGACGCGTCGCGAGTATTCGCAATTTCGGCGAGTTGCCCCAGGCGTTCCTTCATCTCCGAGGAGATCGACTTACGATCATTTGCCGACAGCGAACCGTTGCCCGCCTGGACCGTAAGCTCACGAACTCGCTGAATAATGTCCACCGACCCGGCCAGTGTGCTTTCCTCCTGTTGCAGACGGTTTTCAGCCAGGCCGGCGTTGCGCTGGTAGGTTTCAATCCGCGACAACTCCTGGTCCAGCTTGAGAATGCGGGCAGCGGCTACGGGGTCGTCCGACGGCTTGTTGACACGTTTGCCGGTCGATATCTGCTCCTGGGTCTGGTTCAGGCTGCTGTTGAGGTCCTGCAGCCGACTGATCCCACCGGAAAATATCTGTTGTGATGAAATTCTGATCATGTCACATCACCTCGCACTGTTACCGGAAACTCTGTAACAGGGTATTGAACAAGTCCTGGGCCACACTCATTACCTGAGCGGACGCATTATAGGCGGCCTGGTACTGGATGAGCCTGCCGGCCTCTTCGTCCAGGTTAACGCCAGACACCGATTCCCGCTGGTTGCTGGACTGCTCCAGCAGGGTTTTGCCGGCATCCTTGTCCAGCTGGCTCTGGCGGGTTTTCACGCCGATATCCTCGACCAGGCCGGCGTAGCCTTCAGCAAAACTCTGACTACCGTTGTTCAGAGTGTTTTTGGTTCCTAGCGCCGCCAGGAACTCGGCGTTACGGTTATCCGACACGCCATTGGTGTTGTAATTGATGCCAAAAGAGTCACCGGGCCTCGGGTTGCCGGATATTTCAAACTGGAAGCCGAAATAATCCGGAGAGCGTGGGTCCTCGGTAAACAGCTTGTTGGAAACACCAGACTCGAACACATTGACTGGCGGAGTGGCCGTAGCATTGCCTTCGATAAGCGGCGGGTCTCCCGGCGCCGCATTGGCGTCATAAACGTCATAAACCAGCTCGCCACTGACCGCATCTTCACGAAAACGGATGTCGAGCGGCGGATCCAACTGCCCCTCCTGGCGGAAATTCGTCAACAGCGAATTGGTAAACGGGTCCCGCACGTTAAGCATTTTGCCCTGGTTGATGGTGGCATCGCCGGTATTGCCGGCGGCACCCTCAGCCCTTACCGGGCTGGCGAACGCAAGGTCTTCTTCACGGCTGAGTTTCAGGTCGATATTGGCGGCCGCGTTCCGGGTGGGCTCGATCAGGAACTTGTCACCGGCATTAAAGGTGCCGCCTTCCACACGGATATTGAAACCCGGCATGGAAATTTCAGACTGAACCGGATCCGGCAGGCGGCCCTGGTTAACCACCTTGCCGGTAGCTCGGTCGACCAGTTCAAAGTTCCGGCCATCGCCACCGAACTGCAGCGACCAGCTGCCCGCAGGCAGAGCAGAACTGTCTATAATCTCGACAGCCAGTTGTGCGTTCTGTGGCGCTGCGTTGTTGGCATTGGCAACAACCCTGCCCCGCTGCGCAGCTTCCGAGTTGATGTCACTGAAGAACAGTCCGCCCAGATCCCCCTCAAGGTCCATCCCGATTTCATGCTGATGGTTAAGGGTGTCTGACAAGGCGATCGCTACCCTGCCCAGCTCCTGTAGTGCAGGCTGCAGGCCCTCGGACTCGAACCGGCGCAAACCTCCCAGCGTGCCGCCGTTGATCTGGCTGTCTACGTTCAGGGTTCGGCCGCCGCTGGTCAGGGTAAACTCCAGCGACAACGGATCTTCGGAATCCGCCCGCGTGCCCAGTTGGGCTGCCTCTGAGCCAACCACCAGCGACTGGCCATTGCTCAGGGAAACGTTCACCTGGCTGCCCTCTGCCTGGGTCACACGTATGCTGACCAGTTCCGACAGTTGCCTGAGCTTTTCATCCCGTTTGTCGAGCAGTTCATTGGGTTCACGGCCCTGGGCCAGCCCCGGCGATTCCGAAATCGCTGTATTCAGCTCGGCAATGCTTTTGAGCAGCGTATTGGCATCTTTTACGCCCTGCTGCATCTGGGTCTTGACCGATTCCCGCTGTTGAACGAATTCCTGATTGAGGGCTTCAAACCGGTTGACGACCTGCTGCGCTTCGCTGAGAACCAGCTGCCTCTGTGGCAGCGAAGCCGGATCTTCCGCCGCATTCTGGAGGCTGGCAAAGAAATTGTTGAGCGCGTTACTCAACCCGGTGGATTCGCCACCCAACAGGTTATCCAGCCGGGACAGCTCCGAATTCAGGGTTTTCTGCTCTCCGAACAGCGTGCTGTCCTCTCGCACCTGCTGGGTCAGGAACTCGTTTGCCAGCCGGCGAATATCGGTGACGTTAACGCCCGTACCCACCGAACCAGCACCAGTACGCTGGGCCGGTTGCGTTTCGAACTGAACCTCCTGGCGGCTGTAACCGGGAGTGTTGGCATTGGTAATGTTGTTACCGGTAGTGTTAAGCGCCGCCTGGTGTCCGAGGATACCGGTCAAGCCAATGTTGATAAGCCCTGCCATAAACCTTACTCCTCAGCCCTGGGAAGACCCATGGACAACGTCGTCATGGTGTCGTTGTTCATGATGCGACGTATCTTTGCGCCATAGTTGGGGTCGGTGGCGTACCCGGCTTGCTGCAGCCTCTCAGCAAACTCTTCGGGGTTATCCGCCACTGCCAGAACATCCCGGTAGCGGGGATTGGATTCGAGGAACGATACATAATCCCGGAAGCTGGACTCATAGTCCGCATATGACCGGAAAGCTGCCCGCTCGTTCATCGGCACTCCTTCCCGGTACTCGGTAGTGGCGATATTCACTGCTTCACCCTGCCAACGGCTATCCGCTTTGATTCCGAACAGGTTGAAGCTCGGAGCACCACCCTCACCTTCTATCATGTGCCGGCCCCAGCCGGTTTCCAGCGCTGCCTGGGCTATCATCAGGCGGGGGTTGATACCGCTGTGCTGAGCCACTTTTTCCGCAACTGGCAGAAGCTCGCGCACAAAGTGTTCAGGAGATTCGAATCGTTCAGGCAACGGGGCACTCGCCCCAGGCTCAACGACAGGCGCTGGGTTTTCGGCCACCTGGTTCACCTTCTCCACTTGCTCTGGCAAACGTGGAGACAATACCGGCACGCTGCGGTCGTAATCCGCCAGGGCCTTCTTGTGAGCCGCCATCGGGTCACCTTTTTCATCCATGCCCGGAATCTGGCGGCTGAGCTGCCGGACCAGAGCTTCGGAAAGTCCGGTTCCCTGTTTCTGCGACAGCGTCAGGCTGAGCTGGCTGTCGAACATCTCGCGGTAGAATTCTGACTGCTGGCTGTTCAGGTAGTTGCCTTCGGCAAACACGTCACCGGCCTTGCGCATGGACTTCACCATTTCCGAAAGGAACAGGCCTTCAAACTGCTTGGCCACTTCCAGCAGCGCGGCGTTCTTATCGGTCCGGGCCTGGGTCTTCAGGTCATTGAGGCCGCCAAAATCGGTATAGACCTGTGCTTTCTGGAGACTGAAATCCTGCATCATGCCACCTATATCACGATCAGTTCGGCCCGCAGGGCACCGGCCTGTTTGAGCGCTTCCAGCACCGCCATTACATCGCCCGGGGCCGCGCCTACCTGATTCACCGCCTGAACAATTTCGTTCAGGGTGACTGCCGGGCCAAACTGGAACATGCGGGCCGGGTCTTCCGTAATGGCGATCTGAGTATTGGGTTCAATAACGGTTTCACCGCCCGTGAACGGGTTGGGCTGATTGGCTTGCGGATTCTCTTCAATGGTGACGGTCAGGTTGCCATGAGTCACTGCAGCCGGGCTCACTTTCACATTCTGCCCCACCACAATCGTGCCGGTACGGCTGTTAATGACCACCTTCGCAGCATCCTGTGCCGGATCGACATTGATATTTTCAAGGATGGAGAGAAAACTCACCCGCTGGGAGGGATCCCGTGGGGCCTTCACCGACACGGCCGTGGCATCGTGCGCATAGGCCATGTCCGGCCCCAGTTTGCTATTGATGGCTTCCACAACCCGGCGGGCTGTTGTGAAATCAGGGCGCATCAGATTGAAGGTAATAGTATCGCCCCTGGTGAAGGGAGAAGTCACTTCACGCTCGATGGTGGCACCATTCGGTATGCGGCCAACACTGGGCACGTTCACAGTGATGCGGGAGCCGTCGGCACCCTGGGCACCAAAGCCACCCACAACCAGGCTGCCCTGAGCCATGGCGTACACCTGATCGTCAGCCCCTTTCAGGGGTGCCATCAACAGGGTGCCACCGCGGAGACTGTCGGCATTGCCAATGGACGACACGGTAATGTCCAGTTCCTGCCCCTGCTTCGCGAACGGTGGCAGAGTAGCTGTCACGGTTACAGCTGCCACATTGGCCAGGTTCGGGTTCACGCCTGGCGGAAGGGTGATTCCGAACTGGTTCATCATGTTACGGAACGTCTGGTTGGTGAACGGTGCTTTGTCGCCGGTGCCGTCAAGGCCAACTACCAGGCCGTAGCCCACCAGTTGGTTGTTACGCACACCCTTGATACGCGCCAGGTCCTTCAGGCGGTCCGCCAACACAGGCGCGGCCACAACCGACAGCGCTAGTACCATTATGCCGAACCTCAGCATTTTCATAGCGGGAACCACTCACTGTTGAAGAATCGTGCGAGCCAGCCCATCTGATTGGCCTGGTCAAAGTCACCGGTACCGCCATAAGCGATACGGGCATCGGCAATACGATTGGAGGCGACGGTGTTATCCGGCGAAATATCCTGAGGGCGAACCAGCCCCGTCAGGCGAATATATTCATCACCGTTGGTCAGCGACAGCCACTTCTCGCCACGAATGTGCAGAACACCGTTCGGCAGTACTTCCGTTACCGTAACGGTGATATTGCCATCCAGGCTGTTGCTCTGATCCGCTTCCGCCTGACCCTGAAAATCCCGCTCCAGATCGATATCTGTTGCCAGTCCGATGTTGCCTTTGCCCAGAATTCGCGGGTCCAGCATGGAAATCTCATTGTCTTTGGTAATGCTGCTCTCAGCGTTCTTGCTGGCACGGGTGGACTCTTCCAGGGTCACGGTAAGAATGTCGCCCACGTTCAGTGCCACAGTGTCGCCATACAGGCTGTAGTTGCGCGACGACTGATAAATGGCACCGGATTCCGGGTCCCTCTGCATCATTGCTTCGGCACGAACCGGAGCATATTGGGGGTCATCCGGCATGGCCCGCGGTCGGCTCATGGCGGTACAGCCCTGCAGTACGATCAATGCCACCACAACAGCCAGCGTTCCTGCGCCATGTGCTTTCGATCTGTCAGTCTTGATGGATGTCATGATTACCCCTCCCGGACGCTGCTGCCGGTTAACCGATATTATTGGTGATGAACTGCAGCATCTGGTCTGTTGCGGAGACCACTTTCGAATTCATTTCATAAGCCCTCTGGGTGGTAATCATATTAACCAGCTCCTCCACCACTTCCACGTTGGAGGCCTCGACCATGCCTTGCTCAAGAGTACCCAGGCCGCCGATGCCAGGCTCCCCTTCGGCGGGATCACCACTGGCGTTGGTCGCCTTGTAGAGGTTGTTGCCGATAGCCTGGAGGCCCTGTGGATTGATGAAATCCACCAGGGTGATTTCGCCCAGATTCACCGGTGCTGCCTGATCGTCGGTGACTGCTGAAACAGTGCCATCCTTGCCGATTGTGATGTTGGTGGCGTTTTCCGGTACATTGATGTTCGGCTCCAGGGTGTACCCGTCCGGGTTCACGATATCGCCGTCGGCGTTCAGCTGGAACTGGCCGTCGCGGGTATAGGCAATCTGCCCATCCGGCAACAGTATCTGCATGAACCCGCGGCCGTTCACCGCCATGTCCAGGGGCTGTTCGGTGACTTCCAGGTTACCCTGGGAGAACTGCTTGGTTGTGCCGACTATGCGAACACCGGTACCCAGTTGAAGGCCGGATGGCAGCTCCGAGTTCTGGGTATTCAGACCACCGGGTTGCCGGTCAATCTGGTACAGCAGATCCTGAAACACAGCCCGGTCGCGTTTGAAACCAGTGGTGTTCACGTTGGCCAGGTTGTTGGAAATCGTGGACATGTTGGTGTCCTGTGCGCTCAACCCGGTTTTGCTGACCCAAAGTGCTGGATGCATGTCATCTACTCCTTGCCGGGGCTGCTTCAATGCGGCGGAAGTTTGCCGCTTTCCTGCCCGCCCGGACGATGTTAATCAGGTTTATCAGAGATTCTGCAACAGTCGTGCCGAAGCCTCGGAATTCTCATTGGCGGTAGTCATTATCTTCACCTGCATCTCGTATTGGCGTGACAACTGCAGGTTGGAAATCATCTCTTCGACAGCGTTGACATTGGAGCTCTCAAGGAATCCGGAGGCCACCCGCATATTGGCATCCGGGGGCTCAGGGCCATCCAGTGCCTCGCCGGCCTTGCGGCGGATGAAGCCATCTTCCCCTTTTTCCAGGGCTTCCCGGGGTGGATTCACCAGCTTAAGACGATCCACTTCAACCAATTGGTCCGGCGGACCGCCGACGGGCACAATGGAAATGGTGCCGTCTGCGCCTATCTGCACGTTATCGAAAGGAGGGAGTGCCACCGGGCCACCGTTACCCATCACCATCTCGCCGCTGGAAAGACGCATCAGGCCGTTCACATCAATCTGCATGCTGCCAGAACGGGTAAAGACCTCTTCGCCCTGCTGGTTCTGCACCGCCAGCCAGCCATCGCCTTCAACAGCAACGTCCAGCTTGCGGCCAGTATCCATCAGTGCACCTGCGGAAAGATCCGTGCCCGGCCTTTCAGCCATGGCATAGGCTCGTGTGGGATGGTGGTCGCCAAAAACAGGCATGCTGCGGGCCTGTGCGAAATCCCGCTTGAAACCGGTGGTACTGACGTTAGCCAGGTTGTTGGCGTGGGCGCGCTGGGAAAGCATGTTCTGCTTGGCGCCAGACATTCCAATATAAAGGGCTTTGTCCATGGGAAAACTCCTGCCGGAATTTTGACTGTTTCCAGTCTTTCCATAGTCCTAGCAGGAGTCGTGCCATGTTCAGCTTTCAGGGTTAGCGGAGGTTGATGATCGTCTGGGTGACAGCATCAGAGGTTTCGATGGTCTTGGCGTTGGCCTGATAGTTTCGCTGGGCAATGATCAGGTTCACCAGTTCCGCCGACAGATCCACATTGGATTCCTCTATGGAGCTGGCCTTTATAGAGCCCAGGGTTCCGGAATCCGGCGCGCCGATGATGGGCTGCCCGGACTCAAAGGTTTCCACCCAGGTGGTCTCACCGACCGGCGACAGCCCGTTGGTATTATTGAACGAGGCCAGCGCTACCTGTCCGAGGGACTGCGATTGTCCGTTGGTGTAACGGGCAAACAGCACACCCTGATCAGACACGTCCAGGCCGGAAAGGCGGCCGGTGGCGTAGCCGTTCTGGCGTTGGTCATTCACACCAAACTCACTGCCATACTGGGTGGTGTTGCCAATATCCAGCACAAAGGCCGATGTAGTGGGCGGATCAGGAATTGGTGTCGTGACTTCTTCTCCGGGGGCTGGAGGACCATCAGCACCATTCGGCATGCCATTGGCATCCTTGGGCGTCCAGTCATCAATCAGAATTTCTCCGTTGGAGTCGCCGTTGACAGACTGCAATTCGCCATCCTGATTGAACCGGGCCAGGTACGGGCTCTGATCCGTCCCTCCGACGAATTCTCCGTCAATTTGTGCATAAACCGCCCAATCACTCACACCCACACCGTTACCTGGCGAAGGCTGTTTGACATAGAACTGAGTCAACTCATGCGAGTTACCGAGACTGTCGTAGATGGTAGTTGAGGTAGCATGGTTATAGGTACGTTGATCAACAGGGTTGAATGCGTTTATTCGTGTTGGCGGCACTTCGAAAGCGCCTGCAATTGCTGTTGATGAAGAGCTTACACCAGTAACCGTGCGATCCGTATTTATCGTTACAACACCTGCCTCCGTAAGGTCAACAGAGGCCCCGCCCGAGTCAAAAGTGGCATTCAGGGTTTCGCCCGAGTTATGCGTAATGCTCAGCTCGCCTGAAGCGTTAACAGAGGCCGATATCGACTGATCAGATATTTGTCTGATCTTGGCTGCAAGGTCTTCGACTGTCGAAACACCTGTGAGATCGATTTGTCTCGGTGATGTTTCGTCACCAACGGTCAGCTCGAAAGTGGAAAAATCCGCACCTGACATATCCCCAACCGGAAGGGATGTAGCAGCCGAGGCTGTCACTCCAGACTGTGACTGGAGTTTAGCCACAATATCGCTGACTGATTCGTCGGCCGCAAAATCAACCTGATTCGACTGACCTTCGTATTCAAAAGTGACACTCTCACCCGGGAATTCATTTACGCTCAGAGTGTTCCAGTTCCTCACCTGGCGCTCCAGCACTGTCTCCCGCGAATCCAGGTTGAGGTCTGAACGCAGGTTGGTGGTGCGGCGCGGTGCCAGGTTATCGGTTTCTACCTGAAGGTCGCCACGGATGCCGGACAGGTTGCCGTCATCATCCGCCACGAAGCCCTGAACCCGCATATTCTGGTTATTGGTGACATAACCGTCCTTATCGATGCCGAACTGGCCGGCCCGGGAATAACGGACTTCCCCACCGTTATTGAGCACAAAAAACCCGTCGCCGTTAATCGCCAGGTCGAGGCCGTTATCGGTAAAACTGATGTTGCCCTGGCCGAAGGACTGTTTCACGTCCTGTACCCGCACACCATCACCGATGGGGTTGCTGCCGGCACTCAGAAAGCCACTGGCGTACAAGTCGCCAAACTGGGCCTTGCTGCCCTTGAAGCCCACCGTACTGGCGTTGGCAATGTTATTACCGGTGACATCAAGGTCAACCGATGCCGCCCTCAAGCCGCTAAGACCTGTATTGAAAGCCATACTTCACCTCTGGTGTTTCACCGGTATCAGTTAATCTGTTCAACGTCCGACAGAGCGATGGAGCCCATGCCGGCGAGGTTCAACGTAATATTGCCGCCTTTGCCCAGCGATACGCTGTCAACGTTGGCGCTCATCATGGTGCGAAGCTGCTCGGGTCCATCCGGGTAGGAGGCTTCGGCCACGACTTTGTAGGGGCCAGGAGGCAAACTGTTGCCGTTGCCGTCCTTGCCGTCCCAGCTGAAGCCGGTCACACCGGCCTGCTGGGAGCCCATATCAATCTGTCGTACCCGCTCGCCGGCCTCATTCTCAATGGAGATTCTCAGGCCGGAGGTGCTGGCAGGCACCTCCACGTTGCCGGATATCTCTCCGTCAGCCCCCAGAATGCCAATGGAGGACGGCGCCAGAACGGTACGGCCCACCATGGCGGAAGCCTGCAGTGCCTGAGTGGAGCGGAACTGGTTTGCCACATCATCCACACTGCCCGAAAGACCCTGCATCTCCTCCAGAGAACTGAACTGCGCCAGCTGAGAGATGAATTCACCGTTATCCTGGGGCTCCAGTGGGTTCTGATTCTTCAGCTGGGCAATCATCAACTCCATGAACTCGTTCTTGCCAAGTTCATTACCACTTTTGGTTTGCTGTTGATCCAGCTTGTATTTGCTCAGCACATCCGAGGCGTCTGCCGGGTTAATTGCGCTCATGCTTCAATCCTCGCTCGGTTACTGCTGACCCAGGGTCAGGATGCGCTGCATCATGGATTTGGCGCTGTTCATGATGTCCACGTTCATCTGGAAACTGCGCGATGAGGACATCATGTCTGCCATCTCTTCCACCACGTTCACGTTGGGGTAAAACACATAACCCTCTTCGTTGGCCGCGGGGTGATCCGGCTCGTACCGCATCTGCAGTTCGGCATCGCTCTCAACAATGCCCTCGACCCGGACACCGGCCCCTGGGCCTTCATCAGTGCCAAAGGCCTGGCCCTGTTGGGTCGGGTTCAGCATGGACTGCTGGATGGCTGCGAACACAGGCTTGCGGGCGCGGTAGGTCTGCTCGGTGCTGGAACTGGCAGTCTCCGCGTTGGCGATGTTGGACGCAGTCGTGTTCAGCCGCAGCGACTGGGCTGTCATGCCTGACCCGGCGATATCGAAAATACTACCCAGTGACATGGTGTTGCTCCTCAGTTAAATGCCTGCGCCCGGATCACTGACCCGAGAGTGCCTTTTTAATGCCTGTGACTTTTCCGTTCAGGAACTGGAAACTGGCCTGGTAATCCATGGCGTTACGCATGAAGCGGGTCTGCTCCTGCTGGGCATCCACGGTATTGCCATCCACGGAAGGCTGATGCGGAACCCGATACAACAGCTCGCTGTCCTGGCCCATGGGTGACGTGTCCATGTGCGACTCATGAGTTCGCGTCATGCCAAACCCATTCATGCCCTCCTGGGCTTTTTCCATCATCGCCTGAAAGTCGATATCCCGCGCTTTGTAGCCCGGGGTGTCCGCATTTGCCAGATTGTTTGCCAGCACTTCGGCACGCTTCACCCGCCCCTCAAGGGCGTGCTGGTGAATGCCTAATGCTTTGTCCAGGGAAATTGCCATAATGCCTCCGGTTCCTGCACCCGGCGTCGTTCACATTGCCGTTTGTGCTTTATGCCAGAGTAAAAGCAATCACAGTGCCAGTTTTCAGAAGTTGTTGCGGGGCGGGGGCTGGAGTCAGGTTCGGGGTAGCACTGAGGTGAGAGGGAAGGTGAAAGCGGCAAGGGATTTCCCCCACCGGAATTGGCAGGGGTCACTCGTTGGTCACTACCGCGGCCAGCGGTTTACAAAGTCTGACGGATCAGGCCGTGGCACCGGGGGTTTACCCGAACTGACGCTGCCAACGTAAAGAAAGCCGGTGATAATCTCTTCTTGACCCAGCCCAAGGCCCCTGGCAACTTCCGGATTGTAAGCCACACCTCCGGTACGCCACATACCGCCGTAGCCGGCTGATTCAAGTGCCAGAAGCAAATATCCCATGCCCACAGCCGCTGACATAGTCTGCTCGATTTCTGGCACCTTGGGGTGAAGCTGATGGCTGGCAATGCCAACGATCACCATCGGGGCCCGCATGGCTTTCTTGCGCAGCTTTTCCCGCGCTTTCTCCGGGGCATCCTGCTCACAGGTAGACGCAAACAGGTCCCCCAACGCGGTCAGGGCTTCTTCACCCTCAATCACCAGATATCGCCATGGCCGCAAAAGGGCATGGTCTGGTGCCCTGGCGGCGCAGGCGAACGCTTTCCCAAGAGTTTCCGTATCCGGTGCCGGCAAGGTCAGCCGCGACTCCGACGAACGGTTCAACAACGCATCCATTATTGCAGTCATATCGTCTCGCTATGGTTGGGCAAAAGCCGTCACATCAGGCCTCAATAGCCCTTACGAATTGTGGGACAGATGTATTACTGTTAGTCTTTAGTCTAAGTACTTTCCACGATAAGCAAGTACTATCTACCCTAACAATGAAAAACAAGCCGGTAGACACTTTATGAGCCAACATCAACGCTTTCACAACTTCCCGGACTCGCTTCAGACATGATGAGCGCCCCGATTGACCTGCGTACTGCCAGCTCCAGCGCCAGCAAGTCCGCTGTACTGGATTCGCAGAACAACCCGATTGCCATCCCCCCCATGCCGGACTACAGTGGCCGGATTCTGGCATACACAGCAACCGCAGGCATCATTGTTTCCGGCGTTCTGCAGGATGTTTTCGGGATGTGGATGTTGTGGTTACTGGCTGGCGCCCTCACCTGGCCCCACATCGCCCATCAGGTTACCCGTAAAACGTTTCTGCGCAACTCGCCCCGCATCCGGCAAAAGATGCTTCTGGTCGATTGCGCCATCGGTGGCGGGTTCGTCGGCTGCATCGGACTGATAGCCATTCCCTCCGTTGCAGTGGTGCTGATGCTGATGTTCAGTTGCCTGATTGTCGGTGGTATCCGCCAGTGGATGTTCGGCACGGTTATCATGGCCGCCAGCGTAGCCATCGGTGTGGCCATCGTAGGGCCGGCAGACTCATTCCAGTCGCCGCTCATCACCAGCATCATCGCCATACTGGCCACAGGGCTCTATATTTGCGTAACCGCTTTCTATTCCCACCAACAGGCCCGTGCTCTGATGATGGCAAAAACCCAGATTCAGAATCAACGGGAACAGTCCATCGCGCTTTCCCACAAACTGTCCAAGTACCTTTCCCCCCAGGTGTGGCAGTCCATCTTTACCGGTGAGCGCGACGTGCGGCTGGAAACCCAGCGCAAGAAACTGGCCGTGTTCTTCTCCGACATAAAGGGCTTTACCGAACTTTCCGAAGAGATGGAGCCGGAAGCACTGACCGAACTGCTGAACCACTACTTCAACGAGATGTCAGAAGTGGCATTGAAGTATGGCGGCACCATCGACAAGTTTGTTGGCGATTCCATAATGATCTTCTTTGGCGACCCCACCAGCCGTGGTCAGAAGGAAGACGCCTTCGCCTGTGTGTCCATGGCCGTAGAAATGCGCAAGCACATGAAAATCATGCGCCAGAAATGGCGAAGCCAGGGCATAAAAACCCCGCTGGAAATCCGTATGGGAATCAGCACCGGCTACACTACCGTGGGCAACTTTGGCGCCGAGAACCGCATGGATTACACCATCATCGGCAAGGAAGTGAACCTGGCCAGCCGCCTCGAATCCCTCGCCGAGCCTGGCGAAATCCTGATTTCCTACGAAACCTTTTCGCTGATCAAAGACCGCATCATGTGTCGGGACAAGGGCGAGATCACCGTAAAAGGCTTCGGCCGCCCGGTCTCCATCTACGAGGTTGTGGACTTCCGCCGTGACATGGGCCCTAACCGTAGCTTCCTTGAGCACGAACACAGCGGATTCGCCATGTATCTGGATTCAGAGAAAATTACTGAGCGGGAGCGGGAGTCCATTCTTTCCGCGCTGGAGGATGCCGCCGAGCGCCTGCGCCAGGAAGAGGATTCCTGACCGGTTTACCCTCTACTGCCTGATCAGCCTGGGACCGGCAGCATCTTCCGGTTCGGTGCTGCGCCAGGGGTTGATATCCAGCCCGCCCCGCCGCGTATATCGCGCGCATACCGACAGGTGCTCCGGCTGACAGCGAACCATCAGGTCTGTGAACAGGGTTTCCACACAATGTTCATGGAAATCCTGCTTCTGGCGGAAACTCACGATGTACTGCAGCAGGCCCGCCCTGTCGATTGCCGGGCCGGTGTAGTCAATCAGTACCGTGGCCCAGTCCGGCTGGCCGGTGACCGGGCAGTTGCTCTTCAGCAGATGTGAGCACAGTTTTTCAGAAACAACATCGCCCCCGGCCGCCAGAGTGTCCGGGTTATAGTCGTAGCCCACGGACTCCGGCTCCTCATCGTCGATCAGCACGAACCCTTCCGGCCGCCCCACTGCCCTTGCTCCCTGGTCAACACTGTGCAGGTCAACGGCCACCGAAGCTCCGCTGGCACTGGACAGATCCCGGGAGATCACATCTCTCACCTGGTCAGCGGACGAAAACACTGTCTGGTTCAGGGAGTTCAGGTACAACTTGAGGGACTTGGATTCAATGATGGACGGTGATGCTGCCGGCACGCGGACTTCCGCCCATGCCACCGCAGGGACACCGCCCGGCCGCAACCAGGAAATCTCCCAGGCCTGCCACAGATCTTCCCCGAACCAGGGCCAGCGCCCATCCTCAAGACCAATGCGGCGGCGGTTTTCATCACGGGCCACAGGAAACAACAGTTGCGGATCGTAGGCATCCGGGTAATCGCTGGACTTGCCCAGCGGGGCATCAATAAGGGCCATGAGAAATCCTGGAACCAGACATCAGTGACGAATACCCTTGCCCCGCGCCAGCATGCGCAGGGAAACAGCGAACAGAATGGCTATGAACAGCAGAATCATACCAAGAGCTACATACGGATTAACATCCGACACCCCTAGAATGCCATAGCGGAAGGCGTTCACCATGTAGAGAATCGGGTTGATCATGGACACGCCCTGCCAGAAACCGGGCAGCATATCGATGGAATAGAACACCCCACCCAGGTACGTCAGTGGTGTCAGCACGAAGGTCGGCACAATGGAGATGTCATCGAACTTGGTGGCCAGCATGGCATTGATAAAACCACCCAGTGAAAACAGGGCCGAGGTAAGGAACACGGTCAGAATCACCATGGGCAGATTGTGAATCGACAGCTGAGTAAAGCCAAGCGATAGCAAGGTCACAATCAGGCCAATGCCGAGGCCACGGGACATTCCGCCGGTGACATAACCGGCAAGAATGATCCAGTTAGGCACAGGCGACACCAGCAACTCTTCGATGCTGCGCTGGAACTTCATCGAGAAGAACGAAGACACTACATTGGCGTACGAACTGGTGATCACTGACATCATAATGAGCCCGGGCACAATAAACGACATATAATCGAAGCCGCCCATTACCCCGATACGGGAACCGATGAGGTTTCCGAAAATAATGAAGTACAGCGTCATGGTGACCGCCGGCGGCAACAGGGTTTGCGGCCATATGCGCATGAACCGTCGGATTTCCCGGGTTACGATGGTCTTGTAGGCCGTCAGCATCGCGTCCGTTCTCATGCGGTTTCTCCCTGTTTCGCCGCAGTGGTTTTGTTGTCCTCCACCATGCGAATGAACAGCTCCTCCAGCCGATTGGCCTTGGTGCGCATGCTGATGACGCGGATACCCTGATTTTCGAGCTGTATGAACACGCCGTTCAGGCTCTGGCCCTTGTCCACATCCACCACCAGGGCGCCTTCCTCGTCAAGATGGCAATAGAAACCGTCAAGCTCCGGTGCTTTATCAAGGGGTTCGGAGGTATCCAGCACGAAGGTTTCCGAACTCAGCTGCTGCAACAACTCGCGCTTGCTGGTATTTCGCAGTATCCGGCCGTGATCAATAATCGCAATGTTGCGGCAAAGGGCTTCCGCCTCTTCAAGGTAGTGCGTGGTAAGGATAATGGTGGTGCCCTGGCGGTTCATTTCCTCAAGGAACGTCCACATGGACCGCCGCAACTCGATATCCACACCCGCTGTGGGTTCATCCAGGATCAGCAACTTGGGCTCATGGACCAGTGCCCTGGCAATCATCAGCCGACGCTTCATACCCCCTGACAACATCATGGCTGGCGTATTGCGCTTGTCCCAGAGTCCAAGCTGGCGCAGGTACTTCTCAGCTGATGCTGACGCCTTTTTCAGCGGAATGCCGTAGTAGCCAGCCTGGGTAGTGACAATGTCAAACACCTTCTCGAACTGGTTGAAATTGAACTCCTGTGGCACAACTCCGAGATTCAGCTTGGCATCGGAAAGGTGGGTGTCGATGTCGGACCCGAACACGCGGACCTTGCCGGCACTCTTGTTCACCAGGGAGCAGACAATGCCCAGGGTGGTCGACTTCCCTGCGCCGTTTGGCCCCAGCAGCGCGAAGAAATCGCCCTCAGCGACATGCAGATCGATACCCTTCAGGGCCTGAAAGCCGTCGCCATAGGTCTTGACCAGACCTTCAATTTCAAGTGCGTTGGTCATAATGAATCCAGAGGAACAAAAAAACAGGTAGCTATAAGTTGTGGCCCCGGCAGAGAAATTCAAGTAGGCGGTGCCCGACGGGGCCAAAATCATAAAAACCCCAAACTGCGACAGGTTTCCCGATATGCCACAAGCGGCGTCCTTATAATGCCGGTTACAACAATTTACAAAGGCTCTGCCACGCAGGCCAAAACGTCAGGGAATGTACGCGCTGCCATGAGATCCGCTCACTTCAAGTCTGCTTTACTGCCTCTGGTTTCTGCCCTGTTTCTGGCTGGCTGCCTGGACAGTGGCGGTGGTAGCGGCGGTGATGACTCACAGACAGGCCAGATCATGCCCGCCGGCATTGCGGGGCTCTCCTACGCCACAGCCAGCCGCAATGGTACAACGGATTCCGAGGGCCGCTACCGTTATTATCCGGGTGAAACGCTGACCCTGAAAGTGGGTGACCTGCAACTGGCAGAAGGCGTACCGGTCCGGCCCGTGGTCACGCCATTGGAGTTCTTTCCGGACTTGCGGGCGGCATTGCAGATAGCCGGCACCACCGACGAAGGGCTTCAAAGCCATCGTATTACCGAGCAACAGCTTCTCCTTGATGTGCCACTGATCAACCTGACCCGCTTCCTGCTTGCGTTGAACTGGACGCTGAATATTTCGGATGGCACGGGCATTGATATCCGCACGCGCGTGATCGAGCAGTTGAACGTGGCACTGGCCGAGCTGGATGAACCGATTGACTTCACCCTACCGCAGGACGAATTCGAGGCCGCAGGCAACACCCCGTCGCCTGCCAACCAGGTGCTCAGCCGTATCTGTTTCTACCCGGCAGACAGCGAGCTGTGTGAGCCAGCGCCAACGGATGACGAAATCGCGGCTGCCCCCGAACGGCCTGAAGACGAGGATGAGCGTGATGAAGACGTTGAGTACCGCGAGGACCTGGAAAACAAGCGCGACCGGATACAGAATGCCACCCGCAGCCTGGAAGACGCCGACGTCGATGACGCCAGGAACTACCTCAGCCGGGAGCTGGATGCCATCACCACCGGGCTGTCCAATCGTTACTATCTCAATGACGACGTGGTAGCGTTTCCGGCAACCGATACAGCCATCAAAACTGTCAGTGTGCGAAAAATAGCCGGACAACCTCAGCTGGGGGAGATTGAAGCCGTCAGTACCCGGGAACAGGACGTGGTGGTCCACTCCTTTGGCTGGCAGTCGGCGTCCGTTGATTACTTTGTTGCGGGGGAATCCGGGGGGGAATCGGAATTGCTGGTGAACTTTCGCCCGGACGACACCTATCGCTGGGTGAAAAAACAGCTTCGCGTTATTATCGAGTAAACCGCCTTTCGGGCACCCTCAGGCGCCCACGATACGGGACAGGTTCCAGCGGGACTCCGCACCGGTAACATCGTAATGCTTAGGGTGCAGCCCTTCTGTGCCATGTGGCAGGCACTCAGCAATGGACAGAGCCTCGTCAGCGTTGCGGCCTTCGTTATACTTCGCCAGGTCCACAATCCGGGCAGACTTAAGCGGCTGCTGGGCGCGATCCGTCATCACCATCACTTTCGGCCACAAGCGGCGTTCCGGGGTATGGGAAACCACAATACCGCGCTGCCCATCCGTCAATTCAACCAGGCTGCCGGTAGGATAGACACCAATGGCCTGAATGAACTGCTCTGCCAGATCTTCCTGGAACTCGATATTACGCATGTCATAAAGCAGATTCACGGCACGGGCGGGGGTCATCGGTTCGCCGGCATCGCGCGGGCCGATCAGTGTCTCAAAGTACTCTGCCAGCCCCGCAACCTTGGCAAGCAACGGAATCCGGTCGCCGCGGATACCGTCGGGGAAGCCGGAGCCGTTGTGACGCTCCCGGTGGCCCTGCACAACACTGATAACAGCTCTTGATACGCCCGTGTCTGCCAGCCTGGCCACGCCTTTATCCACGTAACCGCGGTAAATCGCGAAATCGTCGGCGTTCAGCTTGCCCTCGTTACGGAGGATCTGTTTCGGAAGTTCCAGTTTACCAATCTGCGATAACAGGCAGCCAAGGCCAAGGTGGTTCAGCAACCCTTCATTAAGGCCAAGCTGCCGGCCGCAGACCAGGGCCCATACAGCGGTGTTGAGGGAGTGTCGGTAGGTGTAATCGTCGTGCTGTCGTGTGCGACTGAGCCAAAGCAGTGCGTCGGGGTTGCGGACCGCGCTGTCGACCATTCTGCGCGTAACCGCGGCCACTTCCCGCAAATCGGGCGTGGCTCCTTCCTGAACCGCCTGGAAAACCCGATGAAGAGACACCTCGGCGTCCATCATCACTTTTCTGGACACCTTCAGCTCTTTCTTCATGGTGGTGACGTTTTCGTAGCTGACCGGTTCCTTGATATTCAGCGGCGGCAGTTGCACGGCCTCGCGGCTGCTCCCCTTGCGCTGGGACTGACCGGCAACAAAGCGGGTGCCCGCTTTATTCTGTTCGATGCTTTCACGAGTTTCCGCTACGTCTATAACGACCCATTTGCAGTAGGTAACCAGTGAGCGGACGTCATCCTGGGAGCGGATATGGAAACCCTGGATAGGAAACGGTGTCTGGTGCCACGGGCGGTCCAGATCAGACACAAACATGCCGATTTCAAGATCCTGAACAGCTATTTTCTTTTGACGGACTCCCACGGGACACCTCTACACGTGAACGAATCGATAATCACCATTGTGAACGCCCCGGTGAAAGAGTCCATTACAATTTTGTAGTTCAGAGTAACCAGAACGCGACAGAGGGTAACGAAAACCATCAACGGGAAACAAAGTGTAGCAACGTGACAACCCTCACAATTAAACACATTGTCAGAAAACTACTGATCTTCCTCGCAGATGGCGTCGTCCAGCTCAGGGGGGCGGGTACTCAGCCTTCCTCTTGGGGACTTGCGACTGTAGATGGTGTAAGGAACTGACGAGGCACGTATATAGTCGATGTTTTCACTGTCATCACCACTGCCACGGACCGTGCTGACCGGCTGGCAAGACACCAGCAGCCCCAGGGAAGAACCAATATCGGTGATCAGCGCATCCGGGTCTGAGGGGTTGATCGCCATACAGCGGGTACCAGGCCCTGCAGGCTCGCCGGAACTGGCCAGAACATCTTCACCGCTGACACCGCACGCACGAACGCCGGTACCACAATCGGCCTGGCTCGCTTCATCGTGACTGCTATCCACCAGCCGCCACTTTCGGGTGCTGCACTGGGTTTCAACCGTCACCGGTGTGGACTTGTTGTCGGCTACCCACCAATCCGGATATTCAGCTGTCTGCCATGTGACCTTTACCTGTCGGGACTCACCTTGGGAGTTCTCGGCCGGAAACACGGCATAGTGGGTGTAGTAGGACGCGCAGCCGCCAAGCAGCAGCGGCACGACAGCAAGGCCAAAACCCAGGGAACGGTAAAAACCGGAGTACTTCATACTGATAACATCCGTATCACTGGTCTGCGAACTGCAGGCCGAATCCATCATTGGTCTTGCGCACCACCACCATGTCCAGCACCGGCGCAGGTACGGGCAACCCCTGCACCTGAACCTGCACGCTGTCCCCGATTGTCGGTTCGAATGGCTCAGCATCGACCACTATAAAAACACCACCATCGGATATGTCTCTGGTCGAGAACACAAACTCACCCAATTCTTCATGAGTCACGCGGACCTTCGCACTCATCGCTGTGCGATTGTGTATTCTGCGATCATTCCCAACCATAGTCTGTGTTCCCACCACTTTTTGCATAGTTTTTATAGTCTTCCGAAGCATAGCACCATTTTTTGAGGAATATGACAACGGCGTATTGACTCCTGCATAATCAGGAATGAGAATGGTTACTGTTTTTAAACATTGCTGAATCTCAATACAGTTCGGCAAACCACCTCTTACCGCAAAAAACAAAGGAAGGTACAACATGCGCACGAAACTTGCCGCTACCGCGATCGCAGTAGCCTGTGCCCTGCCCATGCAGGCCAGCGCCGATGGCGAGGTCAACATCTACTCTTACCGCCAGGCTTATCTGCTGGAACCGCTCCTGAACGCCTTTGAAGAAGACACCGGCATCGAGACCAATGTGGTTTTCGCCAAGAAAGGACTGGCAGAACGCCTGGAGCGCGAAGGCCGTAACAGCCCGGCCGATCTGGTGATGACAGTTGATATTTCCCGTCTCAATGAGCTGGTTGAGCGTGACCTTGTGCAAAGCGTCGACAACGATACGCTTGAGGAAAACATCCCGGAAAACCTGCGTCACCCGGACGGAAAGTGGTTTGCACTGACGACTCGCGGCCGCCTGATCTTCGCTTCCAGGGAGCGTGTTGAAGAAGGTGAGATCACCACCTACGAAGAGCTGGCCGACGACAAGTGGAACGACCGCATCTGTACCCGAAGCGGCAAGCATCCGTACAACATTGCCCTGTTCTCATCAATGATCGCCCACCACGGCGAAGAAAAGGCGCAAGAATGGCTGGCCGGCCTGAAAGACAACCTGGCGCGCAAGCCACAGGGCGGTGACCGTGACCAGATCAAGGCCATCCACGCGGGTGAATGTGACCTCGCGATCGGCAACAGCTATTACTACGGCAACATGCTGAACGATGAAAACCAGCGCGAGCAGGCGGAAGCCGTGCGCCTGGTATTCCCCAACGCTGACGGCCGTGGCACGCATATCAACATCAGCGGTATCGCGCTGACCAACAGTGCCCCCAACCGTGACAACGCCGTTCGCCTGATGGAGTTTCTCTCCACACCGAAGGCACAGAGGATCTACGCCGAAGCCAATACCGAATACCCGGCCAACCCCGAAGTCAAACCTTCTGGTATTGTCGCAGAATGGGGCGAGATCAATCCGGATGACCTGTCCCTGCAGGAAATTGCCGAGCACCGCAATGCTGCGGTAAAGATGGTGGATCGCGTTGATTACGACAACTGATCAAGCGCTTCACCCCAAAAAAGCCGGGACGTTGGTCCCGGCTTTTTTGTACAATCGCGACCCTGTGATTTTCATGAACCCCAAGGGAACCTATGACCGAGGCCATCACCGCTGACCAGACCGGAGCAGACAGCCCCCTGCTGGCCAGGCGAACCTCGAAACGCTGGCTGATAACCGCAGCACTCACCACGGCCATTGTGGTGCTTCCGGTTCTGTCGGTCATTATCCTTGCCCTGTTTCCCGACGAAAACATCTGGCCCCACCTGCTGGACACCACTCTTCCCCGCTACCTGACGACCACCCTGCAATTGATGGCCGGCGTAGCCGTGATCACCCTGACCATTGGCCTTGCCACCGCCTGGACCGTCACCATGTGTGAGTTCCCCGGGCGCAGGTTCTTCGAGTGGGCCATGTTGTTGCCTTTTGCCGTACCGGCCTACGTGATCGCCTATGTATACACCAGCCTGCTGGATTACGCCGGACCGGTTCAGACCGCCCTGCGGGAATGGTTTGGCTGGCGTAACGCCGCGGATTACTGGTTCCCCGAAATTCGCAGCCTGGAAGGGGCCACGCTGATGATAGGCCTGGTGCTCTACCCTTACGTCTACCTGCTGGCACGGGCGGCCTTTCTGGAGCAGTCGCCGTCATTGTTTGCCGTCAGCCGCAGCCTGGGCCACTCGGCGCTGAGCACGTTTTTCAGGGTGGTCCTGCCCATCGCCCGCCCAGCCGTTGCCGTGGGCCTGTCGCTGGTCATGATGGAGACACTGAACGATTTCGGTACCGTGGACTTCTTTGCCGTCCAGACCCTCACCGCAGGGTTGTTCGACACCTGGATGAACCTTGGCAACCTGGGCGGTGCCGCGCAGATTGCCACCACCATGTTGGCTTTCGTGGTTATCCTGGTCACCCTTGAGCGATACTCCCGCCGCAAACAGCAGCAATTTGCAGCGCGGGACAACCGCGACCCCATTCGCCGCTTCACCATGTCATTCCCGCGCCAGCTGATCTGCGTGGCAGTCTGCGCCCTGCCGGTTATTTTCGGCTTCCTGCTGCCGGCCATCACCCTTGGTCAGTATGCCTGGGAATACTTTGACGAAAGCTGGAACAGTGACTTCATCCGCAACACCCTGAACAGTCTGTTCCTGTCCGGCACCGCCGCCCTGACAACGCTGATTGTTGGTGTCACCCTTGCCTACAGCCGCCGGCTTCACAACACCCGCGGCATGCAGATCATGATGCGGCTATCCAGCCTGGGTTATGCCATGCCTGGTGCGGTGCTTGCGGTGGGCGTGATTGTGCCACTGGCGGCTTTCGACAATCACGTGGACAGCATCATGAGAGACACCTTTGGCGTCAGCAGCGGGTTGTTGCTCAGTGGCTCTGCGTTCGCCCTGATATTTGCCTATACCGTACGTTTCCTGGCGGTATCGGCGGGCAGTGTGGAAAGCGCCCTGCAGAAAATTACGCCGAGCATGGACATGGCGTCCAGGTCGCTTGGGCACACGCCCGGGCAAACTCTGGTCAAAGTGCATCTCCCCATGCTCAGGGGCACACTGATTACCGCGGCCCTGGTGGTGTTTGTGGATGTTATGAAGGAGTTGCCGGCCACGTTGATTCTGAGGCCCTTCAATTTTGAGACGCTGGCCACTTACGTGTATCAGTTTGCCTCGGATGAACAGTTGGCCCACAGTGCGCTGCCAGCGCTGATCATTGTCCTGGCAGGCATTATCCCGATTATCCTGATGAGCAAGTCCATCTCCGGTACCCGCAGCATCAGCTGAGGTCGTAAGGCGGGTTTTCAGGCCTGCTAAATGACCGGCCTGGAATGGGCTCCCTGAACCACGAACCGCCCCTGGAACACCGCCACAGGCTCACTGACAGGCTCGGTTGAGGGCTCGCCACAGTAGACTTCAGCAATCAGAGACAACCGCCCCTTGCCGTGGCGCGCAAGGCTCTTGCGGAATCGTTCCGGAATCTCACCACCGGGTAGGCGGCACAGGGCATAGAAGTCCCCTTCCACCGGTTCGATGTGCTCGATTTCTCCAACCTGTATCACCACATTGCCGGCGAGCCCCAGGTCGGACAGAACAAGCTCGACCAGACCCCAGGCTGAAATCACCGCAACGGAGTAGACACTGCCGCCGAAACCGGTGCCCTGATGGTTGTGGTTCGGCGCGAGGGGGGCGCTGACCAGCAAAGCGTGGCCGTCGTAAGAAAGCAATTCCACACCCAACGCTTCCGAGAGCGGAATCATGTTGTAAATGCGTTTCTGAAACCGGGCTAACTGAGTCATATTCCCTCCTGAATATGGACTCAGTTTATGCCCGTTTCAACGCTTTCCCTATGCGACTAACGTCGGTTTACTGCCAGATGACAGGCTCGCGTTTGGCGTACCAGCTATCGACTTTTTCCCCGTAAGCATCCTCAACCACATTGCGTTTCAACTTGAGCGTTGGGGTCAGGAAGCTGTTCTCGATGGACCACTCGTCACTTACCACGGTAATGAACGCCAGCTGCTCGTGGGGATCAACCGTCTTGTTCACGTCGGAAATCAACTGCTTGAAGCTAGCCTCGATTTCGCGGCGGAATGCCTCGTCTGCCATCTTCGGGCGAATCTCCTCGCCCAGCATGACCAGTGCGTGGGGCTGGGTCTGGTTGGCGCCGGACACACACACCATCTCGATGGCTTCGTGGGACATCAGGCGGTTCTCGATCGGCGCCGGAGCAATATACTTGCCCTTGCTGGTCTTGAAGATCTCCTTGATGCGGCCAGTGATCTTAAGGCGGCCCATCTCGTCAAGCTCCCCCTTGTCGCCGGTTTTCAGAAAACCGTCTTCAGTGAAGGTTTCGCGGGTTTTCTCTTCGTCCTTGTAGTAGCCCATCATGGTGGCCGGGCTCTTCACCAGTATTTCGCCGACATCGGAAATCTTCACTTCCACTCCGGGCAGCGCTTCGCCGACATAACCGGTGCGCGAGCGGCCCGGCTTGTTCATGTGGGAATAGGCAAAGTTCTCGGACATGCCGTAGCCTTCCAGCAGCTCCAGCCCCAGGTTGCGGTACCAGTCCAGCACATCGTGGGACAACGGAGCAGAACCACTGCCGGCCAGCTTGACCTTGTTCAGGCCGAGGCCCTTGAGCACCTTCTTCTTGATCAGCCTGTTCAGCAGGGGCACCTTCAGCAACTTGTCGAGCTTCTCTTTCGGCAGCTTCTGCAGCACTCCGTGCTGGAACTTCACCCACAGGCGCGGCACAGAGAGGAACAGCGTGGGCTGGGCACGTTGCAGATCCTGAACAAAGGTATCCAGAGACTCCGCGAAGAAAAGCTGAAACCCGGCGTACAGGGAAGCGAGCTCCACAAAGGTCCGCTCAAAGACATGAGCGAGGGGCAGATAGGACAGCATGCGTTCGCCGGAACCGACTTTCAGCACTTCCATACCGCCTTCGGCAGCAAAGGCCATATTGCCGAAACTCAGCATCACACCCTTCGGGCGGCCCGTGCTGCCCGAGGTGTATACAATGGTGGCCAGCTCATCAGCATCACGCCGGGGGTTCTCTTCCAGCGGCGGGAATTTGCCCACTATGTCGTCCCAGGTTTCAAAATCATTGGGCGGGCTCAGGGGGTAGGAAACGCAACGCACACGCTCCGGCACGCCGGACTTCATCATGTCCCAGTCGTCCAGCTTGCCAACGAACAGAACCTCGCATTCGCTGTGCTCAAGAATGTAGTTCACGGTATCCGCGTTCAGTGTGGGATACAGCGGCACGGAAATGTGGCCGGCCATCCAGATGGCCCAGTCCGACATGATCCACTGGGCGCAGTTCTTGGAGATAATCCCCACCCGGCTCTTTTCCGGCAGGTTGAGGGACTTGAGGTAGGAGGCCATGCGGCGGGCTTCGTCCACCGCGCGTTTCCAGGTGTATTCAACAACCTTGCCGTCGCCAATAGGCTGGGTCATATACAGGGAATCCGGCTTGGCCGATTCCCAGTGATAGAGCATATCCAGGGGGAGTTTATTGGTGGTGTCCATGGACCTTCCTTGCAATGTGTTATTCGAGTTATCGGGTTATTCTTGTAAGGGGTTTCGCGTATTCGACTTTAGTAGCCTATTTCAACACAACATTACCCGTCAAAACGTGATGCATATAGAACTATTCCGCATCACACTTATTCTAGCGCCGGATTATCCCCCTGAAATTGACCAATAAGGTACCTTCCCGTACCCCGCAAGCCAATAGCCTGTGATAAACTCCCGCCCCATTATTAAACGGGCGTTCGACGCTCACGCAGCATTTACGTCACACCACGCATTTTGAACTGACTCGGGAGACCGGCTTATGGCCAACAGAATTCTGCGCACGCTGCTGGGTACTGCCCTGCTTGCTTTCGCTGCAATGGTCCATGCTGATGAACAGCGTGTGGTTGCCATCACCCAGATTGTGGAACATCCGGCACTGGACGCAGTTTACCAGGGAGTCAGGGACGAGCTTGAGGAACAGGGGTACAAAGAGGGCGACAACCTGCGCATCATGCACGAAAGCGCCCAGGGCAACGCCGCCATCGCCTCTCAGATTGCCCGTAAGTTTGTGGGTGAACGCCCCGATGTTATCGTTGCCATTGCCACGCCATCGGCCCAGACCATGGCCGCTGCTGCCCGCAAAACACCGGTGGTCTTTTCAGCTGTTACCGATCCCGTGGGTGCCAAACTGGTCAAAAGCCTTAAAGCCCCCGGCGCCAACATCACTGGCGTAACCGACATGCTGCCCATTGAAAGCCACCTCGACATGCTGGAGCGTGCTGTTCCAGATGCCAAGCGTATTGGCACCGTTTACAATCCCGGGGAAGCCAACTCAGTGGCGCTGATAGACATGATTGAAAAGCGCATGGAAGCCCGTGGCATGGAACTGGTAAGAGCTGCCGCTACCAAGACCTCGGAAGTGCTTGGTGCCGCCCGCTCGCTGGTAGGCAAGGCAGACGCCATCTACCTGACCACCGACAACACCGTGATCAGCGCCGTAGAGGCCGTTATCTCCGTTGGTGAACGTGCCAGCATCCCGGTATTCGCCGCAGACACGGCGACGGTCAGCCGCGGTGCCGTTGCCGCACTCGGGTTCGACTACTACGACCACGGCCGCCAGACCGGCACCATGGTCGCCCGCATCCTCGAAGGCGCCAACCCCGGCGATATGGATGTGGAATCCGTCAGCACCCTGGAACTGTTCGTAAACCCCGCTGCTGCAAAGCGCATGGGCATTACCCTGGCCGACGACCTGATCAGCGACGCGAAAGAAGTCGTAAACAGCGACCAATAACACACTGTTCACGGGCAGCCTCACAAGGGCTGCCTGTTTTCCTTTACGGTGAATCTTCCTCATGCTTAGCAATATTGCCTTTTACGGCGCTATCGAAACCGGCCTTATTTACGGGCTGGTTGCCTTCGGCATCTACATCTCCTTTCGCGTGCTCGACTTCCCGGACCTGACGGTAGACGGCAGCTTTCCCCTGGGCGCCGCTGTAGCGGCAGTCCTTATCATCGAGGGCGTGAATCCCTGGCTGGCAACCGGTGCTGCCGTCATCGCCGGTATGGGCGCCGGAGCGGTGACGGCATTGCTCAACGTTAAGCTCAACATCCTCAACCTGCTGGCATCGATCCTCACCATGATTGCGCTTTACTCGGTGAACCTGCGGATCATGGGCCGACCAAACATTGCGTTGTTGACCGAGGAAACCGTTCTCACGCCCTGGTACGACCTGGGCCTTGCCTTCCATCAGGTGCCCGTGGTGCTGTTCACACTTGTAGTTCTGGTGGGGCTGGTGCTGTTGTGGCGCTTCATGAAGTCAGAAACAGGCCTGGCCATGCGGGCGACCGGCGCCAACCCGAGAATGGCCCGGGCTCAGGGCATTGCCACCGGCGCCATGATTGTTCTGGGTGTGGCGCTGTCCAACGGACTGGTAGGCCTGGCTGGTGCCCTGTTCGCCCAAAGCCAGGGGGCGGCGGACGTGACCATGGGTGTGGGGGTCATCGTGATTGGCCTGGCTTCGCTGATCGGTGGTGAAGCCGTACTGACACCCTCCAGCGTTGTGCGGGCCCTGATTGCCTGTGTCATCGGCGCGATCGTCTACCGCCTCGCCATTGCCCTGGCACTGAACGCGGACTTCCTGGGCCTGCAGGCACAGGATCTGAACCTTATAACCGCGGTACTGGTGACCCTGGCCATCGTACTGCCCGGTGTTCGCACGTCCGTTGCGGCGCGGCTTACCCGCAACAAGGCCTGAAGGGGGACCCATGATTACAGCAACAGATCTGAAGCTGACCTTCGGCAAGGGAACGCCCCTCGAAAACCCGGCCCTGCGCGGCATGAGCCTGACCGTTAACCAGGGTGAGTTTGTCACCGTTATCGGCAGCAATGGCGCCGGCAAGTCCACCTTTCTTAACGCCCTGGCCGGCGAAGTCATGGTCGACAGCGGGAAGATCATCGTGGACAACCAGGACGTCACCAAGTTGCCGACCTATAAAAGGGCAGGCAGTGTCGCGCGCGTGTTCCAGGACCCGCTCGCCGGCACCTGCGAAGGCCTTACTATTGAAGAAAACCTCTCGCTGGCCATCAAGCGTGGCCAGCGGCGGGGGTTGAGTGCCGCGGTCAAAGCCCGTTACCTGGACCAGTTCAAAACCAGTCTGGCCTCACTCAATCTGGGCCTTGAAAATCGCCTGGGCGACAAGATGGGGCTGCTCTCCGGCGGCCAGCGCCAGGCCGTAAGCCTGCTGATGGCCAGCCTGACACCCTCCGCCATCCTGCTGCTGGACGAACATACCGCGGCACTGGACCCGAAAACCGCCGCCTTCGTACTGGACCTGACCACACAGATCATTGAAGAGCAGAAACTCACTGCACTGATGGTCACGCACAGCATGAAACAGGCCCTGGAAGTCGGCGAGCGCACAGTAATGCTCCATCAGGGCCAGGTGGTGTTCGATATTGCCGGCAAAGACCGCGAAGGACTGGAAGTGAAAGACCTGCTGGAACTGTTCGAGAAGCAGCGCGGGCTGGAAATTACCGACGACAGCCTGCTACTGGGATAGGAAACCGGCTACACGGGTCGAATGGCATTGCCTTTTATCATCCCGTGTAGCCAAAAAGGGTCAGTGGCCGTAGATACGCATGGCGGTATTGGTAATCGCCAGGTTATCCAGTGCTACTGAGCCAATAGACGTGCCGCCTATCAGTACACCGCCGATTCTCATATCAGCTTCAAATGTGTGCAGGTCCACTGCAAGTACTTCAGTGCCAGCCGCGTTGGCCGATTTGTAGATGTCCATATCCACATTTGCGAACACCCTCAACGGTTGTGGCGCAGAAAGATCATAATTAGCGCCGGTTAGCTGAAGGTCCCGAATTCCGAGTGCCAGGAATGGCACATCAAAATCTAGATCATCTATCGCGATATCGGTCAAAAGATTGAGCTTATCGGTGGCAGTATCAATCCGAATAGTGCCAGAACCAATAAGCATGTCCATATTGAAGTTATCAAGTATCGTCGTACTGCCTCCAGTGCCCGTAAGGTTCCAGGCTCCAGTCCGCATCTGGAAATCCACTGCGTTGAAGCTGATTGGCAGGAGGTTGATGATGGCATCACCGTCCTGGGCAATATCAATGTTGATCCGGATATTGTCCAGCCGGTCAGTCGCCTGCCCATTAAGGTTCAGGTTCATTTCTGAGAACATATCAGTCCGATTCGCACCACCAACGAAGATATCGTTGATTTCCAGCGAGCCTTCATCGGTATAGATAAAGCGGTCAATGTTCAGCTTGGTTTCCAGCTCAATGGTCACACCAGCCTGGCCAGTGATATTACCCATCACACTGTCATCCAGCATGACTATGTCTGCCATAGCAGCAGCAGGAAACCCTGCGACGCCCAGCGCAAGCAGTGTTCGTTTCAGGCCTTTCATTGTTATGTTCCTTTTTAGTAGTTGTCCTTCCTGTGGGCCACTACAACATACGACTCCACACACCTACTTTAACGACAGGTATAAAACGGGTACGTGCATCGGTCACAATTAACCGACTTTATGAACTTTTTTTCAGGTTTTTTCTGCACACTTTTTAACCACAACATCTAGTGGTTTCTGCCAACAGCCCTCAACACAGCGTTTTCACAGGCAATTCGGGATTTTCAAGCATTCCTTCATTGATTTTCTTACGCTTTGAGCCGCAATCTATAGTTGTCTTCTTATTCACAGACCACTATATCCTGTTATACTCATCCCATATTCACCCATATATAGGGTTTCCCTCGCGTGCCGGCCGAAACCGGCTTTCAAAAGGCGCAACGAGGGAAACGGGGTGATCGTCTTTCCTGAAACCCCGCCATCACGCCCTTTCTGGTGCGGATAGCGGGGCAGAAGAACACCAGATCTAGTGTTTGAACGGATCTGAAGCAACACAGCCTGCCGGGCTGCGCACATTTTAACGACACACATGAGGTATGGCCGGCTGCGGTTTGCAGCGGTCATTAACAGAAATACCGGACATCCGAGGTAGTAATGAACGCTAAAGCACAGGCCGTGATAACAACAATTCCAATGCAGGAAGCTTCGCTGGACATCTGGAACAGCAAGTATCAACTGAAAACCAAGACCGGTGAGCCGGTCGATAAGGACATCGAGGCGACCTACCAGCGCGTTGCCACTGCCCTCGCCCAGGTTGAAAACAAGGCCGACCGCGCCAAGCACATGAAAGAGTTCGCCTGGGCGCTTCGCCACGGCGCTATCCCGGCGGGCCGTATTACCTCCAATGCCGGTGCAGAGGCCCATAAACCGGCCACCTCCACCATCAACTGCACCGTATCCGGCTCCGTTCAGGATTCCATGAACGACATCCTGGAGAAAAACCACGAAGCCGGCCTGACCCTGAAAGCAGGCTGCGGCATTGGTTATGAGTTCTCCACCCTGCGCCCGAAAGGTGCTTATGTGGCCGGCGCCGGTGCCACCACCTCCGGCCCGCTGTCGTTCATGGATATCTTCGATCGCATGTGCTTCACCGTGTCTTCCGCCGGTGGCCGCCGCGGTGCCCAGATGGCCACCTTCGATGTGCACCACCCGGACGTGATCGACTTCATCCAGGCCAAACGCGAAGACGGCCGGCTGCGCCAGTTCAACCTGTCGCTGCTGATCACCGAAGACTTTATCGAAGCCGTACGTAACGGCGACGACTGGCACCTGTCTTTCCCGGTTACCCAGAAAGAAGTGGAAGACGAGGGCCTGGACCTGTCCGACTCCAGCCAGTTTGTGTATCGCGACTTCCCGATCCAGAAAGGCTACGTGGTCGATGGCAATGGCATGGTCGCGTGCAAGATCTACCGCACCCTGAAAGCCCAGTTCATCTGGGACACCATCATGACCAGCACCTACGACTACGCCGAGCCGGGTTTCATCCTGATCGACAAGGTCAACCAGATGAACAACAACTGGTTCTGTGAAGATATCCGCGCCACCAACCCCTGCGGCGAGCAGCCCCTGCCCCCTTACGGCAGCTGCCTGCTGGGCTCCGTGAACCTGACCATGTTCGTGGACTACCCGTTCACCGACAAGGCCAGCTTCAACTATGAGAAGTACCGCAAGGTGGTAGGCATCTTCACCCGCATGCTGGACAACGTGGTGGAAATCAACGGCCTGCCGCTCGAAGAGCAGCGCCACGAAATCACCTACAAGCGCCGCCACGGTATGGGCATCCTCGGCCTGGGTTCCACCCTTGCCATGCTGCGCATGCCTTACGGCTCCCCGGAATCCGTACAGTTCACCGAAGACGTTGTACGTGAAATGGCCGTGGAAGGCTGGCGCCAGTCCCTGGCCCTGGCCGAAGAGAAAGGCCCGGCGCCGATCATGGACGACGAGTTCGAAGTAACCCCCAAGATGCTGACCAAGTGCCCGCAGCTGTCCAAAGACGGCTATAAGCTGGGCGACAAGCTCAAGGGCAAGGTGCTGCACGCCAGGTACAGCAGGTACATGCAGCAGATTGCCGGCGTGGAGCCAGAGCTGATCGAGCAACTGGCGGAGAAAGGTGGCCGCTTTACCCACCACACCTCCATCGCGCCTACCGGCACCATCAGCCTGTCACTGGCCAACAACGCCAGTAACGGCATCGAGCCGAGCTTCTCGCACCACTACGCGCGCAACATCATCCGCGAAGGGCGCAAGACCAAGGAAAAAGTCGACGTCTTCTCCTTCGAACTGCTGGCGTATCGCCACCTGGTCAACCCAGGCGCCATGCCCTTCTCCGAAGAAGAAGACAAGCGCCTGCCCCACTACTTCACCACGTCTGAAGATGTGACGCCGGCGCAGCACGTGGACATCCAGGCCGCGGCACAGCTTTGGGTGGACTCGTCCATTTCCAAAACCGCCAACGTGCCCCAGGACTTTGCGTACCCGGACTTCAAAGACATCTACATGTACGCCTACGACAAGGGCCTGAAGGGTTGCACCACCTTCCGCTTTAACCCGGAAGCTTTCCAGGGCGTACTGGTCCAGGAAAAAGACCTCGAGAACACCCTGTACGAGTTCACCCTGGACGATGGCAGCAAAGTGACCCTCAAGGGCAACGAAGAAGTGGAATACGACGGCGAGATCCACAACGCCGCCAACCTCTTCGATGCGCTTAAAGAAGGCACTTACGGCAAATATTGATCCGGTACAACCGACACAGGACACAACACCATGACCGTTAAAATCAGCAACAAAATCGTCGGCTACCGCGTCAAGAAAGCCGACCCAGTAGCCAGCGAACACCAGCCACCGGTGCAGGCGGAAACCAAGCCCGTTCAGATGAACGAATACATCGAGCGGCCGGATTTCCTGCTGGGCACGACCTACAAGATCAAGCCGCCGATCGCCGAGCACGCGATGTACATCACCATCAACGACATCCTGCTCAACGAAGGCACCGACCATGAAAGCCGGCAGCCGTACGAAGTGTTCATCAACTCCAAGTCGATGGAACACTTCCAGTGGGTTATCGCCCTCACCCGCGTAATCTCTGCGGTATTCCGCAAGGGTGGCGACGTAACCTTCCTGGTGGAAGAGCTGCGCAGCGTGTATGACCCCAACGGCGGCTACTTCAAGAAAGGCGGCGTATTCATGCCCTCCCTGGTGGCAGAAATCGGCGCCGTGATCGAGAAGCACCTGAAGGCCATCGGCCTGCTGGAAAGCGAGGAAATGAGCGAAACCACCAAGCGCATCCTCGCCGAAAAGCGCGCCGAATTCGAAGCCAGCCACAGCACGGCCACGAACGACGACAAAGCCAGCGACTTCCCGCCCAACGCCACTATGTGCGGTAAGTGCAGCACCAAGGCGGTGATCGTGATGGACGGATGTGCGACCTGTCTGTCTTGTGGGGATAGTAAGTGTGGTTGAGGTGATTGACTACACTGAGTGACGAGAAGGCCTGAAGTGAAAGCTTCGGGCCTTTTTTGTGTTGGGAAATTTGATCGCTATGATCGAATAATCGCTGAAAGCAGCAAAAACCGTCGTGGTGACCGTTTTTATCGAAGCTCCGAGACAGGTTTTGGAATTCAGGCCATTGATTTTATAGAGCTTTTGGTTAGATTGGCACAATGGTCATTCTGGATAATTGGTCGGGGAAAATGGTCATCGCGACCACTATACAAATGTTAACTGGAAAGGCGATGATGCCAAACGTCATATTCATTGTTTACGTTTTTGCTTGGGCGTGCGCGATCAGATTTAATCCAGTAGGGCCCGATTACATAATTGCCTTTGTCATGGTGGTGCCTTTTCTAGCGGCAATTTTCCCAATGCTCTTGTTCGGTACTCGGCTGCCTCCAGGCTATGAACGCACATCAATGCGGGAAGTGAAGCACGCCCCTTTAAAATTCATCGTGCCTGGCACACTATTTTCTGGTTCTCCAATTTTTTATTTGGTGAACTCGAACTTCCCAACAAGCATTGATTTTTTGTTGGGAGGGCTATCGATAGTCATTGGGTCGTTTTTGATAGTTTATGCACATAAAAACAAAGTAAAGCCGAGGATTTTTCTCTAGCGGCTTTATTTCCAGTTAACAAGGCGCAGCAGTTCGCGGCCGGTGGCCGCCGGACGCCCTTTCCGTGGCTCCTTCGTCGCCACTCCAAGGTCGCCGCTGTGCTTCGGCGTTAAGAGTAATGGAGAAAAATTTGAAGGCTCACTGTAATACCTGCTTGAGAGAAACAAATCACTCTCTTCTTCATGAAGAGGAGCAACCTTGGAGTGAAGAAGTCGGGTATAACCAGCTCATTTACGGGGCCGAAACCTTCAATATGATAAAGTGCTGTGGCTGTGATAGCGTTAAGCTAATGCACAATAGTTGGTTTTCGGAAATGGTTGATGAGAGTGGTCAACCATATATAGAGACCAATTATTATCCCCCCGCTATATCCAGAGCAGAACCAAAATGGCTTTCCGATGTACTCGGACCTCTTTCATCGACCAATGATGTTTTCATTGTTGATCTCTTCCGGGAAATATATTCTGCTTTGCATAACAATTCTCGCAGACTGGCTGTCATGGGTATCAGGGCGCTAATCGAGCACTTAATGATTAGGGAAGTGAAAGACAACGGCTCGTTTAAGAAAAATATTGAGGCCTTTCAGGATGCCGGCTATCTCTCAAAAAAACAGCGTGAAACCATTGAACCAATACTTGAAGCAGGGCATGCGGCCATTCATCGGGGTTACGAGCCAAGCCCAGAAGACGTGTTAACGGTTGTTGAAGTAACTGAGAGCTTGGTTGAAACGATTTATGTGCATTCAAAAAAGGCAAGCAAACTAAAAGCCCGTGTGCCTGGGCGTACGAAGTAATCTCTTAACAAGTCACGGAAGGCGGACGCGTGAGACGCGCCGCTTCGTTCAGCGTTGAGGCTGTAGAAAAACCCCGAAATCTCCACCCCGGTTTGGTAGGATCAGGCAAACGGACAAGGAGTCGTTGGCATGCCTCGCTTCAAGCATTACAACTACGACCAGAGCGCCATGGTCGTGATCAACTACCAG
>NZ_JBDWCL010000011.1:0-43962 GCF_039977835.1 Marinobacter sp. | reverse complement strand
TTTAAAGAGCGTTCGGAGCGTTGCAGCAATCCCCGATCAAGGCCGCGTATTCTACATCGAATCACCGCCTTGTCAACCGCTTTCTGAAGAATTTAAAAACTCGAAATCTTCAATTAATTCAAACGGTTGTCTTTCAATTTCCGACCCGCCTCAGGGGCGCGTCCCTCGAAAGAGATGCGTATTCTACAGAGCTCACTTGAGGTGTCAACGAGGTTTTGTATATTTTCTCAAAAACCCTGCATTCCGTTCAATCCTTAACCAGAACGCGGGCAATCTTCTTTTTACCCGCCTGGATGACACTGTCATCACCGGCGGCAAACATACGCTCGTCCGTTACCTGCTCACCATTAATGTAGACAGCCCCACGCGCGAACACGTCTTTCGCGGCCTTACCGTTGCTGGCCAGATTTGCCTCCTTCAGCAACGACACAATATGCAACTCATCGCGACCGGCCAGGGAAACCTCAACCACAGGTACGTTCTCGGGTATCTCTCCGAGCCCTACCCGGTTGCCCGCCGACTTGTGAGCGGTTGACGCCGCTTCGGCGTCGTGGAAACGGGTAATAATCTCTTCCGCCAACAGCTTCTTGTACTCCTGGGGATTGGCACCACTGTCTACCGAGGCGTGGAACTCCTCCACTTCCGCCAGCGGCCGGAAACTCAACAGTTCAAAATAGCGCCACAGCAGATCGTCCGGCATGGAGAGCAGCTTGGTATACATCTCACCGGGGGAGTCGTTAACCCCGACATAGTTACCAAGAGACTTCGACATCTTCTGAACGCCATCAAGCCCCTCCAGTATCGGCATGGTAAGAACAACCTGTGGCGACTGCCCGTAATGCCGCTGGAGAATACGCCCCATAAGAAGGTTAAACTTCTGGTCCGTTCCGCCCAACTCCACATCCGCCTCGAGAGCCACGGAGTCATACCCCTGTACAAGCGGATAGAGAAACTCGTGGATAGCTATTGGTTGCTCGGCACGATAGCGCTTGGTGAAGTCGTCTCGCTCCAGCATGCGAGCGACCGTGTACTGCCCGGCCAGACGAATCATGTCCGCGGCGGAGAGCTTGTTCATCCAGTCGGAATTGAACACTACCCGGGTTTTCCCTGGATCCAGGATCTTGAACACCTGCTCTTTATAGCTGATGGCATTCTCGCCTACCTGCGCTTCCGTCAACGGTGGCCGGGTTGCGCTTTTACCGGTGGGATCGCCGATCATGCCAGTGAAGTCACCAATAAGGAAAATGACTTCGTGACCAAGATCCTGAAACTGGCGCAGCTTGTTGATCAGCACGGTATGCCCCAGGTGCAGGTCAGGCGCGGTGGGGTCGAACCCTGCCTTGATCCTGAGTGGACGCCCCTCCCGGAGTTTTTCAACCAGCGCTTCCTCGGAAATCAGCTCATCCATGCCGCGCTTTACGACAGCCAGTGCCTCATCAATCGATGCCATGAACCACACACCCTCAATTCTGATGGTTTGGGCGGGAAGACGGTTACAGACCACTACAAAAGAAATCTGTGCGTTACCGGCCTCCCTGTTAAAGTATTCCTGCTCAGTTTTTAAACAGGGCCGCGTATTTAAGGCGGGGGAGTATAACAATCCTCACCCTAGAAATCCGGCCTGAATGCCAGCAACGGTAATGTTTGACGCTGTCCTGAGCCCATTTTATACGGTAATCTGTTGGAATATACTGAACAACAGCTTTAATTAGGTAGTACAACCTACCGGAATGCCGATCAAAACGGATGCGACACGTGCTGAAAATGTTTCCTAAAACACATATTACTATCGCCGCCGCGACCAGCGTTGTCGTTGCCGCAGCGATCCTCATGAGCCCAAGTGCCAACGTTGAAGCCAACAGAATGGCTTATGCACTGGATCTTGATGACGGCACCGTCACTGAATCAGGCAGCCGCCCTGCCAAATCGGCCAGGAACAACGAAAAACCGGCTCCTGATTCCGGGGCAGCCACGGCCTCTGCGGCAGTCACAGTTACAGAAAAGCCCGAACAGCCTGAAGCACTCGATACTGCTGCTGCCATAGCAGAGGCAAGCGAGCCTGAGCTGCAATGGCAAGAGTACAAGATCAAGCCAGGCGACACTCTGTCTGCCCTCTTCGGCAAGGCCGGATTCAATGATGGCATCATGTTGTCGGTTATTCATGGCGACGGCGAGGCCAACAAGCTACAACGGCTTTATGCGGGCGAAACCATCTCCTTCGCAACCGATGACGCCGGCGAACTGGCAGCGGTTGACCTTCAGCGCAATCTGCTTGAAACCCTCCGTGTCGAAAAGACCGAAGATGGCTTTAAAGGTGAAACCGTCGTACGTGAACCTGACGTGAAACCGGCGTTTGCCTCCGGCGTTATTGATGGCTCACTTTATGTCGCTGCACGGGAAGCGGGCATTTCTGACCGACTGGCCATGGAAATGGTGGGCATTTTCGGCTGGAACATCGACTTCGTCTATGACGTGCGCAAAGGCGACCGATTTGAAGTGGTTTACGAAGAGCTTTACCTGGATGGTGAAAAATTCGATACCGGCAATATTATCTCGGCCCGATTCGTTAATCAGGGCAAGGACGTTATTGCATTGCAGTACACGGACAGCAACGGCGATACCGATTATTACAGCCCCGACGGCAGCAGTATGCGCAAGGCGTTCCTGAGAACGCCCATCAACGCGCGGGTCTCGTCATCCTTTAACCTGCAACGCCGCCACCCTGTACTGGATGTGGTTCGCCCTCACGAAGGCACGGACTACGCCGCTCCTCCGGGGACTCCGATCAAGGCGGCCGGTCACGGCCGGGTTCAGTTTGCGGGCTGGAAAGGTGGTTATGGACGCACCGTCATTCTCAAGCACGGTGACAACATCACTACCCTCTATGCCCACATGAGCCGCCTTGGCAAAGGTATAAAGAACGGAACACGGGTAAAACAGGGCGATACCATCGGTCACGTCGGGTCGTCAGGCATGGTAACCGGCCCTCATCTTCACTATGAGTTCCGGGTAAATGGATCACCAAGAAATTCCCGTACGGTGAAGCTTCCCGATGCCAAACCGGTACCTCAGTCCGAAATGGCCCGATTCAAAAAACACGCCGAACAGCAGGTGGCAAAGTTCGAGCTGTTCCGCCAGGATTATCAGCAGCTGGCACTGGCCGCAGAAGATTAAGGCATGGAAGCCTGGATAGGACTTATGTCCGGCACCAGTATGGATGGCATCGACGCCATACTGGTATCGTTCGAGGATCGGCACATCCGGATTCACGCCACTCACACCACCGATTACCCGAATGACATCCGCCAGCGACTTGCCAGCCTCAGCCAGAACCATGGCACCCCCGACGAACTTGGAGAACTGGACCACATAACCGGCTCCCTGTTTGCCCTGGCGGCCAGCAGCGTCATAGAAAAGGCCGGCTTGCCACCATCATCAATTGCGGCAATCGGCAGCCACGGGCAGACCCTCCGGCATCGTCCAGACGGCTCGGAACCCTTTTCAATCCAGATTGGCGACCCCACCCTCATTGCAGAACGCACCGGCATAACCACAGTCGCTGACTTCCGCCGTCGCGATCTGGCAGCCGGAGGACAGGGCGCACCGCTGGTACCGGCTTTCCACAAAGCATTCTTCAGCGCAGCAGAAGAGGACCGCTGCATCCTTAATCTGGGCGGCATTGCCAATATCACCCACCTGCCCGCTCGCCATAATGCGCCTGTTACCGGCTTTGATACCGGGCCAGCGAACGCTCTGATGGATGCCTGGTGTCTGGATCAGACTGGCCGCGCCTACGACAAGGATGGTGCCTGGGCTGACGAGGGTATCGTTGACCAGGGTCTGCTGGGGGACATGCTTTCCGATGCCTATATCTCGCGGAAGCCACCCAAAAGCACCGGTACCGAAAGGTTTAATCTGGAGTGGCTAAAGATACTTCTGAACCGGCACCCGGACCTGTCAGGCGCGGATGTACAGAGAACCCTGCTGGAGCTGACAGCCGTCACCGTCGCGCAGCAGATACCTCCTTCTCCGGGAATGACCATCTTCGTATGCGGCGGGGGAGCCAGGAACAGGGTCCTTATGCGTGAACTTCAACGCACCTGCAGCCCTTTACGTATTGCTTCTACCACGGAGCTGGGCCTGGACCCGCAATGGGTAGAACCAGTGGCATTTGCCTGGCTGGCAAGCCGGACACTGGCCGGAAAACCGGGAAACCTTCCAGAAGTAACAGGCGCAAGCGGGGAGAGAATTCTGGGCGCAGTCTACTACGCCTGAGCCGTTACGCCCGAAGGGCGGTCAGATGGAAAAGGAGCTGCCGCAGCCACACGTTGAACTCGCGTTGGGGTTCTGCACCACGAACTGTGAACCCTGCAGTCCTTCCTGATAATCCACGGTTGCCCCCACCAGATACTGGTAGCTCATGGGGTCCACCAGCAACCTCACACCATCCTTTTCAATGACAGTGTCTTCGTCGTCCTGGGCCTCATCAAACGAGAACCCGTACTGAAAACCAGAGCAGCCACCGCCAGTTACAAACACGCGGAGCTTGAGGTCAGAGTTGCCCTCCTCCTCAACAAGGTCACGCACTTTAGCCACCGCGCTGTCACTGAAGAATACCGGTGTCATTGCCTGTTGCTGAACTACACTCAAGTCCGCCTCCGGTTTGCCACAAAAATCTGACCTGATTATCGTATTCCTGACTAAAACAATCAACTATTCGTTGTCGGGTATAACTGCATCCCCGGAGTCTTCAGCTTTCTCTTCATCAGCCACGCCGGAACGGGACTGTTGCCTGTCGCGACCCAGCAGGCCAACCGGCTCGTTCTGGTGAACCAAACTGCCATTCACCGAAGCCCCCATGGCCATTTCGATCAGGTTGTAATAGACGTTGCCGTGAATCGAGGCTTTCTCTGCCAGTTCAAGATGCGTGGAGGCGTAGACATCCCCATGCACGGTGCCATTAACAATGACGTGAGGGGCGACAATATCGCCTTCCACGGATCCGACTTCAGACACTCTGAGCACGGCGTCACCGCCCTCTTCAGCGACCACCCGGCCACGTATCGTGCCGTCAACGTGGAGCCCGCCGGAGAAATGCACATCCCCCTGCACCGTGGTGCGGGACGAAACGAGGGTGTCAAAGTGCCCGCTGGGGCGGCGGGGCTTCTGTTTCTTCTTGCCAAGCATGTCAGTTCTCCGTTAGTTCATCCCAATCAAATGTACGTTCCGCCTGGGACGATTTACTGCCTTCGGCGCGGGCAACCACCTGAAGCTCAAGGGGCTCAAACCCGTCCGGCACCCGCAGCAGGCCCTCAATATCCTGGAAATACCGGAAGCGGAATCTGACCCCCAGATCGTCAATATCGTCGGATAGATCCCGCAGGGCGACGACTTCTTTCTCTTCATTTCGTATGCCGATAACATTCACGGCAACCACACCCGCAATGTAGCTTTTGTTATCACCCACCTGGGTTAACACAAGCTTGAAGTTGTAGGCGCCCTCCTCCCTCGCCCTTTGCATAGCCAGACGGTCAACCTGCAACCCTTTGCTGGTTTCCGAAGGTGCCATAATGTTTTTATAGAATGTCAGGTCGGCTTTCAGTGATGCGATCTGCGTTTCCAGCGCCACAATGGTTCTGCGTGCCTGATTCAGAGCCTGGGCGTCGATGGTTCGTCCCCGCTCAAGATTAACCAGCTGCTGACTGGCCTTCCTGTTCTGATCCCGCAGTTGCTCGACCTGTTCTTCGAGACGATCGCGGGATTCCTCGGCCGTTGAAAACCGGAACCCGCCCTGGGCCATACCGGTTACGTACCCGAGCACGGCGGCGGTTATCGAGAACGCCAGCAGAATCAGCGTACGGCGAAGCCGATAGCCCGGGCGATGGCGAATGACGACATATTCTTCAGCGGGTTTTCTGGGTTCACTCACCGGGCGGACCTATGGCAGCAATGCGGGCGCTTCCAGCCCCATGGTTTCCTGCAGGCCAAACATGATATTCATGTTCTGGATGGCCTGGCCCGCCGCGCCTTTCACCAGGTTATCAATAACCGATGAAACGATAACAATATTGCTCTGCTCCTGCCGGTGAAGCGCCATGCGGCAATGATTGGCACCTCGAACACTCCGGGTTTCGGGGTGACTGCCAAAAGGCATCACATCCACAAACGGCTCATCCCGGAAGCGGTTTTCGTAAAGCGCCTGCAAACGATCAAAATCCGCAGGCTTGCGCAGCTCCGCATACAGTGTGGCCTCAATACCGCGGACCATGGGAATCAGGTGGGGCACGAAGGTAACACCCACATCGCCACCGGCCGCCTGCGACAGCCCCTGGCGGATTTCCGGAAGATGTCGGTGACCAGAAGCACCGTAGGCCTTGAAGCTTTCGCCCACCTCGCCATGCAGCATACCGATCTTGCCCTGGCGCCCGGCGCCACTGGCACCCGACTTGGCATCGGCAATCAGTCGTGATGGGTCCACCAGGCCGCTTTCCAGCAAGGGCAAAAAGCCCAACTGAACCGCGGTCGGGTAACAGCCAGGATTGGCGACCAGCTGCGCCGTGCGAATCTCCTCCCTCACCACTTCCGGCAGGCCATAGACCGCCTTTTCTGCCCACTCGGGGCTCTCGTGAGGCATGCCATACCAGTTGGCCCAGACATCAAGGTCTCTCAGACGGAAATCGGCTGACAGGTCCACAACGCGGGTACCCGCGGCCATCAGTTCCGGCATCATGCGCATTGCCACGCCATGGGGGGTCGCAAAGAACACCAGATCACAGGCGGTCAGGGTTTCAAGAGCAGGTTCTGAAAACGCCAGGTCGTAATGGCCACGCAGGTTCGGATACATGTCGGCCACCGGCATGCCCGCCTCGGAGCGCGATGTAATACAGCTCACCGTTACTTCCGGATGAACCGCCAGAATTCTCAGAAGCTCAACACCGGTATAACCGGTTCCACCTACAATACCTACTTTTATCACCAGCTACTCCACCTACAAATCAGGTTCCCGAAAGCCCTATAGTCTAACATGATAAACCAATGACTTATTGCAGCCTCATCGGCGCTGGTTACAATATCGTCAGGAAATCATTCACATCCGGAAACCCGGCGTTCATGCGTAAATTCTGGCACAAGACTACCGAGAACCTGATACCGGTTTTCCGCCGCCGGCTTTCCGGTGTGGATGCGCTGCCACAACTGGCGGTTCTTGGGCTGCTGTCCGGGCTGTTTACCGGTGGCGTGATCCTGATCTTCCGGCTCGCCATCGAATGGCCGCTGGAATACTTCCTGCCAGGCGAAGGATCTGAATCCTTTGAAGAACTGGGCATTCTCACCCGGGCAATTCTGCCCCTGGGTGGCGCGGTCGGGTTAGGCCTACTGATGCACAATCTTGCCACTCATGACCGCAAGGTCGGCATTGTGCATGTGATGGAACGCCTGAACTACCACCAGGGTTATATCTCTGTTCGCAGCGCCCTGGTTCAGTTTATAACGGGGGTCAGCACCGTGATCACCGGCCAGTCGGCCGGCCGGGAGGGGCCCGCAGTCCATCTTGGCGCTGCCTTCTCGAGCCTCATGGGCCAGTGGATGAGACTGCCCAACAACAGCATTCGTACGCTGGTTGCCTGCGGCTGTGCTGCTGCCATATCCGCGTCGTTCAATACGCCGATCTCCGGTGTTATTTTCGCCATGGAAGTGGTGATGATGGAATATACCATCGCCGGCTTCACACCTATTATCCTCGCTTCCGTATCGGCTGCCGTGGTCAGTCAGGCGATGTACGGTTCAGAAGTCGCTTTCAGCGTACCACCACTGACCATGAACTCCCTGCTGGAGATCCCATGGATCATCGCGATAGCCGTTATGATCGGGGTTGCCGCGGCGGCGTTCATACAACTGGTGGACACGACCGGGCGCCACCATCATCGTCCGGTATTGCTGCGGCTGACAGTGGCAGGGCTTCTCATGGTGCCATTTGCCGTGGTAGTGCCGGAGGTCATGGGTATCGGGTACGATACGGTCCAGTTCACCCTCGATAACCAACTGCCGTTCTGGCTTCTGCTCGGTGCCGGCATCGCAAAGCTGATGATTACCTCAGTCACGATCGGCCTCGGCATGCCCAGCGGGGTGATTGGCCCGACCCTGTTTATGGGGGCAACGCTGGGCGGCGCCATGGGCCTGATTGGCGCACAGATTTTTCCGGATACAGCCTCATCGGTAGGTTTCTATGCGATGCTGGGCATGGGGGCCATGATGGGTGCTGTGTTACAGGCGCCGCTTGCAGCACTGATGGCGCTGATGGAACTGACCAGGAACCCGAACATCATCCTGCCTGGGATGCTGGTGATTACCACCGCGAGCCTGGTAACCAGCGAGGCTTTTGGCAAGAAATCGCTGTTCCTGACCATTCTGAAAAGCCAGGGGCTGAGCTACCAGAACTCCCCGGTGATCCAGGCGCTGAGGCGGGTTTCCGTGGGCGCCATTATGGACCGGAGCATTCTTCGCACCGAGCGCTTCCTGTCCAGGGAGGAGGCTGGCAAGATTCTGAAGTCCGAGCCCAAGTGGCTGGTAGTGGAAGGCAGTAATGGCCCCACCGCCCTTCTGCCAGCGGTGGATCTCGCGCGCTACCTGGAAGACACCAAACCCTCAGCCAGCCGTGAGCAGGACGACGATGAGCCCGTTCAGGAGCAGGTTGACCTCATGGATATTCCGGCGAATCGTCGGGACATTGCCCCGGTGCAATACCAGGCCACACTGGAAGAGGCACTGAACGAGTTTGAGCACACCAGCGTAGAAGCCCTTTATGTTCAGCGCCACGTTGCTCCGATGATTCAACGCGTCTACGGCGTGGTACTGAAATCCGATATCGAAAGCTATTACCAATACCGACGGAGTTAACCAATGCTTTGGGTCAAAGCCCTGCATATCATTTCAATCGTGTGCTGGTTCGCTGGCATTTTTTACCTGCCACGGCTGTTTGTCTACCACGCTGCCTGCGAAGACGAGCCCGGCCGGGAGCGCTTCAAGATCATGGAGCGCAAACTGTATCGGGGCATCACTACACCCTCCATGGTGGCAACGGTCATTTTTGGGCTCTGGCTCATCGGTTACAATGTGCAGGGTTACATGAGCCAGGGGTGGCTGCATGCCAAATTACTGCTGGTGGTTCTGTTGATTGGCTACCACTTCTACTGCGGCCACCTGGTGAACGTGTTCCGCGATGACAACAACACCCGCAGCCACGTGTTCTATCGCTGGTTCAACGAGATACCGGTTCTGGTGCTGGTTGCCGTTGTTATTCTTGCCGTTGTTAAACCGTTCTGAGGAGCCTGACCATCAAACTGCATAGCCGCCCTCACGTTCTCATAATTTCCGGCCTCGACCCCTCAGGAGGTGCCGGGGTTCAGGCAGACATCCAGGCCGTTACCGCACTTGGCTGCCACCCCTTGCCGGTGCTCTCATGCCTGACTGTGCAGGACACCCGGAATGTCTACAATGCCACCGCAACGGACCCGGAGATTGTCCGCCAGCAGCTCGAGTGTCTGGCGGCCGACACCCCCCTTCATGCCATAAAAACAGGTGCACTGGGCAATGCTGCTGTGGTGGATGTGCTGGTGGATTTTCTGGTGGACCATCCCGGGATCCCGCTGATTACAGACCCGGTTATAAAGGCCGCCGGTGGTGGGGACCTTGCGGATGAAGCCCTGATTGCCCGGATGAAGGAACGCCTGTTCCGGCACGCAGAAATCATCACGCCAAACGGGATTGAGCTGGCTTTACTTGGCAATGACGAAGATCCTGCCCGGGCCGCCCACAGCCTGCTGGAAACCGGCTGTCAGTCGGTATTGGCAACCGGCGGTCACGGTGAAGGCGATGAAATCATCAACTCGCTTTATTACCGCGACCAGGAGCCGCTGCACTTCTACATCGAACGTATAGGCGGCGAATACCATGGTACCGGCTGCACGCTGGCGGCCTCCATTGCAGCAGGTAGAGCATCCGGGCTCTCAGCCCGCGCGTCTATCGCACAGGCCCAGAATTATGTGCTGAGGGCGATCCGGCACGCCCTGAAAGTCGGCAAGGGACAACCTGTACCTGACCGGGGCATCCCATGGGAGAATTGAGTGCGAGCGCCACTTCCAAGGGGCTGCGGCCAGGCCTCTATGCCATCACCGACAGCCATCTGTTACCGGCTGACAGGCTTCTCGCTGGGGTGGAGGCTGCCCTGAGCGGAGGCGCCGTACTGGTTCAGTATCGTGAAAAAAGCGCCCCTCAACCAGAGCGACTCCGACAGGCCACGGCTCTGGCGGCCCTGTGTCGCAATGCCCGGGTACCACTGATTATCAACGACGACCCGGAACTGGCCCGCCGCTGCGGTGCCGCTGGTGTACACCTGGGACAAACAGACAGTTCCCTCGCTACTGCCAGACAACTGCTCGGTGAACATGCGATCATAGGGGCAACGTGCCATGCTGATCTGGCACTTGCGATGAGCGCTGACCGCGACAGCGCCGATTACCTGGCATTCGGCCGTTTCTTCCATTCAAACACAAAGCCGGACGCACCCGCCGCAGACACGTCGGTACTGGCCAGGGCCCGGCAATACGGTAAGCCGGTGACCGCTATCGGCGGTATTACCACCGACAACGGCGAAGTCCTGATTCGCGCCGGCGCCGATCTGCTGGCGGTGGTTGGCGGGCTGTTCGACGGCGACCTGGCAACCATCGAAGAACGGGCACGCCGGTTTACCCGGCTGTTTGCGGCACATCATCCGCTTTTTTCATTTTCCGACCATCAGGAGTTCTGAACAATGACCCAGTCCGAAACCCTATTCGCCGAGGCTCAGAAATACATCCCCGGAGGAGTCAACTCCCCGGTCAGGGCGTTCAAGGGAGTCGGTGGTACACCGCTGTTTTTCAAGCATGCAGAAGGCGCTTACCTGTTCGACGAAGACGACCGCCGCTACATCGACTACATCGGCTCCTGGGGCCCCATGATCCTGGGCCACGGCAATCAGACGATCAAGGATGCCCTGCACGCCCAGGTCGATCAGGGCATCGGCTACGGCGCCCCTACCGCCCTCGAAACAGAAATGGCAAAGAAAGTCTGCGAGCTGGTGCCGTCCATAGACCTGGTGCGCATGGTGAACTCCGGGACTGAAGCTACCATGAGTGCTGTGCGCCTGGCGCGGGGTTATACCGGCCGCGACAAGATCGTGAAATTCGAAGGCTGCTACCACGGCCACGTGGATTCGCTGTTGGTGAAAGCAGGCTCCGGCGCCCTGACTCTGGGTGTACCCAATTCCCCCGGCATTCCTGCAAGCCTTGCGGAGCATACGCTGACACTGACATTCAACGATATCGACAGCGTGCGGGAAACCTTTGCAAAAATGGGCGATGAAATCGCCGCCATCATCGTTGAACCGGTTGCCGGCAATATGAACTGCATCCCTCCGGTACCGGGCTTCCTGGAAGGTCTGCGGGAAGTGTGTGACGAGCATGGTACGGTACTGATTTTCGACGAGGTCATGACCGGCTTCCGGGTATCCCTGGGCGGTGCCCAGGGCTTTTATGGCGTCACCCCGGATCTGACCGCGCTGGGCAAGGTGATCGGTGGGGGTCTGCCGGTCGGTGCCTTCGGAGGCAAGCGGGAAATCATGGAACACATCTCGCCTCTGGGCCCGGTCTACCAGGCTGGCACACTCAGCGGGAACCCGCTTGCCATGTGCGCCGGACTGGCCACGCTGAACGCCATTTCCGAGCCAGGCTTTCACGATCGGCTGACTGAAAAAACCAATGCCGTGCGTGACGGGCTGAAAGAAGCCGCAGACAGCACTGGCATTCCCCTGGCCGTACAAAGCGCCGGTGCCATGTTCGGCTTCTTCTTCACCGATGAGCCCAGCATCACACGCTTCGACCAGGTGATGGCCTGCGATGTGGAACGGTTCAAAAAATTCTTCCAGGGCATGCTCCAGGAAGGGGTCTACCTTGCCCCGTCGGCCTTTGAAGCCGGCTTCACCAGCGTTGCCCTGACGGACGACGACATTCACCACACCATTGAAGCGGCACGCAGAGTCATGGCCACACTCTGAACAAGGTACCTGAGCAGAGACTCCCGGGCTGCGCCCCGGGAGTCTGCAACCCGAAAACCATGTCTTTCCGGGCCACGCACATGAACCCTGTCACACTTTAACGGCAACATTCGTGACACGGCCCGTCCTGCCGTTGACTTCCCCCTCCGCCTGATCGAACTATGTGCAGATCTCATGCAATGAGATGCACTGACTGCGACCATCTAACAATCAGAAAAGAAGTCAGCGCAGGGAAGCACCACACAATTGCCCCGGATCGCCCGCAAGAAGGGTATCGGCAAAACCTGTTAGGTCGAGCCGCAGTTTGACAACAAATACAACAGCAAACTGTAGGTGCAACAATGAAACAATGGACGAAGGCATTCACCCTGCTGCTTGTGCTGGCATGGTCAGCGCCAGCAATGGCCTGGTGGTGGGATTCCACTCCTTCCAACTACACCGAAACCCGCTATCCCGTGGTGCTGGTTCACGGCATGTTCGGCTTCGATTCAATCGCTGGCGTGGATTACTGGTATGGCATTGCCGAAGATCTGCGTAAATACGGCGCTGAGGTTTACACCACCCAGGTACCCGCCCTGGACAGCACCATCGCCAGAGGCGAGGCCCTCCTTCCCCAGATTGCGTCAATCGCGGCCATTCACGGCAAGGTAAACCTGATCGGCCACAGCCATGGCGGACCAACGGCAGGTATATCGCCAGAGTGCGGCCTGACCTGGTTGCGTCGGTCACATCCGTGGGCTCACCTCACAAGGGTTCACCGGTTGCAGACCTGATCTACGGCTCGCCGGCCGAGAGTCTTGCGGCATTACTGGGCAATGCGCTGGGTGGCCTGATCGACCTGCTGTCTGGTGGCGGTTATAACCAGGACCTGAGCTCCAGCCTGTACTCTCTGACCACCCATGGCAGTGCGCAATTCAACAACTTTGCACCGGCGGGCGTTCCCGGCACCGCGTGCGGTGAAGGCGCCTATTCGTCAAACGGAGTGCGCTTCTATTCCTGGGGAGGGACCGGCGTTCTGACCAACGTGCTTGACCCGTCAGATGCGCTACTGGGCACCACGAGCCTGGCGTTCAGCTTCAGCGCCAATGACGGCCTGGTCGGCCGTTGCAGCAGCCATTTTGGCAAGGTTATTCGTGATAACTACTTCATGAACCACCTGGACGACGTGAACCAGGCGCTGGGCTTGCACAGCCTGTTCGAAACCGATCCGAAAACCGTGTACCTGCAGCAGGCCAACCGGCTCCGAAACGCCGGCCTCTGATGCCGGATGTCATGGCCGGGAACGGACGCCCGGCCATGATATCAGAACCCCAGTTCCACACCGACCATCACTTCACGGCGACTGTAATCGTATCGTTCAATTGTGCTGCGATTGTTCAGCATGCTCCACTCCGTCAGCACCAGCCATGGGCCAGCCATCCGGTATTCGGCCAGCAACACTCCCCGGAGGCGATTGTCCGTCCGGCGCTCGGCCACCACCTCTCCATCGGATACCAACCGGTGATCATCCTGGTAGCGCGAATGACGGATATCGCCGCGGGCACCCAGGGATAAACGGCCTGATACATAATAGCGGGCTTCAGCAGACACCAGGTTGCGTAACGGTGACACGCTGAAAAATTCCTGTTGGGTTGCCAGATCCTTGCGCTCGTTAACCTCCAGCTGATACCGCCCTCTGAACAGCCAGCTCCCTGAACTTTTGCTGGCGGTGGCACCCAGGCGGACCATTTCCCCATCGTAGGCGCTGAAATCATCACCACCCCGGATAGTGGAAACGGACCCATTCACACGGCAGTCGACACCGGCTACCAGTGGCGCCAGCATGCATCGGTCAGGGTGATAAACCGCCTCGAGGCGCGCCTCCCGCTCAAGAACATCGCCCCCGAACCATGAGCCCGCCAGGCTCAGGGTTGACGTTAATTCACCGGCGCCAACGCCACTCAGCCAGGACGCTCCGGTACTGAGGTAACTGTTGTCGAACTCAGAGTTACCGGGATATTGACGTGTATAGGCGACACCATGCAGGCCGAAACCCTCGCTACCTGTGTGAACGTTCCCCACAGCCAGCAGATCGGCAAAACCACCGGCCTGATTACTTGAAGCGTCATCTGGTGTCCCGGCGATGTTGTCATCGTAACCTCCGGCAGCAAGGAGATACCCACTGCCCCTGAGATCACCAGGCTGGTCAGGTTTGCTCTCATCAAGCTGGCGAAGGGCCAGAGCCCGCACTTTCTCCGGCGATTCAGGGCCGGCAGCCCGATCGAACCAGTGGCGCGCGTCGTCGTAACGCCCCTGCGCTTGCATGACAAGCCCCAGGTTATAGCGGGCCAGAGGGGCATGGCGAGTATCCAGGAGTTCCAGGAAAACGGCTTCAGCGGAAGCCTGCTGCCCGAGACGGAAATAGACAACACCAAGATTATAAAGCAGGAAGGGGGTATTCAGGCCGTCCGCTCTGGCCTTCTCGAAATGCGCACGGGCAACAGCCAGTTCGCCCGCGCCAAATGCTGCCACGCCGGCTTCAAAATCCGGATGACCGCCGGATTCTTCTGCCACTGAAAGACGCACAAGGAGCATCAGGGCAATAAAACATGTGACAAACTTTGAGGGCCGCAAGCCTGACTCCGGAGATAACGGTGTAACGTCAGCAAAACCGGGAGTATAGCAAGGGACTCAGTGATTCGTCGCAGGGGTGGCACATTACGATGATGACAGAAGCCCGGGTTAGCCGGGCTTCTAGGGTCGGTTGGACGCACCTGGGGGGTCTGGCCGCTCAGGGCGTTCAGAAGCGCCGGGAGGGTCTGGACGCTCGGGGCGCTCAGGAGCGCCTGGTGGCCCTGGCCGCTCAGGGCGCCCGCGCTGCTCACTGCGTTCGCGGACATCCTTTGCCCTTTCCGCCGCAGCCCGTGCCGCCTCACGCCCCTTATCCCGAGCCTCACGGGACCTTTCAATGCCTGGCGCGTTAACGCCCGGGGCCGCGCCGGGGGCTCCGGCGGGTTTGCCCGCTTCGCCATTACGACGCTCAAGGGCAACCGGCTCGCTTAGCTCAATCTCGCGAACAACAGATTCTGTCAGATCGTCATCGTCCCTGACCATTCGCATGGTCACATCCAGATCGTCATTGGCGGCGACCACCGCGGGTGTTGCCAGCAACCATCCCAGGCAGCCCAGAATAGCGGCGCTGCGCCAAAAACCCGGTGTCATGAGGAAGGCTCCTGTTCGCCATTCCCCGACTCACCATCAAGACTGGTGCGGAATGTCTTTGTTCTGCGCCCATCGTCAAGACGGGCAACCAGTTCGCCTTCACCCGGAAACAGGATATTGAGCGGCAGGTTCACCACATTTTCGCCCTTGTCCAGATCCACTTTCCAGCTCAGCTTCTGATGCCCGGGGTAGCTTGCAACCTCTACGTGAGGAGGTAGCTCCACGGTCAGGGTCACTCCTTCCAGCGCTTCCCTGGAGCTGAATGCAAGGCGGACGTTACGGGCAACAGGCTCGGCGACAAGACTCGTGTCGCTGCCAGCCTGCTCTGCGCCGGAGTGCGCCAACTCGCTGCCTGGGCCGGGGGAAGACTGCCAGCCAACACCCAGCGCAATACCGATGACCAGCGCAGCGGCGATGGCGCCACCGGCCACGGGCGTGCTCCAGCCATGGCCATGAGAACCCTTGCGTGCCGCCCCACCCTTTCCAGTGGCCGCTTCCAGAACACGTTCCTCAAAACCGGACGATGGCGCAGGCACTGCCTGGCTGTCGTGCAACGACTTGAAAATTGCCCGTTCGTTGTACGCGGCGATGGCGCAGTCTTTACACTCGGCCATATGCCGCTCAATACGGCTGACCTGCGCCGCAGAAAGTTCGTTCCTGGCCCAGGCACGCAGATTGTGTTTGCATTCGTTACACGACATTTCCATCACCTCATTGTTCCACACGCCCGGCCTGCTGAAAAAGTTCCGGTCTCTCCAGCAGTTTTGCCCTGAGCGCTGCACGGCAACGATGAACCCGCGACTTTACCGTACCAACCGGTATTTCAAGCACCCGTGCAATGTCCTCCTGACTCCAGCCATCCACATCGTGCAACAGCATCAGTGTACGCAGGTCCGGTGACAGCTCCTGAACGACGGAATCCATAACGGGCTTAAGACGCTCGGTAGTGATCTGTTCAGTCAGCTCCGGTATATCCGCTGCGTAAGAGTCAAGAAACGTGGCCTGCTGTTCGGGCTCTGCCACGTCACTCACCGGCCGGTCGGCACGGCGCCCCTTGCGTCGCACCTGATCGATGAAATGCCGGTAAAGCACGCGGTTCAGCCAGGGGCGCAGTTGCTCGATGCTCTCGAGCTCTTCCAGGCGCGGATAGAGTTTGACGACGACATCCTGGACAAGGTCCTCGGCATCCTGCTGCCCTGCCAGACGGAAGGCAAAACGGTACATGGCCTCCAGATGGGGCTGCACCAGCTTTTCGAATCGTTTGGGCCGGGAGGGTTTAAACGGAAGTAATGCCAAAACCGGTACTCATCTGAATTAATCGCCAAAAAAGCGTGTCAGTTTATAACACAACCAACGGAGAAGTATTGGCCCATCGCTCTGCAAGTCCGGATGACCGGAAATATGAGCAAAGGTTAACAGAAGTAATGGAACTTTTGGTGAAACGCGAACGTTGAGCGCTTACGGTCGGTAATCATTTTTAACCCGGCCAGCATTTTCATAACGGAGGTTTGCAATGAATCAGTCTCTCAAGTACCTGACAGTCGTTGGTTTTACCGGGGCCTTGGCCGCCTGTGGCGGTGGCGGCAGTAGTAGCGGAGCCGGGGAAACAGGCAGTGTAAGTGTCGGACTGACCGACGCACCGGTTGACAGTGCTCAGGAAGTAAACATCGAGGTGACGGCGCTGGTGCTTCAACCCTCCGATGGCGAGCGCAGCAGATTTGAACTGGAGTTCCCGGAACCGATCAATCTTCTGGACCTGCAGGGCGGCGCGTTTGAAACTCTGATTTCCGATGAAGAAGTGCCAGCGGGTGCCTATAACTGGATGCGACTAGAGCTCGGCGACAACAACACTGTAGTCATCGATAATGACAGCGGCTCCGGTGAATACCCGCTGACCACGCCGTCGGCCAGGGGAGTGCAGACTTCAGGGTTCACCGTCCCTGCCGGAGGTGAAGTCAGCCTTACCATCGACTTCGATGTCCGAAAGTCCCTGGTTAACCCTGTCGGTCAGGAAGGTTATCGACTCAAACCAGTACTCAGGCTTGTCGACAACTCAGAGGTCGGTAGTATCGAGGGAACCATAGCTGGCGAGCTGATCACTCAGGAATGCGGCGACGCACTCAATCCGGAATTTGCAGGCAACGTCTACGTTCATGAAGGCGCGGATGCCGTGCCGGACGACATCGGCAGTGACAATGAACCACTGGTGGTCGTTCCGGTCGACGAAAACGGAACTTACACGTACACAGCGGCCTTCATTCCGGCTGGCGAGTACACCGTGAGCTACACTTGTGAGGATGACCTGATCGAGAACGATCAGGGAGAACCCTCAAACGACGACATCGACTTCAACGGCGCTCAAAACGTTACCGTTGTTGCTGGCGAAACGTCTACCGCTGATTTTGAACTTCAGGCACAGCCGTAAGTTCTTGGCAGATAGCCGGGCAGTTCAGAAACTGTCCGGCTACTCCAGCCAGCAGTTATCGCAATTCACAGTGCCGAGGCCCTAGCCTCAGCCTGATCCGCCCCGGCCACATTCCCCCTTGCACGACGAATATCCGCCAGCAGCAACCAGCCTGCCCGCTGCAGTGATGAATCACTGCCCGCCAGTGACAGCCCTTTCAGGGTGAACTGTTCAGCCGATCCCAACTGGTCCAGGGCTACATAGGCCTCCGAAAGCTTGAAGTAAACCTCCGCGGAACGCGGGGCAATCCGCTGCGCTCGCTCCAGTTGCGCCACTGCTGCCTGGGTATCACCAGCGGCCATCAGGCTGTCAGCACGTTTGATCAGGCTTCTGGCGGCAGGCGAAAGTGCATCGCCTTCGTCCTGATAGCTCGGTGAGCTGTACTCCTGCTGACGCACCGGCTCCTCGGGCTGCTCGCTCTTGCGCTCCACCCTCGGTTCGTCCCTGTCGCTGGTCTGTGGCGGCTCGGGGGCCTCATCCCTGGACGAGGAACCACCGGCCGGTACATAGATGGAACCGCCACCCGGGCCAGAAGCGCAGCCAGCCACTGCAAGCGCCAGAGCCAGTACACCCGCATATCTGAATGTGTTCGCTTTCATTGGAAAAGTCCTTCAAACCAGCCCCGTATACGCCGTTCTATATTACCGCCGCAGGAAACCTCTACCTCGGGTTCGCTGCCGGTTATGAACGGTACAAGGCGTGCATTTTCACAGTGTTCGTCGGTCAGGGCGCCTTCCGCCGCATTCACCCAGTGGTACTCCACCCCATCCGGCACTACCGGAGAGAATCCGTGCTGGGGCACCTGGCTCATGAACCGGGACCATACCGGCAAGGCTCCGGTGGCACCGGTCAACGATGTGGGCCCGTTATCGTCACGGCCGACCCAGCTAACCGCCAGCAGATCCCCGCTGAAACCGGCAAACCAGGAGTCGCGGCCATCATCGGTGGTTCCGGTCTTGCCTGCAAGGGTAAGCTCACGCGGCACGGTGCGGTAAGCAGAGCGCCCGGTGCCTTCCTGCATGGTTTCCTGCATCACATACTGAACGAGGTGCACAGCGGCCGGGTCGGCCACCTGGTCCACTTTCAGGCGGTAGCGGGAAAGTGCTTCACCGTCTGCATCGGTTACCTGCCGGATGGTTCTCAACGGCGTGTTGAACCCCGAGGTAGCCAGCCCCTGATAGATCTGGGCCACGGTTACCGGCGTCATGGCCACGGAACCCAGCAACATCGAGGGATACTCGGATATACCGCTGGTAACCCCAAAGCTCTGCAGCGTGGACTTCACCGCGTCAATGCCTACGTCGAGGCCAACACGCACGGCAGGGAAATTATACGAGCGTGACAGAGCCTCATGCAGGGGTACCAGTCCTCGCTCCTCGCCATCATAATTTTTGGGCTCCCAGCGCCTGCCGTCGTCGAACACCAGGGAAAACCCCTTGTCTTCCACCGGTGTAATCAGGTTGTAGCGTTCAGGTTGCTGAAGAGCGGTCAGGTAGATGAAAGGCTTGATCAATGAGCCAATCGGCCGCCGTGCGTCCAGGGCGCGGTTGAAGCCTGCGTATTGCGGATCTCGGCCGCCGACCAGCGCCAGTACCTCACCGCTGTCACGGGAAGTAACCACCAGCGCAGACTCCAGCACTGTGTCGGAGCCTCCCTCCATGCGGGAAAGCATGTCCTTGACGGAAAACTCCGCTGCGTACTGAATGGCCGGGTCCAGGGTGGTGAAGATACGCAGGCCTTCACTTTGCAGGTCTTCCTGTTTGTAATCCCTCGCCAGGTGGCGGCGCACCAGGTCGATGTAGGCCGGGTAACGGTTTTCGGAATAGGAGGCCTTGTCGGTGACGCCAAGTGGCTGGGCGCGGGCCCGGGCGGCTTGCTCTTCACCAATGAGGCCGGTTTCGGCCATAACGTCGATGACCAGGTTGCGACGGGAGAGCGCTCGCTCCGGGTGGCGCCTGGGATTGTAGTAACTCGGCCCCTTGACCATGCCTACCAGTAACGCAATCTGGTGGGCGTCAATTTCACGGATGGACTCACCAAAGTAGAACTGGCTCGCCAGCCCGAAACCATGAATGGCACGGGTGCCCGCCTGGCCCAGATAAACCTCATTAAGATAGGTTTCCAGTATGTCGTCTTTCTCGTAATGCAGTTCCAGCAGCACCGACATTAACGCCTCATTCCCTTTGCGCAGTAACGTCTGTTCGCGGGTCAGGAAGAAGTTCTTCACCAGTTGCTGGGTCAGTGTACTGCCGCCCTGCACAATCCCGCCGGCGCGAATGTTTGCCAGCATAGCCCGGCCAATGGACAGCGGCGCAATACCGTGATGATCATGAAAATTACGGTCTTCTACGGCCAGCAAGGCATCGGTGAACAGGTTCGGAACGTCGTCAAGCTGAACCAGTACCCGGTCCTCTTTATGGGCCGGATAGATGCCCCCGATCTGGGCCGGCTCCAGACGGACAATGGGCGAACCGTCGCCCGATAGTACCCTGAATTCCTGCACCCGGTCCCCGTAGATCGTCAGCGAAAGCCGCCGACGCGGCTCAAGCCCGTCGGTGAACAGAAAGCCACGGGTGCTGATCTGAAAATGCCCACCGCTGCGGCGATAGGTACCCGCCTTGCGGCCATCGCCCGCGCGGTAGCCAGACAGTTCAAGTTCCCGCTGCAGCGCGCCGGAGCTCACACTGGCACCATCGTACAGTTCCAGTGGCCTGGCGTAGACCCGGGACGGCACCTCAAAGCGGCGGCCTTCGAAGCGGGAGGTCACCACGGCGTCGAGATAAACCATCCAGCCGGCAAGCAGAACCACACCAATAAAAAATACACGGAGAAACAGCCTCCAGAACCACGGCCGGCGGGCGTCTTTACGTTTGCGGCCGTTTTTTTTCGGAGATTTTTTGGGAGAAGCAGATTTTTTCATGGCGGGATTATAACGAATCCCGCCATCGGTGAGGCAGGCCATCCGTGTGTTATTTCTGTAATCTGCCCGTTATGATAGGCGCAAGCAAAATCAACGAGTTCGAGGAACCCAAGGAGAGAGCCGTGAGCGACGCAAATTCCGACAACCTGATTCTGGCCCTGCAGAATCCGGCGCTGTATGACCACCCGGTGAAAGAATTTCAGGTTCTCGAGACGCATATCTCCTGGGTCATCCTGACCGGCGACTTCGCCTACAAGATCAAGAAACCCATGGATTTCGGCTTTCTGGATTTCTCGTCCCTGGAGCGGCGCAAACACTTCTGCGAAGAAGAACTTCGCCTGAACCGCCGCCTTGCCGAGAACCTTTACCTGGACGTTCTGCCCATTACCGGTTCGGCAAATTCACCTGAACTGGGTGGCCAGGGCGAAGCCTTCGAATACGCGATTCGTATGCGTCAGTTCGACCAGAACGACCTGTTCGACGTGTGTCAGGAAAACAGCAAACTGACACCGGACCTGCTCACAAACCTGGCCCGCCAGGTAGCTGAGTTCCACGAGAAGCAGCCGCCGGTCACGCCAGGAAAACCGCTGGGAACGCCAGACGCCGTCTACGCCGGCATGCAGGAAAACTTCGACCAGATCCGCCCAATGATTGAGGACGAGGCGCTGTTACTGCAACTGGACAACCTTGAGCAATGGGCCCGCACCACCTTCGAGCGCCATTCGCCCCTGGTCGCGCAACGCTACGAAAGCGGTTTTGTTCGCGAATGCCATGGCGACCTGCACCTGGCCAACATCACCGTGTATGAGGGGGAAGTCACGGTGTTTGACTGCATTGAATTCAGCGAACCTTTCCGCTGGATTGATGTCATCAATGATCTTGCCTTTCTGCTCATGGACCTGGAATCCCGGCGCGAGCCGGAACTGGCAAACCTGGTGCTGAACACCTACCTGGAATACCGTGGCGATTACGATGCGCTGCCGCTTCTTCCCCTGTATAAGGCCTATCGCGCCATGGTGCGGGCCAAGATCGCGCTGTTTACCATGGGCAATCCTTCCCTGACCGAGGCAGACCGCGACGGACTGATGCAGCGGTATCGCGATTACGCCCAGCTGGCGGAAGATTACAGCGCCATCCCCAACCCCTATCTGCTGGCCACCACAGGGCTTTCAGCCAGCGGGAAATCGTTGGTGAGTGGTTCCATGGCTGCAGAGCTCGGTTTGATCCGGCTGCGCTCGGATGTGGAACGTAAGCGCCTGTTCGGCCTGGGGCCGCTTGATAACAGCAAATCGCCCGCTGGCGAGAACCTTTATACCGAAGAGGCCAACCATCGCACCTACCAGCGCCTTGCAGACCTTGCCGGCAAGTTGCTGGCAGGCGGCATGCCGGTCATCGTGGACGCGGCCTGCCTGAAACAGGCTGAACGCGAAATGCTGGCTGACGTCGCCGAAAGCCGTGGCATGCCATTCGCCCTCATTCACTGCGAGACGCCACTGGAAAGTCGCCGTGAATGGATCCGCAATCGCGCCGGTGACGCCTCCGAGGCCACCGAAGAGCTGCTTGAGGTGCAGGAAACCTGGTTTGAGCCACTGACGACCGAAGAGAAGACCCACACCATCCACCTGCATACAGACCAGGAACACGTGGCGGAAGCCGTAGCAGACCGAATCCGCCAGCATTTCGGCCTGCCCGGCGCATGAACCCGGAGGAACGATGACACACGGCCGGCAGGCGGTCTGCCAACGCAGTGAACTTTCCGGGGGGCAGTTCGTGGAATTCACCCTCGGCAACGGCCACGACAGGCAAAATGAACGAAGCGGCTTTATCTTCGAGCGGGAAGGAAACCTCTATGCCTACCTGAACCACTGCCCTCACCTTGGCATAGAGCTGAACTGGATGCCCGGGCGATTCATGGACCCGGACAACTGCTTTATCCAGTGCGCCAACCACGCTGCGCTGTTCATTCCCGAAAATGGTGAGTGCATCGCTGGCCCCTGCCAGGGGGAGGCGCTGACCCCGCTCGAGGTAACGGACGACAGCGGCACGATTCTGGTCAGGCTTCCAGAATGACCGGCACAGACTCCACCAGCGATATATCCCCATCGGGCCCTTTGAGCCCCGACAACCCCGCCCTGTAAGCCAACAGCTCAACACCGGCCGCCTCCGCTGCGCGCAGAAGTTCACCATAGGCCTGGTCGATATGGTCCGCAGGGCGTACGCTGCTTATGCCGGTATGGTTGACCACGAAGAAGAGCACTGCCCTCTCTCCTGCACGGGCCTGAGCCATCAACTCCCGCAGGTGTTTCTGACCGCGGGTTGTTACCGCATCCGGAAAGTAGCCCCGGCCATTCTCACACAGCGTGACGTTCTTGACCTCCACCCAGGCATCAGCAAGACTGTGGTGACCAGACAGATGCAGATCAATCCGGCTTTTCTCTGCTCCGTACCGCACCTCCGCCCGGCATTGCCCATAGCCCGCCAGCTCAGGTACAACCCCCTGTTCAATTGCCTCACGTGCCTGACCATTGGGCCGCGACGTATTGATACAGGCCACTTCGTCCGGGGCTGTCTCAACCAGTTCCCAGGTGTACTTCAGCTTGCGCTTCGGGTTGTCACTGGCGCTAAGCCAGACTCGCGCATCCGTCGGCTGACAGCCCAGCATGGAGCCTGTATTCGGGCAATGCGCAATCACTTCATTGCCATCCGGCAACAATACATCGGCAAGAAAACGTTTGTAGCGGCGAAGCAGGCGGCCTTCGATGAGCGGAGCGGGTAACTTCATTGATGACTCCATGCTAAAGTTGTTGTCACAAGGCTGGCGCCCCTGAGACTAATCTGCTATTTTCCGCAAATTCCCGTTTCAGGGCGAGTGCTTTTCAGGATTATAAGAGGCCGTATTCGATGGCAAATACTGCAGCACAACCACGCGAACGTATTACCAACTTCACCCCCTATGAGTTGAAAAAGGGTGAAGAGTACATGAGTGCCGATATGCTCGAGCACTTCAAGCACCTGCTTCTGCAATGGAAGCAGGAGCTAATGGAAGAAGTGGATCGCACCATGCACCATATGCAGGAAGACGCCGCAAATTACGCGGATCCCAGCGACCGTGCAACCCAGGAAGAGGAGTTCAGCCTGGAACTGCGCACCCGTGACCGCGAGCGCAAACTGATCAAGAAAATTGACCAGACCATCGACCGCATCGACAAGGACGATTACGGCTTCTGCGACCAGTGCGGTGTTGAGATCGGCATTCGTCGCCTTGAGGCACGTCCTACCGCAACGCTGTGCATCGACTGCAAAACCCTCGCCGAAATCCGCGAGCGCCAGACCGGTATTTAATTGCCCGTCGCATGAGCACGCTGGCTCCCGAAGCGGGGCCAGCAGGCACTGACCATGGCTGAATCCTCTTACCGGGGTCGCTTTGCGCCCTCCCCGACCGGCCCGCTGCATTTTGGTTCGCTGGTTACTGCCGTTGCCAGTTATCTCGAAGCCCGCAAACGCGGCGGCACGTGGCTTGTCCGCATTGAAGACCTGGACCCCCTGAGGGAATCACCGGAAGCCACTGAGCGCATACTGGCGAGCCTTGAAGCCCATGGCATGCGCTCCGACGAGCCGGTTTGTTTTCAGTCTGAACGCCACGCCTATTACCACACGCTGATCAACCAGCTTCTGGACCGGGGGCTGGCCTATCGCTGCGCGTGCTCACGCAAGCAGCTCAGCGAGAACGGAGGCCGACACCCGGAACACTGCCGCCTGGGCCATGCCGACCCGGGCGAACGGCCGTTCGCTGTACGCTTCGCACTACACGACGAAAAGTGCCGATGGCAAGACCAGTTGCTGGGCCCTCAGTCCCAGACCGTACACGCCGAACTGGACGACCCGGTTATTCTCCGCAAGGAAGGATTCTACGCCTACCAACTGGCAGTGGTTGCCGACGACATTGACCAGGGCATTACTCACGTGGTCAGAGGGTCTGACCTGCTCGAGATGACCGCTCAGCAACAGCAGATCTTCCGGGCCCTGGGCGCCCAACCGCCGCACTGGATGCACATTCCGGTCATCGTCAATGCTGAAGGGCAGAAGCTCAGCAAACAGAACCACGCCCCGGCCCTGGACAACCGGCACGCCAAAGACAACCTGCAACAGGCCCTCGCGGCTCTGGGCCAGGACCCCAGACAGTTGTCGGGCACCCCCGACATCGATACCCTGCTCGACCGGGCTGCGGCCAACTGGGCACCAGAGCGGATTCACCTGACAGCCCGGTGAACGACATGTTATAAAGCTTCTCACAAACGACAGTGCGGATATCATGCCTGATGTATATCTACCGTCTGGTCTTCCTTCTGGTTCTGGCCATCTACATATTCTCACCCAACATTCTTGACTGGTGGACCTCACCAGAGAATGCCTGGTACAGCCCCTACGTCATCTGGGCTGGCCTGATCGCTATCGGCTTCTGGCTGGAATGGCGCCGGGATCCCAATGAGTTTTAGCGCTCCCGGCCTCCTACTGGCCAGCCTACTGTATCTGATCCTGCTGTTCGGCATCGCATGGATTACGGAAAAGGGCGTGCTGCCGCGCAGCTGGGTCCGGCATCCGTTGGTCTATACCCTGAGCCTCGGCGTCTATGCCGGAATCTGGGCGGTCTATGCCGCGGTGGGCATGGCCGCGGAAGCCGGGTTCGGCTTTCTGGCCTACTACCTTGGCATCAGTGGGGCCTTTCTACTGGCACCGGTGCTCCTGAACCCGGTCATGAGAATTGGCCGCGCCTATCAGCTAACCTCCCTTGCCGACCTGTTTGCCTACCGCTATCGCAGCCAGTGGGCGGGTACTCTGGTTACCATCTGTTCGGGCACTGCCATCCTGGCCCTGCTGAGTATGCAGATTCAGGCCGTCTCCACCTCTGCCAGCCTGCTGGCCCCCGACACCTCGCCCCGGCTTATCAGTGTGCTGTTCAGTATTATCGTGGTGCTGTTCGCCATGCTGTTCGGTACGCGGCGCAGTCAGGGCTCGGAAAATCACCAGGGCCTGGTGCTGGCGATTGCGTTCGACTCCCTGGTCAAGCTGTTTGCCCTGCTCACCCTGGGCGGAGTCATCCTGTTTGGTGTATTTGATGGCATGGCAGGAGTGGAAACCTGGCTCGCAGACCAGAGCACGCCGGTCAGCTCCATGACCATGAGCATTGACGATGGCAGCTGGCGGGCACTGATGCTGATGTCGTTTGCCGCTGCCCTGGTACTTCCCCACATGTACCACATGACTTTCAGCGAGAACCCTTCCCCCAAGGCACTGGCAAAAGCCAGCTGGGGTCTCCCCCTGTATCTGCTGTTGCTGGGCCTGCCGGTGCCACTGATTCTATGGGGCGGTCAGGCTCTGGCGGCCACTACCGGCCCTGATTTTTACGCTATTGGTACTGCCCAGGCGCTCGGCAGTCCGGCATTGACATTGTTGATGTATATCGCAGGGCTGTCTGCTGCCAGCGGACTGATGATTGTCAGCACCCTGGCGCTGGCGGGCATGGTTCTGAACCACGCGGTACTCCCTCTTCGTACGCCGAAAGACCAGGGTGACATCTATCACTGGCTGAGGTGGGTCAAACGATTGCTGATTGCCGCCATCATTTTTGCGGCCCTGCTGTTTCACGAAACCCTGGGCAAGAACCTGGACCTCTCCATTCTCGGCGCAATATCACTGTCTGGTATGCTTCAGCTGTTACCCGGGGCTCTGGGGGTGATTTACTGGCCGGAAGGAAACCGCCGCGGGCTGATCGCCGGACTGGTATCGGGGCTGACCATCTGGGTTGTCACCCTGGTGCTGCCGTTCTCCCACACCGCCAACCTGCTGGAATTCCTCGGCGCACCCATGGTGCCCGACTACAGCAACTGGCATATTTTTACGTTCGTCAGCCTGACGGTCAATGTCGTGGTTTTCGCACTGATTTCAGTGCTGAGTACCAGCACCGCCGAAGAAGCCGGCGCCGCCGAAGCCTGCTCACTGGGCGCGCTATCACGCCCCCAGCGCAGGGAGTTACTGGCAACATCCTCGGCGGATTTCATGCGGCAACTTGCGGTACCTCTGGGGCTTGGCGTTGCCAGGCGGGAAGTCGAACGGGCGCTGGCCCAGCTCAAACTGCCCAACGTGGAATACCGCCCCTACCAGCTCCGGCGTCTTCGTGACCGGATAGAAGTGAATCTCTCAGGCCTTCTCGGGCCTGCTGTCGCAAGGGATCTTGTCAAACGGCATCTTGGCTACAAACCCATGGCGAGCGGGGGCACGGCCCAGGACATCCGTTACGTGGAGCGCGCACTTGGCGAATACCAAAACCGCCTGACGGGGCTCGCCGGTGAACTGGACAACCTGCGCCGGCATTACCGCCAGACCCTTCAGAACCTGCCCATCCCCGCGTGCTCGGTGGGGGAAGATGGCGAAATACTGATGTGGAACAACGCCATGGAAACCCTCACCGGCATTACCGCCGATGACGTAGTGGGGGCACGGCTCATGGCATTGCCGGAGCACTGGCACCTGCTGCTTGACGACTTCAACAGCGGTGAAGATCTGCACCGGTACAAGCACAGGCTGGACCTGAAAGGCCGCCCCCACTGGCTGAACCTTCACAAGGCGGCGCTGAGTGGCCCGGACCACACCGAGGGCGGCAGCATTATTCTGGTGGAAGACCAGACTGAAACCCGCCTGCTGGAAGACGAACTTATGCACAGCGAACGACTGGCCTCGGTGGGTCGGCTGGCTGCAGGTGTTGCCCACGAGATCGGCAACCCGGTCACCGGCATCTCCTCACTGGCCCAGAACCTGAAGCTGGAAACGGATGACCCGGACATTCTCTCCACCGCCGACCAGATTCAGCAGCAGACCCGGCGCATATCCACCATTCTGCAGTCGCTGATGAATTTTGCCCGTACCGGCAACCATGCCCATGCCAACCGTTATGAGCCGGTGGCCATTCGCCGGTGTGTCGATGAGTCCATCAACCTTCTCTCTCTCAGTGATAAAGGCATGGGGGTTCACTATGTCAATGAGTGCCCCGAAGACCTGTTTATTCTTGGCGACGAGCAGAGGCTGGTACAGGTATTTATCAACCTGCTGGCCAATGCCCGTGACGCCTCACCGGTTGGTGGAAAGGTCCGCATCAGTGGAAACCTCGACGGCTACTCCGCTATTATCGAAGTCACCGATGAAGGGTCCGGCATTCCGACGGAACAGCTGGACCATATATTCGAGCCTTTTTACACCACCAAGGCACCCAACAAGGGAACCGGCCTTGGATTATCACTGGTGTACAGCATCATTGAAGAACACTACGGCAACATACAGGTGGACAGCCCGGTAAATGCCGAGCTGGCCCGGGGGACGTGCGTGCGCATGAGATTGCCCGCCTACGAACCGGACGCCGGAACCACCATCAGCCAGAACCAAGGGTCGTAAAACCGCTATGCCTCGTATTCTTATCGTAGAAGATGAAGAGATTATCCGTTCAGCCGTGCGCAAGCTACTCACACACGCAGGCTACGACGTTGCGGATGCGGGATCGGTAGAAGAAGCGGAGGACAGCCACGACCCCGCCCAGTTTGACCTGATCATTTCCGACCTGCGTCTGCCCGGCGCGCCGGGCACAGAGCTGATCAGGCGCGCTCCGGATACACCGGTGCTGATCATGACCAGCTATGCCAGTCTGCGCTCTGCCGTGGACTCCATGAAAATGGGAGCGGTGGAGTACATCGCCAAGCCGTTCGACCACGATGAAATGCTGGAAGCCGTGGAAAACATCCTTGCCAGGCAGCCACAGGCCGCCAGCGCCGGTGAGGAGAGAACCGATCGCGGCACCGCCAGTGATCCTGACAGTGACCCTGCCGCCATTATGTTTGGCCACTGCGAGGCCATGCAGAAGGTATTCACGTTAATCCGCAAAGTGGCACCCACCGAAACCACGGTACTGATACAGGGCGAATCGGGAACCGGTAAAGAGCTTGCGGCAAGGGCGCTGCATCTGATGAGCCCTCGCGCTGCCCGCCCCCTTATTTCGGTTAACTGTGCAGCCATTCCGGAAAGTCTGATCGAATCGGAGCTTTTCGGCCATGAAAAAGGTTCGTTTACCGGTGCTGTGTCCGCCCGCACCGGCCTGATCGAAGCCGCAGACGGCGGCAGCCTGTTTCTGGACGAAATCGGCGAACTGCCCGCCGAGGCACAGGCGCGACTGTTGCGGGTTCTCCAGGAAGGAGAGATACGCAAGGTAGGCTCCACGCAGAGCCGCCAGGTGGACGTTCGCATGATCGCCGCCACCCACCGTAACCTCAAGGCCATGACCCGCACCGGCGAATTCCGGGAAGACCTGTTCTATCGCCTGAACGTTATGCAGGTTCGCATCCCACCCCTGAGGGAACGCCAGGCAGACATACTGGGCCTGGCCCAGCGCTTTCTGAAGCGTCAGGGCGAGAAAATGGGCAAACCCGACCTTAACCTGACCCCGGAGGCCATGCGTGCACTTGAGCGCCATCGCTGGCCAGGTAACGTCAGGGAGCTGGAGAATGCCATTGAACGAGCCACCATCCTTTGCGATAACGACCTGATCACCCCATCCCTGCTGGACCTGGATGGCGAAGGTGGTGACGTAAACATCCCCGAATCCCTGGTAGAGGGCAATAACGAACAGAACCTTTCACGGGAAGCTGAATCAACCAGTGACCTGTCGCTCGAGGACTATTTCCAGCACTTTGTGCTGGAAAACCAGGACCGAATGAGTGAAACAGAGCTTGCCCAAAAGCTCGGCATCAGCCGCAAGTCGTTGTGGGAGAGGCGCCAGCGTCTTGGTATTCCCCGCAAGAAAAGCTCCGGCAACTGATCGGAGACTGCCGAGCCGAACGGGGACGACCGTAAAACTGTGAACTGGCACTCAGTTGTTACCTCGTGTTCCTCACGGTAACACCCGCGATCTAAAAAAAGGGCGCACAGTAACACTTCGGACTTATACGTACCCTCCCTTATAGATTGCGAAACACTAACTTACTGTTAACAAACACTTTTCAAAAACTGGCACACGGACTGCACTCTATAGGGCGCACAACAACAAAAACAACAGTGACAACGCAGCGCCAACAACAAGAACAAAAAGCTGTAGAAGACGTTCGGTAACAAAAACAAAAACAGAACGTGAGCGAACTGAGTGTTTTGGGTACTTTGCTTTTTAGTGGTCCCACGGCGCGTGCGGGTTGTAGATGTGGAGAAGAATCGTCGTCCAGACGGCACTGCATTTATCTGATAACCCGTCCGATGTCTCTGACTGCTCTGTGTATTCAAAGCTTTCCGTTTGCACTACTGAGATCCCTGAATTTGGGGATTGACAGTGGGGCAGAAAAACGAAGAAAAATCCCGGTAAAAACAAAAACAATGCAGATCGTCAACGCTTTCAGGGCGGATTCGTGAAAACGGATCCGCCTTTTGATTATCTGGCCCAACGGTTTTCCGACCTGGCCATATCTGCCCACTCCACCAGCAGTTTTCGCAGGCTTATGGCGCCAGACATGTGCAAATCCCGCCCAAACCGTTAAACTCTCGCTTTTGCTCACCGCAATAACGGAATTCAATGCTTAAACGACTATTGTCATACGTGTCAGGAAACGGGAAGAAAAAAGCCCGCACCTATCAGCGCCGGGAAATCCCCCGGGACCAGCATAATGTCTCCCGCTCCGCCATCAGCGAGCCCGCCAAAAAGGTGCTCAACCGCCTGAACAATGCCGGCTATGAAGCCTATCTGGTCGGCGGTGGTGTTCGTGACATCCTTCTTGGCGGCAAGCCCAAAGACTTTGACATCGCAACCAATGCGACCCCGGAAGAGGTTCATGACCTGTTTCGCAATTCCCGACTGATTGGGCGGCGCTTTCGCATCGTCCATGTCCTGTTCGGGCGCGAAGTCATTGAAGTCACCACTTTCCGGGGCAACGCCGCGGATGCGGAAGAGGACAGCGACGACGATGATGACCGCAGAACCAGCGAACACGGTCTGCTGTTAAGAGATAATGTGTACGGCAACCAGGAGGAAGACGCCCTGCGCAGGGACTTCACCGTCAATGCACTTTATTACTGCATTCGCGACTTCACCGTAGTGGACTTCGCCAATGGCATCGAAGACCTCAACAACCGCCAGATGAGACTGATCGGCGACCCGGAAACCCGCTACCGTGAAGACCCGGTACGCATGCTCCGCGCCGTGCGCTTCGCAGCCAAGCTTGGCTTCGACATTGAACCGGAAACCGAGGCGCCGATCCGGGAGCTGGCGCCGCTACTGACACACATCCCACCAGCGCGGCTGTTCGAAGAAGTGCTGAAATTGTTTTCCGCCGGCTACGGTGAGGCCACCTATGACCTGCTCAGCGAGTACAACCTGCTGGCACCGCTTTTCCCGGAAACCGTGCAAGCCATCGACAACGGCCAGCCGGACGAGCTGATCCGCAAGGCATTGCGCAACACCGATGCCCGCATTGCCCAGGGCAAGTCCGTTACCCCTTACTTCCTGTTCGCGGCCATGCTCTGGCCTGCCCTGCAGGCGGAATGGCGCAAACGCCAGGACAACGGGGAACCGGTACAGCCGGCCCTGCACCAGGCTATTGCCAAGATTATTGGCCGCCAGGTCCAGGCCACCTCTATCCCCAAACGTTTTTCTGGCCCCATGAAAGAAATCTGGGAACTGCAGATGCGCCTGCCTCGCCGCCAGGGCAAACGGGCCTTTGTGACCATGTCCCACCCACGTTTCCGGGCCGCCTATGATTTCCTTCTGGTGCGTGAAGCGGCCGGCGAGATCGAGCCCGGACTTGGCGAATGGTGGACAGAGTTCCAGGAGGCGGACGAGCGAGGTCAGGAACGCATGCTGACCCAGCTGGGTAGCGATGGCCCCAAGAAGCGTCGCCGCAAGAAACCTGCAAAGAAGACCTGAGCATGACGGCCACAGACGCCTTTATCGGACTGGGCAGCAATATGGCAGACCCCGCCAGCCAACTGGCCGGCGCTGTGGCCCGGCTGGCCGCGCTGCCGCAAACCGAACTGCTGGCGCAATCGGCCTTCTACAGCAGCAAGCCAGTCGGCCCCCAGAACCAACCCGATTTCGTGAACGGCGCTCTCTGGCTACGCACCGAACTGACACCACTGGAACTGCTGGACCAGCTTCAGTCCATCGAAAAGGCCCACGGCCGTGAACGGGTTCAGCATTGGGGCCCGCGAACACTGGACCTGGATCTGCTGCTGTACGGCAACGAAACCATCGCCAGTGCACGCCTGACAGTGCCCCACGCCGAACTGGCAAATAGGGACTTTGTGCTCCAGCCCTTGCTGGACCTGGACCCGGAACGGGTTCTGCCGGACGGTCGCAGCCTTGCGGGCCTGAGGCAACAGTGCCCGGACAACAACTTGCAAAAACTCAATCCGGTGGCGCGAGAGCCTTTCCCGCCAGGCTGACACCAATAGCCCGGCGTGCCGCTATTGCCTCAGATCCACCCCCGGATTACCCTTAAGACCTGATTGCCGGCATACCCCGGCGCGGTTTTAGCCCATCCACCCACAAGGCAAGGATTCTATGGCTGTTACCATCAATACCCTGCGGGACTACAAGCAGAAGGGCGAAGCCTTCTCCGTACTGACATCCTACGACGCCACCTTTGCACAAATTGTCAGTGAGGCTGGCGTTGACGTTATCCTCATCGGCGACTCCCTCGGCATGGTGCTGCAAGGGCACGACAGCACGCTGCCAGTGACCATGGACCAGATGGTGTATCACGTATCCTCCGTGGCCAAGGGCAACCGTGGCTCGCTGATCATGGCCGACATGCCCTTTATGACCTATGGCACTGTTGAAGCAGCGCTTGAGAACGCGGCGGAGCTGATGCGCGCGGGTGCACACATGGTCAAGCTGGAAGGCACCGACTGGATGAAAGACACCATTCACGCTCTCAGTGAACGTGGCGTACCGGTATGTGCACACCTGGGCCTGACTCCGCAGTTCGTCAACAAATTCGGCGGCTACAAGGTCCAGGGCCGGGATGAAAAGCATGCCGAACTGATGATCGAGCATGCCTGCGAACTGGTTGCCGCCGGCGCGGATGTGATCCTGCTGGAATGCGTGCCCGCCCCGCTTGCCGCCCGTATTACCCAGGCCGTTCAGGCTCCGGTTATTGGTATTGGCGCTGGCGCGGACACGGATGGGCAGGTACTGGTTGTACACGATATGCTGGGCATGACCACCGGCCGAAAGCCACGCTTCGTGAAGGATTTCCTGGCCGGGACCGGATCTGTCAAAGGTGCCATTGAAGCTTACGTGGCCGCGGTTCGCGACCGCTCATTTCCCGCCGAGGAGCATACGTTCAAGGCATGAGAACCGTACATACTCTGAAAGAACTTCGCGCCATGCTTCGCGGCTACCGCCAGCAGGGCAAACGCATCGGGCTGGTGCCTACCATGGGCAACCTGCACGAGGGCCACATCTCGCTGGTGAGAAAGGCACGGGAGGCCGCAGACATTGTGGTCACCACCATCTTCGTGAACCCCATGCAGTTCGGTGCCACTGAAGATCTCGACACCTACCCGCGCACATTGATCGAAGACCAGGAACGACTGGATGAGGCGGGCAGCACACTGGTGTTCGCCCCCTCTAATGACGAAATATATCCCCAGGGGCTGGCACGGCACACCCGCGTTGTTGTTCCGGAAGTCAGTGAAGGCCATTGCGGCGCAAGCCGGCCGGGACACTTTGAGGGTGTGGCAACGGTGGTCACCATGCTGTTCAACATGGTGCAACCGGACATCGCCGTTTTCGGCGAGAAGGATTACCAGCAGCTGGCGGTCATCCGCAAACTGGCCCGCGACCTGATGATTCCGGTGGAAGTGATCGGTAGCCCGACAGTGCGTGAGGAGGACGGGCTGGCGAAGAGCTCCCGCAACGGTTTCCTGACGGAAGAGGAGCGGGCCATCGCCCCTATCATCTATCGCACCCTGCAAAACACGGCAGACCAGATCCAGAATGGACGCAGCGATTTTGTAACGCTGGAGCAGGAAGCCAACGAGGCCCTCAGCGAGGCCGGCCTGCGCCCGGATTACTTCAATATCGCCAACAGCCTGACCCTCAAGCCGGCCAGCACAGACGATACTGAGCTTACGTTACTGGTAGCGGCGTTTCTCGGGACCACACGGCTTATCGACAACCTGTCCATCACCCGTTAACCGAACAGACTGACGAAAGGATTCCATTATGTCTCAGGGCTCTGCTCCACTCACCAGCCGGCCAGAGTGGCAGGCACTGACAAAGCATCAGACGGAACTGGAAAATACCCACATGAGGGAGATGTTCCGCGACGACCCGGCCCGGGCCAGCCGCTTCTTTATAAGCGGCGCCGGCCTGTCACTGGACTACTCCCGCAATCGCATGACCGACGACACCATGACCAGGCTTATGGCGCTGGCCAGACGCTGTGGTGTGCCTGAACGCACCGAAGCCATGTTTCGCGGCGACCACATCAATGTGACGGAAAAGCGCCCGGCATTGCATGTCGCCCTGCGGGATACCAGTGGCGCCCCTCTCCTTGTCGATGGCACCAACATCACCCCGGAAGTGGAAACCACACTGAACCGCATGGCACAGTTCGTGGACGACGTGCTCAGCAAACGCTGGCTGGGTCATACCGGAAAGGCCTTTACCGATGTGGTGAGCATTGGCATTGGCGGCTCCTTCCTCGGCCCCAAACTGGTATCGGAAGCTTTGCGGCCTTATTGGCATGGGCAACTGAAGGGCCACTATGTGGCCAATATCGACGGCACCCAGATTGCCGAAGTGCTGAACCGGGTAAACCCGGAAACCACCCTGTTCCTGATCCAGTCCAAATCCTTCCGTACCCAGGAAACCCTGGAAAACAGCAAGGTGGCCCGGGCCTGGTTCCTGGATAACGGAGGCACCGAGGACCAGATCGCAAAGCACTTCGTAGCGGTGACCGCCAACACGCCGGAAGCGGTGAACTTTGGCATTTCCGAGAACAATATCTTCCCGATGTGGGACTGGGTGGGCGGGCGTTACTCGCTGTGGTCCGCCATCGGCCTGCCAGTGGCACTGACTATTGGCATGGACCACTTCCGTGCCCTGCTGTCTGGCGCCAATGCGATGGACCAGCACTTCCGCAATACCCCTCTTGAGCAAAACCTGCCCGTAGTGATGGCCATGCTGGGGATCTGGTACAACAATTTCTGGGGTGCCGAAACCTACACCATCCTGCCCTACGACCATTACCTGCGCAGCCTGCCGGCACACCTGCAGCAACTGGATATGGAGAGCAACGGCAAGAGCGTCACCCAGAACGGTGAATCGCTGAGCTACCAGAGCGGGCCAGTGATCTGGGGTGGCGTCGGCGCCAATGGCCAACACGCCTTTCACCAGCTGCTGCACCAGGGCACCCGTTTGATTCCGGCGGATTTCATTATTCCCCTGGAAACTCACAATCACGTTGCCAGCCACCACGTTACCCTGTTCGCCAACTGCCTGAGCCAGTCACGGGCGCTGATGTCCGGCAAAACCCTGGAGGAGGCGAAAGCCGAACTGAAGGCGGAAGGCATGAACGCGGAAGACATCGACAAGCTGGCGCCCCACAAGGTGATCCCCGGCAACAAACCCAGCAATACTCTGCTGATGGACAAGTCGACGCCGGAGACGGTGGGCGCCCTGATTGCGCTCTACGAGCACCGTACCTTTGTCCAGGGCATCATCTGGGACGTGGACTCGTTCGATCAGTGGGGCGTGGAACTGGGCAAACAGATGGGCAAGGGCATTCTGGAGCGCCTTAGCGGTGAAACGGCGGAAGGCGTCGAGCCCAGCGACAGTTCAACGGATAACCTGATCCGGATCTACCGCACCCACCACTCGTCCTGAGGGCAGGCTGCAGGTCTAACTGGCAGCGGCCCGGGAAATCAGCCGGCCCTGCCAGATGAAATCCACCGTCCAGAGTTTCTGGTCACGGTCATAGGCCTGCCATAGGTCGTGGTAACGCTGGCCGCAGACCGGATGAATATCAGCTGGCGCAATTTCCGCCAGTGGCAGCAGCACAAAGGCGTTCTTCAGTATCTCGCCCCGCGGCAGTTCCACGCCATCAACCGTGCCGACCTCGTCGTCGTAGGTGAGAATGTCCAGATCCAGGGTTCGGGCACTGAATTTCGGCACGTCCCGGAGCCGGCCATTGTCCGCCTCCAGTTGTTTGAAACGGACCGACAGTTCAGCCACAGCCAACTCCGTATCGACGCCGACAACCAGATTGTAAAAGGGGGAGCCGTCAAAGCCGACCGATTCACTTTCGTACACCGAGGAAATCAGTAACCTCCCGAACCAGTGATCCAGCGCATCCAGCGCCGCAGTGATATACCGCTCACGGTCAATGTTACTGCCGATACTGATATACACCCGTGGCATCACCGACTCCCCCGCTCAATCTTCACGCCAACCCCCACCGCAGTTGGCACAGCCCCCGGCTTGCGAAGGGTCAGCCGCAGCCACCGCACGCCAAACTCATCCTGGAGCAACCTGGCAATGCCTTCGGCGGCGGTTTCCAGCAGCTGTGGGCGAGCCTGGACCAGGAAAGCCGAGACCCGCTCACTCACAAGCGCGTAGTCCAGCGCATCGCCGACGTAGTCCGAGGCCGCGGGCACCCGGTTATCCCATGCCATCTCCAGATCCACCAGCAGCCGCTGGCCCACTTCCCGCTCCCAATCGTACACGCCGATGATTGCCTCAACGGCCAGACCTTCGATCAGTACACTATCTGTCAACGGAGGCACTCCCGGGCTTACACTCTTTGCTGATTGAATAACGCGCAGGCAGCGGATACTGTGTAATTTCTGACCTGCTTCGTCGCGGGGCCGGCATTTTCTCATAAATGATCGGTGCGCGTCTTTGCGTCTTTTGCCACTTTGCCAATGAACACCGCCGATGAATTATCTGAGCGACCCGGTACTGACAGTTCTGCTCTGCGCCCTGGCCTACCTGGCAGGCTCAGTGCTGTTCGCCCTGCCGGTATGCCGCGCCTGGCAACTGCCAGACCCACGGGCCCTGGGCTCCGGCAATCCTGGCGCCACCAACGTCTATCGCACCGGCGGTTGGCCTCCGGCGGCAGTGACGCTGTTTCTGGATGCCGCAAAGGGATGGCTGCCAGTTTGGCTGGCCCACCAGGCAGACCTGACGAGTCTCTCGCAGGCAATGGTGGCACTGTGCGCAGTGACCGGGCATATGATTCCATTGTTCTATCGGTTCAAGGGCGGGAAAGGCGTGGCGACCGCATTGGGGGCCGGGCTGGCACTGGCGCCGGTCACCACGTTGATGCTGGCAGCCATCTGGGCACTGGTGATGTGGCGATGGAAGATTTCCGCGCTCGCTTCGATTGTGGCGATTGTCAGCGGCCCAATCATCAGCGCTCTGATCGAACCGGACACCCTGCCCCTGTTCGGCCTGCTGGCCATACTGATCGTAGTGCGCCACCGCAACAACCTGATCCGTATGGCCCAGGGTCGGGAGCCCGGTTTCTAGTCTACAAGGCCATTCGTCCGTGGCTCGCCCACCGGCGGCAACATGTTCATCGGCCAGCGCGGCACCGCCACGATGCGATCCCCATCCTGCTGCCCGGCCTTCATGCGCTGGCAACCCGCGTAGGCAATCATCGCCCCGTTATCGGTGCAGAATTCAGGCCGGGCGTAGAACACGCCGGCGCGGAGCTTTTCGGTCATCTTCTCAAGCCCCGCCCGCAGGCGCTTGTTGGCACTGACGCCGCCAGCAATCACCAAACGCTTGCTACCGGTCTGCTCCAGGGCCCGGCGGCACTTGATGGTGAGGGTATCCACCACCGCCGCTTCGAAGGCCAGAGCAATATCGGCGCGGGTCTGGTCGTCCAGCCCGCCGGCTTTCTCCGCGGCATTGACGGTATTGAGGGTGAAGGTCTTCAGGCCGCTGAAACTGAAATCCAGCCCCGGCCGATCCGTCATCGGGCGCGGGAACCGGTAGCGGTCTGGCACCCCCTTTTCAGCAAGTGCCGCTACCCTCGGCCCGCCGGGATAGTCCAGTCCCAGCATCTTGGCGGTTTTGTCGAAGGCTTCGCCGGCGGCGTCATCCACGGATTCGCCGAGCATTTCATACTCGCCAATGCCCTTCACCAGTACCAGTTGGGTATGGCCGCCGGATACCAGCAAGGCGACAAAGGGAAACGCCGGGGGATTGTCCTCCAGCATCGGCGCCAGCAAATGGCCTTCCATATGATGTATGCCCAGCACTGGCACCCCCAGTGCAAATCCCAGCGCGTGGGCCACGGAACCACCCACCATCAGAGCCCCCACCAGGCCGGGGCCTGCGGTGTAAGCAATTCCCTCGATATCAGCGCGCCCCTTGCCGGCGTCTGCCAGTATCTGATCGTACAAAGGTAGCAGTTTGCGAACGTGGTCGCGGGAGGCCAGTTCCGGCACCACGCCGCCGTAGTCCGCGTGCATGTCTATCTGGCTGAACAATGCGTGCGCCAGCAGCCCCTGCTCGCTGTGGTAGAGGGCAACGCCGGTTTCATCGCAGGAGGTTTCGATACCGAGAATCAGCATAAATAAGGGCCACAACTCCGGGCTGGTGAACGTCAGCGGAGCATTTTAGCAGAAACCCGAAACCCTCCGTCAGTTTCATCGAACAAACATTGACCTCGCCCATGGCCAGGCGCTATCATTGCCGGCCTTAAATACGCACTGGTCGAGTTTTAGCCAATCTGACCAGGTATCGAGTCGATCTGACAGACCGGTCGATCAGACAAAACAGAAACCGAATCAATCAGGTAGGTGATTTTCGAATGCCAGCTGTTAAAGTGAAAGAGAATGAACCGTTTGACGTAGCCCTTCGTCGCTTCAAGCGTTCCTGCGAAAAAGCAGGCGTGCTGTCGGAAGTACGTCGCCGCGAGCACTACGAGAAGCCGACAGCCGTGCGTAAGCGCAAGGCAGCTGCAGCCGTCAAGCGTCATCTCAAGAAGCTTCAGCGGGAACAGCGCAAGTTCGAGCGTCTGTACTAAGCTTTACCGGACGCCGCTTGACTGCAAGCCTATAATCGCCTGTATAGCCACAGGTTGCACAGAGCGATACCAAAATGCCGCCGAGGCCTGGCTTCGGCGGCATTTTTGGCTGTACTTCCAGGCCCGGCACTTTCCGCGCGACCGGAGACATCATGAGTGGACTGATCCCGCAACGTTTTGTTGAAGACCTGCTCGACCGGATAGACCTGGCCGAGCTGATCGGATCACGTATCACCCTGAAAAAGGCCGGCGGCAACTACAAGGCCCGCTGCCCCTTCCATGATGAAAAAACGCCGTCTTTCAACGTTCGGCCGGACAAGGGCTTTTATCACTGCTTTGGCTGTGGCGCCCATGGCGATGCCATCAGTTTTGTTCGCGAATTCGACGGCCTGGGATTTACCGACGCGGTGGAAGAGCTGGCACGACGCGCCGGCATGGAAGTGCCTTACGACCAGAGCGCGCGCCAGGAAATGCAACAGGCGCGAACCCTGACCGACGCCCTGGATTACGCCACACGCTTCTATCAGGGCGCTCTCAGGGGCCAACAGGGCGAATTCGCCCGGGACTACCTGAAACAACGGGGCCTTGACGACAGCATTATCGAACAGTACATGCTGGGCTACGCGCCCGGCACCGGCACCGCCCTGTTCGACAGCGCCAGCAAGGACCTGCAGGGGCCATTGATTGAAACCGGCACGGTCTCCGACAAGTATGGCCGGCCACGGGATCTGTTCCGCAACCGGGTGATGTTCCCGATCCGCAACAGCCGCGGGCGGACCATTGCCTTTGGCGGGCGCACCCTGGGCGACGACAAGGCCAAGTACATCAACTCTCCGGAGTCTGATGTGTTCCATAAAAGCCGCGAAATCTATGGCCTTTATGAAGCCAAACAGTCGATCCGCCAGCTCGACAGGTTGCTGGTGGTGGAAGGCTACATGGATGTCATCGCGCTGGCGCAGAACGGCATCCATTTTGCGGTGGCTACACTGGGCACCGCCACTAACCAGGACAGCCTGTCGGCCCTGCTGAAACAGGTGCGGCACGTGGTGTTCTGCTTCGACGGTGACCAGGCAGGTTATCGCGCCGCAGACAAGGCGATGGAAAACGCCCTGGAATTGCTGACTGACGGACTGCATCTGCAGTTTCTGATGATGCCGGACGGCGAAGACCCGGACACACTCGTACGCAAGGAAGGCGCGGACGCGTTCCGGAAGCGCATCGACGGCGCCACCCCCCTGTCCCGCTACCTGTTCAACCGACAGAGCGAGGGGCTGGACCTGACACTGCCGGAAGACCGTGGCGAGCTCAAAGCACGAGTAGAACCGCTGCTCAAGAAAATGCCCCGGAGCACCCTCAGAGATGCCATGTGGCACGAGATGTTGCGGCTGTGCGGCAACAACCGGGGAGACTGGCAGAACCGCCGGCAACCGAACGGTAAAGGTGGCTACGGCGAACGCCGTGTGCAGGAACAACGGATTGACGTAAAGCTCAGCAAGGACACCCAGCTTTGCCTGGCCCTGCTGGAAGCTCCGGATATGGCCAGCGAAATTGCCGAGCTATGCAGAAGCAGCCGCCAATACCGGCAGGCTGGCCAGTTTGCCGGCTGGATCCTGGAGAATGAGATTGGCAACCGGCGCTCACTGACACGGCAACTGGCAATGAACAAGCAGGCCAGGGAGCGGTTCTACGGGCTGTTCGATGGTATTGAGCACGTGCCGGCTCGGGAACAGACCCTGGCAGGCGCCCGGGAGATGCTGAACCCGAACCGGGAAGTAGCACGAAAGCAACGGTTGGCGTCCCTGCTGTCGGAAAAACGCAGCCTTGCCGACCTCACCGCCGAGGAACGGCAGGAACTGAAAGCACTCAGCGGCCAGAGCGACGACTGAGCCGCACCAGAAACAGGGCCGGCGGGCCAGAAAACGCAAAAACTGCAGCCGGAGACGGTACTGCACTTGAAACTTGCAGTGTTGACCACCATCTAACCATCCGGTGGCAGAGCATTAGCGTGACAGCTATAATGGCTGTTTAACTTTTTTACTTTTACCAGCGAGTCCACAGGGTGTCTATGTCAGGCAATTCGCAGAAATCACGTTTAAAAGATCTCATTGCACGAGGCAAAGAGCAAGGTTACCTGACTTACGCTGAGGTAAATGACCACCTCCCGGAAGACATTGCTGACCCGGATCAGGTCGAAGACATCATTCGCATGATCAACGACATGGGCATCCAGGTATCTGAAGTTGCACCGGACGCAGACACGCTGCTGATGACCGACGGCGATTCCACCGCCGACGAAGCCGCTGCAGCAGAAGCCGCTGCCGCACTCGCTGCTGTTGAATCCGACGCCGGCCGCACCACCGACCCGGTCCGCATGTACATGCGGGAAATGGGCACCGTGGAGCTACTGACCCGGGAAGGCGAAATCGTCATTGCCAAGCGCATCGAGGAAGGCATCCGCGATGTGATGGCAGCCGTTGCGCATTTTCCGGGCATCACTGGCACCGTTATCCAGGCCTACGACCGCATTATCGAGAACGAAGGCCGCCTCAGTGACATCGTATCCGGTTTCCTCGATCCGGACGGCGCCGAACCGTTCATGGACGAAGACAACACTCCGGACACTTCCAGCAGCTCTGACGACTCATCCGATGATGACGATGATGACGACAGCGAAGAAGAAACCGAAAGCGGTCCGGATCCGGAAGAAACCCGCCTGCGCTTCGAGCTACTGAAAGAAAAGCTCGATGCCGCCGATGCGTGCCTGGCCAAGTACGGCCGTGCCCACAAGAAAACCCAGGAAGCCCTGAACGAGCTCGGCCAGGTGTTCGCACCCTTCAAGCTGGGCAACAAGGCGTTTGACGAGCTGGTGAACGTTGTCCGTTCCACCAACGATCTGGTGCGTGAAAACGAGCGCGCGATCATGAAAATCTGTGTGCGTGAGTGCAAGATGCCACGCAAGGATTTCATCAAGACATTCCCGGGCAACGAAACCAGTCTGGACTGGGCCGAGAAGATTGCCAAAGGCAAGAAACCCTACGCGCCGCTGATTGCAGAACGCATCGACGAGATCGTCCGTCTGCAGAAGCGCATCGCCAACATCCAGACAGAAGTGGACCTGGACGTTTCCGACATCAAGGAAATCAACCGCCGCGTCTCCATCGGTGAGGCCAAGGCTCGCCGTGCCAAGAAAGAAATGGTGGAAGCCAACCTGCGCCTGGTTATTTCCATTGCCAAGAAGTACACGAACCGTGGCCTGCAGTTCCTGGACCTGATCCAGGAAGGCAACATTGGCCTGATGAAAGCCGTCGACAAGTTCGAGTATCGCCGTGGCTACAAGTTTTCCACCTACGCCACCTGGTGGATTCGTCAGGCCATCACCCGCTCCATTGCGGACCAGGCCCGCACCATCCGTATTCCGGTGCACATGATCGAGACCATCAACAAGCTCAACCGTATCTCCCGCCAGATGCTGCAGGAGATGGGTCGCGAGCCCACGCCGGAAGAGCTGGGTGAGCGCATGGAAATGCCTGAGGACAAGATCCGCAAGGTATTGAAGATCGCCAAGGAACCGATCTCCATGGAAACCCCGATCGGCGATGACGAAGACAGCCATCTGGGCGACTTCATTGAAGACATCCAGGCCCTGTCACCCGTCGACTCGGCCACTGCCGAGGGCCTGCGCGAAGCCACCCGCTCCGTGCTCTCCGGCCTGACGGCGCGCGAGTCCAAGGTGTTGCGCATGCGCTTCGGCATCGAGATGAACACCGACCACACTCTGGAAGAAGTGGGCAAACAGTTCGATGTTACCCGCGAGCGGATCCGCCAGATCGAAGCCAAGGCCCTGCGCAAACTGCGTCATCCTTCCCGCTCCGACCACCTGCGCGGCTTCATTGACGATCAGGGCAACGGATAACACCACAACAGTAGCGGGCGCCATCCCTCACCGGTATAATGGCGCCCGCTTTGTTGCTCCCGCCCGGGAGCAACACTCCGAAAAGCAAACCTTTAAGCAGCATTCGCTGATAAAAGGGCCTATAGCTCAGTTGGTTAGAGCAGAGGACTCATAATCCTTTGGTCCCTGGTTCGAGTCCAGGTGGGCCCACCATTTTTCAGCGATTTACACCTATCTAATGGTAGTTAAACCATAAATTGTCCGTTTTGGCCAAGTTATGGTTGACTAGTTAACCAAAAATGTCCGCTTTGAGTGTGTAGGGGCGCCGAGGTCGCAAAGCGAACATTCAGATTTTGGAATAACGCCAACATTCAGCGGCCGCCTTGGCAGAGCGAAGCGGCGACAAGGCTGTCCGGTGGAGGGCCTCCCGGCCCATAACGAACTGAAACTATTGGTTAGGCCGCTTTACACGGCAACCTTTTTAATAATTTGGTTCCATCGAAATAAAGAGATGAACAGAATCGTGGTGGATACAATGATCAGTATTAATGAAGATAGCGCTGTACCATCCAGGCCAATTATCTCCTCCCCTATTTGGGCAGCTACGAAAGCAACTATCCAGTAAACAGCTATAAATGAAACGTGAGGGAGAACTGCACTAGAAATTCCTCCGACCACATCATGCTCCTGTCGGGCCAGCAAGTGCCAAGCCACTGCTGCACAGTGCCAAAATGACACTGCTGCGATAATGCTAACCCAGTCCGGATGAAGCTGGAACGCATTAGCCATAAGTAGATAGAGGGTGAACGCCATCACCAAGTCGAGATAAAACCTCAGGAAGCTAAGGGAAGTCATATCAAACGGGAATTTATTTGTTAGCGCATGGTAGACAGCAATATCGTATACAACAAACGAGAATATGGAAATTCCGACGAATATCGTCAACAGGAACTCGCTGACGCCTTGCGACCAAGCTTCACGAGCGACCGGCTCGTAGATTTGTATGCCAAGAGCAACGATTGCGCCAAATACGACATCAATAAACCATACCCATCTCTGAGATTGTTCTGCTGTGATAGTCATACAGGCTCCTTAAGTGCCTAACGCCAGCCATAAGCGGCACTCTGACAAGGGCGTCCGGTCGAGGGCCGTAGGCCCGGAATGGATTTACCCCGGTGCAGTGGGCACTCCTAGTGTGCCTTAACAAAAGTTCGTCTTATTATTCAGCTTATCGGAAAGACGAGCGATTGATGCAATGATTTGATCCGCTGTTTTGCGCCAGATAAAAGGTTTGGGATCGTCGTTGTATCTTGCCAGGTAGTCTTTAAT
>NZ_JBDWCL010000010.1:0-43397 GCF_039977835.1 Marinobacter sp. | reverse complement strand
GCCCCGGGCGAATTCGTTGACCACGCCGTGGAAGCGCCTCAGGGGCACGCCGTCCTGCCAGACCACCAGTTCCACGGGCTGCTCCAGGACGTCTTCGGGGGCAATGTCCGGGGAGGTACTGGCCAGTTCCAGCTTGCAGTGGCAAAGCCTGGAGAGGTGTTCGGTCAGTTCGAAACGGGCGACCACGAACAGGTCTTTGGGGAGTTGGCCAAGGGTGGCCGTGAACTGCAGTCCGGTTGCCTGAGGCATGTCTTCGATCCCTGAAGATTAAAAGTTTGTCAGCTCTTCCTGAGCACGCCCGATTATAACGATCGGCCCGGAGAATGTAACCCTGCATTTCCGAAGCCGGGATGTTGACCTCAAAATGATTCTGCTGCACCCTAATCTGGTTTCATTACGCAACCGGAGATACTTTGTGAGCAACTATACCAATCGAGCGGTGATTCTCAACAAGCGCCCCCAGGGCGAAATTCAGGACGACGACCTGCTACTGGAAGAGCGCCCGGTACGCGATCTCAAAGAAGGCGAAGTGCTGGCCAAGGTACTGTGGCTGTCTCTGGACCCCTACATGCGCCCACGTATGAACGACGCCAAGGGTTACATGGACCCCATCGGCCTTGGTGAGGTGGTGGTCGGCGAGAGTGTTGCGCGGATTGTGGAGTCCCGTTCGGACAACCTGAAAGTGGGCGACCTGGTGACCTGCTATTCCGGTTGGCAGGAATACGTGGTGTTCCCTGCTGATGCGGAGATGGTTTACAAGATTGACCAGAAGGACAACGTCCCCCTGCAGACCTACCTGGGTGTGGCCGGTATGCCGGGCCGTACCGGCTATTGCGGGCTGATGTACGTAGGCCAGCCCAAAGCCGGCGAAACCGTGGTGGTTTCCGCAGCGTCTGGCCCTGTTGGAACCGTGGTGGGCCAAACCGCAAAGAAGGAAGGGTGTCGCGCGGTCGGTGTGGCCGGAGGCCCGGAGAAATGCCGCTATGTGGTGGAGGAGCTGGGCTTTGATGCCTGTGTCGACTACAAGGCCGGCAATCTCGAAGCGGACCTGAAAGCCGCCTGCCCCGATGGTATCGACATCTACTTCGAGAACGTCGGCGGGGCTGTGACCCGTGCCGTAGCACCTTTGCTGAACCCTGGTGCACGGGTTCCTATTTGCGGTTTTGTGTCCGCCTACAACGCGGAAGACATGAACTCGGTGGAAACGCCCTTCCATGTGCTTAAAGCGCTGGACCCGGTCCCGGAACACCGCTTCTTCCTGGTAACAGAGTGGCAGGACAGGCACCAGGAAATCACCAATATCCTTGCCGACCGCATCGCCTCCGGCGAACTCAAATACCGCGAGACCATCGCCGAAGGCCTGGCAAACGCCCCGGAAGCTTTCAAAGGCATGCTGAAAGGGAAGAACTTTGGCAAACAGCTGGTGCACATCGCCGACTAATGGCAAGAACCTCCACGGATGGGGGTTTACCCGGCAACCTGTAGCAACACCTTTCCGATATTACGGTTCTCTGCGACGTAAGCCATGGCTTCACCGGCTTTTTCAATGGGCCAGGAGCTGTCGATAACCGGATCAATCTGCCGGGCACTGAGCAGCGGCCAGACGTGCTTGTAAAGGGCGCTCATTACGGCGCCCTTATCTGCCACGGGCCGTGACCGAAGCGTTGACCCAATCAGCCGATGACGCTTCATCAGCATCAGCCCCAGATCCACTTCGGCCATGCGGCCACCCATCAGGCCGATGAGTATGATCCGGCCATCCATGTTCAATACTTTCTGATCTTCGGCAATGTAATTGCCGCCTACCGGGTCGAGCACCATGTCGACCCCACCCCAGGACTTTATCGCGTCCACAAACGAGCCGTCCCTGCGATTCCACACGCCGCTGGCGCCAAGCCTTTTGCAGGTCTCGAGCTTTTCGTTGTCACCGGCGGTGGCAAACACCGGGTTACCCAGGGCCGTTGCCAGCTGAATGACCGCGGTTCCCAGGCCGCTGGCAGCGGCATGAACCAGCACCTTTTCGCCGGGCTTGAGAGCGGCTTCGTGGTACAGGTTGAGCCAGGCGGTGGCGAACACTTCCGGAATCGCCGCGGCCTCTTCCAGGGTGTACCCCTTCGGGATCGGTAATACCTGAACCGCTGGCACCACCACATGGGTGGCGTATCCACCGCCAGTAAGCAGAGCACAGACTTCATCACCAGGCTTGAGGTGACCCACACCCGCGCCCACTTCAGAGATGGTTCCGCTGACTTCCAGGCCCAGAATGTCCGAGGCACCGGGCGGTGGCGGATAAACGCCGGCCCGCTGCATCAGGTCCGCACGGTTGATGGCGGTCCACGCGATATCAATAGCCACATGATTTTCGGGCACTTCGGAAGGGATGTCATACGCCTCCCAGCTTAACGTGTCGCCACTGACCTTGATGGCTCTCATCATCTGCGCTTACTCCATGTTTTGAGTCAGGCTCAGCATACCGTCAGTTGGCCCAGAGTTGCACTGATCACTTTGTAATATTTCTTGTTCAGTTTGCTGAGCCGCCAGGCATGCGGCACGCAAGACTCCGGTGGCTGGTGCAGCAACTGTCGCAGCAGACCGGCTGCTGCATCGGCTTCAGCCACCGGATCATCAGGATAACTGATGTAACGTTGCGGCGCCGGCACATACTCGGGATAAGCCAGCCTGTCCGGCGTCAATGCCATGCAGCCAGACGCCATGGCTTCCAGCACAGCCAGCCCCTGGAAATCATGAAGGGCGGTAGAGATAGCCACATCCGCTTCTGCCAGCAGGCGGTCATAATCCGCCCGGCTTTCCAGGAAGCCCCAGTGCACGATACGCTCCCGGTAATGCTCGTGTATCAGATTAAAAGCTTCAGGCTGATTACGAAACTGTTCACCTACCACGCTCAACCGGAAGTCCTGGCCCGCTGCTGTTAACGCTTCCAGCAAGCGCAACAGCCGATCCGGTGCCTTGTCGTATTCCCAGCGATGATTCCAAAGCAGATGGGGAGATTGCGCATTGAAGGCTGTGCCCCTCTCCAGAAAAAGCCGGTCCTCGATTGGCACAGGGATCACGTGGGATTTTTCGCGAATACTGTGGATCAGACCGTCGGGAAGTCCATCCGGCATCTTCCCCAGAAAACGGTAAGCTCCCTCCAGAAAACTGTCGCGGTTCCAGGCACTGTTAAACAGCACCTGGTCAGCGGCCACCGAGCTGTAAAGGTTGACGATTTTTGGTTCGGCGCTGGAGTGCTGCCGCCCGGAATCCGGATAGGCAAACTGGTTCTCATGCATGTAAAGAATCGTAGGCGTGCGGGCCAGATGAGGATGAAATCCTTTCAACGAGGCCAGATCCACCATGGACGTAACGATCAGGAGGTCATAATCTGCTTTTAGCGCCGGCTCCTGCAGCCAGGTCAGTGCGTTTCCGCGAATCCGCCAGCGGAAAAAACGCGGAGGCAGGGCCAGCACCTCCCAGTGAAAATCCGGCTGGCTGGCCACCAGCTGTTCCCGCCAGCGCTGGTGGCTCCCGGCGTCGTAGGCGGACAAAAGCAGGATTCGGGGTGGATGGTTCGGTGGCATCCGCGCATTCTGCCATCATTCCCGGTTGGACAGCCACACACTTTGATAGGGCTTGAGGGTCAGGTTTCCGGACAGGTCATCGATTTTCAGACCCGAGATAAGGTCCTGCCACTGATCAGTTCCGATCAGATTGATGTCCCCCAGGAATACCTGCTGTATCTCGTCAGTGATGTTGTGAATGCAGAAAATGGACTGGTCCCGGAGCATGCTCTGGCGCCAGAAACCGAACAGTTGCAGGCCTAGGTGCAAGGTGAACTGGGTAGCGTTGGGATGGAACGCCGGCTGCTTGCGACGAATGGCGACCAGCCGCTTGAGTTCGGTGAATACCTTATGGTGGTGGCTCAGTGGGTCCGCCAGCTCACTCTCCAGCCGGTCCAGGTTCCACTGGCCGCGGTTGATGGAGCGCAGGCGCCCCGTGTTCTCCACCCGCTCGCGATCGTTCTCCGTGCCTAACAGGCTGTGAATATAGAACGCCGGAATCCCCTCCAGGGCCAGCATGATGGTATGGGCGCAGAGAAAGCGATGCAGTTGCCAGTGGTCCGCCCCCCGTTGCGCCGTTCCCTTTAACGCATCAAACAGGGTGATGTTCATTTCATAGGGCTGGTCCTTGCCATCCGGCGTGCGCCGGTAGGACACCTTGCCGCCGAAGGATTCCATGGTGTTGATCAGCCGCTGCTTTTCCTCCTCCGAAAGCAACCCGTCGGTCGGGCGCAGGCCCACACCGTCGTGGGAAGCGATAAAGTTGAGGTATGTGGTGCCCATCTGGGCCGGTGGCATGCTCATCAGCCAGGTTTTCAGGTGACGGCAGTTGCCAGTGACCAGAGTGTTGATCAGCAGAGGCGGCAGAGAAAAATTATAGATAACATGGGCTTCGTTGGCGTTACCGAAGTAGGTCAGGTTTTCCCGGTTGGGAACATTGGTTTCGGTAATCACCACGCCGTGGGGGGTATGATGTTCGATGAGCAGCCGCAGTATCTTGATCAGCTCATGGGTCTGCTGCAGGTGAATCGAGGGCGTGCCTACCTCTTTCCACAGGAAGGCCACCGCATCCAGCCGGAAGATGGTCACACCCCGTTCCAGGTAATACCGGATAATGCCCACGAATTCGTTCAGTACCTGGGGGTTGGCGAAATTCAGGTCCACCTGGTCTTCACTGAAGGTGCACCACACATAGCGTTCGCCGTCGTCTGTCTGTACCGCATTGAGCAAGGGGGATGTCCGTGGCCGGACCACGGCACTCAGGTTATCGGTGGGCCGGGCTTCGAAGAAATAATCCTTGCCGGGGTCGATCCGTTTCTTGAAATTTTCAAACCAGCGGCTGCGGGCCGACATGTGATTGATCACCAGGTCCGCCATCAGTTTGTAATTGCCGGCAATCCGTTCGATGTCTTCCCATTCACCATGAGATTCGTTCACCGCCAGGTAGTCCATCACCGAGAAGCCATCGTCGGAGCTGTAAGGGAAAAACGGCAGGATATGCACCGCGGATACCGTGTCCTTAAGGCAATCCTCCAGGAACAGGAACAGGGTTTTGAGGGGCTTTTCTTGGTTGCGTTGAACCGTGTCAGCGTAGGTAATCAGCATGACATCGGATTCGTCCCAGTTATTCTGGTGGGCCGGGGGCGCCGGGGTATCCGGCGCCAGCCCCATGGTATTCAGCAGTTGATCCGCCAGGAAACCCGTATCAACGGCGGGATAGACCACATCCAGCATGGTGGCGAGCTTGTGGTGGAGGGTATTCACTAGCGATATTCCTCATTGTCCAGCTCCACGGCTTCAAGCAGCTGTTCCTTGATATCCGGGATGGCACTGGTGACACGATTCCAGCTCGGAATGAAGGGGGTGTCCATGGGGTTGTCCAGGAAATAGGCCCCTGCCCTCATGACGTTCTGGGCAAACAGTTCCACGGCCTTCTCTTCCTTGTGGCGATCAAACGTGAGCCCGTTGATCACGGCATCGCTCTGGTAGGTTTCCACAAAATCCAGGGCGACGCGGAAGTAGGCGGCCTTGATGGTACGGAACTTTTCATTGGAGAAGATTTCACCATTGGTGGCCAGTTTTCGGAACAGGGCCTTGCTGATGTCCGTACTCATCTTCGAAAGGCCACGGCTGGCGTCTTCCGGAGACAGCTCCTGGTGCTTGTGGTCGTAGGTGTCGGCGATGTCGACCTGGCACAGACGGTTGGTGGCATAGTTGCGCTTCATCTCGGAGAGCACGCCGACTTCCAGCCCCCAGTCACTGGGAATACGCAGATCATTGATGACGTCGGTGCGAAAGGAAAATTCCCCGGCCAGCGGGTAGCGATAGCTGTCCAGGTAGTCCAGGAAGTCACTGGGGCCGCAGACTTTTTTCAGTGCGCGGATTAAAGGTGTGACCAGCAGGCGGCTGACACGGCCGTTCATTTTTCCATCCGCCACACGAGCGTAATAGCCTTTGCAGAACATGTAGTTAAAGGCCGGGTTGGCCACTGGATAAATCAGCCGGGCTAACAGGCCCCGGGAATAGGTCAGTATGTCGCAGTCGTGCAGGGCCACTGATTTGCTCATGCCCGAGGCAAGCACATACCCGAAGCAGAACCAGACGTTCCTCCCCTTGCCCATTTCCGTGGGCGCCAGGTTCTGCTCCCGGAGCTTGAGGTCCAGCGCCCGGAGCCTGGGGCCGTCATTCCACAGTACCCGGACATGTTGAGGCAACTCAGCGAAGTACTCCAGGGCATGACGGTATTCCTGCTCGTTGGCGCGGTCGAGGCCGATAACAATCTGCTCCAGGTAGGGTACCTTCGCCAGTTCCTTCACGATGTTTTTCAGGGCCGGGCCTTCCAGCTCTGAATACAGCGATGGCAAAACCAATGACATGGGCCGGGCCTTGCGAAAGCTCATCAGCTCTGCCTCCAGCTCTTCAACCGGCCTGCGGCACAGGTTGTGGAGGGTTGTGATGATGCCGTTCTGATAAAAGTCGCCCATCGTGGAGCTCCTGTTGTTTCAAACCCGGTTTCAGTAACCGTACTCAATCAGCAGATTCAGCACGCATTCGTTCCAGCCCGCGGGACCTGCCTTGATGGACCGTATGGCCCGGCTCTGGGATGGCAAAGACACGCTATCGGACTGCACGCCCCGTACGATCACCGCAATATCCGCCTCTTCCAGCATGTGCTGGTCATTGGGGCTGTCGCCCAATGCAATGGCGATGAGTTTGTCGCCCGCGTAGTGCTCTTGATAGTGCTCTCTATATTTGTCCAGCAAGAACCGGACCCCATCGGCTTTGTCGAAGGTGCCCATGGCGTGGAGAAAGCGCCCGCCCTGCACCAGGCGGCAGTTGCGCTCGTCCAGTTTCTGGCGGAAGTGGACCAGTGAACCCTCGTCCCCTTCCCACAAAAGCGGCTCCGTGCCGGCCCGGTCTTTCGCCAGTTCCGCTTCCGATTCCGAAAGGTTGGAATGCCTGGCCAGTTCGGCCGGGCTCATGTCCGAGAAGCTTCGAAACTGGAAACCCTCTTCCCGACACTCGTTCAGCAACGCAAGCACCTCGTCCCGCGATGCCCCGAAAGTCTGCACCTGCTCCGGGCCCGGCCCAAAACAGTTCGCGGGGATAATCACTGCGGCGCCATTTTCCACAATAAAGGGAGCGGTGTTGCCAAGTTGTGCCCTGACGGCGCGGATCTCGCCGGCGGTTTTGCTGGAGTTGAGCAGTACCGGGATTTCCGCCGCTGCCAGCCGCGCCAGTGCAGGTTTTGCCGGCGACCAGTCGTAGCTGTCATGGTCCAGCAGGGTGCCGTCAAGATCGGAAAACAGGAGCAGGCGGGGCTTTGGCATGGCGGTATCCTCTACTGTCGCTGGCGTATCAGCGGTTCGCTGAAACTGTGGTCTTCGCCCACATTGACCAGGCAATCGGCACGGGCCGGCATTTCCACCAGGCTGGCACGGGTGATTCGCTCATAGTGCATGATGAATCGGACGACCTCTTCGTCACTCATGATGCGCGATGGTTGCGCAACCTCAACGTTTTCAGCGCCCTCTTCTGGTGCACTGCCAGATCGCTCCCTGAGCTTGTGCTCCTGAAGGGTGCGCCATTGCAGGACGCATTCCATGGACGGTGCCCGCAGCATAATCAGGCTGTCGACCTGGTTGAAAAACTGGCCATACTCTCCCTTTAGGCAGCGGTTAACGTATTGTCGCCACGTGCCTTCCGGGTCCTCGGCTTCCTCAAGGTCGTTGACCGGTTGCATCAACTCTTTCTCGCTGGCTGCCGGCACCGCCCCCATGCACCAGCCCTCGATCAGAATAGTGTCCGCCCTGCCCCGGAATACGGGCCACTGATCCGGAGGGTGGCGGTCATCGCGGGATTTGTCGAAGGCGGGTACGGGGGTTTCCGTATCCGGGCCCGCCGCTTTCAGTTGGTCGATGACCTGCTGGCCGAGGACTATGTCGTGGGTGCCGGGAACGCCCCGGGTGATGAACAACGGGTGCACCTCCTCTGCCAGTGTTTCCCGTTCGGCGCGGGTAAGGTAGAGGTCGTCCAGAGAGAAGCTCGCAGTTGGTATGCGGTAGTGGGTGGTCAGCAGTTCACTCAGGAACAGGGTGAGGGTGGATTTGCCGGTGCCCTGAGCGCCGTGGATGCCGATAATAATTGGCGCAGCTCGGGCCTGTCTAAGAGTGCAGAGGTGCTGGGCAAGGGGAAGGATGGTCTTTTTGAAGGTGTCGGCGTAGGAATCAGGGAGGGATTCCTGGCGGATCAATTTCTGGATGGTGGTGGTCAGATCGGGTGCAGACACTATGTTGGTTCCCTGTTGGTTTGTTTTTGGTTTTGCAGGTTTTGTACCAATTGGAGTATAGGTTGCCAGAGTTCGGTTTGTTTGTGGTGGTTGGGAGTTATCTGGGACACTGATGTTATGGACTTCAGTAAAACAGACATGATCCTTTATGAGCAGCAACGGTTTTAAAGTCGAACATCGCTACCTTGAGCTACCGGACAGTTTTTACACCCGGGTGCAGCCAACGCCGTTGAAGAATGCGCGGATGGTGTGTTTTAACCATGATCTGGCGCAGGCGATGGGCTTCCACTCTGAGAGCCCGGAAGAATGGACCGGTGTGGGGGCCGGGGCGGAGTTGCTGGAGGGGATGAAACCTGTGGCGATGAAATACACGGGGCACCAGTTCGGGATGTATAACCCGGATCTTGGGGATGGCCGTGGGCTGTTGCTGTGGGAGACGGTCGGTCCGGACGGGCGGCGTTGGGACTGGCACCTGAAAGGGGCGGGGATGACACCCTATTCCCGGTTTGGGGATGGCAAGGCGGTGCTGCGGTCGACCATTCGGGAGTATTTGTGCAGTGAGGCAATGGCGGCGCTGCGGATTCGCACTACGCGAGCGTTGTTCATGGTAAGTGCGAAAGACCCGGTGCGGCGGGAGTCGATTGAGACGGCGGCGGCACTGATGCGGGTGGCGGAGACTCACATCCGCTTCGGGCATTTTGAGTTTGCGGCTCATCATGAAGGCGAGGAAGCCCTGAAAAGCCTGATGGAGCATGTGATTGCACTGCACTTCCCTCACCTGATTGATCTGCCGGAGGATGAACGTTACCAACGCTGGTTTGTGGAGGTGGTTGAGCGTACCGCGCGAATGATCGCCGACTGGCAGGCGGTGGGGTTCTGCCACGGGGTGATGAACAGCGACAACATGTCGATTATCGGTGATACCTTTGATTATGGCCCCTACGCCTTTCTGGACGATTTCGACGCCGGTTTCATCTGCAACCACACCGATCAGGGCGGCCGCTACGCCTACAACCGCCAGCCCAACATCGGGTTTGTGAACTGCCAGTACCTGGCCAATGCGCTGCTTCCGGTAATGAATGAGGATAATGTGCGACGGGGTCTGCGGCGGTACGAAGTGGCCTACAACCAGCGCTTCCTTCAGAACATGCGGGACAAGCTGGGGCTGGCCCTGGAAAATGAGTCAGACCTGGGTCTGATCATGGACACCTTCAGCATGCTTCACGAACACCATGTCGACTACACCCTGTTTTTCCGAGGGCTGTCCAACCTCACCACGAAAGGCTCTGCGCCGATCCGTGACCTGTTCGTGGATCGCAGCGTGGCGGATGAGTGGCTGGAACGCTACGAACAACGCCTGCAATCGGAAACCCGAGCCCACGATGAGCGGGAATTCCAGATGCGCAAGGTCAACCCGAAATACATCCTGAGAAATTATCTGGCACAGCAGGTAATCCTGGAAGCCCAGAATGGCGACTATGCGCCAATGAAGGAATTGCTGGAGGTATTGAAGAAGCCGTTCGATGAACAGCCGGAATTCGAGAAGTATGCGGCGCTCCCCCCGGACTGGGGGAAGCACCTGAGCATCAGTTGCTCTTCGTAATAACGGTCAAGAGCATCAGACCGCTTTGGCGGCGATGATCTTCTCGTGCCACTCTGCGGGGCCGGTCTGGTGGACGGAGGAACCCTTGGAATCCACTGCCACGGTGACCGGCATGTCTTCCACCTCAAACTCGTAGATGGCTTCCATTCCCAGCTCCGGGAAGGCAACCACTTCTGCGTGTTTGATGGCCTTGGACACCAGGTAGGCGGAACCGCCAACGGCCATGAGATACACCGCACCGAACTCGCGGATGGCGTCGATGGCCACCTGACCACGCTCTGCTTTACCGATCATGCCGGTGAGGCCGGTTTTCTCCAGCATGGTGCGGGTGAACTTGTCCATCCGGGTGGCAGTGGTGGGGCCAGCCGGGCCAACCACTTCCTCGCGGACCGGGTCGACCGGGCCCACGTAATAGATGAAGCGGCCTTTCAGGTCCACCGGCAGTTCTTCACCACGCTCGATCATGTCCACCATCTTCTTGTGGGCGGCATCTCGGCCGGTCAGCATCTTGCCGGACAGCAGCACGGTTTCGCCTGGTTTCCAGTCTTTCACGTCTTCCGGTGTCACTGTATCCAGGTTCACACGGCGAACGCTGTCACCCACTTCCCAGGTGATCTCCGGCCAGTCTTCCAGGCTCGGTGGGGTTTGCAGCGAAGGGCCGGAGCCGTCCAGCACAAAGTGCGCGTGTCGGGTGGCGGCGCAGTTGGGAATGATGGCCACCGGCTTGTTGGCCGCGTGGGTCGGGTAATCCTTCACTTTTACATCCAGAACCGTGGTCAGGCCGCCCAGGCCCTGGGCGCCGATACCCAGTTCGTTGACCTTCTCGAACAGTTCCAGGCGCAGCTCTTCAGCGCGGTTGGAGGCGCCACGGGCCTGCAGGTCGTGAATATCGATCGGGTCCAGCAAGGATTCCTTCGCCAGTTCCATTGCCTTTTCGGCGGTTCCACCAATACCGATACCCAGCATACCCGGCGGGCACCAGCCGGCACCCATTTGTGGGACCATCTTCAGTACCCAGTCCACCACCGAGTCCGACGGGTTCAGCATGGCGAACTTGGACTTGGCTTCGGAACCACCGCCTTTGGCAGCAACGTGCACGTCCACGGTATTGCCGGGAACGACTTTGTAGTGAATCACTGCCGGGGTGTTGTCCTTGGTGTTGGCACGTTTTCCGTCAGGATCGGCCAGCACAGAGGCACGCAGAACATTGTCCCCATGGGTGTAAGCCCGGCGAACGCCCTCATTGATGATGTCATCCAGTGCCATATCGGCATCCCATTGCACATCCATGCCGATGGTAACGAATACCGTCACGATACCGGTGTCCTGACAGATCGGCCGCTTGCCCTGGGCACACATGCGGGAGTTGATCAGGATCTGCGCCATGGCATCCTTCGCCGCCTGGGACTCTTCCCTCTGATAGGCCTCGTACACTGCCTGAATAAAATCTTTCGGGTGGTAGTAGGAAATGAACTGCAGCGCGTCCGCTACGCTCTCAATCAGGTCGTCCTGGCGGATTACGGTGGTCATAGGCGTCTCATCAGGTCTGGTTTATAGATCGGGTTGTGAAAATCAGGAGCGCGGAGTTTACCAGAAAATCCGAAAACGAGGGATGAGACAGACGGCGAAGGTATTTCACGTGAACCTTGGCTAAACGCCCACGAAAAAATGTAACATCGTCGCTATCTTCGATTATTTCATCGCAGGAGACACCGTGACTGACCTCGTCCTCACCGAAAAGAACAACCACATTCTGACGGTCCGTATTAACCGCCTGAACCGCAAGAACGCCCTCACCCATGACATGTATACGGCCCTCGGCGATGCCATCGAACAGGCCCGGGACGACAACGATATTCGCTGCATCCTTTATACCGGCAGCGAAGACTGCTTCACCGCCGGCAATGACCTGGGCGATTTCGCCGCCGGCCTGCCGGGTGAATTTCAGGATACGCCGGTTGGCCGCTTTCTGTTGCTGCTGGCCACCACCAGCAAGCCCATCGTAGCGGCTGTAAACGGCCCCGCGGTGGGCATTGGCACCACTATGTTGCTGCATTGCGACATGGTATTCGCCGGCAACAACACCCGCTTCCAGATGCCCTTCGCCACTCTGGGCCTATGCCCGGAAGGCGGCTCCAGCCTTCTGCTGCCGTCCTGGCTTGGACGGGTCCGCGCCGCAGAGCTGCTAATGCTCGGTGATGCTTTCACCGCCGATGACGCCCTGCGCCTTGGCCTGACCAATAAAGTGTGCGAGCCCGCAAGAACGGAAGCCACCGCGCTTGAAGCCTGCGCCCGGCTCGCAGCACAACCACCGGCCGCCATCCGCGCCACCCGGGAACTGCTGAACAGGGCCACCGGCGAAGCGCTGACCACCACCATGCTGGCCGAAGGCAAATTGTTCGCTGAACGGCTGAAATCTCCGGAAAATGCCGAGGCCATCAAGGCTTTCACGGAAAAAAGAAAACCGGACTTCTCAAACTTCAAATAGGCAGGAGCGGGGGCGCCCCGAAGGACTCGACAAACGTCTCAGGGCCAACTATTTTTCAATGAAGCCGAACTCCGACTGTGCGGGTGGGCTCCCAATGGTCAGAATCACACTTTAGAGCGATCAACTGTCGCCTTACTGTCGCTATAGTCAGAGTTACAGAAATTGGCACAGAAAGCGCTGGCCAGAAATTCAGACAACAGAATAAGCAGAACCGGCCACTGACAACGGGTTTACCGGACCAGACCGGCCCCGTCAGCTGCCGAACATAACGACACAACAACAGGAAAAGGTTCCACACCCATGTTCAAGAAAACTCTAATAAGTCTTGCTGTGGCGTCCTCCCTTGGACTAACAGGGTGCTTTGATAGCGCCGGGTCCGGGTCCAGTAATGCGAATCCTGACTATAAGATCAGCAATCCGGATTTCGACGGGAAAACCTGGCCGCTTTTCAACCCATTACAAAGCGTAGTGCCAATTCCGTCAGACCTGAACTTTGACCAGGAAGCAGGCGATGGCTCGTTCGGCATTGACGGGGACATGACCAACCCGGTTATCAGCGCACTGAACAATCTGAGCGGTGCTTCGACAGTTGCTCCTGCTGTTGTGCGTTTTAACGGTGATATTGACCCCGACTCCGTTGACTCACGCGCCTTTATTGAGAACCCTGCTGCCGGACAGGAAGGACAACTGCCTTATATCCCCAACCCGAATCAGAACGTTTTCCTGATTCAGCTCGGCTACGCCAGCGGTGAACCGGTTCGTGGGCTTTCCATTCAAGAGCCACCGACCATTCCTTTGGCCATTACCTTCCAGGTTGCCGCCGGGCAGGATCCCTTAGGTATCGGCACGGATTTGGATGGCAGAAACCAAGCACAGGCAGTCGGATATATATCGCAATTGGGTCAGAAGCCTACCTTTGATCACGATGTCATCGAATTGAACGGCGACTCAGCTCTACGAGTTCGCCCGAATACACCACTTGACCCGCTAAGCCGTTACGTTGTGGTTGTCACTGATGGTGTGACCGATGTCAGTGGCGAGCCGATCGTTGGATCTCCCTCTTACCAGAATTTGAAGGATCCCAATAACCCCAGCGGCAACGCCCTACTGGATCCGGTGCAACGCCTGATTGCCGGTTTCTGGGAAGAGATCGGCAATAACTATTTTGCTTTGAACAACAGTTCGCGAGCGGCTCTCGGACTTCCGGCTCTTTCAAAAGAGAATATTGCCTTCTCCTACAGCTTCACAACGAGTGAAGACAAGAAAGTACTGAGCCACATCGCAAATCCTGCGAACTGGGTAGCAGATCAACTTAGACGTTCCGTCACTGTTGGTGCTGCGGAAGACGCGATTGAGGACGGTGCAGAGGAGTTCGGTGAGGTGTTTGTCGCCGTAAATAGCGCGCTTGCCAACTACACCCCCAGCCAGGCTTTAGACAATGGTGGATTAGCCAGCTGTGACGAAGAACCTTTCGTGATAAATGCAGATCCTTTGATTACCGTCGATGACCAGTTTGATTGCGTAGCTACTCTGGTTAAAAATGGCTCACTAGATCCTTTACTGAGCAGTCAAAGTCTATCTTTCCCGCAGCCAGCCGCTCGGGACATCGCAATTACGCAAACAGACGATGCACTCTCAGTATCTGCTGTGCTCTCGTCACTAGAGATTGGGCCAGGCCAAGTAGCAGTACACCAGGGTTCCATCTCTCTGCCGCAATATATCGCGGTGCCTGATAAAACCCAGACCGGCGAAACCTCCACGATCAGGACCAAAAGCTGGCGTCCTGACGTATCGGTTGCCGCTGTGCTTGGTGAAGCACTCGACGCAACGATACCGCAAGAAGATCCGGAGGTAAGCGAGGTACTCAACTACAACTTCCCGTTCCCGGAACTGGAAGGAGAAGTAGACGTTCCGATGCTGGTGATCACCCCGACTGGGCTCGACCCGCGAGATGCGGAAGCCAATCTGATACCGGTTGTTTTCCAGCATGGCATAACAACTGACCGTAGTGCGGCACTCGCATTTGGCAGCCAGCTGGTTGCATCAGCCAAGGCCAATAGTGTGAATATTGCCGTCTTCGCTATCGATCAGCCGCTTCACGGTGTGGCTCCGTTTACGCTCGAAGACCAAGAGGAGCTAGCACTGACCTTATTGGTTGGAGGCGGTGTCGTAAGCAAACCAGCCGAGGACGACAACGGCGATCCGATAATCACTGATGAAACGCAGGCGACTATCGACGCAGTGGTTTCTGGGCAATTCCCTGGCCAAGTACTAGCAGCAATTGCACTTGGACTTAATCCGGAACTCAACGAATCTCCGGACATCCCTTGCTCCGACGCTGTTTACAACGGACTTCCAGATGGCGAAGGTGGCACAATCACTGGAGTTCGCTCCTTTGAAGCCGCGGTTACCAATGTCCGTAGCGGTCTCTGCGATGATCAGATCGTCGACGCCGGCTTCGATCCAGTGGCAGCACCAGCTTTGGCCTCTGCATTCTCTGTAGATCATACTGTTGCCAACGCAGGCAGCACCATCCCCGGCCTGGCACCCGCAAGCACAGAGACTGGCGTGGTTGACGGTGTCAATGAACGCCACTATGGCTTCACAGCCGGAGCCGACGGCAACCCGGTCGCAATGGACTTTGAAGAGGGCGTGGGCAGTTCAGGCTCCCTGTTCATTAACCTGACCAACTTCATGAACAACCGTGACGTACTGCGCCAGGGCTCTGTTGATCTCATGAACCTGACAGCAACCGTGAATAGCCTGCCTGGTGTCACGGGTACTGGCGTTACCTTTATCGGGCACTCACTTGGCACCCTTAACGGTGGCGCATTTGTCGGTGCGGCGGCGGCCAGCGGGAATCCCGATTTGTTCATCTCGGGCACACACCTGCTGACTCCGGTCGCTGGAACCACCCGATTGCTTGAAAACTCACCCAGCTTTGCCCCTACCATTCTTGGCGGGTTGCAGCTCGCCGCTGGACTGTCTCAGGGCGATGCGGACCTGGAGACCTTCCTGAATGTGAACCAGGCGAGTCTGGATGCGGTTGATCCTATCAACTTCGCCAATGAACTAGCGGTTTCCAATACGGTTCTGGCGCAAGTGGAGGGCGATCGCACCACGCCAAACGCCGCGGACACCCGCTATGGTGATGACAAAGGCCCGCTGAACATAACGTTCCCGAACGGCCTAACCGTCCGGTCACCGGCGGCACCACTGTCCGGCTCTGAGGCTCTGGCGGCTGTAATGGGGGCTACTCCCACTGCTCTTCCACTGGATACACCGATGATCACTCGCTATGAAGAAGGCGTGCACGGTACCCCGGTGTTGCCGCGGGAAGAAGTAGCTGAAGCCGGCGACGTGCTTAAGGACCGCACAATAGCCACAGGCGGAGAGATTATTGTCTCTGCTGACAACGCAGAGGCAACGTTTGGAACCATGATTCAGCAAACTCTCTTACTGATTCAATCCACACAGCCGTAACTTAACTAAGCATTACCGCAGGTGAAAAGCCGCCATCTTTGATGGCGGCTTTTTTATGCGCCATTACTCCTGCCTAAGCGATAGTAAACATTTCTGGCAGCTCTATGCTTGGAAGAAACGAACCTGTTCAGCTTGCTTTGTCCCAACCTCTGTTAGGTGCAACTCGCACTTTGAGTCAATTGGACCTACACCGAGTTATTGAGGTCGCTGGTGCTCAGACACGTGCCCTAGATACAAATAACCGGATCTCCGTACGGTATTTGTTCCTTCCTCCATTTGGCAACTCGCAGGGCCGTTCGCAAGACCAATTCCACGAGTATCCAACCACAAGCTTATGCATTTTGGGCACATAAACAAAAACCCCCGGGCCGAAGCACCGGGGGTTTTCAAGCAACCAAATGATTGCCGTACTTGCTTTTCAGACAATCAGTTACTGATGGTCATCTCACCATTGCTCAGAAGATTCTCTTCAATCTCTTCATCTGTGAAGAAAAGCTTTCTAGCGTCTTTTTGCGAATAGCGCATGCTTTGATCCACGAAGAAATCCGAATCTGCATCTGACGACTGGGAATAGCTGGTCAGGCCATAAGCCTGTGGCCCCTCTTCCGTGAACTCCAACCCGAAATGCCAGCTTGTGCCACGCGCGATGAGCCAGCCATCGGTGTTATTAGAAGACAGGCCACCTGCAAAGCGGAACTCCGCTTCTTCCGGTGGACTGGTAACACCAATATATTCAGGGGTGTTAACCCTCGGAATTCGGGTATCTTCAGCGAAGTTGCTATCGACCACACCAATCGCGTTGAATGCGCCTTCCACGTTACCATCACCACCGTGCCAAGGGATTCTGGACGCAAGTGCTTCGGCACTTGTGGGATCGCCGCCTGGGGGAACACCGCCACTGGGCTGATAGTACTGCACTTCACCCAACTGGCTGTCCAGAGCGATACCCGCGTCTTCCAGCAGCACCATCGCTGCGGCGAGGGACTGGAGCATCGCATCGTCGGCGCTACCTCTACCAACCGTTGAGGGATCAGCCGGGGTATAGACAGGGTCTGAGGGATCGAATTCCGTTTCCAAATCATCTGGAAAACTGCGGTTGTAAATATCGATGAACGCTCTGAAAAGGTGGGCACCAGTGCTGGTCAAATCGTAGGTTCCGTTCCAGCCATTCAAAGCATCACAGCCTGCAGCTACATTTTGTGTGCCAGGTGATGTCACCTCGGGATCCGACGGCAGGAGTTCTTGGGGCACTTCAACCGGCTCGCTGATCAAAGCGCAACGAGCTCGCAATTCAGGCAAGAATTGTTCGGCATACCAGGCCCGGTTGTTCCAGATGGTGTCTATCAGATCCCGCGCGCTGAATTTTCCGTCCTGGCCGGCAGGTGGTTTCGTGTTTGCATCCAGCCCCGGATCTGTCGGGTTCCGCAGCATCTTGATTCCAAGTCTGGTGCGAGGATTGATGGGCGCATTCTCGGCGCCAAACAGGGGCGAGAAACCTGTCAGGAATTCGTCCGGGTTGGTAGACCAATGGCTGCTGTTGGAGTTCTGAACCCAGTCTGTGCGCTGCAACTGTGGCTTGTCCTCAAACGGCACCAGTCCCGCACACTCACCCTCTACCCAGTCGTCGCGGGATTTTGAACCATCAAGCAGGGTTACACCGGCCTTGAATAGCTCGTTGAAATCGGAGCTGAGACTCCGCTTCAGGTTCAGAACAGCAATAGTCGCTTCCGACAGGTTGGGAACAGAGCTGCTGTCAATGTAATAGGCGTTACCCTGATCATCTGTGTAAGTACTATTGGTCCAAAGGGTAGTGCCGCACTGCCGGAAAACATCCTTGAATTCCTCAAGGTTACTGGCCCTGCTCATGCCCAGCCAGGTATCCAGCAAACCCGAAGTGTTGGCATTGGCATCGCGATAAGTGTAAGCAGCGGGCTCTTCGTTAACCAGTCCGGTGCCTCCCCACTTCGGGAAGGAATCGTTGGTTTCTTTCGCTGCCAGCATCGGGCCGTACTCGGAAAACCAGAAGGTCCTTTCAAGCACAACCGGCTCGGGGCCGCCCATATCCACTTCGATTTGAAAGGTTTTGGAGGTGATAGGTTTTTCGACGCCATCCTTAATGTAGGTAAGCGGATCCCCTGGTTTCAGCTGCAGCTCGTACCAGGTGAAACGACGACTGGTAGTTACCGTGTGGGACCACGCCAGATTTTCGTTAAAGTTGATTAGAGGGATCGCAGTACCCAAAAGACCTGCACCATTCACATTCAAGTAACCAGGAACAGTTAATTGCGACTGATAAAGGCGTCTGTGTCCGGTATACGGAAAGTGGGGGTTTGCCAGCAGTGCCCCTTTCCCGTTTTCAGTCAATTCAGAACCAATACCCCAGGCGTTACTTGCCAAGCCAGTATCAACGAAGTTCTCGATCTTGCGAGCATTCATACGAGCAGCATCAGCCACTCGTAGCACGTTTCCGGATTCACCTTCCAGACTTGTCACTGGCTGGGCCGGAACAGGGTCGGCGACTTCTCCCGGGGGAACCGCAGCAAACACAACACCCGTGGCAAATTGAGCACCACTGGCAAACTGGCCCACTATGCGATAATGAGCCAATAGGTCCGTAGGCTCAATTTCCTTTACCCATGGTTGATCCCGGCACTCAACAGGCAGCGTTCCCGGGTCCGTCTCATTCACGTAACGGTTATAACCTGCGGTAAAGCCTTCTACCATTGCCCGGCTTTCTTCGCTCAACTGCGGAAATTCGGCTTTCGCGCCACTGAGTATCTCCTGCGCCTTGTAACTGAAGTCGTTGATGATATTGATGCTATTATCACCGGGGCCGAAGTACTTCGCCCTTTCACTCCTCGCCTTAACAAAAGCCTCTGCCAACAGGCACACATTATCCTGCGCCTGAGCATACCCATGCCCAAAAGCCGCTGACGCCAGATTATCCGCCTTGATATGCGGAACACCGTTCGTTGTTCTCCTTATCGTCGCCTCAAATTTACCGTCCGCCGGGAAAAGCTGTTCGTTCACCGAACTATCGGAGTCGGAAGAAGAGCTGCTACCGTCGAAACATCCTGTCATCAGAATGCTGCTGGCCAGCGCTAACCCAACGGCTTTCAATGCGCCTTTATCAGCGTTCCTGAAAGGTTTGCAAAGCAATGTCATAGTTATTTGTCCATTGTGATTGTTATGACTGAGCCAAAGGTGACTCACTCTCACAAATTAGCAGACAAACCCGAACATCGCTAAAAACTGACGGTCGATTCACTCCTTATTCGTATGACTTTATGATTTATTTCAAATATCCTTATTGGAGCTCATGTCACCATTGAACATGTACTGTTAAATCCGCAGACCAACACAAAAACAACACTCTATGAACCAGCCAACGTCCACCGCCACATCACCCTCCCCGGCAGAGGCCACTGAACGCGACCAGAAGCTACGGCTAAGGCGCCTCGGAATGTCCTTCGGGTCCTACATGGTCACTTTCAGCATTGTTGTCTACTGCTGGCTGCAAGGCATGATTTCTTTGGGCGTTACAACCGGGTTCCTGGTGTTCGCCTCACTGATCAACGCTACCTTCTGGTGGCTGATTCGCACCGGACAAAACCTGAAGTTCAGCGACCCGAGCATGACATCCGCACAGATGATTGTGTCTCTGCTGCCCCCTATCTGGGTGATGGCGTTTCTGGATGCGGGCCAGGCCCGGGCGATCTTCCTGCTGATTGCCGTTGTGCCCATGCTGTTTGGCATTCTGGCGCTCACTACGCGGCAGTTCATTGTGGTGGGCGTGTGGTTTTTTGCGCTTTACGGCTTGCTCCACCTGGTCCTGTGGGCCTATCGGCCCGAGGTCCTCAACAGCGAGCTGGATATTCTGCAAACCGTCGCCTTTGCGCTGGTGATGGCGGAAATCACCATCATTGGCGGATTTATCAGTGGCCTCCGTGGCAAGCTCCACCAGCGCAATCTGGAACTGGGCAAAGCCATGGAGCAGATCCAGGAGCTGGTGAATGTGGATGCCCTGACGGGTGTCTATAACCGTCGCCGGCTATTCGAGGTGATTACCGAGGAATGCAACCGGTACAGCCGCATGCCGGGGTCGTTTTCCCTGTGCCTGATGGACATTGACCACTTCAAGGAGGTGAACGATACCTACGGGCACCAGGCCGGTGATGCCATCCTGCAGGCGGTGGCGCGTTCGGTTTCCGACGGGCTGAGGGCCATCGATTGCTTTGGCCGGTATGGAGGGGAGGAGTTCCTGCTGGTGCTGCCCCAGACGCCACTGGAGGGCGCCCGAATCAAGGCGGAGCGGGTACGTGAAGCCATTGAAGCGCTGACTTTCCCCGATATCGCGGAAGGCTTCCGGGTAACGGTGTCGATTGGTGTCGCGGAATATCATCGCGAAGAAAGCACGGATGACACCCTGCTCCGGGCAGATCAGGCGCTATATGCGGCGAAAGACGATGGCCGCAACAATGTGAAGCTGGCCCCTGCCCCTGCAGAAGCCAGTGAAGAGGCGCCTCAGAACTCGTCGTTATCCGCGCCCAGTGTGCGCCCGGTGTAGAGGGACTCGCAGGGCGTCGCACTGAACTTGATCGGGTGGCCGATCTGCTTCTGGGTTTCGCCACTCTCTTTGGCCACTTCGATAACCATGTTGCGGGCTTTCATCTGGGGATGATCAGCGGCCTCGGTGATCGTCAGCACCGGCTCCACGCAGGCATCCTGGCCAGCAAATACCTCTTCCCACTCTGCCAGGGTTTTCTGGGCGAAGGCAGTTTTCAGAGCCTCACGGATTGTCTGCTGATGCTCCGGGTTCTGGCTAAGCGCAAAGCTTTTCATCTCGGGGATATCCAGAGCATCGCACAGCCGGGCGGAGAACTGGGGCTCCAGGCTGCCTACGGATATCCAGCGGCCATCATTGGTCTGGTAGTAGTCGTAAAAGGTGCCGCCGTTAAGCAATGTGCTCTCCGGGTACTGCTCCTGGCCTCCGGCCAGTGCGGCTGCCCCTGCCATACCATTCATGGCGAACGCGGCGTCGGTCATGCTGATGTCAATATACTGGCCTTCTCCGGTCTGCTGCCGATGAACCACCGCCGCAAGGATACCCATTACCGCATGGTGTGAGCCGCCTGCCACATCGGCTATCTGGACACCCATCGGTGGGGGCCCGCTCTGCTTCCGGCCGCAGTGGCTGGAAACGCCGGCCAGGGACAGGTAATTGATGTCGTGCCCGGCACGGTCTTTATACGGGCCAGTCTGGCCATAGCCGGTGATAGCACAGTAAATGAGGTTGGGATTGATGGCTTTCAGGGTCTCGTAGCCAATGCCCAGCCTGTCCATCACGCCGGGGCGAAACTGTTCGATCACAACGTCGTAATCTTTTACCAGACGCTTGACAACATCGGCACTGCCCTCTTTTTTGAGATCCAGTCCCAGGGAGCGTTTGCCCCGGTTAAGAAAGGTATGGGCTGTGCTCACACCGTCCTCCAGTGGCGGCATCACCCGGGTCAGGTCCAGCCTGTCCGGCGCCTCCACGCGCAACACATCCGCACCCATATCTGCCAGCAGCATGGTGGCATAGGGGCCAGGCAGTAGTGTGCTGAAATCCAGTACCTTGAGGTGGCTTAACGGGCCTGGCATGTGCAACTCCTTTATTGATTATTGGTGCAGTCCTGATGCTGCCCTGTTTTCCCCACCGGGCCAACTGCCGGTTCCGTCATTCCTATTGACCATTTCTTCCAGCGCCCGCGAAGCGCAATGGTTGCATTGTTCCCGGGGGGTTTTATGATGGGCTTCGTTCAAATAAAGATAAAGGATGACATGTCGGAGCTCACCGTTTCCAGACACTTCGTCGAGGCCGCTCTGATTGGCGCCGAGCAGGCCGGCCTGGATACTCGCGCAATACTCAAAGAGGCCGGAATTTCACCAGACCTGCTGAAGATCGAGATGGCCCGGGTAAGCAGCACCCAGTACAGCAGGCTGATGCAGGCCACCTGGAATGTGATGGAAGATGAGTTCATGGGGCTGGGGCCCAGACGCTGTCGCACCGGCACCTTTGCCACCATGTGCGCACTCGTTATCGACTGCCCCAATCTGGAGGCCGTATACCGGCAGGCGTTTGAGTTCTGCCGTCTGTTTGAACCCATGGTCGCCATGGAGCTGAAGGTGGATGACACAGCCGCTCGGCTGGTCACCGCGATTGAAGGTGATATCCACGACCCGATGCACTTCTTCCGGGAAAGTATTCTGGTGATCTGGCATCGGCTGGGCAGTTGGCTGATCGGGCAGCCGGTGGAGCTGTTCAAAGCGGAATTCAGCTACCCTCGCCCACCCCATGGTGACGAGTATCGGCACATTTTCCATTGTCCGTTGTCGTTTGAAGCAAGGGAGACTGCCCTGACGTTCGACAAGCGTTTTCTGCAGGCGCCGGTCATTCGCGACAAATCCGAAATGCGTCAGTTCCTAAAAACATCACCAGCGGACCTGCTGTCGCGCCCGGATGAAAGCAACACCTTCACTGGCCGCATCCGTGCACTGATCGGCCGGGACTTTACCCGTTCCCTGCCCGATTTCGAATGGATTGCCGCGGAGCTCCACACCAGCCCTCAGACGCTGCGGCGGCGATTGAAGCAGGAAAATACGTCGTTTCAGGAGATCAAGGATCTGCTCCGGCGCGACATGGCTATCTATTACCTGTCCCGCCCGGATCTGCCCATCAACGACATTGCCTTCCGCGTAGGATTTACAGAACCTTCCACCTTCCATCGCGCCTTCAAGAAGTGGACAGGCGTTACCCCCGGGGCGTACCGCGAGGGTGAACGGGGTCAGCTGCGGGGCTGACCGACACCCTGCATCGTCTTTATCAGGCGCCCCAGTGTGCGGGCGATTTCTTCCGCCTGCTCGCGATCCTGGCTCAATTTCATCAATCGGGAGCCATCTCTGGGGTCGTAGATCCAGCAACTGGCGGTGGCGCTCTCGCAATTCCACTCGATCTGTGGATTAACCCCGAAAACAGCCAGCGACTCTGTGCTTTTCACCACCCGGCCATCTTCCTCGCGCCGCGATTCCTGGATACTGATGACATCGTTACGCCGGTCAAGCTTGTAGGCAATGTCGGCGGGTTGATCGAGCCTTACGATTCTCTGGTCTGACCTCCAGCCAACCCCTTCAAGAAGGGTGTTGGCATGAATAACCAGCGCCTCGGCATCCGTTTCCGCCAGGTAGAGTTCCTTCAGCTTCGTCAGCGACTCATCGCCCGCAGGCTCTATAATCGCAACGGGCTCACTCTTGTTCTGACTGTTCTGGCTGGCCCGGGCGCCCTCCTGCTTACGGGCTTTCTCAACACTGGTAATCAGTTTGAGAGCGTCCTTGTAATGCTTGCCTTCGGCACCAGCCTGGCTGACGTATTTTTCCAGCGCCGCCCGCGACTCGTTGAAATGGCCGGCTTCCAGCATCACCCGGCCACGAAAATAGAAATAATCCGCCGGCTTCTGCCCTTCCAGTTGCTGCAGGCGGTTCAGATATTCGCCGGCTTCACCCCAGTTTTCTCCGGCAACCGCTTCTTCGGTCGCCAGCATCAGGCGGCGAATTTCGTGCTCGGGTTCCAGCGCATCAACCTGACCGGTTATCAGCAACGATGCCAACACAAAGCCACAAACAGAACTGCGCCCGAATCGGGTTCTCTTCACCATTTCATCTACTCCTGCTGGTTATTTCGGGCGGCATCTTCATCGGCATCCACTTCCGCCTGATCCATAATCGCTTTCGGGAGTTCTTTTTTAACACGAACGCCCAGCTCCACAAAGCGATTGGCCTGGGAGATCAGGTTTCCGCGGCCCCGGGTCAGGGTGTTCATGGCCGAATCATAGGTGCCCTGGGCGGTATGCAGCTGGCTGCCAAGTTTTTCCATGGCCTCCACAAAAATCCGTAGCTTGTCGTAAACCGCGCTGGCCCTGTCTGCAATCCGGCGCGCATTCTGGCTCTGGCGTTCGTATCGCCAGATATTCTCGATTGTGCGTAATGTGGCCAGTAACGTGGTTGGTGTAACCACAATAATCTTTCGCTCAAAAGCTTCTGCGAATAAGTTCTCGTCCTGCTGAAAAGCGGCCACAAAGGCCGGTTCTATGGGCATGAACAGAAACACAAAGTCTGGTGAATGCAGGCCGTGAAGCTGGCTGTAGTCTTTCTCGCTCAACGTACGAATGTGATTACGCACGGCTTCGACGTGCTGCTTCAGCGCCTCCTCCCTGGCGGCGTCATCTTCTTCTGTTGCCCACTGCTGGTAGGCCACCAGTGATACTTTGGAGTCCACCACCAGATTGCGGTTGTCCGGCAGATGAACAATCACGTCCGGCCGTAGCAGTTGGTTGTCGTGATCACGGTAACTGCCCTGGGTTTCGTACTCAACTCCCTTGCGCAGGCCCGAGCGCTCCAGTACTCGTTCAAGAATCAACTCGCCCCAGTTGCCCTGGATTTTCTTGTCGCCCTTGAGGGCCCGGGTGAGGTTTGAGGCCTCTTCGGTGATCTGTCGATTAAGTTCCTGAAGGGATTTGATCTCGCTTCGTAAGGCCTGGCGATCACGGGTCTCGCTGGTGTAGACATCTTCAACCCGCTTGCGGAAATCCTGCAACTGATCCCGGAACGGGTTCAGCAGGGTATCAATACTGGTGCGGGTCTGCTGGCTGAAGCGTTCGCTTTTCTGTTCGAAGATGCGATTGGCAAGATTCTCGAACTCCTGCTTCAGGGAATCACGATTGCGCTCCAGCAGCTCCAGTTTTTCCGTGGTTGCGCGGCGCTCTTTATCAAGGGTGACTTCCTGCGCTCTCAGGGCAACCCTGGCATCGCTGAGCTCTCTTGAAAGCTCATCCGCTCGCTGTTGGTGTGAGACGCGTTCCGCTTCCAGCTGCTCAATGCGTGCCAGTCGCGACCGGCTTTCGGACTCCAGCCCGGCTACCTGGTTGTCGAGTACGGCGGCGCGTTGACGCCAGCTTTCAGCAGCGCGATTCCCCTTCACCACCAGGAACGTCAACAAACAAAGAACCAGGGCCAGGAGGGCAGCAAATACGATGGTTTCCGGCTGGCTTTCCATAACAGCGACAACGGCCTCAGGCACCCTGATCTCCTTGACTGATTAGTCGAAAATGACAATACAGCAACAGTTTACCGTATTCGCGGAACCTTTTGACGCGTCGCCCCGTCGAATACTCGTTGTTACACAGTCAGTCATCGACTGCTTGGCAAAAATCTCAACCTGATGCATCCGCCTCTGGACTCGGTGCGTAATATCATCTAAAACGGAAGACATACGTTGTCTGCCGTGAAAATGGATAGAATACATCCGGCTATCGTTACTTCCGGCACCGAGGTCCCTGGGCAGTATAAAGGACAGGAATTCAACATGCTTAAAGAGCTCTGGAGAAAACTGGGATCGGAATTGTCTCCTGCGGGTTGGCCGGAAACGCAAAACGGCTGCCGGCCGCAAGGTGGTCAGAGCGAATTTCGCATACTGCCCCACATGACACACACTGGCGAATTTCATCTGGAGCGACTGACCGGCATCCTCAAGGGGCGCTATGGTAAAACATTCCAGAATAACGGTGATGAGTCGATATGGGACCTCATTCACTTTGCCTCGCGCATTCAGGATCAGGATGTTCAGCGGGAGCTGCTGCTTTTCTACCTCAATTGCTCCCCGATTATTCAGGAATATCTGCGCTCTGAGGAAGTGCTCGCTGAGAACCACTTCCTGTCCCGGAGATTCTGAGACAGATAATTCCGCCGTTAATGATCTGTAAACCCTCTCGACTGTTATGTTGTTGTATACTTCCGTCCTGTGAATAAGATAGCTTGCCCCTGAAGGGCAACGACTTCCATTGCGGCATTCCGGAATTGTAGAATTCACGCCGCGGATTCAGAGGCTTCGGATGTTTCTTATGCGTTCAGATTTCGGAAAGCTGGCGGCCACTGCCGTTTTTCTTTTTTTTGTTTCCGGTTGTACCGCAGATCGCTACTTGATGGTGGAAAAAGAAGACCTCGGCGCCCTGAACTCGTCGATTGTCAACCAGAGTGAGCACATCATCAGCCTTGAAGACCGCACCAGCGACCGGTTTCAGGCGCTGACCCGCCTTAACGAAGAATCCACCCAGACCATTCTCAAGACGATTGCCGAACAGGTGGAAAAGCCCGCCTGTCCTCCAGAGCCAAAAGCACCTGTATGCAAAACCCCCGCTGACGATGGCCGCGCCGACAGGCTCAAGGGCAAAGTAATCGTGGGCGAAGTGGAAAAATTTTATCTGGCCGGACCCGGGCTGATTTACGATGCACGCATCGACAGCGGCGCCGAAACCTCTTCCATGGACGCCAGAAATATTACCCGCTTTGAACGGGACGGTAACAGCTGGGTTCGGTTCGACGTACCGATGCCTGACACCGATGAGTTTGTCACCATCGAGCGGGAAATATCCCGCCGCGTCAAAATCATCCAGTCCAGCACCGAGGAGTCCGAAAGACGCGTGGTCGTCGAATTGCAGTTCATGATCGGTAATCACCGGCAACAGGCCGAATTCACCCTGACAAACCGTGAACACCTTACCCATAGCGTACTGGTGGGGCGCAATATTCTGAGAGACGTCATGCTGATTGATGTTGGCAAGGAGTTCGCCACCGAACTGCCGGAATCCGTACCCGCAGAAGATAATGGGGATGAATCTTGACCTCCCGCTCCCGTATACCGTTTTTCGTTGCCATATTTCTGCTGATTGTCGCAGGCATCTCCATCGCCGTCTGGCGCCATGTTGAGCTTGGCATTCCCTGGTTTACCGGCGAACAGAAGCCGGTGTGGATGGTAGAGGCCAGAATCGATTTTACGGGTACCGGTGAACCGGTGCTCGCCAGCATGAACATCCCCGATCAGCCCCCGGGTTTCCGGATTATTTCCGAACAGGCCGCCTCGCCGGGCTATGGCTTTTCCATTGTCGAGGATTCCGGTGTACGCCGGGCTGAGTGGACCAAACGCAATATCAACGGCCCCCAGACGCTTTACTTCAAGGTTCAGCTGGTACCGGACGAGCGTGTACGCTCGGCCAACCCCAGGCGCCGCCCAAAACCGGAACCGGTTTTCTGGGAAGAACCCCAGGCCACCGCTGTGGAGGAATTGCTGCAGCAGGCCGCCGCCCGATCGAGCACGCCGGAGAGCATGACGCGGGAACTGATCAAACTGCTTCAGCCAGACAGCAACGCCCAGAACACAACCTTGCTGGTGTCTGACGACAACTACATTGACCTGCTCAACCGGATGCTCAACCACGCCGGCATTCCCGCCCGCACCGCAGATGGGCTGGCCCTTGAAGATGCGAGGCGTCGACAACAACTGCGCCCGTTCCTTCAGATCTATGATGGCAACAGCTGGCTGACCTTTAACCCCCGAACCGCCGAGCAGGGGCTTCCGGAAAACGTGTTGCTTTGGCGCCAGGCAGCCACTTCCCTGCTGGACCTGGTGGGCGGGGATGACTCAGAAGTGAGCTTTTCAATGCTGCGGCAAACCATACCGGCACTGCAGCTGGCCCAGTCCCAATCCTTCGAGAATGGCCTCGGTTTCCTCAGTCTCTACCAGCTTCCGATTGAGGAGCAGGGTATGTTCAGAATGCTGCTGCTACTCCCTCTGGGGGCTCTTGTGGTGGCCTTCATGCGCATCGTAGTGGGCATAAAGACCTCAGGTACGTTCATGCCGATACTGATCGCTGTGGCTTTCGTACAGACAACACTGATCCCTGGGCTTATTGCCTTTGTGTCCGTGGTCGCCATCGGCTTGCTGATGCGTGGCTACCTCTCCAGCCTCAACCTGTTATTGGTATCCCGAATATCAGCACTTATTATTCTGGTGATTTTCATCACCGCCGGGCTGAGCATTGTCGGTTATCAGATGGGCTTCAATACCGGCATGACAGTGACGTTCTTCCCCATGGTAATCATTGCCTGGACCATAGAACGCATGTCGATACTCTGGGAAGAAGAAGGCGCCCGTGAGGTATTTGTCCAGGGGGCGGGCAGCCTGTTTGTGGCGGTATGTGCGTTTCTCCTGATGAGTGCCCCACTGGCAAGCCACCTGACCTTCAACTTCCCCGAATTGCATTTTGTGGTGCTGGGACTGATCCTGTTGATGGGGCAGTACACCGGCTACAAATTATCTGAGCTCCGTCGGTTTCACCCCATGAAGGTCTACGACTGATGGACTGGATTTCGCCCTTCAAGCTTAATCAGCTGGGGATGCTGAACATGAACCGGCGCAATGTGGACTACATTGCCCGGTACAACAGCCGCGTGTCCTATCCCCTAGTGGATAACAAACTCAAAACCAAGCTGGTGGTGGCAGAATACGACGTGCGCACCCCCCGACTGCTTCAGGTTGTACGCCAACAACATGAGATCTCCCATTTCCGGCAAATGGCAGAAGAGCTGAAGGGTTTCGCCATCAAACCCGCCAAGGGGTCCGGTGGCAAGGGTATTACCGTGATAACCGGGCGGGATGAGGACGAATTCATCAAGGCCTCCGGCGCACGGGTACATGCCTCCTACCTCGAGCGGCACCTCTCCAATATCCTGGCAGGCCTCTATTCACTCGCCGGTTCACCGGACGTCGCTATCGTTGAAGATCTGGTGGAGTCCATTCCGGAGCTTGCGAAATACTCGTTCCAGGGCGTACCTGATATCCGTATTGTGGTTTTTCAGGGCTATCCGGTAATGGCTATGCTCCGGCTGGCCACAAAAGCGTCTGACGGGAAAGCGAACCTGCATCAGGGTGCAGTCGGAGTGGGATTGAACATCGCCAACGGGCACAGCCTGAATGCAGTTCAATTCAATCGCCCTATCACGTTACACCCGGATACAGGTCTGCCACTTGAAAACATCGCTATCGCTGACTGGCAGGAAATGCTGGTGATGGCATCCCGATGTTACGAGGCCACGGGCCTGGGGTATATGGGCGTTGATCTGGTCGTCGATGTTAATCAGGGCCCCCTGCTTCTGGAATTGAATGCACGGCCGGGCCTGGCTATTCAGATGGCTAACGGCCGCGGCCTGTTGCCACGCCTCAGAGCGATTGAAGCGCTTCGCAAACCGCATTTCACGCCCGAAGACCGGGCTGCCTTTGCGATGGAAACCTTCACCTCAAAGATCTGAAAGCGGACTTTCAGACACAAAAAAACCGGGGCGCCTACAGGGCCCCGGTTTTTTATACGCGCGGATCAGAGCTTGCCTTCGGCAAGCAGCAATCTGCGCTCATGGTTGAGGCCCTTCAACAGCCCCCAGGTCATTACCAGCAATATCGCTGTAAACGGCAGACCCGCGGTTATTGCCACTGCCTGGATCGCGCCCAGCGCATCGCCGCCGCCACCGAAAATCAGTGCTGCGGCAATCGCACCTTCCATGACTACCCAGAATACGCGCTGGGCGGTAGGCGCATCGGTTTTACCGCCCGCCGTGATGCTGTCGATTACCAGCGAACCTGAGTCGGAAGATGTCACGAAAAACACCAGGACCAACACAATACCAACGAATGATGTAATCGCCACGAAGGGCAGGTTTGCGAACATCTGGAACATCGCAAGGGGAACCTCGGTCAGCCCGTCAGCAGCAAGTGCACCAATGCCTTGCTCAATCTGCTCCAGTGCAGAGCCGCCGAAAGAACTCATCCAGACCACGGTAATCACCGTGGGGACGATCAGCACTGCGGTTACGAACTCACGAACCGTCCGGCCTCTGGATACCCGCGCGATAAACATACCAACGAACGGCGACCAGGAAATCCACCATGCCCAATAGAACACGGTCCAGCCATGGAACCAGGCCTCGTCTTCACGGCCAAACGGGTTACTCAATGGCAGGGCATTACCGACATAGCTGGAGGATGTTACCCAGAGCGTCTCCAGTATCGTCATTGTCGGGCCGGCAAAGATGATGAAAAACAGCAGAATTGCCGCCAGCGACATGTTGAAGTTACTCAGGATCTTCACACCACCATCAAGGCCGCGCAGAACCGATATCAGTGCAACTGCGGTCACACCGGTGATAATCGCCATCTGTACGTTAATGCCGGACGAAATCCCGAACAGGTAGTCCAGGCCGGACGCAGCCTGCTGGGCCCCAAAACCGAGAGAAGTGGCCAGGCCGAAAATCGTGGCAACCACCGCCAGGATGTCAATGATGTGCCCCGGCCAGCCCCAGACACGGTCTTTAAGCAACGGGAAAAAGGCTGAGCGGATGGTCAGCGGCATGTTCTTGTTGTAAGCAAAGAATGCCAGGGAGAGCGCCACAATCGCATAGATTGCCCAGGGGTGCAGGCCCCAGTGATACATGGTAGCCCCCATGGCGAGTTTTGCGGCCTCTGGCGTGTTGGCCTCCACGCCCAACGGCGTTTCATACCAGCCGGTATAATAGGCCACCGGTTCTGCTACGGCCCAGAACATGAGGCCGATACCCATGCCAGCCGCGAAGAGCATCGCAAACCAGGACATCGTTGAAAAGTCTGGCTTGGCATCCATACCGCCAATTCGGATTTTGCCAACAGGCATAAAAATCAGGGCAAGAGAGACAACGACAAAGACATTGGCACTGAGCAGGAAAAACCAGTCAAATTGTGCAATTGTCCACCATTTGGCACCGTCGAGAAGTTCTTTTGCTTCTGACGGGAAGATCAGCGTACCTATAACGAACGCTACCACCAGTATCGCTGTGATCGGAAATACTGGCGCGTGCAGATCGAGGCCAAAAGGATTTATATTATCCTGGCCCGCGACGTAATCCGTTGAGTATTCGTCTTTTACAACGTCGCCCACGTTTTGAGCCTCCTGTTTGAGTAGATATCTTTTCGATTTTTGGATGCAAACGTTACAAGCTCGTCATCTTATTGCTTTGAGTTCAAAACATCAAAGAACGCGTACTTACGCCCTGCAATCAAGCTTAGACCAATATTTATGTGGCCGGAGGATCCAATGGCAAAAACCCGAACTGTTCCCTTCCGATATACCGCCTACGCACTGAGCCTGACGGGCTTTCTGCTTTCTCTGTTCTCTGGTGTTGTGCTGGGGAGTTGGGCCCTGGCGCTGATCCTTGTTTTCGGCGCCCTTACTGCACTTGGCACCTGGGATCTGTTACAGCGTAAACGCACAGTCAGTCGCAATTACCCGATTCTTGCCCACTTTCGGTACTTTCTCGAATCCATCGGCCCCGAAATACGGCAGTACTTTATTCAGTCAGATACCGATGAACGCCCCTTTTCCCGAGAGCAGCGCACTATCGTCTACCAACGAGCCAAGAACGTTCTCGACAAACGCCCTTTCGGCTCCCAACTGGGTATGTATGACGAAGGATTCGAGTGGATCAATCACTCGCTGAAGCCGGTAGCGCTTACCGATTCGGACTTTCGCATCGTGATCGGCAAGCGCTGCGCCAAGCCATACAGCGCCAGTGTGTTCAACATATCCGCCATGAGCTTCGGTTCCCTCTCCCCCAATGCCATTCTGAGCCTGAATACCGGTGCAAAAATGGGCGGTTTCTATCACGACACAGGTGAAGGCTCAATCTCCCGTTATCACCGCGAACCGGGAGGGGATCTGGTCTGGGAGATTGGTTCCGGCTACTTCGGGTGCCGCCACGAAGACGGAACATTCAACGAGGAAATGTTTGCGCGGAACGCCACAACCGACCAGGTAAAAATGATAGAGGTCAAACTATCGCAGGGTGCAAAACCCGGCCACGGCGGCATCCTTCCCGGAGAAAAAGTCACCCCTGAAATTGCCGAAGCACGGGGAGTCAAAGCCGGTGAAGATGTCGTCTCCCCCGCCTGCCATTCTGCATTCTCGACTCCCGTTGAACTCCTGGAGTTCCTGGAGCGACTGCGAGAGCTGTCAGGTGGCAAGCCAGTGGGTTTCAAACTGGCCATCGGCCATCCCTGGGAATGGTTTGCGATCGTCAAGGCAATGCTTGAAACAGGGAAAAAACCGGACTTTATCGTTGTCGACGGCGGCGAAGGAGGCACAGGCGCGGCTCCCCTGGAGTTCATCAACCGGCTGGGGACCCCCATGAAAGAGGCCCTGTTGCTGGTTCATAACACGCTGGTGGGGACTAATCTGCGAGAGGACATCGCCCTAGGCGCGGCCGGCAAGATCACCTCGGCCTTCAACGTCGCCAGAACGCTGGCCATGGGTGCTGACTGGTGCAATGCGGCCCGCGGCTATATGTTTTCTTTGGGCTGTATCCAGGCCCTGAACTGTCACACCGGAAAATGCCCCAGTGGGGTTGCCACCCAGGATCCAAGGCGCAGTGAAAAACTCGATGTGAGAGACAAAAGCCAGCGGGTTTACAACTACCACAGAAATACTCTGGACGCGTTGATGAACCTGCTCGCGGCCTCAGGCCTCAGGCACCCTTCAGAACTGGGCCCGGAGCATATCATCCGCCGCACTTCCAGGACGGACATCCACTCCTACATGGAGCTCTACCCGTTCCTCGAACCGGGCGCCCTTCTTACAGGCAAGACCGGTGAGCGGGTATTTGATCTTTACTGGCCAGACGCTACGGCACACAGCTTTGATCCACCGGAATTTATCCGTGAGCTCCGCGAAACCAAGCTGCAATAGAAATACTCCGGGAAATGCCGAAAGGATGTTTATTTTTTGCGGGCGCTGGTGTAGACTTCGCTCCCGCTAAGCCACTGAGATTTATCTCAAGTTTCTTTGGCCAATAGCGTTTCGGGGCGTAGCGCAGCTTGGTAGCGCACTTGCATGGGGTGCAAGGGGTCGTAGGTTCAAATCCTACCGTCCCGACCAATTCGTTATAGAAAAATCAGCCACTTAACGGTCGCTGATTTTTTTGTGTCCCAAGATTGTCCCAATTTTCAGTTTTTGCCTTCCCCGCATACATCATCAATATTTGACTGACAATTTCAGATGTACTCAAAAGGGTCCGACCATACCTTTAACCAACAACGATTTAGTATTTGTTTCCCGTAGGAAAAACGGTTCTGAATAAGCGCCTCCACGGCCCCGATGCCGAGTAAAATTCTCAACGGTATATCTTCGCCCACAGCGCACCAAATTCGGCTAGAATTTTGGATTTGATGACAATTTTTGCTGTCCACACACAGCGCCCTCTTCCTCAATGAATCGGCTTGGGGTATCTAGGGCGTCTGTGTAACCATCCCATAAAGTAGCCGCTACGGTCGCAAAGCGGACATTCAGATCAAAGGCCGAAGGGCCCGCTTTGAGTTATGTTGATTTGGAAGCCAACACACCAGCTGCACCCAAATAGAACGACGCGACGATCTTATTGGCCCATTCGCTCCTCCGCAAATGCTTGCCCAACTTGGATGCTCCCACTATGTAGGTTGCGTATATGGAAAAAGAAATCGCCATTGCGACTGCCACCAATGCTACCGCTTGAGAGATATAAGCGCCGGAAGACGTGATGAATAGCGGGTAGATCATCAGACTCGCCAGCAGTGCTTTAGGATTTGTCAATGAGACTGCCATTGCACTTAGCATCATTTTGCTTACGGTCATTGTCTGAGAGGAAACAGTTACAATATTTACCCCGGACCTGAACGCCTTTATGGCGAGATACACCAAATAAGCAACCCCACACCACTTCAGCAATACCAATGCACCTGCAAAGCGTTGTATCAGTACGCCCAGTCCGGATAACACGAGTATCCCGTGGACGCAGGTTGCCAACATAAAACCTACGGCGACTGCCAGCGACTTCCGTGCGCCATACCTAAGGGACTGTCCTACGGCAAATGCAGCGTTCGGCCCAGGCAGAGCCAGGATTGACGCGAAGGTTGTAGCGAAAGTGATTAAAAGTCCCCAATCCACTCAAAACCCTCCGCTTTTACCCCGTTGTATTGACCGTCGTGGAGCGACATTTGCGTCACGATAAATCCAGCTCATCAATCAAGTTCGCCAGTCGTCGACGCCCCTCTTTACCAAGGGTTTTGAGCGGCAGCGGTAAACACGGAGACTCAGCAAGTCCCTGCAATTCCGCAGCAGCTGCGACAACCCGCAGGCTTCCTCCAGATTCGTTGAACAATTCCCATAAGGGCTGTAATCGTTTCGATAACCGTGTCGCTTCCTGCGCGTTCCCGGCCTGAGCTGCGCGCGTAATCGCAAGTGCTGCGGCGGGAAACACGCCCCCGATCACAGAATACCAGGCATCACAGCCGGCATTCAGGCCAGTCGCGGCGAAGGCATCTCCACTCACCCCCACAGTGACGGTTGATGGAATGTGTGCACGAAGCCTTTCAACCCGCGCCATTGCTTCAATAGGGTCTTCAGGCACTCCGGGAATCTTGATCGACGCCACGTTCGGGAGATGCGCAATTTGTCCGTGAAGCTCGTCGCTGAAAACAAACTGCGTGGTACCAGGATTGTCGTAGACACAAAGCGGAAGCGATAGTGCGTGCGTTACTGTTTCATAGAGCCCGAAAACTTCATCTGGAAGCAGTTTCTGATAGGACATTGGCGCCAGCAGTACCCCGGAGGCACCAGCTACCTCGGCATCCTCGGCCAGCGTAAGTACATCGCGCGTGCGCAGCGCACCGATACCTACCATCACAGGGACATCCCCTGCGTGTTCAATGGCAAGTCTTACGACACGTGCACGCTCGTCCATGGTCAGATAGGCATAGTTTCCAGTCGAGCCCAACACGCCTATTGAATCAACGTTGGCGGTAACGAGCTGTTCGATCAATCGAACAAATGCCGCCTCGTCTATACCTTGCTCACTCATAGGGGTTAAAGGAAATGCGCTGAGGCCCGAAAACATGATGAATCCTCCGAAATCATGGAACATGACGGATGTCTTACCCTTTAAAGCCAGCCTATCAGAACAGAGGCCGATTAGTGCCCATATGCTAATTCAAATGCCGCTTGCCAGAGACTGGGCTACCAACGATTTACAGGCCTGGCTGGCGATTGAGTGTCATTCGACGAAAAATCTTTCCCATGAGGAGCAATAATAGGCATCCCAGATTGTCATCCTGAAGGTGCACTACAAACTCAGATCGCTCTGAGTGGTTGGCATGTTTCGTCAAATCCAGAAAGCACTGGTCGCAATGCGAACATTGGAAGCAACCAATTAACGCTTCTTCCCGCATTACTTCGAAACCTATATGAGGGAAAGCACACTTTTTCAGTATACAGCTATTTCACATTCCCCCTGAAACCAAGCATAAACGGGTTGCAGTAGCCATCTGGGCAAACGGCATCCTGACTCTCGTCCAGATCGCGGAAAGGACTTTGCCGGCAGCTTGGCGCTGATTGCCGATGCTATACATAACTTCTGGGACATGGCATCGCTGATTATCGCGTTCGCGGCCCGTAAGATTGCGCGTCGCCCGGCTGAATAAAAGCTGACCTTCGGCTACGGGCGAATAAAGGTAGGTGTTGCGCTGTTAAATACACCACCTTGATCATGATAGGGCCCTACCTGATATACGAGGGTGTCATGCGGTTCCCAGATCCGCTGGAACTCAAGGGGTGTTGGGTAGTCTGACTTACATTGTTGCACTGATAATGGACGCGTTGAGCGCGCTGCTGACCTACTCAATGCAGAAGGGCAGCGTTAATATTCATGCGTTGTTTTACACAACTTGTCTGATGCGTTTGCGTCAATAGCAGTGTTATAGGCGGAGCTCTTATCTTGCTCTACGACATGCGCTGGGTTGATTCCGCAATCACCATTGGCATGGCCAGCTATATTCTCTACCTGGACCTGACAGAAATTGGCGGGACCATCAGAACACTCATGCTGGGGAGTCCCTAGGATATCGGCACAGATTCCGTCATTGGGGCAGTATCAGACTTAGAAGGAGTTATCGACTTCACCCCGTACATTTTTGGCAGGTGGGTGAGCATGATGCCTCGCTCGACGCCCGTGTGGTTGTCGAGATGAGTGCGTGGAATGAACTTGAGAAAATCAAGGACGGGATAAAACAGGCTTTGGAGAAAGAATTCAGCGTAACTCATTCAACACTGGAATTTGAACACCCTGACTACAAGCACGAGGGGGCTTATACCTATAGGCATAGTTAACCGGCGCGCTATGTGACATACCTCATCATGCAGATTCCAAGCGAATGGCGAACCACAAAGGCACGAGGACTCCATGCGAGACATGATTGAACCCCATCAAATTTGGGCCTACCCCATCGCTGCTGTTCTCGGCCTTTTAGAGGGCAGGAAACCTCCCCCGGGAAATATGTTGCCAGAGTATCTGCCCGGGACTCCATACCCAGGCTCTTGCTTTATAACAACATTACCCAGACACCAATGCATCATCAGACCTCGCCAGAATCTCGAAAGCAATATGGCGAGGTCTAACTTTCTTTACGCTTCGGAAAAACTCCTGCATTTCCAGAGATAGTAACCTACCGGTATCACCAACAGCGCCAAAATCACAGCAGATATCATCCCACCGACCATTGGTGCAGCTATGCGCCCCATGACTTCGGAGCCGGTACCAGTGCTAACCATGATAGGCACCAAACCTCCGATAATAGCAGCAGCAGTCATCATTATAGGCCGCACGCGCAATCCGGCACCATGAAGCACGGCAAGGCGCAACGTCTCGCGTCTTGGAGTCGCCCCCTTCTCCTTACAGGTTTGCAACATTTCCTCGTAAGACTGGTTCAGATACACCAGCATGATCACACCAATCTCCACGGCAACGCCGGCCAGCGCAATGAAGCCTACACCGACCGCAACCGAAAAGTTATAGCCCAGCAGATACATCAGCCAGATTGCGCCAATCATGGCAAACGGCAGCGTACCCATGATGATGCCCACTTCCGCAAAACGGCGGAAGTTCAGGAACAGCAGAATGACGATAATCGCCAGCGTCAGCGGCACCACGTAGGTGAGCTTTTCCTTGGCACGCAGCATGTACTCATACTGGCCAGACCAGGTAACCGAATAGCCCGCAGGCAGATCGAGCTCCTCGTTAACGGTAGCCATGGCCTGCTCCACATAGGTGCCGACATCAACCCCTTCAATATCCACGAAGGTCCAGCCATTGAGGCGGGCGTTTTCACTTTTGATGGCGGGAGGACCATCTTCTACCCGGATATCGGCGACATCGGCAAGCGCAATCCTTTGCCCCGTTGACGTAACGATGGGCAACTGCTCCAGCTTCTCTGGAGAATCCCGGTAGTCCTGGGGGTAACGCAGATTAATCGGGTAGCGCTCAAGCCCTTCGATCGTCCGCGATACGTTTATACCGCCAATCGCCGAAGCAACAACTTGCTGAACGTCCGCTATGTTCAGTCCATAACGGGCTGCACGTTCCCGATCGATATCCGCCTTGATGTATCGGCCGCCGGCGACCCGCTCAGAATAAACAGAGGCGGTGCCGGGGATGTCGACCATGATCTCCTCAAGGCGTTTGCCGATGTCCTGAATAATGGCAAGATCCGGGCCCGCTACCTTTATGCCAACGGGTGTTTTAATGCCCGTTGCCAGCATATCGATGCGAGTGATGATGGGCATCACCCAGGCGTTCGTGACCCCCGGGAAACGGATCAGGGTATTGAGTTCCTCCTTAAGCTTTTCGGTGGTCATCCCTTCCCGCCATTGATCCCTGGGTTTCAGCTGGATAAACGTTTCAATCATCGTTAAGGGTGCTGGATCGGTTGCGGTATCCGCCCGCCCTACTTTGCCGAATACCGTTTCTACTTCCGGTAAGGTGGCAATCAGCTTATCGGTTTGCTGCAGCAGCTGCCGGGCCTTGCCAATTGAAATACCCGGGTAGGTGGTTGGCATGTACATCAGGTCGCCCTCATCCAGCGGAGGAATGAACTCACTCCCGATCTTGGTCGCCGGCCAAAGCCCCACAGCCAGTGCCAGCAGTGCAGCCATAACCGTGGTTTTCGGGAATCGAAGGACCAGCTTCAGGGCCGGCATATAAACACCGACCAGCAGACGGTTCACGGGATTCTTGTGTTCCGGCAGCACCTTGCCACGGATAAAATAGCCCATGAGCACTGGAACCAGCGTCACCGCCAGAGCCGCACTGGCTGCCATGGCGTAGGTCTTGGTGAAGGCCAGAGGCGCAAACATCCGCCCTTCCTGCGCTTCCAGCGCAAACACCGGCACAAAACTAACAGTAATGATCAGAAGCGAGAAAAACAGCGCTGGTCCGACCTCAGAGGCCGACCTGGCCACGACCTCCCATCGGTTCTCAGGGGTTAACGGGGTCCGCTCCATATGTTTGTGCATGTTCTCGATCATGACGATGGCGCCATCGATCATCGCCCCGATCGCAATCGCAATCCCCCCGAGGGACATAATATTGGCGTTGATTCCCTGCCAGTACATGACAATAAAGGCCGCCAGAATGCCAACCGGCAGGCTGAGAATCGCCACCAACGACGAGCGAACGTGGAACAAAAAGATGATGCACACCAGGCCCACCACCAGAAACTCTTCAAGCAGCTTGAACCCGAGATTATTCACCGCCCGCTCAATCAGACCGGAGCGATCATAAACCGTTACCACCTCGACACCTTCCGGCAAACTGGATTTCAGTTCCTCCAGTTTCGCCTTCACGCCATTGATGGTTGCCTGGGCGTTTTCACCGAAGCGCATGACCACAACGCCACCGACTGTTTCCCCTTCCCCATTCAGCTCAGCCACCCCGCGCCGCATCTGCGGCCCAATCTCAACAGTGGCCACGTCTTTCAGGAGCACGGGGGTGCCGTTGTCATCAAGCCCCAACGGAATCGACAGCAGGTCCTCACGGGACTGGATGTAGCCGGACGTGCGCACCATGTATTCCGCCTCCGCCATCTCGATGACGGAGGCGCCCACTTCCTGGTTTCCTCTCTTGATGGCGTTCTGGATGTGAGCCAGAGGAATACCCAACGCCCTGAGTTTTTCCGGGCTGACCTTGACCTGATACTGCTTCACCATGCCACCAAGCGCGGCCACTTCGGACACGCCTGGCACTGTTTGGAGTTCGTATTTCAGAAACCAGTCCTGCAGGCTGCGCAGCTGGCTCAGATCGTTGTTCCCGGTGCGATCCACCAGAGCGTAGAGGTAAACCCAGCCAACCCCGGTTGCGTCCGGCCCCAGTTGCGGGCGGGCCGAGTCTGGAAGGCTCGGGGCCACCTGGGACAGGTACTCCAGCACCCGGGAGCGAGCCCAGTACATGTCGGTGTCTTCATCGAAGATCACATAGACGTAGGAGTCCCCAAAGAAGGAGTAACCCCGGACCGTCTTGGCACCCGGCACCGACAGCATGGCGGTGGTCAGTGGATAGGTCACCTGGTCTTCCACCACTTGTGGTGCCTGGCCCGGAAAGCTGGTTTTGATAATGACCTGCACATCCGAAAGATCCGGCAGCGCATCTACCGGCGTCTTGCTCAGCGAGTAGAGGCCAAGCCCTGTAATAAGCAAGGTGGCCAGCAATACCAGAAATCGATTACGAACAGACCAGTGAATGATGGCTGCGATCATGATTCGCCTCCGCCATGATTCATGGAACTATGGTCCATCGCCTCAGGTTCGCTTTTGGGCTCCGCTTTCTCCGGATCCATGACGTGCCCCGAATGATCCATCTGTGAATCCATGGCGTTGCTGCCTGATGCCGACATTCGCTGGAAATCCGAAGTCTTGCTGGACTCGGAGTCGATCAGGAACTGCGCAGAGGTCACCACGGTATCGCCAGGCTTAATGCCTTCCAGTATTTCTGCGTACTTGTCGCCAATCCGCCCTACCGTGACGTTGACGGACTTGAAGGCACCCTGTTCCAGCGCCACCACCAGACGGTCGCTTTGTCCAGTGCGGATGATCGATTCACGCGGCACCAACAGGCGTCTTTGCCCACGATCCCCCTGGACCTCCAGGCGAGCAAACATGCCGGGCAGCAAAGCTCCGTCGGAATTGTCAAACCGCATCCGGACCCGGGCCGTCCGGGTTTCCGGATTAACCTCGGGATACACATAGTCCACTTTTCCGCGCCACTGGCGCCCGGGCATGTAATCCAGGGTCATCATCACCCGGCTATCGCCCTCCACGGCCGAGAGCTGGCTTTCAAATACCTCGCCAATCACCCAGACTTCATCCAGTGCAGCAATCGACAAAACCCGGTCTCCGGGCTTTATGAACATGCCCTCGCGAACGTTCAGATTGTCGACAACGCCCGAGCTTGGGGCGTATACGGTCATCGTTCTCTGTATGTTTCTTGTCTGGCGCAGCTGCCGTATCAGGCTAGCCGGCACATTCAGAGCAGCCAACCGTTCCTCAGCGGCATTGATCAGTCGCTGATTCCCCCGGTTCAGTGCCAGGAGCAACTCCTCCTGAGCATTGACCAATGTGGGTGAATAGAGGGTATACAGAGGCTTGCCTTTTTCGACTGGTTCCCCCTCAGCTTTCACGTAGAGCGCTTCGATCCAGCCCTCTACTCTGGGATGCACGTGGGCCATCTCATCTTCGTTATATTGGACGTAGCCCACAGTAGTGATGGTGTTCGGCAAGCGTCCCTGGATGACGGGCTCGGTGCGAACTCCCAGGTTGTTGACCACGGCAGGCGAAATACGAACGGTACCGGCCGGGTCGTCAGCTGACCCGGCATCCTCAAACACTGGAATCAGGTCCATCCCCATAGGTGATTTCCCGGGTTTGTCGCTTTTAAAATTAGGGTCCATGGGCGCCACCCAGTAGAGCGGCTCCTTTTCCTCGTTACCGACCCCATCTACGGTTGGATCTGAAACCATTCCCGGTGCCAGCCAATAGGCGGCACCGACGCCAGCGATCCCGCCGAGCACTATAAAGCCCAATGGACGAATGAAATTAGCCATGATGATCAATCCTGCAAATCGGTCATTGAAAAGGAGGGAATGTTTGAGGCTTCCGTGGTCAAATAACGGAAACTTGCCAGAGTTTTGGCCCGCTCGGCCATCATCTGGATCAATTCGACCTCGGCATTGAGTTCGGAGATCCTTGCGCGTACCGCCTCAGCAAAATCACCGTCGTCATTGTTATAGGCGGTCAGCGAGGCATCGGCCTGCTCTTCCATCTGCGGAAGAAGAGTTTGCTGATACAAGTCAATCCGATCATCCAATCGCTCAATGCGGGCCAACGCCGAGCGCGCCTTCGCCTGGAGCGATCGGATTCTCAGAACCCGATCCGTTTTTTCGGCTTCCAGTCTGGCTGCAGACGCGTTGAGCCGTCGGTCTTGCCGGCTTCCTGTGAATATGGGCAGGTCAAAACCGATACCAATAGAAAACAGGTCTGCCCTGTCCTGGCCGTTCGGAGCTCGGTCACGGTAACCATATTGTGCGAAGACCGACCACTCTGGTTTGTAGGCTTCCCTGGCAAGGTCTACGTCAATGTCCTGTACATCAATCAGTTGATCTGTGGCGCGAACCGACGGGTGACGGATGACAGACTCCACACTGGTCTCCGGCCAGCTGCTGGAAACATCTGCCAATAACAGAGGAGGAATGTTTTCGGCGACCGAGAGCTGGGCCCGCCTGGAACCGATCCATTCCCCTAGAGCTTCTCTGCTGGAAGCCAACTGAGTATGCAAAGCGGTCAGCCGATCTTCAAGCCGAGTCAATTCCAGCGAAGCACGAATAACATCTTGTTGTCTGGAGCCCATTGTCGCGGAGGTATATCCAGCTTCCGCAACATCCGCCAATTGCTCGAACAGCCCCCGGTTCTGTTCAATGAGGCGGATGCTTTCCTGGGCTTTCCAAAGATCGAGCCATAGGTGGGTCGCCGTTTCGGTGACCTGCGCACGACGATTCTGTCGGAGGTAAGGCTGTACACCGGCCAGTTCTTCTTTCTTTGCGCTAGCCAAGCGGCGGCTGTCTCCACGAGGAATTCGCTGTGTAATGCCAATCGTGCCCTGGGTCATGGGCTCTTGCCCGGTATCAAAAGTATCCAGAGGCAGATTTGCCGCGCCGATCGTTACCCGGGGATCGGGAAGCGCTCCCTCAGCAACAGACTCTTCCATCAGCGCATCTTGTTTGTAAGAGCTCTGGCCGAGCCAGGGATCGTTTTCAGTTGCTGCTTCGATGACACTCTGGAGCTCCAGTCTGGGCTGAGCCCACGCAGAAATGCTGCTAAACAGCAACACACCCAAAATAGTCTGCTTAGTAAAAAAGGTGCGGATGGACAACTTGAGATCTCCGTGGAAAGCATATAAGAGCGCTTATATTAGACCTCAAAGCTGAAACGAAGCTGAAATTAAGTGCGCACAAATTTTATATTGATCTGGCTCAACTATTTTTATCACTAACAAAAGTTATCAAATCTTATCACTAACAAAAGTTATCAAATCGTTAATAAACTTTTTTTGTTTTTTCAGTCAGGTTTCAGGAACTAATGATCTAATGAAACCATCAACCAAACAGGAGGTGAAATTATGAAATCATTAATAGTATTCGCCGCAGCAGCCACTCTCTCAATGTCAGCACTTGCCGGCAGCATGCCGGACCACAAAGACATGAAAGAGATTCACAATAAACTGCACAATGAAATGAACAATGACCAAGTAAATGAAAATATTCTTCAGGATAAAGAACTGCAGCGACTCCACAAAGAAATGACACGCTATGGATTGTCAGAAGTTGGAATGGAGGCGCGAAGACAGATGATAGAAGACAGATGATAAGTGAAGAAGGACGAGCCTACCATCGCGCTTTAGAGAAGAAACAAATGGAGCAGAAGGTAACGTACAGCAAATGATAACAGAAATACCGCTGGTGGGCATCAGCGGTATCTACTAGAGGCCCAGTTGCATGGGCCTGGAGCAACAAATCAAGGAGTTCGTCATGAAGAGCATCATTACAGCCATAGCAATGACAGCACTGTTTAGTTCCTTTGCCTACGCCGATTCTGGCTTAGCCGACAGGATTAACGAGGCAAGGAGCTATCCGAACAAGACCGTGGAAACCGTTGACAGGCAAGAACTCTGCCTGAAACATCAAAAATTACACAAGCAGATGAAGGAGGCGGGAATAGCAGATTCAAGTGACGACTAGTACGTTCCGCTTAGGCAGAGCTAACAAGCGAAGCTTGCTTCTCATACAAAGAACGTTGCCAGTCATGAAAATAGCATGACTGGCTATAGTATTGATTTACTGGAATCTCGGCGCTAAATTTATTACCGTACCGCAAACCTTAGGAGGGTCTGATTAACGCCTGATTTATCGCTGAATCGCTTTTCAACTCGAAAAAAAGCCATTCAAGCGCGATTTTGGCGTTATCACCCTCTGTTTTGTTCGATTTTTGCCTATTTCCCGCCGTTTTGGCGGAAAACAGGCGCACTGACCTACGCCAGCAGGTATTTTTCACCCATCAGCAGGTTGCTGAACGCAGCCAGCAAGTGCAATCGGTTACTGTTTTTGGCCAAGCCGCGATAGCGAACTTTGCTATAGCCAAAGACCTGCTTGATGTACCGGAATGGGTGTTCCACTTT
>NZ_JBDWCL010000009.1:0-146807 GCF_039977835.1 Marinobacter sp. | reverse complement strand
TTTAAAGAGCGTTCGGAGCGTTGCAGCAATCCCCGATCAAGGCCGCGTATTCTACATCGAATCACCGCCTTGTCAACCGCTTTCTGAAGAATTTAAAAACTCGAAATCTTCAATTAATTCAAACGGTTGTCTTTCAATTTCTGACCCGCCTCAGGGGCGTGTCCCTCGAAAGAGATGCGTATTCTACAGAGCTCACTTGAGGTGTCAACGGTTCGTTATAACTTTTTCGAGAAACCGGCGAATTACCGTCAAAGCTCGGTTTTTACGGCGGCCGCTGACCTGGTCGCCTTTTCTCTCGCCTCCTCAATAGAACTACCGGTAGCAAGGGCAACACCCATTCGGCGACGTCCTCTCAGCCCAGGTTTACCAAACAGCCTGAGATATACATCAGGCTCCGCGAGCGCTTTTTCAAGCCCCAGATAGGTTACGGCATCAGAATTTCCCTCTGGCAATATGACGGCGGAAGCTGATGGCCCCTGCTGACGTATTGCGGGTATGGGCAGCCCCAGGATCGCCCGGGCGTGTAAGGCGAACTCCGAAAGATCCTGGGAAACCAGTGTCACCAGCCCGGTATCATGGGGGCGCGGCGACACTTCTGAAAACCACACCTCGTCCCCCTTAACAAACAGCTCTACTCCGTAGACACCATAGCCACCGAGATTACCGGTAACCGCTTCAGCGATTTCCCGGGAACGAGCCAGGGCTTTTGCACTCATCGGTTGGGGCTGCCAGGACTCCCGGTAATCCCCTTCTTCCTGACGGTGCCCGATTGGGTCACAGAATGAAATGCCGTCGCGGTGCTTTACCGTCAGCAGGGTGATTTCGTAATCAAAGTCCACGAAGCCTTCTATAATAACCCTGCCCTTGCCGGCGCGGCCACCTGTCTGCGCATAATCCCACGCCGCCTTTATATCCTCGCGAGACCTGACCGTGCTCTGACCCTTTCCAGATGAACTCATCACCGGCTTTACCACCAGCGGTAAGCCAATGGCGTCGACTGCCGCAAGATAGTCTTCTTTGGATTCTGCGAACCGGTACGGCGATGTGGCAAGCCCGAGTTCCTCAGCCGCCAGGCGCCGGATTCCTTCCCGGTTCATTGTCAGGTTCACGGCCCGTGCCGTCGGAATCACGTGATAGCCTTCCTGCTCCAGCGCCACCAGTTCCGACGTGGCAATGGCCTCGATCTCCGGAACAATCAGGTTCGGCCTTTCCGCTTCTATTATGCGGCGCAGCGCATCATCATCGAGCATGTCAATAACGTGGCTGCGGTGGGCGACCTGCATAGCCGGGGCATTGGCATAACGATCAACCGCGATGACCTCCACGCCAAATCGCTGGAGCTCGATAACGACTTCCTTACCCAGCTCCCCGGAGCCACAAAAGAGCACTCTGAAGGCATTCTCTTTCAGCGGAGTACCAATTCGAACGGTGTCAGTCATGGTTGTGCGTGTCCCTTGATATCGATGAGTGCCCAATCGCTAGATCAAAACCTTGCTTTCACGCTCGGCGACCTTTTTCAACACTTCACGGCGCTCTTCGTTGCTCATCTGCGACCACCGCGTGATTTCATCCCCCGTGCGATGACAACCGACACACATATCGTTGTCATCCAGCGCACAGATGCTCACACAGGGGGAGCGTACCTTATCCGCGACTTTCATCCTGCACCTCACCTTTTTTCAAAACCGTTAAATGGCAGGCCGAAGGCCATCACTTTACCCTTTCCTGATTTCTGCATCTAATGCCGGTTCGGTCAACGGCTCCCCCCAGGAATTTCCATGCACCAGTTCCGACAATGGCAAACGCGAGCGCCAGCCCTTTTTCTCGAGCTCGGGTTGGTCAAGAAATTCGCTCACATAGCCCAGGCACAGATAAGCCAACGGATATACGTGCTCTGGCAGGTTTAGCACACTGGCCAGTTTATTCTGATCCAGGATACTGACCCAGCCTGCACCGATACCCTCTGCTCGTGCCGCCAACCAGAAGTTCTGGACCGCCAGACAGGTGCTGAACAGATCCGTCTCCACGATCGAATTGCGTCCCAGAACATGAGTGCCGCCACGGCTGCGATCACAGGTTATGCAGAGATTCACAGGGCTTTCGAGAATGCCCTGCAGCTTGAGATTTTTATACTGAGCATGACGATCGCCCACGTAGTTGTCCGCCGCTTTCCGGTTCTCTTCTTCGAAGATCGAGAGGACAGCCCGGCGTACATCGGTACTGTCGATCACGATAAAATCCCAGGGTTGCATGAATCCCACAGAGGGGGCGTGGTGCGCTGCACTCAGCAGGCGGGCGAGAACGTCGGGGGGAATGGGATCGGGAAGGAACTGGGAGCGCACGTCTCTTCGCTCATGGATAGCGCGGTAAAGGCCGTTGGTTTCTTCGACGCTGAACGGGCGATTATGGTCTATGCCATCACTTCTGTTGCGGTTCATAGTCTACCCCTGATGATCCCGAGTCAGTCCCAGCAGTCTGTTAAGCCAATCAGTGTCCAGACACTCCTCCACGACGTCCGCCAACCGATCCAACTGCTGTAGTCGATGGGCCGTGTAATCCACCGCCTGACCTTGTCGGCGCAGGCCAGCCCATTGCAGTAGCTCAGTGGCCGCTTCTGCCTCATCGAAAATGCCGTGTACATAGGAGCCCATTACCTGATCATCGTTACTGACAGCGCCATCGGGGGTGCCGTCCAGCATTGCCAGTGGGCGCTCCAGGGCCGGGCCGGTCGTGACGCCGTTATGCATTTCATAGCCGGTAAACCGGGATGTACCCGTCCCAAGGTTGAACACACCCGCCACCTTCTTCAGTTGTTTGCCAGCGACCATACGCGTGGTCATGTCCAGAAGGCCCAACCCTTCGCTAATGCCGGCTGCACCTTCCAGGCCATCGGGATCAAGAACGTCCCGGCCCAGCATCTGGAAGCCGCCGCAGATGCCGAACACCTTGCCGCCATAACGCAAATGCTTACGGATTACCTCGGGCCAACCCTGGGTCTTCAGCCACTGCAGATCGTGGCAGGTACTTTTACTACCGGGCAGAATAATCAGATCTGCGGGAGGAACAGGTTGATCGGGGCCAATGAACTGCAGGTTGACCCCAGCATGCAACCGCAGCGGATCGAAGTCATTGTGGTTGCTGATGCGCGGCAATACCGGGACGATTACGTTGAGCGCTCCGGCATCACTGTCCCCGCTTGTACCAACGCTGTCTTCAGCGTCAATCACCAGCCCATGCAGAAAGGGCAACACACCGGCAACGGGTGTCCCGGTGCGTTCAGCCAGCCATTCCAGGCCCGGCTCCAGCAGCGCAATGTCACCCCGAAAGCGGTTGATAATAAAGCCCCTGGTACGCAACCGCTCGCTCTCTGAAACCAGCTCCAGGGTGCCTACCAACTGGGCAAAAACCCCGCCCCTGTCAATATCCCCAACCAGTAGCACCGGGCAATCCGCCGCTTCGGCAAACCCCATATTGGCAATGTCGTTGGTACGCAGGTTTATTTCCGCGGGGCTGCCGGCACCCTCGGCGATAATCACATCGTATCGAGCACTCAGATCACGCCACGCGCCCATCACCGAGGCCATCGCCTCCGTCTTGAAGGTGTGATAATCAAGCGCATCCATATTGCCATGGACTTTGCCCCGCAGAATCACCTGGGCTCCTCGGTCACTCTGGGGCTTAAGCAACACCGGGTTCATATCGCTGTGGGACTCCAGGCCACACGCCAGGGCCTGTAACGCAGTGGAGCGGCCAATTTCACCACCATCCACAGTCACCGCGCTGTTCAGCGCCATATTTTGCGGCTTGAACGGAGCCACGGAAACACCCTGCCTTGCCAGCCACCGGCACAGGGCAGCCACTACCGTGGTTTTACCGGCATCGGAGGTGGTACCCTGAATCATCAGTGTGGTCATGCATTCCGGCCTGTTACAGTTCAACGCCTTTCTGGGCTTTCACACCCTGATCCTTGAAGGCGTGTTTCACTACGCCCATCTCTGTCACTGTGTCCGCGAGGTCGATCAGTTCCGCAGGCGCAGAGCGCCCGGTGATGACCACATGCTGCATCTCTGGCCGGCCCTGCAAGTCATCCAGTACCCGATCCAGGTCGATGTAGTCGTACTTCAGGGCAATGTTGAGTTCGTCCAGCAGGATCAGATCGTAGCTTTCGTCTTTCAGCATGGCGGCGGCGACATCCCAGGCTGCACTGGCAGCTTCTACATCCTGTTCCCGGTTCTTGGTTTCCCAGGTATAGCCCTGCCCCATCACGTGGTAGTCCACGTTGGGCAGATCCCGGAAGAAGGCTTCCTCTCCGGTACTGAACGCGCCCTTGATAAACTGGACAATGCCTACCTTCATGCCATGGCCGAGCGCGCGAGCAACCATGCCAAAACCGGAACTGCTCTTGCCCTTGCCCGGGCCGGTGAGCACCAGCAACACGCCCTGCTCTTTCTGGGCACGGGCGATGCGCTCCTGCATGATTTTCTGTTTGGCTTCCATGCGACGGGCATGGCGTTCGGGGTTTTTGGCGCGTTCACGCATGGTCGGGCTCCTTGTCTGTGAGTGGGCGGAAGGCCTGCCCACGAAAAATTCCGGCCACCAACTCTGGGGCAGAAGGGAAATAACCGTGGAAATAACTGGCCACCAGGCCGCCCCGACAATACACCGGTTCGGCTTCGGTACCCGCTACCTTGCGGGTTCGGGCCAGGGGTTGCCAGCCTGTTTCCAGGCGCGAATGGTGATAGGTATGGCCTCGCAGCTGCCCCTGATCAGTGTTCAGGCTCTGAAGCCCCAATGCCTGCAGTCGGCCGGCCATACTGGCACGCCCCGGCATCAGTCCCAGCATCTTGTGGACCTGGCCGTCGTGATCCATCAATTCCTCCACACAGGCCATTAAACCGCCGCATTCCGCCAGCATAGGCTTCTCAGCTAAGTAATGGTTGCGGACGGCTCCAAGGACCGGCTGGTTGGCGGCCAGAGCGGCAGCATGGAGTTCCGGATAACCACCCGGCAGCCAGAGGGCATCGGCGTCTGGCAATGCCCTATCCGTCAGCGGAGAGAAGAACGACAGTTCCGCACCCATGGCCTGCAACAGGTCCAGATTGGCACGGTAGATAAAGCTGAATGCCGCATCCCGGGCAATGGCTATACGAACACCGTTCAGCAGCGCTGGCGGGGCCGCTGGTTTCTCGGCTTCCATTGTCACCGGAAGCGGCAGGCCGTCCAACCCGACCTCTGCCAGCACCTCAGCAGCGGCATCCAGGCGCTGGTCGAGATCCTCCAACTCCCCCGCCTGAATCAGACCCAGGTGCCGGTCCGGAATACTCATGGCATCGTTTCGGGGAATCGCCCCTAACAGCTCGATGCCTTCAGGGAGGCTGTCCCGCAGCATTTCGCCATGGCGGCGGCTTCCAATACGGTTGGCAATCACTTGTCGCACCGGCACCTCCGGGTGGAAGCTGGCCAGCCCCAGGGCCACAGCGCCGAACGTCTGGGCCATTCCGCGGGCGTCAATGACCGGCAACGCAGGAATGCCCATCAGCCTGGCAAGGTCCGCACTGGAGGGGTCACCATCGAACAAACCCATGGAACCTTCCACCAGAATCAGGTCCGCGTCCTGGGCAGCTTCAACCAAACGCCAACGGCACTCGGCCTCGCCGGTCATCCACGGATGTAACTGGTACACCGGCTGGCCGGACGCCACCTCCAGCACCATAGGATCCAGATAATCCGGCCCGTGCTTGAAAACCCGCACCTTTCGTCCGGCATTCCGATGCAGTCTGGCCAGGGCTGCCGTCACCATAGATTTTCCCTGGCCAGAGCCCGGGGCCGTAATCATTGCTGCTGGTATGGTTGCTTTCATTAATGCCACCTTGCCCGGAAACATGGAAGTAGGCCGTGGCCGGGAACCCCCTTCCCGACCACAGTTTCATGCTTCTTACCGGGCTTTCTTGGGTACGAATAGTGGTGCACCATCCACCTCCACTGTCAGCAATTCCTGGTCATAGAGACGTTCGAGCGCGCTCGGTACCAGCATGCGCTCCGCTGGCCCCCAGCATGCCTCTCCATCGGGAAAGAGTAATAACAGGTGATCACACCAGCGGGCCGCCAGGTTCAGATCGTGCAGGCACATAAAAACTGAATGTCCCGCACGAGCCTGCTCGGTAAGCAACTGCAACACCGACACCTGGTGATGCAGATCCAGATGATTCGTCGGCTCATCCAGCAGCCAGGTATCCGGCGCCTGGGTAAGCACTGTGGCAATGGCCACACGTTGACGCTCGCCCCCAGAGAGCGTATTCACCAGGCGGTCGCTCAAATGGGCCACATCCAGCCGTTCCAGGGCGCGGCGGGCGATGCGTTCATCGTCGCCGGTTTCCATCTGCCAGGGAGACAGCCACGGGTGGCGACCGATCAGGGCGGTTTCGAGTACCGTGGCGGGGAAGCCGTCCTGCCGCTCCTGAAACACCAGCCCTAGTTGCCGGGAAATCTGCCGGCGCTTTAACTCACTCAACGAGTTCCCACCCAGACAAACCACCCCATGACGCGGAGCCCTCAGTCCGGCAAGGGTATGCAACAAAGTGGTTTTGCCAGCCCCATTGGGGCCCAACACTCCCCATATCTGTCCGGGCTGGACGGCGAAATTCAGCGCCTCCCCGTCGTCACGCCCGGGAATATCCATCACCAGTTCTCGTGCCTGTAGCGGGTTCATCAGCGGCTCCGGTACAACAGGTACAGGAAGGTGGGCACGCCCAGCAGAGCCGTAATGACCCCTACCGGCAACTGCTCTGGTGCAATGACAACACGAGCCAGAGTATCCGCCAGCACCAGCAATGTGCCGCCAGCGAGGGCGCAGGCTGGCAGGATCAGGCGTTGGTCGTTACCCAGCACCAGACGTAACATATGAGGTACCACCAGACCCACGAATCCGATACTGCCCGCCATGGTTACTGCAGTCGCTGTGAGCAGACTTGCAAGGATATAGATCATCCACTCCAGTGGCCGTACCGAAACACCGAGAGCTGCTGCCTGCATGGGGCCACGGGCCAGCACATTAAGACTTCGCCCCAGCGGGACCAGCAGCAGGCAGACCAGAAACAGGAGCACCAGTGCCGGCCAGGGCGAGCGGGCGTAGGAGACATCGCCCATCAGCCAGTAAAGCATGCCTGGCAGACGCTGGGCCGGGCTGACGGCCAGCATCAGGGTGATCACCGCGCCCCAGCCAGCGGCAACGACCACACCGGTCAACAGAAGGCGTGAGGGCGTCCAGCTGCCGGTACCATGGGCAAGCCCAAACACCATTAATGTAGCCAGCATGGCACCTGCAAAGGCCGAACCGGAAACGATCAGGCCACCCAGGCCAGCCAACATTGCCAACAGCGCACCGACCGCAGCACCGCCGGAAAGACCGAGCACATAAGGGTCTGCAAGGGGATTCCGCAACAGCACCTGCATGAGTGCCCCGGCTACCGCCAGTAAGCCACCGGTTGCAAAAGCCGCAAGAGTGCGCGGAAGGCGCAGGTCCAGCACCAGGGTTTGCTGCAGACTGCTACCTTCACCGAAGATAACGGCGCCGACCTCTGCGGGGGTCATGCTGACGCTGCCAATACCCACGGACAGAACCATGGCTATAAGACTGGCAATCGCCAGAATCACGAGCGGCATGGTCACTGGCCTGCTCATGTGGTTGGCCTCCGGTTATCGTTTGGCACGGGCATCATCCAGTTTCTCGCAGAACAGTTGGGAGCCTTGCAACATACGGGGTGTGGGTCTCTGGATCAGTGACGGCGGAACGAAATACAGGTTGTCACTGGCCGTGGCATCAATACTGGGGAACGCTTCCCAACGTGTCAGCCAATGCCGGTTCTCCTCACCCATACCCCCGGCCAGAATGGCCTCGGGGTTGGCACCGATGACAGCCTCAGCGCTGATTCTCGGCACCAGGCGATCAAGATCACCAAACACATTAACGCCACCACAAAGAGTAATAACCTTACCGATCAGGTGCTCGTTGTTCACGGTCATCAACGGTTCGTCCCAGACCTGATAGAAAACGGATACGGGCTCGGCATTGCGGTACTGGCGCTCCAGGCTGCCAATGCCCTCTCGGAACCGGGCCGCTTCAGCAAAACCCTCCGCCTCGGTGCCGGCCAGTTGCGAAAGCCGTTCAATCGTATGAGATACCCCCTCGAAACTGCGGGGTTCAATGGAGAACACGGGTAGCCCCAGGTCTCTCAACGCCTCAATCTGTTCCGGTGGATTGCCGGTCACCCAGCCAATAACCAGGTCTGGCTGCAGCTCCATCAGCCTCTCCAGATCCATGCGGGTATGACTGCCCACCGAGGGGACGTCCTTCGCTTCTTCCGGGTAGTCGCTGAAAGAAACCACCGCCACCACTTTGTCGCCGGCGCCGGCGGCCCAGACCAGCTCGGTGGCGCCTGGAGATAAGGCCGCAATCCGACTAGCTGGCCGCTCAAGGCATACTTCCTTGCCGGTATCGTCGGTTGCGCACACCTGCGCTGCCTGCAGCGGAATATGCCAGGCTGCAGGCAGGGCGGCGAGGAACACTGTCAGGAGGCGCGCTGCCAAATACCTCATGCATCGGCTCCTGTGGCGTGGTTAATAGAAGTCATGGCGTATGGACAAAAAGCCTGCGGTTCCGGCAGCCACGTACTCGGCACCGTCAAACCGGAGCGCTGTGGAGTACTGTTTGTCCGTGACGTTCTGAAGGGTCAGGCGGGCATTCCAGTCCCTGGCAAACTCCCAGCCAGCGCGGAGGTTAAGGGTTGCGTAACCCGGCAGCCGCTCTTCGTTTTCCGAGTCGTCATAACGATAGCCGCTGGCCTGAATGGTCCCGCCAAAAGACCAGGCTCCCAGGCTCTTGTCCACATCCACGCGCAGCGACTGTTGGCTGCGGCGACGCAGGCGATTATCGGTTTCCCGGTCACGTGGGTCCATCAGCGTCAGATTAACCGCCAGATCCCACTCATTGGCACGAAGCCCTGTGCCCATCTCTATGCCCCGAATCCGAGCTTCATTGACATTGACCGGCCGAATATCGCCGCCGTCAGACTGAAGATCAATCAGATCATCCACATCCAACTGGTAGATAGCAGCATCCCAGTACCAGATGTCATAGCGGCCACTGAAACCGATCTCGACAGAGCTCCCCTCTTCCGGCTCCAGGTCGGGATTACCCGCGTAGCTACCGCCAAAGCTGAACGTTTCCAGCGGATAATAGAGGTCATTAAACGTGGGGGCCCGGAAGGACGTGCCATAACTCACCCGGACACGGTGGGAGCGGTCGAAGGAATGACCGAAAGCCACGGCGCCGGTTTCCTGGCGACCATAGGCCTCATTGTCGTCACCCCGCAACGATAACTGCAGGTCTGAGGGGCCGAAGTTAAGGCGAAGCTGACCAAACAGTGCGGCGTTGGTGCGGCTGTCTTCTTCAAACTCCGTGGAGCTGTCTACTTCGTCTGCCTGCAGTTCGCCACCCAGTGCGAGCTCATGAACACCCGCCGTGAAGGTGTTCTCCCAGCGTGCCGTGCGGGTTTTGGTGTTGAAGAAGGAATCTCCGGCATCGCGGAAGTTGTCCTGCTCGTCGGCGGATTCCGATAACTGTATGGAGCTGTTCCAGTAGTCACTGACCGGGGCGTCCAGCTGGAAGCCAACCGTGCGGATCAGAAAATCCGTGTTGCCACCATCGAATTCGGTGTTCCCCTCGGACTGCATCATCACCACGCCTGCTTCGCCCCCACCGGGGAGTTCGTGGACAACGCGACCGACACCAGCGGTATTACGAAATCCCTTGTCTTCGCCGTCTTCCACAATCTCAGTGCCGTCGGTTTCCTTGTGCAGGCCACTGAGGCTGAACCGGGTTGAATCCGTACGTGCAGAAGCTCCGGCACTGACCTTCTGAGTGTCAAAGTTACCCGCACCGGCCTCCACCCAGCCTTTTCGGCCTCGCTCCGGGTCCAGGGTAAACGCCTGGATCACACCTCCCACGGCGTCCGCACCATAGAGAGCGCTTCGCGGGCCGCGTACAACCTCTACCCGCTCTACCAGCTCCATGGGGAAATACTGCCAGGGCGCGCCCCCACTGGTAGCCGAGCGAAGGCGCACTCCGTCCACCAGGAAAACGGTCGAATCGTTGGTCGTGCCTCGTGTGTAGACACTTGTATTCTTGCCGTAGGAGCCGTTGGTGACGACATCAATGCCGGGCTGACCACCAATAAGGTCCTTGAACTCTGCAGGCTCCTGCCGGCGAATGGTTTCCTCATCCAGCACAGTGACAGAGGACAGGCTTTCACCCACGGTCCGGGGGCCAAGCGTGGCCGTAACAACAATAGGGTCAAGTTCCCGTGCAGCCCCCTCTTCGTTGGCAGACGCATCGGACACTGGCAGGAACACAAGGGGGAAGCCGGTCAACAGAACCGGCACAGACTTCGACATACCCATAATCAGCACTCGCTTTTAAACCATGCGCACCCGCACGGTGTTTATTATGTTGCGGAGCTCGAGAGTGAGACTGGGGGAGGCAGGATACGAGTCAGTGTACAGGTGTGAAGCTGACACAACTCACCCACCGCCGTCGCCCTCCGCAACTTCCGGTGTGTATTCAGGCCGGTCTCCGGGCTTGCGAGTGGTACAGCCGTTGTGGCTGAGCCAGGGCAATCACCTTCCCATGCGTGACGCACAGTGGTTTTATGGTTGCCTTTCACTCGCTTACCGTTGCGGGGGCAGCGTCGGACTTTAACCGACTTCCCGTTTTAAGCTTTTCTGCAGCAATACCGCGGAAAAGCGTTACCTGAATACGGTATACATTTTTTCGATAGTCAAACTATCAGCCCCTCGGGGCTAAATCAATAAACATCACTCAAATACAGCGCCTGATCAAAACGCGTCCATTCCGGCTCGGAACCTGGTAACCCGAACCTTAATGCCGCGGGCTTCGCAAGCTCGCGTACGAGGATTCCCTGGCGTGCGAGGCCGGCAGCAATATCTCCGGCGCGGCTATGCCGAACATATCGGAACAACGCAGTACCGGTGGAGCCGTCAAGCCCGTGACGTGACAGACATTCCGACAGCCGACGGCTTTCGCTGTGTAGTCTCTCCGCAGTCGCAGCCCGCCATTGGTGATCCACCAGCACCTGACTCATTATATATCGCGCCGGACCGCTGACAGACCAGGGGCCCAGAACACCATCAAGCGGGCCCACAATGTCAGGATCACCCGAAACCGCACCTGCACGCAGGCCTGCCAGACCGAAAAACTTGCCCAGTGATCTCATGACAACCAGGCCGGGCTGGCCAGTCGCGAAACCAACACTGAATTCCGGTGTGGCATCCATAAACGCCTCATCCACGATAATCCAGCCACCCCGTCGTTGCAGCCGATCGTGCCAGCTCAGCAGCCGATGGGGTTCTATGAACTGGCCTGTGGGATTGTTGGGGTTAATCAACACCAGCACATCCAGTTCATCCAGCCAGCTTTCGTCCTCGGCGACGAGTTGTTCACCGGTGATGCCTCTGACCTTGTGGCCTGCAGAAAGCCAGCAATGCCCATGCTCCTCGTATCCGGGCGATGGCACCCCCACCTGGCACGGCGAACGCAAACGCGGCAGGGCCTTGATCGCCGCCTGGCTACCGGCAACCGGCACACAGGCGGCAGAACCGGGTGCGCCAAACCACTGCCTGATGCACGTATCCAGGCTATCGTCAGGCTCTGGCAGGCGCCGCCATACGTCTTCGGGAATCGCCGGCACGGGCCAACTCCGCGGGTTAATGCCGGTAGAGAGGTCCAGCCAGCGCTCCGGCGGCATTCCCCATTTTCGGACGGCAGCGCGAAGCCTGCCTCCGTGTTCCGGAGGCGGATTCATGCTTCAGACCCCGGTCGCATGCCGATATCATTCACCGGGCACCCACAGAACATCATCTTTTCCCTTGCCATTGGCGTGCCTGGCAAGCACGAACAACAGGTCAGACAGGCGGTTCATGTATTCCAGAACCGACTGGCTGATGTCCTGATCTTCCTTCAGCTGAACGATGACGCGCTCAGCCCGGCGAGTGACCGTCCGGGCATGATGAAGATGCGTTGCGGCCGGGTTTCCCGCCGGCAGAATGAAGGAGCGCAGCGACGGGATATCTGCATTGAACCGGTCGATTTCCTGCTCGAGCTCAAGGGTTTTCGAATCGGCCAGCCTGAGGGGCGGGTATTTCGGGTTTTCTTCGAACGGCGTACAGAGATCGGCGCCCACATCGAACAGATCGTTCTGGATGCGCGCCAGTATCCCATCGAGTTCCTCATCGACATGGAGCCGCGCCAGCCCAAGGACCGCATTTGCCTCATCCACGGTGCCATAGGCTTCCACGCGCAAATCGTACTTGGCGACCCTGCTGCCGTCACCCAGGCCGGTGTCGCCCTTGTCTCCGGTTTTCGTGTAGATCTTGGTAAGCCTGACCATTCGTTTCTCCCGTGAACCGCTTCAGTCAGTCGATGAAGCCGGTCAGATTACAGGTTTTTCGCGATAGGTTCCCCAAATGCCTTTCAGGGTTTCAACAATGTCACCCATCGACGCCCCTTCTTTCACCAGCTCAATGGTGATAGGCATGAGGTTTACCGACTCGTCCTCGGCCTGCTCTTTCAGCTGCTTGAGCAAACCCTGGACCTTCTCCTCATCGCGATTGTCCTTGACCCGATTCAGACGTTCAATCTGCCGACGCTCGGTTTCCGGATCATGGGGATGGGTTTCGATTTCAACGTCCTCTTCGTCCTGCACGAACATATTGACGCCGATAACCGGCCGCTCACCGCTGGCCTTGCGCAGTGCGAAATCGTAGGCCGAGTCGGATATGCCTCTCTGGAAGTAGCCGTCGTCGATACACTGGAGAGTGCCGCCGAGTTCTTCAACTTCATCAAGGATTTTCCAGACTTCCCGTTCAATCTCGTCGGTGAGATTTTCCACGTAATAGGACCCGCCCAAAGGATCGACCACCTGGGTGATATTGGTCTCGTAAGCGATAATCTGCTGGGTACGCAGGGCGATCCGCATCGCTTCTTCGGTCGGTATGGCAAACGCCTCATCCATGCCATTGGTGTGCAGCGACTGAGCACCACCAAGCACGGCAGACAGGGCCTGGAGCGCAGTACGGATCGGGTTGATGGTGTACTGCGGCTTGGTCAGGGTAGCGGCTGCGGTCTGCGCATGGAAGCGTAGCCGACTGGCCTCGGGTTTCGTGGCACCAAACTTCTCCCGCATGATCTTGGCGTACACGCGCCTGGCAGCGCGGAACTTGGCAATCTCCTCGAAGAAGTCCGCCTGGCTTACGAAGAAGAATGAGAGCCGGGGACCAAACTCGTTGACATCCACCCCGGCGTCGATCGCCGTCTTTACGTATTCCATGGTGGTGGCCATGGTGTATGCCACTTCCTGAACGGCAGTGGAGCCGGCTTCCGAGATGTGGTAGCCGGAAATATTGATGGCGTTATACCGCTTCATGTTCTCGGAGCCGTACTGAATACAGTCACGAACCAGGCGGACCGACGGCCGCACCGGGTATATCCATTCCTTCTGGGCAATGTACTCCTTGAGAATGTCGTTCTGGATAGTACCCGACAGGTCGTTGAGGTCGTAACCCCGCTTCTGCGCCAGGGCGATGTACATGGCGTATAGTATCCACGCCGACGGGTTGATCGTCATGGACACGGAAATCTTGGTCAGGTCGATGTCGTCGAACAACTCCTCCATATCCGCCAGCGTATCGATGGCCACACCTTCGCGACCCACTTCACCCTGGCTCATTGGGTGGCTGGAGTCATACCCCATCAGCGTGGGCATATCGAAGTCGATCGACAGGCCCGTCTGGCCCTGGGCGATAAGATACTTGAAACGCCCATTGGTTTCCCGGGCTGTGCCGAAACCGGCAATCTGCCGCATTGTCCAGTTCTTGCCCCGGTACATGGTGGGATATGGCCCACGGGTGAACGGGTACTGGCCGGGGAAACCAATATCCTCGAACGGAGTATTCTTAACATCAAGAGGTGTATACGTGCGCTTCGTCGGCATACCGGAAGCGGTGGTATAGTCTGACTTGCTCTCAGGCGCCCGCTTTATGAAGGACGCCACTTCATTGTTTTCCCACTCGTCGAATTCTTTTTCAATGTGCTTGAGTGCAGCTGGGTCATACTGGTCAGTGCGATTCATGAATCGTCTCCTTCATGGCTTTTAACAAGGTCACTGCGGCTCCATGGGGATCCAGCTCGCGTTGAGTCACCTTCTTGAGCAGCTCTTCGGTTTGCGACCTGCTGTCACGTACAAAATTGTCCCGGACGATCTGTTCGGCCACTTTCACCACCCGGGTCAGTGCAATCTGTCGTCGCCTTTCGGTAATTTCACCACTTTTCTCCAGGTGCTCCGCATGGCGATCAATCGCGGCCATCAGCTCGCCGAAGCCGGTGTGTTTTTCAGAGCTGGTGGGTACCACCGGCACCCGCCAGATGTCTTCACCAGGCTCCAGGCTCATCATCAGCATAGCCTTCAGTTCCTGGATGGTTCGGTTGGCGTCGGGCCGGTCCGCCTTGCTCACCACATGGACGTCAGCGATTTCCAGCACCCCGGCCTTGATGGCCTGAATGTCGTCGCCAAGGCCCGGCGCGTTGACCACCACAGTCGTGTGGGCGGCACGCACGATATCCACTTCGTCCTGCCCCACTCCGACGGTCTCGATCAACACCACATCAAACCCACCGGCATCCAGGAGATCTACCGCATCCAGGGCAGGTCTCGCCAGACCACCCAGGGTTCCCCGGGTGGCCATGCTGCGAATGAATACCCCGGGGTCGGAGACCAGCTCCCCCATCCGGATACGGTCCCCGAGGATGGCACCGCCGGAGAACGGGCTTGAGGGGTCAATGGCAACTACACCCACTGAACGGCCACTGGCCCGGTACTCGTGGACTAACTGGGTCACGAGCGTTGACTTCCCGGCGCCCGGCACACCGGTAATCCCCACCACATGAGCGTTTCCGGTACTCTTGTAGAGCTCGGCCAGGGCCTCACGCACCTCGGCGTCGCCGCCACTTTCAACCCGGGTAATAAGCCTGGCAATGGCACGAAGATGCCCCTCACGCACCCGCTCAGCCAGCTTCATCGAGGGTATGCGGTTAATCATCTAACCTCCTCGCTTCTGGTGAAGGCTCTGGTAAAGATCCCGGTCGTCAACAACACGTTGCGCCTTGAAGTCGGTGCGGGGGAAGGTGTCAGGCTCGACCATGACAACCCGTGCCCGGACGCCCAGTACGCGGCTCAGTTCGGCTTCCACCTGTTCCGAGAATGCCTGAACTGCATCCTGGCCCTTGTCCGCAACCTCCTGGTTGTATTCCGCCTGCACGGCCAGTTCGTCCATGGAGCCGCCTCGGGAAATGATAATGCGATGCTCACCGCCATAACCGGCGAAGGCTTCCAGCACTTCAGCGATAGCACTGGGATACACATTTTCACCACGGATCTGGAACATGTCGTCTATCCGTCCGTAGATGCCTTTGGGCAGCCTCGGATAGGTGCGGCCACAGGGATTGTCTTCCATCACCCAATGGGTGAGGTCGCCGGAGACCATGCGAATCATCGGCTGGGAGGTTCGCTCAAGGTGAGTGTATATCGGGGTGCCCTGCTCCCCGTAGGGCACACGGCGGTTGGTATTCGGGTCAGCTACTTCGGTGTAGACAATGTCCTGCCACAGCAGCATGCCCTCCGTGCTTGCGCTGCCAGAGGCGTGCATCCAAGGGGTGAGTTCCGCCATGGTTCCGCTATCCACCACCTTGGCGCCGTAGATGTCCTGGATCTTGTCCCGGATGGACGGGATGGAGCCCCCCGGTTCGCCGGAGAAGAACAGCACCTTGATACCGAATTCCCGAGGGTCAACCCCTTCCTCCCGGGCCACTTCCGCCAGCCTGAGCGCATAGGAAGGCGTAGAGTAAAGTCCGGCGGGCTTCATCATTCCCAGCCAGGTAACCGCCCTGGCGGTCATTCCCGGAGCACCGGCCCCAAAGGGAAAGGCTTTACATCCCAATCTTTCGGCGCCGATCAACGCGCCCCAGGACCCCATGTAAAGACTCAGAATGGCAGCCACAAACACTGTATCCCCCGGCCTCAGGCCCATACCCCACATGATCCGGGCATGATTGTTGGCGATTGTGTCCCAGTCACGACGGGAAATACCAAAAGCGGTAGGCCTGCCGGTTGTGCCGGACGTGCCATGAATATGGTGAATATCGCTTTCAGGGCAGCAAAGGTAGTCCCCGAACGGAGGGTTATTCGCCTGGGAATCACGCAGTTCCTGCTTGGTGACGACAGGAACCTCCTCGAAGTCTGCGAGGGTGCGGATGTCACTGGCCTTTATACCGGCCTTGTCCCATTTGCGCTGGTAAAACGGCGAGTGCTCGTAGGCATAAGCCATCACGTCGCGGATGCGCGCAACGATCAGTTCATCGCGCTTGTCCGGGTCCATTGTCTCCCTTTCCCGAAACCAGTAGGGACTGTTCGGGTCCGGAAAGTAGTCCTTATTGTAGTTGGGGGGAAAATTCCACTCTTCCATCGGAGACTCCTGATATTGTTATTGGCTGTCGTCTGAGGAAATCTGCTGTGAGCGCCCGGCCGCAGGCGACCGCGATGACGCCCTGTTTATCGCGCGCCGCGGTCTGCAACCAGCTGCCGGAAAGAATCAATGATTTCCTGGGGAGGAGTGTCCTGTAACAGAATCTTGTGGACGCCCATTTCATAGAGCTCTTTGACATCGTCGTCGGGGATAACACCGCCGCCGGCCACGATCATGTCCTCAGCTTCCTTCTCTTTCAGGAGTTCCAGCACCTTTGGAAAGATGTGCATATGGGCACCAGAGAGCAGACTGATGCCCAGAATATCCACGTCTTCCTGGATAGCGGCGTCTACCACTTCCTCCGGCGTGCGATGCAGCCCGGTATAGACCACGTCCATGCCGGCATCCCGCAGCGCACGCGCGACTACCTTGATGCCCCGATCGTGACCATCCAGACCGATTTTTGCCAACATTACCCGAATTACAGCTGCATTATTGTCATTGTTTTGCATCGCATTCTCCTTGGATCAGATAGTCGCGCTACCGCTTCTTTTAAGCGGTTCGCGTGAGCTTTGAATTTCCTGCTGAAGCCATTCTGATGCAGTCTCCACATGCTGCCTCGCAAGCATTTCAGCTTTCCGCACGTCACCGGCCAACACCGCATTAAGTATGGCCTCGTGCTCTTCCCATATCTGTTGCTGGTTTTTCTCAACGATGAGAATGTCACTCATCACTCGTCTTACGTGATTCCAGTGGGCTTCCATCGAATCCAGGATGAACATGTTTCCCGCCAGCTCGTAAATAAAACCGTGAAAGCGCATGTCAGCATCGATAAGCGCAGGGAGGTCATGGGCCTTTCCGGCTGCATACCCCTCAGCAATAATGTCTTCTCCGCGCTTACGCGCCCCGGCATCCACCCGCTGAGCAGCAAGCCCGGCACTGACCAGGTCGATCCCGCAGCGGAATTCGTACAGCTGGGCCACAAAATTTTCATCCAGCACCGAAACCATCAGGCCCCGGCGCCCCACTGCGGAGAGGAACCCGTCATCCCGAAGACGCTGCATGGCCTGGCTGACGGGTAACCGTGAGACATCCAGCCTCTCGGCCAGCGTTTCCTGGGTAACCCGCTCACCCGGCTTGAGCAGACCTTCCACGATGGCATTCACGACCGAGTCGTAAATAAGCTCCGGCAGGTTCTTCTCGGCCTGTATTTTCTTCATTGAACAAACTCCACGACGCATCTCCCTGATTGCCGTTTGCATACAGTATTCACCATGTAATACCTGATTGTTTCGTAATCACATTAGACTTTAGTCTAATTTTTGAACACTTTTTCTGAACGCAAAGCCACCCGTCCCCGTTCCGTCGGGAACAGGGAGCTCGGAAACACCATGGAAATCAGGAAAGCAGCGCTGGCCCGGATGAACAGGCTTTATGATCGGTAGGAAGGAAAGAATCAGCCTCGCTGCGGCGGCTCAAGCAGGTCAATGCCCGCATCGTAAACCGCGTTCAGGAAATCAACCAGTACCACAGCGGAAAGCCCCCATATCTGGTAGCGCTCCCACCGGTAGCAGGGTACGTAAAAGGTATTGTTGAGAAAATTCAGCGGATCAGTGCGGTGGCGTTTGTCTTCCAGAAAAAATTCAACAGGCACCCTGAATATGCTTTCAATTTCCGCGGGGTTGGCGGTCAGCGGGTGATCGCCGGGTATTACTCCAACGTATGGAGTTACCAGTATCTGATGCAGCGACATCACCTGGCTCAGAGGCGCAATGAGCTGGACCTGCTCCGGAGGCAGCCCGATTTCTTCGTGGGTTTCCCGCAAGGCGGTGTCGGCAATGGACTTGTCTTCCGGGTCACGGCGACCGCCGGGGAAAGACACCTGCCCCCGGTGAGTACTCAGATTTTCAGACCGCAGGGTAAAAACGATTTCAGGGTTGCTGCGGTTGTCGGTTACAGGAACCAGCACGCCCGCTTCGGGGTAGTCAAGTGTCAGCAATCGGGGAACATAACCTGAGAGGCGTTCGGTAAGAAGATCACGCAAAACACGGCTCCGTTTTTACATCGAACTATTGAATGAGAGGCCGGCAGCACCGATAGTTACACCTGCTACCACACAATTGTCCAGTATACGGTGAAACGAATGAAATACTGCAGTACCTGCGGCCACCCTGTCGAACAGCGCGTCCCTGAAGGCGACAATCGTCACCGTTATGTGTGCATAAGCTGCGAAACCATACATTACCAGAACCCCAGAATTGTCGCGGGGACGGTGCCGATATGGCAGGGGCAGGTTCTGTTGTGCCGGAGAGCCATCGAACCTCGCTATGGTTACTGGACCCTGCCCGCGGGATTCATGGAAAACTCGGAAACCACCCTTGAAGCCGCAACGCGGGAAACCTGGGAAGAGGCGCTGGCCGAAGTCACCGTGGACAATCTTTACACCATAATTCATGTGCCACACATCGACCAGGTCCACATGTTTTACCGCGCGACCCTTACCAGTGAAGCGTTTGGCGCCGGCCAGGAATCCCTGGAAACCCGGCTGTTTGCCCTGGAGGACATTCCCTGGGATGAGCTGTCTTTTCCGACCGTTCGTCGTACCCTGGAGCTTTACCTGGAAGATGTGCAGAAAGAGCACTTCCCGGTACATGTGGACGACATCCGTTATCGGATGAAGCCCGTGGGGAAATAGTCTCTACACGTCCTCCATGCGAAACACTTCGTAAGCAGGCTCTTCGTAGGGATGTGATTCCTTGAGCGCCTGAACGGCGGCCCGGATCAGCTCGTCCCTGCACACCAGCTCTACGCGATACTCATCAACCCGCTCCACGTCGCCCGCTTGACCAAGAAAAGGGTTGCTCCCCTCCAGCGGGCGGAACTGCCCCTGCCCCCTACACTGCCAGGCACAACAGTCGTAGTCTCCTATACGGCCAGCACCGGATTCAAACAGCGCGGCCTTGGTGACTTCAAGGTGACTCTCCGGAACGAAATAACACATTTTGTACATGGCCACTCAGCTCCTCTCAAAGACGTTAAGCAGCATTGACGATTCCGGTTTAGGCCATGCCAATGCGCATATTTTTTGTACAGATTAAGCAGTTAGCTACTTACCCACAGAATCTGTGGATAACTCTGGGGAAAGTTTTTGGGAACATGCCCTCACCCCCCGTTATTGCTACACTTTCGTTAAATTGGCGACAAATTCACCTACTTCATTAAATCGTTATTTTTCAATAACCTATGAACACTGAGCAAAAAATGAACCTGAAACCAGCGCTTTGCTCAAGGAACGCACAACAAGGCGCCAGAAATGTGCATAAAGTATTTTAGTCAAGGGAATTTTCGCACTTATAAACAAAAATTTCCCTTGAAAACCGTCGCATTCTCGAGTTCCGGAAATAAAAAAGCCGGCCCTGGAACAGTCACCTTAAAGGTGTATCCGGGCCGGCTTTTCAGCGCCTGTCAGGGCTTATTCGAACCAGCGCCTCGCGTTGCGGAACATACGCATCCAGGGAGCATCTTCTCCCCACTCCTTCGGGTGCCACGAGTGCTGGGAGGTGCGGAAGACCCGTTCAGGATGCGGCATCATTATGGTGACCCGGCCGTCTCTGGTAGTCACACCAGTAATGCCCGCTTCAGAGCCGTTGGGGTTGTAGGGGTAGCGTGTAGTAACGTCGCCCCGGTTGTCCACATACCGCAGTGCCACGAGCTCGCCGTCGCTTAGCTGTTCCGCTGACGTGCCGGAGGCAAATTCGACTCTCCCCTCACCATGCGCAACCGCAACAGGCATTCTGGACCCCACCATGCCTTCCATAAAGGCAGAGGGAGACGGCGTCACCTCGGCCATCACCAGCCTGGCCTCAAACTGCTCTGACTGATTGCGGACGAAGCGGGGCCAACCCTCACTGCCGGGAATCAGCTCATGAAGATTGGACAGCATCTGGCAGCCATTACACACGCCCAGCGCGAGAGTGTCCTGACGATTGAAGAACGCGGCAAACTGGTCGCGAACCCGGTCACTGAACAGAATGGACTTGGCCCAACCCTCTCCTGCACCGAGCACATCGCCATAAGAGAAGCCGCCACAGGCCACCAGGCTATTGAAGTTTTCAAGAGATGCCCGGCCTGACAGCAGGTCACTCATATGGACATCAATCGATTCGAATCCTGCACGGTCAAAGGCTGCCGCCATTTCGACCTGGCCATTGACCCCCTGCTCCCGCAATACCGCAATCTTTGGTCGGGCGCCCTTATTGATATAGGGCGCGGAGACATCCTCGCTGATATCAAAGGTCAGCTTGGCATGGAGGCCTGGATCATCAGCATCCAGGAGGTTATCAAATTCTTCCCGGGCACAGTCAGCATTGTCGCGCAGTGCCTGCACGCGGTAACTGGTTTCCGCCCACAGACGTTGTAGAACAGCCCGCGGCCGGGCAATGACGTCATCGCCTTCGAAGGTATAGCGAATGCAATCGTCCTGGTTGAGAGTACCGATCACCGATGTGTGATCCCCCAGGCCCGCCGCCGAGAACTGCTGCAGAACGAAACCGGTTTCCTCACGCCGGACCTGAATGACCGCCCCGAGCTCCTCATTGAAGAGCTCGCGCGGGAACTGGGATGAGTCTTCCGCCAGCCCATCCAGCTTGATATCAATTCCTGAGCGCGCGGCGAAGCTCATCTCCGCCAGCGTCACAAACAGGCCACCATCAGAGCGATCATGGTAGGCCAGCAACTTGCCGTCTGCGTTCAGCCCCTGAATCACCGCAAAAAAGGCCTTGATGTCTTCCGGATCATCCAGGTCCGGCGCCACTGCCCCCACCTGGCTGTAGACCTGTGTCAGGGCGGAGCCGCCCAGGCGGTTCTGCCCGGCTGCCAGATCAATCAGAATCAGGTCCGTTTCGCCGGCATCGGTAACCAGTTCCGGCGTCAACGTTCGGTCAACGTCCGTCACCGGTGCGAAACCACTGACGATCAGCGACAAAGGTGAAGTCACACTCTTCTGGTCACCATTGTCTTCTTCCCAGACGGTTTTCATGGACATGGAGTCCTTGCCCACCGGAATTGTGATGCCCAGCGCCGGACAGAGCTCCATACCCACAGCGCGTACTGTTTCGTAGAGGTTTTCGTCCTCGCCGGGGTGACCTGCTGCGGCCATCCAGTTGGCGGACAAACGGATATCCGACAGCCTGGCAATTGGCGCCGCCGCCAGATTGGTAATCACTTCACCAACCGCCATTCGCCCGGACGCCGGCGCGTCAATGACGGCGATCGGCGTACGCTCGCCCATTGCCATGGCTTCCCCGGACTTCACATCAAACGATGAAGAAGTAACCGCCACATCGCTGACCGGCACCTGCCAGGGGCCCGCCATCTGATCCCGCGCTACAAGACCGGTGATCGTGCGATCGCCAATGGTAATCAGGAAACTCTTGGACCCCACCGATGGCAGCCGGAGAACACGATTGATGGCGTCCTGCAGGTCAATTCTGGTGGAATCGAAAATGGGCTTGGTAAACGAGGAGCGGGAAACGCTCCGGTGCATCCGCGGTGGCTTGCCGAAAAGCACCTCCATGGGCAGGTCCACCGGACGGTCGTCGAAGTAGGAATCGCCCAGTTCAAGGTGATGCGTTTCTGTCGCTTCCCCAATCACTGCGTAAGGGCAGCGCTCGCGGCGGCAGAGCGCATCGAACTGCTCGAGGTTCTCCGGCGCAACAGCCATCACGTAACGTTCCTGGGATTCGTTGCACCAGATTTCCAGGGGCGACATGCCAGGCTCGTCACTGGGGATGTCCCGCAACTCAAAACGACCACCACGGCCGCCGTCTTTCACCAGCTCGGGCATGGCATTGGAAAGACCGCCTGCGCCAACGTCGTGAATAAAGCAGATGGGGTTGTCGTTACCCATCTGCCAGCACCGGTCAATTACCTCCTGACAGCGGCGCTCCATTTCGGGGTTGTCACGCTGAACCGAAGCAAAGTCCAGGTTTTCGTTACTGGAGCCGGAGTCCATAGAGGACGCTGCCCCTCCGCCGAGCCCGATCAGCATCGATGGCCCGCCCAATACGATCAGTTTGGCACCTACAGGGATGGCACCCTTCTCCACGTGGCTGGCACGGATATTACCCAGACCACCGGCAATCATAATAGGCTTGTGATAGCCGCGAACTTCCTCTCCACCGGCTCCGGGCACCAGTTCCTCGAAGGTACGGAAATAACCGGCGAGGTTCGGGCGCCCGAATTCGTTATTGAAAGCCGCACCACCGATAGGGCCTTCAATCATGATATCCAGCGGGGAGGCAATCCTGTCCGGTTTACCGTACCCCAGCTCCCAGGGCTGTGGATCGTCCGGCAGATTCAGGTTGGAAACCGTAAAACCGGACAATCCCGCCTTTGGTTTTGAACCACGACCGGTTGCCCCCTCATCACGAATTTCCCCACCGGAGCCCGTTGCAGCGCCAGCCGCAGGAGCAATCGCCGTGGGGTGGTTGTGGGTTTCCACCTTCATCAGAATGTGGATGTCTTCATCGTGGTAACGGTAAACACCGGTTTCCGGCTCCGGGAAGAAACGGCCGCCGCGGCTGCCGGCAATCACCGACGCGTTGTCCTTGTAGGCCGACAGTACGCCTTCGCTGTTCATTTCAAAGGTATTGCGGATCATGGCGAACAGGGATTTTTCCTGCCCCTCCCCGTCGATGTCCCAGGAGGCGTTGAATATCTTGTGGCGGCAGTGCTCCGAGTTGGCCTGGGCGAACATCATCAGCTCAACATCGGTAGGGTCCCGCTCTAGATCGGAAAAGGACTCGACCAGGTAGTCAATTTCGTCTTCCGCCAGTGCAAGGCCGAGTGAACGGTTGGCGTCCACCAGAGCCTGACGTCCGCCGGACAGCACCGGAATGCGATTGAGAGTACGAGGCTCATCAGTGTGGAACAACAGCTCTGCCCCACCCATCTCGTGGAACACTTTCTGAGTCATGCGGTCGTGAAGCAGCGCCGCAATCTTTTCTCTCTGCGCCAGGCCCAGTTTACGACTGGCCTTTATATAGTAGGCCGTACCCCGTTCGATCCGCCGGATCTGTTTTAATCCGCAATTGCGCGCTATATCGGTAGCCTTGCTGGACCAGGGCGACAGGGTGCCTGGGCGTGGAACCACCAGGAACAGTACTCCGTCAGGTTCTTCGACGGGAACACTGGGGCCATACGTCAGCAACCGGTCCAGTACCGCCTGGTCCGACTCGGAAAGCGGGGCCTCAAGGTCCGTGAAATGCATGAACTCTGCATACACATGATCCACCTCGGGAACGATGTCCTGAATGCGGGTATGCAGCTTGCGGGAGCGAAAGGGCGAAAGCGCAGGAGCGCCGCGAAGTTCAAGCATGATCAAAACCTGTACGCGCGAAACTGGGAGCCGGGGCATGCCTCCTGTTCGCCGGAGAGTCCGGTAACAGGGAAATGCTGGCCATTTGAAAGGCCGCAATGATACTCGAAACGGGGTTCGGGATACAGCGTCAAAAGGTCATAACCTGCCCTATGCATTTCACATTGTTTTGCATATAAAATGATCACCTCCATTGACCGGCACCCTCCGACCGGGGATTATTAAGGCCAGGACAGGGAGTTCAGAATTTGCAAACAACAAATCGCCAACCGCGGGTTCTCGCACTGGCAAGGTACACGTGCCTGCTTGCGATAGCCCTCGTGACTACCGGGTGTTCCAGGCCAAGCACTCTTCAGGAGATCCGCTCTGAGGGTGTGTTGCACGTTATCACCCGTGATGCTCCTTCTGTTTACTACGAAGGACGCGACGGCCCCACTGGCTATGACTACGAGCTGGCCCGCCTGTTCGCCGATGACCTGGGCGTGGAGCTCAAGGTGCGGGTAGCGGACGACAACACCGGTGTACTCTCGGTGATCGACGAGGACTACGCCCACATCGGGTTAGCCGGGCTTTCTGCCCGCCCGGATTTTCCCGGTCGGTACCACACGGTCTCCAATGGCGTGGAGGCAGAGTCCGTGGTGGTCTACAACCGCGACACAGACCGCCCGGAATCCATCGAAGACCTGGAAGGACAGACTCTCCACCTCGTTGCAGACAGCAACCACGAACACCACCTGGCGCAACTGCAGGCGGAACTTACAGGCCTGCAGTGGCAGGTTCACTCAGGGCTGGATGCAGCCGGCATACTGGCCCGGGTTGAGTCAGGAGAGTACCCGCTGGCCATCGTCTCCTCCAACGAGCTCGATCTCAATCACGTATTCTTCCCGATGGTCAAACGCGCGTTCAGCCTGGGCGAGCCGGAAGACCTCCTGTGGCTGTTCCCCGGGGAGCAGGACCAGAGCCTGGCGAAGGCGGCCCGGGATTTCATCGGCGAGCTGAGAGAGAGTGGCGCCCTGGCGCAGATATCGGAGCGCTTCTACGGCCACCTGGACCGCCTCAGTTACGTCGGTGCGCGCACCTTTGTCCACCATGTGGAAAACCGCTTGCCCAAGTATGAACCCCTGTTTCGTGATTATGCGACCACCTACGAGCTGGACTGGCGCCTTCTCGCCGCTATCGGTTACCAGGAATCCCACTGGCGCCCCAATGCCGTATCCCCCACTGGCGTGCGCGGACTGATGATGTTGACCCGTACCACCGCCAATTATATCGGCATAAAGAACCGGCTTGATGTGGAGCAGAGTATTCAGGGCGGGGCAAAGTATTTCACCATGGTTCACCGTAAGGTTCCCGAGCGTATTCAGGAGCCGGACCGTACCTGGTTTGCGCTGGCTTCATACAACGTGGGCTGGGGCCATGTGGAAGATGCCCGCCGGCTGACCGAGGGTGCCGGAAAGAACCCTGACCGCTGGATGGACGTCAAGGAATTTCTGCCGCTGCTGACTCAGAAAGAGTGGTATTCCAAAACCCGTTTTGGCTACGCCCGTGGCCACGAACCGGTGATTTACGTGCAGAATATCCGACGCTATTACGACGTTCTGGCCTGGATGACGGAGCCCACGAACGTTGCCGAAGCACCGAAGGAGCCCTGGTTCAAGGATCTTGAAGGCATGGAAAAGATCATCCGCCCCGGCGGCACTTCGTCCGGCCAGGAAACCCGGGCAAGCCTGCCAAGTGAGCTCGGCTTCGTTCCCCCAACGTTATAGCCGCCGCTCCAGCGCTGACTCGACCTGATAGGAAGCGAATCCTCTTCGCGCCAGAAATCGTGCCTGGCGGACCTTTTCATCCCAGTCTTCACCAATATCACTCAGACCAAACCGCTTCTCCCGCAGCAATACGGCCCGCTCCGTCCAATCGGCATCGGTCATTTTGCGGACACAGTCGGGCGAAGTATGGATCCCCCGCTGCTGAAGCTCGGCCAGAATTCTGAGCGGGCCGTACCCAAGGTCCATCCTCTGACGCGCATAGACATCGGCAAACCGCTCATCGCTCAACCAGCCTTCGGCTTCATAGTCATCCAGAACGCGCTCTATAATGTCAGGTTCAATTTTTCTCTGCCGTAGCTTGAGGGACAACTCGAGACGACTATGCTCCCTGCGGGCCAGCAGACGCAGCGCGGCCGAGCGGGCCTTGTGATCCTGATCGTCCTGATTTGATGCTTTTCCCATTCTGACTCTTCCCGCAAATGCCGACAAAACGCTAGACTAGCCCCCACTCGCTAAGGCTGCCCGATGAAACCGGGACAATCAGCTGACGTACCCGGCATCCGGAACACCGGATAAGGCCGATGGTCGGTGCAGGCTTACTTTGCCGGCACCGGGAACTGGTTTCAATATCAAAGGATACCCCCATGGCTGCATTCATCCAGAAACTGTTCAGAACTCGCAAGGCAAACACACCCGCCCCTGCCGCGATTCGCCGGGAGCCAACGCCTGGAAATCTGGAAAAGGTAAACAGGCAGGATGACAAGCATGAGCAGCAAGTCGAAATCCTCAAGTCCGCCCCTTCTGAGGGCCAGCTTGAAGAACTGGCCACCGGCGGCATGACATCCGGCATCCGCATTGAAGCTACCGAAGCGCTGGCCGATAAAGCGGCGCTGCAACGCGTACAGAAGCTTGCCAAGGGGAAGGACAAGGGCGTCTATCAGGCGGTACGCCAGAAACTCCAGCATATCCGTGATGAAGAGGAGCAACAGCGCCAGCTGGCCGACACCATCCAGACACTGGTACGCAATGCCACCGACCAGGCCCGCAGTGACGATACGAAACTGTATGAAGCCCGTTTTGAAGCCTTGTTGCAGAAATGGGCAGACGTTGAATCACAGGCTTCCCGGGAGCAGACCACCGATTTCCTGCAGGCAGTTCACCAGATCCGTGAACGCCTTGGCCTGATGCACGCAGAAAAAGAGCAACTCAGGCAGCAGCAGGAACAGCGAAGCCAGCGGGCAGACACCCTGTCGCTACTGGAAGGCACCCTGAATGAACTGAAACAGCAGGATCCGGACCTCGAGCCTTCCCTGGCCTCTCTGGATGCCCTGCAGAAAACCCAGGAAAACCGCTGGCTGGAAGCAACCCGGGACACTCAGGTCGACAAGCAGGAACAGAAATCCTACGAAAACCTGATGCAGTCCCTGCGGGCCTATATAGCCGCTGTCAAACGCCTGAGCCAACATAAAGAAGAGATCACCGAGCTGCAGAACCCTGTTGAAGGCGAGCCAGACGAAGAGGCAGCTACACAGAAAGCCAGGGAAGTGCTCGAAGCGGTAGATTGGCCGAAAGACTTCCGCCGTCCTTCCCTGCTCGATGGCCTCTACCGTATTGCCGGCAAGCCCCGCTCCTCGAAACCAGCCCAGCCGGACACCGGGGAGCAGAAACAACTGTCCGACGCTTTGCGGCAGACCCTGGACAAGCTGGACACTGCACTGGAAGCCAGGCAACTGAAGGAATCCCGCCAGCATTTCAAAGCCGCGCAACAACAGCTTAAAAACCTGGACCACCGCCACAGCAAACCCTTGCAGCCGAGAATGCACCTGCTGGGGGGACAGCTTCGTGAACTAACCGACTGGCAGGGCTTTGCCACCCGCCCGAAACAGATCTCCCTATGCGAACAGATGGAATATCTTGCTGACCAGCCCATGGAGCCGGAAGCCAAAGCCGAACGCATCAAGGAACTGCAGAACGAATGGCGTGACCTGGGCGGCTCATCGGACCGCGACCTTTGGTCACGATTCAAGAAAGCCTCGGACCTGGCTTATGAACCCTGCAAAGCCTATTTTTCTGCCAAATCGGGGCTGAAAAAAGCGAACCTGGAAACCAGAAAGACCATCTGCGAGGAACTGCGCACCTTCCTCGACAACGCAGACTGGCAAACCATCGACTGGAAAGCCGCCGAGCGAATCCATCAGACCGCCCGGGAAGAGTGGAAAGCAGCGTGGCCGGTAGAGTTCCGCGACAACCGGCAGGTACAGAAGCTGTTCGATGACCTTCTCAAGCAACTCGAAGAGCCCCTGGACGAAGAGCGCAGGAAAAATGAAGCGCTCAAACAGGCCATTGTGGAACGGGCAGAGGCGCTGATTGAGCACGAGCCCCTGGCTGAGGCAATGAATCACGCCAAATCCCTGCAAAGCGAGTGGACCAGCATCGGCATCACCCGCCATCGCGAAGACAGGAAGCTGTGGCAGGCGTTTCGCAAGGCCTGCGACCAGATTTTCGCGCGCCGTGATGCCCACAAGAATGAGCAGGAACAACTTACCCGTGAAGCGGATGAAAAGGCAGAACCGGTCATTGCCACCAGCAAGTCGCTGGGCGTCGGCGCCAGCGCAGACACCCTGCAGGCGAGCCTGACGGACCTGAACGCACTGACAAATGAGCCTTTGTCTTCAGGCGCCCGGGAGCAGGTTCACGATGAACGTAACCGCCTTGCCGCCCTCGCCGCCAACCGCAAGTTGCAGGAACAGATTGAAACCTGGACGCACTGGATTACGGCCAGAAGCACCAGCACCCTGGACAACGACGCCTTGCCCGGACATTGGGCGGAACTGGCTGCAAATATCGGTCAGCCAGACCCTGCAGAGCTTGTAATTCGGGCGGAGATACTGGCCGAGGTTCCCTCCCCCGTCGAAGACCAGGGTCGCCGTATGGAAATCCAGGTACAGCGACTTGCCGAAGGAATGGGTAACGCGGCCGGCGATAAAGACAAGTCACAGCAACTTGAAATGCTGGTTGCAAACTGGTGCGTGGTGCAACCAGTGGACGTGGTAAGCGAGCCCCTGGCCCAGCGCCTGGGCCGTGCACTGGAAGCTGTTCTGGGGCACGAAGGTCAGTCGTCGCGCTGATGGGCCCTGACAAACTCCCTGGCCTCCTGTACGGCGGACAGGGAGTGTTTTTTCATGGTTTCGAGTTCGCCATCGGCGAGGTAGAACATCATGTCGATGCTATGGCGATAGTATTTTGCCGGTAGGCGGTTCAAAGCCACGCACATCACATCCGCCAGAAAATCCTGGCTCTCTCCCTCCTCCCTGGTTTCATCAATGGCTTCGGCAACCAGGGGCTCATAAAAGTTATCAATCGCGTCTCTCAGGGACATCTCGCAACTCCTGCTTCTGATACCTGTCTACAACATAGATCCACCGGCGGGAAATGTCATGATCCGCGTGAGCAGTTTCGCCAATGGGATTGGCAGCGCACGTCATTACGCATTGAGGCTGCAAACCGCTATGGTTAGCCTCTGAAAATGCTACTCCCGAGTCAAAGACCAACAGAGGACAGGAAATGACCACCGAAGCCTATATCTTCGATGCCGTACGCACCCCCCGGGGGCGCGGCAAGAAAGACGGTTCCCTGCACAGCGTCAAACCCATCTCACTGCTGACCACCGTGCTCAAGGCACTGCAGGAAAGAAACAGCCTGGACACCGCCCAGGTTGATGACATCGTTATGGGCTGCGTCACTGCCGTAGGTGACCAGGGTGCAGATATTGCCAAAACGGCGGCCCTGGCAGCGGACTGGGACGAAGTGGTCGCTGGCGTGACGCTCAACCGGTTCTGCGCCTCTGGCCTTGAAGCCGTCAACCTGGCGGCCATGAAAGTCCGTTCCGGCTGGGAAGACCTTGTGGTTGCCGGGGGTGTTGAGGCCATGTCCCGGGTGCCCATGGGATCAGACGGTGGTGCCTGGGCAACCGACCCGGCCACCAACCTGCATACCGGCTTCATGCCCCAGGGCATCGGTGCTGACCTGATCGCCACCCTGGAGGGCTTCAGCCGGGAAGACGTGGACGGCTTTGCAGTAAAATCCCAGCAAAAAGCCGCCAACGCCTGGCAAAAAGGCTATTTCTCCAGATCCATCATCCCCATCACCGATCAGAATGGCGTGATGATCCTGGACCGCGACGAACATGTGCGCGGCAATACCACCGTGGAATCCCTGTCCGGTCTCAAGCCCTCGTTCCAGATGATGGGCGAGATGGGCTTTGACGGTGTTGCCCGGGAAAAATATCACTACGTGGAAAAGATAAATCACGTACACCACGCCGGGAACTCCTCCGGCATCGTCGACGGCGCCACGGCAATGCTGATCGGCAGCGAAGCCAAGGGCAAGGCTATGGGGCTCAGACCCCGCGCCCGCATCCTGGCAACAGCGGTTACCAGCACCGACCCCACCATCATGCTGACCGGGCCCGCCCCGGCAGCCCGCAAGGCACTGGAAAAGGCCGGCATGACAGCGGACCAGATCGACCTGTTTGAAGTCAACGAAGCCTTTGCTTCCGTGGTCATGCGTTTCCAGAGAGAACTGTCGGTTCCCGACGAGAAAGTAAACGTCAACGGCGGCGCCATCGCCATGGGCCACCCCCTGGGGGCGACCGGTGCCATGATCCTGGGCACCCTGCTCGACGAACTGGAGCGGAGAGAGCTGCGCTACGGCCTGGCCACCCTGTGTGTGGGTGGCGGAATGGGTATTGCCAGCATCATTGAGCGCGTCTGAGCCGACCACTGATTCTGAGAGGAGAACCGACTATGAGTGCCATTCACTACGACCTGGGTTCAGACCACATCCTGACCCTGACCATCGACATGCCGGATCAGTCAGCCAACACCATGAACGCCGACTTCCGCACGGGCCTGACCGAAACGGTGAGCAAGGTCAAAAACGACCTGGACAACATTCGCGGCATCATTATCACGTCCGCCAAGAAAACGTTTTTTGCCGGCGGCGACCTGAAGGAACTTCACAAGGTTACCCGGGAAGATGCCACTGTCTTTGAAGACATGGTCAACGGCCTAAAGGCCGAGATGCGCGCCCTCGAAACCAGTGGCAAGCCAGTTGTTGCAGCCATCAACGGCTCTGCCCTCGGTGGCGGCCTGGAAATCTGCCTGGCCTGTCATCACCGCGTCGTCATGGACGACGACAGAATCCAGCTGGGCCTGCCTGAAGTGACCCTCGGGCTTTTGCCTGGCGGTGGCGGCACCCAGCGGCTGCCCCGGATGATCGGCCTTGAGGCCGCCTTCCCTTACCTGATGGAAGGCAAGAAGGTGAACCCGAAAGCCGCCCTCAAGGCCGGCATCGTGGACGAACTTGCCTCGTCCATCGACGATATGATGGGAAAGGCCCGGGCCTTTATCGAAGCCAACCCGAAAAGCCAGCAACCGTGGGATCAGAAAGGCTTCAAATTCCCCGGCGGCGCGCCCCATCACCCGGCCATGGCCCAGAAACTCGCCATCGCGCCGGCCATGCTCAAACAGAAGACCAAAGGCTGCTACCCGGCACCGGAACGTATCCTGTCAGCAGCCGTAGAGGGCGCCCAGGTGGACTTCAACAATGGCAGCCTGATCGAAACCCGTTACTTCGCGGAGCTCGTTACCGGCCAGGTCGCAAAGAACATGACCGGCACCTTCTGGTTCCAGCTCAATGCAGTGAATGCCGGTGAAAGCCGCCCAGAAGGCGTGGAAAAGGAAACCTTCCGCAAGGTTGGGGTCCTGGGGGCTGGCATGATGGGCGCGGGCATTGCCTATTCCACCGCGACCCGCGGCATCAACGTGGTCCTAAAGGATGTTTCCACCGAAAATGCCGAGAAAGGCAAAGCCTATTCGGAAAAACTGCTGGCAAAGAAAGTCAGCCGCGGCCGCATGACCGAAGAGCAGAAAACCGAGGTGCTTGACCGTATCAGGGCCACGAGTTCCGCCGATGACCTTGAAGGTTGCGACCTCGTCATCGAAGCCGTCTTCGAAGACAGCGAGCTGAAAGCAAAAGTGACTCAGGAAGCGGAGGCCAGGCTGGCCAGTAACGGTATCTTTGCGTCCAACACCTCCACCATTCCCATCACGCAACTGGCGGAGGCCTCAGCAGCGCCGGACAACTTCATTGGCCTGCACTTTTTCTCCCCGGTTGACAAGATGCAACTGGTGGAAATCATCGTAGGTGCCAGAACCTCCGACGACACCCTCGCCCGCGCTTTTGACTACGTGCAGCAGATCGGCAAGATCCCCATTGTGGTAAACGACAGCCGCGGCTTCTTCACCTCCCGCGTGTTCGGCACCTTTGTCAACGAAGGCATTGCCATGCTGGGCGAAGGCATTCACCCGGCCAGCATCGAGAATGCCGGTGTTCTTGCCGGAATGCCGGTGGGCCCGCTCGCCATTTCTGACGAGGTGAGCATGACACTGATGCAGCACATCCGGGATCAGAGCAAGAAAGACACCGAAGCAGCCGAAAAGACCTGGAATGCCCACCCCGCGGAGGCGGTGATCGACCAGATGGTTGCCAGCCACAACCGCAAGGGCAAGGCCGCCGGGGCTGGATTCTACGAGTATCCTGAGTCGGGCAGGAAACACCTGTGGCCGGAACTGGAAACCCTGTTTGTGGACCAGAAAAAAGCCCGGGAGACGGACCTGCAAGACCTGAAGGACCGAATCCTGTTCATTCAGGCGATCGAAACCGTTCGCTGCCTGGAGGAAGGTGTGCTGCGGACTGTTGAAGACGCCAATATCGGCAGCATTTTCGGGATCGGGTTTGCGCCCTGGACTGGCGGCGCCATCCAGTTCATCAACCAGTACGGTGTGAGAGCCTTCGCAGAACGGGCGAAAAATCTCGCGGAGCGTTTTGGTGACCGCTTCTCACCACCGGCCCTGTTGCTGGAAAAGGCAGAGACCAACACAACCATCAACTGACACCTGCCTCCCCTTGCCGGGGAACTGTTCACTCCGGCAAGGGTTCCAGCCCGGTTGGTGCGCTTTCCCGCTTACGTACCTGACCACTTCATGGACAGATTGTCACGAACCGATACTTCAACGCTATGGCAACCGCACCTGCGCTTGCCTACAATAAAATCATGAGCCAATCCGGCGATATCCAGAATGCGTATGGCCTTCACCAGCGGTTGCTGCACTAATGCCCGTTCCGCTGATCTTCGTATCGCCACCCACCGTCAGGTATACAAGCTTATGAGCATCGCGGAACGATTTTTCAACCGTTGCAGCAACTCCAGCAAAGCCGGCACACAGGCAGCCATCCTGACGCTGGCGCTGGCTCTCGCCCTGCCGGTATCAGCGAAGGTGGATACCGACAAAGCCTACGTGCCTGTATCCCCGACGGTTGAACAGGCCAGGGCCAACATCCTGATTGCGCGACAATTGCAGTTCACCCATTTCCGCGACATGAGCATTAACGACGCCCTCTCCGGGGACGTGTTTGATGCCTACCTGGAATACCTGGATGGTCAGCGCATCTACCTGACTCAAAAGGACATCGAGAAACTCAATGCCATACGCCTGGGGCTTGGATCGGCCCTGAAAACCGGCCAGCTTCAGCCCGGCTTCGACATCTACAACCTGGTGCAGCAGCGCGTTATCCAACGCCTTGAGTTTGCCCTGGGCGTTATTGATGACGGTATCGACAAGCTCGACTTCAAGGCCGAAGAAAGCATCCTGCTGGATCGCTCCGAGGCCGATTGGGAGGCCGACAAGGAAGCGCTGGACGCACTGTGGATGAAGAGAATCAAGAACGCGGTACTCGCCCAGCGCCTCAACGGTAGCGACGATGAGGGTATCGAAGAAGCTCTTCGCCGTCGTTACGAAGGCCAGTTAAAGCGCGCCTATCAGGCCCGCAGCGAGGATGCCTTCCAGGCCTACATGAACGCCTTTGCCGGCATGTGGGACCCGCATACGTCCTATTTCTCACCGCGCACCTCCGAGAACTTCAACATCAACATGAGCCTCTCGCTGGAAGGCATCGGGGCCGTGTTGCAGTCAGACAACGAGTACACCAAAGTGGTGCGCCTGGTACCGGGCGGGCCTGCCGCCAAGCAGGGGCAGCTGGAACCGGCTGACCGTATTGTGTCCGTCCGCCAGGAGGATGAAGACAAAGTGGTCAACGTGATTGGCTGGCGCCTTGACGAAGTAGTGGACCTTATTCGCGGGCCGCGGGAATCCACCGTCACCCTGGAAGTCATTCCGGCGGATGCCCCCGACGAGACCGTCACCGAAACCATTGCCATAAAACGCGACAAAGTGAAGCTGGAAGAGCAGAGCGCCAGCAAGGAAGTGATCGAATTTGAGCGGGGCAATGACACCTTCCGCATCGGTGTGATCCACATCCCCACCTTCTACGCCGATTTCAAGGCGATGCAGAACGGTGACCCGAACTACAAGAGCACCACCCGCGATGTTCGCAAACTGATTGACGAGCTCAAGGCCGAGGGCATTGACGGTATAGTAATGGACCTCCGTAACAATGGCGGCGGCGCCCTTCACGAAGCCAACGATCTGGTCGGCCTGTTTATCGAGAAAGGCCCCACGGTTCAGATCCGCAATTCCAACAACGATGTGCAGGTACTGAACGACGAGGACCCTTCGGTTTCCTACGACGGCCCGCTGGTGGTTCTGGTCAACCGCATGAGTGCCTCTGCTTCGGAAATCTTCGCTGGGGCGATTCAGGATTATGGCCGCGGCCTGGTGGTAGGCTCCCAAACCTTTGGCAAGGGCACGGTGCAGGCAGTGCGCCCACTGAACCATGGCCAGCTCAAGATTACCCAGAGCAAGTTCTACAGGGTTTCGGGCGGGTCCACGCAACACAAGGGCGTGATTCCCGATATCGAGATCCCTTCACGGGTCGACAAGACCCGCATCGGCGAAGATGCCCTGGACCATGCCCTGCCCTGGGACCAGATCGAAGCCGTACCCCATACCCGCTACTATGACTTCAGCAGCGTGATTGACGAGCTACGCACACGCCATGACAACCGGTTTGAAGACCACCCCGAATTCCAGTTGCTGCAGAAAGAGATCGAGTTTCTCAAACAGCAGCGGGAACAGACCTCAGTCAGCCTCAACATCGACGCCCGCAAGGAGCACCAGTCGCAGATCGAGCGTACGCGACTGAGCATTGCCAATGCCCGCCGCGAGATTCATGGCGGCGAGCCATTCGATAGCCTGGAAGAGCTGGATGACTGGCAGGACCAGCAGGCAGCTGACCTCGACAGCACCGACGAGGAAATGGACTTTATCGTTCATGAGGGCGGCAACATCATGGCCGACATGCTGGAGCTTGATCAGCGCATGGCGTCCATCCTGGACACCAAACAGATAGCTGCTCAGGCCCAGGCACGCTGAGCGGCCCAAGTTCCTCCGTTAACGGGCGTTAGCCATGGCTGAGAGGGAAGAAGACCGGAACAGGGCCCGGCTGCTGGAAGGCATGCTTATGGATGCCATGCATGCCATGAGATCCATGGAAGAGGTCGAACAGGTCCAGGGCTCAGCGAGCCCCGGAGAGAACAAGGAATCAGAGTCCCTCATTGACCGCATTGCCGGCTTTACCGGTTCGGCGCTGCGATTTGCGGCAAGGTCTACCGATACCTCCCTGAGAGTTGGCCGGGCGCTGATGAACTCCCAGGACCAGCTACGCATGATGCTGGTAGCCGGAAAATCCCTCAAAGACATCCGCGAAGTGGCCGGGCTGACCCTGTCGGAAATGAGCGAAGCCCTGAACCTGAAAGACAAATCGGTTCTGGAAGCCATCGAGAACGGCACCACCACCCTGTCATTTGAGCTGATACTCCGGCTGGCAGCACTGATAGCCCGCAACGACCCCATCCCGTTCATTCTTCGCACCACCCGCAATTACAACCCGGAAGTCTGGCGTGTGCTCAACGACTGGGGTGTCGGCCGCCTGCCCCTGCAGTTCGAGCGAGAGCGTCAGTTCATCAATATCTTCCGCAGCCACGACGATGCCCGCACGCTCTCTGACGAGGGATTCCAGAAGGTCCTGGACTTCACCCGCCAAAGCTTCGAGATGTCGCTGCACTTCATCGAAGAGCAGGAAAAGGAAATGGCGCAGTTGCGGTCGAAAACGGACAACTCAGCGGAATAGAGTCTTCATTCCGGTTACATTGGGCGTGCTGACAACCCCTTGCTCTGTCACGATCACATCAATCAGGCTCGCCGGCGTAACATCGAACACCGGATTGAACACTCTTACCCCCGCCGGCGCAATGTCCATCCCCCTAATCTGCTTCAGCTCTGAGCCTTCCCTCTCTTCAATAGGGATATCCTTACCGGACTCCAGCGACATATCCACAGTACTTGAGGGCGCGACCACCATGAATCCCACCTTGTGATGACGGGCCAGGACAGCGAGGCTGTAGGTGCCGATCTTGTTGGCAACGTCGCCATTGGCGGTAATGCGATCCGCCCCGACAATCACCCAGCGCACCTTTCCGGCAGCCATAATCGCAGCCGCAGCCCCGTCGGCATTCAGGGTGACGGGAATACCATCCCGCGACAGTTCCCAGGCGGTCAGCCTGCTGCCCTGTAGCCAGGGGCGGGTCTCGTCCGCAAATACCTCCTTGAGCAGCTTCGTTTCATGAAGCCGGCGGATCACGCCCAGAGCAGTTCCGTACCCCCCGGTGGCCAGCGCCCCGGTATTGCAGTGAGTGAGCACGGAAAATGGTTTTTTGGCCGCCATATACTCCAGGGCGTTATCCGCCATGGTCAGATTGGCAGCCAGGTCTTCCTCGTGAATACGAACGGCGGTATCAGCAAGCCGTCTGACGGCTTCATCCAGGGAATGACAGGCAGCAAATTCGCGCTCCATTTCCTGAAGTGCCCAGAACAGATTTACGGCCGTCGGCCGCGAGGCTGCCAGCTCCCGTATCGCCTGCTTGATCTCGGCTTTCCAGTCGCCACCACCGGCGTGGCGGGCGGCCAGGGCCACCCCGTAAGCCGCACTGATGCCAATGGCCGGGGCACCGCGTACCACCATGTCCCGGATACACTGGGCAACGCCGGAGGCACCTTCCAACGTAATCCAATGCTCCTGATCCGGTAACAGGCGCTGATCCAGCAGCTCGAGACTGCCGCCATGCCAGCGTATGGCAACGGTTCCAACGGAACGCCCGGCGGAAGAAACAGGGGGTTTGCTCATTCAGTCACTCCAGAGAGATTACAAAAAGGCAGTATACCCGTGATCGCGCCCCAAACTCAGCCCCCAGGGTAGTTCTCGGCCCGGGTGGTCGCTATACTTTCGGGCTACATTCTTCGGCTGCACGGACGGACACCGGGCGGCCCGGCCAAGGCAGGGTAAATGACGGCAGACACCATTACCGCAGCAGATATTCGGATCAACGCACGCTGGGTTATCCCCGTGGCGCCCGCGAACGAGGTTCTGGAACATCAGGCGGTGCTCATCCAGGGCGAGCGGATTGCCGCCGTGGTTTCCCGGGAAGAAGCCGATACCCGCTTCCGTGCCAAGGAAACCATTGATCTGCCGAATCATGTTGTTCTTCCCGGCCTGATCAACATGCATGGCCATGCCGCCATGTCACTGTTCCGTGGTCTGGCGGATGACCTGCCGCTGATGACCTGGCTGAATGACCATATCTGGCCCGCCGAAGGAGCGTTTGTCAGTGAGAGATTCATTGCCGACGGCACCCAGCTGGCGATGGCGGAAATGTTGCGTACCGGCACCACCACCTTTTCCGACATGTACTTTTTCCCGGAAATCGTTGCCCAGATGGCCAGGGACGCCGGCATGCGCGCCCAGGTATGCTTCCCTCTTCTGGACTTCCCCACACCCTGGGGCTCCGGGCCAGAGGAATATCTCTCCAAGGGCGAAGGCTTTATTCGCCAGTGGCAGAACGATCCGTTCATCATGCCGGCCATTGGCCCTCACGCCCCCTATACCGTATCGGACGCTCCGCTTGCGAAAGCAGTGGCGCTGTCTCAGGCGACCGGCGTACCGATCCAGATACACCTGCATGAAACCGCCTCTGAAGTCACCGATGCCCTGGAGCAGACCGGCATACGGCCGACTCGGCGAATGGCCGAGCTGGGGGTTCTGGGGCCAGGAACCCAGTGTGTCCACATGACACAGATCGACGACTCGGATATACAATTGCTGAAAACGACCGGGACCCAGGTAATTCATTGCCCCGAATCCAACCTCAAACTGGCAAGCGGGCTGACCCCGGTGCAGAAACTCCGCGAGGCCGGCATCAATGTCGCCATTGGCACTGACGGCGCTGCCAGCAATAACGACCTGGACCTGTTCGGCGAGCTCACTACCGCGGCCATGCTGGCCAAAGCGGTATCCGGCGACGCCTCGGCACTCTCCGCCCATGAAGCGCTGGCAATGGCCACCATCAGGGGCGCGCAGGCACTGGGAAGAGCCCATGAGCTCGGGTCTCTGGAGGCTGGTAAACTGGCCGATCTCATTGCTGTTGACCTTAGCGACCCGTTCCTGCAACCGGTCTACGACCCGGCCTCACACCTTGTTTACAGCAACCATGGCCGCCAGGTAAGCCATAGCTGGATCAACGGCGTACCCCAGGTACAGGAAGGCACATTGACCCGTATTGACGTACCAGACCTGATGCTCCGCGTCCGGGGCTGGGCGGACCGTATTCGCGAACAGCAGAACAGCTGACGCCCTCTATTTCCGTTAGCAGACAGAGCCAACTATGAGCAATCAGAACGTAGACCAGAATGAAATCGCCAAATTCGAGGCACTGGCCAGCCGCTGGTGGGACCCTACCAGCGAGTTCCGACCCCTGCACGACATCAACCCGCTGCGCCTCAACTACATAGACGAGCGCGCGCCCCTTGCAGGAAAGCGGGCTCTGGATGTCGGATGCGGCGGTGGGCTTTTATCCGAAGGCATGGCACAGCGAGGCGCCCACGTTACCGGCATAGATATGGGCGAAGCACCGCTTGCGGTCGCAAAGCTCCATGGCATGGAAAGCGGCATCCAGGTGGACTACCGCCAGATCACCGTTGAAGAGCTTGCGATCGACCCGGAACACACCGGCCAGTACGACGTGGTTACCTGCCTGGAAATGCTGGAGCATGTGCCGGACCCGGCATCGGTGATCAAGGCCTGCGCCGCCCTGCTGAAACCCGGCGGGCACCTGTTCGTGTCCACCATCAACCGCAACCCCAAGTCATTCATGTTCGCGATTGTGGGCGCCGAATATGTACTCAGGCTGTTGCCCAAGGGCACCCATGAATGGCGCAAATTCATTCGCCCGTCGGAAATGTCTGATCACCTGCGCCACGCCGGGCTGGATATTCGCGAACTGACGGGCATGACCTACAACCCGATTACAAAGGTTTATCGCCTGGGGCGGGATGTGGACGTCAATTACATGATGCATGCCATGGATACACGCGAGGAAACAAGCCCGTCGTGACTGCTACCCTTTCACAACCCTCAATTGTCCTGTTCGATCTGGACGGCACCCTGATTGACACCGCGCCGGATTTCATTCGTTGCCTGAACGATCTTCGGCAGGCCCACGGACTGCCGGCACTGCCGGCACCATATATCCGCCGCTCGGTCTCCAATGGTGCCAGGGCCATGATCCGGGTGGGTTTTGGCCTTGAACCGGAGCACCCTGACTATCTGGAAAAACACACGGCGTTTCTCGACCTTTATGAGGCAGGTGTCGCCGTGGAAACCGCCCTGTTCGAGGGCATGGATACCATCCTGAAAAACCTGGAAGCCCGCAATATCCCCTGGGGCATTGTCACCAACAAACCGGTACGCTTTGCGGCACCATTGATCAAGGCCCTGGACCTGACGGAACGCTGCTCTACCCTGATCTGCCCGGATCATGTCACCGACCGCAAACCCCATCCGGAGGCCCTGCTCCTGGCGTGCCGGGAAGCCGAGGCAGACCCGGTTACCGGTGTGTATGTCGGCGACCACGAAAGGGACATTGAAGCCGGGCGCAATGCGGGTATGACCACCATCGCAGTACGTTACGGTTATATCGAACAGCCAGAGGCGGTTGACCTGTGGCAAGCTGACATTGTGGCTGACACCGTCAGCGATCTGGCAAAACTGTTACAATAGAGTTCCAAACGGAGACACAGAATGCAGGACTATCAAGCACCGGCTGATTTGCTGAAAGATCGCATCATCATGGTAACCGGTGCCGGCAGCGGCATCGGGCGGGCAGCAGCAAAAGCCTATGCGGCCCATGGCGCCACGGTGATCCTTGTAGGCCGTACCGTTTCCAGACTGGAATCCGTGTATGACGAAATTGAGGCCGCGGGCCACCCGAAGCCTGCAATCGTGCCGCTCAATTTCGAAGGGGCTGCCGTCAAAGACTATGAAGAACTGGCGATGACCATCGAAGACAACTTCGACCATCTTGACGGCCTGCTTCACAACGCCGCCATCCTTGGCGCACGCAGCCCCATTGAACTCTATGACCCGGAAATCTGGAACAAGGTCATGCACGTGAACGCCACGGCGCCGTTCCTGCTTAGTCGGGCAATGATCCCGCTGCTGCGCAAGTCTGAGGACGCCTCTGTCATTTTCACCTCCTCCGGTGTCGGCCGCCGCGCCAAGCCCTACTGGGGTGCCTATGCGGTTTCCAAGTTCGCCATTGAAGGACTGAGCCAGATGCTTTCCGAAGAACTGGACGACGACCGCCACAATGTGCGGGTGAACAGTCTTAATCCGGGTGCGACCCGTACCAATATGAGAGCCACCGCGTATCCGGCCGAGAACCCGCAGCAGAATCCCACACCGGAGGACCTGATGCCGGTTTACCTGTACCTGATGGGGCCGGAAAGCAAAGACGTCAATGGCCAGCAGATAGACGCACAGCCAAAGTAATGGAACTGACTTTCTATACCACGTCCCAGTGCCACCTCTGTGAGCTGGCCGAAGCGCTGCTGGTCAATACGCCCATGCCAGAGCCGATCCCCGTTGACGCGGTGGACATTGCCCAGTCCGGGCAACTGGTGGAACGTTACGGCACGCGCATTCCGGTGCTGCGCCGTAACGACACCGGCGAGGAACTGGACTGGCCATTTACCAGGGATCAGGTACTGAATTTTCTCCGATGAGGATTGTCCGACATGTTGATGGTTATTTCCCCCGCAAAAACGCTGGATTACGAAAGCCCGTTGGCCACCACCAAGGCCACCCAGCCGGATTTCCTGGACGATGCCTGTGAACTGGTTGACCAGCTCAAGCAACTGGAGCCCCACGATATCAGCAACCTGATGGGCGTCAGTGACAAACTGGGCCAGCTCAATGCGGAACGCTTCCGCACCTGGCACACACCGTTCACGCCAGAAAATGCACGCCAGGCGGTGCTGGCCTTCAAGGGCGACGTTTATACCGGCCTTGATGCGGAAAGCTTCAGCGACAAGGAGTTCGAGATTGCCCAGAAGCACCTGCGGATTCTGTCCGGCCTCTACGGTGTGCTCAAACCCCTGGACCTGATGCAACCCTACCGCCTGGAAATGGGCACAAAGTTCGAGAACCGCCGGGGCAAAGACCTGTACGCCTTCTGGGGCAACAGGATTACGGATGAACTCAACCGCCTGCTGAAGGCCGACGACGGAGTGCTGGTGAACCTGGCGTCCAACGAGTACTTCAAGAGCGTTCGCAAGAAAGAGCTGGACGCTCGCCTGATCACGCCCCAGTTCAAGGACTGGAAGAACGGCCAGTACAAGATGATCAGCTTCTACGCCAAGAAGGCCCGGGGCCTGATGTGCCGTTATGCCATCCAGAACAACATTACCCAGGCCGACGATCTCAAGGGTTTTGATCTTGAGGGCTATCGGTTCAGCGAGGAACAGTCCAGCGCGGACAATTGGGTGTTTCTGCGGGACGAACAGTAAGCCTCTCACAAACCTGGAGTGATTAATGAACGAAGCAGTATTTGCGGAGCTTTCCATGCTGGTTCTGCTGACCGGCCTGATTGTCTGGATGGGCTTTATTGTCTGGGACCTGGCCAAAAAGTCCCAGGCTGGCCGGTTTGGCACCATCGCCCTGTTTACGATTCTGGGGGCCGGTGTGGTGGGCTTTATCGTAAAAACCGTACTGGTTGAAATCATGCAGATCTGACGCCGGGGCCAGATTTCTAAGCAGTCACTTTACGGCCACTGACCGGTGGCCGTATCATCCCTCCCCTTCTTCAATACCGACATCACCCAATAACCAACAAGGACCCGGACAATGTGGTTTCGTAATGCCCGCGTATTCCGTTTTACCAAGCCATTTGAAATAACCGCCGAAGCCCTGGAAGAAAAGCTTCAGGCCGATGCCTTCAAGCCCTGTGGTCCCCAGGAAACGTCACGCCAGGGCTGGGTATCGCCCATGGGCAAACACAGCGATCTGCTGGTTCACAGCGCCGGTGGGTACCATCTCATTGCCCTGCGAAAAGAAGAGAAGCTGTTACCCGCCTCCGTGATCAAGGAGCTGGTGGACGAAAAAGCAGAAATGATTGAGGCCGAGCAACACCGCAAGGTAAGGCGCAAGGAAAAGGACGAGCTCAAAGAAGAAGTGATGCTGGAAATGCTGCCCCGGGCCTTTTCCAAGAACCGCCGGTGTTACGCCTACCTCGCCCCCGCTGACGGTGTTCTGATAGTCGACGCCGGTTCCGCCAAGCAGGCGGAAGACCTGGCCTCCACACTGCGCAAAAGCGTGGGTTCGCTGCCCGTTCGCCCACCTGCGGTGGAACAGGCGCCCGCGTTCACCTTTACCGGCTGGCTTAACGAGTCTATCGAGTTGCCCGCCAGCATCGAACTGGGCACAGAGTGCGAGCTGAAGGATACTTCGGAGGACGGCGGCGTTGTGCGATGCAAGGGCCTGGATCTTCAGGGCGATGAAATCCGCAGCCATCTGGATGCGGGCATGCAGGTCACCAAGCTGTCCGTTACCTGGGATGACAATCTGTCGTTCGTACTGGATGAGGAGCTGGGCATTCGCCGACTGAAATTCGGCGATACCTTGCAGGAAAAGCTCGACGATGTGGATGCGGACGATGCCGCCGCCCGCTTCGATGCAGCCTTCTCGCTAATGACACTGGAACTGGCGAGGCTCATCCCCGGGCTGCTCGAGGCACTGGGCGGAGAAGACCGCTCCGCGATTGTCGAAGAAGGCTGATAACTGACCGTCAGTGGGAGGTCTGCTCCAGACGCTCCCGCTGCCAGTCCTTCTCGGGCTCATTGAGTACCAGGGTCAGATCCATGACTTCCTCCTCCGGGTTGTATCGGATCTCAAAGCCCAGGTGCTCTGCCAGCCGCAACATCGGGCGGTTATCCGCCAGCACATTACCCACCATTTCCATCGTGCCCTTGGCGCGGCAGTAATCGATCATTTTCTGCATCAGGGCCACGCCCAGGCCCTCGCCTTTCATCCTGTCATGCACCATCACCGCGAACTCGGCCCGCAGGTTGTCGGCGTCTGTCCAGGTCCGCACAGTGCCCAGGGTTTCTTCGCCCTCGCCATCCTCACGCGGCGCATTGGCGATAAACACCATTTCCCGGTCATAGTCGATCTGGACCATCTGGGCCACGTCTTCACGGGAGAAATGCTTACGGTACTGGAAGAAACGATAGCGGATGGATTCCGGAGACTGCAGCTCGTGGAAGGCACGGTGGGCTGGCTCGTCTTCCGCCAGTACCGGACGGATGATCACCCGCCGACCGGACTTGGGTAGTAATATCCACTCCTCCAGCTCCCTCGGATAAGGCTGGATAATAGGCCGTCCCGGCTTGTCTGCCAGATCAATCGCCACGTTTACAGCGACTGCGCCCTGCTCGTTGAACAACAGGGGCGAGATTTCCAGCCCCCGGATCTCGGGAATATCAATCACAATCTGGGACAGCGTCACCAACGTTTCCGATACCGCGCGGATGTCCTCTTCCGGTTTCAGACTGTGCTCTTTCAACAACTTGTACATGTAGGTTCGACGCAGGAGTTCGCGCGCCAGCACCATGTTCAATGGCGGCAGGGCAATCTGGCGGTCTGTCATCACGTTGATCTGGGCACCCGCGGCCCCGCACACGACCAGCGGGCCGAACAGCTTGTCCCGGGTAATGCCAACACTGAATTCAATACCTCCAACGTGCTGGTAGGACCGTTGAACCGCAAATCCCAGGAAACCACTGTCAGGGTAGTACTTCTGGTACTCCTCCATCAGAAACCGACAGGAATCCATGATGGCTCCCTCGCTGTTCAGCTTCTGGACTGTGCCCTTGTAACGGCGCTGGCCGGGGCTGAGTTCAACCAGGGGATGACAGGCCCGTTCATGAATCAGGGTGATATCCACCGGCCTGCGTTCCACCGAAAAGGCTTCCAGCACTTCTTCCATATCGTCGCAGTAGATCGTCTTTATGGTGTTGATACCGTAGTCCCGGATCACATCCCGGGCTTCCCGATTGGAAAGGTGGTTACGCCCCGAGCGCATGGCATCGACTACTACCCGGCGTGTTTGCGTGTGATCAGCGAGGTGATCGGTAAAGGACTCGGGCGTCTCCGTCAGCAGCCGTTGCACACGCTGGTGACGCACGTGCTGCATGAAAGCCATTACCGCCTTCTCCGGATTAAAGAAAGACGGCACGCCAGCCCGGTAGAACTCATCACGGGCGTCCAGTACCGTGCTCTGCCCCAGCCAGCAGGTAAACACGTTCAGCCGCGTGCCCTTCACCGCCTGCACCACCGCATCCGCAATCTGCAAGCTGTCCTGAGTCAGGCTCGGCGCGTACATTACCAGAATATTGGCCACTTCCGGGTCCTTGGCGAGGACTTTGATCGCCTGGGCATAAAGCTCCGGCGAAGCATTGTAGCCAAGGTCGATGGGGTTCTTGCGCGTCCAGTAAGGGGGCAGCAACTGCGCCAGCGAATCAATGGACTTGCCGGACAGTTCCGCCAGTTCGCCGCCCAGATAGGACAGCCGGTCCACCGCCAGCACACCCGGGCCAACGCCATTGGCCATAATCGCCAGGGTTTCCCGTCGCAATGGGCGCATTCTGGTAAGGGTTTCCAGGGCATCGAACATCTGCCCCAGCCCGTCCACCCGCAGTACACCGGCACGTTGCAGCATGGCGTCATAGATGGGATCACTGCGGGTCAGGCCCGCGGGTAATTCGTGGTGGAACCATTCCGATTCGGGCACCCGGCCGCTTTTAACGGCAATCACCGGTTTGGTGCGGGAAGCCACACGAACAGCCGACATGAAGCGCCGCGGATTGGGAATGTTCTCAATGTGCAGCAGTATGGCGCGAGTCTGGCTGTCCTGGGCCAGGTAGTCGATAAGGTCGTCATGGTCGATGTCCATGCCATCGCCAAGGGTCAGAAAGTAGGAGAATCCCACCCCCCGGGCAAAGGCCCAGTCAATCACCGAGCTGGCAATGGTGCCGGACTGGCCCACGAAGGCAACCTTACCGGGTATCGCACCCATATGGGCGTAAGTTGCGTTCAGGCTTCGGGCCGGAACCATCAGGCCAATGGTGTTGGGCCCGAGCACCCGGATGCCGGTTTCCCGCGCCGCATCACGAACTGAATACATCAACGGCTGCCCGGTTTTACTGTGGCTGCGGGACATGCCGCCGGTCATCACAATCGCGGTACGAACACCCGCCTGCCCCAGCCGTTTTATCACTTTCGGCACCGTATCCGGGGGCGTACAGATAATCGCCAGGTCAGGGCTGAACCCCATCAGGGACACTTTCTTTACGCAGGGCACACCATGCACGTTGTCGTAATCGTTCTGGTTAACCACCAGCAACTGGCCCGGATAGCCACCGCCCAGCAGGTTCCGCAACACCATACCGCCGAGGTTCTCTGCCCGTTCCGAGGCGCCGATAACCACTATGGATGAGGGGTTGAAAAGGCTTTCCAGGTATCGGGTACTCAAGCTACGCTCCTTGCTTCGGGTCGACCGGGCGGATGTACACTCTATCTTAGGCGCTTGTCTGATGATGTAAAACGTCTATCACCACCATAAGACCAAAGAAACACGGCAGCGCCACCCTATCCCTGATAATATTGAACAAAATACAAGCACAACCAGAGCGTTCGGGATCAGCATGACAACGGGATTTTTCTCTCACGACGATTGCATGAAACACAATATGGGGGCGGAGCATCCGGAGTCCCCGGAACGGCTTGCAGCGATTATAAGTTACCTTGCAGATAGCGGTCTGGAGCAGGAGCTGGATTGGGTGAGGCCGGATGAAGCCACACGGGATCAGTTGCTGACCGTGCATCCCGAACGCTACCTGCATCAGCTGGATCTGATGCAACCCACCAGGGGCCGGGTGTTTACCGACCCGGACACCGCAATGATGCCGGATACGCTTCGGGCCGCCCGCCTTGCGGCCGGCGCCAGTATCGAAGCGGTCGACATGGTGCTCAGCAGCCAGCTTACCAATGCGTTCGTCTGTGCAAGGCCGCCGGGGCACCACGCCGAGCGGAGCAAGTCCATGGGGTTCTGTTTTTACAACAACATTGCCCTGGCCGCCATGCGCGCCCTGACGTTCCACCACCTGGAACGGGTAGCCATCATCGATTTTGACGTACACCAGGGCAACGGCACCGTCGATATCGTCGGCGGTGATGAGCGTATCCTGATGTGCTCCAGCTTCCAGCATCCGTTTTACCCCCATTCCCACGTGCACCGCCAGGCCGAAAATATTATCAACACACCCATTCAGGCCGGCACCTCGGCTGACGAGTATCGTAAAACGGTGGAAGCGGCGTGGGTAAAACGGTTACAGGATTTCCGCCCGCAACTGGTGCTGATTTCAGCCGGTTTCGACGGCCATCGCCTTGATCCCATGGCGGAACTGAATCTGGAAGTGGACGATTACCGCTGGCTGACAGAGATGATCACCAGCATCGCCGCCGACTCTGCCAACGACCGCGTTATTTCAACACTTGAGGGGGGATATCACCTCAGAGCCCTTGCGGAAAGCGTGAATGCGCACCTCGAAGTGCTCAATACTATCCGCTGAGTCGCCAGTGGCGCCTCGGGTTCCAGGTGTCAGGTATTAGGTGTGGCAGCATCATAGCCATTGGCCTGCTGCAAGTCCGGGCGCTCGCCTTCCCGTTGCAGGCGAATGGTGGTGCGGCGGTTGTCGGCCGGGCGGCCTGACACCTGGTACTGATCCGCATGAGCCCGGACAGTCACCATATTGGTATCAATGCCCTCCCCGATCAGGTAATCGGCCACCACATTGGCCCGCTCTTCCGACAAGGCCCGGTTGTTGATACGGCTGCCGCTGCTGTCGGTGTGCCCGTCTACGAAAATTCGCTCCACCGTGGTGTCCGCCATAACGTAAGCCACGATGTTATCCAGCAACCTTCTGTCGCCTTCGGAAAGGCTGGTACTGCCGGCCGCAAACGGAATACGGGAACGCTTGATCTGATCATAGTTCACCGGCAGCAGGCCGGATGTGCAGGAACGGTACCCGGAGAACTGGCCGGCAAAGTTGATGTTGGAGACTTTCACACGAACCGGACTGCCGTCGTACCAGGACTCACGGGTCACCGTCGGGTCCATTCCCTCCAGCAGCCCCTGAACCATGATCATGGCCTGACGGGAATCCAGTGATACCGGCCGGCGACCATCATCTATATTTACCCGGCCCAGCGAACGGGGTGCCTTGCCCGGGCGCCAGGATGGAGCCTCCACAGCCAACGTCCCGCGCCCGGGGCGCATCAGCTGGGTTTCCGACTCAAGGATGAAAGACAGCGACTCGCCGGCACGATGACGGAAAATGGCCCGGCCATAACCCGGCACCTGATGCACCAGCGTACATTCAAACACAGACTCCGACAGGTACCATTGGCTGTTCTCGATACCGGCGCCATAGGTGGTGGCCCGCGCCACATTGGCGGCCATCAGCAACGAGCATGCACTGGAGATCACTGCGCCACGCAGGAAGGCTGGAAGTCGTGCCATACCATCTGTCCGTCAAAAAGTGTTCACGGGTTTGTTAACGGCCAGGGGAAAGCATTCTTTAGGATTTCGGCCCGAAACAATCGGCGACAGCTTCTGATATAATTCCGCCAGAATTTACCAGGGGCAACCGCATCACAGGCCCCGGCAAGCCGGAAACCGTTAATGACCAATCAGATCACCATTACCCGCCCCGATGACTGGCACCTTCATGTCCGGGACGGTGACATTCTGAGGGACGTGGTGCCCGCCACGGCACGTTGCTTCCACCGCGCCATCATCATGCCCAACCTGGTGCCGCCGGTGACCGACGCCCGGCAGGCCAGGGCCTACCGCGACAGAATCCTGAATGCCGCCAAAGGTCATGACTTCGAGCCATTGATGACCCTGTATCTCACCGAGGCCACCACGCCGGATCAGATTCGTGAAGCGAAGGCAGCCGGAGTGGTTGCGGCGAAGCTATACCCCGCTGGCGCCACCACCAACTCCGCCTCCGGTGTGAACGATATACGTAATATTTACCCGGTTCTGGACGCCATGAGCGACTGCGGCATGTTGCTTCTGGTCCACGGTGAAGTCACTGATCAGGACATCGATATCTTTGATCGGGAGAAAATTTTCCTGAAGCGGGTACTGGCGCCGACACTTGAGGCCTTCCCTTTGCTGCGGGTTGTACTCGAGCATATCACCACCGCGGACTCTGCCGAGTTCGTCCGCAATCACGAGGGCGACAACCTGGGTGCCACCATCACCCCCCAGCACCTGATGTATAACCGCAACCACATGCTGGTCGGCGGCATTCGCCCTCACCTGTACTGCCTGCCGATTCTCAAACGTAACCGGCACCAGCAGGCACTGCTGGATGCAATTGTCAGTGGTGATCGGCGCTTTTTCCTGGGTACCGACTCGGCCCCTCATTCGAAAGACCGGAAGGAAACCGATTGCGGCTGTGCCGGTTGCTATTCAGCCTACAGCGCCATTTCACTTTACGCGGAGGTCTTTGAAGATCTGGGCATTCTCGACAAGCTGGAAGCGTTTGCCAGTTTCAACGGCCCTGATTTTTACGGGTTGCCACGAAACACCGACACCATAACCCTGGTGCGGGAAAGCTGGGAAATGCCTGCTGAACTGCCTTTGGCAGAGGGCACCATTGTTCCGTTGAAAGCCGGTGAAAGCCTGAGATGGCGCCTCGCCGAGCACTGATTCACCACCTGTTCCTATATCACGCCGATTGACCTGGCCAGCAACACCGGGAGTTTAAGTGACTGACGAAACCAAAGAACGCCATCCCATGTCCCGCCGCTTTCGCGGGTTCCTTCCTGTGGTGGTGGATGTGGAAACAGGCGGATTCAATCCCGAGCGGGATGCCCTGCTGGAAATTGCCGCCGTCATAATCACCATGGATGAAGACGGCTGGCTGATACGCGGAGAAACCCATCTGCAGCAGATTGATCCGTTTGAGGGCGCCAACCTGGAACAGTCAGCCCTGGACTTTACCGGTATTGATCCCTGGAACCCCGAACGGGAAGCCGTTCCCGAGCGGGAAGGCCTGAGCGAAATCTTCAGCCCGATCCGTAAGGCGGTCAAAGCCCACGACTGCAAACGGGCGGTCCTGGTGGGCCATAACGCCACCTTTGACCACAATTTCGTGTTCGCCGCTGCTCTGCGCTCGGATATCCGTCGCAACCCGTTTCACCCTTTCTCCACGTTTGATACCGCAACCCTGGCAGGGCTTGCCTACGGCCATACCGTGCTCGCCCAGGCGTGCAAGCTCGCAGGCATTCCGTTCAGTAACAAGGAAGCGCATTCGGCAGCGTACGATGCTGAGAAAACCGCCGATCTGTTCTGCGGCATTGTCAACCGGTGGCGTGAGGTTGGCGGTTTTCCGCCGCCGCCCTTGCCTGACCACCCGGAATAACGGCCATAAAAAAACCCCGCTCCTGGAAGCGGGGTTTCTGTTTTCAGGGTATGCCCTACCAGTAAATACCCCGCATGATTGCAGCGAACGCTACCTGTTCCGAGGAGACCTTCGGCCTCTCTCCCGAGCGGCTGCCAGCGGCGGCCGGAGAATCCGGGAACATCCGGTAACCGGTGTTCATAACGATCTCTCCCATCTTGGGTGCCAGTGCCTGCAGCACCTGAGCAAAGATACCAAGCCTTGTAGCAATGCGCTTGGGCCGGTAGACAATGGCATCCACCACCATGTCCGCGGCTTCGTCCGGTGTCAGCGTGGGCACGGAATCGTAGATCTTGGTAGGGGCGATCATCGGGGTCTTTACCAGCGGCATATTGATGGTGGTAAAGGTCACGTTGCGATCCGACCACTCAGCAGCCGCACAGCGGCTGAAGGCATCCAGCGCGGACTTCGACGCCACGTACGCTGAGAACCGCGGCGCATTGGTCAGTACCCCAATGGAGGAAATATTGATCACGTGGCCACGGTGGCGCTCAAGCATGGCCGGTGCAAAGCCCATGATCAGGCGCACAGAGCCGAAATAGTTCAGCTGCATGGTGCGCTCGAAATCGTGAAACCGGTCAAACGACAGTGCCAGTGAGCGACGGATTGAGCGGCCGGCATTATTGACCAGCACATCCACGTGGCCATGGTTATCCAGTACGGTTTTCACAAAGCGGTCGCAGTCTTCCATCTCGGCGAAGTCACACTGATAGGCGTGAACGTTACCGCCACGGGCTTCGAGCTGGGCGGCCACTTCCATCAGGCGCTCTTTCTTGCGCGCACCAATCACCAGAATGGCACCGGCATCCGCCAGCTTTTCAGCAGTCGCCAGACCAATGCCGGAAGTCCCACCAGTGATGACGCAGACCTTGCCTTCAACTGTGCCACGCAGGGTACGGTCCTTGAACAGGTCAGGGTCAAGGTTGCGCTCCCAATAGTCCCAGATCACGGCGGAGTAGCTATCAAGACGCGGCACTTCAATGCCGGCACCCTTCAGAACCCGCTCGGTTTCACGGGCATCAAACCGCGTGGGGTAATTAATGAACGACAGCACCGACGGCGGAATGCCCATATCGTCCAGCACCGCTGTGGTCAGGCGCTTGACCGGCGGCAGGTTTTTCAGGCTCTGGCGGATAAACGGCGGAATAAAGCCGAACATCCGGGAATCCACCCGCATCGCCATGCGCGGCGCGTGGCCCGCCTCGGAGAAAATATTGAGAATTTCGCCAACCTTGTAGGGATCGGAATCCACCAGATGGAAACAGTTGCCATCCTCCCCTTCCAGGTGAGCGATGTGATCCATGGCATTGACCACAAAATCCACCGGGACGATATTCAGGCGGCCGCCCTCAATACCGATGGTCGGCATCCACTGGGGCAGCGCGTGGCGGATCTTCTGGATCATCTTGAAGAAGTAATAGGGGCCGTCGACCTTGTCCATTTCGCCGGTTTTCGAATGGCCGATAACCATACCGGGGCGATAGATCCGGAACGGCACCTTGCAGCTCTCGCGAACGACTTTTTCTGATTCATGCTTGGTCAGCAGGTAAGGATGGTCAAGCTTTTCCGCCTCCTCGAACATATCCTCGCGGAACGTGCCTTTGAACATGCCCGCAGCGGCGATGGACGACACATGGTGGAAACAGCCGGCTTCCAGGGCAGCGGCAGCGCCCACGGCATTGAGGGTGCCCTCAATATTGGTCGCCTGCTGCGCTTTTTCGTCTGCGCCCATGTCGTAAACGGCGGCAAGGTGGAAGAAATGATCAATGTTACCCTTGAGCGATTTCATCGTCTGGGCGTCAATGCCCAGATCAGGGCTGGTAAGGTCGCCGATCACTGCCTTCACCCGGGACTCGTCCGCGCCCCAACGCTCCCTGAGCTGGGCCAGTTTGTCCTGTGATTGCTCGCGCACGAGTACGTGTACCGTGCCGCCGCGAGCCAGCAGTTTTTCAACGAGAAAACGGCCGATGAATCCGGTGCCACCCGTCAGAAAGTAATTCATTGATAGTCCACCCTGCTTGTTGCTCAATTGTTGTCTGTCCCTTTGTGGCCAGGGAGATATTAGACCAAAGTCTTATACACTCCCGGAACGCCGGCATTGTACTTAATTGCAACTCTCATGTATCCAACTTTTTTAGAGCAATTACTCTTTAACCCTTTGTTTTATTTAGAGCTATTACTCTAGTACGGGCATGGAAGCAGGCCCTGACCTGTTCGATTGCCCGACATACTGAAATTGAGACTAGCACATGGTGTGAAGCCTGCCCGTAAATCCCTACCATTACAGAGAGGAAATGAAACCCGTCAGGAGCAGTGACATAATCGGAACCATTCACGACAGCTTCTGTCCTAACATCCCGGTTTGCGGAATCCCGACTATGAATCAAGACGATCCCAACGCTGAACGTTATATTGCCATTGCCCGAGCCTGCCTGAAGGCCATCAATGACACAGCAGCAGACTCCGGCACCAGAGAACAGAAAATCCAGGCCGTTTACCACGCCATAGATCACGCCTTTCAGGCCGAATTCGCAGACTACCGCCAGTCGGTGGCCGTGATGGGCACGGTACTTGAGCGCATCGCCTCGGGGCAGCTTGACGCAGACGCCGCTGCCAGCCTGGCGAAAAAAACGCTGGATCAACAACCGGAAAGCACCCGCAACGAACTGATTCACTGAATCATTCATCGAAAAGAGAGGCTCTATGCGTCCAGGCATTCGTCGATTTGCCAATGGTTTCCCCGGCCTTAAGAAAAGCTTTGCGCTGACACTCCTTCTGGCCTTCAGCTCGGTGGTACTGGCCAATACGTCGCCCATCAAAAGCCCGAATGACGACAACGAATACCGCTATGTCCAGCTGGAGAACGAACTCAGGGTGCTGCTGATTTCCTCCCCGGAGTCCGGCAAGGCGGCGGCCTCGATGAACGTCGCCGTGGGCAGCGGTGATGACCCGGCAGACCGGGAGGGCCTCTCACACTTTCTTGAACACATGCTGTTCCTGGGCACTGAAAAATACCCGGACCCCGGCGAGTACCAGCAGTTCATCAAAAGCCACGGTGGCAGCCACAACGCCTTTACGGCCTTCCAGGACACCAACTATTTCTTCGATGTGCAGGCAGAGCACCTGGAAGATGCCCTCGACCGCTTCGCGGAACAGTTCTCCGCTCCTCTATTCACGCCGGAGCTGGTGGACCGCGAACGCCGGGCGGTGCACTCCGAGTTCAGTTCCAAGCAGAAAGACGACGGCCGCCGCTTCTACTCGGTGAAAAAAGCCATCAGCAACCCCGAACATGCCTTCCATCAGTTTGCGGTGGGGAACCTCACCACCCTGGAGAATACCGAAGAACGTCCCCTGCGGCCCGACCTGATCGAATTCTGGAAGCAACACTACTCGTCCAACCTGATGACACTGGCCGTCTATGGCCCGCAATCCCTGGATGAACTCGAAGCCATGGTGCGGGCGCGGTTCGACCGGATTGAAAACCGCAACCTGACGGCGGAAGTCCACAACGAGCCACTGTTCAGCCCGAACACACTGCCTGCCAGGGTGACAGTGGATGCCCTCAAGGACATCCGAAGCCTGACGCTGACGTTCCCGATTCCTTCGCAAGAGGAAAACTATCGCGACAAACCCGCCAACTACGTCGCCAGCCTGCTGGGCCATGAAGGACCCGGAAGCCTGTTCGACGTACTGAAGCGGGCCGGACTTGTGGAAAGCCTCTCTGCGGGTGGCGGGATGGATACCGGCGAAGAAGCCACGCTGGAACTGAATATGTCGCTGACGCCGCAGGGGCTGGAAGAACAGGAGAAAATCCTCGAACTCACCTTTGCCTACATCGCCAAAATACGTAATGACGGCATCGCACGTCAGCGCTTCGAAGAAATGAAACAACTGGCGCAGATTGATTTCCGGTTCCGGGAGAAAAACCAGCCGGTCCAGGAAGTCATGCACCTGTCACGGCAAATGCGGCACGTGGCGCCGGAAGACGTCCTGCGGGCGCCCTGGATGATGGAAGACTATTCACCGGATCAGTACCGGGCCATCCTGGCCCAGCTGACGCCAGATAATGTACTCGTATCGGTGCTTGAGCCAGAGCCGGAAATCGAGACCCCCAGCCTGACTCAGTGGTACGACACGGCCTTCAAAATCAGACCGTTTGAGACCTCGGTCGTTCGGACTGCGGGCGGTAACCCGCTGGCTTCCAGCCTTGCACTGCCCCTGGAGAACCCGTTTATCCCCGAAGAACTGGGGATGATCTCCGGGCCGACCATGGACGAGCCGGTTTCCATGGGAAGCATCAGCGGCATGGACGTGTGGTATGCGCGGGATACCCGTTTCGAAACACCCAAAGCCAATGTCTACCTCAGCCTGCGCACACCGGCAACCCGGGCATCGGCCCGCAGCAATGTTCTTTCCACATTACTGGTGGACGCCATCAACACGAATGTGAATGCCTGGGCCTACCCGGCCCAGCTGGCAGGGCTGGATTACAGCATTTACCCGCATCTTCGTGGCATAACCATCCGGGTTGGCGGTTATAGCGACAAGCTGCACACCCTTATGGCGCGTCTGTTAACCCAGGTAGCGGACCCGAATCTGACCGAGCAACGCTTCAATATTGCCCGCCAGAACATGATCGACCGGTTGCAGAACCAGGCCAAGGAACGCCCGGTTCAGCAGACATCCGAATTCATCCAGACCCTGCTGATCGAAGGCGCCTGGGGCACGGAAGAAAAACTCCGGGCGGCGCGGGAAGTGACGCTGGATGAACTCAGATCCTTTGCCGACGCATTCCTGGCGCAGGTGGACCCGGTACTGCTCGCCCACGGCAACATGAGCCATGCCTCTGCACTGAACATCACCAAACGGATTCACGCCATGGTGCTGGATGAGAGTGAGCTGGTAACCGTAAAACGAAGCCAGGTACGCTCTTTGCCTCCGGAAGAAACGTCGTTGCCGCTGGAGGTAGACCACCCGGATACCGGTTACACCCTTTATGTGCAGGGCGAGAATACCAGCTTTGAAGAACGGGCCGCCTTCCGCCTGCTGGGCCAGATTATCAGCAGCCCGTTCTACGAAGAACTTCGCACCAACCGCCAGCTTGGCTACATCGTATACGCCACGCCCTTCGAGATGCTGGAAACCCCTGCACTTGGCTTTGTAGTGCAGTCTCCGGAAGCCAGCAGCGAGGAAATTGACCAGGCAGTGCGGGAATTCTCGCAAACGTTCAAAGGGACTCTGTCAGAAATGACTGAACAGGACCTGAACCGGGAGAAACAGGCCGTAATCAGCAAGTTGATGGAACAGGACCGGCGCCTCGGCGAGATATCAGAGCGTTACTGGCGCGAGATTGACCGGAGTGAAACCGACTTTGACTCGCGGGAGCGGTTGGCAAAAGCCATTAACAACGTAAGCCGTGAAACCCTGATCGAAATCCTGGAGGCCCAGGTAATTGAGCGGCAGAAAGCCCTGCGCGTGTTTACCGTTGACGATGCCCCGAAAAATACCACCGCCATCGAACAACTGATGCAACGCCCCACCGTACCGGAAGCCTGAGGCAGGTCAGCCTGAAGACTGGCCAATGAACCGACGCCAGTCTTCAGGCTCATCCACATCCCATTTTTCAGGAAGCAGCGCGAACGTTAATCCGGCCTGTCTGAGTCGCTCGCACGTCTGCTCAAGGGCATTTTCGGTACCCCAGGCCACATCGGCCAGCATGCCAGGCACCGTCATTCGGGCACCGATCAACACATAGCCGCCATCGTCCGACGGCCCCAGCGCCACATCGACTTCGTCCAGCGCAGCCACCGCCAGGCGAACATGTTCGGCATCCACCGAGGGGCAATCACTACCCACAATCACTGCCTTCCTCACCCTCTGAAGACCGCTTTCCAGTGCCAGGGCCATACGTTCGCCCAGAACATTACCCTGCTGCCAGGCGCAGCCCACCCCATGGTGTTCAAGCCGATCAATGATGGGAGAGGCAGCGTCAGGAACCGTATCCAACGGCCTGTCCCATAAAAACAGGACCTCGTAACCACTGGCTACCAGATTCTCAAGAACGGCAAGGCTGAGCCGCACATGGGCATTCATCGCCCCTTCCGCGCCAAGTTCCGGCATCAGGCGGGTTTTGACCCGGCCAGCCTCCGGCCACTTGGCAAACTGCATGACCAGAACCGAATCCGGATCAACTATCTGCATGTCGTACATCCGCCCGATAGGCTGCTGCCAGCGACTCCGAGGATTCTCCCCGCCAGTACCGCCAACGCAGCCTCCACATCAGTAAAATGGTGCGCCAGGCACCCTCCTGCTCCCATCGTCGACTGTCCGTTGTGACTGGATCGCTGATGCAATAAGGCCGTGAAAGGCTGCACAGCCGCTTGCTCAGTTCCACGTCTTCCATCAGCGGAATTGGCGCAAACCCCTGCAGCGCCCGGAACACCGAGGTGCGAACAAACATCGCCTGATCCCCCGTGGCGATTCCGGTCAGCCGGCTGCGCCGGTTCATGAACCAGGCCACCACCCGGAAAACAGCCCGCTGGCCGCTGAGCCGCACATCAAAACGCCCCCATTGTTGCTGGCTACTAAAGAAGTGCTGGAGGTGATCAATCGCAGTATCCGGCAACGCCGTATCAGCATGCAAAAACAGCAGGACATTACCTCGCGCCGCATCTGCCCCCGCATTCATCTGCAGGGCCCGCCCTTTGCCTCCGGTGAGTACCTGCTCGCACCAGGGAGCCGCCAGCTCTGCTGTTCCATCGTCACTACCGCCGTCCACCACAATAACTTCATGGCCCCCCTCGCGCACTGGCTGCAGGGAGCGGAGAAAAGATTGAATGGAGGCGGCCTCGCGCCATACAGGCACAATAACACTCAGCAAAAGCGATTCAGACAAAACACCTCCCGGAATAAAAGACGAATCCGCAACACACCTTGAGCCGCAGGCTTCAGGCCGCTATCATACCGCCCTTCTTGCAGAGATGCCCCCGTAGCTCATCTGGATAGAGCGTCCCCCTCCTAAGGGGAAGGTAGCAGGTTCGAGTCCTGCCGGGGGTACCAGTTACCCTTCCATCAAGATCCACCAACCTCCACAACCTACCGTTTTTAAACACTTTTTACCTCATTCTTAGTCCATGAACATCCATTGACATCCATGCTCAGCCACAACCTTTGGGGGTACATCTGGGGGTGCAAACTGAAATGCACCCCGCTATAGTAAGTTTTATACCCCCAACCGCTGCAGGATACCCCCAATGGCGACGGACAAGCTGACCGACAGACAGATCAAATCTGCCAGCTTCGAAAAGTATGGCAAGCGCACCAAGCTCTCGGACGGTGCAGGCATGTACCTGGATATCCAGCCGTCAGGCAAGTATTGGCGCATGAAGTACCGGTTCGGCGGCAAAGAAAAAACGTTGGCTCTGGGGGTATACCCGGACGTTCCACTAAAGCTCGCCCGGCAGAGGCGCTCTGAGGCACGAGCATTAATCGCTGACGGCGTAGACCCCAATGAGATCAAAAAGCAGGAAAAAGCCACTGAGCAGGAGAAAAGCGACACCTTCAAGGTTGTTGCGGAAGAATGGCTGAAGCTGAAAAAAGGAGAGCTCTCCGAAGGCACCTTGAGAGTAGCCCGCAGAAGACTGGAGACCTGGGCCTACCCAAAACTAGGTCACCTGCCCATCGCAGACATCAAGCCTGCCAAGATTCTGGAAACGCTTCGCGAAATCGAGAACCAGGGCAAACACGAAACAGCGCACCGCATACGCCAGCGCATTGGTGAGATCTACAGGTACGCCGTCGCAGAAGGGCGAGCTGAAACAGATCCGACTTCCACACTGAAAGGCCTATTGAAGACGGCACCTACGCAGCACAGAGCTGCTATAACCTCCGAAGCAGAATTGGGGGCACTATTACGGGCCATCGACGCCTACAGTGGCCACGCATCGACCAGAGCGGCACTGAAGCTCGCTCCGATGCTGTTTCTGAGACCCGGTGAACTCAGGAACGCTGAGTGGGCAGAGATCGACCTGGAGTCGAGCACTTGGGTCGTGCCAGGTAAACGCATGAAAGGCACTCAGAAGGCAAAACGGGCCGGCTTAGTGCCGGACCACATTGTCCCCCTGCCCAAACAAGCGGTTTCTGTCCTGAAGGAGCTCCAGGCGATCACCGGCCACCAGCACCTGGTTTTCGAGTCTGTGAAATCGGGCCGTCCGCTCTCAGACAACACCATCAACGTTGCCCTGAGGTCTATGGGCTTTGATGGCTCTACGATGGTCGGGCACGGCTTTCGCGCAACAGCTTCGACACTGCTACATGAGCAGGGTTGGCCACCGGAAGTCATTGAGCTGCAGCTTGCGCACAAGCAGCGCAATCAGGTGGCCGCTGCTTACAATCGCTCCGCTCGCCTGAAGGAAAGAAAACAAATGATGAAGGCTTGGGCCGATTACTTAACTAAAATCAGAGCACGTCAATAGCTCCCAGCCAATCATTTTTATCCAATGTCAATTTTTTCACGCAAGGCCTTACTTACGAGCCTATCTATGACTTCCCCTCGTGTTTTCAAACCATACTCTTCTCTCAATTTCTCGATCCCCTCCTTTGTACTTTCCGCAACCAAGACATTAGATTGAACCTTTCCTTTGCTTTTGACTCTGCCCCGAGCCCGCCACTTACGTTTTAGATCATTCAAATACAACTTTTTAATCTCTTGATCCCAGTCTGACTGATCTAACAAGCACTTAAATTTGAGAAACTCTTGTTTAGTGTTGGTAGGATAATTTAATCTGCCAGCAATATACTTCGGCAAACTAGACCCCGCTGCATGAGCCAATAACCACGAACTCTGCTCATCGTCCTTCTCGTCAAACCAATCGAAGATACGATCAGGGAGGGCATAATTAGACCAGCCCTCTATGCATTCTCTCAAATCCGCCTTCTTGTTTCCTAATGGCTTGTTGCTACAATCTAAAATTGCTAAAAACAAGCTCCAGTCATCAAGAAAAGAGCTTGCCACAGCATCACTAAAGTCAAAGCCAAACTTAGACTTCAGGGAATAAATAAGCCAACTTACAAAACGACTATTTCGTTTATCAATAAACCTAAGATCGTCATCCTTCACCATCGAAACCATCTTAGCCTCGATTATTGCGTAATTAAACAAAGACCCCCTATCCTTCCGCAAATAACGGCCCATATCAGCAGTTAAGCCATCAATATCAGCAGCGTAATTAAGACTAGGCTCGTAACCATGCTTTGTCTTTAGGTGCTGCCAAAGCCAAACAATATCCCTCTCGTTAAAATTCCGAAAAGGCCTAGGTAGATACTGACCGAACTTAAGGTTATCCGTCATGTACTGCTCCCCCCAATCTAAACTTTATCTGGGTCGGTTAGCGGCATAATAGCCATTTTTTAGTCTTGCACTATGCGTAGTCTAGAATTTTTCTAGAGCATATCTAGATTACACTACTCGTAGTTCATTTTCAGAATTTTAGGCTTTTCGCGCCGAATAGGTCGCCTTTTCGATGGAATTTAGCACTGCCGGTGGTGGTTCGAGAGGGTTTAGCCTAAGAGACTAGGCTGACAAGAGCTCTGACGTTGTTGTCAGCGGGCAGACCCCAGACTTTAGACGAGCAACCCAAGGCACTATTCGAGCCGTCCAGCTCTATGCCGCAACGTCGTTTCCATAAATTTCTACTGACCTCCCTGGATCTTCTGAGACAAACCGTTCAGGAGATTGCCATGAGAATACTCAGACTCAGAAACGTAATGGAAAAGACTGGCCTCGCACGCTCGACTATCTACAAATACATCGACGCTGGTACGTTCCCCAAGCCCATTGACCTGGGGGGGCGATCAGTCGGTTGGGTAGATTCAGAAATAGATGGTTGGATTGCAGATAAGATCCAAGAAAGGGATGCAATCAGCTGAATGACAGCCAAATATTGCCTCCCTCATTTTTGCAGACCGAATATTCCAAGATTATTTAGTCGCGACCTATAAAAAGACTAGCCTTCTGACTCAACACCTCGGCAAGCCTATGTAGGTTTTAAATACTATTAGCTATTCACTGAGGGAATTAAATAAATAATAGATCTAAATACATGGAATTAATAAGAGGTAATAAAAATGAACTTTGACACGATATCACCACAAGAATGCATATCGAACCTGCCTCTCACTAAAGAGGGCAGGTTCAATAAAATGGAACTTATACCAGGTCATGGTTTCTTTATAACCAAATATCTCCAGAGAATCGATGAGACCATTAGCGATTTCTTATTGACCCATCCTCACTCAATAGCAGTTCGAATAGACCTTCGCCTACCGAAACACTATAACTGGGAATCCCCCACAGGCCGCCCATTATTCAGCAAATTCATTGATTCACTAAAAGCACGAATACAAGCCTACGGCTACTCTTTGACACGCCAGGGCAAACGGTTCCACCCCACTAATGTTGGATTCATATGGTGCCGAGAGTTCAATACAAACAATCATCCGCATTATCACTGCATTCTGCTGTTCAATAAGCAAACATTCCGAGGCCTTGGCCAATTAGGAATGGATAGCACCGGTTTATACGGGATGATAAGCAAGGCCTGGTGCAGCTCCTTGAGCTGCACTCAGGTAGAGGGTGACGGGCTCATCTACGTGCCGGGAAACCACCTTTACCACATTCGCCGAGGCGAGCCCTACGATGAGCTGTTTAAGCGCGCCAGTTACCTGGCAAAACAAAGGAGCAAGATGTGGGGATTGGCAAGCCACAACTTCGGGACGAGCAGGCGCGCATCAGCGAAGTTGAGTTGGTCAGTAAGACGCGGACTATGAAGAAACGGAATCAGCCGGCTGCGTGCAGCCGGCTTCCAGGTATCAGCAGGGTTCTACATCGGTCTATGAACCAGAAATCTTTTCGACCAGTTTCTCGACATATCGATCATCCTCCTCTCTGAAGAGGATATTCCAACTTTCCATAATCTCTCTTGTCACAGCCTGACCGGCAGCATCCCTCCACTGACTCACAAGCTGAGACGAGTGTGTCTCCGAGATCAGGAACGCATGCAGCTCGATTCCGGCATTTTCCGGACGCTGCTTACGAAGATCTGATTCAATGTCCTTGATGGTCTCATGGAAGCGAACTTTGGGATCGTCCGGTTTGTGGTGACGCAGGCCTTTCGGATCAACGAAGACGACTTTCTGGGACTGGCCTTTCACCAGCCAAAGGATGAAGTCCGGATAGAAGCCACCATCAACGAATACTCCCACGGCTCCCTGGCCGGTCTGGTTGCGCAGTAGGTAAACCTCGTAGCCTTCAAAAGCCCCAGTCTTAGTTGCCACCTGGATGTCGCGAACGAAATCGGCCTCCCCTTTATTAAGAGATACCGGAGTCACCTGAAAATCTAGACCCTGGGTGGATGCAAGTAGCGGCTGATAGAAATGCGGCTCGCACCAGATAAACTCCAGACCCTCTGCGATCTTGCCATCCCAAACGTCCACCTCGCCGTTAGCAATGCTATCCCTCAAATTCGAGAGTTGTTTGATCAGCGACTGATGGCGTACCCGGTCAAGAGTGACCATGTAGCTGCCCTCTGGTGTGGCATCACTCACGCCCGGGAGGTACTTCCGATTTTCCGTAATAGGCCTGTACTCAAGCTTGTCTGCCTCCCACTGCTTGCGGCGGAAACCATAGAACAACTCACAGTACTTTCTAAGGAGGGATATCGCCATGTCATGCCACAGTGACATCTTATCCAGTCGACCGAGCTCCATCGCCTCGTCTGGGGCATAGAGCCGGTACCAGTCGTACCGGCTATCAGTCAGGAGTTTTTCTACTACTTCCGGGGTGATGGTCAGGTTTGACCACCGCTTGTCTCGTTTGAACGCCAGCAGCTCGAAATAAAGGCGTTGCATATCGAGCAGCGCAATATGAGTCGGCTTTAAACGCTGAATTTTGGCACCGGTGTTCTGAACGCCCTTCTTGTCGGTTGCGAACAGTCCAACCTGGGGATAGAAATCCAGGCTTACCCTCGGCGGATTGCAGAAGTAATCGATCTCAGTTTGCTTCAAATCGTCCGGAGCCTTCAGAACTACCTGTTCGGCGAGCTCCTGAAAAGCCGTACCGGAACCGCCAATGGCCTTATTGGCGATGCTTTCCTTTACTCGCACAACATGAAGGTCCTTGCGCAGGTCCTTCATCGGCTTCAGCGGAAGCACGAATTCTTCAAGGCCCTCGTTAACTGGGATCTCTTCGTCTTCCAGCTCTTTCCGGAATTGCGCGATGTAATCGGCCTTCACCCCAAAGATGTTCAGGGTCTCCATGACACCAATGTGCTCAGGCCGCTCAATACCAGCTTCTTTCAAGCCGGTTGCCAGCTCGGCTGAGCGCTTAAGTGTTGTTTTCCAGCCTTTCAGGCGCACGCCACGACCGAACAGCTGGATGATCTGGGCACCCTCATTCTTACCGACGTTCATCAACGTCATGTTGGAAACGCGCCAACTGCTCCAGCCCTCGGTGAACTTCTTCGAGCCCAACAGCAGATTGACTGGTGAACTGTCGGTGTTGATGCCATGGAACAGGCTTTCGCTAAAGCGAGAATCCTGAGTGAACAGGTCGTGCTTCTCGCAGAGTTTGACCAGCTTTGCATCATCCCCCACGTTGATGACACCGAACGGGGTGTCTGACGTGCCAGCCCGAAGCGCGATCTCACCAGGGATGCCGGTGATATTTTCGATGTGGAGTCGACCGCCACTACTATTAAATACCCTGTCCAGTAGATCCTGGTACAGCGCATCCCCGCCTTCACCCAGTTCTTTCAGATAATTGAACCGCCCATGCAACAGATCGGTACCACCCTTGGCAACCATGCCGCGCTTCAGCAGGTAATCGATCGCGGCGACCGTTTCTTCCTGCTTGTGCAATACCTGGTCGATAAATGCCAGCACCTGAACGGTGTCTGAAGCTTCGCCGCTGGACAGCGTTGCCGTTACCTTAGAGCTTACAAACACCCATAGGGGCTTCTCCAGGTTGAAGGGCTTGAAGCTGGCCTTTTGCTCTTCGAACAACCGTAGTTGCTGGTAGTAACTCAGTAACGAGGCAACCAGATATCGGAATTCATCCTGGGCATTGGGATTTGCTTGCAGATTCAGAATCTGAGACTGCTTACCGTAGCCATCCCCATAAAAATGTCGGTAGGAGTAATCGAACAGAATGGCCTTGGTATACGTCTGCCGTAGGTTCTCGTGTTTGGAGCCTGACTGGGCAAACGTAGCGGAGTATTCGAAGGAGAAACCCAGCGAACACAATTTTTGCCGATAGTCGTACCAGCTGCCACCACCACTGGCCGTTCCCCGATGGCCCTCATCCACCAACAGCAGGTTGCGGGAGCCGAAGGAGTCGACCGCAACCGTCTTCTTCTTCTCACTATCGCGGAGCTTGTTAATGTCGATGACAATCACATCTTGAGCGAACAGGTCGCCACCACGGGCAGAGAACTCACTGGCCCTGATTCCGGACTTGTCCAGGTCACGCAGGTGTTGCTGGGTAAGCCCCTCGTTGGGGGTCAGTAGAATAATCTTGTTGATATCCCCGGCTTTTCCATACCGCTGCAGGTAGAAGCGATACTGCAGAATGTTCGCGTGCATGATCAGGGTTTTACCGGAGCCCGTCGCGCTCCAATAGGCCACCATGTTGAGCTGCGGCCACAGATCATCCTCCGGGTTCAGTAAATCCAGCGGTTTGTGATTAAAGCCCTGATCCACAACCCAGTGATCATTCCAACGCTCAATCTGTTCGTTGAGCGCCTCCAGCAACTCATCCGGTTTGGTGAACAGGTAGTCCAGGTAGATCTCGGTGAACAGCAGCATCAAGTACTGGAAATACTTCCATTCAATCGGCTCCTCACCGGAGGCGAGGCGTGCGTTATTGATGGTATCTGTCAGCTGCTTAATGCGGCGGTCGTACTCCAGCAGTTGCTCATCGCTCAGCTTGGCATGTTCGTTGAGGTTTTCCCGCATTCTCTGAATCAGCAGGTGCTCCCCCTCGGCATTGCGGCCGCTGGTTTCACCGATCAGCTGGAAACGATCGCGAAACGCCTCAAGCGTTGGCGCTTCCCGATTTCCCACATCAAACTGACCACTGAGCGAGTCGAAGCCGAATAGGGAGAACAACCACTGGTTGAGCACCAGGTGGTGGCGGAATGGCAACGTCTGCTTGCTGCCCTTGGCGGATTTCCTTGCTGCCATGATATTCCCCTTAGTGAACCGCTTCGGTGTCAGCGAACATCAGCCGATGGAAAGCTTCCTCAATCAGCTGGATACGCGCCTGCTCCATGGGTTCACCCTTTCGGGACCGGGGAATACTAATGTTGTGATCACCGTTCACGTACAACACATCGATTTCGTCGTCTTGGCTCTCGGTCAGACGAATAGAGAGCTTCTCGATCAGTACTGCATCCAGCACGGCATTGTCCTTCTGGATACCATCGGCCTCGCCATCAATGACCGAGGGAAGGTTTCTCCATACCACCAGCACCTGTTGCCCTGTCCGGTTCGTGCCGTAGACGGTTCGGAACCACCACTTGCCGGTTTCACTGTGCTTAACCTTCGCCTGCCAACGGCCATAGTTACCTTGGTTCAGCTCAGCCTCGAAGTGGATTGGTGCAGCAATATGCTCTACTTCCAAGCCCAAGAGGTAGTTGAACGTCTCAAGGAGATCGACGTTTACTGATTTCGTCTCATCACCGCCTGCAGACCGAACATCAAGTTTATATTCTGTCGGCTCAACAAACTTCCGTGCATTCAGAAGAGATCGAGACTCTCTCGTCTCTACCTCTAGCATGTAATTTAAAATATAGGATTCTCGAGCCGAATCGATTGAATCACCGTCTTCAGCACCGAATAGCTGACCATGCATACCAGACCGCGAGAGCTCAAGATTACCTAATGCATCTTCGTAGCTTTCTAGCCTCAAAGTTTTGATGACATGGCTCACACCTGTGTACTTAATAGGCGACCCTGCGCGCCAGTCCTGAGAATAAACAGCCTTCATTACTCTTGGCTTGAGGACAGTGTCGAAATACGCCCCCATCTCTACAAGGATATATTTTCTTTTCCCGTTATCTGCCTTATTTAACTTTATAACTGCGTGGGCAGTGCTTCCCGATCCACCGAAACAGTCTAAAATGATGCTATTTTCCTTTGCCGCCTGAAGTATAAATCGTGATACAAAATCTGCATGCTTAGGAGCAAGAAACATACCAGACCTCCCAAACATAGCAGACGTTTGCTTCTCGCCATCTGAATAGTCTGAAAATATACTTTTAGATATATTTGATTCTACCTCATGCAAATATCGCTTGAGCTGGGGAATTTTAGACTCATCATATCCCCATGATATTCTTCCATCAGCATCCAATGTTTTAAATGTCTTCCGATCTGATCCTTCAGCTCGATCATATGGAAACTTCCAACCACTCTTTGGATGGGGGCACGTCTTTCCGGTAGCTGGATGAACCGGGTTGTAATACCTATAGTTCAGATGAGCCGGATCACGAGTGCTATCAGCCTGCTTAGTCGCCGGCATAGATATATTATCTTCGCGCCATACCAAAAGCTTGGCACCGACCTCTTTCGCAAGGCTCTCATCCACTATCTTTCCGTCGGCATCTCGATATTCCATTTTGTTGTAGTTATAAATTCCTTTCCAAGGGTCATTGCTCTTTTCAGCATCCCAATCGTAACCTTCTTCTTCCAATTGCTCTCTCAGCTCTTTTTTATGCTTCCTAAATAAATTTTGAAGCTCCTTTTGTGCATCAGAAATGCGAGGGTAGCTTGGGTTTATCTCACCAACCAACAACATTATTTCTTCGTAACCAGGCTTTGGCTCCCTGAACATAGAAAAGTCTTGCTCAGCCTTGACTCGATCTTTAGCGTACACCAACACATATTCGTGGTTCGTTGAATAGTTAGGGGCCTGACTATTATTAGTGTTCATTGCCCATATCAATTCTTCTACTTTATTATCCTCACCGAAGACGGCATCCATTACGTGCTCTAAAACAGTCCTTTCCGCTTTATCTATACTTACAAATATAGCGCCATCGCGAGGCAATAGATGGCTCAAACGTTCAATTCGATCATTCATAAGGGTTGCCCACGCAGAATGACGGTAGTCATTCTTGTATGGGATAGAGCTGCTAGCTGTATTGTAAGGTGGGTCAATATAGACACACTTCACTTTTGATTTGTAACTTTCCTGAATAAGATTAAGTGCTTGAAAGTTCTCAGAATGAATGAGAAGACCATCGCAGGACTTATCTAGTTCCTCTAGTCCAGCCAAGATATCTGCTTTAAAAGAGCACTCAAAAAACGAGGTATCAAGCATCATGTACCGAAACTCTGGTTTATCGAGCACAGCTACCCAGCCTTCGGCGTCCCGTATTCTTTTAATCTCTTCGATATCTACTTTGTATAGCCATTCCCATTCCTGTAGCTGCCTATCGTTCGTTAGAACCTTATCCAGTAGCTCTGTTCGCCCCTGAAAGTAATCCAATGTGAGGCAGTAATCTGTCTGTGTTACAAACTTCTTTTTTAACCACAGCTTCTTCTGAAAGTTCTCGAGCTGCGAAAGAAACGCAATGAGTTTTTCTCCTAGAGAACGAATCACTTCAATCTTACTTATCAGGGGCGCGAGTCTCGCCGTATCGTTTTTCAATGAGGCGATATCATTCCAATCCAGCAACTCATTCTTAATGTAAAAATCGAGCTCCCGAGTCAAGAACCCGCCAAGATCCTTATGGATGAAATAATCGAACAGATTCTTCTTGGTGTAATTGTTCAGTTGTCCTGCCAGCATTGAATAATCAGCCTGCTTACCATCAGCCTTACGGTAGGACTTTGCCAGCGCACTCTTCCAATACTCCGGCACATCCGAGGCCGCTCCCAAAAGCCTTTCTTCAGCAATCGCTCGGAGCGCATCTTGTGTCGGCGGTTTCTTCTGGGCTGCAGCTGTCGCCTTTTTCTTCTCGCCTTCTGTCCAGTCGCTTTCCGTTGCCGGCCGAAACACGAACCGACATTGCAGTTCGGTGTGCTGGTCACCGCACTCGGTTGGTTCACCGGTGATCAGCTCAAACGGGTGCTCTGCGTCCAGCACGAAAACTCGACGACTATCACCGGATTCTTTGTTGTTGTCTTTTGCACCGGCTTCCGCATCCACCAGCTTGAAATGAACCCGCATGGGATCTTCGCCAGGGCCAGCATCCGGGTTCAGGCGGAAGCTGTAATCCCGCAAGGTTTCGCTGCTTTTGATGTAATACTGGTCTTTGTTGGCCCAATGCAGCACCACTTCTTCCCCCTGGTAGGGAATCGCGTAGGTGCCGTCTTTGTATACCCGGCGCGACAGGAAGTCGCCTTCGTTGTAGTAACGACTAAAGAAGGTGACCAATGCGTCGTATACTTCGCCTTCTTCCCGCGCGAGATCAAATCCACCCTGTAGTTGCTGCTTGAGCTCCTGCACCTTGGGAATCGCGTCCGGGTCCATCCCCAGGCCTTTCGCGCTCTTGATGTGCTCTTCCAGCTCGGCTTCAAGCTGTGCCTGATCCTGGCTGGCGTATTGGCTAAATGCTTCCTGCGTGATTCTCGGCAGGTCCTGATCAATAAACCGATTAATGTCGTCTTTACGGGCATGCATAATGCGATAGAGCCCGAAATCCAGTTCTGGCTGATTCAGCTGGAACATTTCGCGCAAAAGGTCGGCAAATTTCTGTCGACGTTGCTGGGCTTTTAACTGCTGTGTCGCGTTACTCATGGTATTCCCTGTTTAAAAATCGAACTTGGCAGGTCAGAAATGCTGAGGATTCTCCCACAAATAGCTGGAAGATTGTTAATCGAACTGACAGCTAAAGATCAGGCTAGGCGCCATCGAATTCGAAACAGGTGATGGGTGCTACTGCTCTGATGCATCTGGCGCTCCAGCGCATCAATTAAGGCATCCCTGCGGGCTTCTATCTCGTCTTCCACATCGAATATTTCCTGTCGCTGCCGGCGCTGCAACTTACTGAGACGCTTGATCTCTTCTTGAGCATGCTTCTGATCTTCAACGCTTTCTGCCAGGCGGGACTGGCGCTTTGCTTCCTTGATCTGAGCTTTTGTGTCCTCGAGCTTTTGCTCTGCACTCAACAATTGATCATCCGCCCAGGCTTCGAGCTTGGTCCGCTCACGCTGGAAGTATTCGTTGTTCTCGTCGAGCAATCGGCTGAGCCGGGCATCCAGTTGCCTGGTAACGGTTTCACTTAGCTGCCGCCCCGGTTGCTGAACGGGGCCGTCAGCGTCATTGCTCAGCACCTCACCCTGCAGCCGGAAAAAGAGTTCGCATTGCTCTTCATCAAGCAGCTGTCCGGCATCCGTGACTGCGGTAAAAACCAGGTGCTCTTCGCGCTGAAAGCTTTGCAGCTCAAGCAAATTCAGTTCAAGCCAGCCGGATTTTTCCGGAAGATTCTGGAGTGCGGAAAGTTTCGCCTCGTGGCCAGACAGATTGAACACCATTTCCGTTACCGGCGTTTCCAACCTGCGGCCAGTGTCCAAAACATACTCACCGAGGGGGTGGCTTAACCGGTATAGGTGGGCGTGCTCTGACGGTTTCTCGCCCTTTCGGATCAGCTCATATGCACCGGTGGCCACCTTGGTTAACGGACTTTCGTTCAACTCAAATGCCAGGCGGTTCTCATCAAAGGTTGCGAAGGGGGCAAGTTGATGCCTGGTGAGCTGCCAGAAGAGGCGACTTACCCGGTCGAGCTGCTGCTCTGCTCTTTCGCGCTGGATCTTCAGCAAGTCATGGATTTGGGCATCGAAATGCTCCAGAAGCTTTTCCTGAGTCTCTTGCATTCGCCGGTTAATGCTTTCTTCGAGCTCCTTTTGAAGATCATTGAAGGCCTGTTCGATTTCGGCCTGAGACCGGCAAGTGTCGTAAATGGCCGCTATGCGCTTCTCGAAGTCGACACCGGACTCGATTCGGCCCAGCACTTCGTCTGACGCACCAAACAGGCCATCAAACAAGTGAAACTTCTCACTGAGCAGTTCAAGAACTCGCCGATCTGCTTCATTCTTTTGGTTGAGGAAGTTGATGACGACGACATCAAATTTCTGACCGTAGCGATGGCAGCGCCCGATGCGCTGCTCTACTCGCTGAGGGTTCCAGGGCAAATCATAATTGACGACAAGGCTGCAGAACTGAAGGTTCACGCCCTCTGCTGCGGCTTCGGTGGCAATGAGTATTTCTGCATCGTCCCTGAAGTGATCGATAATCGCTGTGCGCCGGTCAACTGCAGGGCTACCGGTAACCTGATCAGAACCTACGTTACGCGTGAGCCAGCGCTTGTAAATCGCCTGCGTAGTGCTGGAATTATTGGTACCACTGAATGTGGCGACCTTACCAAGGTAGCCATGCCGTTCCAGGTACTTGAGCAGATAATCCTGAGTTCGCCGGCTTTCGGTGAAGATGACGGCCTTACGCTCCGCGCCCATCTCCGTCATGTGGCTGAAGCCCTGCTCCAGCGCATTCAGCAGAGCTGCAGATTTAGCGTCTTCAGTGATTCTGTGTGCCAGATCCAGATACTGTTCCAGTTCAGCAATCTCTCCACGGAGGCGGTCCAGCTGTATGGGCTCATCCGGTTGCTCAACCTGGTATTCGCCCTCCCCGTCAGCGGCTTCATCAAGGAGGTCCTCTTCTACATCCTCACTACCGATCAGTTTTTCCAGCCAGTTGTCTTCATCTTCTTGAGTTTGCTCCAGCCTTTTCAACCGATCGATCATCGTCTCAAGCGTATTGATAATGGCACTTGTGGAGGATGCCAGCAGTTTCCTGACCACCAAAGTGACCAGGTGGCGCTGCCGCTGGGGGACGCCGTAACTGTTCTCACGCTGCAGGTAGGCAGACACAAGATGATAAAGCCGAAGTTCATCTTCCGATGGAGCAAAGGGAATCGTGATGGCACGTCGTTGTGTGTAGCGGATGTACTCCAGAACCTGTTTACGCAAGGTCCGTTTGGTGAACTCCTGAAGCCGTTCTTTCAGTCCTTCCAGGTCTTCTCCACCGCGCAGATATTGGCGACGGAAACTGAGCGCATCACCAAACAGTTGGCTGTCGATGACCGTCGAAAGGCCGTACAGCTCCATCAGGGAATTCTGTAGTGGCGTTGCCGTCAGCAGCAGCTTATTGCAAGCGCCGAAGGCTTCTTTGATAGCCTGGCCAGTACGATGACTTTCCCGGTGGGCGTTACGGAGTTTGTGGGCTTCGTCGAATACCACCAGATCCCACGGTGTAAGCCGTAGTTTCTCCGACATTCTCGCGGCAAAATTGTAAGAAATGACGTTAACACCGGGCTGGTCGAACGGGTCTGCCACACCCTGCTTACGCAACTCCTTATAGGTTCGGGCATCCAGAACCTGCGAGGGCAGATGAAATTTCTCTGCCAGCTCGTTTGCCCACTGCTTACGCAAAGCCGCAGGACAGACGACGATCAGTCTTCGTCTACGTTCTGCCCAGTACTGTGCCAGCACCAGGGCAGCCTCAATGGTTTTACCCAGGCCGACCTCGTCCGCCAGGATCACACCTTTTACCAAGGGGTTCTGCAAAGCGAAGAGCGCTGCATCGATCTGGTGGGGGTTCAGGTCGACTGAGGCATCGAATAGCGACTGGGTCAGACGACCAACGTCACCACCACGACGCTGCCTGGTGAGTTCGTAGGCAAAATACTTGGCGTGGTAGTCCGTTATAGGCATGGAGTACTTCCTTTTTTTGAGGAGCAAGCGGTTTCAACTGTACTGGCTAAAGGCAAGAATCAAACTCACTACTAGGAGCAACCTACGTTACCCCCCTGACTTCAAACTTGCTGCGTATTTGTCAAAAGCTAAAATCATAGCGTTCTCGTGCTCTTGAGCGAAGGTATCGCTCCAGGTCTCGTGCCTGTAGATCACGCTCATCTTCAGCGAATCCACTGTCGATTTGTTGTTGTTAATGAACCTTTGCCGTTTTTCGTTGAAAGGCAGGTTGCTGTATTCGGAATTCAAGCTTCGAGAGACAAGCGCTAAATTGCCGAAGCGATGCCGCATTTTCTCCACGCGATCGTCGTCCTGCTTTACTGGATTTTGGGGAGAAATATGCTCAACAGAGTTCTTGGCTGTGAAACGAAAGTCACGCCATCCAGCATTTTCGTTCCGATACAGATACCAAAGAACAAATTCCAGTTTATAGAACCAGTAGTGCCGAAATCCGACGCCATGTTCCTTCCTGAGCTCCTGCTCGTGGTTCAAGTCATGGCGTGACCAAGGCTTGTCCAGAAACGTTTTTGTCCGCTCAATCAGACTTCCCTCTATGGTTGATCCAAGAAGGTGGGTGTCGAGGTGCCGGAGGTATTCATAATAATTCTCTGCTTCTTGCGGGCCTTTATGGATAAAGTTCAGCAGGGGCGTGATCCAGTAGTGAGTCGTGATTTCCTGCGAGTGATAAAGCATGCTCTGGAGCAAGCCGAATCCTTGTTGCTTCTCGCTTTCCCGACCACGACTCAAACTAAGCGCTCCGTCGCTTTTACTTAAACTGAGCGGGCTGATCATGTGGATTTCTTCATCACCACGGTCGACCCACTTGATGAAATGCTTGTCAAAAAGGTAGCGCAGCTCCCAGAGCAACTTGATGAAGGAGCGACAGCGTTCCGCCTGCTCGATCTCCTTCCCGTCATAAAAAAAATGCGTTTCAAACAGCTGCAGGAGCTCCCGATCCAAAATGCGCGGAAGATCCGGGCGGCCCTCACGGATCAGCCAGATACGAAGAGCATGTTGCAAAAACATTGGGAAGCCGACGATGCTTCGCATCCATGTCGTTCCCTCCTGGGGCTCTCCTTTATCCTTATTATCTAACTCCCCACACTCTTCATGAGAAATCAAAATCTCGTCCAGCCCGAGAGCATCGGCCGCCCCCTGATCTTGGACGGTAGCATTGAGCCGTTTGAGTACCGCCACAGCCTTAGCCAGGGGCTCGGCATCACGAACCATCGCCTCCGCGTCGCAGAGCTGCGCGACATCCTTAGCGCTTAGCGCGGAGTTGGCCGCCAATCCGCGCTCCACAAACTCTCCCATGTCGGCGCAACTGTCCCATAAAATGGCATAAGCCTGCCGCTCCTGGTCTGAGAGGGCGTCCAACATCCGAGCCTTGAGAATCTCGTGGTGCTGGAGTTGCACTCCACGATTGTTGATCACCTCGAACAGCTTGTTCAAATCGGTCTCGGTGGGAACCACGGTAAAGACCAGCTTAACTTTCTCGAAAACAAACCGACTGAGGCCCGCCAAATGCTCGTCCAAGCTGACACCATGGGGAAGACCTCGGCGCTTGAAGAGCGCCTCCATGGTTGCAACAGCCTCTCGCATCTTGTGGGTTTCCCTCGCCGTTTCTGTCTCCGCATCATGCCCGGTTAGAACCAAAGATTTCAGGTAACGATTGACCGTCGGACGGATGGCAAAGCCCAGACGCAGAAGATTCTCTCCACCCTCTTTGACTGTCAAAAAGGGCTCAAGCGCCCGGCGCCAGACATGACAAAGCATCCACAGGGTGGTGAAGCGTTGCTGCCCGTCGATCAGTTCAAACTTCCGTCCATGATTAGATGGCTGTTCGACTACCAGAGTCCCCCCCAGGAAAAACAAGTCTTCATCCCGCTCATAGGCGTTGACGAGATCATCAAGCAGGGTTTTCACCTCGTCACTTCCCCACACGTAGAGGCGCTGATAGATGGGCACATTGAAAGTCCAGGATTCTTCCTTCTCAACGATTTCTGCCAGGCTGATAAGTTGCGAATCATACGCCATGGCCGGCCTCCTCCTGATCCATGCTGACCAAGTGCTCTATCCATCCTGCTTTCCCCTTCAGGCTTAGGGATGGCATCTTGAAATAGCGCAATACTGCCTGCTTGTAGCGCCCCTGCACGCCTTTTCCGGTTTCGATCTGCTCGTCAGCGTAGATCCTGTCATGACGATGGTGTCGCTTCAGATGCCCTATGACTTGATCTGGAAGATAGGCCCCAGCAATAACGTCAAGCAGGTTGAGCGCATCATCGCGAAAAAAATTCTTTGCCGCTTCGTAACGCACCTGCTGTTTCTCCAGTCGGATCGCTCCAAGCGCGTGTTCATACCAGAGTGCAAACTCCCACAGCTGCTCCTCGCCAAATTGATCCGCATACATCAGCGCCCCGAGAACGAAAATTTCCCGAAGATAAACTGAGTTCGCCCTCATGAGGTCGGTGTGGATTCTCCGAAAACAGACCCGCTGCGAAGAAGAGGTTTCGTCCACCAGCATCCATTGCAACAAGGCACCATACTTTTCCGCATAGAGGAAAAAACCGATCCCTTTGTGCACTGGCTGACGAATAGCAAAAGGCAGGTCGGCCGCCTGTGCACTCAAGGTGATGGGGTGAGTCTGGATTTCCCGTTGTCCGGCCTCACCCAGCCGTAGATGGGTGCCCAGGCGATTCTGACGGGAACGGTAGAGCGGAATGCCATCTTCCGGGCCGGTCAGCGGCCAGGTATCCTTTTGGAAAGCCTCCATTAGTGCGTCATGGCCACCAGGTCGCAGTTGCTTGCCGGTCCAACACCTTGCCCGCCACAGAAACAGGTTGAACAGGCGCGGAGCGGAGTCCTTGACCTCTACCTCCGGGCCGAGCGCAGTGCGGCTTTGCTGGACTTGCTCCCAGCCGCTGGCACACAGCGTTTGCAGTCGTTCTCTCGCTTCACCCTCTACTGCACGCAAGTGATAGGCCTTGAGCAAATCGGTCGCATGCAAGGGCACACCCCGATTGTTCTGCGTGTCAAAGAAGGTAAAGGCCAGATCTACCCGATCGACTTCGATAATGGTGAACCGAATCCGTTTAAAGATCTCTTTGCCGGGTTTTCGCAGCTGTTGAAAGGTTTTTGCCGCCGAGCGAATGCGGCGCGCCGATCGCGAAGAGTACGTCATGGCAAACTGTTCCGGCAGGGAACCGGTTAGCTGACGATACAGGATGGTCAGAGCAGTCAACCGTTGCTGTCCGTCGATAATAAAGCGCTTGCCCTTCGCCGGACTGCGGTGAACCAGCACCGTGCCTACGTAATAAGGTGGAGCCTCCTCACCCAGTTCCTCGTACGCCACCAGGTCCTCCGCAAGCTGCGTTACCTTCTCCAGGTCCCACACAAAGCCGCGCTGGTATGTGTCGACTGCCACCGGCAAAGAAGACTCACCAAAGAACTCGACGAAACTTCGCACGCTTACCGTAACGGGACCAGACTCAGGCACTGGCAACGCTTCCTTCGGGGCGCTTTCGAAAGCTCTCACGCCATGCTTTCAGTGACTCGATATCGGCTCGCAACTCATCTGCCTCTGGAATAAAGACCGGCACCTCCGACGACTGACTATGCTCATAGCAGGAATACTTGGTCATCATGTCATCAATAAACTGACAATCTTCATGGCTAATCAACGGCAACGGGGCTAACCGATTGTCCGTCGTGACACTGCGGCGATGGCGCCTCACAACTTGATTCAGAAGATCGTCTTCAACAGTCCGCTCCAGCAATTTTCGGAAGTCACTACATATACCTTGAGCTAGGCCCCTGTAGGCTTCAGCTCCTGAGGCTTCACCTACCTTCCTAGCGTCATCGAGCCGTTGCAATAGGATGTTGTTGGCTTTCTTGGTATTGGCATTCCATACCGCTTGATCTGCCGGATGTCCTGCAGTGCCAGAAAAGGATTCGATACAAAGCTGCTGCAAATGGTCATTTTTCCAAGCATCACCAACCTTTTTGGCAGCATCTTCCATCGCTCCGTATAGCGATAGCCGATGTGTAAACACAAGCACTTGCCGCGTTTGCGCCAACTGAGCCAACCGAACTGCCACATGCCATTCGTAATCATGATCCAGTGAAGAAATAGGATCATCGAAGACAAAGGGGGCAGTGTGAGGCTGCTCTGCGACATCCGCGAGAAACGCTGCCAACCCCACAACCCGACGCTCACCTTCGCTTAATACCGACTCCGGTAAGTCTCGGCCGGTTTGCGCCCCCTTCAGCCGAAGCTTATGGAGCGATTTCCCCCTTGTCGTGCGCGATTTGTAAAGCTCAACCTTTATCCGGGAGGCGCCCAATGCTTTTAATTCGCGATTAAAACGATCCACGAACATCTGAGTAATAACCTGCTCACCAATTTCCGCCGCTTTACGCGAAATACCTTGGGAATTCGTTGAACGCTTCCACTTTTCGTAGAGCGCCACTTTGCGAAGGCGTTCAAGTTCGGCACGAACCGCTGCAGCCTGCTGCGCGGTCCACTTTCGAGCTTCTAGGTTCAACTTTTCTTTGGTGGCTTGGGCACGATCAAAGTGTTTCGCGTCTTCATCGTGCTGTGCGGCTTCACGTTCAAGCAATTGAATCCGATTGCTCAGTTCTTCAATGATATCGGTCGGCCATTCCAGGGGTTCTGCATTGCTTTTCGCCTCGTGGTCCAAAAGAACAGCACGCGTTTTGACGATCTTACGCCACGATTCCATGAGCCGTGTTTCCCATGGACCGTCGCTCAACCCGGCCGCTTGGCATGCTGTTGCACACTGTTCCTCTGTCAGCCCCGAGGGCAGGGCCGCCAAAGCCTGCCGATAGGATTCTTCCGCTACCTTAGCTTCGGTCTCCAAACGGCCTTGCACGAAACTTTCAAAATCCAGTAACCGCCGCTGCGCTTCCTCCCCCAGTTCTTGATGACACAAGACGCATCGTGCATCGTCTGTAACGGGGTACTGTTGCCCAGGATAGGGGGTTTGGGAATAAACTCGTGCAGCTTCCCATAATGCACGCCAAGTGTCCGTGCCGACGCCTTCCAACTCGGCAGACTTTACCTTAGCTGCCTCTCTCGCCATACGACGTTTATTGATCGCTTCACTTCTGAACGACCGAATCGAATCGAGGCGGTCTTTGCCGAGTGCAGCCATCACAGCTTTGAGCTTCGCCACGAGTTGCTCGAGTTGCTGTTTAGTATTTCGTTTGCTGCGAGCTAACTGTCCTGGATCTGCTGTTTTTAAACGCTCGTCCAATTGATCCAGGGTTCGCTGGTCGCGGGATGCCCATTGGATGATGGGTTCTATATCTACCTCGGTCATGGTCGACTTCAACCCGCGATAATCAGTGCCCGCCTGCGTTGCCGCATATTCGTTAGGCAACCGTGGCAACGCACTAAACAGGGCTTCCTGCTCAGATTGAAGTCTCTCCTTGATGCGGTTACATACACTGGCCAGCTCCTCAAAAAGAGCAACGGAAGGAGGCGTGTAGGTGGCTGCTGTTTCCTCAGTGAGATAGGCAACGGCAGTTTCGGCGTCGAAAATATCTACAGACCGAAGGGCATCAATCGGAGCGCTATTCGCTGGCCAATCCAGAGCGCTTGCTATCCCGCTTTCAGAATAGCTAACCTTACAATGGCGCTCAGCAGGCGGCGCTTCAAACACATTGGGCTTAAGGTCTTTTGCCTGTGGTTTTCCGCAAACTTTCGTTAGCAGGCGCGTGTAACCGGATTTGCCTGACCCGTTATGCCCATAGATCACACAAAGGTTCCCCTTACCGAAGTTCAGAGGCTGCCTGGGTGCCAGATTTTCAATTCCGCTAATGTCGCCAATCTCAGTGAGTCGCAACTCCCCGGTAGCGGCTGCATGAGTGGTCAGGCCATCGAATTGGCGGTGGTTCGTAACCTCCTGTCCCTCAGAGGTTTTTAGATAAGCAACCAACTCGTCGAGCTTCGCGTCGGATAGACATCCATCAGTTAGCAGTGTCTCGGTTGCTTGCTGTAGCCAGTCTTGCTGACCATGGAGCCACTCGATAGTTGTTTCATCCACATCAGGCACAGACTGCGTCCTCCTTGTATTGCTTTCAAAGTCGTTTCCGATCAGTCTGATACCCAGTTTACGCTGACATGTACTGAAAATGTAACCATCCTCTCAAATGGTGGACAACCTCACCGCATTTGAATTCACACATGGTCAAACTACCACCGCAATCTACTTATTTACGGTAAACACCACGGTATCCAGCTTGATCTCTGGGCTCTCACTATTTGAAACAAAAAATAAATTCACCAGTACTCCGACGAGTGGCCCCAACGGGCCACTCGTCGCTCTCTATCCTGCTACCGAGTGCTGAGACTCCAAACCTTTCATGAGTTTAGAGGCTGTCACCGCACTTTCTGTCGTACTTCCATGTGACGAGAGAGGGTAAAACTCCTCCAAAACTTCAGTTATTTCATCCTCATCATACTCAAATAACGCGTTTCCAAATCCCTTGGCAGCCGCAGCATCCAGCGCCGACTGATCAATGCCCTCCTCTGCCACCTGCGCGGCCTTTTCCTTCGCCTCCGACACCGCTTCCTTCAGTGATAGCTCTTCTTTGATCACCAAGTCCACGTAATAAATTGGCGCTCGCCGACTCTGTGTAGTGCTTTTACCCCGCAACTTCAGTTCCAGCGGCATGTATGCCAATAAACCCCCAGAAACTGCCTGGTAGTAGCTCAGTCTGGCCGCCAGCGTCCGGATGCTGTTGTAACCCGTTGTGCGGAAGATAAAGGTGCCGAGATCATCGTCGTCACCGATCTTCACATTCAGTCGCCCATAGGGCTTGCACAGACCACCTTTGCCGAACTCGCACAGCGTTGGCCCTGGGCAAGGCAATGACTGTACACCGGATTGCGTCAGGCGCTTGCAGGTATGACCGTCACCCACACACATGGGACGTCCGCTCTTACGGTCAAACATGGTGTATTCAGCGCGCAGGTTGAGATCTGCCTCGTTGAACAGCATGCGTACCGGAATGGTTCGCAGCTTGCTAGTGGGAGCGTCCTTTCTCAGCTCTTCGTCCAGGGGGTGCAGTACCCAGCCGCCTTTTTCCTGGATCTGGGAGGTGATGGTGAATTGATCGTCTTTCTGCGGTAGCCGGATGCCGTTTTTCTCGATTACCCGGCCGATGCTAATTCGCCCCAGCACTGGGGGTGTGATGGCTAACCCTTTAATCATGATGCTTCTCCTGAAAAAGGCCAAGGGGTACGCGCTACCCGCGTGGCCATGGGACATTAGGCGTGGATGAGGAATCGCCGGCTACCCGGCTTGGTGAGGGGGTATTGCTCCAGCAACTCCGGCTGGTCTTTCAGTAGCTGCTTCACGTTCAGCCCAACGGAATCCTTACTCCGTTTCCAACTCACACTGCCACCGGGGAATGTGGCTTTGGATGCGTCACCCATTTGGCGCTGAATTCTTTGCTTCAGGTGGGATTCCGTCTGCTTCAGCGCTTCCAGCTCCGAGCGGATAGCAAGCAGCTCATTGAAGGCCGCCGATAGATCCTTGCTTTGGCTGAAGTCCAGGGTTTCGCCCTTGTCCACGGGGTAGAGATGGCGTAACGCCCGCTCAGCGGAATCGCTGCCGTCTACCGGTGGCGGTGTGTCCGTCTCCACGAAATCCCAGAACTGGCGTTCCAGGACATAAAGGGCCTCAATGAGCTCCTCATTTCGTTCGATTCGGTAGATTTTCAGCTCCTGGCCACACAACAACACGCACACATCCGCAGCTTGCTTGCCGGTTACGGCCAATTGGTGCTGTACCTGGCACTGGATGTAGTCCGGCACACCCTCTTTCCAGAGTCGCGAACCAAACTCGCCCGCTGTTTTGCATTCGAGGATCTGAACCTCATCCTCAGCCACCACGGAGTAATCCAGGTTGGCCAACATCCATTGCTTGTCCGGATCAGGGTGTTGCAAGACGGCGTTTACACGGCGAACCTTACGTCCCGTTTGCTGGCGGTACTGCTCAGCCACAATCGGTTCCAGGATATGGCCCCAGTAGACAGGGGATGCCGGATCGTCCGAATTGGGTTTAGGCAGGCCGGCATCGCGACCGGTTTTGACCATCCACAGCTCCAACTGCGACTGGTAAGGGTTCAGGCCCACTGCCGCAGCGGCATCACTACTTCCAATGCCTTGTTTGCGGACTTTCAGCCATTCGTCGCGGCTGAGACCCTTGGTTGAAACCAGTCGCAGCGCTGGCCGTTGCTTCGAAATGACGTTTGCGCTCATGCCCATGGTGTTTTCCTCCAGACATAAAAAAGCCCACCAGAGCACGAGGCTCCGGTGGGCTTTATGGCGGTTTTAGGGTTGTGAGAAGTGCTTCAGGCCACAAGTGACACGGCCTGTTCGAGGGCGCGGTTCTTAATGGCGGCACCGTTACCGAACCAGGCTGAATCAAGCCGGTGATCAACGCTTTTCGCACGGCGTTGATGGTCAATGAACTCGGTTACCGCGTTCAACAATCCGTAAGCCGTTCCCTCAGACGAAGCCAGCGAGGCACCCATGCCCTCACCCTCGTACAGAGAAAGGGCTTTGGCCATGGAGCGTTCGTTGGTTTTGCCAACGCCGGTACCGGAATCGTCCGTGAACACCTTCAGGAAGTAATTTCTGGCTTCGGTCGTTCTCACCCTCCGCTCGCTCAGGATTTTCAGGCGATACATGAAGTCATCCCAGGCGGAGACGGAGATGCCAAGCTGTTTCTTCACCAGGTCCGCATCGAACGCCGTGTTGTGCTTCACCTTCACTGCGTTTGCCGTGGAATCCTTCAAAGCAACAGCTAGGGTGTTGTTACACACCACCCGAATGCTGGTGAATTGAGCCGTCGTAGCCATCGTGCCGTCACAAGCCGTTGCCAGCAGGACATAGGCATTGGTTTGGTCGTTGCCCTTCAGCACGCCGGATTGACCGGTGCGGGCCAACGCCCACATTTTCCGGCCGCCTTTCAGTACGCCAGCCGTTTCCAGTTCGAAACCGGAAACCTCGGTGAGATCCCGGTAGAACTCCAGTATTTCTTCCGGCTGAACTACCTTAAAGCGATTACCGACGACCGATAGCGGCGCTTTGGTATCCGAGCGATACAGCACCTTCGAATCCGGGTAGGACAGGATCTCACCCAGGGTGCCACCGGAGTTGGTGACAAACCGGACGGGGCTCTCTTCGATCTGCCAATCCAGTCCCGCTTGCCTCGCCCAGACTTCCAGCGGTTGATTGGAGGTCAGTTCATTCCCCAGGCCATGCCAAGGGGTTTGGCCAACGTAGGCCATTTGCTCGATCAGATGGGCCATGAGGTTACTCCTTTGGGAATTGGGAGGGAGGATTACTGGAGTCTTCGTCTTCCGGGTCAGGTTCGATGCTGAACGAGTGACCGCACTCCAGGCAGCGGTAGTTATCGAGCACGACTTCATCCAGCACATCGCCCAGGATGATGCCAGCGGAGACACCGGTGACACCGCCCAGCAAACCGCCGATCACCGCACCACCGATACCACTCACCGGGCCAGCCATCGCTCCGACGACAGCACCGGTGCGAGCACCTGCAATTGCGGAGGCGTAGCCGCCATAAACGCCAGCGGCAGCGCCGACCACACCAGCCGCCTTCTTGCCGTAGTTGTTCTTGCCGATCCGGGTGGACAGGCATCTGGGGCATTGTTCGGACATGGGAATTACCTCTGTGAATTGGGAGAGAAGGCACCGTTGGTGCCTTGGTTCACAGAGGTGATATAGGTTTGAGACCGAGTGGAATGAAAGATCTAACGAGGGTGAGTTCTGTTCATTTACTGTCCGACTCCGAACGGATTGGGTTCCAGGAATGGACGGAGAAGAAATTCTAACCTAGGATCAACATGTTAAATCTACTTTTCGTTTCTTCCCCATCACCGAGTAAAGCATGAAAACACCTGAACCATTTCTCAAAGTCAGGGTACACGACGCTGCAGTTTCTCCAGGACTACTTGGGCTTTGCGTAGGTTACGAACTTGGAGAGTGGCGGACAGAGCAGCTTGCTGACCATGCAATGGAGTGGTTGCCAGAGTTTGCTCTGACACACAAAGAGCTAGAAGGAATGGATTCATCCAATATCGTTCGGCTGATGCGCCATGCAGCTGCAAACGTATACGCAACTGAAAAATTTCAAAAACGTGGGGAGTTCGGCGAACTATTTCTCCATGCCGCAGTACGTCAAGTTTTCGGGTCTCTCCCCGCAATAAGCAAAATTTATTACAAGACAGCCCGAAATGACACCGTCAAAGGATTTGATGCAGTGCATGTGGTTCCTGGAGAGGAAGGGTTAGAGCTCTGGCTAGGCGAGGTAAAATTCTATAAAGACATAAACCAAGCGATCAATGATGTCGTTCAGGAATTACACGACCACACACAGAGCAATTATTTAAAAGACGAATTTTTATTGATTACTGGCAAGATCGATGACGAGTGGCCTCATTCTCAAGAGTTAAAATCGTTGCTCTCTCCAAATACTTCGCTCGATGAAGTTTTCTCAAAAGCGGTTATCCCAGTACTCCTCACCTACGACAGTAAATGCGTTGGAGAATATGAAGCGTGTTCCTCCGAGTATTGTGCGCAATTTGAGGCGGAAGTTCGCCATCACTACGAAAAATTTGCAAAGCAAACACTGCCAAACGTAAGCATTGAGCTCTTCCTCATGCCACTTGGTGACAAGCAGTCACTCGTTACTTGCCTGCATCAAAAGCTGGAAGCTTGGAAAAACTTATGAATTACGACGAAATCGTAGAAGCACTCTCGAACCGGAATCACATTCAATCGAGTGGGTTCGAACTCCTTCATGAAATAAGCGCATACATCAATAATGACGCAGAAGAAACTGTAGCTCGAGAGTTGGTTCTTCGAGCACTTGACAAAAAAGATGCCTTTGGTGAATTTCGGCATATCTTAGACGCTTTCACGCGGCAAGTAGGCCTATTTCCATATTTGACTCGAGAAAATCTCAATATACGTGATCTAATCGCATATGAACTTCACAGACCAACAGACCAATCCGAAATTGTCTTCAACCGAGTGCAAGCGGAGGTCTTTCGACGATTAGATGTCGGCGAGAATGTAATTCTAAGCGCGCCAACCAGTTTTGGAAAAAGCCGCATTTTAGATGCAATTATATCAACCGGACGACACAAAAATATTGCTGTAGTCGTTCCGACAATAGCACTAATCGATGAAACTCGCCGCCGCTTAGCTGAAGCAAATTACGAACAAAAAATAGTTACTCAAGTTACACAAAGATCGTCAGAGTCGAATATTTTTGTTTTCACCGCTGAAAGGTTAATAGCTTATCCCGATCTCCCGCAAATAGACTTTTTTGTCATAGATGAATTCTACAAGATAGATAACCTTGAAGAAGACGACACAAGGACAGTGGCCTTAAATCAAGCCTTCTATCGATTATTCAAAGGAGGTGGCCAATTTTACTTGCTTGGCCCCTCTATCAGACAGATACCAACGGGCGTAGAAACACGCTTCAATTGCACCTTTATTCACACCGACTTTTCGACCGTAGTAACAGAGTTACACACAGTCGACGGCGAGGGAGATGATACTGAACGGCTTAAGAAGCTAGCCGAAGATATCTCCGGCCAGACGCTTATCTATTGTCAATCGCCAAAGCGAGCTAATGAAATTGTCGAGAGCTTAGTTGACTCCGGTATCAGTGCGTCGGAAAAAAGTTTCGATGACGAATATGAGTGGCTATCTAATCACTTCCACCCCGAATGGATTTTTCAGCGAGCTCTCAAGTTCGGTATTGGCTTGCACCATGGAAGATTGCCTAGGTCCTTAGGGCAATATATTGTTAGAGAATTTAATGAAGGTCACATAAAATTCTTGGTCTGCACGTCTACACTAATTGAGGGCGTAAACACTTCAGCAAAAAATGTTATCGTGGTCGACCGTAATATCGGTAACCAACCGTATAACTTTTTTACTTTTAACAACATTCGTGGGCGATCAGGACGAATGTTTCAGCACTTTATAGGTAATGTATATTTGTTTAACCAACCCCCTCAGGAGGAGCTGCCCCTAGTTGATTTCCCTGTTTTTACTCAAGGTGACAACGTCCCGGAGAGTCTTTTAATACAAATGGACGAAGTCGACCTAAACACTAAGTCGAAAAACCGGATTGCTGGATATCTTGATCAAAGCGTCCTACCAATCGACCTCTTAAAGATTAATAGCTCTATAGACCCAGCCGATCAAATAACGCTAGCTGAGCATTTATGGTCACTCAGTCCCGAGAAAACCAAGGATCTCATATGGAGTGGTCGTCCAGCATATAAAGAACTTGATACTGCGTGTAGACTAATTTGGCAGTTTTTAACATCAGGTCGAGGCAAAAGCGGTGTATTTTCCGGCCCACAGCTAACGTTTAAAGCTTGGGACCTAATGAAGGGAAAAAGCATTCGTGAACGAGTAGAAAACGAACTCATACCAGGCCAATATGCTGCCAAGAGTGCGAATGAGGCAGTGGAACGGATATTTTCTTTTGATAGAAACTGGGCTGGATTCGAACTCCCCAGGCTTTTAATGGCACTCTCAACTATCCAAGATCATGTGTTCACCGCTCGATTTTCACATAGCGGCGATTACAGCTATTTCGCCCACCAACTTGAGTGCCTATTCAGAAATCCCTCAGTAGTGGCAATGGAAGAGTACGGGCTACCTATTCAGATAGGTGAAAAGCTAACGAAGGCTCTCAGCTTAAGTGATGACTTGGACGAGGCTCTTGATCAAGTGCGTAAGCTCGAACCGAGCCAACTAACCTTTTTGTCCCGCTTTGAGCGAGATATGCTGCAAGATCTCCAAGCTGGGCTGTGAGCGCACTTCAATGTGTAATGAATTAATTAGCAAACTATCGTTAATAGGGTAAGCTAATTCAGTAAGAGCAAAAGGTAGATGAATGGTTCAGGTCGTCACTTTAAGAGATATTGCTAGAGAACGAATGAATACGTGCTCTGATCAGCTTGCACGAAAATTTCTTCGCTCCGTGAGGCCTATATTCGGAAGTACAAAGCATGGCGAACCGGAACATATCGGTAGTTGTGTTTTAGTGGAGTTCGGGGGAACAAAATACGTAGTTACTGCTGCGCACGTAATTGACAACAATGAACAGACAACGCTTTATGTAAGTGGCGAGAAAAATTTGGTTGAAATAGTGGGTGATTTCCTTGTTACTGAGCCTCCAAGTGGCCATAGAGGTAACGACAAACTGGATTTTGCAGTACACAAAGTGAGCGAGGATTTCGAAGCATCGCTTGGGCATTTGGATTACATCGATGAGAAAGAATGTCTTACTCATTCCCAAAGAGAGCCACAAAAATTCTGTCTAGCGTTGGGCTATCCCAACTCGAAAAACAAAAAGTTTGATCGGAACGCAAAAACTGTAAAAGAGGTCCCCTTTATCTATTCGTCGTTCCTCAAGCACGAGGCCGACCTTTTCTCCGCCGTTGGTGCAAGCGCTACGAGCCATTTACTCCTAGATTTCTGTGGTAAGTATTCTAAAGACGAGGAAGGTAACAAAGTCAACTCCTGGTCGCCGATAGGAGTCAGTGGAGGTGGTCTTTTTTCAATTAAGGGGTTAGATTTTGCTAGCATTCGTGCCGACAGTTGGTGCCAAGGTAAGCTGATCGGCATTTTCATTGAATTCCACAGAGCTCAGAAAGTGCTGGTGGCCGTTAAGCTCTCTACAATTTACGCAGCTCTAATAAATGCAGGCAAGGGACGCTTCTGACGTCACGCCTCTGCTGCGAGAAATATCACGAATTTGGGGGTATTTTTAGGGGTATATTTCTTAATCCGATTATTTTTATTCTATTTAATCAATACTTTACTGTCTTGCTCGAGTCCTGCCGGGGGTACCACCAAGCCCTCAGAACCGATATCTGAACCAACCCCCACCTGCCGAAAAAAGCTCTAAAGAACGCCCCTATTCTTAAAATATGTAAACTTCTGCCCCAGTTTCGATATGCTATTCTGTGTTAACAGCCCATACCCAGAACCCCCAAGGGATTATGTCAGATAACGCAAACAGGACTGCAATCTCCGCTTTGGAATTTCTCTCCGGTGGTGGCGAGATGGGTATGTTGATACGTCACCATGACTGGTGCGAGAGCCCCCTTGGCTCACCTCACCAGTGGCCCCAATCTCTTCGCACGGCCATGCGTATCATGCTTTACGTAGACCAACCTATGGTGATCTTGTGGGGCCGGGAAGCAGCGTGTCTTTATAACGATGCCTTCCGGCAAGCGCTTGGGCCCGAACAACACCCCCGCTCCCTGGGTCGGCCCGCACGAGAGGCATGGAAAGAGGCGTGGCCGCTCATCGGCAAAGACGTTGAACAGGTTATGAAGGGCCAGGGGGCCGCCCAACAACTCAGCTATAAGCTCCCCTATACCCTCAACGGCCAGCAGAAAGACGGTCATTGGACATTCAATCTTACTCCACTCGAGGAAGAAACTGCCCCCTTGGGTATTGGTGGTGTTGTTGCTTTCTGCACTGCAGCCACGGACCAAAAATGTATCCCGCCTGTGTTCCATCCCGAATTCGATCCTCTGAGGCAGATGTTCAACCGTGCCTCTGCTTTCATGGTTTATCTGAGTGGCCCGGAACATCGATACGAAATCGCCAATCCCAGCCATGCCCAGTTAATTGGTCATCGACCAGTGTTGGGCAAAACCATCCGGGAAGCCCTGCCGGATGCGGTTGAGCAGGGTTTTGAGGATATTCTGGATCAGGTATACGCTACCGGCACTGCCTACAGGGCAAAAAACACCAAGTATGGTGTACAGGTGACGCCCGGGGGGCCGGTTAATGAGCGCATCCTTAACTTTGTCTACCAACCCGTCTGGGGGCCGGACGGTAAAGTCAGCGGCATCTTCGCAGAGGGCACAGACGTCACCGATCAGGTTCAGACCCAGGAGGAGCTGGAACGGGTCAACCGGGAATTGGCTGACACACTGAAGCGCCAGAAAGCGATTGAGCGGCGGAAGAGTTTTCGTCTGAAATTAACGGACAGGCTGCGTTCGCTCGTTGATCCCGATGAGATTACGGCTGCGGCCACGACCTTATTAGGCCACTTTCTGGGCGTAACCCGGGTTTTCTATGGGGACGTTTCTAAGTCCGGAGAAATAGTAACGGTGAGGCCTGGGTGGACAAGACCGGGCGCAGTATCGATGGTTGGGGAAGAACTGCCGCTGGAAGAGTTTGGCCCGGTGGTGGCGGATCAGATTCGCGCCGGAGAGGTGTTTGTACTCGGAGACGTCTCGGCTGACGAGCGCTCTGCGGATTATGCCGGGGCATATCTGGAGAGGGACATCAAGGCAGTCCTGGCGGTCCCCGTCATGAAAGCCGGCTCGTTGCGGGTACTGTTGGGGCTTCATGACTCGGAAGTCCACCATTGGACCGCTGAGGAAGTTGCCTTGGCCGAAGACGTCGTAGACCGGACCTGGGCCGCTGTCGAATCTGCCCGTGCGCAGGCGGAACTTCGCCGCGAGCGGGACTACAGCCGATACATTCTGAACAGCATGACCGAAGGCTTTGCGGCGATATCCGTTGACTGGACGATGACCCACTTCAATGCCGAGGCAGAACGCATCAGCCAGCTGCGCGCTGCTGATGTGGTCGGCAGAAACCACTGGGAGATTTGGCCTGAGCAGCGAGGCACGGAAGTCGAAGAATTGTATGTCCGGGTCAGAGAGACCGGAAAACCGGCCATACTAGAATTCTCCCTTGGAACTCCCGACGGGAATCAGGGCTGGCTTGAGATAAGAGCGTACCCTGCCCTTGATGGTGGGCTTGCGGTCTTTTTCAGGGATATAACCGAGCGCAAACGGGCCGACGAAGAAATACGGCACGCGTCACTGCATGACCCATTAACGGATCTGCCAAACCGGGCCATGTTGTTCGAATATGCCGCCCATTTATTGCCACACAATCTGCGGACTTCGCAATGTGCTGCGGTACTGTTTCTTGATCTGGACCGTTTCAAGCCCATTAATGACACCCACGGGCACGACGTAGGCGACAAGGTGCTCAAGGAGCTATCCAGCAGGCTTACCCGCAGCCTGCGCGCCGAAGATCTGGTGGTCCGAATGGGCGGCGACGAGTTCGTGGTTCTGTTGCAGGATATCAGCACATCTGCCGATGCCGGCGAGCTCGCTCGTCATATCATCCGGAAAATCAACGAGCCTTATCAGGTGGAAGAGCTGGCCCTGTCTGTTTCAACCTCCATCGGTATCAGCATTTTCCCGCGGGATGGCGAAGACATCGATACCCTGGTGAGCCATGCCGATGCGGCGATGTATCAGGCCAAACAGGACGGCAGAAACAATTTCCAGTTCTATTCCTCAGCATTTACCGTCGGAATCAATCGACAGAACAGCATTGAACAGGAGCTGAAAATGGCGCTCCATAGGGATGCTTTTCACCTGTACTACCAACCCGTAATCGACATCCATACCCAGGAGGTGGTGAGTGTCGAGGCCCTGCTCCGGCTGGGTAACGAGGAGATAGGCCCAGAGCAATTCGTTCCTATTGCGGAGGCCACGGGCATTATAAATCCCATCGGGCGCTGGGTCCTTCAAGAGGCAATCCGCCAGTCCATTGCATGGACTGCCAACGGGCTGGCAGCCATTCCTATTGCGGTTAACGTCTCGGCTGTAGAATTCCGTGATCGGGACTTCATCGCCCACTTCGAGCAGCTCCTTCAGGAGCATGCCATCGACCCGACTATGTTGCAGTTGGAACTCACGGAAACCGCGGTAATGTACGATCTTGACGAGGCCATCGCTGTCCTGACGCGGCTCAGGGCCCTGGGCATTGCCATCTTACTGGATGATTTCGGGACCGGGCATTCCAGCCTGGCACACCTGACGCGCCTGCCGTTGGATAAAATCAAGATCGATAAGTCGTTTATCTTCCAGCTTGAGCAGGACACAAGCAGTCGTGTCGTTACGGATTCAATGCTGGCTCTTGGAAACACTCTGGGACTTGAAGTTGTTGCCGAAGGCATCGAAACGGCCGCAGCACTGGATTACCTGCGTTCCCGCGGTTGCAGGCAGGCACAAGGCTTCTTTTTCTGCCGGCCCATGTCGGGGGAGGATTTCGAATCCTGGCACAAGGCTCGAAGGATTGACTCAGCATAATCCATTACCCCGTTACCTGCTTTTTTCTCCTTACCGTACTAGCATTCATTAAAGGAATATTCGAATAACGACGTCGATTCTGGAGGGATCCACCATGACTACGATAACAACCACCAGCCGCCTGATAGTGGCGGCCCTGCTAGCAATTCTTCTTACTGGCTGCTTTGGCAAAACCCCCGATATTCACCTCACAGTGCTCTCCAGCGACCCGGACCAGGTCAGCGGCGAGGATGTGTTGGTCGGGCTGGCCGGCGACGATGCGGACAGTGTTACCGACATCGACCAACTCGAGTTCTGGCTGAACAACTCTGAGGTTCAGCCCACCATCCGGCGTGGGCGCAATGGCCCTGAAATCCTGGTCACCGGGCTGGTGGAAGGCGACAATCGCTTTGAGGTGCACCACGCGGAGTATGGCCCCCTCGATGCCCTGGCGCTCACCGCTTACCCCGTCACCGGCCCGATATTCTCTGGACCGCAGCAATATCCCTTCGTCTGCACCGTGACAACGGAACTGGGCAAGCAGCCACTTGTGGACACGGATGGCGACACCGGCTTTCCCGTACTGGACGAAAGCGGCAACCAGATTGGCCTGAGCAAGGATTGCTCGATCGAGCCTTTTGTCACCTTCCAGTACCGAACCACTGACGGAAACTGGGCTCCGTTGCCGGATGACGGCAGCCGCCCGGAGGACATGGCGACCACGGAGCTTACTGACGGGCGTACAGTGGACTTCATCGTCCGGCAGGAGCGCGGCACCATCAACCGCTTTATCTACAGCTTTGCTACCCTGGCAGAGCTGGGTGATGATCCCTGGGACGCTTCCACGGAGAACTGGAACGGCCGGCTATTGTTCCATTTCGATGGGGGCGTTGGTATTGGCCACTCCCAGGGGGACATCAGCAACAGCAGAGCGCTGCAGCCCAACACCCTTCAGAAGGGCTATGCCGTTATCTATTCCAGCGGCACCCGCACGAGCACCCACTACAATCTCCAGGTGGGCGGGGAAACCGCACTGATGGTGAAGGAGCACTTCGTGAAACGCTTCGGCGTACCGGACTACACGGTTGCCATTGGCGGTTCCGGCGGCGGCATCCAGCAATATGTCTACTCCCAGAATCATCCGGACCTGCTGGACGGCGGCGTGCCCCAGTATTCCTACCCGGACATGGTCACCCAGATCATCCACGTCGGCGACTGCGAACTGCTGGAGTACTACATGGATGCCACCGACCGGAACAATCCGAAGTGGCAAACCACCGCAAACCGCAGCCTGCTTGTCGGACTGAATTCCAACGACCGCTATCCGGATCCGTTTGCGGAAATCAAAACAATGCTTGGTTACAGCACCGCCCCGGGTATGACTGAATGTATTCCCGCCTGGCGTGGGCTGACTCCGCTGGTGATGAACCCGCATTTCGGCATGGCGGATAACCAGGAGTTGATGCAACCGGACGGCGTCATGAACGATGTGCGCTGGAGCCACTACTCGGATGCCAGAAACATCTACGGCGTGGACAGCAACGGCGCACCGCGCACCCTGTTTGATAACGTTGGCGTGCAGTATGGCCTGAAAGCCCTGAAGAACGGCAACCTGACCAAGGCTGAATTCCTCAAACTGAATGCCAGGGTGGGTGGCTGGAAACAGCCCTCGGAAATGGTTCAGGAAGGTTTTCCGTTTATCGGGTCGGTATCCGACGTTATGGCCGACCCCACGGTCTTCGACCCCTGGAGTTCGCGGAACATGAACCTCAGCCCGGACGGCGGCGATACTCCGGCTCCACGGACCCGGGGCGACCGTAAGGCCATCAAGGCGGCCTACACCTCGGGCCAGGTGTTCGATGGCCAACTGAACATGCCGGTGATCGACTGGCGGCATTACCTGGAGGAAGTGCTGAACATGCACAACAGCCATCAGTCTTTCTCAACCCGCCAGCGCATCATCAACCGGATGGGAAACGCGGGCAACCAGGTCATCTGGTTCACGGATGCTCGCCCCACCGACTATTCGGACCCTGCGGAGCCGGAACCCCGGGAAGAATTCAACCACACCTGGATGGCCCTGGAGGTACTGCATGAGTGGATTACCAACATCCAGCAAAACCCTGACCAGAGCATAGCAGACAACCGACCAGGCCTGGCGAGGGACGCGTGTTTCGAGACCAACGGTGACCTGATCGATTCCGGTGATGGCGTCTGGGACGGCATCCTGGACAATGGCCCGGCCGGTACCTGCACGGAGCGGTTCCCGACCTACACCACGTCCCGCATGGTTGCCGGCGGCCCGATTGAGGGAAGTGTCTTCCAGTGCAAATTGCTACCAGTGCCAGCGGCGCTTGCACGTGGCATCTATGGCAGCATCAACTTCAACAGACAGGAAATCAACCGTCTGAAAGAGATCTTCCCGAACGGAGTATGCGACTACAGCGCCCCTCGTAAGGGCCGACACGGTCGCTGAACCAACCACTCCAATGCCTTGACGAAGGGGCACCCATCTTGGGTGCCCTTTTTGCTGATGGCCCACTTTGTGCTTAGGCAAAGATAACCGTCAATTTTTTCTCAGTGACCATGGGAGGGCAATAAAGCCATGTCGCTGCTTACATCGCTGATTAAGGCCAGTACCCAGTTCCAGCAAGCCATGGAAAAGCGCTCGCCGCCGGCATCAGGCAACGCGTCGGCAAAGCCTGCGGCGCCTGAAGCTCCGGTGTCTGCTACCGATGACCGTTTCACCATGTCGGAACGGGCGGGGTTCGATACGGGCCGCCTCAAGGCCACCAAGCTGTCGATGGCGGAATACAAACAAACCGTCGGGCAGGACCTTGCCTACATGCGCGAAACGTTGCGGCACAAACTTGCCGAGTACAAACTCAGCCCGGCAACCAGTGTGGAGGTATCGAAGAACGAAGAAGGCAACATCAGCCTGGGCGGCGGGATACCCGAACCGGCCCGCAACCAGATCGAGCAGGACCTGAACAACAGCAAACCCTTCCGGGAAGCGTTCAGCCGCCTCAGCGCCAGCGAGCCGACCCTGCACTTTGTCGACAACGCCCTGAAGCTCAACAAGGCTTATGGTGTGAACAATTCACTGCTGGATACCCTGGTCAGCGAAAACCAGCAATTCAACGGCCTGCAGGACCTGGCGCACCGCTATGACAGCATGCGCCGCACCATCAGCACTGATCAGACACCCGGCTATACTGACCGCAAGGGATTCGCCCTGAGCCTCAACACCCGGGCCTGATCCGCTCAGACGCGGAACGGCTCCGGATCGCCCTTGCCGATCCGGGTTACTTCCGGCGCCGGACCCGTCATGTTGACCACCGTGGTCGCCTCAAACCCACAGAAACCGCCATCAATGATCAGATCCAGTTCGTGCTCCAGGGCATCCCGAATGTCTTCCGGATCGGTCATCGGGTTTTCTTCGTCGGGCAGTATCAACGTACTGCTCATGATTGGTTCACCCAGCTCTTCCAGGAGTGCCTGCACGATGGCGTTGTCTGGCACCCGCATACCAATGGTTTTGCGTTTGGGGTGTAACAGGCGGCGTGGCACTTCACTGGTGGCGTCCAGAATGAAGGTGTAGGGCCCCGGGGTAAACGTCTTGAGCAAACGGAAGTGGGTGTTATCTACTTTTGCGAACACACCTATATCCGAAAGGTCACGGCACATCAGGGTGAAATTGTGCTTGTCGTCCAGCTTGCGGATACGCTTGACACGGTCTGCCGCCTGCTTGTCATCCAACTGACAGCCGATGGCATAAGCCGAATCCGTGGGGTACACGATCACCCCGCCCCTGCGCAGGATCTCCACAGCCTGTTTAATCAGGCGTTTCTGCGGCGTTACCGGGTGAATCTGGAAAAACTGGCTCATTGATCACCCCCGGATGCAAAGGCAGGATCATTCTTCGAGCCCCCCATACAGTTGGGGGACTCAGGCGCTGCCTGACCGACCGCCTCCCACTCCTTCGGCGAGTATACGTGAAGCGCCAGTGCGTGAACGCCGCCGGCCATTTCATCTGCCAGCACGCGATAGATGGACTGGTGCCGCTTTACTTTACCCTGCCCCTCGAACTCCGGGGCCACCAGGGTCACCTTGAAGTGGGTTTCGGAGTTGGGCGGCACGTTGTGTTTGTGGCTCTCGTTTTCAACCATGAGGTGGTGACTTTCGAACGCGTTGGTGAGCTTTTGCTCAATGGCTTGTTGTAAAGACATAAACAGGCCTGCTCCTGATTGAATGTGTTACGGAACAGTCTACTACACGTAGCGCTGTGTTACCTTGACAGGATCGGGGCAAAGCGCCATCTTCCATCCCCACCTGAAAATTGCTTCCGACTTATGCGCCTTTATATTGCTGAAAAACCAAGCCTGGGCCGGGCTATCGCCGCGGCTCTCCCCGCTCCCCATCAAAAGGGAACGGGCTGGATTCGTTGTGGCGAGGGAAGCAGTGCCTGCACCGTCAGCTGGTGCATCGGCCACCTGCTGGAACCCGCGGAACCGGCCCAGTACGATCCGCGCTGGAAAAAGTGGCGCCAGGAAGACCTGCCGCTGTTTCCCGGGCGCTGGCAGGTTATGCCCAAGGAGACCGTGCGCCAACAACTGAAGGTGCTGGAATCACTGATTCGCAAGGCAGATACCATCATTCATGCCGGCGACCCGGACCGTGAAGGCCAGTTACTGGTCGATGAGGTCATTCGCTACGCGGGCGCCACCTGCCCGGTACAGCGGATACTGATCAACGACCTGACCCCGGCAGCCGTGGCAAAGGCCATCGATGCACCGAAAGACAACCGGGAATTCCGCCGCCTGTCCCATTCCGCACTGGCCCGCCAGCGCGCAGACTGGCTGTACGGCATCAACCTCACCCGCTTCTACACCCTCTCCTACCAGCAGCAGGGCGAACAGGGCGTCTATTCGGTAGGGCGGGTACAAACACCGGTGCTGGGGCTGGTGGTGGTGCGTGACAATACCATCGAGCATTTCCAGCCCAAGCCCTTCTTCCGGATTCAGGCGCATTGCCATGGGGTGGACGAAGACGCCGACCAGCAGAGTTTTGGCGCACGGTGGCAGCCTTCGGAAAACTACCAGGAACACCTGGATGAGGAAGACCGCCTGCTGGATGGCGACGTGGCCAGGCAGATTGCCACCGACGTTGAGGGGCGCCCGGGAAAGGTTACCGAATCACGCTTCCGGGACAGAAACGAAGCCCCACCGCTTCCGCTCTCGCTTTCTGCCCTTCAGATTGAGGCCGGCCGACTCTTCCGCATGGGAGCCAAGGACGTATTGGATACCGCCCAGAGCCTGTATGAACGCCACCAACTGATCACCTACCCCCGCTCGGATTGCCGCTACCTGCCAGAAGGGCACTTCGACCAGCGCCAGAAGGTGCTGCAGGCTATTGGCAAAGTGGCCGTCGAGCTGGCGCCCTCCTGCGAAGCGGCGGACCTGAACCGCCGCACCGAGGCCTGGAACGACAAGAAAGTGGATGCCCACCACGCCATTATCCCAACCGCCCGGCAAGCGCCCTCGGGCCGCCTTAGTGAAGCGGAGCAGAAAATCCATGAGCTGATCAGCCGGTATTACCTGATGCAGTTCAGCGCTGATGCTATCCACCGTGAAGGCAAGCTGGCCGTCACCATTGGTGACCACGCCTTCCGGGCCACCGAAACCGCGGTATTGCAGCCGGGCTGGAAAGACCTGGAAATCCGCCAGCGGGAAGCGCGGCAAGAAGCCAGCAAACCACCACTACCGCGCTTGGAAAAAGGCGACTCGATACTGTGTGATTCCGTGGATATCGCCGAGCGCAAAACCCAGCCTCCACAGTATTTCACCGATGCCACGTTGCTCTCGGCAATGACCAACATTGCCCGCTTTGTGACTGATCCGGAGCTGCGCAAAACCCTGCGGGAAACCGATGGCCTGGGCACCGAAGCAACCCGGGCAGCCATCATTGATACCCTGTTTCGCCGCGATTACCTGTACCGGGACAAGCGCCACATCCGCTCCACCCCCAAGGGCAAGGCCCTGATTGCCTCCCTCCCGGAGTCCATCAGCAAGCCGGATATGACGGCAACCTGGGAAGCGACCCTGGAGAGCATTCGCCGGGGCGAGGGCAACCCGAAGCAGTTTATCGCAGACCTCAAGGAACAGATCCGCGACTTCATCAACGCCCCGAGCCCGGAGGCAAAACGTACCCCACACGCCGATGGCCAGCCCCATTGCCCGAAATGCCGCTCGCCCATGCGCCAGCGGGACGGCAAGTTCGGCACCTTCCACGCCTGCGTGCGCTTTCCCGACTGCAAGGGCACAAGGCAGCTTGAAGACCGGGCGCCGGAGGACGGTACCAGCGACAAGCCGGTGCCCTGCCCTCACTGTTTTTCACCGCTGGTGCGCAGAAAAGGCAAAAATGGCTGGTTCTGGGGCTGCAGTAATTTTCCGGGCTGCCGACAAACAGTCGATGACGATAACGGCAAACCTGCGCTCCGTTTACGCAACACTACATAACGACACTGAAGCCGAATTGCGGATTTGTAATAATTTGACGCGGTATTCAATTATTTTATCCCCGCGCGCAGCCGGGGCCTGGGCTTTACAGTGCTTTTTAAAATGTCGGGAGACGTGTAATGCGTATCGCTTTGCTTGAAGACGAACACGAACAGGCACAGCACATTCAGTCCATTCTGTCTGAGCGCGGGCACCACTGTGACAGCTTTCCATCAGGCCAGTCGTTTCTGAGCGCGGTACTCCATCGCAGCTATGACTTGCTGATAATGGACTGGCAGATCCCCGACATGACCGGTATTGAAGTTCTGGAGCACGTACGCGCCCAGCTTAACTGGCAGATACCAGTGGTATTCCTGACCCAGCGCGACAGCGAAACCGACATCGTACGGGCGCTGGACGCGGGCGCCGATGACTACCTCTGCAAGCCGGCCCGGGAAGCGGAACTGGTGGCACGTATCAACGCCCTGGCTCGCCGCACCAACCCGGACAACGAGAAAGAAGTGCTGGTCTACGGCCCGTTCGAGATCAATACCCAGCTGCGGACCATTTCGCTTCACGGTGAAGTACTGACCCTGACCGACAAAGACTTCGACCTTACCCTGTTCCTGTTCCAGAATCAGGGCCGCCTGCTGACCCGGGAAATGCTGCTGGAGCGGGTGTGGGGACTTACCCGGGACATCAATACCCGCACCGTGGACACCCATATGAGTCGTCTGCGGCGCAGGCTTGGCCTCAACCCCGAGAACGGGTTCCGGATCAAGACCATCTATCAGCGGGGCTACCGACTCGAAGCCATGAAGGCCACCGGCCCGGATGCACACGCAGTTGCTACGGAACAGGCCTGAAATGATTCATTGCTCCACCCGCACTCTGGCGAACGTTATTCTGCTGCTGGGTAGCCTCTGGCTTGCGCTTCCGGCACACGCTGAGCTGTCCGTTACCCGTGGTTCCCAGCCGGGAAGCTCTATGGCTGAGTCCGCTCCGGTTCCTGAATGGGTTTATACCGTTCGGCCGGGCGAAAACTTTAACGAAATCGCCAGCACCCTCCTCGCACGAAATGTCGCTGCGAACCGGCTGCTCCAACATAACGGCATCGACAACCCGGCAACGGTAGGCAGTGGTGACACCCTGCGTATCCCTCTGGCCTGGCTTCAGCGCCAGCCAGACCCTGCGCGCGTTCGCTCCGTGGCGGGCCAGGTACAGCTTATTTCCGGCAGCGACAGCAGCAAGCGCCCGCTGACCAGCGACATGCTGGTGCGGGTTGGTGACGAAATACTCTCTCATTCCGGTACCGCCACGGTGGAACTGGCGGACGGCTCGGTTGTGCGCATTTCCCCGAATTCCCGCCTGGCGTTCAACAGGCTGACCCAGTACGGAAAATCCGGCATGGTGGACACCAGGCTGCGCCTCAACAGCGGTGAGATCGAAACCCAGGTAAAACCGGTGATTGAAGGCGGCTCCCGCTTCGAAATCGAAACACCTTCCGCGGTCGCTGCCGTCAGAGGCACCATGTTTACCCTGAGAACCTCACCCGGCAAAACTGATCTGCGGGTTACCGAAGGAGAAGTATCCTTTGGCCCGCCCGGCAAAACCCGCCGCATTCCTGCCGGCTATAGCGCCAGCGTATCCACCGTCGGCGTGGGCGGAATGAGCATTCGCCAGTTGCCACCCGCACCCACCGTCAATCCACTTCCGCCGCAGCTGAAACAGTTGCCCGCCCAATTGAGCTGGCAGCCCAATGGCGCAAGTGCACATCGGGTGGACATTTTCGATGCGGAGTCCGGCCGCTGGATGGACAGCCGGCGGGTAACGGGAGACAACTTCAATATTGATCTGCTGGACAACGGCAACTACGACATTCACCTGGCCGCCCTGGACAGCCGCGGTATCGCAGGTATGCCCGGCATTCTGAACGTAGAGGTGGACCTGCAGGCACGAACAGCCACCCTCGAGCAGCCAGAAGCCGGCGCCACCGTGAACGATGACATGCCCGAATTCCGCTGGCAGGTTCATGGCGAGAACGAAGTGGCACGGGTGGAAATCGCTGCAGACAAGGAGTTCGGCAACCTGGTAGCCACCAGTGAATGGGCACCAGACCAGAGCGCACTGCCGTCACGCCCGCTCTCCCCTGGCCAGTATTACTGGCGCGTGGTGACCGAAGCCGGGGGCAATTCCGTGGCCACCAGTGAAGCCCGCACCCTGGTGGTAAATGGCACTTTGCCACCGGTGCGCATTATCAGCGTGAACTATGTGGACAGCCAGGTACGAGTGTTCTGGCAGAACGTGGATACGGCAGTGGAGTACCGTCTGCAGCTGTCCGAAGAGCCCCGCTTCAACAACATTATTAAAGAGGCCACCCTGTCGGATACCACGGCGGCCTTGCGCCTGATTCCCGGAAGACGGTATTTTGTGCGCCTGAAAGCCCTTTCCGATGGCCCCCTTGAAAGCCGGTGGGGACCAGGGAGGGAATTGTTCCTGGAGTAATCCAGTACACTTCAATATCCGACAGCAGGCCCCATGACCCGGAACTGGCTTCCAATAAAAACGACCCCGTGGACACTCGGCCTGCCACTATTAACCATACTGCTGTTACTGCAGGCCACGTCCATTCCCCAAAGGCTGGATTTCTGGCTTTACGACGCGCTGATTACCGCCAACCCGGCAGAGGTATCTGACGACGTAGTACTTGTCGCCATCGACGAACAGAGTGTGGATCGTCTTGGCCGCTGGCCCTGGCCACGCACCACCCACGCCCGGCTTATCGAAAAACTTCACCAGGCCGGCGCGAAAACCATCGTTTTCGATATCCTGTTTCCGGAACCGGCTCCGGACGACCCCGAACTGGCAACAGCCATGCGCAATCATGGTGATGTAATCCTGCCGCTCCACCTGTCGCCGCCATCCCGCAATTACCTGATCAGCGAGCAGCTGCCCGTGCCGGCACTGGCGGACGCTGCATCCGCGCTCGGGCATGCCCATGTGGAGCTGGACGAAGATGGCCTGGCGCGGGGCGTTTACCTGCTGAACGGGCTTGGGGACCAGCTCTGGCCCAGCCTGGCCCTTGCCGCCTCCGAGAAAACACTGCCGGCCACAGAATCCGGCGACATAGCGCCGTACACAAACGTAAGGCAGCATTACAGAACGGTGCCCCTGGCCGGTGGGGCCGGCACACTGCCGTCCTGGTCGTATACGGAGGTACTGCAGAGCCCCCCGGCGCCCGAAGCCTTCCAGGGCAAAACCGTTTTCGTGGGTGCAACGGCCCCGGGCTTTGGCGACATCCTGCCCACCCCGTTCTCGGGGCTTCATCAACCCATGCCCGGCGTGGAGTTCCATGCCAACAACTACTCGGCACTGGTTCAGGATGAACTGATAGCAAAAGTTCCCAGGGTCACGGGCATTGGCCTTGCCCTCTTTACCATCCTTGTTCTGGCCGTTGCCCTGCCCCGGATGAGGCCGGCGAGAAATATTCTGCTGTGCCTGGCATGGGTGGGCGTACTGTCCCTCGTACATGCATTGCTGCTGTTTTACGGGCGGTTATGGCTGCCGGTCTCCCATGCCATTGTTATTCCGCTACTGGCGCTCCCCGTGTCCAGTGCGCTTCGGCTCGCAATGACCAACCGTTTTCTCAACCGACAACTGGACGAGCTGGCAAGGGGGCCCACCATGACCCTCCAGGAACCATCACGCCGGCACCCCCCCCAGCTACTCAGCCACTTCCAGGCGCTGTTCCAGCCGGAAGGCTGGTTGCTGGCCGAGGGAAACGACGTTGTGACCGCCTCCGGGCTCACCGAATCCGATATTCCAGCCCTGGACAAGCCCGGCGAGTGGGTTCATCTCGATAGCCAGAGCTGGATCAGCCTGACCCGCGGCGGCCTTACCTATAAACTCGGACTGAAACTGTCCAACGACCTGGGCCGCGAGGCGACGCAGCGATACCTTCGCCGGCTGCCGCTGACAGCCAGTACCACGCCATCCAGCCGGCCAGGGCCCAGGGAAAACATCTCAGCCCGCATCGAACGTGTACGGCTTGCCACCGAGCGCATGAGCCAGATGCAGAAGTTCATACGGCGCAGCTTCGAGCGCATGCCCGACGGCATCATCGTCACCGATGAACTGGGCGTGATCCGCTTTGCCAACGGCCATATTGAAGAATGGTTCCGCGAGCCCATGCCCAGCCTGAACGGCCTGCCCCTGGCCCGGCTTCTGGAAGGTCACGACCCGAGGGAGACGCCGCCCTGGCACGAGACCGTATCCGAAACGCTGACCCTGGCTCAAAGCCGCACCGTGGATCTGAGCATTCACAACAAGGACTTCCTGATCCACTTCGCACCGTTTTCCCTGCCGGACAGCGACCAGAGTGGCATCATTGCCAACATTTCGGATATCTCTGAGCTGCGGGAGCAACAACGCCAGCACCGTGAGGCCATCGACTTCATCTCTCATGATGTACGCTCCCCGCTGGTGTCACAGCTGGCGCTGATCGAACAACTGAAAAGAAACGGCGGCCAGGTAGAACCCGACCAACTGGACCAGCTCGGCAAACTGGCGCGGCGCAGTTACCACCTGGCGGAGGAATTCGTGCAACTGGCCAGGGCCGAACAACTGACCGAAACGCGCTTCTACGAATGCGAGTTCCTGGCCATCGTGGAAAACGCCCGAGACAGTGTCAGCGAGCAGGCAGCGGAGAAAGACATCCAGTTGATACTGCAGGGAACGGAAGACTTGTGGTTAAAAGGTAACGCAGAGTTGCTGGAACGGGCTGTGATCAACCTTTTGACCAATGCGGTGCAGTATAGCCCGCCGCAGTCCACCATCACTATCCAGGTATTCCAGGCGGGCCATCAGGCCTGCCTGACCATCAGTGATGAGGGTGAAGGTATCGCTCGAGAAGAGCTCCCCCACCTGTTTGACCGCTACCGGCGCCAGAAAAGCAGCGAACTTTCCGGCAATCACGGCACTGGCCTGGGGCTGTCGTTTGTTAACGTGGTAGTGGAAAAGCACCGTGGCGAGATTCATGTTGATTCCCGCCTGGGGGAAGGCTCTGCCTTCACCCTGAAACTGCCGGTAACCCACCCAATCAGATCGTTTTACTGACCTGTTCTGAAGGCGCACTTACCAGGCCGTCGACATCTTCCACCTGAATGGTGAAATACCAGGTACCGTGATCCAGGTTGGTGATAGTGAAGTCCATGATACTGGCATCATCAATGCGAATGGCTTCGGAAAGCTCTTCCGGGTTCTGGCCATAGCTGATCACGTAACCAGACAACTCTCCCATCTTGATGCCTTCTCCGTTAGCGCGGGTGGCGGGCGCATTCCAGCTCAGGGATGCGGAGCGCTCGGAAAACTGTTGAGGCTCGGAATAACTCGTGCCCGAATTGGCTGAAGTGCTCGAACTGGCTGAAGTGCCGGAAATACCCTCTACACACCCTGTAAGAACGATTCCCATTGTAAACGCGGCGATCCATGCCTTTGACATTTTAATGACGCGTTTCATATTTTTTTCCACCAATAAATCGTCTAAGTTGTAAAATTATATAAAACGTCGGCGAGTATCGATGTGAGGAGCGTCATTAATACAATCACAAAATCGTCAATTTACTGACTGGTGTTTGTAACGAATTAGTGGGAAATACTGAGGTGGGGGGGGCAATTTCTTTTCTGGGCAGGAAATCCACAGAAAAGGAAGGAGGGAAAATTAAAGACGAAAGTATGAAGGAATGAAGCGCAGATCAGGTCAGCGAAGCAAGCCAGTCACTTCAATCCTTCCTCTGGACAGCTGGACCATTTCGCGCCTTTCGAGTTCTTTCAGCAGTCGGCTTACCACCTCCCGGGCGGTGCCGAGCTCAACAGCCAGTTCCTGGTGTGTAATAACCACCGGCCCGCGGGCGGCCCGGCTCAGCAGCCACTCTTCAAGCCGCTTGTCCATGCGACGAAAAGCAACCTCCTCGACCAGCAGCATCAGATCATCCAGCCGGCGGCCGTAGGATTCCATGATGCCCAGCCGGAACCCCGCTGACTGGTCCATCAACCGCTCAAAGACGCCGCGCGGAATCATCAGGGCTTCTGCCTCTTGCTCTACCAACGCCTCCGCACGGTAAGCCCGCCCTGTCATCAGGCAGCCAATGGAGAGCGTACAGATGTCATCCGCCTCCATCCGGTAGAGCACGATGCTGTGGCCGGAGAGCCCTGTCATCTGCACCTTGACCCTGCCCGTGATGACCAACGGAAGCCCCTGGCAATGCTGGCCCGCGCTGAACAGAATCTGCCCGGGCGGGAACTGCATCACCCGGCTTTTTTCCAGAGTTTCCTTGCGGAGAGTGTCATTCAGACTGTTGAGAATGCTATGCCGGGCCATGAAACCTGATCCTGTCTGGCGGGAACTGTGGGCCGAATGTGACTTTATCACTGAAGGAGCCGACGACAGTGGATTAGGATCAAGTCATTACCGGAAAACACCAGAGGAGAACGAGAAATGATGAGAAACGTGGGAACGGCAGATCGCACCATTCGGGCAATCGTGGGCGTAGTATTACTGGCGCTGGTATTCGTAGGCCCACAAACGGCCTGGGGATGGATTGGCATTATCCCGCTGGCAACAGCGTTGATGGGGAACTGTCCCGCTTACTCGCTGATCGGGATTAAAACCTGCAAGAAGCGGTAGGCATACGCCATCCACCCCTTTGAATCGCCGGGAGGCCGGACACATCCCGGTTGTACAGGTAGATCCAGGCTAGGCCGAAAGGCGTTTCAAGCTGACGGCGGTCATACTCGCCGGCCCTGGGTGCGCGCGGATTATGCCCCTCAAGCTGATCCAGCCGGGCAAACAGCTCATTGGTGACGTCGTAGATTTCAACATCAATGCCCTGGCTGGGGCGCAGCTTGGCGCCAGGAAACGGCCCGATGTCGTAAAGGGTGATCTGCTTCAATCTGCAGCGACCAACGAATCGGGCTGTGGCCATAAAATGGTGGTTTGAATGGCCTTTCTTGAGAGTGCCATACACACCGACACGATTGAGACTCACTTGCCCTCTCCAGCCAACATATTCCCGATCAGGCGAATCATGGTGCCTTTGCGCGAGCTTCAAGGTGCACCTCCTCCTTCATCGCCAGAATATCCCGCGGCACCACTCCCACGTCACTCCACTTTTCCGGATGGCAGGTAAACAGCAGTATCTGGTGGCGGTTGGCCGCGTCGAACAGGATGCGTTTCATGTCGTCCAGGCGGTCTGTGTCGCTGTGCACCAGGGTGTCGTCCAGTATTACCAGGGTGGGCCTGCCGGCTTCGCGCAGCAGGTCTGCGTAGGCCAGGCGGCTGATCAGGCCCATCTGTTCGCGGGCGCCAAAGCTCAGCTCGGCGATCTGCCCCAGTTCGGTCCCCCGGGTAAAGGTGCCTGGTCGCAGATGTTCGTCCACTTCCAGAGTAGCTTGCGGGAACAGTAGTGACAGGTAGTGGTCCAGGTGTTTCTGCAGGGGGGCCTGCAGGCGCCGGGTCAAGGCCTGGCGTTTTTCAGTCAGCAGGGTAAGCAGAAGGTCCAGCGCCCGGGCGCGGCGATTCAGTTCTTGGTAGCGGCGGTTGCACTGTTCCAGGTCGGCGACTTTTTCGTTCAGTTGCTCCTCCAGGCCTTCGGCGCCCCAGGCCTCCAGCCTCACCTGTATATCCCTGAGCTCCCGTTGCCGCTCCTCCTGGGTCTGGCGCAGGTTGCTGATGCTGCGCTGGTAGCGTTCGATGTCCTGCTTCAGGATGGTCGGGTGGGCCTGCTGTATTTCCTGCTCACGGGCTTGCAGACTGGCCTCCAGGCGGCCCCGTTTTTCTTCGATTTCAGCCAGCTCTGTTGCGAGGCTCTTGAGCTGTTTCTGCCGCTCCGGGTTCTGCACCTCATCCTGCAGCTGCTGCCACTCGCCTCTGGCATTGTCACGGGCCTGGCGGCGGGTCAGGAACTCGGTCTGGTGCTTCCGTTCCTCGGCTTCCGCTTCTGCCAGCCGGGTTTCGGCTTTGGTGCGGGCAGCCTCTGCTGAAACCACATCGGTTGCCTGGCCCTGCTGGTCTGCTTCCGGGGCGGGGCTGTTCTGCAGTTCGGTTTTTGCATTCTGCAGTTGGGATTGGGTTTCCTTCTGGTCCGCCAGCAGCTGTTCCATTCCGACCGGCGCAAGCGACTTGAGCAGCTCGCGGGTATGCTGCAGCGTCCGCTCTGCAGCCTCGCAGGCTGTCAGGCGATGTTCTGCCTGCCCGGTGGAATCCACGCCCAGGGTTTTCATCTGTTCGCCCAGGCTCTGCTCAAGCGTAGATAGCTTGCGCCGGGTACTGGCCAGGTCTTCGCCACCGGGGGTGATTCCCAGGGTGCCGACACCCGGCACCACCAGGCTGGTTTCCTCGAGCAGCTGTTTTTCGCCCTGCCCCTCCAGGGGTTCGTCATTCAGTGCCAGTCTCGCGCCCGGCTCCAGTTGCCAGGTTAATCGGGTTGCGATGGTCTGGGAGCGGATGGTTTCTTCTTTCAACTGATGCTCTGTCGCTTTCAGCGCTTTTACTGCCTGGCCATCAATCTGGTTCTGCCGGGCCTGTTCCCTGGCCTGGTCGAGTTCCTGCCGGCACTGCCGGGCTCTTTCCAGGTTCTGGGTCAGCGTCTGGTTCTGCTGTTCCAGGCGATGAATCTCCCGCTCAAGCCGGGAACGGGTTTCGTGAAGGCGGGCCTGGTGGACCTGCCTGGTGGCGGCATCGTAGGCGGCCTTTGCTTCCTGGACGCTGTTGGTGATGGACGGGCTGCGGGCCTCAGCCTTTTCCAGCTCCCGCTGGGCTTTGTCCAGTTCCGCTTTGCGGACATCCAGTTTTCTGTTCAGGCTTTCCAGCTGTTCCTGGTTCTGCCGCAGCAGTTGCTGTCTGCTCTGCAGGTGGTTGAGGATCTCTTTTTCCCGGGCCTGCTGTTGCTCCAGTTTCTCTACCTGCCGGTAGCGCTCCCTGGCCTGTTCCAGCTGCCGTTCGGCCTCTTCCCAGGGACGCTCGTGCTGGGTACGCTCATAGTCCCGGGTGAGTTTGCCCAGCCGGTCTACCTGCTCCTGGTATTTCTGGACGCGGGCATGCAGATCATTGATTTCCTGATGGTGCTCTTCCCGCTCTTTTTCCAGTTTCTGGTAATCACCACGGGGTTTGCCGGTGGGTGTAAACAGCTCACCCCAGCGGGTTTTGACCTGTTCGATCAGCTCGTCACCACCGGTACTGGCCACTTCCCCCACCAGGGAGTTGAGCGCGGATTTGAGGTGGTCGCCGGCGTGCTCCACCGCCTGTTCAATGTTCTGTCCAGTGCCCTGTTCTACCCATAGCAATCCCGGTACGCCCCAGTGCTCAGGCTTGCTGACACCTTTGGCGGAAAACTGGAAGCCCAGGAGTTCCGCCAGCTTTTCCTCGGCTTCGTCTTCGCTGTAGCTGTCGGAATCAATCTTGAGGTCGCAACGTTTGCGCTGGAGAAAGCTTTTTACCAGGTGCCAGCTTTTCTGCCGGGCTTCGAAATCCAGCGTGATGGTCGGCGCGGCGGCTGAATCGCCCCAGGGGCGAAGATCGTCAACGGAGCTGGTGCGATAACGTTCGAAGAAGGCAGCGCGAATGGCTCGCACCAGGGTGCTCTTGCCGGATTCGTTGGGGCCATGGATCAGGTTGAGCCCCGACTTCAGGTCGTCCAGCACAAACGGCTGCCGGAACTGGCGAAGCTGCTCCACCTGTAGGCGACGGAGTTTCATTCGCTGGCCTCCTGTTTCCGGTCTTTCAGTAAACCGGCCAGAATGGCGAGCGCATCCCGCGCGGCTTCCGCGCCGTCGTCCTGCTGTCGAGTTCTGAGATGTTCGATGACCTCCCCTACGTATCCATCGGCCTTGAGGGCGGCAATGTCATCATCGGTGGGCTCAAGCTGTAAGCCGCTGCGATCACACTGGATGCTGCGGAACCTGGCCTCGGCCACGGACAATGCGTTGATCAGCTTTTCCTCGCCAGCGAGGGTAACGGATCCCTCCAGGCGAAGATCGACCACGGATGGCTCGGGCAATGCCTCTAGCCTCTCCAGAAGCTGGTCCAGGTCGGATTCAACAGTCAGGGTTTCCCGCCACTGATGCCATCGGTAACGGGCGGTTTCCACGGGGGTTACGTCCGGCGCCTGCCCCTGCCCGGGTATATTCACGATCAGGGCATAACCGGCTTCGTTGTTACGGAACCGCTCGGGTTCGGGCGTACCGCTGTACCAGGTGCGCTCATCAATCTGTCTGGTGCCATGCCAGTCGCCAAGGGCGAGATAGTCCAGGCGGGCAGTTTCTGCACGGTCTGGCAATATGGGGTTGGTGGAATCAATCTCGTCGGGCAACAGGCCCTGGACGCTGCCATGGGCCAGGCCAACCCGGGCCAGGCCTTGCGGGGTATCGAAGGTATTGAAGGCTTCGGTGAGATCACTGTAGGTGTTGCGTTGCGTCAGAGGGGCGCAGAGGACGGCCAGTTCCTGAGCTTCCAGGCTGATAATGCCTGGCTCCAGAGCGAGATGGACATTCTCAGGCACCGCACCAAGGCGCTTGGCTCTGCTCCACACGCTCTCCGCCAAGGCGGCATCGTGGTTGCCCGGAAGCATTACCCAGGGGCCGGTGAACGCTCTGGTGGCGTTGAACACGCGGCGAATGGTCCGGTCGGCGACAGTCTGGGCATCAAAAACATCCCCCGCCACCAGCACAGCGTCACACTGGTGCTCGTTGGCGAGGCGTGCGAGTTTTTCAATGGCCTCAAAGCGGGCCTCAACCAGAGCGGCGCCGTCTTCTGTTTCGAAGCGGCTGAATGCCCGCCCCATCTGCCAGTCTGCCGTGTGTAAAAACTTTGGCATGCAATCTTCCCCGGATCATTTCGAAAACCTGGGCAAGTTTAGCCGGCTTTGGCCTGTTCCCGAAACAGCGCGGCGCCCAGTGCGTCGAAATAGCTCTGGAAGGCATCGTTTATCCGCTGTCGTTGAGCGCCTACCGGATACAGCCCTGCTTTTGCCTCATCGGAATAGACCGTACCCCGCACCAGGAAACTGTTCCTGGGCTGGCAATCCTCAACAAAGGCTTCAAAAGCCCTGGCACAGAGTTCTTCAGGCCTGGCGTAGTAAAGCACGTTCAGTTTCGCATCGGTTTGTTGTGAGGCGTGGAACAGCGGGCTGGGTGCGGTGCCGTCTTCATTGAGGACGATGGCCTGAAAGCAGGCCCCCAGTCGCTCGTTCAGCGGGTGCTCTTTCTGGCTGGCGCTGGCCAGCCAGCCGCTGGAGGCAAAGCCGTGTTTTGCCAGCTTCCGGAACGCCTTGTTGCCCATGTAATGATCAAACGCATGAAACCATTCATGGGCAAGGCTGCCGGCGCCGGCATTTTTGGCCAGAGCCAGCTGTCTGGTGGCAGGAATGTAGTGGGCCGAAACGCCCAACTGCCCGCCGATACCGTACTGCAGCCCCAGGGTACCGCGCAGGGAGATCAGCGTTTCCGGGCCGCGGAGAATCGTCATGAGATCACACAACGCCTGGTAAAACCGGACCGCAGCCCTGTCACGCTCCTGGGGTGTAACCCAGCGGCCCACTTCTATACTACGGAACTCGAACTGGCGCCTTACCGTGATAAAGGAAACCGGGCTTTGCCCTGACATGACCATCCTCCCCGCTCAGATGCCTGGCAAAACCAGCCACCCGAAATACTGTTTATATGTACAGTATTCTGGATGGCTACGGGCAGCGGGTCAACCTGTTTTAGCGGGTTCAGGCATCGATTTGCAATGGCGTTGTGGAGAATCCTGTTCCAGATAGCCTGTTTACGAGGAACAGCTGTAATGGGAAACTCCACCAAGATCAAACAGCTCTGGCGGCTTCAATCTGCAGTATTGCTCCTCAGCAGCTTCTGACTGCTCGGCGTAGGGTTGGGTCAATACGTTCTGCAACGCTCTGAGTGGCAGATAGTCACCCTCGGCTGCCTGCTGATAGGCAGGTACCACCAGCCACTCCCGCATGGTGTATTTGGGATTGACGAGTTTCATCTGTCGGCTGAGTTCCTCGCGCGAGCGGGACACGTTGCCATCTGCGCCATTCGTGGCGAGCCCGATACGCGATTTCCATTCAGTGAGCCATTGTGACCAGCGCTTGAACAGCGCTTCGGAGTCAGCCGCGCCTGACTCAACAGGCGACCTGTAAAAGCTTTTTTTGAGTGACTCAATGTCATCAGGTATCAACGACAGTTGGCGGAAAAAGAGGGTGTAATCCACGGGCGTTTGCGCCATCAGAACAATAAGTTCCCTGAAGATCCCCGCGTCAAACGCGTCGAGCCCCAGCTTCTCTGCCCACATCATTTCCAGTTCGGCCTGCATCACCTCCGGGAACCCCGTTTCAGTCTCCTGGAGTTGCGCCAGTTCCCTCTGATGGGCGCGCAGTAGAGGCTGCAGGGCCCGGCAGAACATTCTGAAGTTCTGTTCGGCTGCCCCAGGCTGGTTCAGGAAGGAGAAGTGCTGTCCCCCACCGGTCCATGGTTGGAAATGGGGATCAAATACCTCACAGAACCCGAAGGGGCCATAATCCAGTGTGAAACCGCCAGCGGCGCAGTTGTCACTGTTAAAGTTGCCCTGGCAGTAGCCGACACGAACCCAGTTCGCAACCAGTGAGGCAAGACGGCAGCGAAACTCGTGCGCGAGCATCACTACTTTTGTGGGAGTATCGAGTGACTGATCAATGACCTCAGCGTACTCCCGATCAATCAGATGGAGCACCAGTTGCTCAAGCTCCTCCATTGCTTTGGGATGTTCCTGTTTCCGGGCACGACGACCGAAAAGTTCGAGCTGCCCCACTCGTATGAACGACGGTGCCACCCGGGTGGAAATCGCGACCGGCTCCTCAATGATCTGGTCCGGGTCTGCCATGCGGGAACCCTCCGAATACCAGGGTCGCCACACTTTCTCTGTTTTCGATACGTACAGGCTCAGGGAGCGGGAGGTGGGCACCCCCAGCGCGTGCATGTGTTCCTGTGCCAGAAACTCGCGAACGCTTGATCTGAGCACGGCACGGCCGTCGGCCCCACGGCAGTAGGGTGTCCGGCCGCCACCTTTCAACTGCATTTCCCACCGCCGGCCATTGAAAACACCTTCCAGTACCGAAATTGCACGCCCATCACCATAGCCATTGCCGGTCTGAAACGGGCATTGCTGGATAAATTCGGTGCCGTAGATGGACAGTGCATAGCCACAAGCCCAACCGACCTTGCGCATCGGTTCCGGAACCTGCGCAAGGTCTCCAGAGAACATCCGGATAAAGTCAGTGGACTGGGCCAGACTGTCAGCAAAGCCTAATTCACTGAACAGACCTTCGCTGTGAGAGACGTATTCAGCAGCCTCGATTGGGGTCGGCCTGACTGGCACATAATGCCCCGTAAAGACCTGCCTGGGCATGTGGTCAATGCCGTCCGGATTGGCATCGGGATCGCAGTTCAGGTTGTCCATCAGCGAGTAGTCTGCCATCGGCGCCAGCTCTTCAAGGCTGGTCACTTCGAAGCTCGTTGTGCGCGGTGAGCGATACTCCATCGGGGCTTCTCCTGATCAGAAAGTTCCGGAGACAGAAACGAAAAAAGGCAGACCAGTATAATACTGATCTGCCTTTCTTTTATATGGTAGCGGGGGCAGGATTCGAACCTACGACCTTCGGGTTATGAGCCCGACGAGCTACCAGACTGCTCCACCCCGCAATAAACTGGCTGTTTTCCGGGGCAACCCCCGATCAACGTGCGCGTATATTAAGGATCTGATGGTGAGCTGTCAATCGTTATTTTCGAAGAGATCGGAAGGATACGCCAGTTCTTCGGTGGCGATCGTATTGATCATGCCAACCGCGTCGATAGCCTTCTGAACGGGCCTGAACGAACGCCGGTGCTGGGTTGTAGCTCCCAGTCTGCCGAGTGCTTCGAGGTGTATGGGTGTGGGGTAACCCTTGTGGCCGGCAAAACCATATTGCGGGTAGGTTTCGTGGAGTATTGCCATCTCCCGGTCGCGGGTTACCTTGGCAAGTATGGAGGCCGCGCTAATGGCTTCCACCCGGCTGTCGCCCTTGATGACCGGTTCCGATGGCCAGTGCCAGTCCGGGCAGCGGTTGCCGTCCACCAGGACGTATTCTGGCGGGATATGGAGCCCGGAGACCGCCCGCTCCATAGCCACCATGGTGGCTTGGAAGATGTTCAGCCGGTCAATCTCGTCAGCTTCGCAACGGCCCAGGCTCCAGGCAGCGGCCTGTTCGATAATCTGTTCGTACAGGACTTCACGGCGTTTCTCGGTCAGTTTCTTGGAATCTGCCAGCCCGGGAATGGGCTTTTCCGGGTCCAGTATCACTGCGGCTGTCACCACGGCGCCGACCAGTGGGCCACGACCCACTTCATCCACCCCGGCCAGTAACCTGCCCTGGTAACGGCACTCAAAGGGGGGCAAAGGGCGTTTGCTCATGGCCGCTCACCTTCAATCAGTGCCGAAAGCGCAGTGGCCGCCTGTTCATCGGCATTCTGTCGTAACTGCTCATGCAGGCGGGAGAAGGCTTCTGTCAGGCGGGCCCGCTCGCTTTCATTTTCCAGCCGCTCGAGAACGGCCTCCCCCAGTGATTCCGGAGTGGCATCGTCCTGCAGTAATTCCGGCACCAGTGGTTCTCGCGCAAGCAGGTTGGGCAGTGCCACATGGGGCACCTTTACCAGTCGAGAAACCAACGCAAAACTGATGCTGCTCAGCCGGTATCCCACCACCATCGGCTTTTTCAGCAACATGGCTTCCAGGGTGGCGGTTCCGGACGCCAGCAATACCACGTCCGACGAAGCCATTACTTCCCGCGAACGGCCCCGTACTATCGTCACTTCCAGCTTTACATCCAGCGCGTCCACCAGCCCACGCACCTGCTGTTCCCGCTCCCGGTTGACGCAGGGAATCACCAGTTGCAGATCGGGGCGTTTGCCCTGAATCCAGCGGGCGGCCTCAAGGAACAAGGTGCCGAGACGCTCCACTTCCCCGCCCCGACTGCCGGGCAGGATAGCCAGCACCGGCGCGTTATCGCGAAGTCCCAGCGCCTTGCGGGCGCCTGCGGTATCCGGTGTCATCGGAATCCGATCGGCCAGGGGGTGACCCACGAAGGCCACCGGAATGTTGTGCTCTTCATAGAATCGCGCTTCGAAAGGAAACAGCGTCAACATGAGATTGACGGATTTGGCAATCTTGAATATCCGCTTCTGGCGCCAGGCCCACACAGACGGACTGACATAATGCGCTGTGAGCATACCGGCATCACGGCACCGCCGTTCTATGTCCAGGGTAAAATCCGGGGAGTCGATGCCAATCACCACCTCCGGCGGCGTTGTCAGCAGATAGTCCATCAAGCGGGACCGAATACTGAAAAGCTCGCGGATCCGGCCGAGGACTTCCACCAGCCCCATCACCGAAAGCCGCTCCATGGGCACCAGGGAATGAAAGCCTTCCGCCACCATTTCCTCTCCACCGATGCCCACGAAACGGGCGTTGGGATACCTCACCCGGAGCGAGCGAATCAGGCCCGCGCCAAGGATATCGCCGGAGGCCTCTCCGGCCACGATGGCGAAGGTCACTTTGCGGGTGCTGACAACAGGGTGCTCAGGATGGTCCGTCACCGGGGTAATCGCTCCCTGGTCAGCGGATAATGCCGCGGTCTGCGCCGCGAAGGGATTCAATCAATGGCAACACTTCGGGGATGTCGGAATAGGCTTTTTCCAGTTCCACTACCGCCTGTTCCGTTGTCAGGCCCTGGCGGTAGATAACCTTGTAGGCGCGACGAAGAACCAGCAGCACTTCCTTACTGAATCCACGGCGACGCAGCCCTTCCACGTTCATGCCGAATGGCTGGGCAGACTGCCCGCTGGCCATGATATAGGCAGGAATGTCTTTGAGAACGATGCTTCCACCGGCACTCATACTGTGGGTGCCGATGTGGCAGAACTGATGAACCATGGTGCCGCCACCGAGGATGGCAAAGTCGCCTACCGATACATGCCCAGCCAGAGTGGCGCAGTTGGCCAGAATGGTGTTGTCACCAATGATGCAGTCGTGCGCCACGTGCACATACGCCATCAGCAGATTGCCGCTACCAATAGTGGTTTCACCACGGTCCTGAACGGTACCCCGGTGAATGGTGCAGTTCTCGCGGATGGTGTTGTCGTTACCGATCACCAGTGTGGTCGGCTCACCGGCGTACTTCTTGTCCTGACATTCCTCTCCCACACTGGAGAACTGGAAGATGCGGTTGTTGCGGCCAATTCTGGTGGGGCCCTTGACCACCACATGGGACATGATTTCGGTGCCCTCACCGATTTCCACGTCAGGGCCAATATAGCTCCACGGACCGACAGTTACGTTGTCAGCCAGTTTGGCAGACGGATCAACGATCGCCTGAGGATGGACTCCCGACCATTCTTTTGTCGCCATCAGACTTCTCTCTCAGCGGTCAGTATTTCTGCCACACAGACGACTTCGTCATCTACCAGAGCGCGGCATTCGAATTTGTAGATTCCACGTTTGCCGGAGATCATCCGGGACTCCATGCTGAGCCTGTCTCCGGGCACTACGGGGCGCTTGAAGCGCGCCTTGCTGGAACCAGCCAGATATTGTACCACGCCATCCGACGGTTTCCGGCCCACCGTCAGGAAACCGAGAATGCCGGAAAGTTGTGCCATGGCTTCAATGATCAGTACCCCCGGCATGATCGGCTTGTTCGGGAAGTGCCCGGTGAAAAACGGCTCATTCAGGGAGATGTTCTTGTACCCTTTGATGAATTGCCCCTTCTCCACCTCCGTAACCCGATCAACCAGCAAAAACGGGTAACGATGGGGCAGGTATTCCATGATTTCATCGATGTACATCATCTGTAGTGGCCTCAGCCTTCGATTTTCTTTTCCAGTTCTTTTAGCCGACGCGCCATGGCATCAAGCTGACGAAAACGCACGGCGTTCTTGCGCCATTGTCGATTGGTGTCAGCGCTGGTTCCCGACGAATAAACGCCCGGCTCCCGTATATCACCGGTTACCAGGGTCATACCGGTCAGGTGTACCTGATCCGCAATCGTCAGATGCCCCGCGACGCCGGAGGCGCCACCAAAAACGCAATGGCGACCAATATGGGTACTGCCTGCAATACCGACCATGGCCGCCATGGCACTGTGATCACCGATACTGACGTTGTGTGCAATCTGAATGAGGTTGTCGAGTTTCACCCCGTTGCCTATTACTGTGTCGTCCAGCGCACCGCGGTCGATGGTAGTGTTCGCCCCGACTTCAACATCATCGCCAAGGACAACCCGGCCAAGTTGTGCGATCCGGTGCCACGCGCCCTTTTCATTGGCAAAGCCGAAGCCGTCCGAACCAATAACCGCGCCGCTCAGGATATGGCAGCGCTTGCCCAGCACAATGTCATGGGCCAGGGTTACCCGCGGGCGCAATACTGACTGGTCGCCAAGAATGCAACGAGCACCCACGATACAGCCGGCGCCAACCACCACGTTATCACCAATAACGGCCTCCGCCTCAACAACAGCCTGCGGGCCAATGCTGGCGCTGGGTGATATCCGCGCAGAAGGGTCGATCACCGCAGACTCATGGACGCCTACCCCCGAAACGGGCGAAGGGTCAAACCAGTGGCTCAGGCGAGCATACCCAAGGTAGGGGTTGTCCAGTAACAGGACGTTGGTTGAGCACTGATCAGCGACAGATGGAGAAAGGATAACCGCAGAAGCCCTGGTGTCTGCAAGATAGCGCGCGTAGGAAGGATTCGCTAGGAATGCGATCTGTCCCGGAGCCGCCGCCTGAAGCGTGGCAAGGCCCCCGATGTCAGTATCGGGGTCGCCCCTGAGTTCTGCCCCAAGCTCAGAGGCAATGTCGCCCAGCCGGTATGAACGCTTAGTCATTATCAGCTCCACAAGGTTTTTCCGGACTGGCCATAATCAGGCCCGCCGTGATCAGCGGTCCAGCTTCTCCAGTAGCTCTTCCGTCAGGTTCATGTCGGGCTTGACGTACACCACGGCCTCACTGGGCAGGATAATGTCGAGGTCATGCTCGTCCAGCAGTTCCATGACGGCGGCATCCACTTCCGGGCGGGCATCTTCCAGAAACTGCTGTTTGCGATTTGCCACTGTGGAATCGAGGCGCTGCTTGAGAAAGTTGAACTCCTTGACCTTCTCCTGGAACTCGGCCGTCATTTTGTTGCGCTCGGACTCGTTCATCATGGCGCCATCTTTCTCCAGGCGCTCCTGCAGTTTGCGAGCAGCCTCCTGAGCTTCCCTGACCTTTGCTTCCTCACCGGAAAAATCCTGCTGCATCTGCGCGCTGAACTCTCTCGCATCCTTGGACGAGAACAGTGCCTGGCGCAGATCCACCACCCCTATACGGGTTTCAGCTGCAACCGTGGTACTGGCCATCAGTGCGGCCAACAATACTGCCATGGACAATCGGAACATGTTGTTTCTCCTGTTTTTCATTTTTTACCGCGTTTCCCTTCGCTCTCTGATCAGAATGTCTGCCCCAGGGAGAACTGGAATATCTGGGTATCGTCGCCACTCTTGTCGTTCAGAGGCTTGGCAAGGCTGAAAGCCAGCGGACCAACCGCGGTGATCCACTGAAATCCTACACCAGCCGACAGCCGGACTTCATCCAGGGCCGGATCGAAATTGCGGTCCGCGTCAAATACCTGCCCCGCATCGATGAAGAACGCCGTTCTCATCGAACGGGTATCGCCAGCGAATGGCGTTGGGAAGATCAGCTCCAGGCTGCCCTCCGTCAGCAGACTGCCGCCAAACGGGTCCGGATCGGAGAAGTCGTTAGGCGCGTTTGTGGCCAGGGGCCCCAACGAGTTTGCCTCATAACCACGCACCGAACCATAACCGCCAGCGTAGAAGTGCTCGTAAAACGGCATCACCGAACGCCCGTCGTACCCATCACCATAGCCGATTTCAGAACGCGCCCGGAAGACCCAGCTCTGGTTTTCGTTAAGCGGCTGATAGAACTCGGTTTTCTGATTCAGTTTGTAGAAGGTGAGATCACTGCCGGGTACCGCAATGTCCGACGACAGGGAAACGCTGTAGCCGTCGGTTGGCAGAACGCCCCGGTTCAACGTGCTGCGGCGCCAGGAAGCAAACAGGAAGTAGTTGTTGAAATCGTTACCCTCCTCCTCGATGAAGTTTCGCACTTCCTCGGAGGTGAACGAGCCTGCCTTGACCTTGGAGAGCGTGTACCCAAGGCCGAAGTTCAACCGGGTGATGTTGTCTGTGGGGTACCCGAAGGTAACCCGGCCGCCGTACTCGTCAAGCAGGTAGGATGAAATATCCTGCTCTTCAAAATCGGTTTCGCGGGCGAAGACGCTGAAGCCCCGGCTTACACCGTCCACTGTGTAGTAAGGGTCCAGGTAGGAAAAGTTAGCGCTCTTGATGGAGTCGCTGACGTTCACACCAAAGGACACCCGCTTACCGCTGCCAAAGAAATTGTTCTCGGACACATTGGCCCCGAGGATAACGCCCGATGCCTGAGAGAAACCTACCGACGCGGAAAGGCTGCCAGTGGCCTGCTCCGCCACGGAATAGTTCACGTCCACCAGATCGTCGGTGCCGGGAACAGGAACCGTTTCCACATCAACGGTTTCGAAGAAACCGAGCCGTTCGAGGCGGGTCTTTGAAAACTCGATTCTGTCCGTGGAGGCCACACCGCCTTCCATCTGGGTCATTTCCTGGCGCAGCACGTCGTCTCTTGTGGAAACGTTGCCGTCGAAATTGATGCGCCGGACGTATGCCCGCTTACCGGGCTCTACAAAGAAGGTCACTGATGCGGTGTCATCCTCACCCGGCTCGGGAACGGCGTTTACGTTGGCAAAGGCATAGCCTTCACGCCCAAGCCGCCTGGACAGGGATTCGGAAATCGCTGTCATGCGGGAACGGGAAAAGACATCGCCCTCTTCAATGGGTATGAGCTCTCGCAACTCTTCCTCATCAACAATGAGCTCGCCCCGCAGATTGACATCGGAAACCGTGTACTGGGGTCCCTCGTTCAGTGAGATGGCAATGAACACCTGTTTTTTGTCGGGCGAAATGGACACCTGGCTGGACTCAACATTGAAGTCGATATAGCCGCGATCAAGGTAGTAGGATCGCAGGGATTCCAGGTCGCCACTCAGGCGTTCGCGGGCGTATTTGTCAGAATTGGTGATGGAGTTCCACCAACTGGTGGTTTCCAGTTCGAACAGACCCAGCAGGGTTTCATCATTAAAGGCGTCATTGCCGACAATATTGATATGCTGAATGGCGGCCACTGTGCCTTCATTAATATCCAGCCTGATAGCAACCCGGTTACGCGGGAGATCCTCAGCGGTCGCCTTTACACGGGCGTTATAGCGACCCTGGCTGATGTAGGACCGGAGTATCTCCAGCTCCAGCCGCTCCAGGGTGGCACGGCGAAACACCTGGCCTTCCTGCAGACCGGCACCGGACAGCGCATCCATCAGCATATCGGTTTCAATATTCTTGTTGCCTTCAATGTCGATGGAAGTGATTGATGGCCGCTCCTTGACGGTCAGAATCAGAACCCCACCGTCACGGCTGGCTTCAATATCGGTAAACAATCCGGTGCGAAACAGGTCCTTGATGGCGGAAGCCAGCTCTACCTCATCAACAGGCTCCCCGATGGACACTGGAAATGCAGAGAATACGGTTCCTGCGGACACCCGCTGAAGGCCTTCTACCTCTATGTCGGATACAGTGAATTCATCAGCCAGAGCCGGTTTCATGGCGGAAGTGGCGATTGCCAAGCCTACAGCTAAACCCAGAAAAGAACGTCTCATTCAGTAATTTCGCCTGTTGATGCGCGTAAGGAGTTCGCAATTCTCACAACCGCATCAGGTCGTTGTAAAGTGCAAACACCATTAATGTGAGGATCATTGCCATACCAATACGTAATCCAAAAGCCTGGGCCTGTTCGGAAAGCGGCTTTCTGCGGATGGCTTCGATGGTGTAATAGACAATGTGCCCACCATCCAGAACCGGTACTGGCAACAGATTCAGCACCCCAAGACTGACACTGAGGTAGGCAAGAAAGCGTACAAAATCTTCAAAGCCGGAACTTACACTGGCTTCGGCTATCCTTGCAATGGTAATCGGGCCACTAAGGTTAGTGGGAGAGAGCAGCCCGGTCACCATTTTTTTAATGGCAACCAGGGTTAACCGGGTGTCGCCCCAGGTTTCGGACATGGCATTTGGAATCGCCGCCAGGGGCCCGTAACTGACATTCCGGAGCACTTCGTCAGGCCAGGTCACTTCACTCACACCGGCCCCGACAAGCCCGGTAACCGTACCATCGTCCGCCCTGTTTTCGGCGGGCGTGACCACTATCTGGAGGGTGCTGCCGTCCCGCTCTACCGTAAGTTCCAACGGTGTTTCGGGGGCTTCACGAATAAATGACACCAGCTCGAACCAGTCAGACACCGGTTCCCCGTCTACCGCGACTACCCTGTCGCCGGATTCCAGGCCGGCAGCCTCGGCCCTTCCCCCGGCTACAATCTCGCCCAATACCGCCGGAACATCCGGCCGCCAGGGGGTCACGCCGAATTCACCCAGAGGGTTGGGGTTTTCGTCGTCAAGGCGCCAACCGTCCAGGGAACCTGTCAGCGTCCCCCGGCTGCCGTCCCTGGAAACATCGATGGTTATCTGCCCGAATTCACCGGTACGTTCCAGCAAACGCATGTTCACATCTCGCCAGGAAGTGACACGATGGCCGTCAACTTCATGGATCTCCATACCAGAGACCAGTCCCACGCGGTCAGCAACGCTATCCTCGTTAACGTCCCCAACAATGGGCGCAACGGTGGTGAAGCCTACAACACTGAGCAACCAGTAAGCGAAGATGGCAAACAGGAAGTTGGCCACGGGCCCTGCTGCCGCAATGGCAATGCGTTTTGACGGCGGCTTGGCGTTAAAAGCCAGGTGCTTCTGGTCATCAGGTACGGGGCCTTCCCGCTCATCCAGCATTTTTACATAGCCACCAAGCGGAATGGCCGCGACCGCAAATTCTGTGCCCTGGCGGTCGTACCATGAAAATAACGGCTTACCGAAACCCACGGAAAAACGCAGCACCTTCACCCCGCAGCGACGTGCCACCCAGAAGTGACCGAACTCATGGAGAGTGACCAGAATGCCCAGCGTCAGTACCAGCGCCAGTATGGTTTCAACTATCTGCATAGTGTTCTCTGTTGAATATGATCAGCCCGACTGCCGGGCCCGCCTGAATCAGACAGCCCGCCCGAGGATCTGTTCCCGGGCCAGGGAGCGGGCTTCGGCGTCCTTGGCAAAGATGGTATCGAAACTGTCAGCCGGCACCACGTCCGTGCCCGCCAGAGTGCGCTCAATGATAACGGGAATATCCACAAAACCCAGCTTACCAGCAAGAAAGGCCGCCACCGCCTCTTCATTGGCCGCATTCAGTACGGCTGGCGCCGTCCCCCCCTGCTGAAAAGCCTCGGCAGCGAGCCGAAGACAGGGAAAGCGATCAAGGTCCGGCCTTTCAAAGTTGAACTGCCCGATTCGGAAAAGGTCCAGTGGAGGCACCCCGGCATCAATGCGTTCTGGCCAGGCCAGGCCATTGGCAATGGGCGTGCGCATATCGGGGCTGCCGAGCTGCGCAAGTACCGAGCCATCGGCGTATTCAACCATTGAATGGATAATGCTTTCCGGGTGCACATGTACTTCAATCATGTCTGGCGTGGTATTGAACAGCCAGCAAGCCTCAATCAGCTCCAGCCCTTTGTTCATCAATGTTGCCGAGTCGACCGAGATTTTCTGGCCCATGGACCAGTTGGGATGGGCACAGGCCTCGGCAGGCAACACATGGCGGAGGGCTTCGGCGGAATGGGTGCGAAATGGCCCACCGGAGGCCGTCAGCAAAATGCGGGTGATGCCCGCACCGTTGGTATTCCGGATCTTGTCCGGAGGCATGCACTGAAAGATGGCGTTGTGCTCGCTGTCTATCGGCAACACCTCGGCGCCAGATGCGGCGACGGCGTCCATGAACAGCTTGCCGGACATCACCAGCGCTTCCTTGTTGGCCAGCAGCACACGCTTGCCAGCGCGCACGGCCGCCAGGGTGGGAGGTAAGCCGGCGGCGCCAACGATAGCGGCCATCACTGTATCGGCTTCGGCATCAGCAGCTACGCTGGCCAGCGCTTCAGTGCCGCTGAGCACCGTTACCGAGGGCAGACTGGAGAGTGCCACCGTTAACGTCTCGGCGGCTTTCTGATCTGCCATCACCGCATAGCGGGGGCGAAATTCATGGCACAGCTCTGCCATGCTCTCAACACTGGTACTGGCGGTGAGCGCATGTACAGAAAAACGATCCGGATGTCGGCGGACGACGTCCAGCGTATTCAGACCTATGGAGCCTGTTGCACCCAGTATCGTTATGGAACGTTTCACAGAGATCACCATTGCCCTGCGGTCAGCCAACCGATCAGCGTGATAGTCAGTGCGAATACAGGAATGGCTGCGGTAAGGCTGTCGATTCTGTCCATTATGCCACCGTGACCCGGCAACAACTGGCTACTGTCCTTGATGCCGCGAAAACGCTTGAGCATGCTTTCCAGCAGATCGCCCAACACCGACACCAGCCCGGTGAACAGGCTGGCAATCACCAGCAGAACGGACTGGGCAACCGTGGCCGAGGCCAGCATGCCGATTATAACCGCGAACACGGCAACAGCGACCAGGCCACCCCATACACCGGCCCAGGACTTACCCGGGCTGACACGTGGTGCGAGCTTGGCCTTACCGAACGCGCGGCCGGCGAAGTAGGCGCCAATGTCCGCTACCCAGACCACACAGAAGACATAGAGAATCACCAGGAGATTGTTGGTGCTGTCGCCAAACTCAAAGCCGCCGGTGCGAATATGGTTGAGCCCCACCCAGGCAGGAACCAGTACAAGTAGCCCCATTATGGCTCTGGCCGGCACGCTGCCCCAGCGCTCGGAGCCGGCCGGATAGCTGCGCACCAGAAGAAAACACAGACCCCACCAGAACAGTGCCAGCCAGAGTACCGCCACGGCCGGCACATTCAACAGGCCATAGAGTACCGCGGCCACCACCAGCGCATAGGCCACGCGGGCCGCCGGAGCCGCAATGCCCGACATGTTGGCCCACTCCCACGCACCAAGGGTGATGATGGCACCGGTAAACAGGGCGAAGCCCAGAGGCGGCAGAAAAAAGATTCCGCCAATGGCCAGCGGTGCCAGTATAAGCGCGGTAATAATACGGGTTTTGAGCACGGTATCGTTCGCTATCTTTGTCGTTATTGTTCCGGCGAAACGTTGGCGATCTGGTCATCGGTCTGACCAAACCGGCGTTTCCGGCCAGCATACGCCTCCAGCGCCAGACCCATTTCCTGTTCCCGGAAATCAGGCCAGTAAACGGGAGAAAAGTACAACTCGGTATAAGCGAGATGCCAGAGCATGAAGTTGCTGATACGCTGCTCTCCGGCCGTCCTGATCATCAGGTCGGGCATGGGGAGGTCGCCAATGGAGAGATGTTGCTGTATCAGGTCATCGGTGATGTCCGAAGGGGCGAGTTCGCCCGTACGCACTTTCTCAGCGACTTTGCGGCTGGCCTGGGTGATATCCCAGTGTCCACCGTAGTTTGCCGCGATAACAAGCGTCATCCCGGTATTGTCGCGGGTAAGCTCTTCGGCACGGGCCATGTGTTCCTGAAGGTTCGCACTGAACGCCGTGCGATCACCGATGATGCGCAGGCGGATGTCATTGCGATGAAGTTTTTTTACTTCCCGCTCCAGGGCAAACAGGAACAGGCGCATAAGGGCCGACACTTCGTCCTCCGGACGGCGCCAGTTCTCACTGGAGAATGCGAAAAGTGTCAGTACCTCGACCCCTTGCCGGGCACAGGTTTCCACCACTGACCTGACCGCTTTCACACCTGCTTTATGGCCGGCAACGCCTTTCAATCGCCGCGCCTTGGCCCAGCGATTGTTTCCATCCATGATGATGGCCACATGCCGGGGCCGGCTGCCAGCCGATACCGGAATCTCTGCGGATACACTTTCCGTCATGCAATCCCCTGTTCAGCCAGCGCCCGGCAACGCCGCTGGCACTGGCTGATCATGTTGCTGAAATTGACCAGCTGCTCAGACAGCCATCAGATCCTCTTCCTTGGCCTTTAGCTGCTTCTCGACCTCGGCGATATAGCGGTCGGTCAATTTCTGGATTTCCTCCTCACCGTAGCGCTCTTCGTCTTCGTTGATTTCCTTTTCCTTCAGCAGTTCTTTCAGCGTGTTGTTGGCATCACGACGTGCGTTGCGAACGGAAACCTTGCCGTGCTCCGCATCGGCGCGGGCCTGCTTGACCATTTCTTTTCGGGTTTCTTCGGTCAGCATCGGCATGGGAATACGAATCACCTCACCATTATTGGACGGGTTGAGACCCAGATCCGACATCATAATGGCCTTTTCGATCTTCGGTAGCAGCGGCTTTTCCCAGGGCGAGACGGCCAAGGTACGGTTGTCTTCCACGTTCACACTCGCCACCTGCTTCAGCGGTGTCTCCTGGCCGTAATAATCAACCATTACGCTATCCAGAATGGAGGGATGGGCACGACCTGTACGGATCTTGTTAAAAGCCGCGGTCAGGGACTCAAGGCTTTTCTTCATCTTCTTTTCGGCATCAGCTTTAATATCGTCAATCACTGCAGCATCCTCGGATTCGTTGTTCAGAATTACTCAATCAGGTTACTCGATTAATGTGCCTTCCGTTTCCCCGGTCACAATCCGGGTCAGCGCGCCAGCCCGGTTCATATCGAAGACACGAAGGGGCATACCATGGTCCCGGGCAAGGCAGATCGCGGTCAGGTCCATCACGCCAAGTTTCTTGTCCAGCACTTCATCGTAAGTGAGGTATTCGTACTTTTCCGCCGTCGGATCCTTGTATGGGTCCGCGGAATAAACACCATCAACCTTCGTGGCTTTCAATACGGCGTCGGCTTCAATCTCGATACCGCGAAGACAAGCCGCTGAATCCGTTGTGAAAAACGGATTCCCCGTACCCGCGCAGAATATCACCACGTCGCCGTCTTTCAGATCACGTACCGCACGGCGGCGATCGTAATGCTCAACAATACCACTCATGGGGATAGCAGACATAACCCGGGTACGGATGTTGGAGCGTTCAAGGGCATCGCGCATGGCCAGCCCGTTCATCACAGTTGCCAGCATACCCATGTGGTCGCCCGTTACCCTGTCCATGCCGGCCGCATTCAGGGCTGCGCCACGGAAAAGATTGCCACCACCGATGACCAGAGCAACCTGGACACCAATACCGATCAGGGAGCCAATATCCAGCGCCATACGATCAAGCACTTTCGGGTCAATCCCGAAACCATGGTCGCCCACCAGGGCTTCGCCACTGAGCTTGAGCAGTACACGTTTGTATCTGGGCTGGGTATTGGACGACTTCGGCATGAGGATCCCCTTCTCTGTGTCTGGCTTGGTGTCTGGCAGGACAAGCTTCTCAGGCTTGTATCTGACATACTCCTCGAAAAAAGGGGTATCTCAGATACAAGCCCGCCACGAGAGCCGGAGTACTCCAGCCAACGTGGCAGACTCGAACGGTGCGTCAGCTTGCGCTTCAGCACCTGTCAGAAGGATCAGGACTTGCCGGTGCCCGCTGCGGCAGCGACCTCGGCAGCGAAGTCCACTTCTTCCTTCTCAATACCTTCGCCGACTTCCAGGCGAACAAAGCTCACCAGCTCGGCGCCGTTGTCTTTGATCAGCTGACCGACAGTCTGGTCAGGATTCTTGACGAACGGCTGCTCGACCAGGCTGTTTTCCGCCAGGAACTTCTTGATACGGCCACCCATCATCTTCTCGACGATTTCTGCAGGCTTGCCTTCCATATCCGGCTGGGCCTTGATGACCGCTTTTTCTTTCTCGAGCTCGTCGGCAGGCATGTCTTCCGGCTTGCCAACCCGCGGGTTAACAGCGGCAACGTGCATGGCAACGTCGCGTGCAACTTCAGGGCTACCGGCGGTAAGAGCGACAACAGACGCAATCTTGTTGGTGCTGTGAACGTAGGCACCGACAACAGGGCCTTCAACGCGAACGATGCGACGAACCGTGATGTTCTCGCCGATCTTCTGAACCAGCGCCTCACGCTTGGCTTCCAGATCACCTTCCATCAGGTCGGCAACGTCAGTCTTGCCGTTATCGAAAGCAACATTCAGAACATCATTGGCGAAGTTCATGAAGTTGTCATCACGGGCAACGAAGTCAGTCTCGGAGTTCACTTCGAGGATGTAGGCGACGGTGTTGTCGTCAGACACCTTGATCAGTGAAACACCTTCAGCGGCCGTACGGCCCGCTTTCTTGGCAGCCTTCAGGCCTGAAGACTTGCGCAGTTCTTCAATTGCGGCATCAACGCTTCCGTCAGCCTCTACCAGTGCCTTCTTGCACTCCATCATGCCAAGGCCGGTGCGCTCACGGAGCTCTTTGACCATTGCAGCAGTAATTGCAGCCATGTTCATTCCTCTTAACTGTTCCAATCCAAATTCTGTACAGGTGTGCCTGGCACTAAACCACAGGCACACCCTACAATCCGTTTGCGAAGAATGTATTACTCCGCAGCGGGAGCAGCACCTTCCGCGCCTTCGCTGACTTCAACGAATTCGTCAGCGCCGGCAGCACCAGCCTGGGATGCTTCAAGGCAGGTATCAGCAACGGCCTGCACGTAAATCTGGATTGCGCGGATGGCATCGTCGTTGCCCGGAATAACGTAATCAACGCCGTCCGGATCGCTGTTGGTATCAACAACACCAATTACAGGAATACCCAGCTTGTTGGCTTCCTTGATGGCGATACGCTCGTGGTCCACGTCGATAACGAACATGGCATCCGGCAGGCCGCCCATATCCTTGATACCGCCAATAGAACGCTCAAGGCGGTCCATTTCGCGGGTGCGATCAAGGGCCTCTTTCTTGGTCAGCTTGTCGAAGGTACCGTCCTGGCTCTGCACTTCCAGATCGCGGTAGCGACGGATCGACTGGCGGATGGTCTTGTAGTTGGTCAGCATGCCGCCGAGCCAGCGATGGTTCACATAAGGCTGGTTGGAGCGGAGTGCTTCTTCCTTGATGATCTTGGCCGCCGCACGCTTGGTGCCAACGAACAGGATCTTGTTCTTGTTGCCTGCGAGGTTATGAACGAAGTTCAACGCATCGTTCATGGCAGGAACAGTCTGCTCAAGGTTGATGATATGAATCTTGTTACGGGCGCCGAAGATGAACTTCGACATTTTCGGGTTCCAGTAACGGGTCTGGTGACCGAAGTGAGCGCCTGCCTTCAGCAGGTCACGCATATTTACCTGAGCCATGATATTTACCTTTTAGCTTCGGGTTAGTCCTCCACACGTCCGATTGACCCAACCTGAATCCGTTGACTGTCATGTGAGCAACGAAAGCAGGCACCCTGGGACAACGTGCCGACGTGTGTGCGAATTTGCCGGATTTGTTTCCGGCGGGCGCGTTTATACCATAAATCGATAGGCGGATTCCATTAATTTGTACCCCGCACACTGGGTGAGCGGCGCCTCTTCCTTGTACCGGGCCACACTCCCCCTTAAAATGGCTGTTTGATCCAAATCAACGGGAAACCCAATGCAGGTATCGATCAAGACTCCGGAAGAAATCGAAAAGATGCGTGTCGCCGGCCGCCTGGCGTCTGAAGTTCTCGAAATGATCGGCGATTACGTCAAACCCGGCGTCACCACCGAGGAACTGGACAACATCTGCCATGACTACATGGTGAATGAACAGGGCACCATTCCGGCGCCGCTCAACTACAAGGGTTTTCCGAAGTCGATCTGCACCTCTGTGAACCACGTGGTCTGCCATGGCATCCCTTCCGAGAAGAAGGTGTTAAAGGACGGTGACATCCTCAATATTGACGTCACCGTCATCAAGGATGGCTGGCACGGCGACACCAGCAAGATGTACATCGTCGGTAAACCCAAGCCCGGCACAGAGCGCCTGATCCAGATCACCCAGGAATGCTTGTATAAAGGTATTGAACTGGTGAAGCCGGGTACCCGGCTCGGGGACATCGGCCATGTTATCCAGCAGCATGCCGAAAAGCACCGTTATTCGGTGGTGCGCGACTACTGTGGCCACGGCATTGGCCAGGTCTTCCATGAAGATCCTCAGGTGATGCATTACGGCAAGCCCGGCACCGGCATGGAGTTGCAGGAAGGCATGACCTTTACCATCGAACCGATGATCAATCAGGGCAAGTACCACACCAAGCTGTTGCCGGATGGCTGGACGGTTGTCACCAAGGACCACAAACTCTCGGCACAATGGGAACACACGATTCTGGTGACAGCCGACAGCCACGAAATACTGACCAAGCGCACGGAAGAGTCATTCTAGGTGGACTTCAGCGAACTTGAGGCCAGAGTCAGTAATGACGTCTCTCCCGTGAGAGCAGCACGGGAGATGCTGAAGGAACGCTACAACGCAGATGCGGAAGCGTTCCGGCAGGGGGCCGATGTTCGCGCCCTGGTGCATTCCAGATCCGCCACGCTGGACACGGTTCTGGCACTGATCTGGAACCGCTATGCCTTTGCTGCCTCACCGGACATTTCCCTGGTCGCCGTTGGCGGCTACGGTCGGGGCGAACTCCACCCCCATTCCGATATCGACCTGCTGATATTGACCCGCAATGGTATAGATGAAGGCTGGCAGGATGACCTGGGCGCGTTCGTAACATTACTGTGGGACCTGAAGCTGGATATCGGGCACAGCGTACGCAGCATTGAAGAAAGCATGAGTGCTGCCCGGGACGACGTCACCATACTTACCAACCTGCTGGAAACCCGCACAATTGCCGGCCCCGATGAACTGAGGGACGAACTCAGCCAACAGGTGTATTCCGACGCCATCAGCTCCGACCGGGACTACTTTATCGCCAAGCGGGAAGAGCAGAAACGCCGGCACGCGAAATATGGGGATACAGAGTACAACCTGGAGCCTAACGTGAAGGGTTCTCCAGGAGCCCTGCGGGACATTCAGACCATTGGCTGGATAACCAAGCGTCATTTCGGGCTGCAGAACATTGCGGACCTTACCCGCTTCAGCATCCTGACCGAAGAAGAGCACCAGATTCTGCTACAGGGTGAGACTTTCCTGTGGCGACTGAGATATGGCCTGCAACTGATTGCTGACCGGAATGAAAACCGCCTGCTGTTTGATCATCAGCGCGCCCTTGCCGAGATGCTGGGTTACCGCGATGAAGGCAAGCGGCTCGGCGTTGAACTGATGATGCAGTCCTATTACCGCACGGTACTGGCACTGGCCGAGCTGGCCGATGTGATCCTCCAGTATTATGACGAGGCCATCCTAGGCTCGGGCAGCGACGATGACATATTGCCCCTGAACAAGCGGTTCCAGATTCGTAATTACTATATTGAGGCGGTGAACAACCAAGTATTTGCCTACGCCCCCTATGCCATCATGGAAATCTTCGTTCTGATGGCCCAGCACCCTGAGATCAAGGGGATCCGGGCTACCACCATCCGCTCGCTGCGGGCGCACCGGCACCTGATCGACGATGCCTTCCGTGGGGACCTGGCCGTTACTTCCCTGTTCATGGAATTACTGCGAACCCCACACGCCCTGGACCAGACCCTGTCGGCGATGAAAAAGTACAATGTGCTGGGCCGCTATCTGCCGGAGTTTGGGCAGATCATCGGCCAGATGCAGCACGACCTGTTCCACATTTACACGGTGGATGCCCATACCATGCGGGTGATCCGCAACATGGTGCGGCTGAACAGTGCCGAAGCACGCAACGACTACCCCCTGGCATCCAGGCTGATTCACCGGTTACCGAAACTCGAAACACTGTATATCGCCGGTCTTTATCATGACGTGGCCAAAGGCCGCGGAGGCGACCACTCGGAACTCGGCGCAATCGATGTGGAAGACTTCTGCGAACGCCATCACCTGAGCGAACGCGATACCCAACTGGCTTCGTGGCTGGTGGAAAATCACCTGTTGATGTCGATGACCGCTCAGCGCAAGGACATTTCCGACCCGGACATCATTCACGGATTTGCCCAATCCGTCCCCAGCCAGATTCACCTGGATTACCTGTATGTGCTGACCGTGTGTGACATTAGCGCCACCAACCCGAAACTCTGGAACACGTGGCGGGCATCACTGCTGCGCCAGCTGTATATCGAAACCAAACGGGCGCTCCGACGCGGCTCGGAAACACCGGTGGACCGCCAGGAGTGGGTGCGTGCTACCCAATCTGAAGCACGTGAAATTCTCCACGCCCAGAATATGACGGACGAGCAGATCAACAACATCTGGGAGACCCTGGACGAAGAGTACTTCCTGCAGGATTCCACGGTGGACATTGCCTGGCAGACTGCCGCCATTATCCGTCACGGAGATGACCCGGACCCGCTGGTACTGATCCGTGATACTCGCGGCGGACCTACCGACGGCTATTCGCAGATCATTATTTACATGAGCGATCGCATCGATCTGTTTGCGGCCACTACGGCGGTGCTGGAACAGCTCAACCTGAACATCGTTGATGCCCGCATCAGTTCCAGCGAAGGCCCCTTCTCCATCAGCTCCTATATTGTGCTGGATGAGAAAGGCAAACCTTTGGGCATCGACCCCGCCAGGAAAGATCGTGTGCGCAGGCGCCTGATTGAAGAACTGGACGACCCGGAGGATTACCCGGACATCATCCACCGCCGCACGCCCAGGCAGCTCAAGCACTTCGCTTTCCCGACAGAGGTGACGTTCTCCAATGACACTGTCAATCAACGCACTGTGATGGAAGTAGTCACCCCGGATCGACCCGGGCTGCTGGCGCGGGTCGGCCAGGTACTACTGGAGCATCGTGTTCGCCTGACCAACGCCAAAATAGCCACCCTCGGCGAACGAGTGGAAGACGTTTTCTTTGTAACCGACGAGCATGGCGAGCAGATCCGTGATCCCGCTGTTTGCCAGGCTCTGCAGCAGGACCTTTGCCAAATGCTGGACGACACCCAATGAACCCGGACCTGGACAGACTCCACCCCTACCCGTTCGAGAAGCTGGCCAGACTCAAGGCCGGCATCAGTGTTCCGCAAGACCTGAGCCCGATTTCATTGGGGATTGGCGAGCCCAAGCATCCGTCCCCGGAATTCGTGAAACAGATCATTGCAGACAACCTGGACAAGCTGGCCAATTACCCCACCACCAAGGGCACCGAGGAACTGCGCCAGGCCATTGCGCGCTGGGCTACCCGGCGATTTGAACTGGCGCCCGGATCACTGAGACCGGAACATCACATTGTTCCGGTCAATGGCACCCGGGAAGGTATCTTCTCGCTGGTCCAGGCAGTGGTGGATTCCAGCCGGCCTGCCACAGTTGTGAGCCCGAATCCGTTCTATCAGGTCTACGAAGGCGCCGCATTCCTGGCCGGGGCAACCCCCCATTACCTGGCCTGCGATGCCGCCAACAACTTCATACCGGACTTCAACCAGGTACCGGACTCAGTCTGGAAAGACTGCCAGGTACTGTTCCTGTGCTCGCCCGGGAACCCCAGCGGCTCGGTGATACCGCGGGAAACCCTGACACGGGTCATCGACCTGGCTGACAAACACGATTTTATTGTCGCTTCCGACGAATGCTATTCCGAACTCTACCCTGACGAAAGTCGGCCGCCCGAAGGGCTGTTGCAGACCTGCTCCGCGATTGGACGCGACGATTTTGCCCGCTGCATTGTGTTCCACAGCCTCTCCAAGCGCAGCAACCTTCCGGGGCTGCGATCCGGGTTTGTAGCAGGCGATGCGGATATCCTGAAGGGCTACCTCAAATACCGCACCTACCACGGCTGCGCCATGCCTATCCATAACCAGCTGGCGAGCATTGCAGCCTGGAATGATGAAGACCATGTTCGGGAAAACCGCGCCGCCTACCGCGAAAAATTCGAAGCGGTAGCGCCCATCCTGCGTGAAGTCATGGACGTGGATTTTCCCGATGCCGGTTTCTACCTCTGGCCGGAAACCCCAATGGACGACGAGACGTTCGCACGGGAACTGTCTGCGCAGCAGAATGTGCATGTATTGCCTGGCCGGTACCTCTCCCGCACGGTGGATAGCCATAATCCGGGCGAAAACCGGGTGCGGATGGCCCTGGTAGCCCCGATTGAGGAATGCGTCGAAGCGGCAAGGCGCATTGTCACATTTGTAAAGGCGAACAAAGCATGAAGTTGTACGGCATCAAAAACTGCGACACCGTCAGGAAAGCCCGGAAATGGCTGGATGACGCCGGCATCGACTACCAATTCCATGATTTCAAAAAAGACGGCCTGGATACCGGCCGGCTCAGCCAATGGGAACAGTCTGCCGGCTGGGAAGTCCTGCTGAACCGTCGCGGCACCACCTGGCGCAAACTTCCGGACGAGGTTCGTGATAATATTGGCGCCCAATCCGCCCATCGCCTGATGCTGGAGAATCCATCCATCATCAAACGGCCCGTGGTTGAGCACGGTGATACAGTCAGCGTCGGTTTTAACGCCGACGAATGGGCCGAACGATTCAAACACTGAAAACCAGGAGCACATCAATGAGTTTTGCATTCGGAATTGGTATCGGCACCCAGAACAAGCAGGGCGAGTGGCTGGAAGTGTTTTACCAGCAGCCGGTCATCACCCCCGATAACGGCCTCATCGAAGTGGCTCGTAACGTACTGGAGTACCAGGGCGGCAATCAGGCACTGTCCGTAACACCGGAACAACTCAAGTCGCTTTCGGACGGTTTGCGCCAGCTCGGACAGATGGAGCAGTCGACTCTGGCTGCACAGGCCGCTGACAGCCGGCGCCCGGTGGTGGTTACCCTGCTGGACACCGACGACACCGCCTCCAGCACTCCAGAGGTCTACCTCAAGCTGCACCTGATCTCCAGCCGCCAGGCCAGACCCCATGAACTGAAACTCGACGGCATTTTCGGGTTGCTCCCCAACCTGGCCTGGACCAGTGAAGGCGCCATTGACCTGAACGAACTGCCGGAACGCCAGCTCAAGGCACGCATCGAGGGCCGCACCCTGGAAGTGAAGTCTGTGGACAAGTTCCCACAGATGACCGATTACGTGGTACCGAAAGGCGTGCGCATTGCCGATACCGCGCGGGTTCGCCTGGGCGCCTATGTGGGCGAAGGCACCACCGTGATGCATGAAGGTTTTATCAACTTCAACGCCGGCACCGAAGGCACCAGCATGATCGAAGGCCGCATCTCCGCCGGCGTTATGATTGGCAAAGGCTCGGACCTTGGCGGCGGCTGTTCCACCATGGGCACCCTCTCCGGTGGCGGCAACATCATCATTTCGGTGGGTGAGAACTGCCTGATCGGCGCCAACGCCGGCATCGGTATCCCGTTGGGAGATCGGTGCAAGGTGGAAGCAGGCCTGTACATTACCGCTGGCACCAAGGTGGCATTGCTGGATGACAACAACGAACTGGTTGAAGTGATCAAGGCACGGGACCTGGCCGACAAGCCAGACCTGCTGTTCCGCCGCAACAGCCAGACCGGCGCGGTTGAATGCAAAACCAACAAGACTGCCATTGAGCTGAATGAAGAGCTGCATGCCAACAACTAATTCCTCCAACCTTTCACCTACCCTCGATCTGGCTGCTGAACTGATCCGCCGGCCGTCCGTTACACCGGACGACGCCGGCTGCCAGGGCCTGATGATGTCCCGGTTATCGGCGCTCGGCTTCAAGGGTGAGTCGCTGCGCTTTGGTGACACCGACAACCTCTGGGCCCGCAAGGGCTCGGATGGGCCGCTGCTCGCCTTTGCCGGCCATACCGATGTGGTTCCCACAGGCCCGGAGAAAAACTGGCGTCATCCACCATTCGATGCGGTGATTGATGATGGCTTTCTCCATGGCCGGGGCGCAGCAGACATGAAAGGCAGCCTGGCGGCGTTTGTGACGGCCTGCGAGCGTTTCGTCGACAAGTATCCGGATCATCGGGGCTCCATCGCCCTGCTGATCACCAGCGACGAGGAAGGTCCTGCCCAGCATGGCACCGTGAAAGTGATGGAAACACTGGAAGCCAGGAATGAGAAGATCGACTGGTGCCTGATCGGTGAGCCCTCCAGCACTCGCGAGGTGGGCGATGTAATCAAGAATGGTCGCCGCGGCTCGTTACACGGGTACCTGACGGTGCAAGGCACCCAGGGCCATGTGGCCTACCCGCACCTGGCTGAAAATCCGGTACATACGGTTGCCCCGGCGCTGGATGCCCTGGCGAAGGAATTCTGGGACAACGGCAACGATTTCTTTCCGCCCACCACCTTCCAGATAACCAGAATCGAGGCCGGCACCGGCAGCAATATCATCCCCGGTGAATGCCTGGTGCACTTCAACTTCCGCTACTGCACGGAAAACACAGCGGAAAGCCTGGAGGAGCGGGTTGTGGCCATTCTGGACCGCCACGAATTGAAGTATGACCTACAATGGCACCTGAGTGGCCGCCCCTTCCTTACGGACCGGGGCGCGCTGGTGTCGGCGGCGCAGAATGCCATCCATACAGTCACCGGCCGGGAAACCGAGCTGTCCACCTCTGGTGGCACGTCGGACGGACGTTTTATCGCGCCTACAGGCGCACAGGTCCTGGAGCTCGGCCCCATCAACGCCACCATCCACAAGGTGAATGAGTGCGTGAAGGCCGCAGATCTGGATACGTTATCGGAAATTTACGAGCAGATTCTTGTTGAATTGCTGGCCTGATCAGTAATGGGGAGGCGGCGTTTCGTCCTCCTCCTTTCTGATGTTTGACGACGACACTTCCTTCAGCTGTGTGTTCAGCTGCTTCTTCGCTTCCCAGAGTTCCCGGATATCCAGCTCCTGACGGGCCACCTGCTCGCTGAGGGTGTGGATTACGTCGTCCTGGAATGCCAGCCGGGTTTCCAGCTCGTCCAGCCGGGCTTGTACATCTTTATCGCTCATGTGCTCATGCCGCTTGGTCAGCGCTCCCTGTTATCTGGTATCATGCCGCTTTTGCCCGCCAGGGAATTTTGAAGGCATTTACAATGCCTCATGGAATTCTGGCGGTTTTCACCGACCGGAGACCCGATTTTACCCGATATCCGGTTCTTTATCGTTAGCGTTTGATTAATGGAGAAACTTCAGTCCATGCAAAACCCAGCAAAAGCGATCGTTCTTGCTCTCCTGGTCGCCATTCCGTCACCGTTTATCCTTGGCTTTCTGTTGGTGACTTTCACCCCGGAACTCTTCCAGATTCTCTCTCAGGCCGGTACTAGCGAGGACGCAACCAGTACCACGTTTGTATTGGGCAGCGCCCAGGGCATCGCAGCCTATATTATTGCTGTTGTTCTTTTCGGCCTGGCAGGATTCCTGACTGTGGCTCTGGCAGCCAAAAAACCGTCAGCCCTGAAGCAGCAGACCTCCCGCGCCAGTGCAGCCCCGCGTCAGGCAGCATCACGCCAACAAGCCGAGCCGGATTACGACGACGAGGATGATTTCGACGACACCACCCCCGAAGGCGACGAAGAGGGTACCGTGAAGTGGTTCAACGTCAAAAAAGGCTTTGGTTTTATTGTTCGTGACAGCGGCGATGAAGTCTTCGTTCACTTCCGTGCAATTCGCGGCCGTGGCCGCCGTGTACTGCGTCAGGGCCAGCTGGTCCGGTTCAGCGTAGTGGAAGCAGACAAGGGCCTGCAGGCCGACAATGTGTCTATCCTGAGCGACGACTGACCTTCGGTACCTTGCATCGAAAGAGGGGTAGCCAATGGCTACCCCTCTTTCGTTCGGTCAGTTCCAGACTGCCAGCTGTTCGCCCCGCTGATCCAGCCGCCACCAACGCTCGTCTTCTACCGGTTCGCCTTCCTTCCAGTCGCCAGGGCTGCAGCGAATCTCGGTATCCATGGCACGCCACGCACTGCGCGCGCAGTCCAGATCCGAAGCCCAGGGCAAATCTTCCCCTTCCAGAATGACTGACGTGAAGCGTTTGCCGCCGGCACCCGGGTACAGACTGACCCGAACACTATGCCCCCGGTACCACGCCCTGCCCTTCACTGCCCGGTCGCCCTGCGAATCATCTGCGAGCTCAATCTCATCGAGATGATTGGCTAGCCAGTCTGATACGGCTGATGACTCCAGGTCACGAATATAGATTTCGAGATCCCGCACCCTCTGTTTCTCCCACCGGTTGGTCACAATGGACAACATAGTGGACCGGGCCGGGACGCGCTGCAACCCAGCGCTCCAGTTCCTGGCGAAGGTCTTCCACCTTCAGTGTGCGAAGCGTTCCCTCCGCCTTGCGTTCATGCCACGCCACTTCCACCGCTGCCCGCTCAATAGCCGCGCTTTCGAGGGACTGCTCCAAGTCTTCCAGTGGCTGCTGTCGCGCCATTGCCACCAGCGCCTGGCGCCTCAACGTGTCTGTGGTCCCCGCAAGAGCCAGGCTTTCAACGGAGCCGCGTTCTGCAAACAGTTTTAGCCTGGCAGCCGCCCGCTCCACCCACTGGAGCATACCACCCGGATTACCCACCAACTGGCTCCTGCTCGACGCCGCATGGCGAATAAGTGCCTGGGACAGTTCGATGTTCCAGTGCCGCTCTATGGCAGGTTGGTGAGCTGTAAGAATGGCCGCCTTCTGTGCCGGGCTGGTAGCGGGCATATCGAAAATATCAAAATCCCTTCCCAGCGCCTGTTCCAGCTGCTCAACAGCTTTCCCAACACCTGGTGAATCCGGCCCCAGCAGGATGACGGGGCCCGGGTAGCCGGTGACCAGCTTTCGGGCCAGACTGAGTTCTGCCGACATCATGGCAACCAGGTCCACCGGCGATATGTTATCCAGTATCAGCGCGGGACAGAGTCTTCGATCTGTGCCAGAGGCGGGTAGTGACGGGCTGTCGTTTGTCATCACTTCCGCTTCATTGCGAAGGTCGATCCTGACAAATCCCGAGTCCAGAAACGGCAACAGCGCCTGCAACCAGCTGGTTTTGCCACTGCCCCTTGCACCACGGACCCACACCAGCGCACCGGGAACCGAGGCCAGGGTAATGGCCACGTCCTCGGCCAGAGACAGCCATTCGAGATCAGTGATCACCACAGGTGAATCGCCGGGGCCGGCGGGGCCGGCAGCCTCGCGCAGGCTTTCATCGGCTGCAGGCCAACGGCTCACCAGTTCCAGCACCGCAACATAGGCTTTTTCCTGCAGACGTTCTGTGTTGCGTGTCAGTACCGACAACAGGATAGGCCAATCAAGCCAGGGGGCGTCACTCAGTTCACGGGCGCAGGAGAACCAGTATATGAGTTGCGAGGCCAACAGGCCCTCGCCCCCCACTTCGGTGACAATAGGTTGTTCACACTGAATCGTGCGGGTCAGTTCATCCAGGTCGACGCCACAACCACGGAGGAAATCGCCTATAGCGGGCTCACCATCCAGCAGCGCCAGCAGGAAATCCTCTACGGTGATGGCGTAGCCACCGCGCTGGGCGACGCTGTCCCGGGCCCTTTGCAGTGCGGTTTGACAGAGGGGGCTCAGGCATCCTTGCCAGTCTTCCATTCACTTCTCCTTGTGTTTATCAATGGCACCTTCCTGGTGCCGATCTGATCAGACCCGGTTGTAGGTGTCCTCAAAACGCACGATGTCGTCCTCTCCGAGGTAGCTGCCGGTCTGCACTTCAATCAACTCCAGGGGAATCACGCCCGGATTGGTCAGCCGGTGCGTGACGCCCAGGGGTATATAGGTGGACTGGTCCTCCGTCAGCAGCAACACGTCGTCGCCGCGATTGACCGTTGCCGTTCCCTTGACCACCACCCAGTGTTCAGCACGGTGATGGTGCTTCTGTAGTGACAGGGACGCCCCGGGCTTGACGGTAATACGCTTGACCTGGAAGCGCTCGCCCATGGCTATGCCCTCGTAGGTGCCCCAGGGACGATGTACCTTCTTGTGGAACCGGTGTTCGTGACGGCCCTGGGCCTTGACCTGGGCAACCAGCTTTTTCACCTCCTGGACCCGGTTACGGTCGGCCACCAGCACCACGTCATCAGTTTCAACGATGACGTGGTCAGTGATGCCCAGCGCGGCAATCAGGCGACCTTCGGAGTGGATGTAGGAACCGGAAACGTCTTCGGTGATCACATCTCCCCGGCACACGTTATTGTTCTCATCGTGAGGCTGGATATCCCAGAGCGCAGACCAGGAACCGACATCTGACCAGCCGGCATCCAGAGGCACCACTACCGCGTCATGGGTTTTCTCCATCACGGCATAATCGATAGAGTCGTCGGGGCATGCCTTGAAGGCCTCTGCCCCCACCCGGGTGAAGTCCATGTCGGCATTACGTTCTTTCCAGGCTGCCCGGCAGGCCTTGAGCATATCCGGCTGCTGGCTTTCCAGCTCCTGCAGATAACGGTCGGCGCGGAACAGGAACATACCGCTATTCCAGAAATAGTCGCCCTCTTCCAGGTACTGGCGGGCGGTTTCTTCATCCGGCTTTTCCACAAAGGCGGCCACGTCATTAAAGCCCCCGTGAGCCTGGCCCGCCTTGATATAGCCGTAACCAGTGTGAGGTGCGCTGGGCACAATACCGAAAGTGACCAGTTTTCCCGCCCGGGCCGCTTCCGCGCCCTGGCTGACAGCCTGGCGAAACACTTTCTGATTCTTAAGCACGTGGTCTGAGGGCATTACCAGCAGCAGTTCCTCAGGGTTTTCCTCGGCAGCCGCCAGGGCCGCCAGGGCGATTGCCGGCGCCGTATTGCGTCCGACCGGTTCAAGAATGATACCGGCGCTGCGCTCTGGTGCCTGAGCCTGCAGGTGGGCGGCTACAACGAATCGATGTTCCTCGTTGGTGATTGCCATTACCCTGGCTTTTTCATCGATGGCAAGGCCACGGTCAATCGTTTCCGCCAGCAGGGTCTCTTCAGAGACTACCGGCAGAAATTGCTTTGGATAGGCTTCCCGGGAAAGCGGCCATAAGCGGGTGCCGGAACCACCAGAAAGAATCACTGCGAGCATAGGTCGTCCTTGTCTTGAATTTTCGCGAATTTTACCCCAAAGGCCGCCGGGTTGTCCCGCTGGCGGCAATTAAACCGGTTTCACCTTGGCTACAGCGGTTACCAGGTGCCGGTATTCTCCATGCTCGCCCAGGGTTCTTTCGGGGGCAGGGATTCGCCTTTCTGGAGTAATTCGATAGAGATGCCGTCCGGTGACCGGATAAAAGCCATATGACCATCGCGGGGCGGACGGTTGATGGTAACGCCGTTGGCGTGCAGGTGACTGCACAACCCATAGATGTCGTCCACCCGGTAGGCCAGGTGCCCGAAATTGCGGCCACCCGAATAGTCTTCGGGGTCCCAGTTGTAGGTCAGTTCGATCATTGGAGCCTTGTCTTCCCTGGCCCGCGCCTCGTCTTCAGCGGCTGCCAGGAAGACCAGGGTAAAGCGGCCTTTCTCGCTGCTTTTGCGGTTAATTTCAACCATACCGAGCAGGCCGCAGAAAAAGTGTAGGGTCTGCTCCAGATTACTTACACGGATCATGGTGTGAAGATACTGCATTTTGCGTCTCCTGTTGGGTTATGCTGCCGTCATGAGCCAACGCCCTGAAACCACAGCCCATCTTCAATACCGCGTTCCAGCCGTGCGCCACCTGGCGTGGATGTGCCATACCCCCCAGCTTATCAGCTCCCCGACAGGATTTATTCCGGAAAAACATCTGCCAGAAGATGCAGAGCAGCGACTACAGGCCTGGGACAATAACCCCGGCACCGGCCCGGCCGCTCTGACAGAGCAACCGGCCCGCCGCCTGGGGCAATATTTCGAGCGCCTGTACCAATGCTTTATGGAAGACCTGCTGGGATGGCAAATCCTGCTGAAGAACCAGCCCGTCAGACACAACGGCATCACCCTGGGTGAACTGGACTTTCTCGTCGTCAACCCGGCAAACGATACCGTTGAACACCATGAGATTGCCGTGAAGTTCTACCTTGGCCACCGTGGGGCTGGCCAGGAGACACCCCTCTGGTTCGGGCCCAATTCAAAGGATCGCCTGGATATTAAAACCCGGCGGCTGATCGACCATCAGAGCCGGATGACGCAAAGACCCGAAACCCGTGAGCTGCTGGCGTCACTGGGTATTGAGGTACCGGTCCGGCCACGGGTCTTCATGCCCGGCTACCTTTTCTATCCATTGGCCGAAACACTGCTAGCGCCCGCTGACGTACCACCGGACCACCTCCGGGGAAACTGGCTCTACATTGAGGACCTGGACGGAATGACTAACAGCACAGAGCGATGGGTGCCGTTGACCAAACCGCACTGGCTCGGTCCGTGGCGGCAGAGGCAGGCTCCCGACGCCCGGCAGACCGAGCAGGCACTGGAGGTTGTCCGATCAGCCGGCATTCCCCGCCTGTTTGCCAGGCTGGAGCGATCTCAGATTGACGGTTACTGGCAGGAAACATCACGCGTTTTCGTTGTTCCGGGTAGCTGGCCCGCTTCATCCAGCCAGAACCGGAGCTAGACGGCTTCCAGTTCTACCCGGTTGCGGCCACGTTCCTTGCTGAGATAGAGCGCACGATCAGCCCTGTTGATGGCCGAATTCAGATCGTCAGTCCCCCGAAACTCGCTGACACCGGCGCTGAAGGTAGGTCATATGCCGGCGGTTGAAGAGGCCGGTTAGCGAGTCCGTTGTGGCCATTCGCCGTAATTTTCTGTTGGCCGCTGTCACCATGGTGAGATAGAAGAACGAGAGATAACCGAACATGGCAAACACCACGCTCAGGTTGAACAGGTAAACGCCAAGCAGTGCACCGGGCGCAATGGGCTGCAGCGGTTCCACAAACCACATCAACAGATGGAGCGAAACGTAGTAGCTCCATAACCCTGCCAACGCCACTACCGCTGCTCGCGGTTGCATGCTCACGAACAGCGCAGGAATGAACATCAGCAGGTAGTAGTGAAAACCACTCTCCCAACCGATGAGCACGATGCCGAGACCTGCGTGAATGATCACTTCAGCCCAGATGAGTGTGATGGCCAGGTGGAAACACCTGTGCTGTGTCAGTCGTTCCCGTGGCACCCGCGAATGCGTATCAGTTGTAAAGAATCGGGCGCATGCTAATCTCTGAACACGAAACTGTTATTTGTTCCCGTTCTGGATAAAAAAAGATGTCTCCGCATGGATCGCACGCTCACAGACGGTTGCTGAATCAACTCCGCAGGGTACTACTTGGCACTGCAATAGCCTGCATGATCCCCCTCAACCTTCACGCCGATGAAAAAGAAACGGTCGTCAGGCTCACCTCTGGGCACTGGCCGCCGTACATGGAATACAACCCACCCCACTTCGGGGTAATCTCGCGCATAGTAACCCTCGCTTTTGCCAAACAGGACACACCGGTAACTTACGGCTTCTTTCCCTGGTCCCGGGCCCTGATGCTCGCTGAGAAAGGCCTCTGGGACGGCTCCGTAGCCTGGACCTGTCGCCCGGAAATGATCCGGAGTTTCTTTTTCAGCGACCCCATCGTTGCCCACCACTATGTTCTGTTCCACCGCACGAGCATGGACTTTGATTGGGGCCGGGTAGTGGACCTGGAAAGCTATCGCATCGGCCTCACCCAAGACTACAACTACGGTGAAACCTTCGAGGAAGCGGTTGCCGCCGGTACCATTAATGCGGAAAAGACCACATCCGACATAGCCAACTTCCGCAAGCTGGCCGCAGGCCGTATCGACCTGTTTCCCATGGAGCCGGCGGTTGGCATCAAAATGCTGCGGGAGCTGGGCTTGGAAGACAAGATTACCTTTCACTCCACTCCGTTGCAGTCAGACTATCTTTACCTGATTCTGTCCCGGCGGGTACCTGACAACGAGCGATATCTGAAAGAGTTTAATAACGGCTTGAGCGAGCTGCGCGAATCCGGCCGGCTGGAGTCATTAATTGACTCCTCACTGCCAGATTTGCCAGTTCGGTATCTGGTGGTTGAGGATGAGGGTTCAACGTGTGGGGAGTAGGTAAGCAGCCGGGCTATCCGGTGCTCCATCCGGAATATTCAGGCCCGCGCATAGCCACCATTCATGGCCTGTTCGCCCGTGAGCTGATGGAAAAACATCTGGCGAAGTTTCTGCAAGCTTACGGGTACGAAGACACGACGGTTTATGGCCATGTCTATCCTGCCCGCCGGATCGCGAGCGATCTTGCCAGTGCAGCCAAAACCGGCCGGCCCATTGCGGTGGTTGGCTTCAGCCAGGGTGGTTTCCAGGCGGTCAAAGTGGCCCATGAGCTAACCAGCCAAGGCATTGAGGTTCCGCTACTGGTGACCATTGCGGCCGGCGGACTGGGCCGACTGGTGCCCACCCGTTGGGGATCGAATCCGCGAAAACTACCTGCGAACGTAAAGCGCTGCCTGAACGTTTATGCCGAGGGAGATCCCCTGGGATCCGACAGGCAATCCGACCGCAACAGAGTCTGGTCGAATGACGAAGGACAATTGATCGAAAACGTCGATTTTCCCGCTTCCGAGGCGGTCTCTCATATCGAGCTGGTGAGGTGTTACCCCGAAGCCAAAGTGCATCCGGCGGTGAGAGCCCGGTGTCTGGACCGGTTGTTGTGGCATCTTGGTGCTATAACAGTCTGATCCCACTCCCCTTTGCACTTCGGTTTGAATCTCATGGGTCTGTTTGCTGATACCTCTGAGAAACACAAGATCCGAATTTAGGGGGCGGCTCTTACGCTACCCTGCTATTCATAACCCGCCTCATTTCGGCATCTGGCAACTGATTACAACCTCGCTTCCGGATTTTCCGGCTCGATAGGTGATGAAGGGAGCAGGGTGCGGTGTGTAGAATGAGAAAATATACGAGTCAAATCAGTGTTTCTAGCCACGTTTCTCCAACCTGGAACTGCAAATACATATGAAAAGGGGCACAGAAGAGCCAATGAGGGTTTCCAAGTCCGAGTTAGAAAGAACCAGTAAATTTCTCAGCTATGTTCTTCGCCATTGTCCCGAGGATATCGGAGTTTTCTTAGACCCTGATGGTTGGGCATCCATCTCAGAGCTAATTAACAAAGCGAAACCTCAAATTGTCCTTTCGGAGGCACTGATAAAAAAAGTTGTTGAAACTAGTGGCAAACAACGGTTTAAGATTTCAGATGACGAGCAAAAAATAAGAGCTAACCAAGGCCACTCAGTTGAAGTTGATCTAAAGCTGATACAGAGTGAGCCTCCCCCAGAACTGTTTCACGGCACTGCTACACGCTTTTTAAATTCGATCAATCAAGAAGGGTTAAAACCAGGCCAACGGCATCACGTCCATTTGTCTACAGATATCGACATTGCCACATCTGTAGGCCAACGGTATGGCAAGCCTGTTATCTTGAAAATCGATGCTGAAAACATGTTTAAACAAGGCTACAGTTTCTATCTTTCGGATAACCAAGTATGGCTTACTGACCATGTTCCGCCAGAATTTTTGTGGTTTTATAACAGAGGAGATTTTTAGCTACCTTCGTACTCTATTGTTGCTTCTAAAGCACTCCTTAGCCAATCCCAAAAGCTAGCCAATTCCTGCTTGAGCTCATAACCAGGGCTGGCGAAGTCATGGATAATAACAACACCAGCTCTACCCTTTTCCCAACAAGCGACATCATCGTTGTCCTCGCGACGGGCAAATGGTACCAACTGCCTTTCCGGATAACGCTCCTTTATACCTCTAAACCGAGTGCGAAGCCTTTCACCTTGTAAAATAATCCAAGGATCAAAGTCCAATAACCCTTGGTCAACTATCCGCAAAAACTGTTCCGGGTAGTGAAACCAACCAGGAGACTCAGACCGAGTAAACAATTGATCAAGACTGCAATTATTCATTAGAGAAATATCTTTAAAACACACTAATTACCAATTGATGACAAAAAATCACTGAAACTATCAATAGAATACCTACTGCCCCAATTAACATACCGGAGATCACTCTCTCCAGTGTAAAAATAAATCTTTGGATTACCAGTGCTATCATCCCCGTCAAAACAGGCTATATCTCCACTATCATCAGATTTAGCAAAAGGAATTAAAGTTTTTTCACTACTCAAATCTTCATTTAGTATTTTAAAACAACGCATTGTGAAGTTTGGGCGTTTACCAAGCAACCACCACGGACGTTCGAGCTCCCGACATGAGTTAACGAAGCTTACATAGTCATCCGGGTACGAAAAATCCTTACTAACAGCATTTTTTTCAATGAAATACATAACACTAGATCCCATTATCACTTATATGTTAATTCGGGGTCATATAGAGAGCCTCGAGGAAATACTTGCCAGAAACTTCCTCGATAATACTCTCCCTCCTGGCCTTCAATACGATATTGAATCGCCTCTCCCCAAGTTGCTGGCTCAGGACTATTTGTTCTAGTAAACCGCATTACCTCTCCAGGTGTTAGCTCTTCATTAAGTGATCGAACCCTTGCATGTATATCTATACCTGCCCGACGCGCTGCCAAAATTCGTGTATTGTCCATGCTAGTGATACCACCATCGGGCATCCGCACTACATCAACCGGGTCCCCTTGCCAGCCATTTAGCCTCATACTTTCAACCAAATCATCAAAAGTATAAGTTTGACCTGTCTTTCTATCGATTTTATGAAAAGAAACCGTATTCTGAGAGAACGCCACGTCCCTAGGATCAAAAGTTTGTATGGAGTTTCTAATAGATTTATCAGGCCCATTTTTCAGCTCTGACACCAGCCCCAACGGATCCACCCACCCCGTCGGATTCGGAACATACTGGTAGTTATTCAACCCACCCGCAAGCCCGATCGGGTCCGGGGTCAGGAAGCGGCCGGTGTTGGGGTTGTAGTACCGGTGGCGGTTGTAATGGAGGCCGGTTTCCGGGTCGTGGTATTGGCCCTGGAAGCGAATCGGGTTGTCGATTTCGTTGACCAGGGCGCGGACTACGTTGCCGTAGGCGCGGTAAGTCACTGACCAGACCAGGTCGCCCTGGGCGTTGGTCAGTTCCTGGGGTGTGCCCAGGTGGTCCAGGTGGTAGTAATAGATGTTTGCCTGTTCCGGACCGTAGCCATCTAACAGGGCCAAGGGCTTGAAGGTATCTGGCTCGTAGATGTAGGTACGGTACTGATCGCGGGTTTCCTCGGCGATCAGGCGATCGCCCTGCCAGAGGAATTCGGTCCGGGTCAGGCCGTTGGTTTTGGAGATGCGGCGGCCGAAGGCGTCGTATTCGTAGTGCCAGGTGCTGCCGTCCGGTTTGGTGACGCTGGTCAGCCGGTGTTCGCAATCGTAGCTGTAGCGGGTAACCAGTTTCTGATCCTTACCCCGGCGTTCTTCGGTGAGGTTGCCGAAGTCGTCGTATTCGTAGTGACAGTCGCCGTGCATGGTGAGGCGGTTGCCGCGTACATTTGCGCTGCTTCCGCTGGCAGGGCTCTGGCTCTGTTCCAGCAGGTTGCCGGCCGGGTCATGGATCAGTTGTTCGTACAGGTCACCGCGCACGCCAACCAGCCGGTCCATGGGGTCGTAGACGTATTCCCGCAGGCCTTTGCGGCTGTCCTGGATGGCTTTGAGGTTGCCGTTCGGGTCGTACTGGTAATCCCGCTGGGCGGCGATGTCCTTGATACGGCCCTGGTGAACCCGGTGCTGGGTCAGGCGGCCTTCTTCGTCGTAGACGTAGGCGCTCAGCAGGTCGCCCTGCTGCCGTTCGATTTCCTCGCCGGTGGCCGCCATACGATGGCGGGTCAGCGGTTGGCCGTTCAGGTCGATGCCTGATAGCAGGCCGGATTTGTCGTGCTGGTAGGCCAGTGCCTGGCCATCGGGCAGGACCATACCGCTCAGACGGTCCATGTCATCGTAACGATATTGCAGGGTTGCCCAGCCCTGGTGTTCTGTCTTCAACAGCCCAAATTCGTCGTACTCGAAAGCCAGCGGCCAGTGCCCGTCATCCACGGCAGTAAGCTTGCCGTCGGCGTTGTAGCCGTACTGGATTTCACGGCCGTCTGGCAACACTTTTTTCAGTAACTGCCCGAGTTCGTCGCGCTCATAGGCCGTGGTTTGCAGGACATCGCTGGCAGTTCCGTACTCAGCCTTCTCAATCAGGTGGCCGTTCAGGTCGTACTGGTAGGCGGTGCGATGGCCGTCAAAGGCGGTTTCCTGTTTGACCAGACCGTTCGGGTAATAATCAATGCCATATTCTTCACCCCGTTCGTTCTCGATGTGGGTGAGCAGGAAGCGGTGATGATCATAACGGTAGCGCAGTTCGCTGCCGTCCGGGTTGATGCGTCGGGTCAGCAGGTGTAGGTTGTTGCCGTACTCGTAGCGGGTTTCCCGACCCTTCTCGTCAACAAAGCGCGTCACTTTGTTGTAGTGATTGTAGTGGTACTGTCGGCGCCGGTTGCCGGAGAGAATTTCGTCCGTCACCCGCCCCAGGCCATCGTACTGGTAACGGGTAATAGCACCGCGGGCATCTTTCTTGGCCAACAGCTGGCCGAATTCGTCGTACCGGTATTGGTAGAAAGCGCCAGTGGGCGTGGTTTCCTCGATCAACTGGCCGTGGCTGTTCCAGCCCCATTTGTGGGTTCGTCCGTCTGGCAGGTGGACCTGGGTGAGCTGGCCCTGGGGGTTGTAGCTGTAGCGGGTTACGCGCCCCTTTGGATCGGTCTCGCGGGAAAGGTCGCCGTGGCGGGTGTAATCGAACGCCCAGGTCTGGCCATTGCGGTGGATTTCCGCGATCCGCCCCTTGCGGTAGGTGAACAGGACGGGCTGTCCGTCCGGGCCAGTTTTGCCCTGAAGCCGGCCACTCTTGTCGTACTGATATTCGGTACGCGCACCCATGGGGTCAACAGTGGCTTGCAGGCGGCCTTTCTCGTCGTATTCGCTGATGTGTTTGGCGCCGTCCGGGTCGATCTTTTCCTGCAGTTGGGCGCGACCATCGTAATGCCAGATTTCCTTGCTGCCGTCGACGTAGCTAACGGTGCAGGTGTGATTGTCGTCATCCCATTCAAACCGGGTATCAACCTGGGCGCTGTCGCCCCATTGGTGAACGCAGCGCCCTTTGGGCGAGGCTTCATCCCATTCCAGATAGAAGCTGTAGCCACCGGCAAGCTGACGACTGGTCAGCATGTGGTTGTCATAACCGTAGCGTTCGATACCACCGACCGCATCCTCAGCCGCAATCAGGTCGTCGCTGTCATCGTATTCGTAGCGGCCCTCGGTCCGAAGTGTATGCCATTGGTAGCCAGTGTCTGCGAGCGTGCGCCGCAGCCGGGTAACGGCCCTGAGATATGGGCCGTCAAATTCGAAGGCCAGGGCATCGCCCGCCTCGCTGGTTACTCGTTCGAGCTGACCGTGGAGATCATAGCCAACCTGCAACTTGTTGCCATAGCGGTCGGAAATCTGCACCAGAACGCCGCGGTCGCCCTCCCGGCGGAAGTGGTAGCGCGGGGCTTTTTCCCCGGCGCAGGTAACAATCTGCTCGCCCTCTTTCCAGGCGGCCATGCCGGTCTGGGAATTGGTCCCGAAGGGGGCACTGTCGAGCTCTGGCAGGCGGGTATTCTTGCCTTCGTGGTCGTGCCAGGTAACGCCGCTGCCATCAAAACTCAGGCTGTGGTTCAGGCTGTGGCGCCAGCCGTATCCCATGTCCAGGCGGCGGTCACTGCTGCCGGAGCGGTACACCCGCTTGAATTCGAAGGGCAACGGACCACTGAGCCGCGCATCCGTCAGCTCAAGCACCTCTTCACCGGTAACCGTGCTTATCGGGTCCTCCACCTTTGCCGTGGATTCGTTGTCCCGGGTAACCCGGCCCTGGTCGGTTTCAGAGGGCGACGGCTCGTCCCGCACGGGAGCATTGCTGGTCTCGCTGGCTGCGGCATGGTCACGGCCACCAGACTGTAAGTTCACAACCTCGTCATCATCAGCAATCTGCTGGTACATGGCGTTGCGGTTGCGAACCTCCGGGCCGCGCTGGGTGTTGGACGGGTTCAGGCGACTGCCTCCGGCAACCTGGATGGTGCGGTGATTGGTGCTGATATCCTCCATGAAATCCTGGAATTCTTTGGCGAACTGGCCAAGAAATTCACCGAGGATGTTCTTGCTGGTACGGGCGCTGTCCGCCACGTTCATGGCGCTGGCAGCCGCTTTGCTGCCGATGCGCGCGCCATACTTGGCGGCCAGCCCGGCGCCGCCGGTAATGATGAGACCGACAACCACATCGAACAGGATCTGCCCTACCAGCTCACCGGACACTTCTGCCACCTGGGTTGGCGACAGCAGGCGGAAATACTGGCGAACGGTGTACATCACCAGGAACAGGAAGATCTCGTCGTTGGCGACCAGGCACGCCTTGAGATAGGCGTCGTCGGCCTTTTTCAGGGTTTCCATCTGCTCCTGGAGGTCTTCCGGCAGGTTACTGAAGTCGTAGTCCAGCAAACCACAAATCACGTCGTAGATGCGGCGTATATCATCCAGTACCCCTGTGAATCCATCCGCGATACCTTCCTGCAGGCGACCGTAGACGGCTAGCGACTGCTCAGTGGAACTCATCGACAGATAACTTTCCCATTCCTGGCGGGCGCCGTTATTCCAGGTGTTCTCCAACAAAGCGCAGCACCGCTCTACAAAGCCTTCGTAGGTATCATAGAGCGCGTCCAGGTCCGCCTGGGAGACGTCGGGGGACATCACAACCCGGTATTCCTTGCCCGGTGCCACCGGCACTTCCGCGACGCCGTTTTCATCCGTGGTGCTGCTATGGATGGTGTCCCAGCTATCGAATACCCAGCCGGTATTTTCCTGGATTTCGAAGCGCGTGGAGGGAATCGGGGTCTTTCTTACATTCTCATGGAAGTGGGCAATCTTGATCTTGCGGGTTTCTTCGCAGGGAGCCACCGTGGACGACACCACTTCGTCCTCACTGACATCCTCACGATTGCCCTCGCCGTTTACCTCCAGAACCTGCTCATGGCCCATGAAAACGGAAGAAAACCAACCATCACGCCATTCGTCATAGGTTGCCGTGAGGGATTCCCGCAGCTCGCGGGTAATGGCATTGATATCCGGAAGCGCGTCGGATGTCTGTTCTGAAGTCTGAAGAGCCGTCCGTGACTCGATCATTGATTCATCCTCAATCAGTGTACGCCCTTGGGTGCCTCACGCAGCAGGGCATTGTGTATGGTTTGCACGTGCTCCGAAGAGAGCTCGGTAACAACCTCACCGCCGGTCAGGCGGCGCAAATGGCGCTCGACTTTCTGGCGGGCGATGGGCTGCGGGTACTGGTTCAGCGGGGAGTGCTTCTTCTTGCTGAGGGCGGAAATAGTGTTATCCACCAGACACTCCCAACAGAGAACGGCAATCTTCTCCAGGGTTTCAGCCGGCAGGGAAAACCACGGAAATTCTGGCGGTGATGTTGAATGGTCCGGCGTGCCTGGATGATGTGTCACCTTGCCGTCCGGCAGAACGACGGCGTGCGCAGGACCCATCAGTCTGGCGCGGCAGATATCGTCAACTCCCGAAAGAATGGCGCCAAGATAGCGGGCGTCCCAGTAGCGGAAAAACACCTCCTTCCCGTCCGGCAGCACAATCTTTGTAAGGCTGCGAATATGCCCAAACACCTCTTCCAGGGAGGCATCGCTGACGAGCCCCCATCCCCAATCCACACTGTCAGTTTCGCCAATCCAGTCGAGGAACTCGCTTGTGTCTGTCACCTGGACGAGGAAGGGCATCACTTCGTGCCAGCCCGCATATTGGGTGCCCTGAAATAGCGGGAGGGCCGTCAGGCCATCGGTTGCGTAGAAGTGCTGTACCGGTTTGGCTGCACTGGTGCCGCTCAGGACGAGGTACACAGAACTCGGGTTTTCCGCTGGCTGGCTGGCAACCTGCAACTGTGCCCGGAAATCACACGGCTCAGACATCACAGACCCCGTCACGACACTTCACACACTCTTCGCAGAACGGTGCATCCGACATCAGGTTATTGAACTGGGGGGCGGTAAGAGGCATTTCCGCGAGCCTTGCAGGTTGAACGGCTTCATGTATAAGCCCTTCTAGGTCCTGTGGCATTTCCGCCATCACAACACCCTGCCCCGAGCCACTGCCGGGCGCCCCACCGGAATTGATCTTGATGCCCGGGCCCGCCAGCGTCACGCCACTCGGGTCCAGTTTCAGCAGGCTGCCGCCGGCGGAAATGGTGAGTTCGGCGCCGGCGTCCAGTACTACCTTGGCACCGGCCTTGTGGTGTACTTCGGTGCCGGCTTCGCTGAGGGTGCCCTGGGCAGACTTCTGGTGGAAGGTGCCGCCGATGTTCTCGCTGCAGTCGCCGCCGATGGTCTCGCGCTTCTCGCCATTCACGGTGCAGTGGTCATTGCCCTTGATGTGACTGAAATCGTTGTTGTCCACCGTTCGGTGGCTTTCGTTTTTAACAACCTCGGTACGGTTGTTTTCCGTCAGCAGGTCCAGGTCTTTCTGGGCATGGATGTAGATCTGTTCCTTGTCCGCTTCGTCTTCGAATCTCAGTTCGTTACTGCCCTCCCCCTTGTGGGTCTGGGTCTTGAGGGTGGTTCGGGTCTTATGTTCCGGCAGCGCATAAGGCGGTGTGTTGGTGGCGTGATAGGTTCTTCCGGTAATGATGGGCTGATCCGGGTCGCCGTCCAGGAAGCTGACGATGACTTCGTTGCCGATTCTGGGGAGTGCCATGAAGCCATACTGGCCGCCCGCCCAGCCCTGGCTGACTCTGAGCCAGGCGCTGCTGTGTTCGTCGTTTTTGCTGTAACGGTCCCAGGGGAACCGCACTTTGACCCGCCCGTGTTCGTCGCAGTGAATCTCTTCGCCTTCTGGGCCGGTAACGATGGCGATCTGGGGGCCGTCCATCAGGGGCCGGTGGTCCACCTGGGGGCGCCAGGTGCGGTCCGCCGGAATGGCATTGAAGGCGTTGTGGTAGGTGGTAGCGCCACTGTTACCGTCTTCTTCCAGGGCCTGGGGTTGTTCGCCGGTGTGGGCGATGCTGGTTAACAGCCACTCCCGGTTCAGGGCCGGGTTGTCGTGTTCGGTGAGCTCGACCTTGGCACCCACGGTGAAGTCGGGGCGGTTGCTCTGGCCGTTGGCGGTGGTGGCGTCGTTTCTCAGGGCATCCAGACGGTTTTCGGTGAACGGCTGGCCACTGGCGTCCTGTTTGAAGCGGCCGGGGTAGTCGTAGTGCTGGTAGTCTTCGCGCTGGCCTTTCAGTTTGTCGGCCTGCTGTTCATGCATTAATGCGTAAGCCGGGTTTTTGAAGGTGTAGTCCTTCATGGCCACGGAGGCGGCCTTGATCCGCTCCCGGTAGCTGAACTGGAAGACGGCGCTCTGGCGGCTGCTGCCGCCGGCCTTGCCGTTGTATTCCACAAGCTCAAGCCTGGGAGCGTCGCCGTGGTGGTCGGCGATGATCAGGGCGGGTTGGTCGTTGCCTTCCACATCACCGTGACTATAACGGTAGTGCCAGCCTTCCTCGGCCGCCAGCCGTTCGATAAAAGCCAGGTCGCTTTCCCGG
>NZ_JBDWCL010000008.1:0-3512 GCF_039977835.1 Marinobacter sp. | reverse complement strand
CGGCATTAACCTTATCAAATGGGCGAAATTGATGGCTGATCATCGGAATGGCGAGAATCGACTAGCTGGTGGCCGCTACAAAAATTTTAGGAATCAGGTGCTGGGAACGACTCGGAATCGGGTTTTTCTACGGCCTCGTTATACACAAGGAATGTTCATAGATCATGGCAAGGAATCGCGGCCAAGGTGGGCCAATTGAAACAAGGTTGATCAGCCTTTTTGCATCGCTGTTTTTCTCTATCCCAACGGCAGTGTTCGTTTGGCTCTGGGTCAATTTGGAGTTGGCCGTCTACTGGGATGGATTTCTCAGCAGTCGTTACCTTATTTCCTGCATCGTAGTTTTCGCGGTGTTGGCGTTGCTGCTCCCGAAACTGTTTCCGTCTATTCTCGGGGGTGTCTGGCGCGGCATAGCCAAGGTTTGGCATTGGTGGGGGTGGTAGCCTTATGTATAACCAATCGTTCAAGTTAGCTACCGGCCTGGCGGCCGTCCGCCGGACGCCTACTACGCTGCGCTCCGCAGGCGCCGCTTAACATTCAGCGTTAAATTCTTCCGGAGATATCGATGAAGAGTCTATTTTTGATACCTCTCGTGCTCTTAATTACGGGGTGTGCGACAACGAAAATGCAAACGCACATCGATCCTGAGCACAGAGATCGTACCTACTCGAAAATATTAGTTGATGCGCCAAATGCGAATTTTGAATTCAAAGAATTAATGATCACCGAGCTGTGCAGCGGTCTGAGGGAAAGGTCAGTCGAATGCATAACCAAGGATGAATTGTTTCCTCCTACCAGGGAATACTCGGAGCCTCGAATTTTCGAAATTATTGATCAGAATGGAATCGATGGATGGCTAGTTGTTGGCATAGGCTCAGGTGCGACGAACAGCCAGTATATGGGGTCTCAAACGTTTGGATCTGCCACAGTTTACGGCAATACAGTTTCGGGCAGCGCAAATTCTATGGCGATGTATTCCTTCAGTCGACAGCAAGGTTACGCGATAACCATGTTTGATATGGATACGAATCATAAGGCCTTCATCATGGAGGCCAGTACCTCTGCATCTGGCTTGGCGAACATAACCAATTCTGTTTTTGCCGAGAGTTTGGCAAACAAAATCATTAACGAGATGTCCGCTGCCGGATTCATTGAGTAGCAGATTTTAACAAGGCCATTAAGGTTGTTCCGGGCCGTTGGCCCTCCACCGGACGCCCTTGTCAGGGCGCCGCTTATGGCTGGCGTTATGCATAAATCAGGAAGCCGAACATGGAAGTAAAGGTTGAACTCAACGGCTCGATACGAGAGCAGGAAGTCATCGCTCTTTATCGCTCGAACCAGTGGTCATCTGCCGATAAGCCTGAGCAATTGATGTCTGCTTTGCGTGGTTCGCACACCTTGGTAACCGCTAGGGTTGGTGGCGAGCTCGTCGGCCTCGGTAACGCAATTTCAGACGGTAGTTTGGTGGTTTACTATCCTCACTTACTGGTGCATCCGGACCACCAGGGAAAAGGTGTTGGTCGGAAAATCGTGGAAGCGATGCAGCGGGTCTACGGCGGCTTTCATCAGCAAATGCTCACCGCAGACGGCAAAGCCATCAAATTTTACAAAGCAATGGGTTTCGAGCGAGCCGGAAAAACGGAGCCCATGTGGGTCTATTCCGGGAACGAACATTAATGCATAACCATGCGCGGCACTCGGACGCCCTTTACGCCGCTTCGCTCTGTAAAGGCCGCCGGTGCGCTTCGCGTTATGCGCAAAAGGAGGAGGCGTGCATCATTTGGCAGCCCAATGGATTGTAGGGTTACTAAGAGATAGGAATATCCCTTTTCTGATCTGTGGGGGACTCGCTGCAAAGGGATATGGCTCTGAGCGTGATCTGAATGACATCGACCTTTTCGTCCCTTGTGAGCACTTTTCGTCAGTGGTTCAGGCCGGCCAGGAATTTGTATCCAAGGCCGCCGCTCACCGCCAAGAGGAAGGCTGGGATCTAACCTACGTCCAGTTTAAGTATGAAGGCATCAAAGTGGAGGTAGGTAACGCTGACTGTCCGCGAATCTTCGATGCAGGCAACGAGACGTGGGTTCCACTCAACATAGATTTTTCTCGCTATGCGACGGTGCATTTGCTGGGTCTTGAGCTTCCCCTTATGCTGAAGGAAGATCTGATCCGGTATAAATCTGCGCTCTCACGGCCGGTGGATATCGAGGATATTCGTGCCATCCGTGAGAGCGCATAACCAAGCCATGCACCGGATGCCAAAACCTCTGCTTCGCGCCGGTTTTGTCACCGGTGATGGCGGGCGTTATGCTCAAAGGAGATATGGAAGTCATGTACCTATCGGCCAATGAAATCGAGCAGCTTGAGGGTGTCGAGAAACAGCACTTTTTGAACCCGGAGGCTCTGCGAATCAACAAGTCCCTTGGTGACGCCGTGGGGCTCCGTAATCTAGGCGTTCATCAGGTACTCGTGCCCGCCGGCCATTACTCGACCGAATACCACGTGCACTATTACGAAGAAGAGTGCATCTATATTTTGTCGGGAACTGGCGTTGCTACGCTAGGAGATCAGCAGCAGCGTATCGGCCCTGGAGATTTCATTGGCTGTCCTATCAATGGCCAAGCTCACGATATGTTCAACGATGGTACTGAGCCGTTGGTTTGTCTGGTTATCGGCCAGCGTCTTGAGCAAGATGTGACCGATTATCCTAAGTTAGGCAAGCGGTTGTCGCGCAATAGTGGCGAATGGACAGTAGTAGAGCATGCCGCTATCACCACAGTTCGCCGCAAAAAAGCATAACAATACGTGTCAGCGGACGCGCTAAAGCGCGCCACTGCACTCCGCGTTAAAGGTAGGCAGGGGGTCATGGCACGGAAGCAATTCCTGGACGGAGCAATCAGAATTGGCGATCTCTCGGAGGTCACTGGTCTGCGCATAACTCAAGTCACAGCAGGAACGGGTAGGGCTTTTCAGGTTATTGCTTTACCCGGTGAGGAAATCGTCTATTGGTCATTTTTCCGTGCCAAAGTAAATCGGTTCGCCATAACCCAAGCCGAAGAGTTGGGGGTTCCTGTCGATTTTGACTCAAGCCTTTTTGGAAAATCATTGAGGTTTAAATACAACTATGCGCCTCACGAGTACGTTCTAGGCGCATTATTTTGCATAGCGGTTGCCGGTTTTTTGCACGTGGATTTGGACAGCTCCACCGTGCCAGTCGCTTTTTTGGTTGGGTTCGGTCTCTTTCAATTTTTACAGGCCTGTAGAGCGAGAACTGTGCTCAAAAACCTTTAACAAGGCGCAGCAGTTCGCGGCCGATGTCCGCCGGACGCCCTTTTCATTGCGGCTGCGCCTCCATTACAAGGGCGCCGCTGTGCTCAGCGTTGAGGCTGTAGAAAAACCCCGAAATCTCCACCCCGGTTTGGTAGGATCAGGCAAACGGACAAGGAGTCGTTGGCATGCCTCGCTTCAAGCATTACAACTACGACCAGAGCGCCATGGTCGTGATCAACTACCAG
>NZ_JBDWCL010000007.1:0-12678 GCF_039977835.1 Marinobacter sp. | reverse complement strand
TTGATTGTCCGGCTGCCGGCAGAGCTGCGGCTCTTGGTAAACAGGCGGTTTACCTGAGCCTTCAGGGCCAAACGCTCTACATCCACATGGTTCCGCCGTTGGCGGTACTCGTAATAGCTTGAACGACTGATATCAAACGCATTGCAGACCATTTCAACAGACATTCGCTCACTCAACTGGTCTATCAGCGCGTACGATTCATGTCGTCCGACATCAAGAGAGCGGTAGCCTTTTTTAGTATGTCTTTCTCCTGTTCAAGGCGCTTGCAGCGGGCTTCCAGCTCCTGGATGCGGCGCTGCTCCGGGGTTAACGCCTTGCCCTTTGGGGTGACACCGTCACGCTCCTCGGCCAGTTGGTTAACCCAGCGCCGAATAGCGCTTTCACCGACTCCCAGGGACACACTGGCCTGCGGAATCGTGTAACCTTGATCCAGCACCAGGCTGGCTGCTTCCTGTTTGAACTCAGGAGAAAAAGAACGTCGCTTTCTGGTCATCAGACACCTCGTTTATGGTGGCGATCTTACCACCTACGTTGGTGTCCGGAATCATTGAACCACTACAACTGGTTAAGGTAAGGCCTGCAACTCCTACGACGTTGGCTAAGAACCTTAAAGGCATCTCCGATCTGCCTCTGAATATCAATCGGCATTATCTGCGGAGCGAGCTGCGTCATCGGGGCGTCCATGCTGAGTTCGTAGATGCCTGGATGGGGCACTGGCTTGATGGTCAGGAGCCAATGGGACGGTTTTCGACGCTCAGTCCTTTAGATTTTTCTTCGTCCATTGAGCCTGTGCTTAGCGAGATTCTCAACGAAATGGGCTGGCTGCCTGAGGAGGGATTGTCATGAACCGGTATATTCCAACTGAGAGCAGGGCTCATGGCGATGCAGTTCGTGCGGAAAACCGACGGCGGGTCGTCGATCGAGAACGAACTGCGGTCGACCGTTATTTGGATGAATGTTGTCGAGATATTCTGCTGGGGCAGTGTCAAAATCCGCTCCCTGATCAACGTGTAGACCGACTTTTTGCTGCCGTGAAAGAGGGCGTTTCCGGATATCGGTTAAAGCTTCGGCATAACCACCTCGCCAGCCGCCTGCAGCGGGCAGCGTATGAGCATAACCTGGATTTGCCCAACCAGCAGCGCATGATCGTATTGCACGGAGAGTCGGCTCCGGTCACGCCGCTGGGGTTTGAGGAACTCGCAGCCATGCGAGTCTGGGTCGATAGATTCTGGTCAGACCTTGAAACACGTCCCAAACGTGACGACGCCGATGAGCGGAAGCTGGATGCAGGGCAACTGCTCTTCAGTTTCATCGTATTCGGTGGAGTGCACAGTAGGAAAAAACGGCAACTGCTGATAAAGGCCCTATCAAGGGGTGTTTGGCATCTGGGCGGGCTGACGTGGATTGATGTTGATACCGGCGACGGGTTGTGGCGTTGGTTCCCAGATCCGGTGTCATTATTACTGCTACAACGCTGGTACAAAAGGTACGGTCGGGACCGGTGGCCCAGCGGGCAGAACTCCGACAGTGCACGACTTGTTTTCAATTACCTAAGGTCTATCGATTGTCTCTCTGCCAAGGATAAGAGGCCAAACGTTGTTTTGCGGACATTGAGCGAGGTTTCCGCGACTCGGGACGCCACCTGGCTGGAGGGAGTCTTACATCATATCCAACGCAGCCATGGAACAACGGTGTCTCTGCCAGAAGGTGCCTGGGCGCGGTTGCTGACCAAAAGAGTGCCCCCGCAACTTCCCGAGAACATGGATGAAGACGAAATCAAACCGGTTGCGGATCTGCGAGCCTTGACCGGGCGGTGCGATTCGGACGTTTATGCGGGAATCAGGGCTATTCAGAAAGTACTGAATCATGCCAGCCGAAAAAGCGAGAAGGGTGAGGGAGATAAGACCTATCAACAGCTGACAGCCATTGCAGAGGACCATTTATGGGCGCCAATTGTTCGAGTGCTGGCCAGCTGGACAGCGCATCTACGTCGATATGGTGGCCGCCAAGGGCGCTTAGTGACCAGTAGTATTCAGCGCTACGTGTCGACGATTGCGAACCCCCTCGCAACGATTCTCTCGGGGGCGAGAGACCTGAATGCATTGGGCGAGGATGAATGGGAGGGGCTATATGAGCAGCTGTGTTCGAGTGCTTCCTCTGCCAAGCGCCGTTCAGATCGTGCCATTGTTTCAGGTTGGTTCCACGAATACATGGTCAAGCAGTTTGGGATGCCTGAGGTTGAGATCGAGGGTGCCACCGTCAACGGCGAAGTAGATGCAGACATGTTGACACCGGCTGAGTACGTTCGGGCTCAGAGTATGCTGGCACAATCCGGTGCGAGTCGCCGCCTGATTCAAATCCGGCAGACTGTGCTAATGCTCGGATTCCGCTGTGGATTACGCCGGACAGAAGTGCAAAAACTTCTCATCAAAGACCTGCAGGGGCTGATGGCCCCTTCACTCTCACGCCCTGAGCTTCTCACGCGAGGTAACAAATTCGCTAGCCAAAAAAGCGGTAGTGGCACGAGGCGGCTGCCATTGTGGGCTTTGCTGACGGAAACCGAGTTGGTGCAGTTGAAGGAGTGGTTTCAGTGCAGGCTGAACGAACCGAATACCCGGGAAAACGACCTGTTATTTTGCACGCCACAACGAGGGAGTCACCCGATTCCACAGCGTGAACTATTCGTTCCAATCCAGGAAGCTATGCGCGCCGCTTCTGGCACGGGCACTCTTAGGTTCCACCATCTCCGTCACTCTTGTGTCACGTTAGTGGGGGTGCGTTTGTTCGAGCGGCGAACAGGCGAGTTCATGCGTGATGAGTGGGCCAAAGACGATGATGGGAACGTAGTAATGCCTCACTGGGGCAGGGACATTTTTGCGATGGCCAACCGTGCAGCGGAGTGGGCGCCCACTCGCAAAAAGTTATGGTTTTTGGCACTACTGGCCGGCCATGCCTCTCCAGGCCAGACTCTGCGGAGTTACACGCATTTGATGGATTACATCATCGGGGTACGACAGGCTGATCGGCGTTTACCGACGCTTACCCCGCGGGCCCAGGCGAACCTACTCGGCGTGTCCCCGGGATCAGTAGAAGTTTTCCGAAACCGAAATGGTCTTAAGGGCGACACAACCGCCCGGGAGCTTGCGAGTATTGCTCATAGGCGATGGCCCGCTGAAGTATGCCGCACTGCGGGGAAGAACCTGATTGATTTTACAATGCCAGACCCAGCGACTCTCTCAAATCAATTGGATCCCGAACCGTATACCGCGTTCATGATTTATGAGTCTCTGTTGCAGTTCAATCGAATGGTTGCTGAAGGCTATAGCCGCGACGAAGCCATCCAAAAGGTTGCGGGACACTTTGATTTGGATGGTGGCACCGTTGAAAAATGGCTCGATCTCGGAGATAGCCTGATGCGACAGCGCATTCGTGCTGGCAGTCAACGCAGTGGGCTGTCGCTGGACCCGGTAAAGACCTCCGAGATGGTTGCCTATAAGAATGGTGTTGGCGGGGTCTCGATGCCTGAATTGCCGCAGTGTCCAGCCCCTCCGAAATCTAAGCTAGCTCACGGGATAGTGGAAGACGTTTTTGAGCGAGTGCGGCATTGGATCAGAGCAGAACCCGAGCATGCTCGCGTCGTGTTGCAGACGGTGAGCGGTCGAATTCAGCGAAGCAAAACTCAGGTTTCATATACTCTTGATGAAGAAAAGCGGCGCTATTTGGAATTCCTTGAAAAAGCTGATTTGATGCACCTGGTTAAGATTCGCGTCAGAGCTCCTGAGAATGGCCGTTCGGATCGGGAGATCAAAAAGCACTGGTCAAACTTTTTCCATATCCCGCAATCACGGGTAGCAATAGTGTCCCAAAAATCTCAGGGTGACCGATATCGGTACGGTAGCGCTCAGGTGGAGGTCAGACCCGAGCCAAAGCTCGGAAAAGGTGCGGCTCAGAACACGATGAGCACGTTGAGGTTCGCGGTTTTTATGCTGACTTTGGCGTGTGCCAAGGAGGGACCGGAGAAAGGAGCGGCTGAAGGCATTGGAGCTTGATTGGCCATCCTTGGCCAGGGGGGGAGTCATTCAGGACTTGGCTGCGTCGCCTGATAGTCACTAATCTGACCTGCGGGACCTGGCGCTGAGCCACCCAAGCACTCTTTTGCCGAAGTCATTAGCTCGTGATTCAGATGGGCGGCCAGGAGATGCGAGGAATGAACGGCTATGGCCGTCGGATGGGGCTGGGGGTGACTGCCCATTCGGTACATCGACGCGATGATGAACTGAATCATTTTGGCTTCTTCAGGACAGGACTCGCCCAGCCATTTCAGTTCCTCTGAAAGCAGCCCCAGGGTTTTGAGAACGATTCTGAGGTGGTCCGTTGATGCGGAATCAGAGAGCTCAATACGGCCCAGTCCATGCAGTAGGCCTGCAGCGGTAGCCAGCCAGCGATCGTCATCTGAGTATCCCCGGCATGCATCAAAAGATCTGGTTGCGACCTCTAGGCTATTACGTGCCAGGCTGCCGGGCGCGTTATATCCGTCCGTATCCATTGCTGCGTTCAGAAATCGGATACCGACTGATGGCCGACCCAGCACTCGCCGAACAAAATCAGCCAATGGCTGCACCGGACATTTTGCAATGAACAATTCAATGTCGGCGGCGATATCCGGACACCTTAGCTTCGAGTAGGGCAGGTGTAGCAGCGAGTCCGGGGTCTCCAGCACAATGGCCGTGTCAGAACGAGACACGGCATATTGCTCTCTCGCGGTCCACAATACGAGTTGCACGGCGCTATCAGGGATCTCGGTCAGTTGGAGTTCCGGGTGTGGCTGCGACATCACCACTTCATACCGCTCGAAAGAATTCTCGATCTGCAGCTCAATTACCGGCAGATCGTTCCCGTTGGGGATTTCTCGGAACTGGATGACCGTACCCATAAAGATCTCTGGTTCGCTATCCCACCGCGTGTTCACATAAAGCGTTCCACTCATACCCCGCCCTCCTGGATAGAGAGAAGTTCGCGTTCTAATCGAGCAATCAAATAGATAAGCGGGTCCTGCTGCTCCGCGAAATCCATTTCGCAAAGTTCCTTTTCCACCCACGATGCGAGGGCAGAGGTATTTGAACACTCGTCACCATTGCCGAGAATCCAAACCAACTCTGTACCAGCGGGAATTTGCATAGTGACGGACAGAGCGTTTGCAAGCCGAGAAGCAACAGTCCGGCGGCTGATAGAAAGAGCATGAGTAGCTGAGTTCATGAGTTCGTCTCCTCTTCGGGATTGGCCTGAGCGTCGAATTCGTTGATCAAAAGGCGTTCGAAAGCGGAGCCGTCGCGGCGGGTCAGGTTGGGAACGTAGCGGCTATACACGCGGAAAAGCATTTCAGTGGTGGTATGCCCCATTTGCCGCGCAATCCACTCAGGGTTCTCGCCTGCGGCCAACCACAACGTGGCGGCCGTATGCCGGGTTTGATAGGGGCGCCGTTTACGCAGGCCCAAGTGCCGCAACAGGGGATACCAAACGCGCTTGGTTACATTGTTGTGATTCAGCGGTCCTCCCGTGCGTGTACGAAAGACAAAGCCCTTCGTTTTGGTCGCCTCTTCCTGGTCTTTCAACGCATCGAAGACCAGCTGAGACATTTCGATGGTGCGGAAAGAGCCGTCGTTTTTGGTGTGCTCCATTCGGCCATCGACCAAAGACTGACGGATCAAGATTTGGCGACGTGTGAAATCCACGTAGTCCCATTGGAGCCCGTCGATTTCTCCTGTGCGCATTCCGGTGAAGAATCGAACCGTGTAGTAATTTCGGAAGTCTGAGCGGACCGTGTTGATGATCTGCCTCACTTCATCAATAGTGAAAGGCTCTACATCAGTGCGCGGGACCTTCAGCGATTTAATCCCATGGTAGGGTGAGCTAAACTCATGGCGGTTGGCTGCTTCGCTAAGGATCATGCGCAAAGGCGTCATGATTCTGTTAATTCGACTGGCTGAAAGGCTGTTCCCGCTCCGGGTTGTAACTTTGGCGAGTGAGGCCCGGAAATCGAGAATGTCCTTTTTGGTGATGCAGCCGACCTCTTTTTCCCCGAAATGGGGATTCAGGTAATTGTTGAGAGTCCCTGTCACCGTCTTGATGTGTGACTGACGCCACTGGATTTTCATTTCGTTCAGCCAGTCATCAGAGAAATCCCGAAACAGCGGGGTCTCGTGAAAACTCGGCACGGCGTTCTTCGACATTGCCGCGAACTTCTCGGCATTAGGGCTGTTCGGGAAGTAGGCTGCGTACTCGAAGGACCCGAGAGTGATTTCGGCTTCAATCCGCGCGAGAATCTTTTCCAACTGCTTTCGGTTCTGTGAGGTATCTGGGAGGGTTGACTGCTCCCTGCAGCGTTTCCCCCGGAACCGAAAATCGAAGTACAACTTGCCGGTTTCGGGTCGTGCGACGATTTTACCCACGGCACACCCCTCCCCGAGCCATCGGCACGGCAAAAGCAACATTAATGGCTTGGTCGAACATGTCCTGTTCGACTTTCTCCCAGATGTAGAGGATTTTCCGTCCGCCGAACGGGCGGAAGTAGTGAATGCCCTCTAGCAGGACGGAATCCTTAAGCCGTTCACGGATTGTGCGAGCGTCGTACTTGATCCGCTGGGCGAGTTCCTCGGTAGTCAGATACTCCTGTGACATGACTAATCACCTCTGATATCGTTGAGTGCTGGAGGACATACCGCATGACTAGCGCCTCAAAATGTCCTCCTGAAGATCATTATGCACTCATAAAGACCTTTTACAAGTCTTTTTGATCTCCTGCGGGTTAATTTGTTCTTTGGTGGGCCAAATGATTAAGTGCCATCTGTCTAAGCTGATGGGTGAGAAGAAGCTAAAAATCGTCGACGTGGCGAGAGAGACGGGGGTTAACCGGGGCACCATTACCCGGCTTTATCACGAGACCGCGAGTCGCGTAGAGCTGGAAACTATCGAAGCTCTTTGTCGATACCTCGGCTGTGACGTAGGTGATTTGTTCGAGTTCGTAGACGAGCGGTAAGCAAAGCTCTGGCAGGGAGTAGTACAGGCAATGGTAATACCTGATTTCCAATCGGTCATGCGTCCGGTCCTTTTAGCCGTAAGTGACGGAGAACCCAGACCCTTGGCTGACGTGCGCGAGGCTGTGAAGGATTTTTTTGACCTGTCTGAGCAAGATCGAAAAGAGCGCCTGCCATCAGGTAATCAGACGGTTATAAATAACCGGACCGGTTGGGCGAGAACCTACCTCAATAAAGCCAGACTACTTAAGATCCCACAAAGAGGCATGGTGCAGATCACTGACCGAGGGCAGGATGCAATCCAGAATGGGCCTGACCGCATTAACGTTGCCTGGTTGAAGCAATTCCCGGAGTTTCAGGACTTTCATACTCATAAACCCAAGGCTGTAACCAGCGAGTCAGAAGCGGAAAACGAAACCATTGAGGAAGCTACACCAGACGAACAACTGGCTTCGGCGCATCAGTCCTTGATGGAAAGTCTCGCTGACGAGGTGCTGGACGGTATTCGCAAGGCATCCCCCCCGTTTTTCGAGAAATTAGTGGTCGATCTGATGATCGCGATGGGTTACGGCGGATCCAGACGAGAGGCCGGACAAGCGACCCAAACTACCAACGATGATGGTATCGACGGGATCATCAAAGAAGACAAGCTAGGGCTAGATACCATTTATTTGCAGGCCAAACGCTGGACAAACACCGTTCACCGGCCTGAGATCGACAAGTTCATTGGGGCTTTGACACGGCAACGGGCGCGTAAAGGGTGTTTTTCTGACAACGTCCGATTTTTCTGCTGGTGCTCGCGTGGCAGCCGCCGGACTGGATATGAAAGTAGTCTTGATTGACGGGCGTGAACTGGCCCAGTTGATGATCGAAAACAACCTGGGTGTAAGCGTGAAAGAGGTCTACGAAGTTAAGCAGGTCGACACGGATTATTTCATTGAGGAGTAAGTAGGCTGAGGCAATTGCATCCGCCAGTCGAGCCGTTTGAGGGCAGGTAGAACATAACCGCAGACTGATCGGATAGTGTATTTTTGCGCAACGGTGGTCGAAAGCGATACTTCGAAGGCAAGCTAACTAAGTAATTAGGACAGTACCCGGGATGCTATGGAACGATCGCCTTATCTTGCGTCAGCTACCGGAGCCATTAAAAGCTGTGTCTGCTGTTCGAATGTCAGGCGGAAAATCAGCTAGAGCTGGCACAGCCATAAACAGGGTATGTGATGAAGTTTAACGAAGACACCCGAGTAAAAATCCCGACCATCCTTCACCTGATGAGGTTGGGCTATCAGTATCTCTCGCTCAAGGGCCGGAGTTGGGACCTGGACACCAACATATTCCCTGAGCTGTTCTCATCAGCAATCACCCGAATCAATCCCGGCATCGAGGCGGACGATGTTTCTCGGCTCCAGGAAGACGTCAAACTGCTGCTCGACAACGAAGACTTGGGGCGCGCCTTCTTTGAACGGCTAAGCGATCGCTCCAACACCAAGCTGATCGACTTCGAAAACTTCGACAACAACAGCTTCCACGTCGTTACCGAACTGACCTGTCAGAATGGCGATGAAGAGTTTCGGCCAGACGTCACCCTGCTGATCAACGGCATGCCGCTGGTCTTTATTGAAGTGAAGAAACCGAACAACCGTGAAGGCATATTGGCGGAGCGGGATCGCATCAACAAGCGCTTCCAGAACCCCAAGTTCAAACGCTTTGCCAACATCACGCAGTTTATGATTTTCTCTAACAATATGGAGTATGACGACGGCGACCCGGAACCTGTTCAGGGCGCGTTCTATGCCAGCAGCTCCTATCATAAGCCGGTCTTCAATTACTTCCGTGAGGAAGAGGTTCTGAACCTTACGGCCCTGCTCAAGCCCCTATCGGATGATGACGAGCTCAAGGTGTTGAGGGATAACAACCTGGAAGTCATTCGCAGTAATCCCGAATTCATCGTCAATAAAGACCCCAACCGGCCAACCAACCGTATCTGCACCTCTCTGGTCAACAGAGATCGGCTAGCGTTTATTCTGCGTTATGCGCTCGCCTATGTGTCAGAGACGGACGGGTTGCAAAAGCACATCATGCGCTACCCGCAGTTATTCGCCACCAAGGCTATCGAAAGGAAACTCAATGATGGCGTTAGGAAGGGGATCATCTGGCATACTCAGGGCAGCGGCAAAACAGCGCTGACTTTCTACAACGTGCATTTTCTGACGGACTACTTTCATAAGCAACAGATCATTCCCAAGTTCTACTTCATTGTCGATCGGCTGGACTTGTTGCAACAAGCGCAGCGAGAATTCACCGCTCGCGGCCTGACAGTGCACACCGTTAACTCCCGTGAAGCCTTTACCCGCGACATCAAGGCAACCCAGGTTATCCACAACCATTCCGGCAAGCCTGAAATCACGGTAGTGAATATTCAGAAATTTAAGGACGACCCGGATGTCATCTCAACCAAGGACTACGATGTTGCCATCCAGCGCGTGTACTTCCTGGATGAAGTCCACCGCAGCTACAACCCCAGGGGCAGCTTCCTGGCGAACCTAAGTCAGTCAGACACCAATGCCATTAAAATTGGCCTCACGGGTACGCCGCTGTTAGGCGACGATTACAATTCTCGTGTTTTGTTCGGTGAATATATTCACAAATACTATTACAACGCATCCATTGCCGATGGCTACACACTACGCCTGATCCGGGAAGAGATCGCCACCAACTATAAGATGGCGCTGCAACAAGCGCTGGATGAAGTGCAAGTCAAAATGGGTGACGTGGATCGCAAGCTTATCTACGCCCACCCGAGCTTTGTCGAACCCATGCTCGATTACATCATCACCAACTTTGAAAAAAGCCGGGGTGCACTGAATGATGCCACCATAGGCGGCATGGTGATCTGCGATAGCGCAGATCAGGCCAAAGCCATGTACAAACTCTTTGAAGAAAAATACGCAGAACCAATAGTCCTCAAAGAAGCTAATGACTGTGTTTATGAACTACCCAAGGTGGCTGAAAACAAGCCTGACTATACGGTTGCAAAGAAAGGTAACAACAAGGCCAGAACCTCAGCGCTGATCCTGCATGACATAGGCACCAAGGAAGAGCGTAAGGATTGGGTGGAAGACTTCAAAGCCGGAAAAATCGACTTCTTGTTCGTATTCAACATGCTGCTCACCGGGTTTGATGCCCCAAGGCTAAAGAAAATTTATCTGGGCCGAGTCATCCGCAAACACAATCTGCTACAAGCCTTAACACGGGTAAACCGCACCTATAGGGATTTCCGTTACGGCTATGTGGTGGACTTTGCCGACATCCGCAAGGAGTTTGATGCGACCAACAAAGCCTATTTTGACGAGCTGCAATTAGAACTCGGCGATGAAATGGAGCACTACTCTAACCTGTTCAAATCCCAAGAGGAAATAAAGCAGGAAATCGAGCATATCAAGGATGTGCTGTTCCGCTTCGATATCGAAAATGCCGAGGTCTTCACCGACCAGATAAGCCAGATTCAGGACAGGGAAACCATCCTGGCCTTGAAGAAAGCACTGGGCGATGCGAAAAGCCTCTACAACCTCATCCGCCTGAAAGGTGAGTACAGCATCCTGGATGAGCTGGACTTCGCCAAACTGAACATCCTCTATCGGGAAACCTGTAACCACCTGGATATGCTCAACCTCAAGGAGAGCATCGAGCAAGGCACCGATACTGACAATTTACTGAATGTGGCCCTTGAGGATGTCATCTTTAATTTCATCAAGGTGGGTGAAGAAGAACTGGTGCTGGCGGACAAGCTGAAAAACACTCTACGCCAAACCCGCGAAGCACTGGCCAGTAATTTTGACCAACAAGACCCCAAGTTCGTCAGCCTTAAGGAAGAGCTGGAAAGGCTCTTCAAGAAAAAGAATCTCAGCGAAGTCACCCAGGACGAAATGGTGGCCAACATCGATGCCCTCAACAAGATCCACGAGCGCGTTAAGGAGCTTAATCGCGAGAACAACCAGCTTCGCCAGAAATACCATGGCGATGCCAAATACACCCGCATTCACAAGCGCCTGCAAGAGCGTAGTGGCATCAGCGAATCAGAGCGCAAGGTCTTCGAAGCCCTCACCGGGGTAAAGCAAGACGCCGATGAGCAGGTACTTAATAACAGCCAGATGCTGGACAACGAAAGCTACTTTGAACGCCAGATGATGCCTTTAGTGATCAGGCGCTTCAAAGGCGAGCAAAACATACAACTCAACGCCGACGCCTCACGCTATATCAATCACCTGGTTGTCGCCGAATACCTGAATGAATTTAGTACCGGAGCACGTACGTGGTAGAACTTGAATTTAGAGACAAAACAAAGGCGCTGATCGATAGTCTGAAGAACATATGCGCCCACTATGGCTTGGGTAACGACGGTAATGAATTCAAAATCATCACCCAAACCTTTCTATACAAGTTCCTGAACGACAAATTCGCCTACGAGGCGAAGAAGATCGACGAGAAGGTCGCCAACTCCGAAACGTGGGAAGAAGCCCTGGTCGCCATGAGCGAAGACGAGCTGGAAATGCTCCAGTTGCAAATGGGCGGCGATACCGCACGCTTAAAGCCGCACCACTTTATCAGCTACCTGTTTAGCCAGCAAAACGCGCCAGACTTCGCCAAGCTGTTTGATGACACATTGCGCGATATTGCCCTGACCAATAATGACGTGTTCGCAGTAAAAACCGACGGCGGCGCCAAAGTGGTGTTGTTTGACCGCGTGAGTGAGTACATTGCCGACGAATCCAAACGCGATGCCTTCTGCCGCGCCATTATCAACAAGTTGGTGGAGTTTAGCTTCGAGCGTATTTTCACGCAGAAATTCGACTTCTACGCCACCATCTTTGAATACCTGATCAAGGACTACAACAGCAACTCTGGCGGCAAATACGCCGAGTACTACACGCCCCATGCCGTGGCCCGCATTATGGCGGCTATTTTGGTGCCCACGGAGCAACAGGGAAAAGTCAAGAACGTTAGTTGCTACGACCCTTCCGCAGGTTCAGGCACCCTGCTAATGAACGTAGCCCATGCCATTGGTGAGAACCGTTGTAGCATCTACACCCAGGACATCTCGCAAAAGTCCTCAAACTTGCTGCGCCTTAACCTGATCCTGAACAATCTGGTGCACTCCATCCCCAATGTGATTCAGGGCAACACCGTGCTGCACCCCTATCACCGGGACGGCAAAGACCTGAAGCGTTTTGACTACATCGTCTCCAATCCGCCGTTCAAAATGGATTTCAGCGACTTCCGCGATGAGCTGGACAGCAAAGAAAATAAAGAGCGCTTCTTTGCGGGCATTCCCAGGATCAAGGCCAAAGCCAAGGACAAGATGGAAATCTACCAGTTGTTCTTGCAACACATCATTCACTCACTCAAACCCGGTGGCAAAGCTGCCGTAGTAGTGCCGACTGGCTTTATCACCGCGCAATCCGGTATCGATAAAAAAATTCGCCAACGATTAGTCGAAAGCAAATGGCTAGTGTCCCGTCTGGGTAATCCATTTATTTATTATCAATGACACTCAGCTTTGCTCGCGCCACTGAAGTCATAATCGATTCTGCGCTCTTGTGCCAGCGGAATGGCTTCGCCAGCTTCTCATTATGAGTTTGGATAA
>NZ_JBDWCL010000006.1:0-322426 GCF_039977835.1 Marinobacter sp. | reverse complement strand
AATGTCCGGGGAGGTACTGGCCAGTTCCAGCTTGCAGTGACACAGCCTGGAGAGGTGTTCGGTCAGTTCGAAACGGGCGACCACGAACAGGTCTTTGGGGAGTTGGCCAAGGGTGGCCGTGAACTGCAGTCCGGTTGCCTGGGGCATGTCTTCGATCCCTGAAGAAGTCTGGAATTTGTGTCAATCAACAAACGGCTCATCCTGAGCCTCGGTGATTATAACGATCGGCCCCGAGAATGTAACCCCAAACCCCGGCCGGGCGGCGAGAACACCGCCCGGATCACATTCCGGTTACTTCACTTCATTTATACCAATCGCCTGCCGCCACAAAAAACGGGTTTAGCACGTCTTCCTTACCGTACTCGAGTGGCTCGCCCTCAAGGGTGTCTACCTTCCCGCCTGCCGCCAACAAAATGGCATGAGCCGCACCGGTATCCCACTCGCAAGTGGGGCCCAACCGGGGATAGATATCCGCATGGCCTTCTGCGATCTTGCAGAATTTAAGGGAACTGCCCGCCTGCACCAATTCGTGGCTACCGAGCTTATCAATGAAGGCTCTGGTGTCTTCATTCAGGTGGTTCTTGCTGGCGACAACGCGTTTGGTTTCACCGGGTACCGCAACACTGATCCGCCGAACCCGACCCGTGCGGTCGCGCTTATAGGCACCCTCACCTTTCAGGCCCCAATAGGCTTCTTTGAGTGCCGGCGCCGTCACCACACCGAGGATGGGCTCGCCATTCTCGATCAGAGCAATGTTGACGGTAAACTCGCCGGTGCGCTGCGTGAAATCCTTGGTGCCATCAATGGGGTCGATCAACCAGAACCGGTGCCATTGCTTGCGCTCGCTCCAGGGGATTTCCGCACCCTCTTCCGAAAGTATTGGAATATCATGGCTGAGGTTACGCAGGCCCGCTGCAATTACCTGGTGGCTAGCGATGTCGGCAGCGGTGATGGGCGACTCGTCTGCCTTGAAGTCCACCTTGAAGTCCGTCATGTAGATACTGAGGACTTTTTCACTGGCGGCATCGGCGATTTTGAGAACGTCGGGGAGTATGGAGCTGTAATGCATTGGAGTTTGCTTCCTGCGTCAGATCAAAAACTTTTGCGCTATTATGGGCGATAGTGACGCAACACATCAAAACTATTGCAAGGATAATTTCATGAAGCTGCGATTCCTTGGCGGTGCAGGCACGGTCACCGGTTCACGCTATCTGCTCTCAGATGACAAGCACCGGCTGCTGGTGGACTGCGGCATGTACCAGGGCGTGAAAAATCTGCGCAAGCGTAACTGGGCGAGATTTCCGGTGGAGCCGTCGTCTATCAATGCAGTGGTTCTGACCCACGCCCATATTGATCACACTGGCTACCTGCCCGCCCTCGTGAAGAATGGTTTCAATGGGAAAATCTACTGCACCAAAGCCACCCATGAGCTGTGCAAGGTACTGCTACCCGATGCCGGCTATTTGCAGGAAGAGGATGCCAAGTACGCCTTCCGCAAAGGGTTCTCAAAGCACGACAAGCCAGAACCCCTGTTTACGGTCAAAGATGCCCACGAGGCCCTGAAGCACTTCGAATCACTGCATTACCATGAACGCTTCGAGCCGGTTAAAGGCATGGAAGTCACCTTTACTCCCGCCGGACATATCCTGGGGTCGTCCTGCGTGCATGTACACCACCGAAGCAGTGACCGCACGGTGGTCTTCAGCGGTGATGTGGGCCGGCAGAACGACGTTATTATGCGCCCCCCGGAACCCATCGATAAAGCCGATGTGCTGGTGTGCGAATCTACATACGGTGACCGGTTGCACGCTGAAACAGACCCGGAAGCAGACCTGGCAGACATTATTACCAGAACCGCAGGGCGTGGCGGCATTGTGTTGCTGCCCTCCTTTGCGGTGGGCCGCGCGCAAATGTTGTTGTACCTGATCCACAAAATCATGGGGGAAAGCCGGGTACCGAAAATGCCGGTGTACCTGAACAGCCCCATGGCGATAAAGGCCACTGAAATCTTTTCTCGCCACCATAAGGAGCACAAGCTCAATGCAGCCCAGTGCGAGATGATCGATGAGCACACCGAGTTTGTGCGAACGGTGGATGAGTCTATTGAACTTAACAGTGTGCGCTACCCGTGCATCATTATCTCCGCCAGCGGCATGGCCAGTGGTGGCCGGGTGTTACATCATTTGAAGACATTGCTGCCCAATCCGCGGAACAGTATTGTGTTTGCTGGCTTCCAGGCGCCCGGTACCCGTGGGGATGCGCTGGTGAAGGGGGCTGAGTCGGTGAAGATTCATGGGGAGTATTGGCCAGTGAAGGCTGAAGTATACAACCTGGATTCTATGTCTGCTCATGGGGATTATGAGGAGATTCTGCAGTGGCTTGAGGCTGGAACGTTGAAGCCGGAGAAGGTGTATATTACGCATGGTGAGGTTGTGGCTAGTGATGTTATGCGCAAAAGGGTGAGAGACCGGTTTGGGTGGGATGTTGAGGTGGCGGAGTTGTTTGATGAGGTGGAGGTTTGATCATCGTCCTCAAATGACGGCATAGGCTTCCGGACGCAAAGAGCCTGACAACTGGATCTTCACGGAAACGCGAAACCCATTGTGTTTCTGGGCGGCCCTGGCTCCCGCTGGACACCCCTTCTTTTTCAAACCTGCTTCTCAGCATTCCCGCCGTGGATTCCATTAGTCTGGAAGCTGGTGACTTCCGGAGATTGGTCGGGATGATGGTGCGGATTTACCATAACATCTGAATTTGCATATCAAGGGTCAGAAACAACAAAAGCCCGGAGGTCGAAACCACCGGGCTCCTTCGAGAACGTCATCAAATCATGTTAACCAATGTCTGACGATGACCCCCTCCCAATACCTAAGCTGTAACTATCTGAGTCGAAGCTATTACGGGCCTGCTGCAGCTTCGCATCCATTAGGAACATACTCAGGCGGCACTGTAGTTGAACAGGCCCAACTTCCGTTGGCTGACCGAGTCCATGTTAAACCGGCCGCACCGGCCGCTGGCTGAAGCACCGCGGCCGCGTTGTTGCCAAACGTCGCTTGAATGGTCGATACATCTGTCAAGGGATCAGTTACGGTCGGCACGCCGGCACCCACCAGATCCGCAGGAGCAAGATCGGGGCCAGAATTACCGCCATCAGCCATAAGATTCGAAGCAGTCGCGCCGGGATCACACTCGCCCGCCGCATTCCCTATATCCAATCTTCCATTTAAAATACAATCTTCTACTGCTGTTTTCAAAGAGCCAGTTTCACCCATCACGCGGTTTACTTGGGACCGCGCAATATAATCCTGATACTGCGGAATAGCGATAGCCGCCAAAATGCCGATGATCGCGATAACGATCATTAATTCGATTAGGGTAAAACCCTTCTGGGCGTGGTTAATTTGTATATTCTTCATTAGTCAACCTCTGTGTTTGTCGTTGATCCACTCGATACAGCCTGAGTCCGATGATTTCAAACCTTGCGACTGGTATCTAGAGCCTGAGCTTCGGTAAGCACTGCTCGTGCCAACTAGAAATAAGCTCTTGCAAATATATTATTATCAGTACTTTATAAAACAATGTGAAACGCGTCACACACGTAAAAGCAACACACTGAATGCCCTCGTACGTCACTGGGTGACAATAATTGTCAGATGAAGCAGCATTACTCTTGGGTTTTCCTGACCCAAGCATCACTTCTTGAGATCACGCCTTTCCAAACCGTTGCCAGCCATCTAAACTCACCCCATTAGACCAACATCCGTTTCAGTAACTTAGGCTGCGTTTTTTACACAATTTATGTCTACCAATAAAAGCAATGTAACGCTTACAGGCCTGGCGAGACGTTTCGTCGATGACGGGCTTATTGATGAATCCACCGCGAAAGATGCATTTCTTCAAGCATCCCAGAATCGCATCCCTCTCATTACATACCTCGTACAGAACAACCTAGCAGATAGCAGTGGGCTCGCCTTTTCCGCCGCAATGGAATTCGGCGTTTCCGTTCTCGATCTCAGCGCGTTCTCGCCAGAGATGCTGCCTGAAAAGGTGGTGGACGAGAAACTGATTCGAAAACACAATGCCCTGCCTCTTTATAAGCGGGGAAACCGTCTTTTTATTGCCGTCTCAGACCCAACCAACATTCAGGCGCTGGACGAGATCAAATTCAATACGGGCCTGAGCACCGATGCGATACTGGTGGATGACGCGAAGCTTAGGGAAGCCATTGACAAGTATCTTGAATCCCAGGATACGTCAATGGGTGATCTTGATGATGCTGACCTGGAGGGTGTGGAAACCGAAAGCGGTGAACAGGAAGACGAAGCCGTTGCAGCCGCCACTGATGTTGATGACGCCCCAATAGTAAAGTATGTGAACAAAATGCTCCTGGATGCCATTCGCGGTGGGGCGTCGGATGTGCACTTTGAACCCTACGAGAAAACCTACCGGGTACGCTACCGGACAGACGGCATACTCAAGGAAATGTCACGCCCCTCCATTAAACTGGCACCAAAAATCTCGGCCCGCATAAAGATTATGGCCCAACTCGATATCTCCGAGCGCCGGGTACCCCAGGATGGCCGCATCAAGATGAAACTGTCCAAGACCAAGGCCATTGATTTTCGGGTAAACACCCTGCCCACGCTCTGGGGCGAGAAAATCGTGTTACGAATCCTGGACCCGAGCCAAGCCAAGCTGGGCATTGACGTTCTCGGTTATGAGGAGGAACAAAAGCAACTGTTTATGGATGCTCTCGAGCAACCACAGGGGATGATATTGGTTACCGGCCCGACCGGTTCCGGCAAAACCGTTTCCCTCTACACTGGTCTTAACATTCTGAATACGCCAGAGCGTAATATATCCACAGCGGAAGACCCGGCGGAAATCAACCTGGAGGGCGTCAACCAGGTGAACGTGAATACCAGGGTAGGCCTCGGTTTTGCGGAGGCACTACGGGCTTTCCTGCGCCAGGACCCGGACATCATCATGGTGGGCGAGATCCGGGATCTGGAAACAGCCAACATTGCCATCAAGGCCGCGCAAACTGGCCATCTGGTGCTTTCTACCCTGCACACAAACAGCGCTGCGGAAACACTCACCCGCATGATGAATATGGGAGTGCCCGCGTTCAACATTGCAACATCCGTAAGCCTGATTATTGCCCAGCGGCTGGGCCGCCGGCTGTGTAATGCCTGCAAGCAGGCAGCCGATATCCCCAAGGACGTGCTTTTAGCCGAGGGGTTCACACAGGAACAAATTGATACAGGGTTCACGTTGTACCGTCCCAAGGGCTGTGATAAATGCAATGGTGGATATAAAGGCCGCGTCGGGATTTACGAAGTGGTCAAGATTACCGACGAGCTGGCGAACATGATTATGGAAGAAGCCAGCTCCATTAAAATTGCAAAGCAGGCACAGGCCGAAGGCTTCCCGAACTTGCGGCAGTCTGCCCTCAAAAAGGTGATTGAGGGTGTGACCAGTCTTGAGGAAGCCAACCGTGTGACGAAGGATTAGCTATGGCAGAAAAAGCAGAGAAACTTCAGGCGTTCATCTGGGAAGGTAAAGACCGCAGGGGCAACAAATCAAAGGGTGAGGTATCTGGTACCAACCTGGCTTTGGTCAAGGCCCAACTACGGAAACAGGGCATTATTCCAGAGACGGTGAAGAAGAAACCGAAACCACTGTTTGGCGGTAGTAAAAAAGTTACGCCTTTTGATATTGCCATGCTTACTCGCCAACTCGCCACCATGATGAAGGCTGGTGTGCCGCTGGTTCAGAGCTTCGATATCGTCGCTGATGGCCTTGATAACAAGGGACTTCAGCAACTGGTCACTGATATTCGGAATGATATTTCCTCGGGTACCAGTTTTGCTGGCGCGTTACGAAAACACCCGAAGCACTTCGATGACCTCTATTGCAATCTCGTGGACTCCGGCGAAAAAGCGGGCGCTCTGGAGCAAATGCTGGATCGAATTGCCACATATCTTGAGAAAACAGAACTTCTCAAGAAAAAGGTAAAAAAAGCAATGACTTACCCCATTGCAGTTATCGTTGTTGCACTCATTGTAACTGCAATTCTATTGGTAAAGGTCGTGCCACAGTTCGAAAGCCTCTTTCAGGGCTTCGGTGCTGAACTACCCGTTTTCACTCAAATGGTAGTTAGACTGTCTGAATGGATGCAAGCGTGGTGGTTTGTTGTGCTGCTCTCTATTGCAGGCACGATCTTTCTTTTCAAAGAAGCTGTTCGCAGGTCGCAGAAATTCTCAGACTATATAGATAGAGTCGTTTTGAAACTCCCTGTCGTCGGTGAAATCCTGGATAAATCAGCCGTTGCGAAATTCGGCCGCGTACTGTCCACAACCTTTGCAGCGGGGGTACCTCTTGTCGATGCACTCGACTCCGTAGCGGGCGCTACCGGCAACGCCGTCTACCGGGATGCAATTCAGCGTATCAAGAACGATGTTTCCAGCGGTACGCAACTGCAGGCTTCCATGCGCCAGCAGGATGTCTTTCCGGTTATGGCAGTGCAACTGACGGCCATTGGGGAAGAGTCCGGTAATCTGGACGAGATGTTGGCAAAAGTGGCCGAGCATTATGAGGCAGTAGTTGATGATATGGTTGATAACCTGACTGCGCTGATGGAGCCAATGATTATGGCAGTGCTGGGTGTGCTTGTGGGTGGTTTGATCATCGCCATGTACCTGCCGATCTTCCAGATGGGTCAGGTTGTTGGCTGAAAACGCCTCACCCCTCTCCCCCGGCCCCTCTCCCGCAAGGGGAGAGGGGGGTTAATGCCCAATACCGAGATTTTTGATGGTTAACCTCGATACTTTTCTTTCCACTCCCTGGCTCCTGTACATCACTGTCACCCTCTTCTCCCTCTGCATCGGCAGCTTCCTGAACGTCGTCATCCTGCGCCTGCCCAAAATGATGCAACAGGACTGGCGCTGCCAGTGCGAGGAGTTTCTGGAGCTTCCTGACGGTCAGAGAAAAGACGAAGAGCCAATCACGCTTGCAAAGCCAGCATCCACCTGCCCTTCCTGCGGCCACAGGATCCGTGCCTGGGAAAACATTCCGGTAATCAGCTACCTGGTCCTGGGAGGAAAGTGTGCATCCTGCAAGACTGGCATTTCACCGCGCTATCCGATAATCGAGGCCGTAACGGCACTATTTTCCGTGGTGACGATTTTTGTCATGGGGCCGACTGAGGCGGCGCTCTGGGCGTTGCTTCTGGTATGGGCGCTGATCGCGCTCACGGTCATTGATTTTGATACCCAGCTACTGCCGGATAACATAACGTTGCCGCTGATGTGGCTGGGGCTGGTGCTGAATTATTTCGGTGTGCTCACTGATTTCACCAGCGCCTTTTGGGGCGCTGTCGCTGGCTATCTGTCGCTCTGGTCAGTTTACTGGCTGTTCAAGTTGGTAACCGGTAAGGAAGGCATGGGGCATGGTGATTTCAAGTTGCTGGCTGCGCTTGGGGCCTGGCTCGGGTGGCAGTTGTTGCCGGCGGTGATTTTGTTGTCGTCGCTGGTTGGCGCCGTTGTGGGGATCAGTTTGATGGTGTTCCGCAAGCATGGGCGTGAGGTGCCAATTCCGTTCGGGCCTTATCTGGCGGCGGCCGGGTTGCTTTGCCTTTGGTTCGGGGCGGAGATTTTGGCGGCCTGGTATGGGTATTTGGGGGTCTGATGGCGGTTGTTGGACTAACTGGCGGTATTGGCTCCGGCAAATCAACGGTTGCCCGGATGTTCGGCGCCCTGGGCGTACACTGGGTGGACGCTGACGACGTTGCCCGGGAGGTCGTTGAACCCGGCACCCCTGCCCTTGAGCAGATTGCTGAGCACTTCGGGCATGATATCCTGCTTCCGGACGGTGGCCTCAACCGCGCGGCATTGCGACAGGTGGTGTTTGATGCGCCCGAGGAGCGGACCTGGCTGGAGGGGCTGTTGCACCCTGTCATTCGCGAGGAACTGATCAGGCAGTTGCATCCGAAGGGCTACCCCCTCCCCTATGTCTTACTGGTGTCGCCGTTGTTGCTGGAAACTGACCAGCACCAGCTTGTCGACAAGGTGGTCGTGGTGGATGTTCCAGTGGAAGTTCAGATTGAAAGGGCGATGGCCAGGGATGAAAATGCCAGGGATCAGGTTCAGCGAATTATCGATGCACAGATTCCACGCGAGCGGCGGCGGCAGAAGGCTGACGAGATTGTGGACAATAATCGGCCCGTTCCGGAGGTTGAGCAGCGCGTTGAAGAATTACACAATCAGTTCATGGTGGCCTTTGGTCGCTAGCGCCCCTCCGTTTCGCACCGTTGTTGGTCTATGGTCTGTTCTGCTTGCAGCGGGCCCCGGCACGTCCACGGCGCAGGACCGTCTGTTCACCACCCCCGACCCTGCAGCGCAGGATGTGTTGACCCCTGAAAACCTGCCGCCTTCGTTTTTTACCTTCTCCCCGGACGAATACTGGGCCGAGCCCAGGGACTCCTATTGGCTGCGGTTCAGCAACTGGGTTCTGACCCAGGAGCGTGGCCATAGTGACCGCGTTCAGGCGTTGGGTGAATGGGCGGACCGAACCCTTTCCGGCAGCAGCCAGGCCTTGCCAGACAATGAAAGCTATCTGCGGGTGGGGTTTGCCACAGAGTCGGAGTATGGCGACCCGGCGCAATTCGATCCAGAAGCGCGGTTCCGGCTGGACATTCCGACCACTGAGGAAAAACTGCGACTGGTGATCGAAAGTGAAAGTGACGAACTGATTCCGCTCTCGGAAAGGCGGCGTAGCCGGCAACTGACGGAGGATGAGCGCAGTGAAACCCAGGCGACCGGTGCGTTTCGTTATCTGACCAGTGTCGGGGATGCAATCAATCTGAGTAATGATGTGGGCGTGCGCCTGCGGCTGCCGCCGGATGCGTTCTGGCGGGCAAAAGCAGAGAAGAGTTGGCGGCCGAACGAGGACTGGAAGCTGGCGGTAGAGCAGCGGGTGTATTACTTCCACCATGACGGCTGGGGCGCGCGCTCGTGGTTTGGGGCGGGACGGGATCTGGGCAATGGCTGGAATACCTTGTTGTCTTCGGAGCTGGAGTGGGTTCACGATGAGCGCAAGTTCGAGCTTTCCCAGACGGCGAATTTTTACAAGCGTCTGAACAACCGGTCTACTCTGAATCCGCGGGTGGGTGTTCTGGGTGAGAGTCAGCCGGGGTGGCGGACGACGTCGGTGTTTACGGATGTGACCTATCGGTATCGGTTGCACAGTGACTGGTTGTTCGGGGAAATTATTCCGGCGCTGGAGTTTCCGCGAGATGAGAGTTTCAAGGATCGAGCTTCGTTGGTTTTGCGGATTGAGTTGTATTTTTCTGGCAGTATTGAGAGGCCCTATTAGTAATGAGCCGCCACCCTTCCCGTCCCGCCGCTGATGCGTTAACTCTCACACCTGTTGCCATTACCCGTTCCTGTTTCCGTGACAAATTCGGGGTTCCCCGCCAGCCGGGGCTGACCCGGTTTGCCCATGCCGATCTGGTGATTCAACCGCCTTTTGACCGGGAGGATGCGTTTCGGGGGCTGGAGACGGCGAGTCATCTGTGGCTGACGTTTCAGTTCCACGAGGCGGTGCGGGCGGAGTGGCGGCCGGTGGTTCGGCCTCCGCGGCTGGGGGGGAATAAAAAGATCGGGGTTTTTGCCAGTCGGTCGCCGTTTCGGCCTAACAGTCTGGGGCTTTCGGTGGTGCGGAATGAAGGGCTTGGCCGGGATGACGGCGGGCGGTTGGTGCTGCGGATTGGTGATCATGATCTGATTGACGGCACGCCGATTCTGGACATCAAACCCTACCTGCCGTTTGCGGACTCGGTGCCGGAGGCGACCCTTGGCTGGGCGGATTCGGCGCCTACGGAGCGGCTGCCGGTGGTGTTTCTGGAAGAGGCGCAGGAGCAGCTCGCGGGTTTGCCGGCAACGCAGTACCCCGATCTGCGGGGGCTGATCGAGGATGTGGTGAGTTACGACCCGCGGCCTTCGTTTCGGCGGGGGCGGGATGAAGAAAGGATTTACGGGGCGCATCTGTATGATCTGAATGTGCGTTTCCGTTTTGTTCATGATGAGTTACAGGAACGTGTCGAAGTGCTGACTGTCTGTTAAACTGCAAATCGGTTGTTTTTTCGACACAGGGAATGCGTGCCTTGCCTCCGCTCCGGTTATTCAGACGAATAGGTGTACGGCCACTGGCTGCCAGGCTACTGGTTTATGTTCTGTTGTTCAGCCTTATCCTGTCACTGGCAGCAACGGGCGTGCAGATGATTGGCGAGTTCGAGCGCCGTAAAGAGGAGCTTCGCAGCACTCAGGAGCGCGCTGCCGAGCTGGTTTCGGGCGCCATGAGCAACAATCTGTGGCTGATGAACTACAGCGAGGTGGCCAACAGTCTGGATGATATGCGTGCCATTCCTGTTATCCAGCACGCCCGGGTCATTACCGCCGCAGGCGAGGAGTTCAATACCGGCACCTACCCCGAGGGCCGGGTAATCACCCAGTCGTTCCCGCTGGCTTTTAATCGCGCGACTTTCGATAACCCCGAAGCCATGGGCACACTGACGGTGACCTCGTCGGTGGAGACGGTCTATAACGAACTGATGGACCGTGCATTGCTGACGCTGTTGTTCCAGTCGATGATTGTGATGCTGGGCACCCTGGGATTGTTGATTATTGTGCGGCTGACTCTGTCACGGCACCTGGAAACCATTGCCGATTATGCCGCCCGGCTGAATCTGGATGCGTTGATTGAACCTCTGCACCTTCGCCGCAAACCACCCAGGCGTGGGGATGAGCTCAGCGAACTGGAGCAGGCACTGAACACCATGCGCCTGCAGTTACTGGAAGATACCCGCTCGCTTCGCCAGACGTCGATTCAGTCCCAGGACGAGCGCGATGAAGCGGTTCGGGCCAATCACGCCAAGAATCAGTTCCTGGCGAATGTCAGCCATGAATTGCGGATTCCACTGCAATCCGTTCTCGGCTATGCCAATCTGCTGTCAGACACACCACTGGATCAGGATCAGCGGGAGTATGTGCATACCCTGCTGAATGCCTCCGAGAGCCTGTCGTCCATCATCAATGACCTGTTGGACATCTCCAGTATGGAAGCGGGCAAGCTGGTGCTGGAGGATATTCCCTTTGACCTGCGGGACACGCTGAACGATCTGGTGCACATGCTGGGCCCGCGGGCCCGGGAAAAAGGCCTGGCCCTGGAGCTGCGCATTGATGAAAACCTGCCCTGGGCGCTGAGAGGTGACCCGGTGCGGCTGCGCCAGATTCTGCTGAACCTGACGTCCAATGCGATCAAATTTACCGATTCGGGCCATGTACTGATCAGCATTGAAGTGCTGGGCCGCCGGGACGATAACGTGCGGCTGCGGATAGCCGTTGAGGATACCGGGGTTGGCATCAACCCTGAAGACATCCCGCTGGTGTATGAGCCTTATGTCCAGCTTGGCCAACGGTTCCAGCGCCAGCTTCCAGGCGCGGGCCTGGGGCTGACCATTTGCCGCCAGCTGGTTCACCTGATGAGCGGCTCGCTGGACCTGGAGAGCAAGCCCGGGGACGGCTCTACCTTCTGGATGGAACTGACATTACCCGTGGCCGCCGAAAGTGCCACCCGCAGCCGGCCGGATACCAGTATGATCCGGGGCAAGCGTATTCTGGTAGTGGACTCCTATGAGCTGTCCCGCAAGATTACCCTGGAGATGCTGTCGCGACACGAGCTGGATATTGAAGCGGTCAAGTCCGCCGGCGAGGCACTGACGTCGCTGCGCCTGGCCTCCGACAACCACGAGCCCTTTGACGCCATTGCGCTGGATGGATTTGTGCCGGATATGGACAGCGACCTGCTGTGCCGCCAGATTCGCAGCAATCCGGAGTGGGTCCATACCCGGCTGCTGATATTGTCGTCCAACCCCCAGCGCGGTGATGCGGAGCATTTCCGCCAGGCCGGCGCGGATGCGTTTCTGAGCAAGTCCCTGCGGGAATCCTGCCTGACGCCCATTCTGCATCAGCTATTCGCAGATGCAGCGAAGGATGAACGCCGGTTTCTGACGCGGTTCTCCCTGCAGGCTGTCAGCGACAATACCCGCCGCCAGGAGCTGCCCTGTGGTCGCATGAAGGTACTGCTGGTGGAAGACAACCCGGTTAACCGTACCCTTACCCGCCGCCTGCTGGAAAAGCTCGGCTGCGATGTGATGACGGCCAATGATGGCGAGGCGGCTTCCAGCCTGTGGCAATGGCACCCTTTCGACCTGATTTTCATGGACTGCCTCATGCCCCGGGTAGACGGCTTCGAAGCGACACGGCGCCTGCGCCGATGGGAGAAAGACCACAACCGGACCCCGGTGCCGGTGGTGGCTTTAACGGCCAGCGCCATGGAGAAGGACGAGGAGAGGTGTCGGGAGGCCGGCATGGATTCCTTTGTTGCCAAGCCTGTCAATATTGAAATGCTGCGGGCGGTTCTGGAACAATACTGTAAGGCGTCCGCATCCACCTGAATATCTCACAAGGCCACCATGAACGTAGAATGTCCCACCTGTAAGAAATCCGTGGAATGGAATGAGACCAATCCTTTTCGCCCTTTCTGCTCGGAACGTTGTAAGCTGATAGATCTTGGCGCCTGGGCCAACGAAGAATACCGCGTGCCGGCAGAAAATGCCTCACCGGATGATCTCGACCAGGGCGGTGAAACAACCAACCACTGAACACCGGGATTAACCACCCCTTACCCCGTTTTAAGTTGAGCCTCCCGTCGCTGCCCGTTACTATTCAGGCAGTTAACCCGTTGTTCAGGCGGGTAAGAGCCGATCCGATTACATTCAATCAATGAAAAGGTAGAAGAATGAAAGCGTACCGTATTCCTTTTATCGTTCTGTCCCTTGCCGCAGCCCCTGTTTACGCGGCCGATGCGGATCTGAGCCTGACCAACGACTCCGTAAAGGGCCAGGTGAACTTTTTCGGCACCAATTCTGATATCCAGGTCGGTACCGGCTATACCTACCATGAGGGCAGCCGCCATATCGGCAACGTGGATTTCCATGCCCAGGGCCGCACGGCACTCGGCAACCTGCCGACCACAGCCGGCATCGGTGTGCGCGCCATCGGCTGGGATGATGACCGCCTGGATGGCGGCGCTGTTGCCCTTGGCGGATTCGCCACGGTCAATGTTCCCACTGTCCCGGGGCTGTCATTCACCGGCGGGCTCCACTATGCACCCAGCATCCTGTCGTTCGGTGACTCCGACGACCTGACCAGCGTTGAGTTGCGCGGCAGCTACCGGGTTATCCGTAACGCGGAACTCTTTGCCGGTTACCGCTATCTGAATACGGATTTTGAAGGACCCGGTGACCTCAACCTGGACGAAGGCGTGATGGCCGGCATGAAGATCTTCTTCTGATCGACGCCTGACCACCTGGCAAATCCACCCCGCCGGTTTCCCGATCGGCGGGGTTAACCCCCCGAATTCGTGCCCTGCCTCACTCTTTGCCCTTTGCAAACTTGGTAAACTTTCGTAACAAATTCCGGCAATGGTTTATCGGGCATGGACAACCTCTTCTTACAAACCACCAGGCGGGCTCTTCTGGCCCTGTCCACAGCTTCCGTACTCGCGCTCGCCAGCGGTTGCGGCGGGGGCGATGATGCCATCGAAGAGGCAAGGGACAGTGAAAATAGCTTCCCGCCGGCCAAGAACGCCAATGACGACTTCACCTCCGGCACCACCGGCGATTCCAGCAATTCCTCTGACCTGGAGCGCAATGAGGTTCGGGTAACCATGGAGGTGCCGGAGTCCGTGGCACCGAACGGCGAGGCAACCCGACGCAACCTCCGAATCGTTGAGCCGGACACCGTCACTGTCTACCGGACGGACCAGTCGCTCCGCCACCTTGCCTCTGTCGACACCCGCTCCCGCACCGAAGACACCGGGCGCACCGTGATCAACTTCGAGGGCGGCCTGCCACTGGGCCCTGATGTGATCATCGAGGCTACCTATGGCAACACCCGCCTCCGGGCCCTGGCTGCGGATGCTGACCGTGATGTAAAGGTTAATCCGTTCTCGGAATATCTGGTGGTCAATGCGCTGGGCAATTACACCTCCGGCGAGTTCAGCCGGGTTATGGACTGTGTCAACGACACCAGCAGCACCCTGTGCCTGAACAAGTATGTATGGTCCACCCTTGCTGACCAGGTCCATGATTTCGAGATTGACATCCCTGGCAATCTGGGCGCCCAGGGGGCACTAACGCTCCTGGAAGAGCGGGGAGACTTTGCCGGGTATGTGGCTTCCATGGCGGAGCTGGCGCTGCTGGGCGAGGATTCGTCCGGCAAGATTGAAGCCAGCTCCGCGGATTATCACTCGGTGTTCTGGGGCATCGAGCTGGGCCAGACCTTCCGGGAACCAAGCCTTGCCGGCTCCGGGCAATGGGGCGTGCGCCTTGCTCGGGAGGAGACGGTTACCGATGAGAATGGCACCGGCTATGTCTATCCGGGCCTGACGCTGACCTCCTTCGATGCCTTCAACATCAAGGTAACATCCCTGGCCAGCGATATTCCCTATGACCGTAAGACTCTGGTCCACCGGAATGATAACGAATTTTTTGACCGCGCCGACTGGGACCTGAACACCCACTCTTCATCCCCCGGGGCCGCAACCCTGAAAGATGACATCCGCCTGCTGGCCGGTCGCGCCCTGTTCCAGAGCATTACTGGCCGAGGCAGCTCAGAGATCATCGGCTGGACCCGCAACCCCTATCACCTGGACGCCTATGTGGGAGGTGGAAGCGAACAGCCTGACCGGGTACTCAGTGGCTATTTCACGGCGGGCAAAGCCATTGAACTACGTTCAGAAGGGGGTGAGTTGAAGCGGGAGCGCACCCTGGAGAATCACTATCTTTCAGTGTTCGAACTGAATGTGCTGCGGGCGGAAGAATTTGACCGCCAGGAGTCCCTGGACGGCAAGAATTACAACGTGGTGTACCTGGCTACCCGTATGGGCAACGAGAATCAGCCCATGGTGGCGGAAAGCGGCATTGGCGACTGGCAGATCAGCGGCCAGACCGTTACCCAGACCACAACGACTGTCGCACTTCAGCGGGACAATACCGGCACGATATCCCTCGTCCCCGGCACCCGTGATACCAGCTGGGTCATCAGTGAGCGACCCTCAAGGGTCTGGGACCCCAACAGTGGCAACCGCCTCGTCAGCAATGGGCGACTGAACCTCGACACAAACACCGCTTCAGGCCCGGATGAAATACCAGACATTGCCATTGGCGCTTCCACCCCGGATGGCAGCCTTCTGGGTTTCAATCTGGACACCAACGCCATCGGCGATGGCCTGCTGGTAGCGGCCGAGCGGGCCAACGCCTCACCACCCACAAGCGGCCGCTACCGGCTGCAAGGCGCAAGCCTGGGCATGTCCCAGGCCAGCAATCGTCTGGCCCATATCGACAACGCCCTGCTGGTGATTGAATCTTCAGGCAGTGCACGCCTGGAAGGTCGACGCCTGGACGTGACCCATCAGGTGAATGCAGAGACCGTATCCGTGCCGCGAACCGTCGCACCGGCCGGTGTTTCGCTCACCTACAGTGCGAACGCCGACGGGACGGCAACGTTTACCGGAGGCAGCCTGACGATGAACGGCTTCTTTACCAGAGATCAGGGGCAGTTCTTCCTGCAACTGAGAGACACCAACGATCAGGAAGAGGTGCTTGGCCTGGTAATGGCGACGCGCCTTCCGGACTGACCAGCACCAAACCACACACGCAACGTGTTCGTATAACCTGTTATAATTGCTGTCATATCGATTGTAACGTGAGGTTGTATGTCTTCTGGTATCCGGGTGTTGTTGCTGGTCGTTCCGATGGTGGCTTTTGGCTTCTGGGGGGCCTTGCACACACCGGACCCCGACCTTGACCGGGGCGGGGATGACACAGCCGACGTTGCGCTGGCCCAGTTGCCACCCCTGCCCCGCTGGGCCGGGACTGATCTGCCGGATTTCTCCACGTATCGCGACACCACTGAAAAGAAGGCGGCCTTCTTTTCGTTTCTTTACCCCCGTATCGTGCTGGCGAACTCTCGCATACTCATCGAGCGTGAGTATCTGCACAGTCTCTCCGGCAAGGAAAGTCTCACCAAATCAGAGCTGACCTGGCTGAAAAATCAGGCCGAACGTCTGCGGGTTGATGAAGAGCCCGGCAGCCCGGACATGTTCCGGCGGCTCGAGTATCGCCTCGACGTAATTCCACCCTCCCTGGTGATGGCGCAGGCCGCCAACGAATCCGCCTGGGGAACCTCACGGTTCGCCAGTCGGGGAAACAACCTGTTTGGCCAGTGGTGCTTCTCGAAAGGCTGTGGCATCGTGCCTCAAAGCCGTGTTGAGGGGGCCAGCCATGAAGTGGCAAGCTTCAGTTCCCCCTACGTTTCGGTGCGCTCCTACATCCAGAACCTGAACCGCCACCCCGCCTACCAGAAGCTCAGGGACGTCCGCCGTGAAGCTCGCACCAACGGCAATTCCCCCAGCGGTTCAAGCCTTGCTGCGGGCCTGCTTGACTATTCCGAACGTGGCGAGGAATACGTGAAAGAAATCAGAAGCATGATCCGCTATAACAACCTGACTTACTACGACGAGAAGTTTGGCAGTGTTCGCGACAGCAGCCCACAGGAGTTGCTGAAGCTTGCCTCCGCCAGCAAGGAAGAAGCCCTGCTGCCGGGCAGCACAGATGATGCAAACGGCAGCGAAGGTTAACCCTGCCACCTGTAACCACCCAGACTTGTATTCCGGAGACAGCTGTCGATGCTCAGTTTCTTGCCTGCACCGGTCAAAGGTGTGCTTGCAATAGTGCTTGTTCTGCTCAACACGTTGTGGCTCTTCCCGATCCTGATGGTCTTTGCCATTATCAAACTGATACTGCCGGCTGCTCCCATCCGCAAGGGGTGCACCATTGTGCTCAATCGCATCGCCTGGTTATGGATCGGCTTCAACAACGTGCTGGCCGATGTACTGCACGATATTGAATGGGATATCCGCGGGGCCGAGGGCCTGAGCCGGGAGCACTGGTATTTTGTGACCTGCAACCACCAGAGCTGGGCCGACATTCCTGCCATTCAGCACGTGCTGAACAGCCGCATCCCCCTGCTCAAATTCTTTCTGAAACAGCAGCTGATATGGGTGCCTTTTCTGGGCATTGCCTGGTGGGCCCTGGATTTTCCGTTCATGCAGCGGCATACGAAAGAACAGATAGCACGTCGCCCGGAACTGAAAGGCCGGGATGTGGAGACCACCCGGGCCGCCTGTGAAAAGTTCCAGTATACGCCGGTAACCATCTTCAATTTCATGGAAGGCACCCGGCTGACTCCTGCCAAGCACACTAACCAGAACTCACCCTACAGGAATCTGCTCAAACCCCGGGCCGGTGGCACGGCCTTCGTGCTGGAAGCCATGGGCGAGTCACTGCACACAATGCTGGACGTCAGCATCGTGTATCCGGGGGGCAAATGCGGTATCTGGGACTATCTGTGCGGGCGGGTGCAGACAATCATCATTGATATACGAACCAGGGAAATTCCACCCCGGTTCCTGGGCATGGACTATCAGGACGACCGTGACATCCGCGTCGATTTCCAGCGCTGGGTGAGCGAGTTATGGGCCGAGAAAGACGCCCGCATCGACGAGCTCAAACAAGGCGCCTGACTCTTACAACAACCCAAGCTCCCGGGCACGGACGATGGCCTGGGTCCGCGATTTCACCTCGAGCTTGGCGTTGATGCGGCGGGCATGGGTTTTCACCGTATGCAGGGAGATATGCAGGCGGTCGGCAATGTCCTGGTTCGAAAGCCCCTGGGCAATAAGCTCCAGCACTCCCTGCTCCCGCTCGCTGATGGGCTCCGCCAGGGGTGCCTGTTCTTTCATATCCGACAATCCGTAAAGCCTTCCCACGGACTCGGTGAAAGGGGTATCCGGCAACTGTTGCCAGGTTTTTTCCAACAGCTCCTGCAATTCGCCCCTGAGTTCGGCAAACGGGCTGATGTAGTGTTCGTCCCCTGCCATATTGATCGCTGCGGCGAGAATTTTCTGTGCCGCTGCCGGGCCTTTCTGGCGCCAGCTGACAATGCTTTCCAGCAATCTTGAGTGGATATCCAGCCCGAACGGCAGTGTTTCGCCACTATTGTTGCGGATACTTTTTACCGTTTCGGCCGCTTTTACATCATCGCCCCTGGCCAGCTCAATCCTCGCCTGCAGGCAGTTGAGCATGCCCGGCATCATCGGGAACATTTCCGGCACACAGTTCACTTCCCGCCAGGGGGTGAGCCGCTCCATCGCCTGAGCGGCGGTATCCGGCTGCCCCAGCGACAGCCAGCCGCTGATCTTCAGTGCTTCAAGAACCGGCACGTAAACCGACCTGTCTACCTGCCAGGACTGCATGGTGCGTTCAGCACGACCTATCCAGGCAAACGCATCGTCCATCCTGTTCTGGGTACGGCAAATAAGCACTCGCAGCGCCATGGCCAGCAAAAGGCCAAGATCACGGGTCTGTTCCGCATGGCGTATGCAAGTCACCAGCAGGCGGTCGGCCTCTGCTTCCCTGCCCTGGTGCCACAGAACCATCACCAGGTTGAGCTGCAGCCGCGTCTCACCCACCCGCGCCGGGCGGGAGGCTTCGTTCATGGCAGTGTCCAGGCCGGTTCTCAGCAGTTGCTCGGCGTGTTTCAGTGAGCCCTTTCCCAGTTCAATCCGCGCGTGGGCGTATACGGCCAGGATTTCCGAGCCGCCATCCCCGGCCTCCCTGGCCAGCCTTGCGGCAATCCGATTGGCTTCCCGGGCCTCCCCGAAATTACCTGCCGCACAAAGCGCACTGGAGCGAACCAGTTGGGTGACCAGCTGGCCCTGGGTCGACAATTCCTCGGCCTGCAACGCACGGTCGGCAACCGCCAATGCTTCATCAACACTGCCTTCGCCGCGAAGGATAAAAGCTCTCAGCGCATCAATACGGCCCACGAGTTCGGGGTGATTACCCTCGTCCAGGTCACTGATCAGCAATCGCGCCTGCCCGAACTGACCACCAATGGCGTGAACCCAGCCGTAAACAATCTTCAATCGTGCACTCCGCTCCAGTAGCCCTGCCGGCAGCGAACGGCGAAGCCGCAACAACGATGCTGTGTCCTGGCCAATCAGTAACGCTTCCGACCCTTCCGACGCGATGCGGACGGACTCGTCCAGGTTTCCGCTGAGCAGTGCATAACGCAACGCCTCAGGGAACTGGTTACGCGCGCTAAACCAGCGGCTGGCCTTGAGTGCCCGCTCCCGCGAGTCATCCAGCGTCGGGGTCTGCAGCCAGTCATGCAGCAGTGGGTTCAGGCGGAACCAGCGACCCCGGCCCGGAAGCGGGCGCAGTGGTATGCCGGTTTCGGCCGCTGCCGATGGCCTGAAAGCGTGATCACAGCCGGCATCGGCAAGGGACAGAAAGAGCTCATCCGATACGATTTCCATTTCAGCCATGATACGCAGGGAGCGCTGCTGACCTGGCGTAAGATGGACCAGCACCGCATCCCTGAGAAACCGTTCGACACTGAAGGTTTCCTGGATCGGCAGCCGGGCCTCAGAGGAAGACTCCAATTCCCGCTGGTAAAGCCCCAATGGTGTTATCCAGCCCTCCGTCAGCGAATACAGGTGTTCAACCGCGACGGTTGTCAGCTGGTTACGGCTAACAGCGGTCTGAAAGAACTCGAAGGTTTCGGAACGGGTCAGCTCCAGAGAGTCTGTGCCGATCCGGTTGAAGCGGCCTTCCAGTTCGAAGGTATGGGTTTCAAACGGCAGCGGTTTTCTCGACACCAGAACCAGTGCCAGTCCCTGGGGTGTGCTTGCTGTAAGCTGCTGCAGCAGCGCTATGGCGGCAGGATTGGCGACAGTTCCGATATTGTCGATCACCAGCACACTGCCCGACTCCGTATCGGTAATTTCCTGCTCGTTGCTTACTCGGGTGTTCCAGTAAGGGTCCGACAACAGCATCGCCAGAGCATCGTTGTAACTTGCGGCTTTTTGCGGGCTGGAAGACCGGGGCGTAGCACGCGGGGGAGTCAATGCGATATCGAACAGAGCCATAAGCCGGCCTGCATCGTTCTCCTGCCCCGTCAGGCTGAGCCATCTCAGGGTTTCCGGGGTACGACCGGTTTCACGGAAAGCGGCACTCAAAGCGTGGGATTTGCCAAAGCCCGACGGCGCCTCAACGAACAGCACCTGCCCCGGCCGGATCACCGAAGTAAGCTTCTCTGTAAGCGCTGGTCTTTTGAGATAGTTGGGGACGGGTTCTGGCATCCGCACCCGCTGACGCAATAAATCCCTGATCAACTCGCCACGATGTGCTCCACCCAGTACCGACTGGAACTCATCATTGGCCGCACAGCCATCATCAAATGGTTTCACTCTCTGCCCCGTTGAAAACCCGGAATCTGCAGGCCCGGCGGCCCATTGTCCGGCAAAAGTAATCTCTGCCTTGTCGTTATTCCGGCGACCTGCATCGGGTACGCCTTTAGTATTAGTAGAGAGAGGTTAAACCAAAGCGGGGGTGGGCTGCAAAAATTTGACGGAACTGAACAGAAAACGGCGGGCACAGGGCCCGCCGTTTTCTGTTCCAGGGATTACTCCCGGAAAGCTAATGGCTTACCGGGTGCCCGCACGACGCAGGGCAGCAGGCGTGTAATCACGTGACCGACGCTCAACGCCAAACTCATACGGATTGGTTTCCTCGTTGGTCAGGCCAAGCACCAGGTAGCGGCCGGAGAGCAGATCATACAGCGTCTCGATGGCGTACCAGGGGACTACCTGATCGTAGAACTGCATGCTGTGCGCCTCGGCAACGCGCCAGAGCTCACCACGGCCGTCGTAGTGATCGATCACTGTCGCCTGCCAGGAGTCTTCGTCAATATAGAAGTCACGCTGTCCGTAGATGTGACGCTCGCCGTCCTTCAGAGTAGCGCGAACATGCCATACACGGTGCAGCTCGTAACGGGTCAGGTCCTGGTTGATATGGCCCGCCTTGATGATCTCGTCGTAGCTCAGGTCACGGTCCACCAGCTTGTAGGAATTGTACGGAATGTACATTTCCTGCTTGCCCATCAGCTCCCAGTTGTAACGGTCAGGAGCACCGTTGAACATGTCAAAGTTGTCGGAAGTACGCATACCATCGGAAGCGGTACCCGGACCGTCATAGGCTACCTGCGGCGCACGACGAACACGGCGCTGACCGGCGTTGTATACCCACGCACGGCGCGGCTCTTCAACCTGATCGATGGTCTCGTGAACCAGCAGCACATTACCCGCCAGACGCGCCGGAGCGGTGATGGCCTGTTTGAAGTAGAACAGGACGTTAGGGTCCTGGCCCGGCTCGTAATCCTCCAGGTAGGTCTTCCACGTCAGTTCGTCCTGGAATTTCACAACACTGAACGCACCGTCCTCAGTGGGTGTTACCTGGCCAACGTTGCGCTGCACGGAGCCACCACGATAACGGGTGATGTGGTTCCAGATGGCTTCCAGGCCGTTCTGGGGAATCGGGAATGGCGTCGCAGTCTGGTAATTACCCAGGCCGTTACCATCCTTGATCAACTCAACCGTGGTGGCATTCTCAACAGTCTCTTCCATCACGTGATCAGGGTAGGCGGCCGTACGATGGGTTGGATACACCGGTATTTTGTAATCATCGTAACGCTCAATCATCGCAACCTGACCCGGTGACAACTTGTCTGCGTACTGATCAACGTTGCTCTGGTCAATCGTAAACAGTGGCTGCTCATCCGGGAACGGATTAACGTAGATACCATCACCTTCGTAGCCCGCCGGCGCTGTTGTCAGGCCGCCATCCCAGGCCGGGATTTCGTCCCCATTGCCGGCCTTCTCTGCGCCCATCGGCGTGAGAGACTCACCCAGCTTGGCCGCTTCCTCTGCGGAAACCGCACCAAAGGCGCTGCCAGCAAACAGGGATGCGGACAGGATGCCAGTGGCCAGTAGCTTCTTGTTCAGTTTCATTTAAATTACCTCGTTAAACGAATTCAGGCCGAATCAGAATGAGTAGGAAAGGCTCGCACTCACGAAATCACGGTCGGTCAACTCGTTATACGGCTTGCCACCGAAAAAGTTTGTATAACCGATATTACCGGTTATCCGGTTCTGGTAAACACCCTGCAGAGACACGCCAATGGCTTTATTGCCCTCGTTGAAGTTACCACCGGGCGAAGGCGCATAGCCCTGCACATCATGGCTCCACGCCAGCTGCGGTGACAGGTTGATACCTGCAATCGCGTTGAGGTAATCCCATACCAGACGGGTACGGTAGCCCCAGGAGAAGGATGTGGTAAAGCCTTCGTTGTTGCAGTAGTTGGTGTTGATGTTCAAAGCCTGGCCACTCTGACCAGATCCAGCACAAGCGCCACCAGGCAATTCACCAATGCCAAAGGTACCGGAACGCCCATAACGGGCTTCGTCAGTGTCTGGCAGATCATGAACATAAGTTGCGCCAAATTCTGTAATCAGCGACAGCCGGCTTGCCCCCATGACCTGATCAAAGAATTTTATCAATGTGAACTGCGCCTGGGACACATTGTAACGATCGTAACCCTCTACTTCAGCTCCGCGGAGATCTACACCAGGGTTCTCTTCTTCCCGTTGCACCTGAAGCAGGCTCGCCGGCTTGCCGGTCTCCGGATTGACCTGCTGCAGACCGCCGTAGATCAGCTCAAACGCATTCCATTGGAGCGGCATGTTGTCCCGAAAGCTGTACTCCGCACCCAGCGACCAGCCACCGGGTGTTGTCGTATTGATACTGATACCGTAAAGGTTGATGTTCTCCGGGTACTCGATGAAATAGCTGGGAAATCGCTCACCCTCACGATCATCCCGAACTGTGCCGCTAACGTACGGAAGACGGCTATTGTACTTGATGTAATAGAAGCCGAGTTCTGAGTCGTTCAGTGCAGGCACGTACCAACGCAATGCCACACCGAACTGGTCCTTGGAATCCGCTTCTTTATCCGCCAGACGCGGGGCTACAAAACCCTGCGCGTAGGCTTGCGAATCAGGCAGCTGACCGGCCAGGAGAACCGGGCCACAGCCATCTGCTGCAAAATCATTGGTGGAGAAGAAGGTGCCACAGTCATCCGGACGAACTGGCTCCCAGTCTGCCTGCACAAAGGTTTCAACAGTGATGTTCTCAGTGACGCCGGCGGACATGTAGAACATTTCAACGGGCAGCAACGCATCTTTCAGCTCTGAACCCGGCGCACGGAAAGCTTGCACGTCTACCGGGTTGATGGTGTTGATTCCCCCCTGAATAAACGTACTTTCGCCCCAGCTCAGCACCTGTTTGCCGTAGCGAAGGCTTACCGGCACGTTACCCAGGTACCAGTCAGAAAACACATAAGCATCCAGAATCTCGCCACCAGAGGCGTTGTCTTTTGCCTCCTCATTCAGCTCGCGGCGCTGGCCAACGGGGTCTACTGCCCTGTTCTCGTCTTTCAGTTCGAAATCGTACCAGTAGCGACCACGAACAAAGCCACCGACGCGGGTCAGAACATCGCTGTCCACGTTGTAATTGAGAAACAGTTCGCTGTTGCCCTTGACGATCTTGGAAACGGTATCCCCTTTCTCGAAGTTGAGATTACCGTCGTCATAGTTGTTAGTAGAGGCGCCGATATTGGCCTTTGGCTGGCCGGGCGTATATTCCGGGCCGAGGTTACCCTGAGCAATCAGTCTCTTATCGGGATCCTGGGTACGCCAGGTAGCACCCGCGGTCAGCGTGGTGTTAAAAGAGGCTTCCACATCCCCCACATAAAACGAATAGGCAGCTGCCTGGCCGGACATTCCGGCGGCAACCGCTACGGCCAGCGGCAATTTGGTCCACTGCTGCCATTGATGTGTTTTTCTTGTCATTGGAAGGCTACTCCATTGTTGTTCTGAGTCGCTGCTCTGATTATTGGTATTCACGATGTTAGGAGGCTTCATGCACAGTGCTCGTGATGTTCGCACTATAGCTAACGCCATCGGACGCTTTGATCAGTCAAAAGTATGATTTTACGATTACACCCCTCTCCGCGGCAGGCTCCCCTCGCACAGAATCACTATAGTCAACATTTTCGGATGCAACCAGTTGGGCGAATACGGGGTTTTGGCTTCTGTCCCGCACCCGCTACCGAACCGACGAGCAGCCTGCATCACAGCATTTCAATGGCCATAGCCGTAGCCTCTCCCCCACCAATGCAAAGCGCCGCAACACCCTTCTTCTTGCCGTAGTGTCGGAGAGAATGCATCAGCGTAACCAGCAGCCGTGAGCCGGTGGAGCCAACGGGGTGGCCCTGGGCGCAGGCGCCACCGTGGACGTTCACCTTCTCGGGGTCCAGACCGAGTTCGCGGATGGGCATCATCGCCACCATGGCGAAGGCTTCGTTGATCTCGAAAAGATCCACATCATCTTTGGTCCAGCCGGTCTTACTGAACAGAGTCTCAATGGCACCAACGGGAGCACAGGTGAACTCGGACGGGTGCTGGGACTGGGTACTATGGGCAACAATCCGGGCCAGTGGTTTGAGGCCGCGCTTTTCGGCCTCGGACTCACGCATCAGCACCAGGGCTGAAGCGCCGTCAGAGATTGAAGAAGCATTAGCTGCGGTCACCGTACCATCCTTGCTGAAGGCGGGGCGCAGGCTGGGGATCTTTTCGATATTGGCATTGTGGGGCTGCTCATCATCCTCTACAACTACCTCGCCTTTTCGGGTTTTCACGGTGACGGGGATGATCTCATCTTTGAGCAATCCCGCTTCAATGGCTTTCTTTGCCCGGGTGAGTGAGGTAATGGCATAGTCGTCCATCTCTTCACGGGTATAGCCTTTCTTGTCAGCCATTTCCTGGGCAAAGGCACCCATCAGGCGACCGGTTTCAGCGTCTTCGAGTCCGTCCAGGAACATGTGATCCTGAGGCGCCTGACCTGGCCCCATACGATAGCCGCTACGGACACCCTGCAGGATGTAGGGCGCATTGGACATGCTCTCCATACCACCGGCAACCATGATGTCGTTGCTACCGGCCTTGATGACGTCGTGGGCAAACATCGCCGCTTTCATCCCGGAACCGCACAGCTTGTTGATCGTGGTGGCACCGGTGCTGTCAGGCAGGCCAGCCTGACGCATCGCCTGTCGTGCAGGCCCCTGCTTGAGGCCGGCGGGTAGTACGTTTCCCATGATGACTTCCTGCACGTCCGCGGGCTGCAGTCCGGCGCGGCGAATGGCTTCAGCAATACTTATGGCGCCCAGCTCCGGGGCGGAAACGGCGGCCAGGCTGCCCTGAAAGCCACCCATGGGGGTGCGTACACCGCTGACGATTACGACGTTGTCTGTGGTCATGATTGTATCTCTCTGTTCGTAAAGGTTAGTTGTCGGGTTGCGCTTCTCTTGATCCGACATGCCCGTCACGCCCGATGAGGCGCTTCCAGGTACTCTCTGGACTGCATCTCCAGCAACCGTGATTCAGTTCGTTCAAACTCGAACCCGAGCCGGCCACCGGCATAGAGGTCGGTAATAGCAGCCTCTGCGGAAATGATGACTTTCACATTGCGGTCGTAAAACTCATCGACCATGTTAATGAATCGTCGGGCCTGGTCGTCCTTGTCCTTGCCCAGAATCGGCACGTTACTGATGATGACAGCGTGGAATTCCCGGGCCAGCTCGATGTAATCGTTCTGGCTTCTGGGTCCGTCACACAGGGTCTCGAAGTCAAACCACACCACGTCATCTGCATGATTGATGGCCGTCAGCTTGCGGCCGTTAACGTCAAGCTCCAGGCTGTGGCTGCCGGCTTCAACAGCAAGGCTGTCGTAGCTTTTCTGCAGGCTTTTGTCGGCCTCGTCGTCCAGCGGGTAGTGGTAAAGTTCCGCCTGTTCAAGGGTTCTCAGACGATAATCCACACCACCATCCACATTCACCACGTCCGTGTGTTTCTTCACCAGATCGATGGCGGGCAGGAACCGGGCACGCTGCAGGCCATCCTTATAAAGCCCGTCAGGGACAATATTGGAGGTGCAGACCAGGGTAACACCCCGGCTGAACAGGCCATCCATCAGAGTGGCCAGGATCATTGCATCGCCGATGTCCGACACAAAAAATTCGTCAAAGCAGATAACCCGGGTTTCGTCCGCAAACATTCTGGCGACAATGTCCAGTGGGTTTTTCTCGCCCTTCAGAGCCCTCAACTCTTTATGCACCCGTTGCATAAAGCGGTGAAAGTGCACCCGCATCTTGCGATCAAAAGGCAGCGACTCGTAGAAGGTATCCATCAGGTAGGTCTTGCCGCGACCCACACCGCCCCAGAAGTAGAGGCCTTTAACCGGGTCTTCCTTGCCCTTTTTCAACTTGAGGCGCAGTTTGACCAACGGTTTTTCCCGTTCCCTTTCCGCCGTCACCAGTTTGTCGTACAGTGACTGCAAACGGCGCACTGCGTCTTCCTGGGCCGGGTCTTTCTGGAATTCCGGCCGCTCAAGGTCCTGCTGGTATCGTTCCCATGGGGTCATATGGATGCGCTTTTGGGGTGTCATTAAGGCGTTTCCCGAAGTATGGTCATTCATAACGGCGGCGTATTGTGGCCGATTCTGGCTTTTTTCGCCATGTTCCGGAACGGTCCGGAGCCCCCTGAACCGTAGCGGCAGGCGGGAGATACGATGCAATACGACGATTGGCGCACGCGTCACTCGTGTGCGCCGGGGCCTTCGGGCGTTATACTCTGGGAAGGGATTGCAACCACGTTAACTACAGCCAGCGGATCTGGCGCATTCAGACCTGCCGGTCTACCGGCATGGCCGATTCATCAAAAGGACGACACAGCTTATGACAAACCTGATTCTGGCAGCTATCGCCGCATTGATTGTTGGCATTGTCATCGGGGTACTGGTTGGCCGCTCCGGTCAGGGCTCCACCTTGCGTCAGCGCCGGGCCGAGCAGCAGATTGAAGAACTGAGGAACGAGTACACCCGCTACCAGGCCCAGGTTAACGAGCACTTCATGGAGTCTGCTCATCTGCTGCGCCGTTTCAACGACACCTACCGCGACGTGAACCAGCACATGGCTCGCGGTGCCAACCGTCTGTGCAACGACGAAGACTGGTTGCTTGAACTGGAAAAAGAAAATGCCAGAGCCCGCCTGGAAGAGGGTTCCCGTGGCAAGGACGGCGTAGAGCCGCCCCGGGACTACGCTCCGAAAAGCGACCCCAAAGAGAAAGGGACGCTGGCTGAAGATTTCGGCCTGGCGGAGAAAGAGCAGAAAGCGTGACGGACATCCGGGGTGCTCAAACCGGGTTGTCGCAGTCGATGAACCGGTGGTTTACCCCGAACGCTTCTTCCAGGGCCCGCCCCAGGGCCTGCACACCGTATCGCTCCGTGGCATGGTGCCCTGCCGCGTAGTAATGAATGCCGCATTCACGGGCGGTATGGGTTGTCGGTTCGGAGATCTCACCGCTGATATAGGCATCCAGCCCGGCCTCCAACGCCGTGCCAATAAACCCCTGGGCGGCGCCGGTGCACCAGCCAACCCGTGAAATTTCAGCAGGGCCAGCTCCCACCAGCAGTGGAGCACGATTTAATCGTTTCCCAATCAGGTCTGCAAAGGCCCCGGGAGACATCGGAGTCTCCAGCTGGCCCTGCCAGACCAGGCCACCCAACGGCTTGGAGTCACGTATACCCAGCACATCGGCCAACTGGCGGTTGTTCCCGTAGTCCGGATGGTCATCCAGCGGCAGATGATAGGCCACCAGGTTGATGTCGTGCTCCAGCAGACGTTTTATCCGCTCACGCTTCATGCCACGAATGGCCTGGTCTTCGCCCTTCCAGAAATACCCGTGGTGCACCAGTATCATGTCGGCGCCAGCGTCGACAGCCGCGTCAATCAAAGCCTGCGAGGCAGTGACGCCGCTGATGATGGTGCCGACCTCTTCGGAGCCCTCGACCTGCAGGCCATTGGGGCAGTAGTCCTGGAAATTCTCAGGGTTAAGCCATAGGTTCAGAGTGCGGAGGATCTCACTGCGTGATGCCATAGGGTCTCCGTATTCAGTGCCTGGAATTTAACGTGTTACACCAGCGCTTCAAGGCATTCAACCAATCGCTTGTTCTGGTCTGCCGTGCCAGTGGTAATACGCAGAAAATCGGAAATTCGGGGCTTGTTGAAGTGGCGCACAATCACCCCCTGCTCCCGCAACCCATTCGCCAGCGCTTCACCGGAATGTCCTGGGTGCCGAGCAAAAATAAAGTTGGCTTTGGAAGGCAAAACATCGAATCCGAGCGCCTCCAGCCTGGAGGTGACCCATTCCCTCTCACCGACAACACCCTCGCAGGTGGCCCGGAACCAGTCGTCGTCTTCAAAGGCTGCAATGGCGCCTGCCAATGCGAGGCGATCCAGCGGATAGGAGTTAAAGCTGTTCTTTACCCGGTTCAGCGCCTCAATAAGCTCGGCGCTGCCCACGGCAAAACCGACCCGTAATCCGGCCAGGGAACGCGCTTTGGAGAGCGTCTGGCTGACCAGCAGGTTCGGATATTTTTCCACCAGGCTGATGGCGCTTTCCCCACCAAAATCCACATAGGCCTCATCCACCACCACAACGCCGTCAGGGTTCGCGGCAACAATGGCTTCAACACGGTCGATTGCCAGGTAACGACCGGTGGGGGCATTGGGGTTCGGGAAAATAATGCCGCCGTTGGGCTGTCTGTAATCGTCCGGATCAATCTCGAAGCTCTCAGTCAGCGGTACGGTCTTGCCCTTGATATTGTAGAGGCCGCAGTACACCGGGTAGAAACTGTAGGTGATATCCGGATAGAGAACCGGCTCACCGTGCTGGAACAGGCCATAGAAAATATGCGCCAGCACTTCGTCGGAGCCATTGCCGAGGAAAACCTGATCACTCTTGACGCCGTAGTACTCGGCAATGGTGCTCTTGAGCGCCTCCCCTTCAGGGTCCGGATAGAGGCGGAGGTTGTCATTGAGCTCGGCGGTGATAGCCTCGACCACCTTCGGCGAGGGGCCGAACGGGTTTTCATTGGTGTTCAGCTTCACCAGATTGGCCATTTTCGGCTGTTCCCCCGGTACATAGGGGGTCAGCTTCTCAACCAATGGACTCCAAAACTTGCTCATTTTTCTTCAACTCCTGAGGAGGCCGGGTGGGGGCAGACTTTAATCCTTAACCCTATATTCCGCCGACCGGGCGTGCGCCGTAAGCCCCTCACCTCTGGCCAGCACCGATGCCACTCGGCCCATCCGGTCCGCCCCAGCGGCGGAAAACCCGATAATGGACGACCGTTTCTGGAAGTCATAAACTCCCAGAGGCGAGGAAAAACGGGCGGTACCGGACGTCGGCAACACGTGGTTCGGGCCGGCACAATAGTCACCCAGCGCCTCGGCCGTGAAGCGGCCCATAAAGATCGCGCCAGCATGGCGGATTTCTTTCACCAGAGCCTCAGGGTCTTCTACGGAGAGCTCCAGATGTTCTGGCGCAATGCGATTGGAAACCCGGGCGGCTTCAGAAAGATCCGCCACTTGAATCAATGCAGCCCGATCGGTCATCGAGGTAGCAATGATTTCGGCCCGTTCCATGGTGGGCAGCAGTTTATTGATGCTGGCTTCCACCGCATCCAGGAACTCCGCATCCGGGCTGATCAGAATGGATTGCGCCTGCTCATCGTGCTCGGCCTGGGAAAACAGGTCCATGGCGATCCAGTCCGGGTCGGTTTTACCGTCGCAGATCACCAGAATCTCGGACGGACCGGCGATCATATCAATACCGACGGTGCCAAACACTTCCCGCTTAGCGGTGGCCACGAATATATTCCCTGGGCCAACGATTTTATCAACGGCCGGAATGGTCTCAGTGCCATAAGCCAGCGCACCAATCGCCTGGGCACCGCCGACACAGAAAACACGGTCCACGCCCGCAATCGCCGCAGAGGCCAGTACCATGTCGTTCACTACACCATCCGGTGTAGGGACCACCATGATCACCTCACCGACTCCAGCCACTTTCGCCGGGATGGCGTTCATCAGTACTGAAGACGGATAGGCCGCCTTGCCACCAGGCACATACAAGCCAGCCCGGTCCAGCGGAGTTACTTTCTGCCCGAGCACTGTTCCGTCTTGGTCTTCGTACTGCCAGGACTTCTGATCCTGGCGCTCATGATAATCCCGGACCCGCTCGGCAGCTTTCTCAAGCGCTACTCGCTGATCCTGGGGAATAGCATTTAACGCCTTCTGCAAACGCTCCTGCCCCATTTCCAGCTCAGCCACAGAGCCAACCTTCAACCGGTCGAATTTCTCGGTAAATTCCAGCACCGCCGCATCACCACGGGTTTTCACCTGATGCAGGATATGACGAACCGACTCATTCACCTGATGATCAACACTGTCGTCCCAGGCCAGCAGCTTGGTCAGCGCACTGTCAAAATCACTTTGGGAGGCGTTCAATCGTCTGATGCTGATATCAGTCATTTCATCTTTCCTGCTGTGCGAATTTACTCCGCGGGTTGAAAAGTATTATTGGCCCAAAGATACGGAGAAAGCCCTTCCTGAGCCGTTCTTACTCCGAAACCTGCCGGCGTTTTTCAACAGCCGCAGACATCTTCTCAATTATGGGGTTAATACCCGCATGTTTCATCTTCATGGACGCCCGGTTGACCACAAGGCGCGAGCTTATGTTCTCGATCAGCTCGCGGGCTTCGAGACCATTCGCTTTCAGGGTATTGCCGGTATCCACGATATCGACAATCTCGTCAGCAAGGCCAAGGATTGGCGCAAGCTCCATGGCACCGTACAACTTTATAATATCCGCCTGTCGCCCCTGAGCGGCGTAGTAACGGCGCGCCAGATTCACAAACTTGGTGGCCACACGCAGACGGCCTTCCGGGGCTTCAGTACCCTTCTTCCCGGCCGTCATCAAGCGACATCGGGAAATATTCAGGTCCAGCGGCTCATAGAGGCCCTCGCCGCCGTGCTCCATGAGCACATCCTTTCCGGTAACGCCCAGGTCCGCCCCGCCATACTGAACATAAGTGGGCACATCCGTTGCCCGAAGGATCAGCACACGCACGTTGGGGTCCGTGGTGGGAAACACCAGTTTCCGGGACTTCTTTACATCATCGACCAGTTCAACCCCCGCTTCTTTGAGCAGCGGCAGGGTCTCGTCGAGGATACGCCCCTTTGACAGCGCGATGGTGATGGAGTCGGTCATGCGTCCTTCCGGTTCAATATGTTCAGGCTGGCAGGCGACGGATACTGGCGCCCAGCAGCTGCAGCTTCTCTTCAATACACTCGTAACCGCGGTCGATGTGATAGATGCGGTCTACAATGGTGTCACCGTCTGCGACCAGCCCGGCGATAACCAGACTCGCGGAGGCCCGGAGGTCGGTCGCCATAACCGGGGCACCTGTCAGGTGGTCAACGCCCTTGATGATGGCAGCATTACCCTCGAGAGTGATGTCCGCACCCATGCGGATCAGTTCCTGCAAGTGCATGAACCGGTTCTCGAAAACCGTCTCCACAATCGTGCCAGTGCCCTCGGCAACCGCATTCATGGCTGCAAACTGGGCCTGCATATCCGTCGGAAACGCCGGGTAAGGCGCAGTCCGCAGGCTCACTGCCTTGGGCTGATTCCCTTTCATATCCAGGGAGATCCAGTCCTTGCCGGTATCGATATGGGCACCCGCCTCTTCCAGCTTCAGCAGAACGGCTTCCAGAAGGTCCTCGCGGGTGTCCTTCAGCTTTACCCGGCCCCGGGTCGCTGCTGCAGCGACCAGGTAAGTCCCCGTCTCAACGCGGTCGGGCAGCACGTCGTAGTGGCAGCCATGCAGCCGCTCAACGCCGTTGATTTCGATCGTTGCTGAGCCGTGGCCCTTGATGTCAGCGCCCATGGCAATCAGGCACTCGGCAAGGTCCACCACTTCCGGTTCCCGCGCAGCGTTTTCCAGAATGGTTTTGCCATCCGCCAGCGCCGCAGCCATCATCAGGTTCTCGGTGCCGGTGACGGTCACGGTATCCAGGAAAATGTGGGCGCCTTTCAGGCGACCATTGGTTTTTGCCTTGATGTAGCCATTCTCGACCTTGATATCGGCACCCATCATTTCCAGGCCATGGATGTGAAGGTTCACTGGCCGGCTGCCGATGGCACAGCCGCCGGGCAGGGAAACTTCCGCTTCGCCGAAATGAGCCACCAGAGGCCCGAGCACCAGGATCGAGGCGCGCATGGTTTTCACCAGCTCGTAGGGCGCATGGAACTGCTTGATGGTGTTGGCGTGAACCTCGACACTCATCTTCTCGTCAATCATCAATTCCACGCCCATGCGGCCGAGTAGCTCGATCATGGTGGTGATGTCGTTCAGATGCGGCAGGTTGCCCACGGTTACCGGCTCGTCCGCCAACAAGGTAGCTGCCAGAATCGGGAGCGCGGCGTTCTTGGCGCCGGAAATCCGGATTTCGCCATCAAGAGGCTTACGGCCCCTGATCAGAAGTTTATCCACAATTAGGTCCTGTTATTTGCGGGCGAATCAGCCCTGGCGCGCAGCCCACTCAGCCGGGGTAAAGGCTTTCGGGTGAAGGGCGTGAATGGTGCCGTCAAGAATGTGCTGGAAGAGTGCCTTGTTGATCAATTGCTGCCGCTTGATGGTTGGCAACCCTTCGAAAACATCGCCCACCACAACGACCATATAGTGATTGCCGTCAACCTGCACCTGAACTTCGCAATCGGGCAGTGCCTCTTTGACCAGCTCGGCAACTTCGGTGGCTTCCATAAAAAATCCTCGGGCGTTTTTGAATCAGGGGCGAGATTGTAACCAATTATGGCGTCCGGGTCAGCTCTGGTGCCGGTTTTCGCGGAGCGCCTGCAACGGTGCCTGCGATTCAAAGCCCGGCAACTGTTCATCAAGGCCGCTCAGGGCTGCGAGGGATCCCAGGCGTTCGCTGACACCGGTAAAGTGAAGGGCCTGGCTGCGACCGCGCGCCAGGCGTTGCCAGCAAAGCAGCAGGGAAAGCACCACACTGTGAGCGGTACTCATCTCGGCAAGATCCACAGTCAGATCCGCTTTGCTGTCGAGGATAAGCCGTTCGCCCTCTTTCCTGAGAGCAACCACGGTCAGCGGGTCGATATGGCCGCTGACCGTCAGCCTGTCGTTATCCAGAGTAACTGCTGCCTGAGATGGCATCATGATTTGTCGACGTCACCTTCCAGGTTCAGCGACTCAACGGCGTCGCCCCAGCCATCGATCACAACCTGGACCTTGCCGCCATTCTTCTCCATCTCCTGGCTGAAACGATCACGGAATGCCAGGCCTATGTTCACGCCCTCAACAATCACGTTTTCCATCATCCAGCGGCCCTCGTCCGCCTGATACATGGAATAGGTCACCGGATAACGATTGCCGGAGGCGCTGATCACTTCCATTCGCACAGATGCCCGCTCCTCATTGTCGGGATTGATGGTGGCATCCTTGACTTCGATGGTGAAGTCATCCGCGCTCACCAGGGCCTGGGCATAGCTGTCAAAAAGGCTGCGTTTGAACTTCTCCACGAACTCGTCACGTTGCTCCGGCGAGGTCTGCCGTGCGTACCGCCCCATCACCCGGGCTGCGATCCTGCGGAAATCCACGAAGCCTTTCAGTTCTTCGTCCATACTCCGGTAAAAAGCCTGGGGGTCTTCCTCATACAACCCCTTTTCATCGTGAAGTTTGTCGACCAGTCGCTGGGTATTCCTGTCCACGTACTCACGCAGATCCTCTTCCTGGCCGGCGTGGGCCGGAAGCACCAGAGCGGCCATCAGTAGTGCAACGAGCAGCAGGCTGCGTCTTATCAGAACCATGGTTGTCTCCTGTTAACCACTTGAGTTCGCTTTACTGCCCGGAGGCAAAGTTGGAAATCATTCGTTCAAGGTTCATGGCGGACTGTGTCGAGTAAAAGGTGTCTCCGTCTCCCAGGGACTCCATGTCGCCGCCAACTGAAATATCAATGTACTGCTCACCCAGCAGACCGGATGTACGTATTACTGCGGAGCTGTCGGCGGGAATATTATCCACACTCTCATCCACATCAATAACCACCCGGGCCTGGAACGTTTCCCGGTTCAGCGTGATCTCCCTGATCTTGCCAACCGTAACGCCGGCCATCGACACCTTGGCCCGGGGTGTCAGACCGCCGGCGTCATTGAAATTGGCATAGAGCGTGTAGGAGCTCTCCGGAGCTTTCGGTGTCAGCCCGCTGACCTGCAGCGCCAGGAACATCATGGCCGCAATACCGGCAATCATGAACAGCCCTACGATGACTTCTGTTGTTCTTTGTGCCATGACGGCCCCCTGTGTCCTGTTGTTTCAGTATACCGCGATCAGAAGTCGCCAAACATGACCGCGGTGAGCACAAAATCCAGCCCCAGCACAGCCAGCGATGAATACACCACCGTCTTGGTGGTGGCAGAACTGATGCCGGCCGACGTAGGCACACAGTCGTAGCCCTGGTAGACCGCGATCCAGGTGCAGACAAACCCGAAGACCACGCTTTTGATGACGCCGTTAAGCACGTCGGTGGTGAAGCTCACGGAGGATTGCATATTGCCCCAGAACGACCCTTCAAATACGCCGAGCCATTCAACCCCCACCAACATACCGCCCCATATACCAACCACCGAGAACACTGCTGCCAGTATGGGAACCGCAATGAAACCGGCCCAGAGCCGCGGGGCAATCACCCGGCGAAGCGGGTCGACGCCCATCATTTCCATGCTGGAAAGCTGTTCGGTGGTTTTCATCAACCCGATTTCAGCCGTCAATGCCGAGCCGGCGCGACCAGCGAACAGTAAGGCCGTCACCACCGGCCCCAGCTCACGCACCAGGGTCAGGGCGATCATCTGGCCAATGGCCGCTTCAGAGCCGTAATCGCTGAGAATGGTATAACCCTGCAGCCCCAGAACCATTCCGATGAAAAGGCCGGAAACAACGATGATTGCCAGAGACAGCACACCGATGGAATACAGCTGCCGGAGCAACAACGGGAAAGCCACTGAAGGCTTTGATACACCGCCCAGAACTCCGGCCAGAAAACGCCCCGAGCGCCCCAGAGAAGCGATAATATCCAGCCCAAGCCGGCCGAACGCCGCGAGTTTGTCCATTAACGATTCCTCCCGGTAATGCCCCAGTCCTCGCCGGCATCCGCAGCCGGGTAGTGGAATGGCACCGGACCGTCCGGATGGCCATGCAAAAACTGCTGGACCTGCTCCGAGGGGTGCACCCTGAGTTCCTTGGGGGTGCCTTCCCCTATAACCTGACCGTCCGCCACGATAAAGGCGTAGTGACAGATGCTCAGGGACTCCTGAACATCATGGGAAACCATCACACTGGTCAGGCCCATGGAACTGTTGAGATCCCGAATCAGCTTGATCAGAACCCCCATGGCAATGGGGTCCTGCCCGGTAAAGGGCTCGTCATACATGATCAGCTCCGGATCCAGCGCGATACTACGGGCCAGGGCCACCCGGCGGGTCATGCCGCCTGAGAGCTCCGCCGGCATCAGTTCCCGGGCACCACGCAGGCCAACCGCCTCCAGCTTCATCAACACAATATCCCGGATCATGTCCTCTGGGAGCGAGGTGTGCACGCGCAACGGAAAAGCCACGTTTTCGAACACACTCAGGTCGGTAAACAGGGCTCCACTCTGAAAAAGCATGCCCATTTTTTCACGCAGACGATAAAGCGCCTTGCGTTTGAGTCGCGGAACATTCTCGCCCGCCACGGTGATGGTGCCGGAGTCTGGCCGCAACTGGCCGCCGATCAGCCTGAGCAAAGTGGTCTTCCCGGTGCCGCTCGGCCCCATGATGGCGGTTATCTTCCCGCGCGGGATATCAAGGCTGACACCCGAAAAAATACGACGATCGCCGCGGGTGAAAACCACGTCTCTGAGCTCGATGTAGGGGGAAGTGTCCATACCTTATTCCGGTAACCGCATGGTTGTCACAGGGCATGCCTGACAGATAATCTGCAGCCCTGAGCGTGTGCGTACATTATGCCAACCCGCAGACAACCTCAATCCATCCTTTGCAAAATGAATTGATGTCGATGATCAGTTTTGCTGAACGTCTTGTCATGAAGGCAGCCATGGCCGCTGAAGTGATATACTCTCGCCACGGCGAAAAGCATTAACATTCCACCCGGGTGCCAGATGACCACCGAGACCAACGACAAATTCAGAGAATCCGCCCTCCGGGCCATCGAAATCGAGCGCGAAGCCATTGACGCGCTGACCGACAGGATTGATGAACACTTCGTACGCGCCTGCGAGGTCATCATGGCCTGCAAGGGCCGCGTGGTGGTGACTGGCATGGGTAAATCCGGCCATATCGGCAACAAGATTGCCGCCACCCTGGCCAGCACCGGTACGCCTTCTTTCTTTGTGCACCCGGGCGAAGCCAGCCATGGCGACCTGGGCATGATCACCAGCCAGGATGTGGTACTGGGAATTTCCAATAGTGGCAACACCAGTGAAGTACTCACTATATTGCCACTGATCAAGCGCATGGGTGCGCCGCTGATCAGCATGACCGGCAACGCAAACTCTACTCTTGCGCGGGAAGCGGTCGCCAATCTGGATGTCAGTGTTGCACTGGAAGCCTGCCCACTCGGCCTGGCCCCTACATCCAGCACTACCGCCACCCTGGTGATGGGCGATGCCCTGGCGGTCGCCTTGCTGGAAGCGCGCGGCTTCAGCACTGAGGACTTCGCGCTGTCACACCCCGGCGGCAGCCTGGGCCGCAAGCTACTGTTGCGTGTCTCCGAAATCATGCACACGGGCGACCGCATTCCCCGGGTACAGGAAGACATTACCCTCGGCGGAGCACTGCTGGAAATTTCCCGCAAGGGGCTGGGCATGACCACGGTTATCAATGCCGCCGGCGACCTGGTGGGCGTGTTCACCGACGGTGACCTTCGTCGCACCCTGGACCGCTCCGTGGATATCCACAACACCCCGATTGCCGAAGTGATGACCCGCAACGGCCGGGTTATCCACGACGACCAGCTGGCAGCTGAAGCCCTGAACATGATGGAAGAGCTGAAAATCAACGCCCTGCCGGTGATCGACCGCGACGGCAAGCTCACCGGTGCCATCAATATGCACGACCTGCTGCGGGCCGGTGTTATCTGATGAGTGATCTGATGACAGACCAGCTCCGCCCACAGTGGCCGGCTGAGATATTGAAAAAGGCATCCGCCATCCGCCTTCTGGCCCTGGATGTCGACGGCATCATGACCGACGGCAAACTGTTTTTCAGCGCCTCCGGAGACGAACTGAAAGGCTTTAACATTCTCGACGGGCTGGGTATCAAGCAGGTGATGGCGGCGGGAATCGAGGTTGCCGTCATTACCGGCCGCTCCTCTCCACTGACCGCCCGGCGCATGAATGACCTGGGCATTCCTCACCTTATGCAGGGCCGGGAAGACAAAAAGGTCGCTCTTGCAGAGCTGGCCGGACGGCTTGATCTCTCCCCGCAGCAGGTCGCCTACATGGGCGACGATCTGCCCGATCTGCCGGCCATCCGCTATGCCGGGCTCGGCGTTACCGTGCCCAATGGTTACTGGCTTGTCCGCCAGCATGCGGATGTCTGCACGGCCGCCGCCGGCGGCGATGGCGCCGTCAGAGAAGCCTGCGAATTACTGCTGGCCGCTTGCGGACAACTCGACGCCAGCCTGCAACCCTACCTGGAGCAGAATTGATGTCTGCCCAGCCGCTGTTCAACCGCCCCTGGGTCCGAACCCTGGGCCTGGCAGGCGCGATAGTGGCGCTGTTCTTTCTGCTCTGGCAAAGTGATGAACCATCGGACCCAACCGAAGCAGCCTCGCTGCGGGGCGAATCCGAGCCCGACGGTTTTGTGGTCAATGGTCATTACCTGTCTTACGACGAAACCGGACGGCTGACAACCCGCTTCCGAAGCCCGAGAATCGAGCAATTCGAATCCCGCAGCGAGACGGTTATGGCGTCTCCCCGGGCGACACTTTACGGCGACGAAGGCAGCCCACCCTGGCAGGTGCAGGCTGACGAGGGCCGCCTTCTGGAAGCGGACGATCTGGTTCACCTGACCGGCAATGTAAAAGTGATCCGCGAAGCCGAAGGCGGACGCCCGCTGACCCTGACGACAACGGTGTTGACACTGAATAACCGCGATCGCACCGTTTACACGGACGAGCCGGTCAAGCTGACTGACGTCGCCGGCGTGACCACGGCTACCGGAATGAAGGCCTGGATTGATGACCGCATTCTTGAACTCGACTCGCAGGTGGAAGGACGCTATGAGCCTGGCAAGTAAATGGAAACCCCGCGACAGCTCCCGCTGGCCCGCGTCGCCATTGATGATACTCGCGGTCACCTGCGTGGCTCTGATGGCGCCAACATCGGCCCTGGCATTCAACCTGGAGTCCGACGAGCCCATCAGGGTCAACGCTGACAGTGCAAGGCTGGATGACGGCCAGGGGATAGCAACCTACACTGGCGCCGTGGAAATGACCCAGGGCCAGACCAACCTGACCGCCGACAAGGTTGTACTTTATCGGGACGAGACTGGTGTCAGCCGCATTGAGGCTACCGGCCGGCCCGCACATTACCGGCAGCCGGCAATGGAAGGACAGGGCGAAACCGACGCTCGCGCCCTGAGTATCACCTGGTCGGCCGCTGAAAACCGGGTAACCTTCGAGCGTGAGGCGGTTATTGAGCAGGACGGCAACCTGTTCCGCGGTGACATCATCCACTACGACAGCGCCAATCGCATCGTCACCGCTGAAGGCGCCCCCGATCAGGGCGAAGGCAGTGGCCGCGTGGAGATGGTGATTCAACCACGCAACAACCCGGACAACTCCACCAGCAACCCCGACTGACAGGATACCGATGGCAGTTCTCAGAGCCAGTAACCTCGCGAAAAGCTACAAGCAAAAAAAAGTCGTCATCGACGTTTCGCTGGAGATCCGCAGCGGCGAGATCGTTGGCCTGCTGGGCCCAAATGGTGCCGGCAAGACCACCTGCTTCTATATGATCGTAGGGCTGGTTCCCGCCGACAACGGCAGGATAACCATCGACCACCAGGACATAACACCGCTGCCAATGCATGGCCGCGCCCGCAAGGGGATCGGCTACCTGCCCCAGGAAGCATCGGTGTTTCGCAAACTGACGGTACGCGACAACGTTATGGCCATCCTGGAAACCCGCCGCGAACTCAACCGTAGCCAGCGGGAAGCCAAACTGGAGGAATTGCTGGAAGAGTTTCATATCACTCATATCCGCGACAGCCCTGGCATGGCACTATCCGGCGGCGAACGCCGACGAGTGGAAATCGCCCGTGCCCTGGCGATGGAGCCGGCGTTTATTCTTCTGGATGAACCTTTTGCCGGGGTGGACCCGATTTCGGTGAGTGACATCAAGCATATTATCCGCCACCTGCGGGACAAGGGTATTGGTGTTCTGATCACCGACCACAACGTGAGAGAAACCCTCGATATCTGTGAGAATGCCTATATCGTCAGCGGGGGCCATATCATTGCCTCGGGCAATTCGGACGACATCCTGGCCAACCAGCAGGTCAAGGAAGTGTATCTAGGCAATGAATTTCGCCTGTAGTACACTCGGCAAAGAACTTGCTTGGCACGGCAAGTGGCCAGCATACATAGAGTTTTTTTGCAACCCCAACGTCCGAGAGCGACCGAGTGACGGATCCTGAACTATGGTTATGAAAGCCTCATTACAGTTAAAGCTGGGTCAAAGCCTCACCATGACGCCCCAGCTGCAACAGGCTATAAGGCTTCTGCAGCTCTCCACTCTAGACCTCCAGCAGGAAATCCAGCAGGCGCTGGAATCCAACCCCATGCTGGAAACCTCGGAAGACGATGACAACCAGAACCCGGAATCCGCGGAAAGCGAAAGCGACGCGGCGGAAACATCCTCGACCGAAGAATCGAACACCGCCTCCGACTCATCCGCGGACTGGGATGAATCCGAGAACGGACCCGACTGGTCCTCAGAAACCGACAGCCCCGACACCATTCCCGATGACCTTCCGGTGGATACGGCCTGGGACGACATATATCAGTCAGCACCTGCATCGTCGGCCCGCAACGACGACGAAAACGACAACGATTTCGAAACCCGCAACTCGCCAACCGAAACCCTTCACGATCACCTGGAGTGGCAGCTGAACCTGACGCCACTGAGTGAACGGGACCAGGCTATCGCCCACGCGCTGATGGATGCGGTTGATAACCACGGGTACCTGACCTCTCCCCTGGAAGAAATCCATTCGGGAATGATGGATGAGTCCGATGATGATCCGCTTGAAATGGATGAGGTGGAGGCCGTACTTCATCGGCTGCAGCATTTCGATCCGCCGGGCGTGTTCGCCCGGGATCTGCAGGAATGCCTGCTGATCCAGCTTAATCAGTTACCGCAGGAGACACCCTGGCTGGCCCAGGCGCGGCTGGTCATTACCCATTACATCAACCTGCTGGGCAATCGTGATTATGCCCAATTGCTTCGTCGTAGCCGCCTGAAGGAAGACCAGTTGCGGGATGTACTGGCGCTGATTACCGCACTGAACCCGCGCCCCGGTGATACCCTTGACCAGGCCGAACCGGACTACGTCATTCCGGACGTTATCGTGCGCAAGCACAACGAGCGCTGGCGGGTGGAACTGAATCCTGAAATTGCACCACGCATTCGCGTCAATGCCAGCTATGCTTCACTTATAAAGCGTGCAGACAGCAGTTCCGACAACACCTACCTGCGGGACCAGCTGCAGGAAGCGAAATGGTTTATCAAGAGCCTGCAAAGCCGCAATGAAACCCTGCTGAAAGTCGCCACGCGAATTGTCGAGCATCAGCAAGGATTCCTGGACCATGGCGAGGAACACATGAAGCCGCTGATCCTGTCGGATATTGCCCAGGCGGTGGAGATGCATGAATCAACCATTTCCCGCGTGACTACCCAGAAATACATGCACACGCCGCGCGGCATATTTGAACTGAAGTATTTTTTCTCCAGCCACGTTAGCACCGACGAAGGTGGAGAATGCTCCTCGACGGCAATCCGGGCGATGATCAAAAAGCTGATTGCAACGGAAACCCCGAAAAAGCCATTGAGCGATAGCAAAATTGCAGCCATGCTAGGGGAACAGGGTATCAAGGTAGCGAGACGAACCGTGGCCAAGTACCGTGAGGCAATGCACATTCCTCCGTCCAACGAAAGAAAGCGATTGGTGTAGTAAACATCCGATAACAGGAGAAGCCTATGCAACTCAATATTTCAGGCCATCACGTAGAACTGACCCCCGCTCTGAAGGATTACGTAGCAGGCAAGTTTGACAAGCTCGAACGACACTTTGACCACATCAGCAATTGCCAGGTCACGCTTGAGGTGGAAAAAGTGCGCCAGATGGCGGAAGCTACGCTACACGTGATCGGTGGTGAGATTCACGCAAAGGCCGAGAACAGCGATATGTACGCCGCCATTGATGCGCTGGTGGACAAGCTGGACAGGCAGATCCTGAAGCACAAGGAAAAGAACGTTGACCGGATGCATGGTAACGGTGCCCGCTAGGGCGTCCTCCTTCCTGCATAACAGTTAATCGAGCTGCGACACTGGCTAGTACAATAAAAGGTGTCGCAGCCTTTTTTTACGGAACTGCAGTCGATTCATGACCGACACATCCCTGACTATCGAGAACATTCTCGCGCCGGAGCTGACCCTTTGCAGGGTTCCCGCCTCCAGCAAGAAGCGGGTTATGGAAACCATCGCCGAGCAGATCCAGCAACACGATCCCTCGCTTGGTGATACCGAGATATTCAACAACCTGGTCGCCCGGGAGCGACTGGGCAGCACGGGTATTGGCCAGGGTATTGCTATTCCCCACTGCCGCCTGGAAGGGCTCGATCATGTTGTGGGGGTATTGCTGACCCTGGAAGAAGGCGTCGCCTTCGACGCCATCGACAACCAGCCAGTGGACCTGGTTTTTGCCCTCATTGTTCCCAAGGAAGCGACCAGTGAACATCTTGAACTGCTGAGCCAGCTGGCCGAGAAGTTCAATGAAAGGGCATTCTGTGACCAACTCCGCCAATGTACCGAGGCGGATTCTCTCTATCGCCGGATGACGGCCGAGGGAAGCTGAACTACTCCGGATTCGAGGTTAATGGGCTATGAAACTGATCATCGTCAGCGGCCGGTCAGGCTCCGGTAAAAGTACTGCGCTGCATGTGCTGGAAGATCTGGGTTTCTATTGCATTGACAACCTGCCCATCGGACTGCTGTTTCCCCTGACACGGGAAGCCACCACCCAGACCTCACCGGGCCGGTTGGGAAAAATGGCAGTGAGCATCGACGCCCGCAACCTGTCCGGCGAACTCAGCAACTTTGAAGATATCTATCGCAGCCTGCAGGATACCGGCGTCACCATAGAGATTATTTACCTGGATGCCGACGAACAGTCTCTGCTACAGCGATTCCACGCCACACGGCGCAAACACCCCCTGAGCGATGACAAGACCTCACTGCGCGAAGCCATTATCAACGAAAAAAAGCTGCTGGAACCCCTGTCGAAACTGGCCGACCTTTACGTTGATACCACCGGCCTTTCCATGTACGAACTGCGGGACATGGTCAAGCAACGGGTTGCCGGGCGGCGCGAACAGGAGCTGGCGCTGTTGTTCCAGTCATTCGGCTTCAAACACGGGGTGCCACTGGACTCGGATTATGTCTTTGATGTTCGCTGTCTGCCCAACCCGTACTGGGACACCAGTCTGCGAAAATTTGTAGGCACCGACCAGCCGGTGATCGACTTCCTGGAAAAGGAACCGCTAAGCCGGAAAATGGTGGAGGACCTGACCCGCTTCCTGGAAAACTGGCTGCCGTGCTTTGCCGACAGCAATCGCAGTTATATGACGATTTCGATCGGCTGTACCGGTGGCCAGCATCGCTCGGTCTACATATGTGAACAGCTGGGCCGTCATTTCTCGGAAAAGTACAGCAACGTGCAGGTCCGACACACCGAGCTGCCCCACCTGCAAAGCCGGGAAAGCTGAACCGTTTATGATCCGCCGCCCCATTACCATCGTCAACAAACTCGGGTTGCACGCCCGCGCCGCGGCCAAACTGGTTGCAACCGCCTCGAACTTCGAGAGCAGCATTCAACTCAGCCGGAACGATCGCCAGGTGGATGCCAAAAGCATCATGCCGGTGATGATGCTGGCCGCGAGCCAGGGAACAGAGGTAGAACTGATTGCAGACGGGCCTGACGAGTCCGAAGCCATCGAGGCACTGGCAGCGCTTATCGACGATTATTTCGGCGAGGGCGAATAGCAGCCAGGCGTGAGCCCGCGCGACCACGGCATTCACCTACAACTCTTTCTCACCTGTGCACCCTAACTTCGCTATAATACGGGGGTTTTCTGACTGTGGGTGACCAATGACCGATATTCTGGAGAAAAGCCAGGCTCGCCAACGCCTTCGCTCCCTGAGCGAAGCGCTGGACAGTGGTGCGCTGAAACAGGTTGCCCGCATCCTTAATGGTGGCCTGAGCCCCAGCGATATTGCCCACCTGCTGGAATCCTCTCCGCCCCGTCAGCGGGCGTTGCTTTGGAATCTGGTCGACAAGCAGCTGGAAGGCGAAGTTCTCCAGTACCTCAATGATGACATTCGCGGCTACTTCCTGAGCCAGCTGAACGCCCAGGAACTGGCGGACATCATTGAAGATTTCGAGTCGGATGACCTCGCCGACTTACTGCAGCAATTGCCGGATACGGTGATCCAGGAAGTCCTGGACACCATGGACGAACAGGACCGCCAGCGGGTGGAGGAAGTGCTCTCCTACCCGGAAGACACCGCCGGCGGCCTGATGAACACGGACACCATCACGGTGCGCCCGGATATCAGTATCGATGTGGTACTCCGTTACCTGCGCCGGCATCGCAACCTGCCACCGATGACCGACAGCCTGATTGTGGTGAGCCGCCGGGACGAATTCATCGGCATGCTGCCGATTACCAAAATGCTGGTTTCAAATCCGGCCGCGACGGTGCGTGAAGTAATGGACACCGATATCGAGCCGATACCTGTCACCCTGTCCGACACCAAAGTGGCCACACTGTTCGAACGCTACGACCTGATCTCGGCGCCGGTGGTCAGCGAGGAAGGCAGGCTGCTGGGCCGGATCACCATCGATGACGTGGTTGACGTTATACGAGAGGACGCCGACCACTCGCTGATGAGCATGGCCGGCCTGGATGAGGATGAAGATACCTTCGCGCCGATTTTCAAGACGACCCGGCGCAGGGCGGTCTGGCTGGGCATCAACCTGCTCACGGCCTTTACCGCGTCCGCCGTGATAGGACTGTTTGAAGCCACCATCGAGAAAGTTGTGGCCCTCGCTGTACTGATGCCTATCGTGGCTTCCATGGGCGGCATCGCCGGCAGCCAGACACTGACGCTGGTTATCCGCGGCATGGCCGTGGGACAGATCAGCGGGGCCAACGTGGGCTGGCTGCTGAACCGTGAATTTGTCGCCGGCGCCCTGAACGGACTGCTCTGGGCCGTGGTGGTCGCGTCGGCCGCTACTCTCTGGTTCAAGGACATCATGATTGGCGCCATTATCGCGGCCGCCCTTATCATAAACCTGATTGCCGCAGCCCTCGTGGGGACCGTGCTGCCCCTGTTTCTCAAATCGCGCAACATTGATCCGGCGCTGGCGGGAAGCGTTATACTGACAACCGTAACCGATGTGGTCGGGTTTATGGCGTTTCTTGGTCTGGCTACGATATTTTACGGGTAATCCGACAAAACAGGCATTTCATGAACGATACTCAAGACGATTCCCCGCAATACTCGGGCCCCAGCAAATCCCAGCTCAAACGGGAGATGCACCAGTTGCAGGGTCTCGGGAAGCGCATGCTGGATCTGAGCAACGACCAGCTCGACACCCTGCCCATTAGCGGAACACTGCGGGCGGCTATCGAGGAATCCCGTCGCATTCGACAGAACGAAGCCCGCCGGCGGCACCTTCAGTACATCGGCAAAATCATCCGTCAGGAAGACGATCCGGAAGGACTGACACGCGCCATTGACGCCTTTGATGCCGGCAGCGAAGAGCATACACGCCGCCATCACCTGGCAGAGCGATGGCGTGACCGGATGATTGAAGAAGGTGACCCTGCTGTCGGGGAATTCCTGAATTACTGCACAACAGCTGATATCCAGCACCTGCGTAACCTGGCCCGCAATGCCCGCCGGGATATGCAGAGCGAGAAGAACACCGGCCAGCCGAGAAAGCTGTTCCGCTACCTGCGGGAGTGCATTGACGACGTGGAGGCGGCCGGTAACTGATCTTCCGTCTGGTCAGAGCCTACGGTGCTCCCAGACCGGCATCCGGGTGCGTATCTCGCCCAGCCGCTCCAGGTCCAGGTCGGCGGTGACGACCCCCGGCCCCTCACCGATCTCGGACACCACACGCCCCCATGGATCAACGATCATACTGTGGCCATAGGTGTGCCGACGCTCACTGTTCTGGCCACCCTGCCCGGCTGCCACCATCCAGAACTGATTCTCGATAGCCCTGGCTCGCAGGAGCGCATGCCAGTGGGCATCGCCGGTATTCCAGGTAAAGGCACTGGGTAACGAAACCCACTCAGCGCCCTGCTCCCGCAACTTGCGGAAAAGTTCAGGAAAGCGGAGATCGTAGCAGATGGCCAGCCCGAGCCGGCCGGCGGGAGTGTCGATCACAACCACCTCGTCGCCGGGTTCAAAGGTGTCGGACTCCCGGTACTGGCCCTGGGCGTCTTCCACCATGGCATCAAACAGGTGGATTTTGTCGTAACGGGCGACTTCCTCGCCCTCATTGTTATAGACAAGACAGCAGGCCCTGACCCGGTCCTTCACAGTGGAGCCATCAGGACGGGAAGCAATGGGAAGCGAGCCGCCAATAATCCAGATACCCAGCCTGGCGGATTGTTCCGCCAGAAAACGACGGATCAGATTGTCCGGGTCAGCCTCACGACGACCACACCCGATCATCTGCCGGGTGGCCAGCACGGCGAAATTTTCCGGCAATACTGCGATGCCGGCACCAGAAATGGCGGCTTCTTCCAGCAAACGCCCCGCTTCCCTGAGATTCCCGGCAATATCATGGGTGCTCACCATCTGGATGGCAGCCACCCTGTTTGCCTGCCTGGTCACTGCCTGTTGTGCATGTGCTGACATCTGCTGTCCTCCCGATAGAATCATTCCTCGCCGGTATCAAACACCCGCCTGAGCCGAACCTCCGGTTCGTCCCAGCTGCCACTCACACTATAGGTTGCACTGGTCAGTTTACTCAATGGATCACCCAACACTTTGTCCAGAACAAACAGCGCACCCCCGATAGGCGCACCCGCTCCCATCAGCAGTGCCGCCAGGGGCAGGTTCTGGGTCAGGGGCAGAACCACCACCATTCTCATGTCCAGGGTTTCATCCACCATGTTACTTGTGCCGGTAAGCTTGAAAGCACCGGAGGGGCCAACCACCTGGAGCTCCGGATCCAGCGTCAGCAGGCCATTAATCATGGTCGCTTTGCCTGATATGGCATCAAAAGCCACACCGGCTTCGTACAGATCCGAAAAGTCCAGCTGCAGCCGACGCCATAACGTGTCGGAGTTGAGCAGATTGAATACCCGGAACAGCTGGGCCGTGTTGTTGCTCTCGAGAATGACGCCGTCGTCAAAGCGTACACTCACTGTCCCGCTCAGCCCCGATACGTCAAAGTCATTGGGACGCCCCGGCCAGTCAATATCCAGATTCACGGCGGTACTTTCGCTACGAAACGGAATCTCGGTGCCAAACAGATTCCCCAGGTCCGCAAGGGAGTCCCCGGTAATGTCACCCACGAACCGCGTGGTTTCCCGATCACCGGCAATACTCCAGGTCAGCTCCCCCCCAAGGGTCAGCGACTTGAGCGTGCCGTTGATATCCTGCACCCGTAATCGCGAGGCTTCCGGGAGAATCCTCAGGGACCAGGTACCGGCGTCATCATCGTCGAGCTGGAGATTTGAGATACGGAGGTCGATATCCGGCCAGTTCTCCATGCCTAGCTCCCGGAAGGCACGGATCTGTTCTTCGGGCTCGGGCAGTAAAGGCACATCTTGCTCACTATCGGTGTTGCCCCGGGCCAGCTTCAGCCGCTCCAGGTCGACAACGACCGGGCCGTCATCCGAAGGCCAGTACACGCCCCCGGAAAGCCACTCGGACTCCGCCTCAACCGACCACTGCCTGTTGATCCGCTGCGCAGAAACGTCAACACCGGTCAACTGACGGTCACCCAGAAACAGGGTGTTGAAAACCAGCTCCAGATGATCGGTCTGCCACATCAGATCCAGGTTCAATCGGTCCGGCCAGTCGACATAGACGTTTATCCCGGCGTCATCCCGCGGCTCTATTCGCGCGCTCAGGGGCGCCTCTTCGTCCGCCTTCTTTGCCAATGGCTCCGGCCAACTGACCTCAAGCCCGGTCAGATCCGAATACAGCCGGATGTCGGTTGATTCCCCCGGCGAGATGTCCACTGTCGCCAGGTAGCCCATGTCGCCACTCAACCCCAGCCCTGTTCCCTCCGGCAAAGCGGTCCGGGCCAACAGACTGGTGATGTCGAGACGACCATACTGACGGATATTGAGCGCTTCTCCGGTCTCGGCCCGGCGCAACCGCACGGTGACGGGAGCTCCCAGGAAAAGCGCCTCTACCGGCGTATCAGAAAAACCATCCCCCGAACTGAAGCTTAACTCGCCGTTGATTTGTGTCCATTGAAGGTCTGCCGGGGCGTATGTCAGCGTGCCGGCATCGGCCCGTACCGTGGCATTTATGTCAGGTGGTGTGTCTGAATCCAGCAGCAGGCCAAGCTCCAGGCCAAGATGATAGTTGCCTTCGAGGCGGATGCTACTACCAGCCTCTCCGGCCATCTCACCCAACGGACTGCTCTCCATCCAGTAAGCCACCGCCTCTCCTGCCACCGGCGCGGCGGCCTCCACTGTGACCCGGACATTGCTGCCCTCGGGCTCCACTCTCACCTGCCCCGGCTCAAGATCGAGCCCGCCCGTGCGACCGGACTCCAAGTCAACCCGCGTACGGCCATTCTGAACGTAAACGGTGCCAGAAGCGTCGGTGACCTCTGGCCAGCGTTCGTCATAACGTACCGTCCCGTTCTGGAAATGGTAAACCATTGATGACACAAAGGAGCCCGGTGGGGCGTCACGATTGATCAGTCCATGGCCGAAATACTCCCCGCTGGTGACCTCGACTTCCTTGATCGCCGTTGTCAGCCACTCATACAGCCCGGGGGCCACGGCTTTGACCGGCACAAAATCCCCAAGCATCCCGGCGGTTCCGTTCTGAACGCCGACCCTGAGGCCGAGATTGTCTTCGCCCTGGCGGTCCATCCGCAAATCGAACGCGCCTTCCAGCTCCGTATCATCGCCATAGGTCATCCCGATATCATCGGAATAGACCCGGATAATGTCACCCTCGAGGCGCCAGGCCACGCCGGCCCGAAGGTCCCGCAGATTCCACGCACCCCGGAACAGGTCCGGGAAGCCCAGTGTCAGCTCATCGCTCCGGGCCTCTACATGGCCACCTTGCTCAGTCATGACCAGGTTACCGTTCAGGCCCGACACACCCGGCGCACCGCCATAGGCCTGGATGCCAATATCGTCCATCAGAGCCGTCAGCTCGAACGCTTCCCCTCCGTCAGAGGACAGGTTGAGCACCAACTGGTTCAGCTTGCCGGCCGGCCGGTAGTGTTCGAGCGCGCGCGTGGCGTTGTCCGGCAGCACGCCAAGGCTGGTTACCAGACGCCGGAGGGGTTGTAGCGACAGGTCGTCGGCAATGATTCGCGGGCCGGCTTCATCATGGCGGAAGCGGACGCTGAAAGGCGGAACCGAATCGCCATTCCACTCCCATTGAAGTTCCTTGAGATGAAATTCACCGGTAGTGAACCAGGGTTGATCAGCCAGTTCTGATGGCGGGCCGCCAGATGCATCCTGTCGTCGCCACCCGAACCTTGCGCTGATGTCCTGGAGCGGTGCCAGGGATTCGCTGCCGGCGCCGATCTGCAAGTAAGGCGTTGCCACTTTTCCGCTGACCTGCTCCATCAGGCCGTCACGAAAGGTCATCCATACCTGGCCGCCGAGATCAAATCCTTCCACACGGATATCTCGCCAGCCGTATTCTTCAACCAGTCCGTCGAACAGCCGCCCGGAATTGATATCGGCGTACACCTGGCCGGTAAAATCGCCGCGGAAAAAGTGCCGTCCAACCAATCCGAAACTGGCCAACTGCTCGGTGGTACCAGGGCTCATGGCGCGCCCGGATGCGTGAAAAAGGCCACGCTGATAAACCAGATCGAGCTGGGGTATTTCCACATGACGCAGCTGGTCATTGTTGTCCCGCACGCCGAGGTCAAAGCGGGTGATTTTTACGGAGGGGTCGGAAAGCCAGGCCCCGGCAAGGTCAAGCCAGTGTTCAATGTCATTAGCCACGGGCCCGGGGATATCGACACCTTCCACCGTCACCTCCCCGCGCCGGGTCTGGTTGATCGTCAGCTTGAGCCCGTCGGCTTCGAAGTTGGCAAACACGATACGCAGGCGGCTCAGTGATGCGAGGAAGTCCAGGCCGATGCGAACGCTCTGCAGTGAACCCGCCACATCGTTGCCTTCGCCATCAGACAGTACCCGGATTTCGCGGGCAATAATGGTAGGATTCAGCCAGTTCCAGCTTGACGACAGTGAGCCAATGCGAATGTCCTGGCCAAGCTTCGACGACAACACCTGCTCGATATCAGTGCGGTAATCGTCGATGTTCTGGGTGAGTTGGCGGCCAATCCCGGCATACAGTGCCAGCAGGATGATGACTGCCAGCAACAGCCACCAGATCAGACTGGCAAGGCGTGACAGTAACCGGACAACTACATGTCTGTTTTCTTGATCAGCAACACTGGATGCCATCAGGGGTAACCGCCACGCCTAGTGAATACCTGCCGTTCCGGCGTTACAGCAGCACCACATCATACTGCTCCTGACTGTAGAAGGGCTCAACCTGAAAACGAATGGTTTTACTGATGAACGTCTCAAGATCCGCTACGTTGTCGGATTCCTCATCCAGCAGGCGGTCCACCACACTCTGTGAAGCCATGACAAGATAGCTTTCTGCGTCGTAGGCACGGTTTACCCGCAAGATTTCCCGGAAGACCTCATAACAAACGGTCTCGCTGGTCTTCAGGAAGCCACGGCCGTCACAGATCGGGCAGGGTTCACAGAGTATCTGGCCTAGGCTTTCGGTAGTGCGCTTGCGGGTCATTTCCACCAGCCCCAGCTCGGAAACGCCGGTTATCTTGGTTTTCGCATGATCCCGCTCCAGCATCTTTTCGAGCATGCGATGCACCTGGCGCTGGTGCTCGGCATCATCCATGTCGATGAAATCGATAATGATAATGCCGCCAAGGTTACGCAGGCGCAGCTGACGGCTGATAGCACGGGCCGCTTCCAGATTGGTCTTGAAGATGGTTTCCTCAAGGTTGCGGTGACCCACAAACGCGCCGGTGTTGATGTCGATGGTGGTCATTGCTTCGGTCTGATCAATGATCACGTACCCACCCGACTTCAGCTGGACCTTGCGGCTGAGGGCTTTCTGGATTTCATCCTCAACGGAGTAGAGGTCGAAGATGGGCCGTTCGCCCGGATAGTACTCGACCTTGTCGGAAAACTCGGTTACGAACTCATTCACAAACTCCATGACGCGCTGGTGGCTCTCGCGGCTGTCGATACGAACTTTCTCGGTCTGGGGGCGAATCAGATCACGAATGGTGCGGATAAACAGTGGCAGATCCTGATAGACCGCCGTTGGCGCCTCACAGCGGGTTATGCGCTCTTCGATAGCCTGGTTCAGGCGATGCAGGTACGTCATATCGCCGAGAAGGTCTTCCGCCGAGGCGGCCTCCGCGGCCGTGCGAATTATGTAGCCGCCGCTTACCTCAGCGTCAGCAGCCGCCCCCTCTTCCACCAGCGTTTTCAGCCGTGCCCGCTCATTTTCATCTTCGATCCGCTGGGAAATGCCCACATGACTGACCCCGGGCATAAACACCAGGTAGCGGGAAGGAATGGACAGTTGGGTTGTCAACCGCGCCCCCTTGGTACCGATGGGGTCTTTGGTGACCTGGACGACCAGTGACTGGCCCTCCCGTAACAGGGTGCGGATATCGGGGACGGTTTTCGGGGTATCGGCGGGTTCATTCGGCGGTTGCTGAACGGGCACCACATCGGATGCATGAATGAATGCGGCCCGCTCAAGACCAATATCCACGAAGGCCGCCTCCATACCGGGCAGCACCCGAACCACTTTGCCCTTGTAGATATTGCCGACAATTCCCTTGCGGCTGGTACGCTCAATGTAGGCTTCCTGGAGCATGCCGTTCTCCACGAGAGCCACCCGGGTTTCCACCGGCGTAACGTTGATCAGTATTTCTTCACTCATTGCGGCTCTCCTGCCTGCTGTTCCAGGTTTCCCAGACCGGGCATCCGGCGCCGGCAAGTAATTCTGCGGTTTCCTGCAGGGGCAGACCGACCACGGCACTGTAGCTGCCCCGAAGTTCTTCTACAAAAATACCACCCCGCCCCTGAATACCATAGCCGCCCGCCTTGTCCATCGGCTCATCGCTTGCCACATAGGCGTCTATCTCCTCGTGCGATAGCCGACGAAAACGAACATCGGTCACCGCAACCAGAGACTCACAGGTTTTCTTGCTGGCAATGGCAACGGCTGTCATTACCTGATGGGTAGTGCCGGACAGTTGCCTGAGCATGTCTGCCGCGTCCTGACCGTGCCGTGGTTTGCCGAGTATCCGGCCAGCAAGAACGACGGAGGTGTCTGAGCCAATCACAATGCTGTTCGGCTCCTTCGCCTGAATCGCCAGCGCTTTCTCCCGGGCCAGCCGCTCCACGTAATGAAGTGCCGACTCACCAGCACCCGGAGTCTCATCAATATCGGCCGGTCGAATCTTGAAGCATAGCCCGATCTGCCTCAGCAGTTCGGCTCGTCGCGGTGAGGCAGACGCCAGAACAATAGATTCCATGAAACGCCCGAGCCCCCTCTATCCGAGTTTCCGGTTGAGATTGTCCAGCAGAACACAAATGAAGGGCCAGACGATGGCGCTGGTCAGCGCCGGCCAGAGGTAGCTGAAACCGGAGTCGTCTGCGCCCAGGGTCTGCTTGATAAAATGCACCAGCATCTGGTTGATACCCAGCAGCAGGAATACCATGAGGCACTGCTGGGGCATGGGATACATGCGCAGACGCTGGTGAATGGTCAGTACCAGAAACGCGATCACCCCCATCGCCAGCGCATTGACACCCAGCGGAGTGGCCTCCAGAACATCCAGCAACAGCCCCAGGCACCAGGCCAGCAGAATGCCGAACTGCGCCGGCGCACGGAAGGTCCAGTAAAATACCATCAAGCCCAGCCATTCCGGCCGGAACTCAAACCAACCCACCGGGAACAGGGAACTGCTGAGTACCAGGGACAGCACAATGCTGACGGCAAAAACGGGATAACTGATAACGGACAGCATCAGCGTACCTCGCCCTGATCTGCGCTGGCCGACTCGGTGGCCGGCGCTGTGTCCCCGGCTTCGCCAGTGGCCTCCTGTTCCGGGGAGAACACAACCAGCAGCAGCCGGCTCTTGTTCAGTTCCGCCAGCGGCGTCGCTTCGATTTTCACAAAAGGTTCGCCCGGCTCTTTGGTAATCCTGTTCACCTCTGCCACCGGATAGCCCTTGGGAAAGCGGCCCCCAAGGCCAGAACTGACCAGCAAGTCGCCCTCGCGGATATCCGCCGTGTCCGGTACATGTACCAGTTCCAGGGCGCTGGTATCGCCATTGCCCAGGAGTATCGCCCGCAAGCCGTTGCGAACGACCTCAACCGGCACGGCATGGCTGCTATCCGACACCAGCAACACCCGGGACGTAAAACTGCTGGTTTGCTGAACCTGCCCCATCAGTCCATTGGCATCCAGAATTGCCTGGCCCACCTCGACACCGTCGCGGCTGCCCTTGTTGATCACCACCTCATGGGAAAACGGGTCGGGAGAAACCGCCACCACTTCGCCAACAATAACGCGGTCATCCAGTACTTCCGAGGAATTCATCAACCGACGCAGTTCATTGTTCTCGGAAGCCAGAGCGGCGTATTTCAGGGCGCGGCGCTCCAGGATCAGCAGGCGTGCACGGAGCTCCTCGTTCTCTGCCTGAAGGTCTTCCTTGGAGGTAAACAGGCTGGCAAACCAGCCACTCAGCTCCGAAGGCGCATTACCCAGCCAGTGAATCGGCGCCAGGCCCGTGCCAATGGCGCTGCGGACCGGCGTGAACTGGTCGAAGCGGCCGTCAGCCACAATGAGCACCGCCGACAGCACAATAACCAGCACCAGTCTGAAGCCGGGGACAGGGCCCTGTACAAAGATGGTTTTAATGGCGCACCCTCCCGCCATCCCGGCAGGTGTCCATACGACAACCGCCGCCGTGAGGTTTCACGAGCGGCGGCCGGGTTGAGGCAATGTCGGGGCGTAAAGCCGGGGTCAAGGTCAGCCCTCCTGGGAGAACATTCCGATTCCACCACGGTCAATCACTTCCAGCGCCTTGCCGCCACCACGGGCGACACAGGTGAGTGGATCTTCGGCAATGATCACCGGCAGGCCGGTTTCCTCGCTGATCAGCTTATCCAGGCCCCGCAGCAGCGCACCGCCGCCGGTCAGCACAATCCCCCGCTCGGCGATGTCAGACGCCAGTTCCGGTGGTGACTGCTCAAGGGCGCTCTTCACGGTCTGGACAATCTGCGCCAGGGATTCCTGAAGGGCGTCGAGAATTTCCTCACTGTTAAGGGTAAAGGCCCGGGGTACGCCCTCGGCCAGGTTGCGACCACGAACGTCGATTTCGCGAATATCCAGACCTTCGTAGGCGCAGCCGATTTCGTGTTTGATGCGCTCGGCGGTGGAATCCCCGATCAGGCTGCCGTAGTTGCGGCGCACATAGGTAACGATGGCTTCATCGAACTTGTCGCCGCCCGTGCGTACGGACTCGGCGTAGACAATACCATTCAGGGAAATAATGGCGATTTCGGTGGTACCGCCGCCGATATCCACAATCATGGAGCCGCTGGCTTCTTCGACCGGCAGGCCGGCACCGATGGCTGCAGCCATGGGTTCTTCAATCAGGAACACTTCCCGTGCACCAGCACCCAGGGCGGACTCGCGGATGGCCTTACGCTCAACCTGGGTGGATTTGCTGGGCACGCAGACCAGTACCCGGGGGCTGGGTGTGATAAAGCTGTTCTCATGCACTTTGTGAATGAAGTGCTGGAGCATTTTCTCGGTAACCACGAAATCTGCAATCACCCCGTCTTTCATCGGGCGGATGGCGGTGATGTTGCCTGGCGTGCGGCCCAGCATGCGCTTGGCTTCGGCGCCAACGGCTGCAACCATTTTCTGGGATCCATGGGTGCGGATAGCCACAACGGATGGCTCGTTGAGTACGATGCCGCGATCGCGCACGTATATAAGGGTGTTGGCGGTGCCCAGGTCGATGGACAGGTCGCTGGAAAATAAACCTCGGAGTCTTTTGATCAACATTCGTGTAGTTTCAACCTGAGAGTTGCAGTCGCAAAAATGATGCGGCAACTTTAGCAGCGAGCACCCCCGCAGGCAAGGCACCATCGGGCCTCCCGCGGGGGCTTTCACTCTTCCCCCCTTTGTTTTGGCCCCTCCCGCGATTGTTCGAATCTGTTACTATAGCGCTTTTATTTGTTTGGCTGCGGTGAAGGGCCGTTCGTCAGGCAGGTTCCAAAACACGCTCAAGCACATCCCTGTGGCGCTTGAGCTCCGCCATCCCTGGCTCCGCACAGTTTTGGAACCTGCCTGACGAACACCCCCGGACAAGTGAGCAGCGCTCTCTGAAAACCGTATCATTAAAGACATTTCACGAAGTTAAACCTGGGAGGCAATGTGACCATTTCCCGTGACGACATTGAAAAAGTCGCTGTACTCGCCCGCATTCGGGTGGATGACGAGCAGGTTTCGGCGCTGGAGAAGGATCTGGGCAACATTCTGGATCTGGTGGATCAGTTGAGTGCCGCTGATACCGATTCCGTGGAGCCTATGGCCCATCCGCTGAATGCCGTTCAGCGCCTGCGTCCGGATAAGGTAACCGAAACCAATCAGCGCGAAGCTTTTCAGGCTATTGCCCCGGCTACCGAGAATGGCCTTTATCTCGTGCCGCGCGTCATTGAGTAGATAAAAGGTACTGAGCGATCTGACGACCAGCGATTTCAGGATTCATCATGCATAACAAATCCGTAGCAGAACTCTCCCGTGAACTGGAAAGCGGCAAGATTTCCAGTGTTGAGCTAACCCGGGAATATCTGGGCCGTCTCAAGAAAGAAGACGAGCAGCTCAACAGCTTTATTTCCATTACCGAAGAACAGGCCCTCGCGGATGCCCATGCTGCGGACGAGCAGCGGGCGGCAGGCAAGGCCACGCCCTGGACCGGCGTGCCATTTGCCCATAAGGACATTTTCTGCACCAACGGTGTGGCGACGACCTGTGGGTCGAAGATGCTCGCGAATTTTGTGCCGCCCTACGATGCCACCGTTACGGAGAACTTCCGCAGGGCGGGGGCGGTGTGCCTGGGCAAGACCAACATGGACGAATTCGCCATGGGGTCTTCGACCGAGTCCAGCTATTTCGGTGCCACCACCAATCCCTGGGGCCTGAGCCAGGGCGAGAAGCGTGTGCCGGGCGGTTCATCCGGTGGCTCGGCCGCGGCCGTTGCGGCGCGGCTGGTACCAGCGGCAACGGCCACGGATACCGGCGGATCGATCCGCCAGCCGGCCGCGCTGTGTGGCGTGACCGGCCTGAAGCCAACCTATGGCCGGGTCTCCCGGTATGGAATGATTGCGTTTGCCTCCAGCCTCGACCAGGGCGGCACCATTGCCCGCAGTGCTGAGGATAATGCGCTGATGCTGAACGTGATGGCCGGGTTTGATCCCAGGGACTCCACTTCCATTGACCAGAACGTACCCGACTACACAGCCACGCTGAACGAGCCGTTGAAGGGCTTGCGCATTGGCCTGCCAAAGGAATACTTTTCCGGCAACCTCAACCCGGCCATGGAAGAGCAGGTTCGTGCCGCCATTGGCGAATATGAGAAGCTTGGCGCCACTGTCAACGAGGTGTCCCTGCCGCACGCTGACCTGGCGATTGCAGCGTATTATGTTATTGCGCCGGCAGAGGCTTCCGCCAACCTCTCCCGTTTCGACGGTGCCCGTTATGGCTACCGCTGCGACGATCCGAAAGATCTGATGGACATGTACACCCGCACCCGGGCAGAAGGCTTTGGTGCTGAGGTGAAGCGCCGCATTCTGGTAGGCACCTATGCCTTGTCAGCCGGTTATTTTGACGCTTACTACCTGAAAGCCCAGAAAGTGCGCAGGCTGATCCAGCAGGATTTCATTGACGCCTTCCGGGAAGTGGACGTGCTGATGAGCCCGACCACACCCTCCCCGGCTTTCGTCCAGGGCGAGAAATCCAACGATCCGGTCACAATGTACCTGGAGGATGTGTTTACCGTCGCGATCAACCTGGCAGGCATTCCGGCCATGTCGGTGCCGGCGGGATTTGTGGACGGCTTGCCCGTTGGCCTGCAGATTATCGGAGATTACTTCTCTGAGGCGCGCCTGCTGAACGCCGCTCATCAATACCAGCAGGTGACCGACTGGCACCAGCGTGAACCGCAATAAGCCCGGAACAGGCCAGAAACAGGAGAGCGACTATGCAGTGGGACATTGTGATCGGGCTGGAAATTCACGTTCAGCTCGCCACTAGAACCAAGATTTTTTCAGGCTCCAGCACCGCCTATGGGGCCGAGCCCAACACCCAGGCCAATGCCGTTGACCTGGCAATGCCGGGCACCCTGCCCGTCCCGAATGAGCAGGCGTTCCGTTATGCGGTCATGTTCGGCCTGGCAGTGAACGCCGAAATTGAACGCCGCTCGGTGTTCGAGCGCAAGAACTACTTCTACCCGGACCTGCCCAAGGGCTACCAGACCACCCAACTGGAGCGACCAATTGTGGGCCCCGGCTATGTGGACATTGATCTTGCCAACGGAGAGACCAAACGCGTACGCATTCATCACGCCCACCTGGAAGAGGACGCCGGCAAATCTCTTCATGAAGACTTTCATGGCATGACCGGCATTGACCTGAACCGGGCCGGCACGCCGCTGATAGAGGTGGTAACCGAACCGGACATGACCAACGCCGAGGAAGCGGTTGCCTTTGCCAGAAAGCTCCACGGCATTGTGACCTCGCTGGGTATCTGTGACGGCGATATGTCCCAGGGCTCCATGCGGTTTGACGTGAACATCTCGCTGAAACCCAGGGGTTCCGACACCCTGGGTACCCGCACAGAAACCAAGAACCTGAACTCCTTCCGCTTCATGGAACAGGCGATTGCCCATGAAGTAGAGCGACAGATGGATATCCTGGAAGATGGCGGCACCATCGTGCAGGAAACCCGCCTGTACAACGGCGACCGTGACGAGTCACGCTCCATGCGCACCAAGGAAGAAGCCAACGACTACCGTTACTTCCCCTGCCCGGACCTGCTGCCGGTGGAAATCGACGATGCTTTCATCGACGAAGCCCGCAACAGCCTTCCCGAGCTGCCAGACGCCCGCAAGGCCCGCTTCAGGGACCAGTACGGCCTGAACGACTATGACGCGGGACTGCTGGCTGGCGACTCGAAACTGGCCGCCTTCTTCGAAGCCGCCGCCGAGCGTGGAAAGGATGCAAAGCTGGCCTCCAACTGGGTCCAGGGCGAGTTTTCCGCGCGCCTGAATGCGGAGGAAAAATCCGTCGCCGAGTCGCCAATCTCCGGCGCCCAACTGGGCGACCTGGTGGTTCGCATTGCCGATAACACGATTTCTTCAGCAGGCGCCAAGAAGGTGTTTGAAGCCTTGTGGACCGGAGAAAACGACAATGTGGATGCCATCATCGATGCCAAGGGCCTGAAGCAGGTGTCTGATACGGGTGAGCTGGAGAAGATGGTGGACGAGGTTCTGGCCTCCATGCCGGACCAGGTTGCCCAGTACCAGCAGGAGTCCGACCCCAAGAAGCAGAAGAAGATGCTCGGCGGATTTATGGGGCCGCTGATGAAGGCCTCCAAAGGTCAGGGGAATCCTAAGCTGTTTAACGAAATTCTGGTTAAGAAGCTTAGGGGATAGCCCTTTGGCGCTGGGTCGTGGCATGTAGCTGTGGCCCTAGCCTGGGCCCTCCGGAGTTTACGGCACATGGCAGGGAAGGGCTTCCAAAACACGCTCCTTCGGCACATCCATGTGACGCTTGAGCTCCGCCATCCCTGGCTCCGCACATTTTTGGAAGCCCTTCCCTGCCACGCGCCTGTCTGGCTTGGGAGTCGTAAGTCGGATTAGCGAAGCGTAATCCGACACTGTGAAAACGATCGACGCCATTTGTCGGATTACGGCTTTGCCTAATCCGACCTACGCTTTGGCGCTATCCCGGAGATAGACGGCGTTGGCGGATGCCCCCTCCCAAAAATGTCCGGAGCCAGGGATGGCGGAGCCCAAGCGCCCATGGATGGGCTTGTAGCGTTTTTTGGGAGGGGGCATCCGCCAACGCCTTCCTCCGCAATACCCAGGCTAGGGCCGGAACCCGAGGCCAATCAAACCAGCCGCCCCCAAAGATCATGCTCATCCGCATGCTCAACCACGGCCTGAACGATCTGCCCGGGGATCAGGTCGGTTTCGTCATTGAGGTAGACCATGCCATCGATCTCCGGCGCATCCGCCTTGGAGCGGCCGATGGCACCCTCTTCGTCGACTTCATCGATCAGCACATCGATCGTCTTGCCAATTCTGGCCTGCAAACGAGCAGCTGAAATCCCCGCCTGCTTTTCCATGAAGCGGGCCAGACGTTCTTCCTTTACCTCTTCCGGCACAGCACCGTCCAGCTCATTGGCTCTGGCACCCTCCACCGGGCTGTACTTGAAGGCACCAACCCGGTCGAGCTGTGCTTCATCCAGCCAATCCAGCAGGTACTGGAAGTCTTCCTCGGTCTCGCCAGGGAAGCCGACAATAAAGGTGGAACGGATGGTCAGTTCCGGGCAGATCGCCCGCCACTTACGGATGCGCTCGAGGGTCTTGCTGTCGTGTGCCGGGCGCTTCATGGCCTTGAGGACTTTCGGGCTGGCATGCTGGAAAGGAATATCCAGGTACGGGAGTATCTTGCCTTCAGCCATCAGCGGGATAATGTCGTCCACGTGGGGATACGGGTACACATAATGCAGGCGCACCCACACACCCAACTCGCCCAACGCTTCACAAAGCGACTGCATTTTCGTCTTTAACGGCCGGCCCTGCCAGAAGCCGGTGCGGTATCGGGTATCCACGCCGTAGGCCGATGTGTCCTGGGAGATCACCAGAAGCTCTTTGACACCTGCGTCCACCAGCCGCTGGGCCTCGTCCATCACGTCGCCAATTGGGCGGCTGACCAGGTCGCCTCGCATAGACGGAATAATGCAGAATGTGCAACGGTGATTGCAGCCTTCGGAGATCTTCAGGTAGGCATAATGCCGGGGCGTCAGCTTGATGCCCTGGGGTGGAACCAGATCCGTGAAGGGGTCGTGTTGCTTTTTCGGAGGCACGAACTGGTGCACAGCGCCGACAACCTCTTCGTAAGCGTGGGGGCCTGAGACAGCAAGCACCCCGGGATGAGTGTCGCGAATTTTCTCGGCTTCCACACCCATGCAACCGGTAACGATCACCTTACCGTTTTCACTGATGGCCTCGCCGATGGCATCCAGGGACTCCTGTTTGGCGGCATCAATGAAGCCACAGGTATTAACCACAACAATGTCGGCATCGTTGTAGGTAGGCACCACATCGTAACCGTCCAGCCGCAACTGGGTAAGGATCCGCTCGGAATCCACGAGGGCCTTGGGGCAGCCAAGGCTGATAATACCTACTTTGCCGCCCTGGGAAACGGAAGGAGTCTTTTCTGTCATAACCTGCACGGAGTCATGGCGCCCGGTCGGCACCCGGTGAATGTTGGCGCGTAGTTTACCTCAGGGGGCGTGCCGCCGTCAGTGAACTCGAAGAGCGAATTCAGGCCGCTGTTGATTGACATGCCTCAACATCAATGACGCTATGTTCATATTCAGTTCACAAATCTGACAGCTTTAGCGACAGGCAACTTGCTGATCACCAAACAAACAACTAGACTTTCAGGCAGTTAAGACCGAAACAATAAGCGCTTGCCGTTATCCCGCCTCCGTCATGTTAAGAGTTTGTGACAATTTTCGGGATTTTCCTGCGTATAAAACAAAGCGCAACAGCAAGTATAAAAAGGACTGAACGATGGGTAAGGCAGCCTCCTTTGAAACCAGAGATGCCAGAAGAGTCACTATGAAACCAGTTGCCGCCAAGCCAAATCTTCGTAACCAGCAGCGCGTTGATGTTGCAACCGAAGTCAAAATTGAAAAATCCGACGGCAGCTGCCTCACCTGTCAGGTTTCCAATATTTCGCGAACCGGGATCATGATCCTGTGTGACCAGGAGTGCGTCAAGAAACTGGTTCCTGGCCAGAAAACCCCCGCGCCCGGCAACTGGATTTCTGTCACCGCCACCTTTTCAGTACCCGTGGTTGCCCATCAGCCCGTTTCAGTGGTTGCCAGCGGCAACATCATCCATATGCGCCGCATTGCCCGCGACCAGTTTCAGCTTGGCATTCAGTTCACGGAGTTCGACGGCAACGGGTACGAGTACGTTGATAATTACGTCAGCAAGTTGCTCGCCGCCTCCCTACCCTGAGCAAATTAACGCCCCGTCACTAATACGGCCCAGCCGCTATGCCGCTATATTGTTATAGCAGCAAACTCTAGTTGCCTGTCTTCTTATGCCGCGGCCTGATCTGGTATGATTGCGAAACTCACACGCCCAGCCTTGATAAGGCACGCAAACGCGGTAACAGGATACGATGACCACTTACAACCTGACGCATCTCAAACAGCTGGAAGCTGAAAGCATCCATATCATCCGGGAAGTCGCTGCCGAATTCGACAACCCGGTCATGCTCTACTCCATCGGGAAGGACTCTGCGGTGATGCTACATCTGGCCCGCAAGGCTTTTCACCCGGGCAAGTTACCCTTTCCGCTGATGCACGTGGACACCACCTGGAAATTCAGGGAAATGATTGAGTTCCGGGACCGCAAGGCAAAGGAGTATGGGCTGGACCTGATCGTTCACAAGAACGAAGACGGTATCAAACAGGGTATAGGGCCGTTTACCCACGGTAGCGCCAAGCATACGGATATCATGAAAACCCAGGCGCTCAAGCAGGCCCTCGACAAGTACAAGTTCGATGCTGCCTTTGGTGGCGCTCGCCGGGACGAAGAGAAATCCCGCGCCAAAGAGCGCGTGTATTCCTTCCGCGATGAATACCATCGCTGGGACCCCAAAAATCAGCGCCCCGAGTTGTGGAACATCTACAACGGCAAGATCAACAAGGGCGAGAGTATCCGCGTATTCCCGCTGTCCAACTGGACCGAGCTGGATATCTGGCAGTACATTTATCTGGAAAACATCGAGATCGTGCCCCTGTATTACGCTGCCAAGCGCCCGGTGGTAGAGCGGGACGGCACATTGATCATGGTGGATGACGACCGCATGCCCCTGAAAGAAGGTGAAAAGCCGATGATGAAGTACATCCGCTTCCGCACCCTGGGCTGCTACCCGCTGACCGGCGCTATTGAATCCGAGGCAGATACCCTGCCGGAGATCATCCAGGAAATGCTGCTGGCTACCAGCTCCGAACGTCAGGGCCGCGTGATTGACCACGACTCTGCCGGCTCCATGGAACAGAAAAAGCGGGAAGGATACTTCTAAGATGTCACACCAGTCTGATCTGATCGCCGAAGATATTCAGGCCTACCTGAAACAACACGAAAACAAGGAACTGTTGCGACTGCTGACCTGCGGCAGTGTCGACGATGGCAAGAGCACCCTGATCGGGCGCCTGCTCCACGACACCAAGATGATCTATGAAGATCACATGGCCAGCCTGAAAACCGACAGCGCCAAGATGGGCACAACCGGTGAGAAACTGGACCTGGCCCTGCTGGTGGACGGCCTGCAGGCAGAGCGGGAACAGGGCATCACCATTGATGTGGCCTACCGCTATTTCTCTACAGACAAGCGCAAGTTCATCATTGCCGATACTCCGGGCCATGAACAATACACCCGCAACATGGCCACTGGTGCTTCAACCGCACAGGTAGCGATCCTGATGATCGATGCGCGGCACGGCGTGCTGACCCAGACCCGTCGCCATTCCTACATCGCGTCTCTGCTGGGCATTCGGCATATTGTGGTTGCCATCAACAAGATGGACCTGGTGGACTACAGCGAAGAGCGCTTCAATGAAATCAAGGACGACTACCTGGCGTTCGCCAACAAGCTGGGTCTGAAAGACATCCGTTTTGTACCGATTTCCGCTCTGGAAGGTGACAATGTCGTCAACAAGAGCGATCACACGCCCTGGTTCACCGGTCAGCCGTTGATGGAAATTCTGGAAACGGTCCAGGTTTCCCATGACAAGAACCTGGAGCATTTCCGCTTCCCTGTGCAATACGTCACCCGCCCCAACCTGAACTTCCGGGGATTCTGCGGCACCATCGCCTCCGGCGTGATCCGTCCCGGTGAAAAGGTAATGGCATTGCCCTCGCGACGCACCAGTACCGTGAAGGAAGTAGTGACGTTTGACGGCAACCTGGAGGAAGCCTATATCGATCAGGCGGTGACGCTGACTCTCACTGATGAGATCGATATCAGCCGCGGCGACATGCTGGTGAAGGCCGAAGATGAGCCAGAAGTGGACAACCGCTTCACCGCCAATATTGTGTGGATGACGGACGGGCCGCTGGAAACCGGCCGGCTTTACGACATCAAACTCGGGCCCACGTTTACCTCTGGCACGGTGAAGAAAATCCACCACCAGACCGACGTTAATACGCTGGAGCAGAACGACAATCCTTCTGCTCTGCAACTGAACGAAATCGGCCTGTGTGAGCTGACCCTGAGCCAGCCCATTGCGTTTGATCCATACCCGCGCAATCACGCTACAGGCAGCTTTATTGTGATTGACCGTCTGACCAATGTGACCATCGGCGCGGGCATGATTGCCGGCACGGCCGGTACCGTCGAATCTCTGGACCCGGTCACCAGCGACGAGCGGGAGCGTCGCCTGGCGCAGAAGCCTGCCATCATTGCCTGTAATGGCAAACAGGCGACGGCGCTGGCCCTGGCGGTTGAGCGCGCGCTGTTTGATCAGGGCAAGACCTCGGTAGTGCTCAGCGAGGACAACGCCGGTAATGCCGATGACCGTCGCCGCGCGGCCCAGGTAATCAGTGCCCATGGCCTTATTGCGATTGCAGTGAACCTGGGAACTGACGTGGCTTCGGCCGCTGTTTCCGCGGACGACGATCAGGAAATTACTGAGGCGGTGAATACGCTGGTTCAGGACCTGATGCGGCACAAGCGAGTTTAGTCATATAGTTCAGCCTTTAAATAGCCCCCTTGTCTAAAACCTTGGGGGCTGGTTCGGGGGTGGGGTGCCTTTTCTTTGGAAAAAGAACTCGCTGCGCTCAGACACCTTTTTCCGGCAGAAAAGGCACCCCACCCCCAAACCGATCGGACAGGTTTAAAATTTCCCCGACAAATCGGTTCCGCACACTGCCGAATTTCATCCTTTCCAAAACCTCCAAAAAATCCATTACAATCCCCCTCCCTGAAGGTTTACCCTCAGAACCTCTTACGTTTTAGCAAGCAAGGACCCCACAATCCCATGGCCATCAAACAGCTCCGCACCCTCTTCGCCAGCCAGTATCAGCCCGGACAACCGGCGCGGGTTCGTCCCGGCGAGGCGTTGGCCGAGCCGGGTGGCGACTACGAGGCGCTTCACAAGCAGATGAAGCGTCTGTTTAACAGTAAGCCGGGCAAGAAATACGGTCGTTTTTCCGAGGACATTGGTGAAAGCCCGTTCAGTAGCTGGCTGAAGGACTACCGGGAGGACCGCCAGAGTTTTGCATCACTGACCGACCGTCTGTTTGGCCAGTGGCAGGAGTTGCTGAACAGCGCACAGGAGGAGTTTGAAGGCCACCTGATGATTGTTCATGAGGCCCTGGCGGATGCGGAGGTGGTATACCTGTTCATTCTCGAAAACGATAGTGCCATGCGCTTTGACGCCCAGCAGACTCTGGACGCCACCGATATACTGAGCCTGTCGCGGCTGAATCTGGCGGTGCGGATTGAGCTGGACGACTGGCTGGGTGAGAGTGCCGGTGAAAACTATCTTACGCTGGTCCACGCCCGTGGTTCCGGCGAAGGGGGCGATCTGTTCATCCGGCTGTGCGGCTTTACCAATCAGGTGGATGTGGAGAAAGAGACGCTGACATTCATGGATGCGGTGGAGGCGTTTGCGAAGTCTTCGGAACCGGAGGAAGCCGGCAAGATTCGGGCGCGGGCCTATGAATTTTCGAAGGAGCAGCATGCGTTGGGTGAACCGGTGGCCATTGAGGCTCTGTCCGGTTACCTGGATGAAGATCAGCCGCAGCGGTTCAAGGAGTTTGCCAGTGAGACGGCTGAGCTTCCGGAGAGCGGCGTGTTGCATCCGGATCATCGCAAGGTGAAGAAACTGGTGCGGATTGCGGGTTCTGGTGGTGGCATGAGTGTGTCGTTTTCTTCGGATCTGGTTAATCAGGCGGTTTACTATGACCGTGACAACGATGCGTTGACCATCACTCGGTTGCCGAAGGCTTTGCGGGAGCAGTTGCAACGCTATTTGGAAGGCCGTGAGGATTGAGGCTGCTTACTCTCTAGCCTGATAGTTGTGGGGCTGGTCCCGCGGCGGGGGCGGTTGGCTCTCAGCTTCCGGACTTCCTGCATCCAGCCTACGCCATCTACCAGTTCGCCCGTTTCCGGGTCGATGGGCGGATACGGCAGCTTGCGGTCATCGCAGTAACGTTTAACCACCGGCTGGCACCAGCAGAACAGCAGGCGGTTGTACTCGTCATCCGGCAGTCGCCGATAATCGAATAACCCTGCCAGTTTTCGCTGTCGCTGTGCCTCGGCCAGGATGATGGCGCAGGCGGAGGATACGTTCAGGGACTCCACCATGCCCATCATGGGAATCACGATGTGCTCGTCGGCTTGTTCGGCGGCGCTGTCGCTGACGCCGTCCACTTCGTTACCCATGATCACTGTGCAGGGCACTGTGAAATCTGCTTCACGGTAGTCGATTGCGCGTTCTGACAGCTGCGCGGCGTAGAGTTTGTGCCCCTGCCCTTTCAGTGCGGACACCGCCTCATCCATGGTTGGGTGAGTGTGGGTGGTGACCCAGTTGTAGCTGCCGCCTGCGGTTTTGCGGAAGGCGCGGAAGCCTTCCCGTGGCCAGACCACGTGCATGTTGGCGAGGCCGAAGGCGTCGCAGGAGCGGATGATCGCCGACAGGTTGCGGGGTTTGTGGACCTGGTCGGTGAGGACGCTGAGGTCGGGTTGGCGGGTGTTCAGGGTTTGTTTGATTCGGGCCAGGCGTTCAGGGGTCATGGTTATATAGGTTCAGGTTTGGCACATCAGTTGCGGAAGTGGTTGGGTGCTCCAAAAAAGCCAATAATACCACAGCCAATTTAGAGGATTCCCGAGACAGAGGTGGTTGCAGATTGATCACCCCGTTATAATGTCCAGCTAACTTTTTATCGCGCCACACCTTACCCTCCGGCGCAAACCATACACCAACCGCGTTGAGAAACATGGCCAAGAAGCTGTACATCAAGACCCATGGCTGCCAGATGAACGAGTACGATTCATCCAGAATGGCAGACCTGCTGAAGACTGGCGAAGCTGTCGAGATGACCGACTCGCCGGACGATGCCGACATCCTGCTGCTGAACACCTGCTCCATCCGGGAAAAAGCCCAGGAAAAGGTGTTCCACCAGCTGGGTCGCTGGAAAAAACTGAAAAACAGCAAACCGGACCTGATTATCGGTGTCGGCGGTTGCGTGGCCAGCCAGGAAGGCCAGGCCATCATCGACCGGGCTCCCTATGTGGACATGGTCTTCGGCCCCCAGACCTTGCACCGTCTGCCGGACATGATTACCGAAGTGCGTGCCAAGGGTAATGGCGTGGGCGTGGTAGACGTTACCTTCCCGGAAATCGAAAAGTTCGACAACCTGCCCGACCCGGGCGCCGACGGCCCCTCTGCGTTTGTTTCCATCATGGAAGGCTGCAGCAAATACTGCACCTTCTGCGTGGTGCCCTACACCCGCGGCGAGGAAGTCAGCCGACCGGTGGACGACGTCATTGCCGAAGTGGCGCACCTGGCCAGTCAGGGCGTGCGCGAGGTTAACCTGCTGGGCCAGAACGTGAACGCTTACCGTGGCGAAACCCACGATGGCGACGTGATGGACATGGCAGAACTGGTGACGCTGATTGCCACCATAGACGGTATCGACCGTATCCGTTACACCACCTCGCACCCGGTGGAGTTCTCGGATTCGCTTATTGAGGCCTATGAACAGGTGCCGGAACTGGTCAGCCACCTCCACCTGCCGGTCCAGAGCGGGTCGGACCGCATCCTGGCAGCCATGAAACGTGGCCATACGGCACTGGAGTACAAATCCAAACTCCGCCGCCTGCGCAAGATTCGCCCGGATATCAGCTTCTCCTCGGACTTTATCATTGGCTTCCCGGGCGAAACCGAGAAGGACTTTGAGGACACCATGAAGCTGATTAATGATATCGGCTTCGATATGTCATTCAGCTTTATCTACAGTGCCCGTCCAGGTACCCCGGCTGCGGACCTGCCAGATGACACACCGTTGGAGGTAAAGAAGCAGCGCCTGAGTATTCTGCAGGACCGGCTGAACCAGAACGTGATGGACATCAGCCGCAAGATGGTGGGCACGACGCAGCGGATCCTGGTCACCGGCCTGTCCAAGAAGGACCCAGGTGAATACGCGGGCCGTACCGAGAACAACCGTATTGTGAACTTCCGGCATGAAAATCCGGAGGTGGTCGGGCACTTTATTGATGTGGAGATTCGGGAGGCCCTGCCTAACTCTTTGCGGGGCTTGCCTGTTAGTTCGGAGATGTTTTAGGGCTGGGCCCTATTCGTCTGGGCTTTGGTGCATGGCGAGTGGTGGGTAGGCCTTTCCAGAAACGTGGAGCGCCAGGGATGGCGCGACCGAGCCCTACATGGACGTATTTACGGGCGTTTTTTGGAAAGGCCCTCCGGCCAGCGCCCGTTAGCACAAATCATGGTATACCCACTCCCTGAATCCACGGGAGTAAACAAACGGAGCACTTTTGAACGCCAACGATCACAGACAATTCGACCTTCACCCGGTAGATCAGCACCGGCTGACCACGCTTTGTGGCCAGTTTGATGAGCACCTGAAGCACATCGAGCGGCGTATGAACGTGAAGATCGGCCGCCGGGGCCATCATTTCCGGGTGGAAGGTGAAACCGAACATGTGGCCGCAGCCACCGAGGTTATCCGGCACCTGTATCGGGAAACCGAGGCCAACGACGATATCTCACCGGACATGGTGCACCTCTTTATCCGCGAGACGGGGTTTGAGCGTCTGGCGGAGGATGTGCCCTACAACGGCGCGGTTACGATTATCAAAACCCCGAAACTGCAGGCCAAGCCCCGGGGCGAGAACCAGCAGAAGTACGTACACAACATCCGCACCCACGATGTGAACTTCGGCATTGGGCCGGCCGGTACCGGCAAGACCTGGCTGGCGGTGGCCTGCGCAGTTGAGGCGCTGAAAGACGAGCAAGTGAAGCGCATCCTGCTGGTCAGGCCTGCGGTGGAGGCCGGCGAAAAACTCGGTTTCCTTCCGGGCGACCTCGCCCAGAAGGTGGACCCCTATCTTCGTCCTCTCTATGACGCACTTTACGAAATGCTGGGTTTCGATCATGTCACCCGGCTGATCGAAAAGAGTGTGATAGAGATTGCGCCGCTGGCCTTTATGCGAGGCCGTACGCTCAATAACTCCTTTATCATTCTGGATGAAAGCCAGAATACCACCCGGGAGCAGATGAAGATGTTCCTGACGCGGATCGGCTTCGGTTCTACTGCCGTGATTACCGGGGATACCACCCAGGTGGATCTGCCCCGGGGCCAGAACTCCGGCCTTATCCATGCGGCCGGCGTGCTGAGCAAGGTATCCGGTATCGGTTTCACCCGTTTCGAGGCCCGGGACGTGGTCCGTCACCCGCTGGTACAGCGGATTGTTGAGGCCTATGATTCTCTGGACGACGGGAGCGCCACAGGCCAGTGAGTGAACTGACGGTAGATTTGCAGCGGACTCTTGAAGCACCGGGTGTCCCGGCGGACACCGACTTCGAGCGCTGGGCAAAGGCAGCATGGCTGGGCGAGGATCCGTCAGAGGTGACGATCCGTATCGTTGCCAGCGATGAAAGCGCCGAACTGAACAGCCAGTATCGCGGGAAATCGGGACCAACCAATGTCCTGTCCTTCCCATTTGAAGCGCCAGCCGGTATAACAGTCCCGTTGGCCGGTGATCTGATTATCTGCGCCCCGGTCGTTGAAAAAGAAGCGGCCGAGCAGCAGAAAACACTGGAACAGCACTGGGCCCATATGGTGGTGCATGGCATGTTGCACCTTCAGGGCCACGACCATATTGACGATAATGATGCCGAGGTCATGGAAGCCCTCGAGATCCGGTTGCTAGGGCAACTCGGGTTCAGCAATCCTTACGAGACAGAGGAAACGGAAACAGACTCATGAACGACGATCAGTCGAGTCGCAGTCAGGGCAGCAAGTCCTGGCTGGAGCGTATATCACAGGCCTTCTCCAGCGGGCCTGAGTCCGTCGAGGACGTGCTGGAAATACTGCGGGACGCCGAGTCCCAGAGCATCATCGATACCGATGCCATGAGCATCATCGAAGGCGCCATGCAGGTGATCGATATGCGGGTGGATGAGATCATGATTCCCCGCTCCCAGATGGTCACCGTCAAGGCCTCCCAGGAGCCCAAAGAATTTCTGGGTGAAATCATTTCTTCTGCCCACAGCCGCTTTCCCGTCATCGGCGACAGCCAGGACGACGTGATTGGCGTTCTGCTTGCCAAGGACCTGCTTCCCCTGGCCCTGAACAATGACCTCAACTGGAATCACGTCCGCGAGATCCTGCGCCCGCCCACCTTCGTGCCGGAAAGCAAACGCCTTAACCAGTTGCTGAAAGAATTCAAGGAAACCCGCAATCACATGGCCATCGTGGTGGATGAGTACGGCGGTACCGCCGGCCTGATCACCATCGAGGACGTGCTCGAACAGATTGTGGGCGAGATTGAGGACGAACACGACTTCGACGAAGAAACCCACATCAAGGCCCGCGGTGACGGCACATACGCCGTCAAGGCCGTAACGCCGGTGGACGACTTCAACGAATTTTTTGAAACCGAACTGGACGAGGAAGAGTTCGACACCATCGGTGGTGTTGTGCTCAAGGAGTTCGGCCACCTGCCCAGACGGGGCGAGTCAGTGGAATTTGGCGGGCTGCAATTCACCATAGCCAACGCCGATAACCGTGTCATCCGTCTGTTGCAGGTGACGCGTGGTGATGAACAGTAACACAACACCCCAAACTCCCGTGCTGAAATCACCGCTTTCTGAACAACCCTGGCTTCGCACCGTGGCACTTCTGGTCGCCGGTGCCCTGCAGACCCTGACGTTCTCACCGTTTAACTGGTGGTGGCTGGGGCCGGTTTCCGTTGCGCTGATTCTCCTCTGCTGCCTGCCGCTCGCCTCTCAGAAGCTTTTCCGGGCCGGCTGGCTCGCAGGGCTGGGATTATTCGGCTCTGGCGCGAGTTGGGTCTACATCAGCATCAGCGAGCACGGCAACACCTCGGTCCCGCTGGCCGTTATTCTTACGGTTATTTTCGTGGCAGGCCTCGCTCTGTTCCACGGTCTGGCCTTCTGGGGCTGGGGCAAACTGGCCAAAGACAGCACTCTAAGGCGCCTGCTCCTGTTTCCGGCGGTGTGGATTTTGGCAGATTGGGTCCGGGGCTGGTTGATGACCGGCTTTCCCTGGTTGTACCTGGGCACTGCTCACGTAGATGGCCCTCTGGGCGGTTTTGCCCCACTGCTGGGCGTTCATGGTGTGACGTTCCTGGTGACAGTTAGCGGGTGTGCGCTCATCGCCTGCTGGTGGTTGGCCAGAAATACACGCTACGCCAGTGCCGGCATCGTCGTCGTTCTGGCGCTGGTCCCCTGGATTACCGGGCCGGCTTTGTCGACAGTGCAATGGACCACACTTGACGACGAACCCACCACCTTCGCGTCGATGCAGGGCAATATTCCCCAGCAGATCAAGTGGGACCCGGATTTCCTGCGGGATCAGATCGTGGCTTACCTGGAACTGACGGAAGGTCACTGGGACACGGACCTCATCCTGTGGCCGGAAACTGCCATCCCCATCCCCCAGGACCAGGCCGGAAAGGTCATTGATCACATCGGTGAAGCGTTGGGGGAACACAGTACGCTGATTACCGGAATTCCCTGGTATGGCTTCAGTGACCGCATTGAAGACTTCACCTTTCACAACAGCATCATGGCCATCGGCAATGGCGGCGGCATCTACCACAAACAGAAGCTGGTGCCTTTCGGTGAGTACGTTCCTCTTCAGCAGTGGCTGCGCGGGCTGATCGGTTTCTTTGACCTGCCCATGTCCAGCTTCAGCCGGGGGCCTTCAGACCAGGCTCCTCTTGATGCCAATGGCACAAATATCATGCCGTTCATCTGCTATGAGGTTGCCTATCCGGACTTCGTGGCCCGCAACGCCGGCAACGCCGGCCTGTTGCTTACCATCAGCAATGACGGCTGGTTCGGCGACTCCATCGGCCCGTTGCAGCATCTGCAGATCGCCCGCATGCGGGCGCTGGAAACCGGGAGGTACATGCTGCGTGGCACTAATAATGGGGTAACGGCCATTATCGACCACAAGGGTCAGCTCGCAGAGACCATTCCGCAGTTTGAACGCGCCGTGCTTACCGGTGAAGTCTATTCAGCGCAAGGCAGCACTCCCTACATGCAGACCGGTTCCTGGCCGGTGCTGACGCTGGCTGCAATTCTTATCGTGTTTGTGCGGGTGCGGGTAATTCCCAAGAGCTGAGTAGCCTTGAGCTTTAGTGCCTGGCCACGGGGTGGGGGACCCTTTTCTTTGGAAAAAGAACTCGCTTCGCTCGGACACCTTTTTCTGGCAGAAAAGGGTCCCCCACCCCATGGCCGGTCTGGCTCTGGCGTTAACTTCCGTAGGTTGAATTAGACGAAGTCGTAATCCGGCCTACATCTATTCAGATTTCCGGGGCCAGCGGCTGGTTACGCGTTCGTAGTAATGGGAGCCACAGGCATCGCAGGGTTGCAGATGGCTGGTCGCGGTCAGGCAGCGCATGTGGCCGCAGTTGAGGCATTTGAACATGCCGGCCGTTGCCACTTCGCCACTGATGTACTGGCTTGGTGCATGCTTTTCGAGCTTCTGATTCAGTTCAAGCGTGTCGAGCTTTGTCTTGTCCGCCACCGAGAACAGCATATCCGCCAGTTGGTGCTCCAGCAGCGAGATATCCAGTTGCAACCATTCCTTCACGCCTTCGCCGGTTTCCTCTACAAAGTGCAGCAGGTGTTCAAGGTCCCGCTGCAGGTAGGCGCCCAGAAGGTCCGCTTCCTCCCGGGTCATGTCTTCGAGTTCGTATTCAAACTCCACCGCCCGTTCGATTTCCTCTTGCAGGGTATCTCGGGTGGTTTCCTGCATTTCACTGAGCCGGGACTGGACCCGTTCCAGCATGCGGTCGTAGGCCGCAAGGGCTTTGCCTGAGAGGTGATTGCGTTCTGGTTCGGTCATGACAACTCCTTTTACCGGGTTACAGGTGCAGCGCCGCGCTGTGGGTGGCCTTTGCGGGACACGCTGTAAATACGTCCATATAAGCTTGACTGCAGCATCCCTGCTGCAGACAGTCCCGCAAAGGCCACCCACACCCCGGCACCAGACCTTGGCAGTTGCCTGCTGGCCTGACTCCCAAGGTCCGGGGCAGAGCGGGTAGGGCTGTCCAGGGATGTCAAAAACATGGATGTTTTTGTCAAGCGTACAGGGATGTATTTACAGCGTGCCCTGGACAGCCCGCTCTGACCTCCACCATACCTCTAAGTCTGGCACAGTATGGGAAATTTGGCAGACTACCTGTTAAGCCTTGTGTGCGTTAGAATGTCCGGCCGCTTCGCACATCTTTTTGATACAGGGTAACTTTGGTAATGGCAGGAATGGACCAGCAATACAATCCCCGCGATGTTGAACAGCAAGCCCGCACCTACTGGGAAGAAAATAACACCTTCACGGTCAGGGAAGAACCGGGTAAGCCCAAGTACTACTGCCTGTCCATGTTCCCCTACCCCAGCGGCAAGCTGCACATGGGGCACGTTCGCAACTACACCATCGGCGACGTAATTTCCCGCTACCAACGCATGCAGGGCAAGAACGTCATGCAGCCCATGGGTTGGGATGCCTTCGGTCTGCCCGCCGAGAACGCCGCCATTGCCAATAAGACAGCGCCGGCGAAGTGGACCCACGCCAATATTGCCTACATGAAAAACCAGCTCAAACAACTGGGCTTCGGTTACGACTGGAACCGCGAGCTGGCTACCTGCAAGCCGGATTACTACCGCTGGGAACAGTGGTTCTTCGCCCGCCTGTACGAGAAAGGCCTGGTGTACAAAAAGATGTCCACCGTCAACTGGGACCCGGTAGACCAGACTGTGCTGGCCAACGAACAGGTAGTTGACGGCAAAGGCTGGCGCTCCGGTGCGCCGGTCGAGCAGAAGAAGATTCCCCAGTGGTTTATCCGCATCACCGACTATGCCGAAGAACTGCTGAACGACCTGGATACGCTGGAAGACTGGCCGGAGCAGGTCAAGACCATGCAGCGGAACTGGATTGGCAAATCCACCGGTACCGAGCTTACCTTCCCTCTCAAGGACCGTGATGACGCGCTGGACGTCTACACCACACGCCCTGACACTCTGATGGGTGTTACCTATATGGCGGTAGCGGCCGAACACCCGATTGCCAGGGCTGCGGCCGAGCGTTACCGTGAGGTAGCTGAGTTCGTCGAACAATGCCGCAACAGCAAGGTTGCCGAAGCGGACATGGCGACCATGGAAAAGAAAGGTATCGATACCGGCTACAAAGCCATTCATCCGCTGACCCAGGAAGAAATTCCGGTCTACGTCGCCAATTTCGTGCTGATGGAATATGGCACCGGCGCACTTATGGCTGTGCCCGCTCACGATGAGCGGGACCACGAGTTCGCGCTGAAGTATCGTTTGCCAATCAGGCAGGTGATCGCCCCCATCGAAAATCGCGAAGTGGACGTTCAGGAAGAGGCTTTCACCGAGAAAGGTATTCTTGTCTCATCCGGAAAATACAACGGACTGACCAGTGAAGATGCCTTCGATGCCATCGCCGATTATCTGGAAACGAACGGCATCGGCAAGCGTACGGTCAACTATCGCCTCCGTGACTGGGGCGTCTCGCGCCAGCGTTACTGGGGCGCACCGATTCCGATGATGACACTGGAAGACGGCACCGAACGCCCGGTGCCCGATGACCAGCTGCCGGTGACCCTGCCGGAAGACGTCACCATGGACGGTGTCCAGTCGCCTATCAAGGCCGATCCGGAGTGGGCGAAAACCACTTTTGAGGGCCAGCCTGCCACGCTGGAAACCGATACCTTCGACACCTTCATGGAGTCGTCCTGGTATTACGCCCGCTTCTGCAGCCCCAATTACGACAAGGGTATGCTGGACCCGGCTGCGGCCAATTACTGGCTGCCGGTCGACCAGTACATCGGCGGTATCGAGCACGCCATTCTTCACCTTCTTTACGCCCGCTTCTTCCACAAACTACTTCGGGACGTGGGCCTGGTAGACAGCTCCGAACCTTTCAACCGCCTGCTGTGCCAGGGCATGGTGCTGGCGGAGACCTACTACCGTGAAGACGGTAACGGTGGCAAGGTGTGGATCTCCCCGGCGGACGTCATCACTGAAAAGGACGAGAAAGGCCAGGTTATCCGCGCTGTTCACAAGGACGACGGCCAGCCGGTGGTGTCCGGCGGTGTGACCAAAATGTCCAAGTCCAAGAACAACGGCATTGACCCGCAGGCCATTATTGACGAGCACGGCGCTGACACTGTACGCCTGTTCATGATGTTTGCCGCACCTCCGGAGCAGTCCCTCGAGTGGTCCGACAGCGGCGTGGAGGGGGCTCATCGTTTCCTCAAGCGCCTGTGGCGCATGGTCAGCGAACACACGGAAAACGGACCGGTTCCGGCTCTGGACAGCGCCAACCTGAACGAGGGCCAACGCAGCCTTCGCCGCAAAACCCATGAGACTATTGCCAAGGTCAGCGACGACATCAGCCGTCGGCTGACATTCAACACGTCCATTGCCGCGGTCATGGAGCTGCTGAATGAAGTCGGCAAACTTGGCGATGACGAGCCCCAGAGCCTGGCTGTGCGCCAGGAAGCACTGGATATTGCCGTACTGATGCTGTCTCCGATCGTTCCACATGTCTGCCACCAGCTGTGGCAGGCGCTGGGGCACGAGCAGCCGGTGGTGGACGCCCCCTGGCCCACCGCCGACAAGGAGGCCATGGTTCGCAGTGAAATCCAGGTTGTACTGCAGGTGAACGGCAAGGTGCGGGCCAAGGCCGATGTTCCGGCGAACATAGAGAAAGACGCACTCGAGGCCCTCGCCCTGGAAAACGAGAATGTCATACGCTTTACCGAAGGCAAAACCGTCCGCAAGGTTATCGTGGTACCGGGCAGACTGGTTAATGTGGTGGCCAACTGATATGAACGTGATGGCGGTCTCCGTGGTTCGACCTGTGGTGGCAGCAGCAATGTCGTTGCTGGTCGCGGGCTGCGGGTTTCAGTTACGGGGCGCCCCACCGGTTTCACCGGCACTGCAGCCACTGGCCGTGGACTGCGCTGAGAACGTTCCGGGACAACTGTGTGACGCCGTCCGGGAGCAACTGGAATTGGGCCGGATCGAACTGAAGCCCGCCGAAGAAGCGGACTTTGTGCTCAAGATCGGCAACTTCCGCCAGGAGCGTCGTGCCAGTGCCATCACCCTTCGTGCCGCCGCTGCCGAATACACGCTACGGCACACGGTGGATATCGAGGTACTCACTTCCGATAACGTCCCGCTCATTGAACCAACCGACCTCAACAGCAGTGAAACCTATCGTTACGACGAATCCAATGTGCTCGCCAAACAACGAGAGGAAGAGGCGCTGAGGGACCAGCTCCATAATCGCCTGGCACAACAGATTATCTTCCGGCTGGCACCCATCAACGAAGACCGCATTGAACGGCTGAGGCAGGAAGCGGATCAGGTACGCAGAGAAGGGACCGGGCCCTCGTCATGAAGACTCAGGCTCACCAGCTCCCCCAACTACTGCAAAAAGGCCTGTCGGCGGTCTATCTGGTATCCGGGGACGAGCCGTTGCTGGTTCAGGAATGCTGTGACCAGATCCGCAAGGCCGCCCGCAGTGCCGGCTTCGAGGACCGCGTTACTTTTCATGCGGATCAACAGCTCGACTGGAACAGGGTCGGCGAGGAGTTCGGCGCGCTGTCGTTGTTTGCCGAGAAACGCCGCATTGAAATCCACCTGCCTACCGGCAAACTTGGGGATGGCCGCGCGGTAATGGAAAGCGTGCTGCAAAATCCACCGGATGACATTGTTCTGTTATTGATCAGTGCCCGCCTTGATGCGGCGGAAACCCGCCGTAAATGGTACAAGGAGCTCCAGAATAAAGGTGTTCACATACCGGTGTGGCCAATTGATACAGACAAGTTCCCCGGATGGCTTCAACAAAGGGCCCGTAATCACGGCCTCAGCCTGACCCGCGGCGCCCTGGATACCCTCGCCGAACGCCTGGAAGGAAATCTGCTGGCGGCAAGCCAGGAACTGGACCGCCTGGCGCTGCTGGGATCAGGCACCACTATTGACGAAGAAACCATTGAGCATGCAGTTCAGGACAGCTCCCGCTTTAATGGCTTTGAACTGGTCACGGAGCTTCTTGCAGGCAGGGCCGCCCATGCCAGGAAAATCATTGGTGTGCTGCAACAGGAAGGTGAGAACCCCCTTGGCCTGCTGACAGTGCTTTCCCGGGATCTCAACCTGACCATGGAACTGAATATCGCCACCGCCAAGCGGGAAAACACGGCCGGGTTTCTGAAAAAACGAGGGGTGTTCCAACCCCAGCGCGCAAAGGCTGTTGAGCAGGCAGCCAGGCGCCTGAGCCGTCGCCAGTTGATGGCAGCGGTGGAGTTGTGCAGCGCCACCGACCGCGCAGCCAAAGGCTTTGACAGCCTCTCCCCCTGGCATCACCTGCAGGATATGATTACCCTGTTGGCGAGGCCTGCCTGATCCAAATCAAGTCGTTCGTAATCCCCTCCTTTACCGCTTGACAGATTTTGACAACCGGTTGCATGGTATAGCCGTCAATCATCAAAGGAGGTGTGTGATATGAGTTTCCAGGACGAACTGAAGCAGTTGTCAGAAAGAATAAAACAGTACCGTGATGAGGCTCGCGTTCAGATGCATCTGGCCAGGGAAGATGTCAAAGACGAATGGGACGACCTGGAAAAGGATTGGGAGCGTTTTCGCGGCAAGCTCGATGGGCTCCTGCACGATGCAGATGATGCGTCGAAAGAAGCACGCCAGACTGCACACAAGCTTGGCGAAGATCTGAAATCTGGCTACCAGAATATCCGTAACCGACTGAAGTAAAGTGTTAACTGGTTAACAGAATGCTACAAATACCTGCCACGAGGCTCTGTTCATAGAGGGCCTCTGTGCCATACTTCTCATTATAAGTGAATGAAGCGTCATTTTTTTGTCTGATTCGACCACCGAACGCCCATTCATGGCCCCATCAGCCAAGGCACTTCTGAGCGCCGAGAGGTATAAATGGCCTATGAAAACACTAACCATCTTACTACTAACGCTATCTGTATCAGTCGTTCCCTCATTGGTCAGCAGTCAGAATACCCGCTTCAGTGACCCGGCAACGGTTGTCGAGAGCGAGTTCTGGGGCAACCTCTATGCTGAAGGTGGAACCTCCTTTTTCTGCGAAACACCCTTCACCAGCAAGGGCTTTTTGTTGACGGACGGATATATCTATCCTCTGGCCCAGGTTCGTAGTGCCCTTGATTGCGGTACCTCCACCCAATGCGCCGATAACGACCGATATCGGCAAATTGCCTCCGACCTCCATAACATCGTGCCGGTTCGCAGCCGTACTGAAATGAGACGGCGCAACTCTCGTTACGAGGAGCTCGGCTCAGCCGGCAAACCCGATGAATGCGGTATTCGTGAAAGCGCCCAGTTCTTCGAACCTCCTGAGAAGGTGAAAGGTGATGTTGCCCGAACCGTCGCCTACATGGTTGATACCTATAACCTGCCCTGGGCCGGGGCAACACGGGTGTTCCAGAGCTGGAACCGGATAGATCCGCCGGACGACCGGGAACTGACCCGCCATCGCCGAATTGCAGAGATACAGGGCAACGAAAATCCCTTCGTACAGGACCCCGGCCGGCTGGAAAACCTCTAGCAACAAACCCATCAGCCATAAAAAAGGCAGACCCCACCGGATACCGACGGGAGTCTGCCTTTTTGGTTTACGCCAGCGGAATCAGAATTCCTCGGCGGTCAGCGCCATCATCGACTGGCTGCCACTGCGAATGCCCTCGGCAAGCGCAACCGTCTTGGGCAACAGGCGATCGAAGTAGAAGCGCGCGCTCTTCACCTTGCCGCTATAGAAGCCGGAGGTATCACCTTCCGCTTTCGGAGCCGCTGCTTTTACCATTTTCGCCCACATGTAGCCCAGAGCCGTGAGGCCGAACAGGTCCAGATAATCAACCGACGCCGCTCCAACTGCGTCAGGATTGTTACCAGCCTGATTAATCACGTGTTCGGTCACATCGGACAGGCGCTCGAAGGCCGCTGCCAATGGCTCCAGGTAGGGGCGCAGATTCTCGTCGCTGCTGTTTTCCTCGATGAACGCCGCCACATCCTCGGCAAACAGTTCATACAGCTTACCCTGGCTACCAACGACCTTTCGACCCATCAGGTCGAGCGCCTGGATACCGTTTGTGCCTTCGTAGATCTGGGTGATACGGCAGTCACGAACCAGCTGCTCCTGACCCCACTCGCGGATAAATCCATGCCCACCGAAGACCTGCTGGCCCATGATACAGGCATCCAGACCACGGTCAGTCAGGAAGGCCTTTGCTACCGGCGTCAGTAGCGCCACCATGCCTTCAGCATGCTTGCGGCGCTCGTCATCGTCCGAGTACTTGGAGATGTCCAGCCACTGAGCCACGTAGGTCGAGAAGGCACGGCCGCCCTCAACATAACCCTTCATGGTCAGCAGCATACGGCGTACGTCAGGATGAACCAGGATCGGGTCTGCAGCTTTCTCCGGCTGCTGGGCTCCGGTGGGAGCACGGCTCTGAATCCGCTCCAGAGCGTATTCGCGGGCACTCTGCAACGAAGCTTCAGCGGCACCAATGCCCTGAATACCGACACCCAGGCGCTCATAGTTCATCATGGTGAACATGGCAGCCAGGCCCTTGTTCTCTTCACCGACCAGCCAGCCTTTGGCACCGTCGAAGTTCATGACACAGGTAGCGGAGCCCTTGATACCCATCTTCTTTTCGAGGGAACCACAGCTCAGGCTGTTGCGCTCGCCCAGGGAGCCGTCTTCATTCACTTCAAACTTGGGCACCAGGAACAGAGAGATACCCTTGGGGCCCTTGGGCGCATCCGGTAACTTGGCCAGCACCAGGTGAATGATATTGTCCGCCATATCGTGCTCGCCCCAGGTGATAAAGATCTTGGTGCCAGTCACGCTGAAGGAGCCGTCGCCGTTTGGCTCCGCCTTGGTGCGGATTATTCCCAGGTCGGTACCGGCGTGGGGCTCGGTCAGGTCCATGGCACCGGACCAGACGCCTGCATACATGTTGGGCAGGTACTTCTCCTTCAGTTCCTGGCTGCCATGGGCGTCCAGGGCCAGGCAGGCGCCCGCGGTCAGCATCGGGGCGAGACCGAAAGCCATATTGGCCGCCTGCATCATTTCCTCAAACTGGGCTACCAGGGTTTTCGGCATCCCCATGCCACCGAATTCCGGATTACCACCCAGGCCGTTCCAGCCGCCTTCAACGATGGTCTGGTAGGCCTCACGGAAGCCTTCCGGGGTGGACACTTCGCCGTCATTCCACTTACAGCCCTGCTCATCACCTTCGCGGTTCAGGGGCGCCAGTACACCGCTGGTAATCTTGCCTGCCTCTTCGAGAATGGCATCGGCGGTATCCGGGTCCACGTTCTCTGCCACTTTCGGCAGTGACGCCCAAAGCGCCGGCGCGTCAAAAACTTCGTTCAGGACAAAACGCATGTCACGTAAAGGTGCCTGATAATCAGCCATCTAAGATCTCTCCACAATTGCACAATTCAGTCAGTCTGCGAAGTAAACAAATACGGACCGTTGGCCCTGCTCACTTCCTCGGCTATGTGTCCGCTCAGGTTATTTTTATGGTGGGTTATTCTACCCTAATGGCGCCCCCAACTCATGAGGTCCCGGCGGCCATTTCATGAAAAAAGCCCGCCTCCTGGGAGAGCGGGCTTTGTCGGCTCCTTGAAACCCGCCTTACAGGGCGAAGGCTTCTTCCGGCATGTCCATCAGGCTGTCGGCGCCGGCCAGCATGCTCTCGGCATGGCCCCTGGCGCGCGGAAGCATACGCTTGAAGTAGAAGCGTGCTGTCTGGACTTTGGCGTTATAGAACATTTCTTCAGTCGTGCCTTCCACCATCTTGTCCAGCGCCACTTTGGCCATACGGGCCCAGAGGTAGGCGAACACCGCGTAGCCGGAGTACATCAGGTAGTCCACCGACGCGGCACCGACTTCCTCGCGGTTCTTCATGGCGGTCATGCCGATCTTCATGGTCAGGTCGCCCCATTCCTTGTTCAGGACTGCCAGCGGCTCAATGAATTCCTTGAGCTGCTCGTTGTCGGCGTTTTCCTTGCAGAATACGTGAACCTGCTTGGTAAAGCCCTTGAGGGACTCGCCCTGGGTCATCAGCACCTTGCGGCCCAACAAGTCCAGCGCCTGAATACCGGTGGTGCCCTCGTAGATCATGCCGATACGGGCGTCGCGAACGTTCTGCTCCATGCCCCACTCGGAAATGAACCCGTGGCCACCGAATACCTGCATGCCCAGGTTGGCCGCTTCGTAGCCAATTTCGGTCAGGAAGGCCTTGGCAATCGGAGTCAGGAAGCCGAGGGCTTCGTCGGCCGCCTTGCGCTCTTCCTCGGTTTTGCCACTGTGTACAATGTCAGCCTGCTGCGCGGTCAGGTAAATCAGCGCCCGGGCACCTTCGGCGACGGCTTTCTGGGTCAGCAGCATACGGCGCACGTCCGGATGGACGATAATCGGGTCCGCGATGCCCTCAGGGTTTTTCGCACCGCTCAGTGAGCGCATGGCCAGACGGTCCTTGGCGTATGCCAGGGAGCCCTGGAAGCCCAACTCGGCGGCACCCAGGCCCTGGATGGCGGTACCGATACGGGCGGTGTTCATGAAGGTGAACATGCAGTTCAGGCCCTTGTTCTCGGGGCCGATCAGCCAACCCTTGGCGCCGTCAAAGTTCATAACGCAGGTCGCGTTACCGTGGATACCCATCTTGTGCTCGATGGAGCCACAGGAAACCGCATTACGCTCACCGGAAGAACCATCGTCGTTCGGCAGCTGCTTGGGCACGATAAACAGGGAAATACCCTTGGTACCTTCAGGAGCGCCCGGCAGGCGTGCCAGAACGATATGGACAATGTTCTCGGCCATGTCGTGCTCACCGGCAGAAATGAAGATCTTGGTACCAGTGATGGCGTAGGTTCCGTCAGCATTCGGCTCGGCCTTGGTACGCAGGGTGCCCAGGTCAGAGCCACAATGGGGCTCTGTCAGACACATGGTGCCGGTCCATTCGCCGCTGATCAGTTTGGTGAGGTAGGTCTGCTTCTGCTCTTCGGTACCATGTGCCTCAATGGTATTGGTGGCACCGTGGCTCAGGCCCGGGTACATGCCCCAGGACCAGTTTGAGGTACCTACCATTTCGCTCATCACGAGGCCGAGGGAGTGCGGCAGGCCCTGGCCACCATAGTTAGGGTCAGCCGTCATGGAGGGCCAGCCGCCTTCCACGTACTGCTGATAGGCTTCTTTGAACCCGGTGGGGGTTTTCACCCCGTCTTCGCTCCAGGTACAACCTTCGTTGTCGCCTACCTGGTTCAGCGGAGACAACACCTGCTCACAGAATTTGGCACCTTCCCCGATAATGGCGTCGACCATATCCGGAGTCGCGTCTTCGGCACCTTCCAGATTGGCGTAGTGCTGCTCGCTGTCCAGCAGCTCGGTCATTACGAATTTAATGTCACGCAGGGGCGCTTTGTATTCAGGCATGGAATCCACCTCAGATTTTCGGTCACAGCTGCGAAACGGTCACAGCACTTTGCCTCGGGGTTTGCTCACACGACACAGCACTGGGTGCCGGATCGTCAATTAAACACTTGTTTGAAACATACGTTTAGAGGCACAGAATTGTCAATAGCCACGTTTGAAATTTGTGTTGCATTTTGTGGTGAAGTTTTACGAAAACAGCGGCAGGAAAACTGAAAAAACGAGGTTAAAGCGGAAGTTATCAGGCGATTGCCATAAACCGGGGGGCGGATTTATCGTTCGCTGTGCCCGTCTCACCAAAATCGGAGACGAGCTGGTAGGCGTTGGCGGCACTACGGGATTCCCCGGCAGCCGGCTCCGTGCTGTCGGTACTATCTGCGGGATCGCTGCTTTGAGTCTCGCCGAGTTCTGACGACAACTCGGCCTGGGCCTGCAACATAAGCTGCATGGCCTCCGCAGCAACGGCGCGGTCCTGGGCAGAAGGTTCCGCAGGCGCAAGCGCTGCCGCTCTCACAACCCGCATCTTCTCAATAGTTGCCTGGGGATCTCCCTGAACCGGGGAGGTATCGATGGATACTTCACCGCCAACGGCATACTGGGCACCGTCAGGGCCGCGCTCATATACGTAGGAAATAGAACCAGCGTATTGCCCGCCGACTGCCTGATGAGCGGTTTCGTGGGCACGGACTTCACGATCCCGGGCTTTAAGATCCGCCAGCACCTCCAGCTGAGCCTCTTCCAGGCCCCGAGGATTATCTGTCCCGGATGGGGGATGTACCGAGGATACCGAAGGAAGTGAGCCGGAAATCATCATGTCAGTGATTCAGCTAGCGGCCATGAACCCTAACCGGGTCTCGCCTGGCAGGTTCAGGCCTTGATATCCAGAAGCGTGCCAAGGGTTTCATCAGCGGTCTTCACCACCTGGGCGGAGGCTTCAACACTGCGCTCGTAGAGTTTGAGATCAATGATGGGCCCGATCAGATCACCGGCACCTTCGGCGGAACCCCGAGGGCCATCCGCGCCACCACGGGCAATCTGGCGGGCGGCGTTATCCATACCCTGCATACCGGTCTGGATGCCCTGGATACCAATTCCCAATGTGTTATTGATCATAACTACAGTGTCCAATGACCATTAATTGACTCAAGTAAGCCACATTTCTGGTCAATTTTCAAACAAACAATTCACATCCAGACCGGTCGCCAGCATCCTGGGGTCCGCGTTCTTCTGCCATGGCAGCACACCCAGGCAGGGAGCCGCCAGATGATTGACCAGATATTCCAGGGTTTCCTGCTCACAGGTCATGACATCCGGGACCGGCCGGTTGGCAACCCAGCCGGCGACAGTCAGCCCGTCACGGCGTATGGCTTCTGCGGTCAGAAGGGCGTGGTTAATGCAGCCGAGCCTGAGAGGCACCACCAGTATGACCGGCATCTGTAGCGCCGCAGGCATGGCAGAGTATGTTTCGCGATCATTGAGTGGTACGCGCCAGCCGCCTGCCCCTTCTACCAGCAGAAGATCCGCCGGCCGCATCTGCAATCCGCGACAGAATCCCACCAGCCGTTCCGCCGTGACCGTACGCCCTGCCTGAGCGGCTGCTACATGTGGAGCGATAGCGGGTTTCAGTGCTATCGGATTGACCTGATCGTAACCCAGTGATTCCGACATCGCCTGCATCAGTATCACCGCATCGTCATTGCGTAGCCCTTCAGGCGTTTCGTCACAGCCGGAGGCCACCGGTTTCATCGCCAGCGTGCGCTTGCCAAGGGCGGCGGCTGCCTCAAGGATGGCGGCGGACACCATGGTCTTTCCAACACCCGTATCGGTGCCTGTGACAAAATAGCTTTTTCTGGCCATAGCCCGGATAACTCCCGTATCAATGTAGCAGACGGCACGTCAGCCATGCGGCCTTGTAAGTGGCGTAGACCTGGCCGTCATTTCCCTTCGGGTAATGGTGGCACATGGCCCGTAATCGTCCCGGCGCTGTCGCCTTGCGTCGACGGGCTGAACCCTTGAAACCGGCTCCGATGGCTTTAAGTTCGGCCAGCAGAGCCATTGGAGCGGGGTAATCCAGGACAATGGATTCAGTAGCAATGCACGGTGCCGGCAGCGCTTCAAGCGCCTGCCGGCGAAAAACCTCCTCGCTTTCGAAGCGGTTTACATGTTCGCGTCCCGGATCCGCTTGTTGCCAGGCGCCACGCAACTCATCCAGCGTGCCATCCAGTAGTGTTGATACAAACAACCGCCCTCCGGGGCGCAGTACCCGGCGACACTCGGCAAGCACACCCACAGAATTGTTGCACCACTGGATCATCAGGTTGCTGAAAATCACATCCAGGCTATTGTCTTCCAGCGGCAGGGATTCGGCATCTGCTACCAGCCATCGAATGCCCGGGGCGCCAGCGGCACGGGCATAGTCCAACATACCCAGCGACAGGTCTGCTCCGGTTACGGAACCCTCGGGCCCGCCAGATATCCCGTCCAGCTGCCCGGTAAACCAGCCGGTACCACAACCCAGGTCCAGTATCTGGCAGCCAGTTCCTACTTGCGGAAGGCAACCGGGCTCCAGCAATTGGTCAAACATGACCTGCCCCATATAACGCTGCAGGCGGGCAGCCGGATTATAGGTTTTTGATGCCGCTCCGAAATCCCGTGCAATGGCCGTTTTTGCGTTTCGCGACAAAGCAGTGGTAGTCGGATCTTTGAGCGTTGTCACAGCCGCCATGAATCCCCCCTACCGAATACAAACTGTCGGATAGCTTCACGGCAGGGCATCGCCCTCTGCCCTCTGGGCCAATGTGTCATCCCGGGCACAGTGATTACCTCCGACGCCTCCGCCGGCGCCAGGGTATCGCTCCACGAACGAACGACTGCATCCTCCCCCGCCTGAAGATGAAGTGCCGGCACCCGTAACGACTGCCACAGGTCCCTCTGATCTTCCGTTTCCAGCCAATCCAGGCCACGAACCAGATTGGCCCGGGTTACCGATGCCCCCCGGCTCACCCAGGGTCGGAGTTCCTGACGGGCCTGCAGAAGATCGTCACAGCCATGAATCAACAACTGCTGGAAACGTCGCCAGGTTTCTCCGGCCTCATTGACAACACCTGCCCTGAAGGTGGCGAACGTGCTCGCTGCCATGCCAACCGGCCAACCGGGAGCAGCTACAAACCAGGGAAAACCCGCAAGAGTGATAACTCCGGATACCTGCAGTGCGCTGCTCGCGTCACTGCTCCCTGCACTCTGCAATGCTGCAGCCATGGCAACCTGCGCACCCTGGGACCAGCCAACCCAGACCGAACGACACGGGTAATGATCCAGCAGGTACGCCACCACTTCGGTTATCGTTTCACACCGGGTCATTATGGCGTCGGTCAACGAAACCAGGTGAATTTCACCGGGCCAACCGTCGAACAGCGGCAGAAGCATCGCGGCATCGACACCCCAGCCTCCGACCACAACCAGAGGTGTCTGTTGCGCAACCTGGTTCATACGGCCTCGGCAGATGGCCATTTTAATAGCAGGCGACATTCTGCGAGTGCGTTCAGCAGCTTTTCCAGGTCCGCTGTCGAGTGGGCAGCACTGAAGGTGACCCGTAAACGCGCCTCCCCCTCAGGTACGGTCGGCGGTCTGATGGCGGTCACCATCAGGCCTTTCTGCTCCAGCGCCTGGCTCAGAGCAAGCGCGGACCAGTTATCGCCGACCATGATTGGCTGTATCGGCGTTCGGGAAGGCATAAGTTGGTAGCCCAGTGCAGTGGCACCACGGCGGAAGTCGCGGATCAGCAACTGAAGATGGTTGCGGCGGCTGTCCTCGCGCTCAATCAGGTCTATGCTGGCACAGGTCGCCAGAGCAATGGCAGGAGGCATGGCCGTCGTGTAGATATAGGTGCGAGCTTTCTGTACCAGATAATCCATCAGCAGTTTCGGACCAGCGACGAATGCTCCGCTGGTGCCGATGGCCTTGCCCAGGGTGCCAATCAGCACCGGCACGTCCTCTTCCGACAATCCAAGCTCGGCAATACTGCCCCGCCCCTGGGGACCAAGCACCCCCACACCATGGGCATCATCAACCACCAGTAATGCGTCGTGTGCCCGGCACAGCGCCGCAAGCTCTTTCAATGGGGCCACGTCCCCGTCCATGCTGAACACACCGTCTGTCACTACGAGTTTATGGCCGCCAGTGCTGGCGAGCATCTCCTCCAGGGCTGCCATATCGCCGTGGGGATAGCGCCTTACCCTGGCACGGCTGAGGATGCAGCCATCAATAATCGAGGCGTGATTGAGGCGGTCAGAGAAAATGGTATCGCCGCGCCCGGCCAATGCGGAAATCACACCCATGTTGGCCATATAACCGGTGGAAAAAAACAGTGCCGAGCTGCGGCGGGTGAACGCTGCCAGACGGCCTTCCAGTTGATGGTGGCCATCGTGATGGCCGCAGATCAGGTGCGACGCCGCTCCGCCCAGGCCAGTGTGCGGCAGGGAATCGGTAGCGGTCCGCACAATCTCGGGATGACTGGCCAGGCCCAGGTAGTCGTTGCTGCAAAAAGACAGCAATGGGATACCGTCGGAAACCAGCTCCGGTTGCTGGGGCCCGCTGATCAGCCGGCGGGTCCGGTAGAGCCCCGCCTGCTTGCGGCTTTCAAGCTCGGCTGCAAAATCACGCATGATCAGCCCTCACCGAAACTCAGCAGCCTATGCCGATTCACGTGTGGCATCGTAGAACATGTGACGGGTCTGCTCGTATTCGACGGCCTCTGCAATGGCTTCCTCAGCCTCGTCTTCCGAGCAGGCCTGCTCGCGTACCTCAGGGCGAATGCCGAGGCGGTTGAATAACTCACGGTCGGCATCGGCTTCCGGATTGGCGGTGGTCAGCAGCTTCTCACCGTAGAAAATCGAGTTGGCACCTGCCAGGAAGCACAGCGACTGCATCTGCTCGTTCATGTTCTCCCTTCCGGCGGACAGCCGCACGTGGGAAGCGGGCATCATTATGCGGGCGACCGCAATAGTGCGAATGAAGTCAAACGGGTCCAGGTCGTCCACGTCTTCCATCGGTGTACCAGCCACCTTTACCAGCATGTTCACCGGCACACTCTCCGGATGATGGGGCAGGTTCGCCAGTTGGACCAGCAGGCCCACACGGTCGTCCGGGTCTTCCCCCATGCCGACAATGCCGCCACAACAGACCTTCATACCAGCGTTGCGAACGTTCTCCAGGGTATCCAGACGGTCCTGGTAGGTACGGGTAGTGATGATGTGGCTATAGTATTTCTCGGACGTATCCAGGTTGTGGTTGTAGTAATCAAGCCCGGCACTTGCCAGTTCATCGGCCTGTTCCTGCTTCAGCATACCCAGGGTCATACAGGTTTCCAGGCCCAGGGATTTCACCTGCCGCACCATATCCACAACGTAACCCATGTCCTTCTTCGATGGGCTGCGCCAGGCCGCACCCATGCAGAAACGGGAAGCCCCTTTCGATTTGGCTGCCTTCGCTTCGGCTACCACCTTTTCAATTTCCAGTAACTTTTCCTTTTCCAGACCGGTGTTGTAGTGACCACTCTGGGGGCAGTATTTGCAATCCTCCGGGCAGGCACCGGTCTTGATCGACAGCAGCGTACTGATCTGCACCTCGTTGGGATCGAAATGCTCACGGTGAACGCTCTGGGCGCGGAAGATCAGATCGTTGAACGGTAGCCCGAACAGCGCGCGGGCTTCCTGCATGGTCCAGTCGTGGCGGGGTGACGAGGAGGGAGCGGTGGCAGTCATGATTCAGTCCTGTTAACTTTACCGGGATTCTGGTTTACGGATGGAACAGATGATAAAGGGACTGAGATCGCTGTCAACCTTGTCACCACAAAAGGTTAACAACAGAGAACGGATTCACGGCTGTCTACGGAATATCCAACGCCTTCTGCCTTCCGGCGGCGGCCAGTGTGTCGCCTGCCTGGCTGCCGATGCCCATTTCGGGCTCTGTACTCCCTGTCGCCAGGACTTGCCTGCCAACCACTGGCATTGTCGCTGCTGCGCCCTGCCCCTGGCATTCGCAGGAAACGAAGCGCTTTGCGGCCAATGCCTGCAGGATTTACCGCCGTTCAGCCGGGTTGTCGCGCCCTGGCGCTATCGTTTTCCGATCGACGGCATGATCCAGCGCTACAAATACAACGGCCAGCGAGCGTTCGCAAGGCCGCTGATTCACGACTTTGCAGGCCACCTTGTATCGATTCTCGAAGCCGCTCCCGATCAACGCCCGGATCTGCTGGTAGCGAGCCCGATGCATCCGGCCCGTCGCCGGAAACGGGGGTTCAACCAGGCAGCCGACATTGCCGAACAACTCAGCAGACGTACAGGCATACCCTGGACTGCCGATCTCGTTATCCGGAGCCGTCGAACCCGCCCCCAACGGGGCCTGAACCGGGAAGAACGGCTGGCCAACCTGCGGGGGATCTATCAGGTGAGACGCAAACCACCCGCAAGGATAGCGATTATTGACGATGTGGTAACCACCGGGGCTACGGCGCGGAGCCTGACCGAAGCGCTTCGTGACGCTGGCGCGGTGGAGGTTCAGATCTGGGCACTGGCGAGAACACCGGGGTAGCCCGATGAGTATCAGCCGCCGAGTTTCTTGGCCACTTCCTCAGCAATCGCCAGAGCCGAGGTCAAGCCGGGGGATTCAATGCCAAACAGGTGAACCAGCCCTGCAATGCCATGATCTGCCTCGCCGTCGATTCGGAAATCGGAAAATCCGCCATCGGGGCCCACCAGTTTGGGGCGGATACCGGCATAGGCAGGCTGCAGACGGGTTTCGTCCAACTCAGGCCACCACTGGCGGACACTCTCGGCAAACGACCGTACCCTGCCAGGATCCACCGAAAAATCAATCTGCTCTATCCACTCCACATCCGGCCCGAATCGCGCCTGGCCGCCCAGATCCAGAGTCAGATGAACACCCAGGCCGCCTGGCTCGGGCACCGGATAGATCAGCGAACGAAACGGGTGTCGACCGGCATAGCTGAAATAAACACCACGGGCAAGCCACTGTTGCGGCACAAGCGACTGGGGCATACCGTCCCAGTCAGACGCCAGAGCAACCGAGGTCAGGCCGGCTGCATTCACCACCTGCCGGGCGACCAGCTCGCATGGCGCCTGACCGCCTACCCGCAGGCGATGCTGGCCTCCAATAGTGGCGGCACCTTCTACGGGGGCGTGACAGACAAGCTGGCCGCCGCAGTCTTCAAGATCCCCCAGTAATGCAAGCATTACCCCATGGCTATCCACAATACCGGTTTCCGGGGAGTACAGTGCTTCATTGGCAGACACCTCTGGCAGCTTCGCCCGCAGCGCGACGTGGCCCACGCTCTCCAGCAACACACCATTGCGCTCAGCCTGCCGGGCTATAGTTACGAGCTTTTCCTGTTGCTCCGCCCCCCGGGCGACAATCCATTTACCGGTTTTACGGTGATCAATCCGTCGCTGCTGACAATACTCATACAGCAGTTGCCGGCCACGAACGCACAACCTTGCCTTGCTGGAGTCCTCCGGATAGTAGATGCCGGCATGAATAACCTCGCTGTTACGGGAGGATACCCCTTCCCCGAAACGCTCATTGCCCTCCAGAACCAGAACCTCCAAGCCCTGCAGGGCCAGTTGTCGGGCCACGGCAAGGCCGACGATACCGGCACCTATCACGACCGTATCGGCCCGAAGCATTTCCCTCTCTGTCACCAACGTTCGAATTACCCTTGCCTGTGTGTGGGAGTTTGCCGGAATCGCATTACGATGAAGGCGCTGAAACGTTATACTTGCCCCAGAAAACAAGTGCACGGAGCAGGAAGCAATGTCTGACAGGAAGCAGTTTATAATTGTAATGATGGTTGCGGCCATATTTGTTGGCTGGCTTGGCTGGCGTGGCTTTGAGGTAATCAGCCTCAATCAGGACCTGAAGGCCGACAATATGGTGGCCAACTATCCCTACCAGCACCGGGTATTGAGGGTGGAGGGGAGCACCGCCATTATGAGTTCTCTTCGCTCACACAAAACATCGACCCACGAGGCACTGAGCACCATTTTCCCGAGTATGCGCAACCTGGGCGACAACCACCGGGACTGGCAACGTGCCGAACGTGAGCTGGCCCAGGTCCAGGCCCGGGCCGGCGATATTGTTCTCAATGCTTCCGGCGTGGACCGGGTTCGCTGGGAACTGGACGAAAACTGGTACCACCTTGCAGCAATGCAGGCCCAACAAAGTTCGAGACGCTAACATTTATTTATGACCGAGACCTCCAGCCATCCATACGACACCCTCAAACCGGACAAGATTCTTGATGCCATGGAAGAGGCAGGGTTCATCGTTAATGGCCGGCTGTTTGCCCTTAACAGCTATGAAAACCGCGTCTATCAGATCGGCATTGAAGACAAGCCCCCCGTGATTACGAAATTCTACCGTCCGGGGCGCTGGAGTGAGGCGCAGATCCGCGAGGAACACGAATTTACCGCGCAACTGCTGGCCGCCGACATTCCGGTTGTGGCACCCATGGTCATACCATCCGGCGACACCCTGGGCCGCTGTGGTGAATTCCTGTTCGCGGTTTTCCCGCAGAGGGGCGGGCAGGCACCGGATACCAGTGTAACTGACACGCTCTACCGTCTTGGCCAATGGCTGGGCCAGCTTCACAATATTGGTGATACCGCCAGCTTCAGCCACCGCCCCGTGATGTCCGTGCTCTCCGGCATTGAGGAGAACAACCGCTTCCTTACCGACAACCGCTGGGTGCCCGATGACCTTCGCCCGGCCTGGGATTCACTGATCCCCGATCTGGTGGACCATTGCGCCCGGCGGATTGATGATGCCGGAGACGTGCATTCCCTGAGACTGCACGGTGATTGTCATGGTGGCAATATCCTCTGCCGTGAGGAACAGATGCTGTTTGTCGATCTGGACGATTGTCGCACCGGCCCGGCCATCCAGGACCTCTGGCTGCTGCTGAACGGAGATGACATTGAACGGGGCCAGCAGTTTGGCGAATTACTTGAAGGCTATGAAATGTTCCGGGACTTCAACCGCCGGGAGAGACACCTTATTGAACCCCTGCGCTGTTATCGCCAGATTTCTCACTGCACCTGGCTGGCCAAGCGCTGGGACGATCCCGCCTTCCCGCGCTTCTTCCCATGGTTTGCCCAACCCCGTTTCTGGTCCGACCAGATCCTGTCCCTGCGTGAACAACTCGCGGCACTGCAAGCCCCTTCCATTAATGTTCCCGGCCAGTATTGAGGCCGGAAAAACCGACACACCGGAGACTTCCTGATGAGCCAGAGTGAGGCCAGATTCACGGTACGCAGCCTGATTGCGACAGCCATTGGCACCATGATCGCCACCGTTCTCGTACTGGAGGCAAGCGGCAAGATTGATCACTCCGACAACAAGGATCACGTGCCCGTCGGTGAATTCGAGGCCGTTCACATTACGCCGGATGAAGAGTTCCGCATGTCGCCCAAGTCGTCGGAGCTTCACGCCGTCTGCGAACAGGGTTATCTGGCCATCGCCGCTGACGTGGACCCCGATTTCCGCGGTATTCTCGTCGATTACAAGAACCGGGGCGTTCGCTGTAGCCGCGGATCTGCGGCAATGGAGAACCGGCCAGGGCAGGAAAAGCAGGAGCCGGCGGATAATGAGTGACCGGAACCGAAAGCCGGGGCAGGCCCTGGACCAGCTGTTTGCCCGCGAACGTGAAACAGAAGATTTCCGTTTCGATGCGTCCGTAGCAAGGGTTTTCCCGGACATGATCCGCCGCTCTGTCCCTGGCTATACCACCATCATCCCGATGATCGAAGTCATTACCGAGCAATATGCCCGCCCCGGCAGCCACTGCTACGATCTGGGCTGTTCACTGGGCGCCTCCACCCTGGCGATGCGACACGGCATTGGCGACCGTGACTGCACCCTGACCGGTGTGGATAACTCCGCCGCCATGATCGAACGCTGCGAGCACTACATCGCCCTTGACGATCACCCGTTACCAGTCAACCTGCGCTGCGAAGACATTCTGGACACGTTTCTCGGCGATGCCTCAGTTACTACACTGAATTTCACCTTGCAGTTCGTTGCCCCCGAACGGCGTGAAGAACTGATGACACGTATTGCCGATGCCACCCTCCCCGGCGGGGCGCTGATTCTCTCCGAAAAAATCCGCTTTGAATCCGAAGCGGAGCAGGCCATACAGACACAACTACACCACGAGTTCAAGCGGGCCAACGGCTATTCCGACCTGGAGATCAGCCAGAAGCGATCCGCCCTGGAGCAGGTTCTGATTCCCGAAACTCTGGCAGGCCATCGTCAACGTCTGATAAAAGCAGGCTTCGATCAGGTACTGGTCTGGTATCAGTGCTTCAATTTTGTCTCCATGCTCGCCATCAAATCGCCCTGAACGGAGCCTTCATGACGACTTTCGACTGGCAGGGGTGCTTTGCCCCACTGTTTGATGACCTTGACAGCCGTGGCCTCAAACGCTGGCGCTCGCTGCTACAGCAGCAACTTCACAAACGCTTTGATGAGAACCCTCACGGTGATGTCGCACGCTGGATGCAGGCGCTGGCTACATTACCCGACGTCTCTTCAGTGACGGCGGATTTCAACCGGTCGGCCATTACTCTGAGCACGGAACAGCCACTTCCGGCAGACGCGGCTGAGCAGCTTGAAGAGGGGCTTCGCGGGCTGATGCCATGGCGCAAGGGGCCCTTTGAGTTCTTTGGCACCTACATCGATACCGAGTGGCGGTCAGACTGGAAATGGGAGCGGGTTGCACCCTACCTGTCGGACCTCAGCGGTCGTCAGATACTGGATGTGGGCTGCGGTTCCGGCTACCACTGCTGGCGAATGCTGGGAGAAGGCGCAGGTCGGGTTATTGGCATAGACCCCGGGTTGCTGTTCCTGTTCCAGTTCCTGAGCGTCAAACGCTACGCCGGAACCGAACAGCGTATTGATCTGCTGCCGGTGCGCATGGAAGACCTGCCGGCAAAACTGGAGGCATTTGACACCACTTTTTCAATGGGCGTGCTCTACCATCGCCGCTCGCCACTGGACCATCTCCTGGAACTGAAAGACACACTCCGCCCGGGTGGAGAACTGGTGCTTGAGACACTGATTACGGAGGGGCCGGAAGGGTACAGCCTGATGCCGGAAGACCGTTACGGCCAGATGCGGAATGTATGGTTTCTGCCCAGTTGCGACACACTGCTACGATGGCTGGACCGGACCGGTTTTCGCAATGCCCGGGTGGTAGACGTGACCGAAACCACCACTGAAGAGCAACGCAGCACGGACTGGATGCGTTTCCAGTCGCTGAAGGACTTTCTGGACCCGGACGACCCGACCCGAACTGTCGAAGGTTATCCAGGCCCCAAAAGAGCAACGGTTATCGCGGACAAACCCTGAAGCCGGCCGCGCCAACCCTGACGGCTTACTCGCCGAAAGGGTGGCGGAGAATGATGGTTTCGATCCGGTCAGGCCCGGTGGAGATAATATCGATGGGTGCTTCGATCTGCTCCTCAAGGAACCGGATATAGGCCTTGGCATTCTCCGGTAGCTGGTCCAGGGCTGTAAGCCCTACCGTGCTTTCCTGCCAACCCGGCAGCTCCGCAAACAGTGGCTCGATATCCTTATAGGTATCACAGCCGATGGGGGGACGGGTGATTTCACCCTTTGGCGTCTTGTAGCCGATGCATACCTTGACGGTATCCATGCCATCCAGCACATCCAGCTTGGTAAGACAGATACCCGAAACGCTGTTGATCTGGATGGCGTGGCGCAGCGCCACGGCGTCAAACCAGCCACAACGCCGGGAACGACCCGTGGTAGTGCCGATTTCATTACCCTTCACCGCCAGGTGCTGCCCCATATCGTCAAACAACTCGGTCGGGAACGGGCCTGAGCCAACACGTGTGGTGTAGGCTTTGGTGATACCCAACACGTAATCCAGGAACAGCGGACCGAAGCCGGTTCCGGTCGCGGTGCCACCAGCTGTGGTGTTTGAGGACGTCACATACGGGTAAGTACCCAGATCGATGTCCAGCAGTGAGCCCTGGGCACCCTCGAACAGGATATGCTCACCACGCTTGCGCAGATCGTGGAGGATATCCGTCACGTCCGCAGACATCGGCAGAATCTCTTCTCCCATGGACATGAGTTCGGCAAACGCCTGGTCAATATCCTCCGGCTCTTCGCGGAAATACTCGGTCAGCACAAAATTGTGGTAAGACATTATTTCCTGAAGCTTTTCTTTGAAGCTTTGCGGATTGCACAGGTCGCCAACACGAACGCCACGACGGGAAACCTTGTCTTCGTAGGCCGGGCCGATGCCACGACCGGTCGTGCCAATCTTGTCCACGCCCCTGGCCCGCTCTCTGGCCTGATCAATACGAACGTGGGTTTTGAGGATAACGGGGCACGCCAGGCTGATCTTGAGGCGGTCACGCACAGCAACGCCGTTGCTCTCAAGCTCCCGGACTTCCTTAAGCAACGCTTCCGGAGAGAGCACGACCCCGTTGCCAATCAGGCACTGGACATCTTTTCTCAGAATGCCGGAGGGGATCAGGTGAAGGGCGGTTTTCTTGCCTTCAATGACCAGGGTGTGGCCGGCGTTGTGCCCGCCCTGAAAACGCACCACGGCCGCGACCTTATCGGTCAGCAGGTCAACAATCTTGCCTTTTCCTTCGTCACCCCATTGGGTGCCCAGCACTACAACGTTTTTGCCCATGACTCTCTCTCAGTGCGGCTTCGCCGGTCGACGGAGTACCCGCAGTTTTACCTGTAAATGAGTGGCTCGGTACCCGTTGGTATCAGCCCAGCTGCTCTACGACCCACTGGTCGTCACGCTTTACCAGAATCCGGTCGCAATTACGGGAGCGCGGATCAACGCCTTCGTCCTCCGGCATAGCCCGCACAACGACTTCCGTCATCCGCAACCCGGATATGACACCGCCGAGAGCGGGGTCCTGCTCCGCTGGCGCCCAGATCGCCCGACCCACCGACCGTGCGCGCTGACCCAGCGACACCAGGGCACGAATATCCAGGCTGAACCCGGTAGCCGGACGAGCGCGGCCAAAATCACTACCGATGGAATCGTAACGGCCACCTTTGGCAACCGCATCACCATGACCGGGCACATAAGCCGCAAAGACCAGCCCGGTATGGTAGTTGTAACCGCGAAGTTCGCAGAAATCGAAACCGAAGCTCACCTCCGGGTAGTTCCCGGCCAGCATTTCGGCTACCCGCTCCAACTGCTCAAGGGCCTGAACCAGCGGCTTCGGCGCACCCTCAAGAATGCGCCTGGCTTCGGACAGCGCTTCCCGGCCGCCACTGACCCGTGCCAACTCCCTCAGCATGCTCCCGGCAGAGCCCGGGGCACAATCACCCAGAAGTTCATCCAGCTCAGGTACCGATTTCCTGGCCATGGCATCGAAGATGGCCGCTCCGGTATCGCGGTCGAATCCTGCTTCTCCCACCAGCGTCTCGTAGATGGCCACATGAGCCAGGTCCAGGTGGACCCGTGGCAGACCGGACACCCGCAGTGTTTCCAGCATCAGACTGATCACTTCCATATCCGCCGATTCAGAACCACTGCCAAACAGTTCACACCCGGCCTGGATCGGGGTGCGCCCGGTCAGCATATGGCGTGGGCGGGTGTGCAGGACATGGCCGGCATAACAGAGCCGGGTAATGCCCTCCTGGCCGAGTGTGTGGGCGTCAATCCGGGCGGCCTGAGGGGTCATGTCTGCCCTGAGCCCCATCATTCGGCCGGTCAGTTGATCAGTCAGCTTGAAGGTCTGGAGTTCCAGATCATGCCCGGTGCCCGTGAACAGTGATTCCAGGTACTCGATCAATGGTGGGATAACCAGCTGGTAACCCCAGTGCTGGCAGGTATCCATTACATCCCGGCGCAGGGATTCGATCTGTCCAGCCAGTGGCGGAAGAATGTCTTCGACGCCATCCGGCAGCAGCCAGCGATCAGATACTGTCATGAGATTCGATTGTCCGTTCTGCCCCGGAGAAAAAGCCCCGGGAGTACACAGGATTTAGGGCGATGTTTGGTACAAGAATAAAAACCCGAACCAAAACCGGCAGAATTTTACACTGTTGGCAGGCACAAAAAAACCGGAATACCTCGGTATTCCGGTTTTGTCATCACCGTAGCGCCGTTCAGCGACTTCCTTGTGGGTCCTTCAGGAACCTGAGGAATTCGCTGTCGGTGTCTATCACCATGATGTCCTCCTCGTTCGCAAACGTATTCTGGTAGGCTTCGAGGCTGCGATAGAAGCTGTAGAAATCGCTGTCCGAGCCGTAAGCATCGGCATAGATCTGCGCCGCCTGAGCATCACCCTCACCACGCATCTCTTCCGCGTTGGCGAACGCCTCAGCCAGTATCACAGTACGTTGACGATCCGCATCGGCGCGAATACCTTCAGCGAGTTCGCGACCGCGGGAACGAAATTCCTGCGCGAGCTTCTCACGTTCAGTAGCCATGCGACGATATACGTTCTGGCTCACCTGTCCCGGGAACTCAATGGCCTTGACGCGGATATCGACTACCTGGATGCCGAATTCCTTCTGCGCCGTTTCGTTCACCCGTTTCGTCAGCTCGATCATCAGTTCGTCACGCTGACCGGAAACCACCTCAACCATGGTACGCACACCGAATTCGTCACGTAGACCGTTATCCACCCGGGACATCAGTAGTTCTGACGCCCGATATTCATCACCACCAGTGGCACGATAGAACTGATCAACATCCCGGATTTTCCAGGCGATGTAGGAATCGACATCCAGCGGCTTCTTCTCGATGGTCAGGTACTGACGCGAGGGCAAATCCGTTGTCAGCAGCCGGATATCAAATTCACGCACCTGATCAATCACCGGCACCTTGAAATGAAGTCCTGCCGGAATGTCAGTTTCGATCAGCTCGCCAAATCTCAGCAACACGCCCCGGTGGGTTTCCGGGATGATGTATACACTGGAGAGCGCGACAAGTACGACGATCAGGGCGCCTGCAAGGCCCACAATACTTTTGGGTCCCATCATTATCTACTCCTCCGAACGCCAGAATCCTGCCTGCCACGCAGCTCCTGAATAACTTGATCTGACAGTGTCTTGATGTCGATGTCACTGTTGCCAGAGCTTCCGGAACTGTTCTGGTTGCCGGCACCTGTACCAGAGCGGTTGGTCAGCCTGTCCAGGGGCAGATACATCATGTTATCGCTGCTCTCCGTGTCAACCAGAACCTTGCTGGTTCGCGATAGAACTCCTTCAAGTGCCTGAATATACATGCGCTCACGCGTCACTTCAGGCGCTGTTTCGTATACGCCAAGTACCGCCAGGAAGCGTGATGTTTCACCTCGAGCCCGTTCGATTACCTCCTCCTTGTAGGCCGCTGCCTCTTCGGTCAGGCGCTGCGCCCGGCCACGAGCTTCGGGGACAACTTTATTGCGATAGGTTTCCGCTTCTTCTTTGAGCTGCTGCTCGTCTTCCCGTGCACGCTGAACTTCCCGGAAGGCATCCTGGACCGCATCGGGTGGCTGTGTACTCTCGACGTTTACCCGCACGATAGACAGGCCGGTGCCATACTCTTCCAGGAAGGTCTGGAGACGCTGCTCGACGCGAACGGCCAGTTCGGCACGCCCCTCGGTCAACACATCGTCAAGGGTCGAACTACCCACTTCGTGGCGCAGAGCGCTGTCGGTCGCAAATGCCAGCGCCTGGTTGGAATCACGGACGTTGAGCACATAGGCTCTGGCATCACCAACCCGATATTGCACCTGCAGATCCACGGACACGAGATTCTCATCCTGTGTCAGCATCTGCCCGGTGGATTCCGCATTCCGCACGTTGGTTACTCTTACCAGGTTCACGCTGTCGATCAACGGAACCTTGAAACGCAAACCGGGTGGTTCGGTACGACTGAACTCACCGAAGCGCAGCACAACCGCCCGCTCCTGTTCATTCACCGTATAGAAGGACTGAAAAATCACATATCCAACGAAAATGATCGCTGCAAGCGCAAGAATGGCGCCAAAACCACCACCGCTGCCGCCGGAAGACGAGCCGCCGCCGTTGCCGCCGGACTTCTTGCCCTTGCCACCCAGCAGCTTGTTAAGCTTGTCGAGGCCCTTTCTCAGCGCCTCGTCGAGGTCTGGTGGCCCCTGATCATTGCCGCCACGACCACCACCGGTTCCCCAGGGGTCATTGTCATTGCGGTTTCCACCCGGTTCATTCCAGGCCATAGTTTTCTCCGTTCCAAACGAGTCTGATGGCTGCAAATACTAGGGATTTATAATCGCCCCGGCAATAGCACAGCCTGCCTATATACGTTGTTCTTCAAGCTTTACGTCTTTTTCCTGAACCCCGGCCCGACTCAATAGCTGCAACCAGTCCCGGTACTGGAGGCGTACTTCGATGATCGAGTCGCCATCCTCGCGGTGCTCCTCGCTGAGCACCGAACCTGCCTGGTGTAAAAGCGCGCGGAGCTTGCCATCAGCCGGGCCCAGCACCACGAAATGGTGAACCACATCTTCGGCAAGCCGCTCTACAATCGTATCGAACAGCCCGTCAAGGCCCGCTCCGGTGACCGCTGAAACCCAGACCCGCACCGGTATTCCATCTTCATTACGCTCAATACGGGGCTCGAAATTGTCCAGCAGATCAATCTTGTTGAACACCTGCAACACCGGGATCTCATCCGCGCCGATTTCCGCCAGAACCTCTTCCACCTGCTCCATGTTCTCGTCGCGGCGATCGTCATGGCAGTCAATGATATGGAGAAGAATGGATGCCTCGGTGGTTTCTTCCAGGGTGGCGCGGAAGGCTTCAACCAGCTTGTGGGGCAGATGGCGGATGAATCCCACTGTGTCGGCCATTACGACCGGCCCGATGTCCGGAAGTTCCAGGCGTCTGAGCGTGGGGTCAAGAGTCGCGAACAGCTGGTCTGCGGCGTATACGGTGGACGTGGTGATCCGGTTGAAGAGCGTGGATTTGCCCGCATTGGTATACCCCACCAGCGAAACCGTGGGAATATCTGCGCGCTTGCGGGCCCTGCGGCCCTGATTACGCTGCTTGCGAACCTTCTCCAATCTGCGGTGGATGGACTTGATGCGCTCTCTGAGCAGGCGCCGGTCTGTTTCCAGCTGGGTCTCACCCGGACCACGCAGGCCGATACCGCCTTTCTGTCGTTCAAGGTGCGTCCAGCCCCGGATCAGCCGGGTAGACATATGTTCCAACTGGGCCAGCTCTACCTGCAACTTACCCTCATGGGTACGAGCCCGTTGGGCAAATATGTCCAAGATGACACCGGTACGGTCAAGAACACGACACCGAAGCTCCCGTTCGATATTACGCTCCTGACTCGGGCTCAGGGCATGGTTGAAAAGAACCACATCGGCTTCGTTCGCGGCCACCGCATCACGGATCTCTTCCAGCTTACCCTCACCTACAAACAGCCTTGGGCTGGGCTGCTTCCGGGAGCCGGTAACAACGCCCACCGGCTCAACACCTGCGGACCATACCAGTTCGCGGAATTCGCCCAGATCCTCGGACTCCTCATGGGAGGAAAACTCAATGTGAACGAGAATAGCCCGTTCACCAACATCGGGACGTTCAAACAAGTAACAGAAACTCCGGATTAGTCAGGTTGTAACAATCAGCGCCGCCGGCAACACACCCGGGCAAAAAACAAACACCCGCGACCCTCCGGGCCTTTGCAGGCCCGTCGGGAGCGCGGGTGGTAATACCGGATTTACCGGGTAAATCAGTCCTCAGACTCTTCCCCACCTGGTGCCTGTGGCGGAATGCGAACATTCCTGGCAGGAACCACTGTGGAAATAGCGTGCTTATAGACCATCTGGCTGACAGTGTTTTTCAGCAAAATCACGAACTGGTCAAACGATTCAATCTGGCCCTGAAGCTTGATGCCATTGACCAGAAAGATGGAAACCGGAATGCGTTCCTTGCGTAATGCATTGAGGTAAGGGTCTTGTAGAGAGTGCCCTTTTGACATGTGTTTTCTCCTGTTTATAAGTAGAGGCAGATCGTCGTATTCAAGGTTTAAATGTGGTGCGAAATTCAATAATTTTCAAGGCAGTGTCTGACATAAGTTTGTCGCCACTGTCCAGCCAGTCCAAACCGGACCATTTCCGCAACCAGGTCAGCTGTCGTTTGGCAAGCTGCCGGGTAGCGGCAGCCCCTTTTTCCATCATGGTGTTGTAATCGCAATCACCCGCCAGATGGGTCCAGGCCTGTCGATAGCCGACACAACGCATGGAGGGCAGGCCGGAATGCAGATCGCCCCTGGCCATCAACGCCCTGACCTCATCAAGAAAACCGGCATTCAGCATTGCCTGAAAACGCAGGTTGATTCTTTCATGGAGTACCCGCCTGTCGGCGGGAGCCATCGCAAGCTGCACCACAGTATACGGAAGAGACGGCCTTTCGTCTGCCTGCCATTGGGTGAAATAGGTGTAATCCTCAACACTGCCACTGCCGGCATCTTCGATGGCTGGATTGTTACGTGACTTGTCCTCCCACAACGACGAAATCGGACGCCCCGTGAGGCGAATCACCTCTAGTGCCCGGATCAGGCGTTGCCGGTTATTCTGGTGAATCAGCCTGGCTGCCACCGGGTCCCGGTTTTCAAGTTCAGCATGCAGACTGCCCCATCCGTTTTCCAGGGCCTCCTGCTCCAGTGTCCGCCGGATGCCGGGATCAGCGGACGGCAGATCGGACAACCCGTGGAGCAAGGCCTTGAAGTACATCATGGTGCCACCCACCAGCAGAGGAATTCGGCCGGCCGAGGTGATATCGGCCATTTCACTCAGGGCATCTCGACGAAAATCCGCGGCAGAGTAAGTCTCCACGGGGTCGCAGATATCGATTAATCGGTGAGGTGCACGGGCCAGCTCCGCCGGCGAAGGTTTCGCAGTACCGATGTCCATGCCCCGGTAGATCATCGCCGAGTCAACACTGATGATATCGCAGGGCAGGCGACGACAAAGCTCGATGGCCAGGTCGGTCTTGCCAGAGGCGGTGGGGCCCATCAGAAATATGGCAGGAGGCTTGGCGCCCTCAACAGTGATGGCTGTCATAAAGGCGTTAGCGCCCCCGCAGGAACAGCTTGTCCAGCTCTGACAGCGTGACCACGGTCCAGGTAGGCCGGCCATGATTGCACTGACCGCTTCGCTCCGTAGCTTCCATGTCCCTCAGCAGGGTGTTCATTTCGGGAATGGTCAGCACCCGGTTTGCCCGCACCGAGCCATGACAGGCCATGGTGCCAAGCAGTTCGTGGGTAACAGCTTCAACACGGTCACTCTCGCCGTTCTCGATCAGGTCCGACAGTACATCCCGCACCAGTTGTTCGGTGTCGGCGCCCCGTAACAACGCCGGCACCTGGCGAACTGCCAGGGTTTCAGGACCTATACGCTCCACCCTTAACCCCAGCTGTAAAAGCTCCTCGCCATGGGTTTCCGCCAATGCAGCTTCCTTCTGGCTGACTGCCATGGAGACGGGCACCAGAAGCGGCTGGCTTTTCAGGTCCTGCGCTTCCAGCGCCCTCTTCATACGCTCATAGGTGATGCGCTCGTGAGCCGCATGCATATCAACCACAATCATTCCCTGGCGGCTCTGGGCGAGGATATAAATACCGTGCAGCTGGGCAATGGCGTAACCCAGCGGCGGTTCGTCGCCACTGCTCTGTGGCGGCGTCGGCGGCGCCACCGCCACCTCTCCGGCACCAGCCATGGCAGGCTGACGATCAACACCTCCTCCCTGATTCAGGGACTGATAGAACGCCATCTGATCACGGGCCTGCCATTCATGCTGTGGTGCCCGCTGGCTGCCGGTAAAGTCACCAGCCTGCCGACTGTTTGAGCCGGCAAACGGACCAGAAGCCGGCGGGGGGTTTACATCAGACATGGCAACCTGGGTGCCATAGCCGCCCGGGCCGCCGGTGGATTCCCGCCCATGGGACTGGGCCACCGCGCCCCTCAGGTGGTCATCCGGCCGCACATCCGCCAAGGCCTTGTGAAGTGTGCGGAAAATGAAATCGTGAACCAGGCGACCATCGCGGAAGCGTACCTCATGCTTGGTGGGGTGAACGTTCACATCCACATTGGCAGGGTCCACTTCCAGGTACAGCACGAAAGCCGGATGGCGGTTGTTATAAAGCACGTCGCGGTAGGCCTGACGCACGGCGTGTGCCACCAGCCGGTCCCGGATCACCCGGCCGTTGACAAAAAAGTACTGAAGATCCGCCTGGCTGCGGGAGAAAGTGGGCAGCGCAACCCAGCCCCAGAGCTTCAGCCCCGTGGCCTCGGCATCAATCACCACCGCATTATCGATGAACTGCTGGCCACACAGAGCGCCGATGCGGCGCTCACGGTCCAGAGAATTTTCCGCCGGGCGCAGGCTCTGGACCACCCGTTGATTGTGACGGAGCGTAAAACCGGTATCAAAACGGCTCAGGGCCTGACGCCTGACGCATTCGTCAACATGGTTGAATTCAGTTTTTTCGGTGCGGAGAAACTTTCGACGGGCCGGCGTATTGAAAAACAGATCCCGGACTTCCACCGTTGTTCCCACAGGGTGGGCCGCCGGAGAGATGCTGGCGTCCATGTCACGCCCTTCCACTTCCACCCTGGAGGCGGCCTCCTGGCTCTCTGTGCGCGAGGTTAATGCAAGCCGGGAGACCGAACTGATACTCGCCAGGGCTTCGCCCCGGAACCCAAGGGAAGCAACAGCTTCAAGATCATCAAGATTCTCGATCTTGCTGGTTGCGTGCCGGCTGAGCGCCAGAGGCAGATCCGACTCGTCGATGCCGCTGCCGTCATCGCGAACCCGGATGAGTTTCACGCCCCCCTGCTCGATCTCGATATCCACCCGCCGGGCACCGGCGTCGAGCGCGTTTTCTACCAGTTCCTTGACGACCGAAGCCGGACGCTCAACCACCTCGCCGGCAGCAATCTGGTTTGCCAGGCGCGGGGTCAGTAATCGAATGGAGGGCATGCTACCGGAACACCTCGTTTCAGGATGAGGGAATACGAATGGTTTGCCCTACCATAACACGGTCATCATTGAGGCCGTTATACTGCATCAGTTCGCTGACGCTTATCTGGTTCTCGCGGGCCAGGCCCGACAGCGTGTCGCCCCTGCGGATGCGATACTGACTGACACTGCCATCCCCCCGACTGTTCTGTTTCTGCCACGCCAGCAAGGTGCCTGGTGGAGGCGTTTTCTGGAAGTAGTCTTCAATACCTTCAAAAACCGCCCTGGAAATCCTTTCCCGATACCAGGAGCTGGAGAGATTCTGCTCTTCCTTGGGATTGGAAATAAATCCCGCCTCAACCAGAATGGATGGAATATCCGGCGACTTGAGCACGGCAAACGCAGCCTGCTCCACGCCTTTTTTGTGGAGCTTGGCAACACTGCCAAGCCGGCCGAGGATGGAACTGCCAACGCCGAGGCTGGAATTGATACTGGCAGTCATGGACAGATCCAGCAGAACACCGGCCAGCATCTCGTCACGGCCATCCAGGGAGACCCCACCGGCACCACCGATCAGGTCCGACCGGTTCTCGCTTTTTGCCAGCCACCGTGCAGTTTCACTGGTGGCGCCCCTCTGCGACAGCGCAAACACCGAGGCACCCCGGGGTTGGGGCGTGCGGAACGCATCTGCGTGAACGGATACAAAGAGGTCGGCGTTGTGCTTCCGTGCAAGCAACGTGCGGCTGCGCAAGTCGATATAATAGTCACCGTTACGGGTGAGTCTGGCGGTATATCCGGGTTTGGCCTCTATCAGGTCTGCCAGGGTCTTGGCCATTTTCAGCACCACGTCTTTCTCGCGCGTCCCACGCGGGCCTATAGCGCCGGGATCTTCACCACCATGACCGGCATCAACCACCACAATGATGTCACGCTTGCCGTTAGTGTTCTGGGAAACGGTCGGCTCCGAGGGCTTGCGGGCTTTCAGCCCGCCCTCATCGATCAGATCCACCACCAGCCTGTGGCCATATTGCTGGTTGGGTTCGAGCTGAAAACTCCGCGGCTTGATATCGCTTTCAAGATCCAGAACGACCCGCAGGTCATTGCCATTACGCGGAGCGCTGCGAATCCGGCGAACCGGACTGCCCGACAGGTCAAGTTTTTCAAAGTCCGCTTTGAGGCTGGCATTCTTGAGGTCAATCACCAGTCTGGACGGACCAGAAAGTGCGAAAACCTTGTGATCAATCTTGCCACCCATGTCCAGTACCAGGCGCGTATGGTCGGGCGCCGGCCAGATCCGTGCACTTTCAACACTGACGCCCGCCATCGCCGCCAGCGAGACCATTAATGACCACACCATGCCTGCCGCAAGAAACCATCTGGAGAACGTTCTTATATTCATCATCCTGCACACCTGCACTGATCATTCACGATTAATATCCCTGCCCCGGGGGCCACTGCTCACCAATCCGGGCCAGCAAACTGCCGCCACGGCTTGTTGGTGCTGAAACACGGGCCCGTCGCCCGTCACCTTCTTTGCCCAGACTAACCAGCAGGTCCGGCTCGGGGAGGACGCCGAGGCCGCGGCCGGGCCATTCTATAACGCACAGATTCCGGCCCTGGAAATAGTCCCGGATACCCATGTATTCCAGTTCTTCCGGATCACCAAGCCGGTAAAGATCAAAGTGATAGGCTGGCGGATCCAGGTGCTCATAAGGCTCTACGATGGTGTAAGTCGGACTTTTCACCGCACCTCCGTGACCCAGGCCGCGCATGATACCCCGGCTCAGAGTCGTCTTACCCATCCCAAGGTCACCCTCCAGGAACACCACCAGCCCCTGGCAGCTCTCGTTGACGAGCCCGGCCAGAATCCTGCCCAGTTGCTCGGTATCCTGCTCATCCTTCAGAAAAAGTCTGAGTTCGTCCGCTGCGACCTTCATTATCCTCTATCACCCTCCGAATTCCCCGATCGTCCAGTGCTCCCCCTGCCCGCCTGCTGATTGCTTCTCCGCTTCCAGAAGCACCCGTGGCAGAGCGTCAATGACATCCATGGGCAGCAAGCCCATGTAGCCCCGGGTTGCTGTTGCCCGGTTTGCGGCCGCCAGATGGAGCGCTGCGGCTGCCGAAGCTGCCAGGTGACCATTCCCAAGCTGTGCATAGAGACTGCCGAGTATGCCGGAGAGCACATCTCCCATACCACCGGTCGCCATTCCGGGGTTGCTGCCATTGATTATATCCGGCAGCGCGTCTGCCGATGCGACCACTGTCCCGGCCCCCTTGAGCAGAACAACACCGCCGAAAAGCTGACGTATCCGCTCTGCAGCCCCTACCCGGTCACTCTCAATATCAGCCACGCCGCATTCCAGCAGACGAGATGCTTCTCCCGGGTGCGGAGTCAGAATATGATTATCCGCGGGTTGTGCAACCCGCGATGCCATCAGGTTCAAGGCATCGGCGTCCAGCACACGCGGCTTGCCGCTGGCCACAACCTGTTGCAGCATCTGCTGCCCCCAGGCGCCCTGGCCGATGCCGGGGCCACAGACGACCACATCCGCAGCGCTGAGCAGCGGCGGCAACTCAGAACCGTGAATCAGGCCCTGAACCATCACTGATGGGCAGCGGGACAGGGCCGGTGCCACATACTCCGGGCGCGTTGCCAGGGTCACCATGCCGGCCCCGGACCTGGAGGCGGCTTCGGCCGCCATCATGCCGGCACCGCCAAACCCCCGGTCGCCAGCAACAATCAACACATGGCCGAAGCGCCCTTTGTGGGCGACCTTCGGGCGCCGGGGTAACGCCATGCTGATAACGCCCCAGTCCACCCGACGGGCCACCGGGCGCTGTCCGCTTTCGGCTGCCCAATCGTCGGTATCCAGGGATACAAATACAACCTCGCCGGCGTATTCCGGGCCCTGAGCAGTAAACAGGCCGGCCTTCAGGCCAATGAAAGTCACCGTTGCCGCCGCCCGGACCGCGCCGCCGGTCACAGTCCCGGTGGTGGCGTTCAAACCCGAGGGCAGGTCAATGGCCAATACTGGCGCAGCAGCTTCGTTACACTGACCAATCATGGCGGCAAACGGCTCCCTGGGAGCCCCGGAAACGCCGGTGCCCAGCATGGCATCGACAATCAACCCGGCGCCAACAAAATAGTCGTCGATGTCGGAGCCAGCAACATCCGCCAGTTCCATCACACGGACGCCGTCCTCGACCGCTTTCTTCCAGGCATTGTGGGCGTCGCCAGACAACTTTCCGGTAGGCGCCACGGCAAGACAGTCGACATGCAGGCCGTGACGAACAGCATTGGCAGCGACCAGATAGCCGTCGCCCCCGTTATTGCCGGCACCACATAACACCAGAATCCGGCCCGGTTCCGGCCAGTAGCGCACCAGCCGCCGGAATGCACTGGCAGCCGCAGCCTGCATCAACTCGAATCCGCCGACCCCTTGTTGATCAATTACATAGCGGTCAATCTCCCGCACCGCATCGGCGGAGTAGAGGTCTTCTGGTAAACTGTGACCACCAGACAGGGGCATGGAAGTCCGCTCCCGTTACAGAATTCGGATTAAGAAAAACGGCCAGACACCTGTAAAGAGTAGCAAAACAGCGAGAAAGGTCATAACTTAATCAAATTAAACTTCGTTACTGGCATTCAATGACCGATCCTACCGACCAGAAACTGGATGATCTGCCCCGCCAGATCCGCGCCTGGGCACTCGAACTGGGCTTCAGTGACGCCGGCATCACCCTGCCCGACACGGGCGTTCACGGTGAACGACTGAAGGCCTGGCTGAACAAAGGGCATCATGGCGAAATGTCCTATATGGCAGACCATGGCGACAAACGTTATACCCCCACCTCTCTGGTGGAGGGAACCCGGCGGGTTGTCTCCGTGCGGCTGGACTACCTGCCGGCACCGGACAACCCGGCGCGGGTGCTTACTGACCGGGAGAAAGCCTATATCACCCGCTATGCTGTGGGACGCGACTACCACAAACTGATGCGCAAGCGCCTGGCGACCCTGGCAAAGTGGATCGACGAAGCGGTATCAGGCTACGATTACCGGGCCTTTGTGGACAGCGCGCCGGTTCTTGAGCGCGCACTTGCCCAGCGTGCAGGACTTGGCTGGATCGGCAAGAACAACATGCTGATACACCCGAAAGCCGGATCGTTCTTCTTCCTCGGGGAAATCTTCACCAGCGCGCCATTACCCCTCGACAAACCCTTCGAGAAAGAACACTGCGGCACCTGCGCGGCCTGCCTGGATGTCTGCCCCACGGACGCCTTCGAAGGCCCTCACAAGCTGGATGCCCGCAAGTGCATCAGCTACCTCACCATTGAACTCAAGGGCAGCATTCCCGAAGAGCTGAGATCGAAGATGGGCAACCGTGTTTTCGGTTGCGACGACTGCCAACTGGTCTGCCCGTGGAATAAATTCAGCAAGCCCACGGCGGAGAAAGACTTCCAGCCGCGCCATGGCCTCGACAACAGCGAGCTGGCCACTCTGTTCCTGTGGACCGAGGAGGAGTTCCTCCAGCGTACCGAAGGTTCGGCCATCCGCCGCACGGGCTATGAGGGCTGGCTGCGGAACCTGGCGGTAGGCCTGGGTAATGCCCCTTCAACCATTCCCGTGATCGAGGCCCTCAAACAGAGAGCCGATCACCCGTCAGACATGGTTCGGGAGCATGTCCAATGGGCCCTGCGCAGGCACGGCCTATAACTTGAAGAAAGTCTCGCGATAGTGGCGAAGCTCGTTGATGGAGTCCCGGATATCGTCCAGCGCCAGATGACTGCCCTTCTTCTTCACACCATCCAGCACATCCGGCCGCCATCGACGTGCCAGTTCCTTGATGGTACTGACATCCAGATTGCGGTAGTGGAAGAAGGCTTCGAGCTCCGGCATGTACTTCACCAGGAAACGCCGGTCCTGGCCAATGCTGTTGCCGCAAAGGGGGGACTGACCGGGCTCAAGATAACGCTGTAGGAATTCCAGGGTTTTCTGCTCCGCATCAATTTCACTGAACTTGCTGTCCTTTACTCGCTGGGTAAGCCCGCTTTCGCCATGAGTGCGGGTGCACCACTCATCCATCTCGCTGAGCAGGTTGTCTGACTGGTGTACAGCAATAACCGGCCCCTCTTCAATCGTATTCAGGTCCGAGTCGGTAACAATTGTCGCTATCTCTATGATCCGCTCTTTCTCCGGGTCCAGCCCGGTCATTTCCAGATCAATCCAGACAAGATAATTAGCTTCTGGCATTCAGCGGTCTCCGGCGGTTAATTCGTAATTCGTACAACGGCCGGAACACCCTGCCCGGCCGCTGCAGCACATAGTCTGCCTATTGTGGATGAATCACGTATGATGTTACAGCTTTCACCATTCTTCACCAGGATCTGACCGACCTACGATATGGCTAAACGTCGACTGAACAAGCAGCAGCAATGGCGCATCAAGAAAATCCAGCAGGAACGGGCGACAAGAGCGGCTAAGAAAGAGGAGTCCATCGGTGAGAAACTGGATGCCGGCGATCTGGGCCCCGAGCAGCAGGGACTGGTTATTGCCCACTACGGCCAGCAACTGGACGTGGAAGCGCTTGAAGGAGAAGACACCGGCAAGGTGTTGCGCTGCTTCGTAAGGGCCAACATAGACAGCCTTGTGACCGGCGACAGGGTCATCTGGCGGCCGGGCAGTGACGGTACCGGCGTGATTGTGGCCCGCTGCGACCGCCACACACTATTGCAGCGGCCCGACAATTTTGGCGCGCTAAAACCCGTTGCCGCCAACATCGACTACATCATTCTGGTGATCGCCCCGGAGCCGGAACCCCACGACAACCTGATTGACCGCTACCTCGTGGCAGCGGAAAGCACGGATATTCCGGTGATTATTCTGCTTAACAAGACCGATCTGATCACTGACCGGAACCGGGAAGCCATCGACAACCTGCTGGCACGCTATGAAAGGCTTGGCTACCGCACCGAGCGCACCTCGGCAAAGACCCTGGAAGGTGAACAGGCCGTTCGGGTGGAGGATCTGGTGAAAGACCAGACCAGCGTATTCGTGGGCCAGTCCGGGGTTGGCAAATCGTCTATTATCCAGACTCTGCTTCCTGACGAGTCAATCCGCGTAGGCGCCATATCGGAGAGCACCGGCAAGGGTATTCATACCACCACAACGGCCAGACTGTTCCACCTCAACTGTGGCGGCGACCTGATCGACTCACCGGGTATCCGGGAATTCGGCCTGTGGCACATGACACCGCAGGAGATCGAGTACGGTTTCCGGGAGATCCGCGACCTGATCGGGCACTGCAAATTCCGCAACTGCAGCCATATGGGGGACCCAGGTTGCGCCATTGCGCAGGCAGCCGAAGACGGGCGGATAAGCGTGGAGCGGATGAAAAGCTTCAACCGGATTCTGCAGGATATGGCAGAACAGCAGTCCCGGGGGCTAAAAGCTGACTGAACCGGTTTACCAGTTGAGCTCACCGGGCGCGGGCTCTTCCCGCTCTTCTGACCAGTTACCCTCTTCCAGCCGCTCCATGGCTTCCTGCTGCTGCGCTTCGGAGGGTGCAGTAAGGTCGATCAGGGGCTCGCTCGATCTGCCGGCATTGCTCTGGATACCTTCCGCCGTCTTCTTGTTCATCACGATGATGGAGATACGACGGTTAACCGGTGCCTGCGGGTCGTCCTGATCAAACAGAACGGAATCACTCAGGCCCACAACCCGGCCAATCTGCTTCTGCCTTACGCCACCAGCCACCAGTGCCCTTCGAGCCGTGTTGGCGCGATCCGCTGACAACTCCCAGTTGGTGTAACCCGGGCGGCCGCTGAAGGGGGTGGAATCGGTGTGGCCGGTAATGCTCAGCTTGTTGTTGACCGTGCTCAGGGTTTTGGCCAGCTCGAACAGGATGTCCTGGGAATAATACTTGAGCTCGGCGCGGCCACTGTCGAACATCGGGCGCTGGGAGCGGTCGACAATCTGGATCCGCAGACCTTCGCTGGTGATGTCGATTAGCAACTGGTCCTTGAACTCCTGCAGGGTTTCATTCTGTTCAATCCTCTCCTTGAGGTCCTGGAACAGTTCTTCCATCTGTTGCTGCTCCAGTGTCTGGGCCAGCTCCTCAACTACCTGGTCTTCAATCTGGATATCGCTACGCTCAATATCCTCGCTGCTCTCGTTGATAACGGATGCACTACCTTCGAGATCCACCGGGTTGGGCGAACCGCCCTCGGTAAACCCCACCGGATCCTTGAAATAGCCTTCCACGGCACGAATCTGTTCCGGGGAGGCAGTGGCCGTCAGCCATAACACGAGAAAGAAAGCCATCATGGCAGTAGCAAAATCGGCAAAAGCCACTTTCCATGACCCACCGTGATGCCCACTGACAACTTTCTTTTTTCGCTTTACGATAATTGGCTGGTCTTCCAAGGAACTGCTCCCGACGGCTTTTGCTCAGATTATTTCGAACGCACGTGGTCGTTCAGTTCCTGGAATCCCGGCCGCTTGTCTGACGGCAACGCCTTGCGGCCGAACTCAATGGCCATCTGCGGTGCCTGGCCGGAAACCGTCGCAACAATTGCGGATTTCACACACTCATAGGCCTTGAGCTCATACCGGGCGGAGTGTTCCATGGCAATGGACGTGGGCCCGACGAAGCCATAACCCATCCAGATGCCCAGAAACGTACCCACCAGAGCCGCCGCCACGCTGAGGCCGATCTTCTCAGGCCCTTCGCTGAGAAAGTTCATGGTGATAACGATACCCAGTACCGCCGCTACGATGCCCAGCCCAGGCAATGCATCCGCGATCTTGTTGACGGCATGGGCCGGTTCTTCCAGCTCATGCTGGCGGCTGTCGATCTCGTTTTCCATCATGCCTTCCAGTTCATGGGTAGCCATATTCCCGGAACTGATGATCCGCAGGTAATCCGTCATGAAGGCAAGCAGATATTTGGATTTCATGATGGCGGGGTAGCGGGTAAAAATCTGGCTCTCCTGGGGATTGTCGATGTCCTCTTCAATGGCCATCACGCCCTGTTTCCGGGATTTGTCGAACACCTCATACATCAGGCTCAGCAGATCCATGTAATAGGACTTGTTGTAGGGGGAACCGGTTAACTGGATGAGTACACCCTTGCCCACTTCCTTGATGGTATGCATCGGGTTTGCAATCACGAAAGACCCAACCGCTGCACCCCCGATAATCAATATTTCGGTTGGCTGCCACAACACCATGAGATTACCGCCATGGAGAACGTACCCTCCCAGGACGCTTGCGATTACAACAACTGCACCGATTATGAGTAGCATGGAAAGAGAACATACCTTCTGTGATTGTTATCAGGAAACCGAGTCTGGACCCAAGCCGCCGTTTCGCATCGCACAGATAATAGCAAGCAGCGATGAGAACCGCGAAGGTGTGAAACAATTTCTATACACACCGCGCAGTTTGGTAAACTTCGCCTCTTTGAGCGCCAAGGATTCCACCTGATGTACGACAAGCTATTTGTAACGGGCCAGTACGTAGCACCACAACTGAGCATCTCCCGCCTGGCGGGCCGCCTTGCGGACAACGAAAGCGTTCCGGCGCTCAAGAACCGTGTCGTAAACTGGTTTATCGGCCGATATGGCGTAGACATGAGCGAAGCAGTTGAGCCAGACCCGGCCGCGTACCCCAGCTTCAACGCTTTTTTCACCCGCGCGCTCAAACCGGGGCTGCGCCCCGTGGCTACAGGTGACACTGTGATGGTCAGCCCTGTGGATGGCACCATCAGCCAATTGGGTCACATCAACGGTGGCCGGATCTTTCAGGCCAAGGGTCAGTCCTTCAGCCTCAACGAACTGCTCGGCGGCGATCAGGAGCGGGCACGCACCTTCACAGATGGCGAGTTTGCGACCATTTACCTGGCCCCCAGGGACTATCACCGCATTCACATGCCATTGGCGGGCACCCTGCGGGAGATGGTCTATGTTCCCGGCAAGCTGTTTTCCGTCAATCCGACCACGGCCGAAAACGTGCCCAACCTGTTTGCGCGGAATGAACGGGTGGTCTGTATTTTTGACACGGAGGCTGGCCCCATGGCGTTCGTGCTGGTGGGCGCGATGATCGTCGGCAGTGTTGAAACCACCTGGGCGGGCATTGTGGCCCCGGGTAAACGCCGGGTTGACGCAACCCACTACGACGGGCTCAAAACCCCCATACGCTTCGACAAAGGAGAGGAGATGGGCCGCTTCCGCCTGGGCTCAACGGTTGTCATGGTCATGCCTAAAGGCTCAGTCTCCTGGAACGGCGATCAGGTGGCTGGAGGACGGGTTCGCATGGGAGAAGCGTTTGGAGAGCTCACGCCCGGTCAGCAGGAAACGCAATAACCCCGGCGAGGTCCTCCAGCCCCAGCTTCAGCATCAGCAAACGATCAAGCCCCAGTGCCACCCCTGAACAGTCCGGCACGCCGGCATCCAGGGCTGCCAGAAATGCCTCATCAACGGGCATTTCGGGCTTGCCGGCGGAACGTCGCGCCTGATTATCTGCCGCGAACCGCCGCTGCTGCTCTTCCTTGTCGGTGAGCTCCCAGTAGCCGTTACAGAGCTCCACCCCCTGTACATACAGCTCAAAACGGTGGGCCTGGCGAAAACCGTCCTGGTCGGACACACGTGCCAGCGCTGCCTGTGATTCCGGATAGCCGGTAACGAACACTGGCCCGGTTTCAGCCAACGCCGGCTCTACCTGGCAAGTCATCAGCAGATCCAGGCATTCATCGCGGGAAAATGACTGCAACCGGGGCGCCTCCATCCACTGCTCGCAGCGGGCCGATAATTCGCTGTCGCTGGCCAGGAAGGGATCAATGCCTGCAAAGCGCAGAAAAACATCCCGGTAACGCATCGTGTCTGGCGCTTCACAGCCCAGCCACCCACATACCAGGTCAGATACTTCGGCCATCAGGTCCGAGTCAGTGAAACCCGGCCGATACCATTCAAGCAGAGAAAACTCGGGGTTGTGTCTTCGCCCGGACTCTCCATCCCGAAATACTCTCGCCACCTGATAGATGGGCCCGGCACCGGACGCCAGCAGGCGTTTCATGTGATATTCAGGGGAGGTCTGCAGCCAGGCGTTCGAAAACCCCGCTGCCACGGGTGTCGGACTGGCCGGGATACTGTCGATGTTGAGGTCGGTGACTCCGTATCGGCCCATCACAGGCGTCTCGACTTCCATCACGCCTCGCTGTGCGAAAAAGCCGCGCACCCAGGCAAGCTGGTGTGCACGGCTTCGGAGGGCAGCCACAGATGTGGAAGGCTGCCAGGAAGGTGTTGCGGCCACTTCAGAAACCAATCAGCCGCCTTTCACACGGCTGACGTATTCACCGGAGCGGGTGTCCACCTTGAGTACCTCACCAATGGTGATGAACAGGGGCACGTTCACGACAGCACCGGTAGAAAGGGTTGCCGGCTTGGTGCCACCCTGGGCGGTATCGCCCTTCATACCCGGATCGGTGTCTACCACTTCCAGCTCGACAAAATTGGGCGGAGTGACAGACAGCGGCGCACCGTTGTAAAGAGTTACGGTGTAAACATCCTGTTCCTTCAACCACTTGAGGGCATCGCCAACGGCTTTCGCATCCGCGGGGTACTGCTCGAACGACCCATCGGTTTTCATGAAGTGCCAGAACTCACCGTCGGTGTAGAGATACTCCATTTCCAGATCAATCACGTCCGCGGCTTCCAGGCTCTCACCGGACTTGAAGGTGCGCTCCCACTGACGATTGGTCATCAGGTTGCGCAGCTTGACCCGGTTAAATGCCTGACCCTTGCCGGGCTTTACGAATTCGTTCTCGAGAATGATACAGGGGTCCCCGTCCAGCAAAACCTTAAGACCGCCGCGGAATTCGTTGGTAGAATATGAAGCCATGAAATTATCACCTGAAAAGATGCGTATAAAAATTCGAAGGTCGCTATGATACAGCGAACCGCCACCCGTATAGAAGCCCGCCCATCGGATCGTGATTCACGTAGCTGGCAGCAGCTACTGTCAGCCTCTGTGACAACACCAGAGGATCTGCTCAGGCGGTTGGAGCTTGACCCCGACATCTGGCTGTCCGGTGCAACGGAAGGTCACCGGCTGTTTCCGCTGCGCGTACCAGAGCCCTACCTCCAACGCATCATCCCGGGTGATCCCGCGGACCCGCTGTTAAGGCAGGTACTCCCTCTCTCTGCAGAAACTGACACCAGATCGGGTTTTGTCCGTGATCCGCTTCAGGAGCGCGATTCGATGCAGACTACCGGCCTGATCCGGAAATATCAGAGCCGCGCCCTGCTGATGGTCACCGGGCAATGCGCCATCAATTGTCGGTACTGTTTCCGCCGCCACTTCCCCTATGACGAACACCGACTGACACCGGAAGACCGGGCCGAGGTGCTGGCGACCCTCGGTAACGACACCCGGATTAACGAAGTGATTTTCAGCGGAGGGGACCCGCTGGTCGCCAATGACCGATTGCTGTCATCCTGGGCCGAATCGCTGGCGGGCATCTCCCATATCCGTCGCCTGAGAATCCACACACGGCTGCCCATAGTGATTCCCCAACGTGTCTGCGAATCGCTCCTGGGGTGGATTTCCGAAAGCCGGCTACAGGTGGTCATGGTGATCCATAGCAATCACCCGGCCGAGCTGGACAACGACACCCGTCACGCCCTCGAGCGCCTGAAGGCCGCCGGGGTCACCCTGTTGAATCAGAGCGTCATACTGAAAGGCGTCAACGATACAGCCCGGGTGTTGAGTGACCTCAGCGAGCGGCTGTTCGAATGCGGCGTACTGCCCTATTACCTCCATGCGTTTGACCCGGTGGAAGGCGCCCACCATTTCAGTGTCAGCGACGACAGGTCCCGGGAGCTGGTTCGCCAACTGATTGGCACACTTCCCGGATTTCTGGTGCCAAAACTTGTCAGAGAGCTGCCGGATCAGCCCGGGAAGACACCTCTGGACCTCTTTGCGTGACACGTTTGGCAAAGTTGGCCCAAATTTACTTGTTAAACATTGTCAACTCGTGCTCTGCTCGCTTTTTGTTATGCGTTTGCTATTTTAGAGTGCGAAGAGTGACAACAATAAAAAGCTCCGGAGTACCAACCGTGGTCCAGACAATTGGCGTGAACTCATGGAAGGCATGATCCTGAAACCCGATCTCCGTATTCCTGAACAGAAAACAGCAAGCCTGTCATTTTGCCAGACGTCACCAAAAGCCTTCAGGGCCTGGGTCAACCAGTTGCCCATGGCCAATATTGGTGAGGCGTCCCGGCAGCTCTATCATGCCATTATTGAACTGAATCAGCTGTTTGTTGCGCCGCAGCAGCGACTTCAGCTACTGGAGCTGATTCGCCCGAAAATACACTTTGTGTGCTCGGAGCTGTCCAGGCACTATCTGGGCATGGCCATTGCCCTGCCCGAAAAGCAGCGCAAGATCGCCAACCTTTCTCAGGCACTCCAGCTCCACGCGGCCAGCGGCTATAAACTCTGTGTACTGGAGTTTCTGGATAATGGCGGGCTGGACAAGAACCGTAAGGCAGTGGCCACAGCGATTCACCGGGCAATCTCGGAACTGGCCGCGACGATTGTGCGGTCCCATCAACTGTATTGCCCCAGCCCCGCACAAAGCTGGCTGGAATGTCATCGCCTGTTCCGGTTTGCCCACCGCAACAAACTCAGTGGGCTGTCTGTGGAGGATGAGACTCTGGGCCACCGCCACGCCAGCACGATAGGAGACAGCTACAAGCGAATTCTGCTGCTCGGCTGTGCCCGCCCCAACCAGTTACGACAGGCGGAACTTGCGCTGGTCTACGAACTGTTCGAGGGCTGGACCCATCTTGTCTCCTGCGGCCCCGACGCTGACAGCGACAGTCTGTTCGTTGTGAACATGGAGCGTGACACGGCCCCCATATACCGCAGCCTGCTTGAGCAGAAGCCCGGTAACGACAGTTACAACTTCGACACCCGCGAATTGTCAGAACGCATTACCGAGTCTCTCCATGCCCGCCACCAGAAGGACGGCCACACCACGGGAAGCCTGGAGCTGCCATCCCGGGTCAGTGACACCCTGCTGACCCACCTCAGCCAGGCACTGGGAATTCTGGCAAAGAGGAATTTTAACCGCATTGCCAGCCAGGGCACCCTGGAAGTATGCGTGGGCCTCACAGCCACCCACTTTTACGTGGCAGGCGCCAAGACCTTCAATGAATTTGTCAGTGGCAATGACAACGGCCACCTTGAGGAAGACAACCAGTTCATGAGGTCGTCCCGCCGCAGGGATGACGCCTGGGCTGGCGCTCATGACGCGGGCCCCGGCGATGACCCGATACAGTCGGCGGACACGCCCATCAATTTCCGCAATAGCATCGGCGCCAAACCGGATAGCGAACATGACCGCAGGCGCCCCCAGTCTCACCATGCCCTGCTGATCAACACCAGTCCCGGCGGTTACTGTGTTGGCTGGGAAACCAACGTGCCGGCTTCACTGCAGGCCGGAGAGATTCTCGGGGTTCGTGAGCAGTCCAATCATCCATGGAGTATTGCGGTGGTACGCTGGATACGCCAGGTTCGAAACCAGGGTACCCAGGTAGGCATCGAGTTGCTGGCGCCCAGTGCGGCCCCCTGCGGCGTGCGACTGATCCAGAAGGTCGGCAACAGCAGCGAATACCTTCGGGGCCTGTTGTTGCCGGAAATCAGCGTGGTCAATCAGGCCGCCACCCTGATCACACCGAGGCTCCCCTTTCAATCCGGGAGCCGTATCTCTCTACTCCACGACGGCCGCGAGGACCAGGGCACGCTTTCCCGCAAGATCTCCGCAACCGGAAGCATCAGCCAGTTTGAGCTCAAGCTTCAGAACAGCGGAGCTGCAACCGCGAGCAACACGTCGCCAGCGGCCGGCACCAGCGAGGATGAATTTGATTCGCTGTGGCCGTCACTCTAGGGCTTGATTTCCGACAATCGGAAGCGCCCAGGCCGGCGCCAAGGGTTGTTATTGAACGGTAACCCCTGCATCATTCAGCGTTAGTGAAAAGCCCGCTCTATACTTGCTGAAGAGCCGGCACAGCCAACGCGTATCACGAGACACCTGACGAATGCAGAAAAAGAACGCAACCGTACACCTGCTGATCCTTGATCCCTCGCAAAACGACGCTGAGACGCTTGTGAGCCTTCTCCGGAACTCCGGCAAGGCCACGCGCGCTCACCGCATCACGTCAGAGGAAGATCTCGAGGAAACCCTGAAGGCAGGCAACTGGGACCTGTTACTGGCGCGGGACGACGCAGATCAGGAATTCGGACCAGACGGCGCCCTGGCGATGATTCGTCGCATGGACAAGGATATCCCGTCCATACTGCTGACCACCGAATTCAGCCGCGAGCGCACAGTCGCGGTCATGAAAGCCGGGGCCCACGATGCGGTCCCCTTCGAGAACAGCGATCAACTGGTCCTGGTGGTTAACCGTGAGCTGAGTGCACTCGAAGATCGCAGACGACGCAGAACCCTGGAATCCCACCTGCGTGAAGCGGAGCAGCGTTGCCAGTTATTGCTGGAAAGCTCCAAGGACGCCATTGCCTACATCAACGACGGCATGCACATCTACGCCAACCAGTCCTACATGGAATTCCTTGGCTACGATGATATCGACGACCTGATCTGCATTCCGGTGCTGGACACCCTGACCCCGGAAAGCCAGGAAAAATACAAGGAATTCATGAAGTCCTTTGCCGAGAGTGGCGAAGACGGTATGACCATGAACTGCGTGGCCCGCCGCAGTGATGACCAGGAACTGAACGTAACCATGTCGGTGTCAGCAGCCACCTATGACGGCGAGATCTGCACCCAGATTGTCATCCAGCCGGAACACAGCGATGCTGAGCTGGAGGAGAAGATTCGCCAGATCAGCAGCCAGGATCTGCTCACCGGCCTGTTCAACCGGCAATACCTGATGGATGCCCTTGGTCAGGCCATTGCAAAGGCCGGCAAGGACAACCAGACCGGCGCCCTGGCCTACATCGCCCTTGATAATTTCATGAGTCTCAAAGGCCAGGTTGGCATCGCCGGCGCCGACCTTATGCTGGGAGATCTGGCCACGCTGCTCAAGGAACAGACGCCCGAGAATATGATTCTCGCACGCCTGAGCGATGACGCTTTCTGCCTGCTTTGCCAGCCCTGCGAAGAAAAAGCCCTGGCGGAGCAGTGTGAGGCCATCTGCAAGAAGGTGGAGGACCATCTGTTTGACATCAACGGCCGCACGGTGCAGCTGACCCTGAGCATCGGGGTTGCCGCCATTACCGAAAATGCACCCAAGGCTCCTGACCTGATGGGGCGGGCTCATACTGCCTCTTCTGAGCTGAAGAAAAAAGAAGGCCACGAGCAGGGCAACGGCGTGTTGGTCTACAACCCGGCCGATTACGAAACGATGGACGAAAGCAACTCGGCCGATGCCATACAGAAGGCGCTGGACGACAATCGTTTCAAGCTGCTGTTCCAGCCGATTATTAATCTCCGTGGTGAAGGCGAGGAACACTACGAAGCGTTCGTCAGAATGCTCAACAAGGACGACGAGGAAGTGTCGCCCTACGACTTCCTGCCACCGGTTGGCCCCTCGGAAATGGCCCTCAAGATCGACCGCTGGGTAATCCTGCAAACCATCAAGCAGCTCTCCAGCCATCGCTCACGGGGGCACGACACACGCCTGTTCCTGAATGTGACGGCGGAAACGCTGGAAGACAGGACCTTCACACCCTGGTTGAGCGTGGCGTTAAAGGCAGCCCGACTGCCCGGTGACTCATTGATTTTCCAGATTCGCGAAGGTGACGCCAACAATTACATGAAGCAGGCCAAGGATTTCGCCAAAGCCGTACATGAACTGCACGCCAAGGTGTCGATCTGCCAGTTCGGATGCGCACTGAACCCGTTCAATACCCTGAAGCATATCGATGTGGATTACGTGAAGATCGACGGTTCTTTCACCGAAGAGCTTCAGAAGAAAGATGAAGCCAAGGAAGAAGTCAAGGAGATGGTCAAGAGCCTCCAGAGTGCGGGCAAGCTGACCATCGTGCCGCTGGTGGAAAATGCCGGCGTGCTTGCCACCTTGTGGCAGGCGGGCGTGAACTATATCCAGGGCTACTACCTTCAGGCACCGGTTCCGGAAATGAACTACGACTTCGGCGACCACTAGCCTTCACAACAGCCCGGGCAGGCCCCTCGTCTCGCCCGGGCTAATGGTTACTGCTTCCCTGTCTGAAGACTGTCGCTTTCCCGGAATCCAATCAGGTAGAGAATCGCATCCAGCCCCAAAGTTGAAATGGCATGGCGGGCAGACTCCTTTACCAGCGGTTTCGCCCGAAAGGCGACACCCAAACCAGCCTGGCTCAGCATGGGCAGGTCATTGGCGCCATCCCCAACCGCGATAACCTGTTCCCGCGAGATATGCTCACGTTCCGCAATTTCCAGGAGCAGTTCCGCCTTGCGCTTGCCATCGACAATCTGACCAGCGACACGGCCGGTAACCTTGCCATTCTCGATTTCCAGCTCGTTGGCGTAAACGTAGTCAATGCCCAGCTTCTCCTGCAGATGACGAGCAAAGTAGCTAAAGCCCCCCGACAGAATGGCCGTACGGTAACCCAGCGACTTCAGGCTGAGAATGAGGTGCTCGGCGCCCTCGGTCAGCCGCAGGCGGCCGGCAATGCTTTCCAGCACTGATTCATCCAGGCCCTTGAGAAGAGCCAGGCGTTCTGCAAAGCTCTGACTGAAGTCCAGCTCCCCCTGCATGGCGCGCTCGGTAATCTCCGCTACCTGGCTGCCTACTCCGGCCTCCAGGGCCAACTCGTCAATCACCTCGGCATCAATCAGGGTGGAATCCATGTCGAACACCACCAGCCGGCGGTTGCGACGGAAAATGGAATCCTCCTGGAAGGCAATATCCACGTTCATTTCAGCGGCTATGTGCAGGAAGTCAGAGCGCAGCTGCTCAAGATCAGAGGGCGTGCCCCTGACCGAGAATTCGACACAGGCAATGCGGTTTTCAGAGGAATTCAGCGATGGCCGGGCTGAGAGCCGGCTGATATTGTCGATGTTCAGGCCGTGGCGGGCGGTAATGGCGGATACCCGTGCAATCTGCTCGGCCTTGATATCCCTCGACAGCAGCGTGACGATGTAACAGGCACGATTGCGGCCCTCCGCCCATTGCTGATACTCCTCGATGGTGATCGGCGCAAAGCGCACCTGCAGGTCCAGCGCATGCAGGCGGAACAGCAGGTCCCTGATCACCGGCGAGGACTTGGACTCGTCCGGAATTTCGATCAGAATCCCCCAGGTCAGGTGGTCATGAATGACCGCCTGACCAATGTCGAGAATCCGCACATCGTACTGTCCCATAATGCCGGTAATCTCGGACGTCAGGCCGGGCTTGTCACGCCCCGACACATTAATCAGAACGAGCTCACTCACGGTCAGACGGCTCCTCTGCATTGGCTGCGTCAGCGGCTTCGGCGTTACTGGCCGACTGGATGACATCAATGGCATCCACCCGCTGGAGCCCGCGCGGCAGCTTGTGGCCACGACGGCCGCGCTCACCCAGGTAATGCTCCAGATCGCTGAACTGCAGCCCCATCTTGCGCTTGCCGGCGCGAATTTCCAGTTGGTCGTCCTCGGCAAACACGGCAACAGCAACCACGTACTCTTCGCGATTCTGCACTCGAGCCGAAGGAATGCTGATGATCTTGTTGCCCTTACCCTTCGACAACTCCGGCAGCTCACTCAAAGGAAACACCAGCATCCGGCCCTCATTGGAAATAGCGCCCAGATAAAGCGGTTTCTCCGAGTCCGGCACCGTTACCGGCGGCATAATTCCTGCCCCTTTCGGCACCGACACCACCGCCTTGCCGTTGCGGTTCTTGCTGATCATGTCGTTCAGGGAAGTCACGAACCCATAGCCGCCATCAGTAACAAGCAGCACCTTGCGAGCTGGGTCCCCCATTAGCAGCCCGGAGAAGGTGGCACCGGAAGGGGGGTTGATACGCCCACTCAGCGGTTCGCCCTGCCCCCTGGCAGACGGGAGGGAGTGGGCAACCAGGGAATAGGCCCGCCCGGTGGAATCCAGGAACACCGCTTGTTGGTTATTGCGCCCCTTTGCCGCCATGGCAAACTTATCGCCGGCCTTGTAACTGAGGCCCTCGGGCTCGATATCGTGGCCCTTGGCTGCCCTCACCCATCCTTTCTCAGACAGTACCACCGTGACCGGATCGTTAGAGACCAGCTCGGTTTCACTGAAGGCTCTTGCTTCACTGCGCTCAACAATCGGTGAGCGGCGATCATCACCATAGGTTTCCGCATCCGCCAGCAGCTCGTCCTTGATCAGTTCCCGCAGGCGGTCTTCCGAACCCAGAATGGCCTGGAGTTCATCCCGCTCGGCGGCAAGCTCGTCCTGTTCACCACGGATTTTCATTTCCTCGAGTTTGGCCAGGTGGCGCAATTTAAGCTCGAGGATGGCTTCAGCCTGCTCTTCCGACAGCCCGAAGCGGGAAATCAATTCCGCCTTGGGTTTGTCTTCATAGCGGATGATGGCAATAACTTCGTCGATGTTCAGGTAGGCCACCAGCAGGCCTTCAAGAATGTGCAAGCGTGCCAGTACCTTGTCCAGGCGATGCTGAAGACGCCGGGTGACCGTGGTGCGGCGGAAACTGAGCCACTCCGTCAGCATTACCCGCAAGCCCTTAACGCCCGGGCGTCCATCGTTACCGATGACGTTGATATTGACCCGGTAGGTTTTTTCCAGGTCGGTACTGGCGAACAGGTGAGCCATCAGCCCTTCCTGGTCTACCCGGTTGGAGCGGGGAACAATCACCAACCTGGTCGGATTCTCATGATCTGACTCGTCACGCAGGTCCGCCACCATGGGCAGCTTCTTGGCCTGCATCTGCTGGGCGATCTGCTCCAGCACCCGGTTGCCAGAGACCTGGTGGGGCAGATCCGTTACCACAATTTCCCCACTCTCGTTGATCCAGCGGGCGCGCATCCGCAGCGAACCCTTGCCGGTTTCGTACATCTGCCGGATATCCTTGTTGGGCGTAATAATCTCGGCATAGGTCGGGAAATCCGGGCCCTTGACGTGTTCACACAGTTCGTCCGTGGTGGCGTCCGGTTGCTCCAGCAGCCGTACACAGGCCGCGGTGATTTCACGGACATTGTGGGGCGGTATGTCGGTCGCCATGCCCACTGCGATACCAGTGGTGCCATTCAGCAGAACGTGAGGAAGCCGGGCGGGCAACACCGATGGTTCGTCCATGGTACCGTCGAAGTTCGGCACCCAATCCACCGTACCCTGCCCCAGCTCGCTGAGCAGGACATCCGCAAATTTGGCCAGGCGGGATTCTGTATAACGCATGGCGGCAAAGGATTTGGGATCATCAGGCGCGCCCCAGTTGCCCTGGCCATCAACCAGTGGATAACGGTATGAAAAAGGCTGGGCCATGAGCACCATGGCTTCGTAACAGGCGCTGTCACCGTGCGGGTGGAACTTACCCAGCACATCCCCCACCGTTCGTGCAGACTTCTTGTATTTTGAGGTGGACTTGAGACCGAGCTCGGACATGGCGTAGATGATCCGGCGCTGAACCGGCTTCAGGCCGTCACCCACGTTGGGTAATGCCCTGTCGAGGATGACGTACATGGAGTAATCAAGGTAGGCCTTCTCGGTGTAGTCCCTCAATGAAACCCGCTCAAAGCCTTCATCCGTGGTCTGAAACTCTGGCATGGATGCCCCTTTGTTGCGTGACTTGCTTGTTATGAATTCCGGTGGCTACCCGGGCGGCAGCCGAAGGGCACATTATATGGAGGCGGGGACAGATACACCAACACCCTGTCGGATTTCCAATAGCGGAATTCCCGCATGGAGAGAGTTTAACCCTCGCCGTATGCTCGCAATCAGTAAAACGATGACCCGTTTCACGACATCCGAGAGTGGAGAACTATGAGACCCAACCTGAAAGCCTGCGGGCAGGCCATGATCACGGCCGCGGTGAATGCTGTTCTTGCTCTGGCCCTGATGCTGTTGGTGGAGTTTGCCATAAGCGGTACGTTTCAACTGGCAGAACCCTATCTTTGGGCAGGACTCCTGATCGGCCTGGTTATCTTTTTCGGCCAGTTCTGGCGCCAGCGCCACCTTTGCCGCAACGGGCAACCGGGCCACGGCTCCACTGACACCTATTAACGCGCCACTTACCAGGCCATATCAAGCGTTACACTTATCAACAATGTCAGCTCCCTTTCCGGTGCTATCCTGACTGAACGCGCTAGACTGCAACGAACCGTCAGGATTGAAAATGACTATAAGAAACTCCCTGGGCCTGAGGGCCAAAGTCGCCTTACCTTTTGCCGTTTCTGCCATCGCCCTGGTTGTGATAGGTCTCTTCAGCGTCCTGACGGCGCGCAACCTGGTGTCAGACACTGACACACTGTCCGAACGTTATCTTCCCGCCGTAAGTGAAGCTCTCAACGGTGACCGCGACCTTTACCAGGCCCTTGTCGCGCAGATGTCATTTATAAACGCTACTGACAATAATGCATCCACTGCTCAGTACAAAGCGGCCTTCGAAGAAAATGCCACACAGGCTCTGGACAGAATGAACGCAGCCGTGGAGCGCCTGCGTGGCACGGGCGTTTCCGAAATAACCGATGGCTTTCGCAGCACTTACGACCGCTGGCTCAAGTCGGCGCGGGAGTCCATGGACGTCGCGAAGGCAGGCGATCCTGACCGCGGACACCAGCTGTTGACCGGCCCGGGTGACCAGGCGTTCAGCCAGCTTCGGGATTATTACGACAGCGTCGGCGTGCACGCTGATGAAAAGGCTCAGGTCGTTGCCCGGGAGGCGTCTGATGAAGGACTCGCCAGTTCCGTCTTTATACTTTCGATTACGGCCGGCGCCCTCATCATTGGTATCATTCTGTTCGTTGTAGTCCTTCGTATGATCATCCAGTCTATCAGCGTGCTGCGGAAGCAACTGGACAACATCGCCCAGGGGGAGGGAGATCTCACCCAGCGTATTCCTGTTGAAATGGACGATGATCTGGGAAAGCTTGCTGCGAGCTTCAATCACGTGCTTGAAAACCTCCAGGGCATGATCGGCTCGATCCAGAATCTCAGCAGGCAACTGGGCGAAGGCGCCTCTGAATTGTCCTCGACCGCCCACGACAACAGTAACGGCGTCACCCGGCAAACCGATGCCATTTCCATGGTCGCAACCGCCATCAATGAAATGCAAAGCGCCATCGAGGAGGTGGCGGGCAATGCCTCTCGCGCCGCCGACATCACCAGGCACGCCCAGGAGAAGGGGCGTAATGGTGCGACCATCATCCGCAACTCATCGGTCCAGGTACAACGTCTGGCCGCACAGATATCCAAAGCTGTGGAGGTTATACGCAAGCTTTCACTGGACTCGGAGAACATTACTTCGGTACTGGACGTTATTCGGGAAATCGCCGACCAGACCAACCTGCTGGCACTCAACGCAGCGATAGAGGCTGCCCGCGCCGGGGAGCAGGGCCGGGGCTTTGCCGTGGTTGCCGACGAAGTACGCACATTGGCCAAACGAACACAGCAGTCGACCGAAGACATACAGACCATGATTACCGCCCTCCAGACCGGCGTCGCCGATGTCGTGGCGGTGATGGAAACCGGAAGCAAGGAAGCGGTGGAAACCGAAAAACTTGCGACTGAAGCCGAGGCGGAACTGCAGGGTATTCTTGAATCGATGGCGGACATCAGCGACATGAATACCAGCGTGGCGTCGGCGACAGAAGAGCAGACTCAGGTGGTCGACGAGATCAACCGCAGTGTTACCGAAATCAATGATCTGGCTTTTGAAGGGATGGAAAGATCAGGAAGCATCAACCGCATAAGCAAGTCGCTGGACGGCTACGCCAGAGAACTGGAGCAACAGACAGGAAGGTTCAAGGTATAATGGGCGGGAGTTCGCCCCATCTCCGGCTTCTCCAGGAGACGGGGCGAGCCGTGACGGTTACTGGCGAATGCCTTCCACTGAAATGATCATTTCGACCGTTTCAGAGGCTTTGCCAAGATCCATGGGAATACCGAAGTCAGAGAGCTTGAACTCGGTTTCAGCCTCGAACCCCATCCGGTAGCCACCCCAGGGATCTTCCCCATGGCCCAGCATTTCCACATCAAGGGTGATTTCTTTCGTCACGCCACGCAGAGTCAGGTCACCGATAATGTCGGCTTCGCCTTCCTCGTCTACTTCTACCCTTTTGCTCTTGAAAGTCGCTTCCGGGTATTCGCTGACATGGAGGAAATCATCGGAACGCAGGTGCTTGTCCCGCTCACCATGGTTTGAATCTACACTGGATGTATCGATTGTCACTTGCACAGAGCTGTTTTCCGGGTTCTCCGCGTCGTAGGCAAACTGGCCGTCAAAGTCATTGAACCGGCCATACAGCCAGCTGTAACCCAGGTGGGAAATCTTGAAGGTAATAAACTGGTGTGCGCCTTCGGTATCGAAGGCATAGGTTCCGCTATGCTCCGATGCCTGGACGCCACCAGCCATCGTGAGTGAAACAGCAGATGCGAGCAGCAGTTTTTTCATGTTCATCTCCTTGTTGAAACAGCCCGAAGGCGCGATTAAAGACATCAGTCAGTTCGGTGTTGATGACGATCCTTACCCAGCATACGCCGTAAGGTGTCGTCACGATCAATCACATGGTGCTTGATTGCCGCAAGGCCATGCAGGCCGGCAAGCACAACCAGGACCCAGGTTACCCAGTAATGAACCAGGCCGGCCGTATCCTCCATTCCCTTGATCCGCCCCGTCACCGAAGGAACGTCAAACCAGCCAAACACACTGATGGACGACCCGTCCGCGGTAGAAATGAGATAACCACTGATCATGGCGACGAAGATCAGGACATATAGCAGCAGGTGCGCACCGTGGGCTGCCAACACCTCGAAGCGGCTGTGACTGGGTAGCGGACGCGGCATCGGATTAATGAAACGCCAGGCCAGGCGAAGCACCATAACCATCAATAACAGAATACCGATGCTTCGATGGATATCAGGGGCTGTCCGATACCAATCGTCATAATAAGACAGGTCTACCATCCAGTAGCCAAGGCCGAAAAGGCCGAATACAGCCACGGCAACAAGCCAGTGAATACCAATAGTAACAACCCCAAACCTGTTGGCCGTGTTGCGTACCTGCATAACAGTCTCCGTTCCCGATACCCTGGCTAGTCTGGCACCTGCCCGTTAAATCTTGAAGCAGTGTAGAAACAGGCGCCCCCGAAACCAATCAAAATGTTTTGCATGCATAGGTCAGAAATTCTGACCAAGAGACTTGTTGCGGACTTACACGTACTTTCCCTTATACCTTTGGTCTGATACGGGTTCTACGGATTGTCGAAACGATGGAAAAGATAGAATTTACACATATTGAATGCCCGGTTCGGGTTACTCATTGAACGAGAGAAAGCGACATGGAAATTGAATTCGACGAATCTGTTGTAGTTCCCAGCAACAACTGATTTCAGACGGCTCTGCCGGGCCGTCTACATTCCCTCCCCACGGCGGCATTTGTGCGCTGTTACTTCGTGTTGCCTTTTTTTACATGAAATAGTGGCAATAATATGCTGGTTTTGGCACTCTTCCGTCTGGATCAATAATCCTGTGCATCCTCGTTGAAATTTCACCAGAATCAGCAAGGTGCAGCCTGGACCAACAGATTGGAAAGCCACCGGGCGTTTCCGATGTTTTCGTATATCCGGACCCCAAAGGCCTATGTCGCGAACCCTCCCAGAAGAGTTGACCGCACCGGAACTGGACGTGCTGTCGCCTATGTTATCCAGGGAGGGTGAATCATGGACGGCCGATTATCAGGGCCTGACCCTGCGAACGGCGTTACAACCCATATTCAGTATTTCTCACAAACGCATTGTCGGCTACGAGGCTCTGATCCGCGCTTTTGACCCCGACAATGCAGCCGTGCTCCCACTGCACCTGTTTGAACTGCCGGCGTCCGATGCGGAAAATCTGTTGCTTGACCGACTCTGCCGTTACTTGCACATCCGCAATTATTCGAATTTCCACGACCAGCTTAACTGGTTGTTCCTGAACGTTTCTCCACGAGTGGTCTCGGCAGGCAACCGGGCTGACTCGTTTTTTGGGGAGTTGCTGAAGAAAACCGGGCTGCCCCCTCACCGTATCGTGATGGAAATCGTTGAGCAGCCCACCGACGACGCCGACCGGCTGCGGGAGACCGTTGCTTACTACCAGCAACTGGGGTGCCTGACCGCCATTGATGACTTCGGCGCTGGCCACTCCAATTTCGAGCGCATCTGGAATTTATCACCAGACATTGTAAAGCTCGACCGCAAATTGCTGACCCGTGCCACCGATGACCGCAAAGCCCGGCAGATTCTTAACGGTATTGTCTCGCTGCTCCACCAGTCAGGATGTCTGGTCCTGCTGGAAGGCGTGGAAACCCACCACCAGGCCATGATTGCCATCGATGCGGGGGTCGATTTTGTACAGGGTTTCTATTTCCGCAAGCCCAGCATCTCACTGGCGGACATCCCCGGTGAAGTGACGGATCTGGACGGATTGCTGAAAGACTACAAGAGCAAGAACCGGATAAAGCAGGACCCAACCCAACAGCTGACATCCTTTTTCGAGGGATTCTTTCGCAATGCGGTAGACAGGCTCAGCCAGGGCATGGTGATGAAGGAAGCCTGCAATACCCTGCTGAATCACCCGGCGGTCTCGCGATGTTATCTGGTGGATGAGAGCGGCGTTCAGATCGACGATACCCTGGTTTCAGAAGCCATGGCCAGCAGCCTTGACCCCCGCTTCCGCCCCCTGGAAAGCACCACCAGCGCCGACTGGTACCGCCAGCAATATTTGCGGCAGGCTATCGCCCTGCCAGGCTACCTGCAGGTGACGGCTCCCTACCTCTGCATTACCGGTGCCTACATGTGTGTAACCCTGTCCCTGGGCTATTATCATAATGGACAACTGAGGGTGCTTTGCTGCGATATTCTCGCCAACCCCACCGAAACGGCGGTCAGGAAAGCCTGATTCCGTAGACCAGGGAAATCACCCCCACCGTGACCAGCCCAATAAACAGATTCATCGGCAGGCCAATCTTCACGAAATCCATGAACCGGTAGCCACCGGGGCCGAAGACCATCATATTGGTCTGGTAGCCCAGGGGAGTAGCAAAACTGGCAGATGCGGCCATCATCACCGCAATGACGTAGGGCTCGGAGGCAATACCCAGTGAGGCAGTCATCGACAGCACGATGGGTAGCACCAGCACCGCCGCAGCGTTGTTGGTGATCACTTCAGTGAGTACTGACACGGAAAAATACACCAGCAGGACCGTCAGCAACGGATGCCCACTGCTGACATTCAGTATCCCCTCGGCCACAAATGCTGCTGCGCCGGTTTCCTGCAGCGCCGCGCCCAACGCAAATGAGGCGGCGATGGTGAGCATGACGGGCACGTCCACCGCTTTCTGTGCCTGACCAACCGAACAGCAGCCACTGAGTACCATCAGCGCCGCCCCCATCAACGCGGCGTTGAGCATGCTCAATACCCCAAAGGCGGCGGCCCCCACCAGTACCAGTAGTATTCCCCAGGACAGATACGCGCGGTCGTGACGGGGCGTTTCCGTTTCCAGGTCATTGATCAGCAGGAAGTCCTTGGCGTACCGCTGGCGGCTGACAAACGCGGGACGGGCCTCTAGCAGCAGAACATCCCCCGGTTTGAGACGAATATTACCCAGGTTACCGGATACCCGCTCACCGCCCCGCGCAACCGCCAGCACTACCGCCCCGTATCGGTCCCGGAACCGGGCATCGCGGATGGTCAGGCCAAGCACTTCAGACTGGGGCGATAGCGCGGCCTCCACCAGCCGTCGCTCTGCCCGGTCTTTACTCAGGCTAGGTTCGTCGTCGTGAACAGAGGGCACAATGCCGTTGATACGCAACAGATCGGAAATGGCCTGGGTATCCCCGGCAAACACCAGCCGGTCACCTCCCCGCAGGCGCTCCTCCGAGGGCACAGCGGTGACCACACTGCCATCCCGCTCGATCTCAACCAGGTAGAGCCGCTCCAGCTCACGCAGGCCGGCTTCACCAACGCTCTTGCCTACCAAGGGTCCATCGAAGGCAACAGCCACCTCCAGGGTGAACTCCCGCATGGAACCAAATTTCTGCTGGTCCTTGCGGTCAGGCAGCGCGCGCGGCAGCACCAGAAGCATGGCCGCTACGCCAATCACCGCGACCGGCAACCCGACGGCGGTAATGGAGAATATCGAAAAGCCCGCTTCCCCGGTTAGCTGCTGGTACTGACCATTGACCACCAGGTTGGTACTGGTGCCAATCAAAGTCAGGGTACCACCGAGGATGGCGGAGTAACTCAGGGGCATCATCAGCTTCGATGGAGATATGCCGATCTTTCTTGACCAGGCGTGTACCGCCGGAATCATGGTGGCAACGACGGGGGTGTTATTAAGGAAGCCGCTCAGTAACGCAACGGGGAACGCAATCCGGGCCTGGGCAGAACGTACGGTACGGGGCGACCGCAGAAGGTGATTGACCACGAGGTCCACGCCACCGGAGTGATGGATACCGGCAGCCACTACAAACATTGCAACAACGGTTATCAGGCCGGTGTTGCTGAATCCGGCGAGAGCCTGATCGGCAGCGACAATACCACTGGCACTCAGCACGATCAGCACGCCCAGCATGACAAGATGTGGGCCAAAACGCCCGACACTCATCAACAGCAACGCTACCACCGCGAGGCTTAAAGCAAACCAGCCCTGCCAGTCCATCTGGTGTTCCCCTGGATAAAAGGCGCAGGATACCGAGTTTGCAGAAGACTTAGAAAGAATAAAGGATGCTTTTTAAAGCACTTTAAGATATATAATAAACCCCCTACCAACCCTCGGTCGGCACACCATGCTCTTCAAGGTAATCGCCGTGCTGCTCCAGATAGTTTTCCGTTGCGACCGCAAAGTCACCGGGATCGCCTTCTGTCTCCGTGGCCTGCATGCGCATCACTTCCACCTCATTGCCAATCTGGTTCAGGATCCAGACCACCACGGTGCCTCCGGGGGCCAGACCAATGGTCATGGTGTGCCGGGGGCTCATACGTAACCCATCATAAGCCTTGAACGGTGCAGGTTCCCGCATCTGGTCCAGAAGGCCGGGCGGCACTTCAATCAGTTTGGTGTAATATTTCTGTTCGGCAAAGGAGAACCAGCGAAGGAAGATCAGTTCGGGGAAAGGGTCCGCGGCTGTTCCCTTACCCGAAGGCCCGTGGGGCCCTTTCCAACAACATGCAACGCTACCAATGGGTTGACGCCAGCTCCGTTCTCCACTCTTCTCCAGAAACATGTCGATCACCCACACTTCGTAATTCATGGGTGCCGCTATCTTGATGTTCCACGGTTCACGGCTATCAGGCGACGAAGCACAAGCGCTGACCAGAAATATTGTCAGAGTCAGCCACAGAATCACAATTTTTCTAACCATCAGCAGCCTTCCTGTTGCGGGTACACCCTGCGTTCCCTCGATGACGCTGGGGCATGTGGCCTGACATGGCGGAACAGGCTTACCCGCACGGGCACCTCGCCGATCAGTGTTTCAAAACTGTTATAGTTCGCGGAGTAGTGAATATAACGTTGCAACAACAACTCGTGGCTCTCCCTGGATAGAGAAGGCTCATCGTCTCCCTGTTTGACCTGCTGCATAAGCTTGTCGAGTATGGCTTTCAACTCTTCAGGCATTGTTTCATCCCGCTTCGTCGCACCTACATCCTTCAATGGCACCCCCTTGTCTGTTGCAAGCCGGTGCATCATTCGCAGGGCCACCCGGGAATAGTCGCCACGAACCTGTCGGGTCATGCGCAGTGCCAACTCTACCTCACCTTCCGGTGCGGGATGGTCTTTTCGGTTTGTCACTATGTCCAAGCTGGCATCACCTTCCGAGCCAGGGTTGGCCTCCCAGTTGTGGGGTTTGCGGGACTGCCGAACCGGTAAACTGTGGAGGCCAATCCAGCCCTCAGCTGCCACTTGTGTTCGCAATGCCTCAAGGTTATCCCATTCCATACTCTTCTCTGGCCAGCGCAGCCGGCTCGGTGGCACCGGCAATAGCGGACTGATCAAGACCTCCTCTCGCTGACTGTCACCGTATCCACCACCAATGTCCGAGTGGGCTCCGGGTAGCGCGATTTCACGGAAATTAGCAGGAAGGGTACCGTTCGGACTACGAAGACTATTCAGGGCGAAGTTCTTGCGGTGCTCGTGGGTAGCGGTTAGATGCACCGCATGATCAACCTGACCGGGGTCCAGATAGAGCTTAACAGGACTGTTGCGGGCATTGTCCGCAGCCAGGTCGCCGGCAAAAACGTTGACGATACCAGCAACAGTGTCATACAGCCCAACGAAACGGATGCGAACCTCCTTTGGCCAGGCGACGCCGTACTCACTCAAAACCTTTGCCAGCAGCCCCCCTGGGCCAATATTAATCTCATGCGCTGCATGACGAGCCGCTGCCGCACCGCGGCTAAAACCAAAAAGATCGACTTTCAGTTGGTCACTTTGTTTACCTTGCAGGTCTTCTCTCATCTGCATGGCCAGCTGTGAAAATGCATAGTGAACCTGGCGAATAACGCCAGCAGCTCCCAAGCCGGTAGCTGCACCGTACAATGAATCTTCGCTACCCGACTTTGAACCGGCGCCCGGTGCGTAAATGCTTCGACGAAAAGTAATTTTATTGTCTGACCTTAGTTGTCTATTTGGGTACAAATCCCATAGTTTCGCCACATTACTCGGAGCATTGGAGTAACTGCCACCCAGCATCAGACCCAAACGACGTTCACATTCTTCCTGGCTTATTTCATCGTTCTCAAAGGGAGCCAGACACTCTTTCTCCAACTGCTCCTTAAAAACCCGGGTGTTCGTCGCATTATTCAAGGTCCCATCTGTAAAAATCCCCACCTCCAGATGAATACCGGCCGGTTCTTCCGACTTCTTAGTGGCATCAGTCGCTGGACTGGCAGTGGCAGGAAGCGGTATCACCGACGCGGCACTCCCTAGAGGTAGTGTCAGTGCACTTCCAGATGACGATTGTCTCTGATGGTTTTCGGCGTGATGCCGGATTTGCATGTCGATGCCAAATGTCCGACTCCGGAATCCGCCAATTCCCGCAGGATTGCTGCTACGCAACTGCTCCGGGGTAACCGCCCATTCATTCAGCTTTGCCACGTCGTTTTCGAGGAATGCGCCAACAATCAGCGTGTTCACTTTCCACTGGCCACCGCCAGGAAAGTGTTCGCCGGGGTGCCAGGTAACTACCGGGGACACTGGAAAGCCGTCCACGGGACCAAGGACCAGCAACAGCTCACCGTTGCGAACCTGGTCCTGGAGGGTATCGGGATAGGCATTACGCCCATAAGGCTTGCGGGGGAGGTCCTGAGGTAGCTGCAATGCAGAAAACGGGTCGGCCAACAGGTGCTGAACCTTATTGGCGGCCAAAAACGGGCTTTCAATACGAGGAAGATCATAGGCGGTCAAATCCCTTGACCGGACAAGTTTCATCGTCACCACTCCTTGCTGACGTTGTTGTTTAAGCTGTTGCGGACACCATCACACCTCGATGTCTGCCATATTGCCGTAGGTTTCCAGCCAGACCCGACGATCGGAGGCGCGCTTTTTGCCCAGTAGCATATCCATACGGGCGTCGGTGTCGTCACCATCGGCAATGGTAAGCATCACCAGCCTGCGGGTATCCGGAGCCATGGTGGTTTCCCGAAGCTGGAGAGGGTTCATCTCGCCCAGGCCCTTGAAACGGGTGACCGAGATTTTGCCACGCCGGTTTTCCGCCGCGAGACGGTCGAGAATGCCCTGCTTTTCATGTTCATCCAGGGCGTAGAAGGTTTCCTTGCCCAGATCCACCCTGTACAGGGGTGGCATGGCAACGAACACATGGCCGGCAGCAACCAGCGGGCGGAAATGCTTGACGAACAGCGCACACAGCAAAGTGGCGATGTGCAGCCCGTCTGAGTCTGCATCGGCGAGGATACAGATCTTGTTATAGCGTAGCCCCTCGAGTTTGTCGGAGCCCGGGTCTACGCCGACGGCGACGGCAATGTCGTGGACTTCCTGGGACGCAAGGATCTCGCCGGAATCCACTTCCCAGGTATTGAGAATCTTCCCCCGCAACGGCATCACGGCCTGGAAGTCCCGGTCGCGGGCCTGCTTGGCAGAGCCACCGGCTGAATCCCCTTCCACCAGAAACAGTTCCGAGCGGTTGCTGTCGCTGCCTGAGCAGTCCGCCAGCTTGCCAGGCAGTGCCGGGCCAGAGGTGACCCTTTTACGGGCGACTTTCTTGCTGGCACGAAGGCGGCGCTGGGCGTTGCTGATGAACAGTTCTGCCAGCATTTCGGCAACGGCGGTGTGCTGGTTAAGCCACAAACTGAAAGCATCCTTGACCACGCCGGAGATAAACGCCGCCGCTTCCCGCGACGAGAGACGCTCCTTGGTCTGGCCGGAGAACTGGGGCTCCTGCATTTTGAACGACAGCACGTAGGCGCAGCGCTCCCAGATATCCTCCGGCGACAGCTTCACCCCGCGGGGCAGGAGGCTGCGGAACTCGCAGAATTCCCGCATGGCTTCAAGCAGGCCCGTACGCAGCCCATTGACGTGGGTGCCCCCTTGGGCGGTGGGAATCAGGTTAACGTAGCTTTCCATCACCGCTTCGCCACCTTCCGGCAGCCACTGGATGGCCCAGTCCACTGCTTCCTTGTTACCGGAAAAGCTGCCGGTGAAAGGCTCCAGCGGCACCGCTTCGATGTCTGCCAGTTCGGTGCGCAGATAATCACGCAAACCGCCTTCATAGCACCATTCGTCCTTGTCACCGGTCTGCTCCTGCAGGAAGGTGACGTTCAGGCCCGGGCAAAGTACGGCCTTGGCCCGCAGATTATGGCGCAAGCGGCTGACAGAGAATTTCGGGCTGTCGAAGTAGCTGGGATCGGGGGTGAACTTCAGCCGGGTACCGGTGTTACGCTTGCCAACGGTGTCGACAACGGCGAGGTCGGTTTCCTTGTGGCCATTTGCGAAGGTCATCCGGTGCAATTGCCCGTCGCGCTTGATCAGTACTTCAAGATGCGTCGACAGGGCGTTGACCACTGACACCCCTACCCCGTGCAGACCACCAGAGAAGTTGTAATTACCCTCCGAGAACTTGCCACCGGCATGAAGGCGGGTAAGAATCAGTTCCACACCGGGCACGCCGTGCTCTTTGTGCATGTCCACCGGCATGCCACGGCCATCGTCTTCCACGCTGAGTGACCCGTCGCTGTGGAGGATCACGTCTATCCGGCGGGCGTGGCCTGCCAGGGCTTCGTCAACGCTGTTATCAATGACTTCCTGGGCCAGATGGTTAGGGCGACTGGTGTCGGTGTACATGCCCGGGCGTTTGCGGACCGGGTCCAGACCACTCAGAACTTCGATGGCATCGGCGTTGTACAGTTTCTGACTCATGGGAAGGAAGCGACTCCACGGGTTTGTTATTAAGCTGGCCCATAGCTTATGGATTCACGGGGAAAGATCAACGGTTGATTTGTGCAGGTGAGGATCAGCGCAGCCCCACAGGACAGTTAGCGCTGGCGTGTAGTGGTTTCCAGGCCTTTGCCGGATACCCTGAGCTGCTCCCAGTCATCTGGGGTGATGGCAATGATGGCGCAGGGCGTGGTGAGCGCCTGGGTGACCATGGCATCCGGAGCGGGCGTCCTGACATCGAGGGTCAGCTCCAGCACGTTGGCCGCTATCTCCGCGGAGTCCAGGGTCAAACCATAGCCCCCGGTAGCCTTCTGGCCCAGCCCCACAAGCACCAGATGCTCCGTTTCGAGATCAATAGCCCGGAGCTTTTTCATCGCAAGGTTGCCGGATGGCAGGCGCCCGAGCTTGTCCAGCTCGCTGGCATTGCTGATATAGACCAGCCCCGGCGCGGTCAGGCCGCAATGGTCTGACTCGGTGACCTGCCTTGCCAGCGGTGCCCCGGTGGCAGTTGCGGACCGGTTAACGGCACAACCAGCGACCAGGACGGTGGCGAGGGTCAGTGCTGTGATATCCCTGAAACGTTTGATCAAGGTTGGTTCTCCACACTACGAGTTGGCACCTTCTCCTGCCCCTTTTCATCACCGGACTTCAGGCGATAGCCTTCAAACCCAACCCGGGGCAGGCCCATGGCAGAGATGGTCGGTCGGCGGAAACTGGTGCTTAACCTTACCCCGCCGAGTGACTCGCCACCAATTACAATTTTTTCCGGGAGCCCGTTGACCGGGTATTCCGCACAAGCTTCTCCGTTCTCACAGATCAGGCCATTGTTGTCGATGTCGGTGCCGGCCACCAGGAAATACTCTCCCGGCTCGACCTGATCAAAGGCAAATCGGTACTGGCCACCACTTGCCGACACCACCGTCTGCTCAATGGTATTGCGGGCATCATCAGCGCTGACCAGAAGCACATAATGCCTGCCTGCGTCGCGGTCGTCTGCGGATGTGCCCAGACGCAGAGAAACCGGGACCGTCAGGGTTGCGGCATCGCCATTCTGTGGATCGTAGTCAATGGACAGTTCGGTCGTGTAACGCTGATTATCATTGAGCCCAGAGGTGTCCACCGAAAGGGTGAGCGACTGGGATGGGTCGGTCGGAGCCTCCCCCAGAGTGAGCCAGGCCGCGCCGGCGGTTACTCGGGTGATAGTGACCGGCTCTCCTTCGGGATAGACGGAAAACTCGAGTTCCGCACTCAGAACAGCCGGGTTGAACTGCAGCGCCGACGGAGAGGTCCCGAGGGTGATGGGGAAGTTGCCGTCCAATGCGGCATCCATGGCCGCAAGGGCGTTAATCAGCCCGGCACCGTACTCAAAAGCAGGGCCCACCTCTTCCGTCAGAGCACCACTTCTTAACAGATTACGGAACTCCCCAGGCGTGATGGTGGACTCTCCTTTCATCAGGGCGTAGATACCCGCCACGTGAGGTGCTGCCATGGAGGTTCCCTGAAGGCCGGCATAGCCAGGCTCGAACGATCCACTGTCATCCCTGCCCCAGGTGCTGATAATCACGTCCGCGGTTCCATCCTGATTGGCGTCCCGGCTCGCGTCACCGCCCGGTGCGACCACGTCCACGGACTCGCCCACATTGGAATAAGAGGCACGTTTGCCGCCTCCGTCCACAGCGCCCACGCCGATGACGTTGGGATAAGCAGCCGGGTACGTTGGCTCGTCTGTGCCCTGATTGCCAGCAGCAGCCACCACGAGCTTTCCATTCCCACCATTCCAGGCCGCATCAATGGCGTTCTTGAGAGCGTCACTGGGCCCCAGACCACCAAGGCTGAGGTTGATTACATCGATTTCACTGCGACCGGCTGCCCAGTTCAGTGCAGCAATCAGGTCGGCAGAAGAGCCTACGCCGTCTCGACCAAGAACCCTGACCGGATAAATGCTGGCGCCGGGCGCCATGCCGACAATACCTTCGGCGTTATCCACCGCTGCGGCAATGCCGGCTACGTGGGTGCCGTGGAAATTACTGCTTCGGGCCTTGCCGTCGCCGGGGTCGGCGGGGTTGGCGTCTCGGCCTGGTTCCTGATCAATATCCAGATCACCGGACACATAATCCATGAGTTGACCGGATATCAGTTGAACATTTGCCGCCAGGTCCGGGTGCCAGGCACCGCTGGTTGCAGGGGGTGATCGAAACACCCCGGTATCCATTACCGCGATACCGATCCCGGCACCCACCTTTGGCGCAGCCTGCCAGGCCATGGGCGCTCTTGTCAGTGGCAGATTCCATTGTCTGTCATAGAGCGGGTCATTCCCCGGAGAGACCTGTTGAGAGGTGTACAGATAATTGGGCTCGGCTGCGACGACACCGGGCTGCTCACGAAGCTCCCTTATCCAGCCCAGGGTTTCCTTGCGGGCATCCCGCAACTGGCTGGCGGACATGGCACCGACATTTCGGGCGCTGTCCCTGCGCATCAGCCAGGCACCCCGGCCCAGGTCCCGTCGTTCCGATACCGCCATGGCTGCAGCCTTTGAACTGCCACCGGATTCTGACTCAAAACTCACGATGGCTTCGTCCATCATGAAAGCAGGCTCGGAATAGCTGGTATTCATGACACTGCCAGAGGCCTGGCCCGCCAATGTAAGAACATAACGGAACGGAGTACCCCCGGTAGTGCTGACTTCGATAAGATAGGAGCCAGGGTCTGCCGCCTCCGGGAGGGTAGCAATCAGTGCACGTAGATCACTGGAGGTGCTATCGGAATCCACCTCCACCAGGCTTGCCCCCTCCTGTTTGAGGATACGCAGGTTTCGATCTGGCAGTGGCTGACTCTGGTCCGGCGACAAGAATGTCTGCACGGCTACCCGGTCACCAGGTGACAGTTCCGCCGTGTAAAAGTCCTCGGTATCTTCAAAGAAATCGAAACGATCCGGAGTTCCCGTGTTGTAGGTACCTTCGGTGGAACTGAGATAACCGCCCGCAATCACCCCGGAAGGCAGCGCCTGGGCAGATCCGGGCGTGCCATTGTCCACCGACTCACTGAGGCGGATGTCGTCAGCCGTGTCTGAATCCACCCGCGTTCCGCTTTCTATATCAACAGTCCCGGCCAGGTCAGGCGGGTCTTCGGTGCTTCCGCCCGAGCCTCCACCACCACACCCCGATAGCATCAGCGCAAATAACAGAAAACCAGAGGCGACAGGCACAATCCGGAACATAATAATTTCACCAGAGCGACATCGTGGATACGCGAGAACAACTTTCCTTGTTCTTCCGCATGATAGCTAAATAATGTTGGTAGCATCGGATACGTTGCAAACTTTTCATCAGATGCAAAAAACCGCCTTCAGATTACCCCGAAGGCGGTTTCTTTATAGTGACAAACGGTTACAGCGCGTAAAACAGCAATGGCACGAAGGCAGCTGTCAGCAACGTTGGCCCCATCACCACGAGCGGCAATAGCAAACGCTCATACCGATGCCAGAAAGAGCCGGTGCGCTCGGCCGCCAGCACCTCGGTTTCACCAACCACCTGCCGTGTCAGCAGATGGTTCAGTGCCACAGGCGGGCTCAGGTATCCCAGTTCAAAGGCCACCAGGCACACGATCCAGAAGTGCAGCGGGTCAATGCCGAGCTGGATGGCCGGCTGGGCTATGGTTGCGGACACCAGGATAACCGCGCCGAACGGGTCCATCACCATTCCAATCACAGTCAGCATTACGACGATTACCAGCATGGCCACCCAGGGGCTGGTCAGGTCTTCGGGGAACAGCGCATGAACAATCTCAGAGCGCTCCAGGATACCACCAAGGCAAATGGAGAAACCGATCAGTGCCAGCAAGGCACCGATGTGCACGGCGGAGTCGCTGGCGGCAGCTGTACTGCGCATCCAGAACGCCCGGCCTCTCGATTGCCCCTGTTCATCAGGGTCCTTTCCGGAGTCCAGGTAGACCAGCGCCAGCATCACCAGCGGCAGGATCATCGGCGCACTGTACTCATTGAACCCGAGCCCGAGGATCAACCAGATGGCAAGAATCACCACCGCAGCGACAGCGGCGTAAGGCGCCAGTGGCCGTAGTTCGGCAAGGGATTTCCTGAAGGCCCCGGGGGCCGGGCGTGGTTTCCAGTTGCCCTGGGTTTTGCAGACCACTACCGAAAACAGCGTCGCTGACATGATAAACACCCAGAAGCCCCAGCCATACATCTCGGATGTGGTCACTTCCTTGTTCAGGGCAGCCACTACCACGATCAGCAGGCAGGGGTTCAGCACCACACCCAGGCTGCCGGACATCGCCGTTGTTGCCAGGGAAAGCTGACGCCCCGCCCCGCTCTTGCGCATCTCATCATAGACAACGCCGCCAACGGCCAGGATAAAAATACCCGAAGCACCCGTGAATGCAGTAGGAAAGGCGGTGGCGAAAATTATCACCGAGGCCAGCATGGGTGCGGGGAGATGGTATGGCTTGATCACGTTCAGCAGCAGTTCCGGAATTCTGGTCTGCTTGAGGGCCATACCCACCAGCACATAAAGGCCGATATTGATAAACATGGACGACAGGTTGGTCATCATGCCGAAGTAAATGGCCAGGCCGGAGGAGTAGCCATCGATGAAGAAGAAGTAACTCATCGCAATCAGTCCCATGGCGCAATACAAGGGCAGAACCAGGCCGGAGGATGCTGCCAGCACTCCCGGCCTCATTCGAGCCGGTACGGAGAGGATACGCACGAAGTTGATGGCCATGAACAGGCCAAAAACGGCTGCCCAGGCGTACTGCAGCACCATGGCATCGTCCGAGCCGGGGGATGACGACAACCGGCCCACATAGGAAAACAGCGAATACACCATCAGCCCGTTGACCACGAACTGCATACCCTGGCTCAGACGCCATTCTGCGCGGTTACGGGGCAACCTCAGGGCAATATGGTCGGCATCCAGTGCGGATATGGCGGCGGCCATGGCAAACATGGCAATGAACAGGTACTTGGTCAGCTCGATATTATCCAGCAGGAAATCCGCAAACCCCTGCTCAACCGCCTTGAACACGGCCAGCGCGTCGGTAGCGTGCTTCTGGTTTTCCTGGTACAGAAAATGTTTCTCCTGACAAAGCGCCAGGTTCTTTTCCAGGGAGTTGCGGATCGCGTCCGGGTCGGGCGGCGAGCTGAACAGGTCATCGGGGTCGGGCTCATAGGCCTCGACCCGCTTTTCAACTTCCGCATCGATATCCATGACCAGTTGGCACGTTGGCTCCGTGGCGTCCGGGTCCAGCAGATAGTAGTTTGGCCAGGTTTGCTCACCCACCCACAGCATGCGGGAGTGAAGTGAGTTCCCCATACCCAGAAGAAGCGTGAAGATAAGGAGCAGCAGGAGAATAACCCCGTGCAACCGGTGCACGGGGTACAGCGTTTTCGAGCCTGCGGCTGATAATGCTCGCCAGTTCATGGAGTATCAGCCCTTTATTCGCGATCAGACGCTGTGCACTCGGAGGCACCAGGATTACTGGAGCAGCGAATTTTGCTCAGCAGGCTCATCATCTTGGGATGGTAAACCTCGTCGGCGCCATTTGTGCCATCTCGCAGTTGCAGGCGGTTCTCACGGAACATTTCCTGGTAGCCTTCAATATCTTCGTCCGGAATGCGTACCCATTTTTCCTCGGGAATGGCCGACTCCTGGCGCTCAATGAGATCCATGGCCTGGCCATACATCCCCCAGGCAACCTCACGGGATTTCTGGGCAGTTTCGTCGTTGAATACCTCATCCCGGGCAATGATCTGGATGGTCAATTGCGCCAGCGGATAATCCACGATACCGCCTTTGTCACCAATGCCCTTGTAAAGCTCCAGAGCCTCGTAGGCGAAGGCCGGTGCATAAGCCGTGTCCACCGAACCGTTGTTGAACTTGCCCGCGAAGTTAGTGATATCGGAGGGCACAACGGTCGCCTTTACGTGGTTTACCATGTGAATGGCATCTTTCTGATAATCCAGTGTGGCCATTCGTTTACCGGCAAGCTCACCGGCGGTATCGATGCTGCGATCATTCACGAACAGGTAACCGGCGCCGGCCGGAACAATCCCCAGCACTTCATAATCCCCGGTTTTCATAAGTGGAGCTGCCTTGGGCTGAGCCAGGGTTGCCAGGGTTGTCTTGAGGTCACCGTAGGTAGGAATGGCGCCAACCGCACTGATACTGCCGGTAAACCGGTTGAAAGGGCGGGTACGAAGATCTGTTGCCGCTACCGCATCGCACTGCCCGGAGTTGAAGTCACCGACGGCCACTCCCTCATCCGTGTAAGGCCGCAATTCAAAGTCGACGCCATGGGCCTTCATTTCCAGCGCATAGTCTTTGACCATGTTGTACATATCGCCATTGGCGCCGATCACATCGAAAACACACATTTTGACAGGTGCAGCCGTCACAAAAGGGGCAGCGACAACCAGTGACAGGGCAGTAAGAGATTTGCGGATCATAAACGACCTCCGGGTTTCTTGTGTTTGTTGGCTTTTTGTCAGAGTGGTGGACGCCCGCTACAGCAGGTCGTCCAGATCCATGGTTTCCGGTTCTTCGCCCTCTCGCTCCGGGCTCATGCGGCCAAAATGAGTGCGAGGGGTGCGATAGCCATAGTTGGCAGTCCAGTGTTTATCGGATGAGAACTGGATGACGTCGCGGGCCACTTCGTCCACCAGCTGGAATTCGTCCCATACCACGATGGTGTTCTCGGCCTCGGCAAACCTTGCAATGACGTCTTCAAGCACCTCCGGGCGGCCGAATGTCTCTGCGGCAACGGCCTGGACAGCCATGGAAGCGCGAATTCCGGCCGCCACACCCAAGCGGGAGCTGTCTTCCAGCACTTCCCAGGGATCGGGCGACAGGCTGGGACGGGTATCCGGCAGCAACAGCCAGACCAGGCCGCGAATGGCGTTCGGCAGCCCACCCCACTTCTCGTTGTCCACGCAGGTAGCAGCACGCTCCGCTTGCGGTGCAATGTTGCGTGGCACACCTGCAATGGCTCCGGAGTTGGCATCATTGACGATGGCCTGCATCCCCGTCAGCAAGCCCAACAGGAAGGTGAGTTCTTCCTGGTCGTCAAACAGGAACGGACACTCGAACTCTTCGGCTGCTGGGTCGAAATCGTAGGCTGCCATGGCCCTCTGGTAGGCAATGTAGCGACGCCTGGCAGTCTCAGCGTTCAACCGCTTTGCCTTCTCACGGGCGTCCTTTGCCGCTGGCACGTTCCCGGCGAAATCCGCACGGAGGTAATCAAGCTCCGCTTCCCAGGCCCGGTACTCGGAACAGTTTCCCGCCAACAGCATCAGCAGAGAGCCGGTGCTTTCCGGGGCATCCGTTACCCGGGAGAAGGAATACAGCAAGGGGTCCACGCCCTCACCCAGGGCACAGGCCATTTTGGGATCGGACATCTGCATCACGTAGGGGGTTGCCTCTCCTTCCGAATAACTGGAGAGAACCACCCCCGTGGTCGTGTAGATGGGGTTTGCCGAGCAACCGGCAAGGAGCGTCAACACCAGAAGGGCAACGCCACTGTTGCGAAGGCGCGCGAAGGATTTCACCAGTGGGGAGTTCATAGTTCGTCCTGTCTTACATTGTTTTTATAGGTGGGAGATGACCGGGGTTTATTATCACTGTCTGATCGACAGATACCGTGACGGATAACCCGCTATCAAATCCCCGCTCGCATTTTGACAGGGGCAAGAATGCTGCGAATCTTGTCTGACAAAAATGGCTGGAATGCCGAAATGGTTATGCCGATCAGGCCAATGGCCCGCAGAGACGGGGAAAAATAAAGTTAATATTGATTTAAAACAATAACTTATGAAATTTATTACAATTGACACATTCGTACCAGCACCAGAAATTTCCGGGCCAGGGTCAGCGCCCGGACCCTGCCAGCCCCATCATGGCGACCACCTGTTGTGTCAGGTCATCCAATGTCAGGCCACCATTCGGCCGGTACCAGGTCACCGTCCAGCTCAGTGCGCCAGTCAGCATACGGCGCACCACAAACGGATCTGCAGCCAGCACGCCGTCCTTCCTCAGAGCCTCCAACACATCCAGCCACAACTGCTCGTAGATATCCCGGAGTTCAAGCACGTAGGCACGGGATTCCTCTGAAAGGCTGCGCCATTCGAACACAAGCACAGCCATGGCTTCTCCGGTCTGGCCGTTGATGGACTCCAGCTCTGCACGGACGAGCGCCTGAAGTTTGTCACGATAGCTTGTCGCGGCCTCCATTGCCGCCTGCATCAACGCGGTGTTGAGGCGAATGGTTTCCACCATTACCGCCTTGAGGATCTCCTCCTTGGTTCTGAAGTGATGAAACAGACTGCCGGACTGAATCCCAACTGCCGCCGCAAGGTCCCGAACCGTCGTGCGTTCGTAGCCCTTTTCCCGAAACAGCCGGGCTGCCTCGTGAAGAAGCCGGCCGCGCGCACTGGCGGGGTCGGAAACCAGGTTTTCGGCAATCAGTGAGCGCAGTATCGAGTCGTGATTCACGGTGTTTTCCAGCCAGGGAACAGAAGAACGTCAATTCTATCCTGATTTTGCCTGTTTACAAACCAAGCGCTTGCTTGGTATTGTCAATGGCATCGCTGACAAACTTCGCAAACGACGCCTCAGTTGGCGACTTTGCGGCTTCCGCTTACAAGGTGAAGACATGCCCGATTCCGATCTTTCCAGGCCAGAAACCATCCGCATCGGCTGTTCCGCCGCGTTCTGGGGCGACACCGAAACCGCCGCGGCCCAACTGGTCCGCAAAGGTAATATCGATTATCTGGTGGCGGACTATCTGGCGGAAATCACCATGTCGATTATGGCCGGACAGAAGATGAAGGACCCGAGCCAGGGTTATGCCCGGGATTTCGTACAAACGGTGATGGGACCGCTCCTGGGTGAGATCAAACAGAAAGGTATCCGGGTGCTGGCCAATGCCGGCGGTGTCAATCCAGTGGCCTGCCGCGATGCCCTCCAGGCGCTGTGCAAGGAAGCGGGCGTCAACATGAACATTGCCCTGGTACTGGGTGACGATTTATTGCCCAGGAAGAAGCATCTGACAGACTCTGGCATCACCGAAATGACCACTGGCCAGCCGATGCCGCCAATGATGGTAAGCCTCAATGCCTATCTCGGCGCTCCGGGGCTGGTGGCAGCACTGGAACAGGGCGCGGATATCATTATTACCGGTCGGGTTGCCGATAGCGCTCTGGTGCTGGCGCCGCTGGTGCACGAATTCGGCTGGAGCTGGAACGACTACGACAAATTGGCGCAAGGCAGCCTTGCCGGACATCTTCTGGAGTGCGGTGCGCAGTCCACCGGCGGGAATTTTACCGACTGGGAGGAGGTGGCAGGCGGCTATGCGGATATGGGGTTCCCCATTGCGGAAGTCTCTGACAGCAGCGAGTTCGTCATGACCAAGCCGGAAGACACCGGAGGCAAAGTCTCCCGGGGAACGGTGGCGGAACAGCTGGTCTACGAGATTGGCGACCCGAGGGCCTACCTGCTGCCGGATGTGACCTGTGATTTTACCAACGTCACCCTTGAGGAGGTGGCGGCGGACCAGGTACGAGTCAGGGGAGCACGGGGCATGCCCCCCACGGACAGCTACAAGGTGTCCGGCACCTGGCCGGATGGTTTCAAGTGCACCGTTACCTTCCTGTTAGCAGGCATGAATGCCAAAGCCAAGGCACAGACAGTAGCGGAGGCGATACTGGCAAAGACGTCCCGGATGTTCAGCGCGCGTGGTCTGCCGGAGTACACGGACACCAGTATCGAACTGCTGGGCACGGAGACGACCTATGGTCCACAGGGCCGCATGGGAGACTGCCGTGAGGTGGTGGTGAAGATCAGCACCGCTCACATGAAGAAGGAAGCACTGGTGCTGTTTTCCCGTGAGATTGCCCAGGCGGCGACGGGGATGGCCCCGGGCATTACCGGGATTGTGGGTGGACGCCCGACCGTGTGGCCGAAGATCCGTTTGTATTCCTGCCTGGTTCCCAAGACGGACGTTTCAGTGGCCGTGGATCTGGATGGCAACAGGCAAACGGTGGAAGTGGATACCAGGGGTGGTTTCAAGCCGGGGCAACTTGAAGAACAGGCGTCCGGAACTGCGGCACCTGCCACGGATACGACGGTGCCGTTGATCCGGCTGGCATGGGCGCGCAGTGGGGACAAAGGCGACCACACCAATATCGGGGTGATTGCCCGCAAGGCGGATTTTGTGCCGTTTATTGAGGCGGCGTTGACGGAACTGGCCGTGGCGGAGTGGATGGGCCATACGCTGGACCCAGAGCATGGCCGGGTTACCCGTTGGGCGTTGCCGGGGTTCCATGCGTTCAATTTCCTGCTGGAGCACAGTCTTGGTGGGGGTGGCGTTGCCAGCTTGCGTATTGACCCTCAGGGCAAGGCATTTGCCCAGCAGTTGCTTGAGTTTCCTGTGCCTGTAAGGGCTGAGTTGCTTGACGCTTGATGCCTACAAATTTGGTGCATGCACTCTGGTGGGAAAATTTGTCCGGGACACGCTGTGAATACGTCCATGTACGCTCGACAAAAACATCCATGTTTTTGACGGTCCCGGACAAATTTTCCCACCAGAGCGCCCAGAACTTTTAGAGGATTTCTGACATGGGTTATCGATCGGTTTTTCATCCTGATCTCTTTAAAGATCATATTTTCATTGTGACCGGGGGTGGATCTGGAATTGGGCGTTGCACCGCCCATGAACTGGCTGCGCTTGGTTCGCGGGTTGCACTGGTTGGGCGGAAGGCCGAGAAGGTTGAGGCGGTCAAAGCTGAAATTACCGAGGACGGCGGTGTTGCCTCGGCTCACGTGTGTGACATCCGCGAGGAAGAATCGGTCAAGGCTACCGTGAAGGCCATTATCGAAGAACATGGTGGGCTGAACGGTGTGGTGAATAACGCCGGCGGGCAGTTTCCCTCTCCCTTGGCGAATATTAACCAGAAAGGCTGGGAGACGGTGGTTCGCACCAATCTTACCGGTGGCTTCCTGATCGCCCGTGAGGCTTACACCCAGACGCTGTCGAAAACCGGCGGGGCGATTGTGAATATTGTGGCGGACATGTGGGGCGGTATGCCCGGCATGGGGCATTCCGGGGCGGCCCGGGCGGGTATGGTGAACTTTACCCAGACAGCAGCGGTGGAATGGGGTTGTTCCGGGGTGCGGGTTAATGCGGTGGCGCCGGGCTGGATTGCGTCCAGCGGCATGGACAACTATCCGGAACATATGAAGCAGTGGATTCGCAGCCTGGGGGATAACGTGCCCATCAAGCGTATGGGTACAGAGTCGGAGGTCAGTGCAGCGATCTGTTTTCTGTTGAGCCCCGGGGCTGCATTTATCAGTGGGGATTGCCTGCGGATTGACGGGGCTGCTTCTCAGGGTGGCCGGGTATGGCCTTTCCCGAAGGCGAAGAACAACGAACCTTTCGATGGTTTCCATCGGGCGGTCACGCCTAAAGTTCTGAGTGACGACTGAGGAGCACGCAATGCAGGTACTGGAGTCCATGGTAAATCCCCAGTCCGAAGACTTTCGCGCCAATGCGGAGGTGATGGAAGCCCACATTGCCGCCTTCCGGGATGTGGAGCAAAAGGTGCTGGATCTGGCAGAAGCTGCGCGGGAGAAATTCACCAAGCGTGGCAAGCTGCTGCCCCGAGACCGTATCAACCGTTTGCTGGATCGGGGCACGCCGTTTCTGGAGCTGTGCTCGCTGGCCGGTTACATGATGCACGATGACAAGGACGGCAGCATGTCCGGTGGCGGCATTATTGCCGGCATTGGCCACGTAAGCGGTATTCGCTGCCTGGTGGTCGCCAGTAACAGTGCCATCAAGGGCGGCACCATAACGCCTGCGGGCCTGGACAAGACCTTGCGGCTGCAGCAGATCGCCATGGAAAACAAGTTGCCGGTGGTGTCGCTCTCCGAGAGCGGCGGCGCCAACCTGAACTACGCCACGGATATTTTTGTGCTGGGCGCACGTGGGTTCGCCAACCAGGCCCGCATGTCTGCCGCCGGCATTCCCCAGGTGACCATCGTGCACGGCAACGCCACCGCTGGCGGCGCTTACCAGCCGGGGCTGTCAGACTACGTGATTGTGGTGCGCGAACAGGCCAAGATGTTCCTGGCCGGCCCTCCCCTGCTGAAAGCCGCCACCGGCGAAGTCGCCACCGACGAGGAGCTCGGTGGCGCCCAGATGCACGCCGAAGTAGCCGGTACGGCGGAATACCTGGCCGAAGACGATTCCGATGGTATACGCCATGCCCGCAATGTGCTCGAAGCGCTGCCCTGGAACGAACAGCTACCCCCGGCGCGGGAACCGGAATGGGAAGAGCCGCTTTATCCTGCTCAAGAATTACTGGGCGTGATCCCCAGCGATGCCAAGAAACCCTACGACGTCCGCGAAATCCTCGCCCGCATTGCCGACGGCTCGAAGTTCATGGATTTCAAAAACGGCTACGACGACCAGACCGTCTGCGGCACCATCCGCATTGAAGGCCACTCGGTGGGCATTATCGGCAACAACGGCCCAATCACCCCGGCTGGTGCCACCAAGGCCGCCCAGTTTATCCAGCTCTGCGACCAGGCGGGCACGCCGTTGCTGTTCCTCCACAACACCACCGGTTTCATGGTGGGCACCCACTCGGAACAGAACGGCATCATCAAGCACGGGTCAAAAATGATCCAGGCGGTGGCGAACTGCCGGGTGCCAAAGGTCGCAATTGTTATCGGCGGTTCCTATGGTGCAGGTAACTACGCCATGTGCGGCCGCGGCCTGGACCCGAGATTCATCTTCGCATGGCCCAACAGCCGCACCGCAGTCATGGGCCCGGCACAGGCTGGCAAGGTGATGCGCATTGTCGCTGAGGACAAACAGCGCCGGGGTGGTATGGAGCCGGATCCAAAGACGCTGGACTTCCTGGAACAGGCCACCGCCAAGAAACTGGAAGACGGCTCCACTGCCCTGTTCGGTACAGCGCGGTTGTGGGATGACGGCCTGATCGATCCCCGCGATACCCGGCGGGTTCTGGCCATGGTGCTTTCGGTCTGTCGCGAGGCTGAGATTCGGCAGTTGCGGCCTAATTCGTTTGGCGTTGCCCGCCTCTAGGCGGTCTTAATTATGGTGGTTGGAACCGGGGCGGAGGGCTTCCCAAAAAACGCCCGTGAATACGTCCCTGTAGGGCTCGGTCGCGCCATCCCTGGCGCTCCACGTTTTTGGGAAGCCCTCCGCCCCGGTTCTGGTAGACCGCCAGTTGTCGCGTTTGGCGAGCAGGCTTATCTGGGCAACGGGTCGCAAAAATGTCGGATTACGCCTCCGGCTAATCCGACAAAAAAGAAACAGGAAGCACCAAACTTACAGCCGCCACCCAAGCTTACGGACGTGCACCAACACCAAACAGGCACGAACTAACAACCAGGAGAACAAAAACGTGAAATTCACTGCCGAACACGAAGCCCTCAGAAAAACCGTCCGCGATTTCGTGGAGAAGGAAATCAATCCCCACTGCGACGAATGGGAAGAAGCCGGCGAGTTTCCGATTCACGACATTTTCAAGAAACTCGGCAACCTCGGCCTGCTGGGCATCCAGAAGCCGGAAGAGTACGGCGGCATGGGGCTGGATTACAGCTACAACCTGGTGGCTGCGGAAGAGCTGGGCACGGCCCACTGTGGCGGTGTACCTCTGGCTATCGGTGTTCAGACCGACATGTGCACCCCCGCCATTTCACGCTTTGGCTCCGATGAACTGAAACGAACCTTCCTGGCCCCGGCCATTGCCGGCGACATGGTGGGCTGCATCGGCGTAAGTGAAGTCGCGGCCGGTTCCGACGTGGCGGGAATGAAGACCACCGCGAGGCAGGATGGCGATGATTACGTCATCAACGGCTCGAAAATGTGGATCACCAACAGCCCCAGGGCGGATTTTATCTGCCTGCTGGCCAACACCTCCGATGACAAGCCCCACAAGAACAAGTCACTGATCGTCGTGCCCATGAACACCCCGGGTATTTCCTTCAGCCCGCACCTGAACAAGCTGGGTATGCGCTCGTCCGAGACCGCGCAGATTTTCTTTGACGACGTTCGGGTCCCCCAGCGCTACCGGATTGGTGCCGAGGGCACGGGGTTCATGATGCAGATGTTGCAGTTCCAGGAAGAGCGGCTGTGGGGCGCCGCAAACGTCATCAAGGCCCTGGAGCACTGTATCACCAAGACCATTGAATACTGCCGCGAGCGCAAGACCTTCGGCCAGCCGCTGATCAATAACCAGGTGATTCATTTCCGCCTGGCGGAGCTGCAGACCGAGGTGGAGGCCCTGCGTGCCCTGACCTATCAGGCCTGTGAGCTTCATATTGAAGGTAAAGACGTTACCAGGCTGGCATCCATGGCCAAACTTAAGGCCGGTCGGCTTGGGCGTGAGGTAACGGATAGCTGCCTGCAGTATTGGGGTGGCAATGGTTACATGTGGGAGAACCCGGTGTCCCGTGCGTTCCGGGATGTGCGGTTGGTGTCCATCGGTGGTGGCGCTGACGAAATCATGTTGGGGATTATCTGCAAGATGATGGGGACTCTTCCTGGCAAACAACGCGACTGAGTTTTCAGGCTTTGGTGGAAGAACTGGCAGGTAGGAAGGTAGGGCCGTTTCGAGACACGCTGTGAATACGTCCATGTACGCTCGACAAAAACATCCATGTTTTTGACGGTCCCGAAACGGCCCTACCTTCCTACCCACCAGTCCCCGGACAACGGTATTGGAGTCATTTTTATGGAGAGTTTACCTCACTGCGAAACGCTTCTTCTGGAGAAACAGGGGCCCGCGCTTTTCGTCACCATCAACCGGCCCGAGGTTAGGAACGCCATGAGCCTGAAAATGGTGGCGGAGCTTTCGACGGTGTTCAGCCAGGTTGAGGGCGACAACAGCATTCGCGCGGTGGTTCTTCGCGGAGCCGGTGGCCACTTCTGTGCTGGCGGAGACATCAAGGACATGGCCGGCGCCAGGGGGCAGAAACCCGCCGAGGGCAAGGAGGATCCGTTTTACCGGTTGAACCGGGCGTTCGGGCAGATGATTCAGCAGGTGAACCAGTCGTCGAAGGTGGTGATTGCAGTCACCGAGGGCGCCGTGATGGGCGGAGGCTTCGGACTGGCCTGTGTGTCGGATGTGGCGATTGCAGGTCCGTCTGCCAAGTTCGGGATGCCGGAAACCACCCTGGGGGTGATCCCTGCGCAGATTGCTCCGTTTGTGGTAGAGCGTATCGGGCTGACCCAGGCGCGGCGGCTGGCGCTGCTGGGTTTGCGGGTGGATGCCAATGAGGCTTGCAGCCTGGGGATTGTTCATCAGGTTGCGGAGTCCGAAGTCGAGATTGATGAACTGCTGGGTTATGCGGTTGAGAGGGTTCGCCAGTGTGCTCCCAACGCGACGGCAGAAACCAAGGCGCTGTTGCACCGCGTCGGCCATGAGTCCATGAGCGGCCTTCTGGACAGCGCCGCGGAGAAGTTTGCCGAGGCGATTCGCAGTGACGAAGGTTCTGAGGGGACTCTTGCGTTTATGCAGAAGCGGTCGGCTTCTTGGGTTGCTTCTGAGTGACGTTTTTTAGGCTTTGGTAAAGGAGCGGGGTTGACCAGGCTTTCCGGGACACGCTGTGAATACGTCCCTGTACGCTCGACAAAAACATCCATGTTTTTGACGGTCCCGGAAAGCCTGATCAACCCCACCCCCAAGCACTGTGCAAAACGCCCATAAGAAAAAACAGGCATGCAATTACAAAAGTTGGAAGGAGCTTTGGTGGGCGGGCGGCCCTGGTTCAGGACCCTAAAAAACATGGATGTTTTTTAGGAGCCTACATGGACGTATTCACGGCGTGTCCTGAACCAGGGCCGCCCGCCCACCAAAGCGGATAACCACCCAACCATGAGACCAGCAAAAATGCTAAAAAAGCTCCTGATAGCAAACCGAGGCGAAATCGCCGTACGGGTGATCAAAACCGCAAAGTCACTGGGTTACCGCACTGTAGCGGTCTATTCAGAGGCAGACGCCAAAGCCCTGCATGTGGAGATGGCCGATGAGGCGGTTTGTATTGGCCCGGCTCAGGTGTCGGCCTCGTATTTGAAGGCTGAAGCCATTATCGACGCAGCGATGAGGACCGGGGCGGATTGTGTGCATCCCGGGTATGGGTTCCTGTCGGAGAATTCGGGGTTTGCCAGGGCCTGTAAGGACGTCGGGCTGGTGTTTGTGGGGCCTCCGGAGGCCGCTATCGAGTTGATGGGCAGTAAGCGGCGGTCGAAAATTGCGATGCAGGAAGCCGGAGTACCAGTGGTGCCCGGATTTGAAGGCGACAATGCAAACGACGAGGAGCTCATCGACGCTGCCAGGGCTATCGGTTACCCGCTGATGATCAAGGCCTCCGCCGGCGGGGGTGGCCGGGGCATGAGGCTGGTGGAGAAGGCGGAAGAGCTGGCCGACAACATTCAGCGGGCCCGTTCAGAGGCGAAGCAGGCCTTCGGAGATGGCGAGCTGATTCTGGAGAAGGCGGTTATTGAGCCCCGCCATATCGAGATTCAGGTGTTTGCTGACCAGCACGGTAATGCAGTTTATCTGGGTGAGCGGGACTGTTCCGTTCAGCGACGACACCAGAAAGTGGTTGAAGAGGCCCCCTCGCCATTCGTCACCCCCGAACTTCGCGAGGCCATGGGCAATGCAGCGGTCAAAGCGGCACTGGCCTGCGGTTACGAAGGTGCCGGTACCGTCGAGTTCCTGGTGGACAAGGACCGCAATTTCTATTTCCTGGAAATGAACACCCGCCTGCAGGTGGAGCACCCGGTAACCGAGCTGATTACCGGCCAGGATCTGGTGGCCTGGCAGCTTTCCGTGGCAGAAGGCTTCCCACTGCCACGGACACAGGACCAGATCCAGCTGAACGGCCACGCTATCGAAGTGCGCCTGTACGCGGAAGACCCGGCCAACGGGTTCACGCCGCAGACCGGACCATTACACCAGTTCCGGCCCGCGGAAGGCGAAGGGTTGCGTTTTGATACGGGTGTTCGCTCCGGCGATTCCGTAACACCCCACTACGATCCCATGCTGGCTAAAGTAGTGGCCTGGGGAGCCAACCGCAACGAGGCCCGCCGCCGGCTGTTGCGGGCACTGGAGGACACCACCGTATTTGGTGTGACCACCAACCGCTATTTCCTCAGCCGCATCCTCGCAGACGACACCTTCGGGGCTGGGGAGGCTACCACGGCGTTCCTGCAGCAGGCCTTCCGCGACGACCCGTCCCTGGCTCCGAAAGACATCAGTATTCGCGAACTCGCCCTGGCCGCCTGCGTTTTCAGCCATGGCATTTCAGGCCCCGGTGACGCTCGTCATGACTCAACCACTTCCTGGAGCAATGCGCCGGCGACGGTCACGCCCATGAAACTGGAGACCGGGGACAAAACCCTGGAACTGCTGGTGCGTCGGGCCGGTAGTCACTTCACCGTGACATTGGGTGAAGATCAGTACGAGCTCGACCTTGAAAGCATGGGCGCTGGCCTGTTATGCATTATCGACAGGGGCGTTCGTCAACAATGCCAATACCACCGCCGGGGCGATCACCTATATTTGCAGGCGTCCGGAGAGGCGGTGTCGTTACGTGACGTCACCCACCAGCCAGCCAGCGGCACCGCTGCCAGCGGCAGTGGCCAGATCAAGGCTACCATGGACGGCGCCATCATTGATGTTCTGGTGCAGGCCGGCCAGGCGGTAAAACAGGGCGATACCTTGGTGATCCTAGAGGCCATGAAGATGGAGCATCCAGTGAAGGCAGACCGCGATGGTACCGTGGGTGAGGTGCTGACAACCAAAGGCGATCAGGTAAAACGCAGCCAGTTACTGGTGGACATCACTGCTGCCGATGCCACCTCAGAGGAGGCCGGACAATGAGCAAAATGCACAACAGAACCGTTTTTATTACCGGCGGCAGCCGGGGTATCGGCCGGGCCATTGCCCTGGCCTGCGCCAGAGAAGGCGCCAACGTGGTGATCGCGGCCAAATCCGACCAGCCACACCCGAAACTACCGGGCACAATTCACAGTGTGGCGGAAGAAGTATGGGAAGCCGGCGGAAAAGCCCTGCCCCTGGTGCTGGATGTGCGGGACGAAAAGCTGGTACGCCAGCGCGTAGAGGAAGCCGCAGACCACTTCGGCGGTATTGATACCCTGGTGAATAACGCCGGCGCCATCAAACTGAGCGGCGTGGAAAACCTCAAGGCCAGCCGCTATGACCTGATGCACCAGGTGAACGCCCGCGCGGTATTTATATGCAGTCAGGCGGCGTTACCCTGGCTTAAAGAGTCGGACCGGGCCCATATCCTGAGCCTGTCGCCGCCCCTGAACCTGGACACCCGGTGGTTTGCCCAGTATGGGCCTTATACCACCACAAAATACGCCATGACCATGCTGAGCATGGGTATGGCCGAGGAGTTCCGGCGCTATGGCATTGCGGTGAACACGCTCTGGCCGAAAACCCTGATCGCCACCGCCGCCATCGAGTTTGAAGTGGGCGGCCCGCAGATGATGGCCCAGGGCCGCAAGCCCGAGATCATGGCAGACGCCGCCCTGAGCATTCTCAGCCGGTCCGCCGAAAACATGACCGGTCAGTCAGTGATTGACGAGGATGTACTTCGAGCTGATGGCGTCACGGATTTTGAACACTACAGGTACCAGGCCGGCGACAAACCGCTGATGCCTGACCTGTTTCTCGATTAGCTCCGGCGTCATTTGTTGTCCCGGGGCACAAACGAATAACAACGTTAAACACTGACCCTGACGGATGACCTTATGACCCAGGACAACGTATCCCCACGCGATATTGCCCGCAGCCTGCCGAGCATACTCCGGCGCTTCCCGGCCATTGCCCGGGGCTATTACTATTACGCAGTCAGGAACGACAACAAGGACCTGACTCTGGGCACCCTGGTTGAGCGCAATGCCAGAAAACATGGCCAACGCGCCGCTGTCCTGTATGAAGACCGTAGCATTACCTGGCGGGAATTGGACGAGTGGGCCAACCGTATCGCCGGTTTCCTGAAAGCTGAGGGGCTTGGCAAGGGGGATGCTGTTGCCGTGTTCCTGGAAAACCGGCCGGAACTGCTGGCCGTGGTCGCCGGTGCCGCCAAGATCGGCGTGGCCTGCGCCATGCTCAACACCTCCCAGAAAGGCAAGGTACTGGCACACAGCATCAACCTGATCAGTCCGAAGATGATCGTGGTTGGTGAAGAACTGGTAGACAGCTTCGAGGGTGTAAAGGCCGACATCAGGACCAGCCACCCCAAACCCTTCCTGTTCCTCGCCGATACCAACACAGTGAACATCTTCGGCGATGCCCCGGAAGGTTATGTCAACATGGCCCCGCAGGTGAGCGCACACCGCAGCACAGCCCCGGCACCTGCCGAACAGCCGGTCATGGGTGACACGGCCATTTACCTGTTCACCTCCGGTACCACCGGCCTGCCCAAGGCCGCGCCTGGCAGTCACCGCAAGTTCATGAAAGCCTATGGCGGTTTCGGCATGATGTCCCTCGACATGAAGCCTCACGACGTCCTCTACTGCACCCTGCCTCTGTACCACGGCACCGCCCTGCTGGTGTGCTGGGGCTCGGTCCTGGCGGGGGGCTCCGCCATCGCCCTGCGCCGCAAGTTCTCCGCCAGCGCCTTCTGGGACGATGTGCGATTTTTCAAGGCAACCACCTTCGGTTACGTGGGCGAACTCTGCCGCTACCTGCTCAATCAGCCGCCCAGCGATCAGGACCGCAACCACAACCTCACCAAGATGATCGGCAACGGTCTGCGCCCGTCCATCTGGAAGGAGTTCAAGGAGCGCTTTGGTATCCAGACCGTGGCTGAACTCTATGCCTCCAGCGAGGGCAATATCGGCTTCAGTAATTTTTTCAACATGGACAACACCGTCGGTTTCTCGACCGCGCCCTACAAGCTGGTGAAGTTCCACGACGGCACCCGGAATCCGATCCGGAACGACAATGGATTCATGCAGGAAGTGGAGAAAGGCGAACCGGGCCTGCTGATCGGCGAGATCACCAAAAAGTGGTCGTTCGAGGGCTACACCCAAAAAGACGCCACGGAGAAATCAATCCTGCGGGATGCCTTCAAAAAGGGCGACCAGTGGTTCAACACCGGCGATGTGTTGAAGGAAATCGGCTGCGGACACCTGCAGTTCGTGGACCGCATGGGCGACACCTTCCGCTGGAAGGGAGAAAACGTGTCCACCACAGAGGTGGAGAACATCATTGACGGCTCCAATATGGTGGAGGAGGCCATCGTCTATGGCGTGGAAATCCCGGCCACCAACGGCAAGGCGGGGATGGTAACGCTGGTCCCCCACTCCAATGGCGAGGAGTTCGATGTAAACCGCTTGTTCCGGTACCTGAACGACAACCTGCCCCCCTATGCGGTTCCGGTCTTCGTACGGGTCACCAACGCCATCGAGAAAACGGGCACGTTCAAATACCGCAAGGTGGACATCCAGAAAGCCGGGTATTCCATCGACAAGCCGGAGGAGCAGGTTTATGCGTGGCTGCCAGGGACTGAGGGGTATACCCTTTTGACGCCTGAACTGGTGGCTGAGATTGATGCTGGGGCGGTTCGGTTCTGAGTTTACCTGGCGATTGGGTGGAGTCTGGTTGGTTTGACCCTAGCCCGCTTAGATTTGGGGCTGCACCGGTGGTAACCCCCTCCCAAAAAACGCTTCAAGCACATCCATGTGCGCTTGGGCTCCGCCATCCATGGCTCCGCACATTTTTGGGAGGGGGTTACCACCGGTGCCGACTAATTATTCGAGATATCGCCAGAAGGGCAGAGATATTCCCTAGGTCTTCCGGCCGGGGCTGAGGGGCCCTCCACAAAATGTCTCCGGCCAGGGACGGCCGGAGTCAAGCGCACATGGATGTGCTCGTAGCGTTTTTGTGGAGGGCCCCTCAGCCCCGGCCATGCACCAAGACAAACAGGCTAGGCCCAAAACCCCGGGGTCAACTCAAAGGCCAGAACTCAAGAACCAACCTTAAGAACGATCTTCCCGGTAGCCGTGCGCCCGGTCAGCGCACCAAGCGCCTTCTCGTAATCCTCGAATTCGTAAACCTCACTGATTCTCGGGTTAATCTTGCCCTCGGAGAACAGCTTCAGCAGTTCCATCATGTTCTGAGCGCTGTTCTGAGGCTCACGCTGGGTGAAGCTGCCCCAGAAGACACCCACTACCGAACAGCCTTTCAGCAGGGTCAGGTTCGCAGGAATCTTCGGGATGTCACCAGCCGCGAATCCGATAATCAGATGGCGACCGTTCCAGGCCATGGCTCGCAGGGCCTGTTCGGTGAATTCACCGCCCACCGGGTCGTAGATAACATCCACACCCTTGCTGTTGGTCAGTCGTTTGACGGCGTCTTTCAGCGGCTCTTCGGTGTAGTTAATGAGCTCATCGGCACCGGCTTCCTTCGCCACCGCCAGCTTCTCAGCCGTGCTTGCCGCCGCGATCACATGAGCGCCCATGGTCTTGCCCAGCTCGACTGTGGCAAGGCCAACGCCGCCGCTGGCACCCAGCACCAGCAGGGTTTCACCGGGCTGGATGTTGGCCCGTTGCTTGAGAGCATAATAGGAAGTGCCATAAACCATGGAGAAAGCCGCGGCCTTCTCGTCAGACATGGATTCGGGAATGGGCAGGATATTCTGTTCTGGAACCACCACTTCTTCGGCAAAGGCGCCATAACCGGTAAGGCCGGCAACCCGGTCGCCCGGCTTGAAACGGGTCACTTTTTCGCCCACTTCGATGACCTCTCCGGCCATCTCTCCACCGGGCGAGAACGGCATGGTGGGTTTGAGCTGATACTTCCCTTCGATGATCAGGGTGTCCGGAAAATTAAGGCCTGCGGCCTTTACCCGGACCTTCACACCATGGCCGTTGGCCACGGGGCTGGCAACGTCTTCTATCACCAGTTTGTCCGCAGGGCCGTATTCTTTGCAGAGAATCGCTCTCATGTTATGACTCCGTTGATCGACGATCGATAAAGGATGACTGCAGTTGATGGTTATCAACCTAAACAGAGTCGCGTCATGAAGCAAATAAAGAAATCTTATCCCACTGAATAAGCGCTGCTAATGTCTCCGAAGGCCCGGCGTCAGAGCATGGTACCTACATAGGCCATTGCACCGACCAGGCAGATCGCAGCAGCAATGAGACCCGCAAGAATGCCCTTGGGAATAACTGACTGCCTGTTTCTGTTGCTGCGTTCGCCGTCATGGCTGACGACCCGGCCGTCCTGGCTGGAGTTCCTGATCAGGGTGATCATTTCCTCACACTGACCACGATTGAACCCTGACGGTCGAAATTTACTCATTCCCTGCTCGTCCAGAAACAGGTTTACGTCGGACGACAGTGGCACGTATTTCATGGACCAGTTGGTGAACGTCCGGGCGTCGATCGGCTCTTCCAGAAGCGTAATGATATTGCGGTGCCGCCCGTCACTGGCGATGCGGTCGTAGAGGTTGCGAACGGCCTCTTCCTCGCCTTCAAGATACTGGAAAAACTGATCATCGCCGTAATAGAGGCCGCCAACGATTTCCCTTCTGGCGTTATTCCTCCGGGACTCCATCAGAATCCGGGCAACGTTGGGTTCTACCCCTTTTTCCACAGGCTTGGCCTTGAAAGTGGCTTCACTGGCATAAGCCAGACGTATCAGGGACATAATATTCACTCCGTACTGCATCAAACGGTTAAGGTAGGTGTGAAATACGTCTCAAACGTAGAAGATGGATCATAGACGTTCGTATGGGTCTGTCATTCGGGCGCCGTCATCACCGTTCAGCAGCCTCCGCCCCTACACCATTGCCAGGATGAATCCGCCCGCCTTTTCCGCTATCCTGCGCGCACTGTATCCGGGCTGACACCTCTCCTTCGTTGCTCCCTCAGGGCCAGACATGTTCGATATTATCTACGTGCTTGAAATGATCGGCGTGGTTGCCTTCGCGATCTCCGGCATGATTGTGGCGAGATCCAAGAATATGGATCCGGTGGGTATATTCACGATCGGTTTTGTCACCGCACTTGGCGGCGGCACCCTGCGGGACCTGATGATGGACAACCATCCATTGTACTGGATCCAGCATCAGGAGCAGCCGATTCTGATCCTGGGTATGGCGGTCATATTCAGCTACTGGCACCGCGCCGAACGCATCCGCGAATCCCGGATTGTATTCCCCGACGCTATTGGCCTGGGCGTTTTTTCCATCCTTGGTGCCCAGCTTGCGCTGGATCTTGGTCATTCCTGGTTTGTGGCGTCGCTACTGGGCGTAATGACCGGCACCTTTGGCGGTGCACTGCGCGATACCCTCTGTAATGAAGTGCCTTACATTTTCCGCAAGGACCAGGTTTACGCCTCTATCTCCTTTGCCGGTTGCTGGCTTTACTTCGTCTGCCAGTGGCTGCTGGAGAGTGAGGCACTGGCCCTGACTGCCGGCTTACTGTTCATTACCATCACCCGTATGCTGGCCGTACGCTTCGATATTCGCCTGCAACGGGACAGACATCAGAGTTAAGCAGCCTGCCAATGTTGAATCGTCCCTTGGCGTTGACGGCTCCAGCCGGTAACATTGCCGTTTTTTCACGCAACTCCTGAATCCGATTCTTTCAATCCCCATTCAGCATCCTGTGAGGCAGTCACCCGTCATGCTCGAACGACTATTCCAGCTCCAGGCCCATGGCACCACTGTTCGTCAAGAAGTGATTGCGGGCTTTACCACCTTCCTGACCATGGCTTATATCATCGTGGTCAACCCCAGCATTCTCTCTGCCACCGGCATGGACTTCGGTGCCGTGTTTGTTGCTACCTGCCTGGCAGCCACCATTGGCACCATGATCATGGGGCTATGGGCCAACTACCCGATCGCTCTCGCCCCCGGCATGGGCCTGAATGCGTTCTTCTCGTTCACCGTCGTTGGCAGCATGGGCTACAGCTGGCAGGTGGCACTGGGGGCGGTGTTCATCTCCGGTTTCATCTTTTTCCTGCTGAGCCTCTTCAGGGTCCGGGAATGGATCATCAACAGCATTCCCCTGTCCCTGCGCTTCGGTATTTCGGCGGGCATCGGTTTTTTTCTGGCCCTCATTGCCCTTAAAAATGCCGGAATCGTTATCGATAACCCTGCAACCCTGGTAGGTCTTGGCGACGTCAAGGTGGCGGAGAGCCTGCTGTTCTTTGGCGGTTTCGTACTGATCTGCGCCCTGTCATTCCGGCAGATCACTGGTGCGGTGATGATTGGTATTATCGCCGTGACCGCCGCTGCGATGGCGCTGGGCATGGTGGAATACGACGGCTTCGTTTCAGCACCTCCCAGCCTGGCGCCCACCTTCATGCAACTGGACCTGGCCGGTGCGCTGAATGTAGGCATGATCAGCGTTATCTTCGCCTTCCTGTTCGTCGACCTGTTCGACACCTCCGGCACCCTGATTGGCGCGGCCCAACGCGGCGGGTTGCTGGACAAGAACGGCAAACTGCCCCGTCTTGGTCGCGCGCTGATGTCAGATTCCGTGGCAACCATGTCCGGCGCTGCCCTGGGGACATCCACAACCACCAGCTACATTGAATCCACCGCCGGCATTACCGCCGGAGGCCGCACCGGCCTGACGGCGGTTGTTGTCGCCGCCCTGTTCATGGCGTGCCTGCTGCTGTCGCCCATTGCCAGTATCATACCGGCCTATGCCACCGCCCCGGCTCTGCTGTACGTTGCAGTGCTGATGGCCAGTGGGTTGAAACTGATAGACTGGGACGATGTCACCGAAGCCGCTCCAGCGGTTGTGACCGCACTGATGATGCCGCTGACCTTTTCCATCGCCAATGGCATTGCCCTGGGGTTCATCACCTACGCCCTTCTGAAAGCGTTAAGTGGCCGCTGGTCGGACCTGAACGCCAGCGTGGTGATCATCGCCGTCGTCTTCATCCTGAAATTCACTTTCCTGGACGTGGCGTAAGCCGCGTTTTCAGAGCCCGGACACGCTATGGACTACTTTGCAGAAAGCATCAAGAAAGCCATTCGCACGGTGCCTGACTGGCCCAAGCCAGGGGTCGCCTTTCGCGATATCACCACCGTACTGCAGGACCGCACCGCGTTCCGCAAGCTGATCGATGCCTTCGTACACCGATACCATGGCCACAAGATCGATGCCGTGGCGGCCGTGGATGCCCGTGGTTTCATCATAGGCTCCGCCCTCGCTTACGAGCTCAATGCCTCGCTGGTGCTGGTCCGCAAGAAAGGCAAACTGCCGTTCGACACCCTGGTGGAAGACTACGAACTGGAGTACGGCACAGCGTCTGTGGAACTGCACAAAGACGCTTTCAAACCCGGCGACAATGTGGTTCTGGTCGATGACCTGATTGCCACCGGCGGCACCATGCTGGCGGCCTCGCGCCTGATCCGCCGTATTGGCGCCGAGATTGTGGAAGTGGCCGCCATGATCGACCTTCCCGACCTGGGCGGTTCACGCAAGCTGCAGGAAGAAGGGCTGAAGGTTTATACTGTGTGTTCGTTTGAAGGCGACTAGGGAGCGTCAGCTCCCCTCATCATATTTACGGGAGCAGCCATGCCTGACTATCAGCACCACTGGAAAGACGGGACCCCGGTTCACCTGCCGCTGGGCAAGATAGTCTGCATTGGCCGCAATTACGCGGAGCACGCCCGGGAACTGAATAACCCTGTACCGGATGAGCCCCTGCTCTTCATCAAGCCGGCAACTTCGGCAGTGCACATTACCCGCCCTCTGGACTTCCCCAGGGACCGGGGTGACGTCCATTTTGAAACCGAGCTGGCGGTATTGATCGGCCGGCCGCTGACCAATGCCTCAGCCAGCGAGGCCGAAGGCGCCATTCTCGGCTACGGCCTGGCCCTGGACCTGACCCTTCGGGATGTGCAATCCCGGCTCAAGGAAAAAGGGCAGCCCTGGGAGCGAGCGAAAGCCTTTGACGGCGCCTGCCCTCTGTCACCATTCGTTTCCGTTGACCGCCTTCGCCGGGACCACCTGACCTTCACCCTGGATATCAACCGGGAGCGCCAGCAAACCGGCGACACCCGGGATATGCTGAACCCGATCGTACCGCTGATCGCCTATATGAGCAGCCAGTTCACACTGATGCCCGGCGATGTGGTCCTCACCGGCACGCCAAAGGGCGTCGGACCTCTCGTTTCCGGCCAGATATTATCCCTGGAACTGGAAGATGCCTTGTTTGTGGAGACCACCGTGCTCTAGTCTGGGCGCAGGATACTGTAATCAACCTCAGGTCCATTGGCTTTACAGGACGTATATCAGGCATGGCAAAGAAACCGGTTACCACCCGCAGCGGACGATTTTTCAGACTGGCAGGCATGACGGCCTCTGTGGCCGGGCAATATGCCGGGCAGCGTGCGCGCCGGATATTTCGCAGTGAGGAAGACAATGAAGGCGCCCGCTCGGAAAGCTACACCCGTATGGCGGACCAGATCGTCGACACATTGGGCGAGCTTAAAGGCGCGGTAATGAAGGTCGGGCAAATCGCTTCCCAGACCCAGGACCTCCTGCCCAAAGAGTTTTCCGACGCCCTGGAGCGACTGCAGAAAGAAGCCCCCCCCATGCCCTTCGAGGTGATTGTCGGCCAGGTCGAGAGCGAACTGGGCAAGCCAGTTTCGGAACTGTTCGAGTACCTGCAGGAAAAGCCCTATGCCGCGGCTTCCATTGGTCAGGTCCACCGGGCCCGCCTGCATGACGGCACCGATGTGATCGTCAAAGTTCAATACCCGGGGGTGGACGAATCCTGCGACAGCGACCTGAAACAGTTGCGAATGGCGCTGAAACTGGGTGGACTGCTGCGGATGCCCAAGGAACATGTGGATCAGCTGTTCGGTGAAATCCGGGTGCGGCTCAAGGAAGAACTGGACTACGAGAACGAGGCCCGCAACCTGGAACTCTTCCAGTCATTCCATGCCAACGACGACTGGGTGGTTATTCCAACGGTGTTCGAAAGCCATTCATCACGGCGGGTGCTCACCATGGAACTGGTGGAAGGCGACCATATCAGCGAAGTCACCCCGGAAAAATACGATCAGGGCACCGTTAACCTGATCGGCCACCGCATCTTCACCATGATGGCGGACCAGCTTTTCCGCTACCAGTGCATCCATGGCGACCCCCACGCCGGCAACTTCGCCTACCGGCCGGACGGCACCATTATTCTCTACGACTTCGGCTGCGTGAAAAAACTGAAGCCGGAGATTGTCGAGGCCTATCGCAACGCCCTCATCTCGGCCCTTGAGGAAGACTACGCCGCCCTGGATCAACACCTGATTGCCCTGGGCGCTCGCGTGGAATCCCAGCCGGCGGTGGACGAAGCCTACTATGCCATGTGGCGGGACATCCTCATTCAGCCGTTCCGTAGTGACACACCCTATGATTTCGCTGACTCGGAGCTTCACAAGGACGTCGCCGCCAAGACCACGACCGTGTTCAAGTACCTGGATTATTTCAAACCACCGGTGGAAAGCATCTTCATCGACCGCATGATTGCCGGGCATTACTGGATGATGAAGCGGCTGGGTGTGCAGGCGGCATTTCGGGAAGAGCTGGAAAAATACCTTCGGCAAACGCCGGACTGAGTGGTCACCCGGCCCGGCAGAGTGGCAAAAAAACTACTCGGGTTTCTGTTTCAGCAAATCCCGGATTTCCATCAATAGCTGCTCCTGCGCTGAAGGAGCAGGCGGAGCGGCCGGGGTTTCCGCTTCCTTTTTACGCAGGCTGTTCAGTGCCCTCACGGCGATGAAAACGGCAAGCGCGACGATAACAAAATCGAAAACGGCCTGAATAAAGACGCCATAGCGGAGTGCAACTGCCTCCGCACCTTCCTCGGCGGCTTTGAGTGTAATAACGAGGTTGGAAAAATCCACTCCTCCAATAAGTAGCCCGATTGGTGGCATCATGACATCGGCAACAAACGACGACACAATCTTGCCAAATGCGACACCGATGATAATCCCCACCGCCATATCCATGACGTTACCCTTGACTGCAAACTCCTTGAACTCCTTTACGATGCTCATCGTAATCAACTCCCTGATACCAGACCCGGTTGGCCCTTTAAGACAGCAGAGGGCACGCTCGCACGAGCGTCATTGAATTGTAGCGGAGTTTCGGGCGATCACTGCCGGGAATCAGCGGCATCCAAGTCCGGCCACCCACTGGGATACGCCCTCGCAGGCCCCCTTGCGAATAACCCTCGCCCTGGTGAGGTGCGCAGTCTCACCGGGGTCAATCACCGTCACCGGCACATCGAAATCCACCAGGTCCACCAGGCCTGCGGCGGGATAGACCTGCAGGGATGTGCCCACGATCAGCAGGTAATCGGCGGTGGACACTATCTCTGCTGCGACCTCAATCATCGGCACCTCTTCGCCAAACCACACGATATGCGGCCGAAGCTGGGCACCGCGTTCGCAGGTGTCACCGGACTGGATATCCCGGAAGCCGATATCGTAGACCAGTTCGGGATACTTTGAACTGCGGGCTTTGGTGAGTTCCCCGTGCAGGTGGATGACATTGCTCGAGCCGCCCCGCTCGTGCAGGTTGTCCACATTCTGGGTGATAATGGTGACCCGGTAGTGTCGCTCCAGCTCCGCCAACAGGCGATGGGCTTCATTAGGTTGTGCCGACTCCAGTTGCCGGCGGCGCTCATTGTAAAAACGCAACACCAGTTCCTGGTTCCGGGTAAACGCCTCCGGGGTAGCAACGTCATAAACGCTGTGCTGCTCCCAAAGCCCGCCATTATCGCGGAACGTGGAGAGGCCGCTTTCGGCACTCATGCCCGCACCGGTCAGAACCACAATGTGATCTTTCATAAAGCACCACTTCTGGTCTTCCTGTGGATGGATACTTCAGAACCAGAGCTTCTCGGGCCTGCGCCGTTTTTCCACTCTGAGCCCATGCTTTTCAAGGATAGCAACCAATTCTTCTGTGTCATCAATATTCAGGAAAGGCGCGAGGCAAATTTGCTCTCCCCGGAACTGCAGGTGCAGCTTGGGGGGTGTCCAGGGGTGGCGGGGCACATCCTGCCACACGCGGGTATGGCGACGAGGCAGTTTCCACTCTTTTTCCTTGCGGGTAAGACCTTTTTCAAGCCGGATCAGCTCCGGGGAGAAGGTGAGCACTTCCCGTTTCTGGCATTTGCGGGAGGTGTAGTAAAACCCGGCTGCCAGCGCTGTCAGTTCCAGGCCGGCAAATGGCAACACCGGCCATGCCCCTGCCAGGACCATTCCGGTAGAGATCATCAGTTGAAGGAAGACAGCGGCCAGCCAGACGCGGATGTTTCCCTTCCACGTCATGGACTGGTTGGGGGTCAGGAGAAAACAGTCGCCTTCATCTCGGGAAAGCTGTTCTACCATTGCGGTTACTCCCGGGAACCACCCTCACCGCCTGGGCACCGTCAGTCGAAGATCTTGCCGGGATTCATCACCCGGTTGGGATCGAAGACCTGCTTGATGCCCCTCAGGTAGTCAATTTCAGCGGCGCTGCGGGTGTACTCCAGATACGCTTTCTTGGTCATGCCAACGCCATGTTCGGCAGATACGCTGCCCTGATAGCGCTCGACAATCTCGAAGACCCATTTGTTCACCTGCTGGCACTTCTCGAAGAAATCCTCCCTGGCCATGTCTTCCGGCTTGAGGATATTCAGATGCAGGTTGCCATCGCCGATGTGGCCGAACCAGATGATTTCAAAATCCGGATAGTGCTCTGCCACTACGGCATCAATTTCCTCCAGGAAGCCCGGTACGCGGGAAACCACCACGGAAATATCATTCTTATACGGCGTACGCGGCGCAATGGACTCGGAAATGCGTTCCCGCAGTTGCCAAAGGTTCTGAGCCTGGGTTTCGTTCTGGCTGATCACCCCGTCCAGCACCCAGCCGTTCTCGACGCACTGCTCGAACAGTGTCATCGCGTCGTCCATCACCTGATCAGACACCGCCTCGAACTCCAGCAGCGCATAATAGGGTGCTTCGGTATCGAAGGGGGCCTGCACCTGGCCGTGGGCCAGGACATGCCCCATGGCCTGGTGGGAAAAGAACTCATAAGCGGTCAGATCAATCTGCTTCTGGAAGGTCTGCAGCACATCCATGGTGTTGGTGAGGTCGTTCAGACCCAGCACCAGAACCGTCAGGTTGTCCGGCTTGCGCGACAGCTTCATGGTGGCCTCGGTAATGAACCCCAGGGTCCCTTCAGCACCAATAAACAGGTGGCGCAGGTCATACCCGGTATTGTTCTTCTCGAGATCCTTGTTCAGGTCGAGAATATCGCCCTTGCCGGTGACGACCTTGAGGCCGGCGACCCAGTCCCGGCTCATGCCGTAGCGGATCACTTTGATACCGCCGGCATTGGTGGACAGGTTACCGCCAAGCTGGCTGGAACCGGCAGAGGCAAAATCCACCGGGTAATAAAGGCCGTTTTCTTCCGCAAAATTCTGAAGCTGCTCAGTCACCACGCCTGCCTGGCATTTAACGGTGCGGTCACTGGCGCTGAAATCCAGGATCTGGTTCATGTTGTCAAACGCCACCACAACCTCACCATTGGCGGCGACGGCGCCGGCACTCAGGCCCGTACGTCCGCCCGAAGGAACCAGTGCTACCTGATTTTCATTGGCGAACTTTACCAGTACCTGCACCTGCTCGGTGGTTTTTGGCAGTACGATAGCCACCGGTTTGGGCGGATAGATCCTGGTCCAGTCCTTGCCGTAGTTTTCCAGGTCGGCCGGGTCGGTCAGCACTTTCCCGGGTGCTGGGCCCGTTTCCATCAGGGCGCGAAGGGAGGCAACGATCTGTTCAGAGTTCATGGGTAGTCCGGTCTCGCAAAGGTTAGTCAGGGCGCCAGCAGGCGAAGTTGATTCAGGTAACCTGACGCGCTGTGAAAATCTCTGTTTATGGTATCATACCGCCCCTGTTCTGTGAGCCCGCCCGCCAACAGCGGTGCTCGCGGGTCATTTCACGTGACGAAAGGTTCGGAAGCAAGCCCATGTCAAATACGTCTCTTGAAAAGAGCAAAATCCGCATACTGCTGCTCGAAGGCGTGCACCAGTCGGCCATTGATACGCTGAATGCCGCAGGTTATACGAATATCGAGTATCTGACTCACTCGCTGGCCGAAGATGAGCTGATTGAAAAAATCGCTGACGCTCATTTTGTGGGTATCCGCTCACGCACCCAGCTGACCGAGAAGGTATTCGAGGCCGCCCAGAAACTGGTGGCGGTGGGCTGCTTCTGCATCGGCACCAATCAGGTTAACCTTCAGGCCGCAACCCGTCGCGGCATTGCTGTTTTCAACGCACCCTTTTCCAATACGCGCAGTGTGGCGGAACTGGTTCTTGCCCAAGCCATTCTTCTGCTTCGCGGCGTGCCGGAGAAAAATGCCAAGGCGCATCGCGGCGAGTGGCTGAAGTCGGCCAAAGACAGCTATGAAATCCGTGGCAAGAAGCTCGGCATCATCGGTTACGGCAACATCGGTACCCAGTTCAGTGTGCTGGCGGAAGGCCTGGGCATGGATGTCTACTTTTACGATGTGGTATCGAAGCTCTCCATCGGCAACGCCACCCAGGTCGGTACCATGCAGGAGCTGCTGAACACCTGTGACGTGGTCAGCCTGCACGTACCGGAAACGCCGGCCACCAAGTACATGTTCAAGGCCGAGCAGTTCGCCCAGATGAAGCCTGGCAGTATCCTGATGAACGCCTCCCGGGGCACTGTGGTTGATATCGACGCCCTGGCGGATGCTCTTGGAAGCGGCAAACTTCTCGGCGCGGCTATCGACGTGTTCCCGGTTGAACCCAAGTCCAACGACGAAGAGTTTATCTCCCCGCTGCGGGAGTTCGATAACGTCATCCTGACCCCGCACGTCGGAGGCTCCACCATCGAGGCCCAGGAGAATATTGGGCGCGAAGTGGCAGAGAAGCTGGCCATGTACAGCGACAACGGCACCTCTGTTTCCTCCGTGAACTTCCCGGAAGTGGCGTTACCCTCGCACCCGAACCAGCATCGTCTGCTGCATATCCACGAGAACGTGCCAGGCGTGATGTCGGAAATCAACCAGGTGTTCTCGGAAAACGGGATCAACATCTGCGGCCAGTACCTGCAAACCAAGGAAGATATCGGTTATGTGGTGATCGACGTCGACAAGGAATACGGCGAGCTGGCGCTGGAAAAGCTGTTGAAAGTAAAAGGCACCATCCGCTGCCGGGTACTGTTCTGATTAAGGCACGTACCGCATGACAGAAAGCCGGGGCTGAAAAGTCCCGGCTTTTTTATGGCCAATCAGGCCAAGTCCCGGGGCTGATCGCCTTTTGAAGTAATTTTGAGGATTTTACCCTTGAGATGTCTCCAGATGCAGCCATGATGGAAATGAACGCTTTAACAGTCGTAGCACATTCACTCCAGGGAGCATCTCATGTCACTGAAGGAGTCATTGCAGAAAAAACTGGAAACCCAGACCGAATACTGGAGCAAGCAGATACAAAGCTTGCAGGCGGATGCGGAAGAGAGGATGGCAAAGGCCGAAGATGATCAGGCGGAAGCTGAAATACAGAAAGACTTCTCCGAGCGCATTCAGACCCTGGAAAACCGGGTTGAGGAAGCTCGCAGGAAGATCTCGGAGATTCGGGATTCCGGAGAAGATCAGTTGAACGACCTGAAGGCGCGGATTGATGAGTGGTTGCCTGGCGGCAAAAACTAGATAGCGAATCGAGGTGACAACTTCAGAAGGGGATTCTGCAAGGGATGGAACGGCTCCAGACAAAAGGTCGTCCGGAGCCTCTCAATGTCACTGCATGCCGTTACTGCATCGGCACCAGTGTCAGCTCAACGCGGCGGTTCTGCTCACGGCCAGACGCGGTGTCATTGGACGCAATGGGATAACGCGGTCCATAACCTACTGCCCGTGTGCGCTTGGGCTCTATGCCCTGGTTGAGCAGGAAATCCCGCACTGAGCTTGCACGGCGCTCACTCAGCAACTGGTTGTAGTCCCTGGAGCCGGTGCTGTCGGTGTGGCCTTCGATCTGGATGATGGTCTTGTCGAATTCCTTCAGTACAAGCGCGACGGATTCCAGAGTGTTACTGAAAGACGGCTTGATGGTGGACTGGTCTACATCAAAGGTGATGTTACCCGGCATGACCAGTTCTATTTCGTCGCCGTTACGCACCACGCGAACGCCGGAACCTTCCAGTTTACGGCGCAACTCGGCTTCTTGCTTGTCCATGTAGTAGCCGATACCACCGCCAACCGCGGCGCCGGATGCGGCGCCAATCAATGCACCCTTGCCCCGGTCACTGCTGCTGGAGGTTGCCGCGCCCACGGCCGCGCCGCCAATGGCACCAATGATACTGCCCTTGGTAGCGTTCGACGTTTTCTCTTCCCCGGTGTAGGGGTCGTATGTCATACAGCCGCCCAAACCAACAGTGGCGACAGCAAAAGCAACAATTGTTTTCTTCACGGCATTCTCCAGAGTCTTTCCTGTGTATTACTGAGTGCGGCAAGTCCGCGCCCTTTGTTTTCCCTAACAGGCTTCCGAAAGGAAGCTGTCATGGTCGCCTTCAAAGGTATCCACAATGGTGTTGAATACCGTTGCCTGCAAATCCTGGGCTTCATTCACTAAATGATGACGACCGTCGGGGATACGGAGTTCCTTAACCGCGGCAAATTTATTGCGGATAATCCGCAGATTGTGCTGCCAGTCGACGGTCAGGTCTTTCTCCCCCTGAACCACCGTCACCGGAAAATCGACGGGGCGGGCGGACTCGATATGGGGCACCCACTGTCTCAGCGCCGATACCCAGTCCACGTGTACGGCCCTCGCCTGGAGCGGATCATACTCCTTCAGGAACGTCAGAAAACGGGAGTTTCCACTATTGGCGCCAAACACACGGGCCCATCGTGAAACAAACGGTTTGACCAGACTGTGGAGCACCTTTGCTCCCAGCCACCCCATCGGGCGTATCAGCGGAGCCAGCAACACCACGCGCCGGAAGTCGGAGGTTTCGGCCGTATGGTGATTGGTCAGCAGATAATCAATCAGGATGGCGCCGCCGGTGCTCTGCCCCACGGCGTACCACGGCGCCCTCACCTTGCCTCTCACATTGGCCATCACATCCGTCAGCACCGCCTGGTACTCAAGGAAGCTGCCAATCGCTGCCGGCGTTCCGCTCGACAGTCCGTGGCCCGGCTGATCGTAGGCCAGCACATCAAATCCTGCGCCCAGGCAGCGGTCAATCAGCTGGCTGTACAGCCCCACGTGATCAAAGTAACCATGGAGCACGAACACTGTGCCTTTGGGCTGGCTTTTATCAGGTAGCCGGAAATAGTGCACCATAACCTGATGCCTGTCCGCCAGGACATAGCCCTGATGGTAGGAAACATCCGGATGCTCCACCCAGAGATCCAGGCCGTAGAATCGGCAGTAAGCAGTCATATCCTCGCCAAGCGCTTCCCGGCGCTCGGGATCAAATGGCTCCAGCCTGTCCAGTAACGATGACCTGTTCCAGTTCGGAATTTCTATGGTATCTGTTTTCCAGTACACGTAGAGTTAAACGCCTGTTATCAAATAGGTACAAAAATGCCAGCCTGGCCGCCAGATGCTAAGCCGTTAGGTTAGCACACCAAGACACTTTTGCGGCTGTTAAAGCGGTGGCACCATGGCCATTGCCGCAGCGGTCGCATCCGCCTACGTTATTCCAGAACCATTCAGCCCCGGAGTGAACAATGATACAAACTGCCCTGGAAACCGGACTGCGCCAGACCATGCGCCGCCTGGTCCGGCCTTTGCTGCATCCGGCCGTTCCGGTAGGCATTCAGCGCAGCCTGGTGAGCAAGGCCTACCTGACCTCGATCCCTCCTCGCGGCACTCGCTTTGAGGACATTGAGGCCGAGGGAATTGCCATGACGCGGGTCTGCCACAGTGACAACCCGGATGGAGTCGTGCTGTATTTCCATGGCGGTGGTTATATCATCGGTTCCCCGCGAACCCACCGCGGAATTACCGGCCACCTGGCCAGGGCCAGTGGCACAATGGTGATCGTACCTGACTACCGGCTGGCCCCGGAACACCCTTACCCGGCAGCCCTGGATGACGCGGAATCCGTTTATCTGGCTCTGCTTGATGAGGGCCATCCGCCAGCGTCACTCAGCTTGGCGGGCGACTCCGCCGGTGGTGGGCTCGCTATCGCACTGGCAATGCGCCTGCGTGACAGGGGACTGCCGCTGCCCTCGTCAGTGGTGGTTATGTCGCCATGGACCGATCTTTCCAATGCACACCTGTACGCCCCCGAATGCGAGCCGGTCCTGCAGAGAGCCTGGATCGACAAAGCCGCGCGGCTGTATTGTGGCAGCGAGCCGGTGGCTACCCCTTACGTGTCCCCGGTATACGGGGATTTGTCTGGCTTACCACCCCTGCTGATCCAGGTGGGCAGCCAGGAAATCCTGCTCAACGACGCCCAGCGCCTGGCAGAGGCGGCCAACCGGGACAGCGTTGAAACCCGCCTGGAAATCTACAACAGTCTCTGGCATGTGTTCCAGGTACACGCCGGCCAGCTGGACCGGGCAACCGAAGCACTGGGAACAGCAGGCCAGTTTATCCGGCGACACCTGCCCGGTTAATGGCGGGGCAGCCTGGTCCTTCACCCGGGCATTTCAGGCAATGATAGCTCGCCCCGAATCAGTGCCTCTTTCTGACCACGCGGCCAGCGCTTTATCTGCCACTCAAGCCTGGAGGCGGTTGCCCTGTCACTCGTCTCGGCGAAAAACACCAGCTCAAGGGGACCCTTGCCCCGCAGGCTTCTGGCTCCCTTCGGGGCACCGGCCTGATGTTCGGAAAAACGACGGGGCACATCCGTTGTGATGCCCGTGTACAAAGCCCCCCTGGCCGTTCGCACCATATAGATAAACCACTGGCTCATACGGACGATGCCCTGACCATTTTATCCCTGGCTTTGCGTTGCTGAATCCATAATCCGGCCACAATCAGTACCAGGCCTATGTAGGTGGACGGCAGAATGATTTCGCCGAGAATAAAATAGATAAACACCAGAGACAGAAACGGGGAAATGAAAATCAGGTTACTCACCCGTGCGGTATTTTCAGCTTTTTTCATGGCGTAGGACCAGAGAACGAAGGCAACTCCCATCTCGAAAACACCGACATAAAGAGCGGCGTAAAGCCCGGTATCCAGACTGACGTCGAAACCGTCGGTGATGGCACAGATCACCAGAATCACCGGCAGGCCACACAGAAAGTTCAGAAACAGACCCACCACCGGGTCCCGGGTATCGCGAGTGGCGATAATCCAGTAGGACGCCCACACCAGAGTACTGCCCATGGCATATGCCACGCCGAGAGGGTCGGAGAACGTGAGTGAGAGAACGTCACCACGAGTTGCAATCACAACCACGCCGCTGTAACAGATCAACCCTGCAATAATATCCGCCCTCCTCAGCCGCTGCCCGAGAAAAGGCACCGAGAGGTACGCCAGCACAAGTGCCCATGTGTAGTTAAGGGGTTGTGCCTCCTGGGCAGGGAGCCGGTCAAAGGCGCCGAAAAGCAGGAAGTAGTATAAGCAGGGGTTAATCAGCCCCATGCCAATGGACTGCAGGTACTGGCGTTTACTCAACCGGAAAACCAGATGCCAGCGCCTCTGCACCAGCAGCACCAGTGCCATAACCAGCACCGAAGCGACACAGGCGACAGCCAGCATCTGTATCGGAGTCAGCTCCCGCAATGACAGCTTGAAAGCAGTCGCTACGGTGGACCAGAGCAGAACCGTGCCCAGGCCATAGAGCATGGCCTGTTTCTGGTTAGTCATTGGCCTCATCCTTTTCACTATCCAGCCAGCGGTAAAGGGTGCGGCGGTTAACCCCCAGTATCTGTGCCGCCCGGCGTTTGTTGCCGTCTACGGCATTGATAACACGCCTGACATAGTCCTGATGAACCTGATCCAGGGTGGGCCAGTCTGCCAGGTTTCCCGCGGGCAGCCCCGGCCTCGCGTCAGGCGTGTCAGTCTGCCGTTTGCGTATCCTGACAGGAAGATGCTCTGGCAGAATTGTATCGCCATCGCAAAAGGTCACTGCCCGCTCAATGGCACTGCCAAGTTCCCGGACGTTGCCGGGAAACGGGTAATCGGAGAGGATCTGTGAGGCCACCTCGCTCAGTTGCAGGAAGCCCCGATTGTGTCGTTTTGCGGACTCCCTCAGAAAGTGCATGCCAAGAAGATCCACGTCGTCTCCGCGCTCTCTGAGCGGCGGTACCATCAGGGTCAGCGTTTCCAGCCGGTAATACAGATCTTCCCGGAAATTGCCCTCCTCCACTGCCTTGATCAGATCCTGGTGAGTTGCTGCAACGATGCGCACATCGACTCTCTGTTCCTGGTCGGCGCCCACCGGCTTGATGGTGCCCTCCTGCAGGACGCGCAATAATTTTGCCTGCAATGCCAGGGGCATTTCACCGATCTCGTCCAGAAGCAGCGTGCCACCGTCCGCTTCTGAAAACAGGCCCGGCCGTGATGACCGGGCTCCCGTAAAGGCACCCGCTTCATGGCCGAAGAATTCGCTTTCCATCAACTCGTGAGGAATGCCCGCGCAGTTCACCGGAATAAACGGGCGGTCTCTGCGCTCACTCTCTGCGTGGATAGCGCGGGCAACCAGCTCCTTACCTGTTCCGCTTTCCCCACTGACCAGAACGGCAGCCTGGCTTCTGGCCACCTGCCTGATATCGCTCCTCAGTTGCATCATTGCCCGGCTTTCACCCACAAGACCGAGCGATGTGTCTTCCGGCGACTGCGATTTGTAACGGGCGAGTTCGCTGGTGATGGCGGCATGGGCCAGCAACCGCTTGATTTTCAGCCTTAGATGATCGGTCGATAGCGGTTTGGTGAGAAAGTCATCGGCACCGGCCTTGAGTGCCTCGACGGCCTGATCCACGGTGCCAAAGGCGGTAATGATGATAAAGGGTACTGATCTGCCCTCCGCCTGCAGTTGACGGAGTATCGACAGCCCGTCACCATCAGGAAGCCGTAGATCAGAGACAATCAGGCCGGCATCTGACTCCAGTGCACGCCGGCGTCCTTCTTCGGCGGTTCCTGCACAGGTAACGCGGTAGCCATCCACCTCGAGCTCTTCTGCCAGAAGTGTTCTCAAACTGGCGTCATCTTCCACCAGCAGGATTGACGACGGATTACTGGTCATGACTGACCTCCTTATGAGACTCATCCTGCGGGTAGTCCGGCCAGAAAGTAGACATCCGGCAACCCCCTGACGGGTTCGCGCCAACCTCAATCCGACCGCCGTGCTCCTTGAGCACACTGCCTACCACGGCAAGTCCCAGCCCGGTCCCCTCACCCGCGGCACGGGTACTGAAGAAGGGTTCAAATATCCGGTCTCGCATGGCTTCCTCTATTCCAGGGCCATCATCATCCACCCGTAACTCCCACTGTCCGTCGTGCCTGGCAAGTGTCACAGTCACCATTGAGCGGGCCGCCTGGCAGGCATTACGGATGATATTCACACATGCCATCTGGAGGCGGGTCGGCTCTGCCAGAATGTCTGCCGGGCCCTGGGGTATCTCCGACCGGATCTCCACACCCTGGCACCTGGGCTCTTCACGGATTCGGTCCAGCAGCTCCTTTACGGTTGCCACCAGATCAGTCTTGCGACGAGAGTCGGGGACGTGGCGGAAACAATCCAGCAATTGCTGGATAATCAGTGTCATGCGCTCAACCTGACGTTCTATGTCTTTCAGGTGCCGCCGGTCGCCATCTGCCATCTCCCCCCGCCCGAGTATATTCGCGCGACCCTGGATAACACTCAGGGGAGCCCCAAGCTCATGGGCAACACCGCCGGCCACGCGGCCAATCATTGCAACCTTTTCCTGATATTCCAGTTGCTCCGCCAGCTCCCTTTCACGTGCCACGCTCTCCCGTATTTCGGTTTCCGCATTCATCATGCGCTCGCCCATATTACGCAGGCCTTCGTGAATCTCGCGCAGTTCCCGTGGGCCAGCAGGCTCTTCATCAACCTTCCATCGGCCGGGCGCCATTCGTTCCATGATTCCCAGCAGTCGGCTGACATGGCGTCCCACCGCGCCATAGTGCCCAAGGACCACAACGAAGATGACCATCAGCGATACCATCGACCAGATGGTAACGGCCCAGACACGACTGGACGCCACCAGCTCGTGGAAATCGCTACGTTTACGGGTCACCTGCAGCAGCCCCTGGATTCGGCCATCGGCGGCAATCAACGGCGTGAACTGGGAGAAAACGGAAACACCGTCAACCCGACGAAAGGCGCCCCCAACTTTACCGCTGGCAATAACCCGCTCTGCACTGTCACTGCGGGTGACATCCGAGTCGGCAACCCCCAGGCTCGCCACCTGCTGACCATCCTCATCAAAAACCGAGGCCCCGAACACGCGGCCAATCCGGAAAATCGATTTCAGTGATTCACCCATGACGATTTCATCGCCGTCAGACATGGCCTGTGAAAGAGGACCGCTTACAGCCCGGGCTACCAGCTCCAGATCTTCCCTCAGACGGTCATTGAGATTTTCTTCGACAGCACCAAGCCCCAAGTAGATGGCAACGCCGCTGAACACCATCAACGGAACGACAATACTCAGCACCAGAGTCAGTCGCAGCGAACGGAACATTTTTTGTGCAGTGAGCACAGGCCTTTTCATGAGGAACTCCGACAAAGTGTCACACACCTATGCCACATGTGACATTTGGCCACAACCGAGATTACCCACCAGTAACCTGAAATTTTTACCAAGATATTGATATTAAGGGATTTAATTTCAATTCAGAAAACTGGCACAGGGCTTGATTAGGAGTAATCACAGTCATCCAGAACCGCTCAAGGTTCGACAGAATTGTCTGTGAGACATGCAGACAATCCAATCACTGCAAAAGGAGAAAGTTATGAACAAGCTTCTCGTTTCACTGACCGCATCCCTGGCCCTGCTTGCTGCTGGCCCGGCCATTGCACAGGAAAACCAGCAAAGCCCGGAAGCAGCCGATACTGACGGCGGCTACAGCGACCCGGCTGCTGCAGGCACCCAGAATACGAATTTCTCCGATCAGGAACTGAAGCAGTTTGTCGAAGCCCAGGAGGGTATCAACGACATCCGTGACGAGTACATGGAGAAAATTGAGGCTGCCGACTCCCAGCAGAAAGCCCAGGAACTTCAGATGGAAGCCAACGATGAGATGGTAACCGTGATTGAGGATGCCGGTATGGATATTCCCACCTACAACTCAATCGCTACGGCTTACAACAGCGAGCCACAGGTAAGGAATCGTGTAGACGCGCTGATGTAAACAACGCCCTGTGATCGTACCGTTTATGGGCCCCGCAGTTGCGGGGCTTTTTTGATTGCGGCCGATCAATGGAGGGACAACCACTGCGCCGGCTTATTGTGGTACCTTGCTTCCAGGGATAAGTTGATAACGGCCGGAGACAGGACATGCGACGATTTTGCCATTGGCGAACCCCATTGTTTGCGATGGTTATCCTGCTATTGGCAGGCTGTTCGGACAGCCCATCCCCAACCGCAGCCAGTGACGACGCCGGAGAGAAGCCCACCTACCCGGTCACCTGGCGGTTCGCCCTGGAGGAGATTGAGGGCAGCGTCCAGCATCACTACGCCCTGGAATTGAAAGAGCGCATTGAAAGCATTTCGGACGGCAATATCCTTATCGACATCTTCCCCTACGGCTCGATCGGAACCTCCCTCCAGTTGACGGATCTGGCCCGCGAGGGTTCTGTCCACCTTGCCTTTGCATCGCCGGGACATCTCGCCGATGTGGTTCCGGAAACCGGTGTTTTCACACTCCACTTCCTGCTGTCGGACGACGAACATGTTAACCGGAACATTCTGGCCAGTGACGAGCTGATTCAGGCATTCAGCAAGCCTTACGCCGAACAGAACCTCGAGCTCCACGGCTTCGTACCCGAAGGCTGGATGGTCTGGACTGCAAACAAGCCCCTGAGAGAACCTGCCGATTTCGACGGCCTCGCATTCCGCACCATGGCTTCGAAGATTTCAGCGGAAGCCTACAAGGCGTATGGGGCAACACCCACCCCGGCGCCCTACTCCCAGGTCTACAGTGACCTGCAGTTACGCCGTATAGAAGGACAGGCCAACCCGGTTTTCGCAATCGAAGAAATGGGGTTTTATGAGGTCCAGAGTACCATGACATTTGCCAGGCCAGCCCAGTTCGTCACCTCCGTGGTTTCGAACAGGGACTGGTTCCGATCCCTCCCCGACGATCAGAAGCGCTGGTTGCAAGATGCCCTGAACGAGGTCGCACCTCTTGCCTGGGAGGTACAGGCGGAACTCAATGCCAGCCGCCTTGATACCATTCGTCGGAACAGCGGTATTCGCGTCATTGAACTGACTGAAGAGGAACGGGACCGTTTCCGCAAAGCCAGCCTGCCGGTTCGGGAAACCTATACCCGCATGGCAGGGGAGCGGGGCAAAGCAATTCTGGAGCGTGTCACGGAAATGGTCGACAAGGCCGAGTCTGAAGTCCCTGCTACCTGACCCTACAGGTGCATCGCTTTACTCAGGCACCAGCCAGTTCATGGTCGGGGTAACATCGAGACATTGCCTGGCGGCCACTGCTTCCATCATCGCCGCAAACCTGGCATCAAACCCCCAGGGCGGATTGATTACCAGCATCCCGGAGCCCGACATACCACGCTCCGGAGGCTGGTTCAGCCTTGTTTCACTGCAAAGCACTTTACGCACCGGCCCAGCGGATAGTGCATTTTTAAGTCTTTCGTGGGGACTCCCTGCCAGAATCGGATACCAGATCAGGAAAACTCCGTGGCGACATTTTTGCCAGGCTCGCGTCAGGGTGTCTGCCACAGCTTCATACTCGCTTTTTACTTCGTAGGAAGGATCCGTGAGCACCAGAAGCCTTGGTTGCCTGGGCGGCAGATGACGAAGCAGCCCTTTCAGGCCATCCTCCTGCCAGACTCTCACACCGGAGCGGCCCGCAGCCCACTGAGACAGGGTTTGACCTTCGGCCGGGTGCAGCTCAAAGGCGGTCAGGCTGTCCTGCTCCCGGAGATAACGGTGATACCATTGGGGTGACCCGGGATACCGCCCGATTGTACCACCTGGCCTGGCTCCCGCTGTCAACTCGCCCACAATGGGGAGCCAGTCTTCCGACTGCAACTGTTCCCTGCAGCGCCAGATCTTCTGGACTCCGGCACGTGCCTCACCGGTTTTCAGCGCCCTTTCACCCGCAAGATCATAGCTCGCACTGCCTGCGTGGGTATCGAAGCAGGCAATGGCGGACGGCTTGGCCTGCATCATTCGCAAGACCAGCACCAACGCTGAATGTTTCTGGATATCGGCAAAATTACCAGCGTGGAAAGCGTGGAGGTAACTCAGCATTATAAGGGCTCCCGGTTGATCGACGCTTATTAGGCATCACAGAAACACAGCAGGCAACACTTGAGAACCTGTTCCTGACTGATATCCTTTAGCCCTGTTTTTCGTGAGGACACCGATTTGCAAAATCCGAAAACTGACACTGCCGATCGCCTGTACAACCTGATCGCCAACGAGGAAGACGCTCGTGTCTGCACCGATATTCCCGACGAAGCCTGCCGGGAGGTACCCCGTAACTTTTTCCTGATCCTCGGCAGTAATGTACTGACCAAGCTGGGGGATCTGCTGATCAGCCCCAAGACAGTGCTGGCATGGCTGCTGAGTGCGATCGGTGCGCCTGCACTGGTGGCCTGGCTGGTGCCCATCCGGGAATCCGGTTCGATGGTCCCCCAGATGGTCATCGGTGCGTGGGTAAGGCGAAAGCCGGTGCGCAAATGGTTCTGGACCCTGGGCAGCTTCGGTCAGTCAGCCAGTGTTCTCGCCATGGCCGCAAGTGTCTGGTTTTTGGAGGGCTACGCTGCCGGTTGGGGCGTGTTGGGCGCGCTGGTGCTGTTCTCTCTTGCCCGCGGCTTCTGCTCCATATCGATGAAAGACGTGCAGGGCAAATGCATACCGAAAAAACGCAGGGGCAGGCTGGCCGGTCTTGCCTCCACCATAGGTGGTTCGGCAACTGTGGTTTTGACAGTGGTATTGTTCTGGGATCGTGGAGAGCCCGGCGTGCTCTTCTACACGCTGTTGCTGTTGCTGGCCGCGGGCCTGTGGATCGTCGCAGGTCTTCTGTTTGCGTCGGTAGACGAGTATGAAGGCGAAACCGGCGGCGGAGGCAATGCGCTGCGGGAGGCGGTAAAAAGCCTTTCCCTGTTGCGGGATGATGCTCTGTTCCGCCACTTCGTGATCACCCGCGCCTTGCTGCTGTGTTCGGCACTGGCGTCACCCTATTTCGTCGTGCTTGCCCAAAAGAACACCGACAATGGATGGCTGCTGGGAGTGTTTTTGCTGGCAAGCAGCCTGGCCAGTTCGGTCAGTGCGAGCGTCTGGGGCTGGATGGCCGATACATCTAGCCGTAAGGTTATGATTCGCGGCGGCGCCATGGCCAGCGGCGTGTGCCTGATAGTGGGTATTACGGCGGTGGTTGCCGGAACCGACCTGGGCAGCGTGTGGTTCTACCCTGGTGCTTTTTTCGTACTGAGCATTGCCCACGCCGGTGTCAGGCTGGGCAGAAAAACCTATCTGGTGGATATGGCAGGAGGCAATAAACGGACAGATTATACAGCCGTAAGCAACACCGTTATCGGCTGCCTGCTGTTGCTGACCGGCGGCCTCACTGCGCTGGTATCAATGGTGTCCAACGTGGCGGTGATTCTTGTTCTGGGGCTCATGGGACTGGCGGGCATGCTCAGTGCCTTGCGACTACAGGAAGTGACCGCGGATTGAATCACCGCAGGTTCACAACGGCGACTTGCCGTCATTCAGGGCCAGAGCGCCCTTTACAATGCGGTAGATTATCCAGATGGATATACCCAGTAGCACAAACCAGCCAATGATAAGCGGCGTGGTGACAATGCCGACAACGGTCCATAGCAGCCCGATCCAGAAGGTTCGGATCTGCCAGCGAAAATGGGGCTCAATCCAGGTATCCCTGACATCATTGAGCTTGACGTAATTGATGATAACACCGGCAAGGCCGGTGATACCTCCGACAAAAAACGATAACGCCTGGAGGATATAGACCAGCACGGCCAGGTTGCGACCCGGCTCCTCGCGGCGGGCCACACGGTCTTCATCGGCGGGGATGTATTCAGGCTCGGACAAGGGGCTCTCCTTTTACAGCGTACCGGAAGTGTATCACAGCGCCCGGTCCTGAAAGGCAGCGCTGTTCAGTGACTCTCCGGTTTGTAACCCAGGCGGAAACCGCCCCAGTGCTTGCCGTTCACATAAACCGGCACCGACAGGTCATGCATGATTTCCCCGGTATCGCGCCGATAGGTCTGCAACAGCATACTCTGGGTATGGCTGCCACAACGTGCGCCGGTACGGTCGTTGAACAGCCGCTTGCTGCGGCTCTTCATGAGATCCACTTCCGGGTCGCCTGTCGGGGCATGGGCAAAATCGCGATTATGGGTAGGCACATAACCATCGGGTGCTATGGCAATCGCATACACCATGGACGGATGAGCTGACTTGACGGCCTCCTGCACAGCGGGCAGCTGCTGGTCCGTATACCGGTCATAACTGCTTGAATACTTTTGAGGATCGGTATTAGGTACGGGAGCCCTTTTCTTGTCAAAGAGATCGCCCTCGGACAACTGTCCGTCACGGACTGCCTGCTCGAAGAGTTTGCCGATACGGTCTGCCCCCTGCCGCGCCTGATCATAGAAGGTCCGGTGATAGCTTTCATCACTGTTCAGGGCAAATGCGGCATTCGCCTCTTCCGCCAGTTCCATTAGCGTCGCGGCCTGCTGAGCAAGTGAAGCAACGCTGGAATCACTTTCCGTGATCTGGTCGCGTACGGTCTCAATAGCTCCGGACACCTGCTGCAGACTTTGTTCGTTGTTCTGATCAATCTCGGCGATGCGGGCCACCTGCTGCTGAACCCGGTCCGATTGATCGCGGATCTGGTCCAGCCGCTCACCAACACTTTCAACCGACGCCAGGCCAGCCTCTACACTTTTGGCCAGATCCTCGATCCGCGAGACAATCAGTGAGGTGTCAGAGCGGATTTCCTGAAGGGTTTCAGCCACCTCACCCGTTGCCTGCGCGGTTCGACCAGCCAGCTGCCTGACTTCATCAGCAACAACAGCGAACCCCCGGCCCTGGTCTCCAGCACGGGCGGCTTCGATGGCCGCGTTCAGAGCCAGCAGGTTGGTTTGTTCAGCAATTCCCTGGATGGTAGTGGTAACACCCTGGATCTTATTGGACTTTTCGTTGAGCTCCTGAATCAGCCTCAGGTTCTCACTCGACTGTTCGTGCACCGCTCGCACGCTGTCAATAGCAGATGTCAACGCTTCCCGCCCTTCCGTGCTGACCTGACGATTCTGCAGGGCCATGGTGGCTGCGTCGGTAGCCTGCTGGGCGGATTCCCGCACGCTTTCGGTAATCTGACCGGCATACTCCGCCATCTGGACAGTCTCAGTGACCTGACGGTCCAGGCGAACTTTTAACTGATCTGCTGCAAAAGAAACCTGGGCGGCGGAAATCGCGCTCTTGTCGGCGCTTCCAGCTAACGCCTCAATCAACGCACGGCCAGCCTTCGCCTCAGCAAGGATGCCGGCACACTGTTTACCCAGAGCGCTATCCGCACTCAACTCACCGGTGTTCAGTTGCCTGAGAGAACGCTCAACCGGTTCCAATACCCGCAATACCAGATAAGCGGTGGCCACCACCAGCCCGACGACCAGGCCCGCCAGAACGGACGAGCCGTCCAGCCCGATCAACGACGCCCCCAGTGTGGCCACGATGGCAACAACAACTGCAACCGATACCCCCAACCACAGAACAGGTCGACTGAGCAAACCCATAGCCACCTCTTTATTATCATTATTAATGAATACATCTTTATTGGATATTACCCGAGAGAGTAATGAATTGATCCGCGTTAATAACTGCTACTTTAGTGCAGCAGTTATTGTTTTTCGGCAGGCAGCTACAAATCTGAAACAAAAAAAACGCAACCCCGAAACTTCCAGGCAGAAGAATCCGGGTTGCGTTCGGTTTCATGCGAAAGCGTGGCAGCCGGTATCAGGCGCCGATAACACCTCCGTTATCTCTCGTTACGATCACGGTTGCGTCTCTCGGACGAGCCTCCGCCGCGTTCGGCCAGTTGCCGTCCGGGTGCTGGATATTGACGAACATGGTTTTCACATCCGGTGTCGATACCACGCCGGTCACCTCACACCCCTGAGGCCCTACAAAGAACCGCTTGATTTCACGGGTAACCGGATTGGCCGCCAACATCATGTTGTTCTGGTACGGTGCGGCGTCACTGCCATCGGTCTGGATCCACAGGCGTCCGTTGTCATCAAACCAGAGGCCGTCGGGACTGTTGAAGATATTGGTATCGTCCAGCGTCACCACAGCTTCCCCGTCAACCACGGTTTCGGTTCCCTGTTCTCCGGGGAACACGAAGATGTCCCAGTCAAAACTGGTCGCCGCATGATCGTTGCCGGCCTCCGTCCAGCGGATAATATGCCCCGTAGCGTTCTCAACAATGGGGTTCGCCGCATTCACGTCGTCAAACCCGTCTTTGCCACGATTACTGTTGTTGGTCAGTGTGAAGTAGACCTCGCCGGTGTTCGGGTCAATCGCGCCCCACTCCGGGCGGTCCATTGTTGTGGCGCCTGCTATATCGGCGGCCAGACGGGTGTTGACCAGCACGTCTGCCTGATTCTCGAAGCCGTCGAACTGGATATCGCCCACCATCGTGCCTTCAGCTGCTGCCACCCTGGCGGCAAAGTCAGCATCTTCCAGATCCAGCGCCAGCCAGTCCCCGCTACCGTCGTCATTGAAACGGGCAACATACAGCGTACCCTCATCCAGCAGGTATCCGCCTGCGGTCGCCGCATGATAGGGCTTGGAAGAAACAAACTTGTAGATGTATTCGAAACGGGAGTCATCACCGGAATAGCAGACCACGGGCTCTCCTTCTTTCGCTTGCGCGAAAATCACACCTTCATGGCCGAAACGGCCCAGAGCCGTCCGTTTCTGGGGTTTGCTCTCGGGGGTAAAAGGATCAATCTCAACCATGTAGCCGTACGTATTCGCCTCATTACGATAATCCTCGGCCACTGACGCGCCGGTGGTTGATACATTGAAGCGCATGTATTCATCGGCACTGGTATCCGCCAGCTCCCAGTCATAACGAGAGCTGTCGCCAACACCATGGCGCAGATATTCACGCGGGCGCTGGGCGTCTGCGGTGGCAAAGTAGCCGTGCCAGTTCTCTTCCGCAGCCAGGTATGTTCCCCAGGGTGTGGGGCCCATTGCGCAGTTGTTGAGGGTACCCCGGGTTTCGGTGGCACTCGGGCTGTATCGGGTGATCAGCTTGCTGTAACCACGAACCGGACCACGTATGTCCATGGGGGTGTTGCCGGTGATGCGCCGGTTGAATGGGCTTCCGAACACGACATCCCATGTTCCCTCGCTGTCCCGTTTGATGTGAATAACCGAAACACCGTGGGCTGCAATTTCCTTGCGAACCTCGTCCGACGGACGAACACCGCCGTTATCAGCAGCATTCGTCGGTCCATTGGCATGCAGTGCACTCTGGTTTATGTATTCGTGGTTCATGACCAACAGCCCTTCGACAGAACTGTTGCCGCCGGACTTCTGGTCAATCGGAAAAAAGTGCACCCCATCGTGATGCATGCCTACCTGGTTTTCCTGGTCTTCACCAGTGTTGGTGCCATCAGCACGGTATTCCGGATAACTTCCGGTAATGGGGGTGCCCCAGGGTACAAAAGTCTCTGCGGAGTAGCCTTCCGGAACCACAACACGGTTCTCGGTGGACACCGCTACGGGTTTGAATCCCAGTTCTGTACCGGGCTGGACCTCCCCACTGCTGCCCCCGTTGTCGTTGTCGTTATCGTCGTCATCACTGTCCGAACAACCGACGAGGCCCATTCCCATAATACTTGCCAGAGCGGCGCCAACACTGCCCTTCATCAGAGTTCGCCGTTGCATTCTTGCGCTCAGCACCGATGCGAAGGAAGTGTTGCCGGAATGGTTTACAACGGGCTCGTAATTAGGATCCAGGTAATTGGGATCCAGATCATGCTTTGCCATGGTCCTGTCTCTCTCGGGTGGTTTGTAGGTGTTTCCCGAGGCCCAGTGTCGTTCGCAAACGTGACAGGTTGCAGACAGTCAGAAGTCAGTTTCTTTAACGTTTTTTGACAACCCAAACAAAAAGAGCCTGTCCCTTCGGGCAGGCTCTTCAGGCGACTATGCGCGTCTGCGAGGCTATCAGGTGTCCTCAACCAGATCCCGTCATCCGAGACCCGGCGATGTTATTGCATGGAATCGCCTGCTTCTTCTGCGGCTTCTCCCATCTCCTCGCCAGCTTCGTCCATCGCTTCGCCGGTTTCTTCAGCGGCGTCGTCCGCAGCGTCCTTGGTTTCATCCCAGGCACTGTCGTTCTGTCCGGTTGCATCTTCGTAAGTTTCTTCTACAGCATCGCCCGCGTCATCCGCCATTTCCTCGACGTTGTCACCGGCTTCTTCGAAGTCTGCGCCTTCGTTATCGTCCTGGCTGCAGGCTGCAAGGCCCAGTGTCATCAGTAGTGCCAGCGCGCTCAGTGTCAGCTTGTTCATAACCATGTCCCTTATTTGGTTTGGCGTGTGAAAACAACAGCGACAAGTCTACGGCTGTGGCAGAGCCGGTACAATTACCTGCTGATTACGTTTTTGTTAGTACCGACAATAAGTTAGCAAAAGCAACAACCTGTTGATCTCAATTGGTATAAGCCACTGTCCTGCCGTCCAGCGTCAGCACATGGTCCAGCCGTACCATGTGCCCGCGCCCCAGGAAAACAAACTCCTGGCCCGCCCTGCTGAACAGGTCACGGATGACATCGTGGGTCGTCTGGATCTGGCCGGCGTCGTCGCGATAAACGATCTCCGCCAGCCGGGAGGAAGTCAGGTACTCCCTGAGCAGGCTTTGTATTTCACAGCGTACCGGGTGGTAGCTGTTAGAGGTGTTTTCCCGGGTCATGGCATACGCTTCCCTGTGGATACCGACAGGACAAAAAATGCCCCGGTGCGCCGAATACGGCGCCAAAACCGGGGCCTGCCTACAGTCTGGTTCACATTACGTCAGTCTGCCAGTTTCAGAACCATTCAGCTTTCATGTTCATGCAGGTGTCATCCTGGTTCCTCAAAAGCACCAGGTCCTGAGCGACCGTTGGCAGTTCCCAATGGAAGAAATACTGGGCGGCCTGCAGTTTGCCTTGGTAGAAATTGCGTTCGTCATCACTGTTTGCAGAACCCAGCGCCTTCGCGGCCGCGTTGGCCTGACGCAACCACATCCAGGAAACGATGATGTGACCGAACAGATGCAGATAGCAGGAGGCATTGGCCAGAACCCGGTCCGGATCTTCCGACATCAGGGATTTACCCAGGCTCTGGGTGACCTTGACGGCCTGCTGCAAGGTTTCACTCAGTGAAAGCGCCCACTGCTGGCAACGATCGGTCGTGGCCGCTTCCAGGTCCACCTGCATTTCCTGCATCAGCAATTGCAGGCCGTGGCTCTGGTCCTGCCAGATCTTGCGGCCCAGCAGATCCAGCGCCTGAATGCCGTTGGTGCCTTCGTGGATAGGGTTGAGGCGATTGTCTCGCCAGCACTGTTCCACCGGATATTCGCGAGTATATCCGGCCCCGCCGTAGACCTGGATCGCCAGATCGTTGGCCCTGGGGCCGAACTCAGAGGGCCAGGCTTTGATAACGGGCGTCAGCAGATCCAGCAACTTGCCGGCCTCTAATCGTTTCTGCTCCTCTGGATGGGTATGCTGATCGTCCATCAGGCGAGCGCCATAAAGGCATAGCGCCAGACCACCTTCACTATAGGCCTTTTGGGCCAGCAGCATGCGGCGAACGTCTGCGTGTTCGATGATGGGCACCTGGGGAGCTTCGGGGTTCTTTTCCGACGGTTTGCGGCCCTGCAATCGGTCCTTGGCATACTCCAGGCTGTGCATATAGCCACGGTAGCCAATAACGGCGGCACCAAAACCCACGCCCACGCGAGCTTCATTCATCATCTGGAACATGTACTTTAAGCCCTGATGGGGCTCTCCAACCAGATAACCATGACAGGGTGCGTCGTCGCCAAAGCTCAAGGCCGTGGAGGTGGTTCCACGGTAGCCCAGCTTGTGGATCAGGCCCGCCAGATTTACGCCATTGCGTTCTTTCGGGTTGCCGTTTTCATCAACAATGAACTTCGGCACGATAAACAGGGAGATGCCTTTTACGCCCGCCGGTGCGCCTTTGATTTTGGCCAGCACCATGTGAACGATGTTTTCGGTGATGGACTGTTCGCCACCGGAGATATAGATCTTGGCGCCCTTGATCAGGTAATGACCTTCGTCGGTTGGCGACGCGGAGGTGCGGATATCCGCCAGTGAGGAGCCGGCATGGGGTTCGGTCAGGGCCATGGTGCCGCTGAAACGGCCACTGAGCATATGGGGCAGAAAGGTGCTCTTCTGCTGATCGTTGCCCAACACGCGGATCAGGTTGGCCGCGGCGGTGGTCAGGAACGGGTAGCCGGCGGTGCCCGGGTTGGCCGCGGTGAAGAAGCCGTTACAGGCAGCCATCACGGATTCCGGCAGTTGCATTCCACCAAGCTCGTAGTCGTAGCGGCCAGCGATAAAACCGGCATCGGCGTAGGCGTCGAAGGCTTCTTTAACCTGGGGAAGCATTTCGACCTGGCCGTTCACGAATTTGGGTTCGTCTTTGTCGGCAGCGCTGTTGTGGGTGGCAAATTTGTCCCGGGCGATCCTGTCGGCGGTTTCGATAACGGCGTCGAAGGTGTCGCGGCTGTGTTCGCTGAAGCGCTCGCGTTCGCTGAGGCTTTCGGTATCAAGTACTTCGTAGAGCTGGAACGCCAGGTCGCGGCGGTCAATCAGGGTGTCTGTCATTTGAGTCGTCTCCTGTTTATGGCGTATAGCCTCTCATACGGTTGTTTTTGTTGAAACCGGCGTTAATGACATAATTATGGTTGAATTCGCCACTCATGCGCCTTGGCACCACTTCGTGGTGCAAGCCAGACGGCCTTCAACCGGGAACACCCTCCCGGGACACGCTGTTAATACGTCCGTGTACGCTTGACGGCAGCGTCCATGCTGCCGACAGTCCCGGGAGGGTGTTCCCGGCTGATGGCCTGATATGGAGTTGGCATGCGAACTGTTTCTGTTATTGGGTTTGATGGTGCGCTCGCCAGCGCGATTACTGGTGTGATCGACCTGTTCCGACTTGCCGGGGTGACCTGGGCGCGGATCAACGATATGCCGCCGGAGCAGGAGTTTACGACGCGGCTTTTGACCGACGGCAGCAAGCCCTGCCGGTGTATCAACGGCATAACATTACTTGCGGACGGGGACTGGCGGGAGTACGCTGCCGGCGACTCAAAGGCAGATCTGGTCATTGTGCCGACCATTGGCGCCCCGATTGCCACGGTATTGGCCGCCAATTCCGACCTGGTTCAGTGGCTCCGGGACTTTCAGAACGCCGCTTCCGGGCAGGTGGGAGTGGCCAGTAACTGCACCGGAGCGTTTCTGTTGGCCGAGGCCGGGTTACTGGATGGGCGGCAGGCGACAACGCATTGGGGGTTCAGCAACCAGTTCCGGCAGCGTTTTCCGGCGGTGGATTTGCAGCCGGACAAGCTGATTACGGTAGACGGGCACATTGCCTGTGCCGGTGGCGGTATGGCCTGGTGGGACCTGGGAGTATACCTGGTGGAGCGTTTTGCCGGGGCGAAGGTGGCGCGGGAGTTGGCCAAGGCGTTTGTGATTGATGCAGGGCGGACCAGTCAGGCGCCGTACGGTGCCCTGCAGGCCCGGCGTTATCATTCCGATGTGGCGGTTCTCCGACTACAGGACTGGCTGGATGCCAACTATACCAGGCCAGTGACGCTTGAATCGCTGGCTACGCTCGCTGGGTTGACGGAGCGTTCTCTGATTCGTCGGTTCAAGGCCGCCACCGGAGACACTCCTACCGGTTATCTGCAGATTCTGAGAATCGAAGCGGCGCGACAGCATCTGGAGAATTCGCGGGCGGCGGTAGAGGCAATCACACGATTGGTGGGTTACGAAGACGTCAGCTCGTTCAGCCGTCTGTTCCGAAAACACACCGGCCTGGCCCCCGGTGTCTATAGGGCCCGCTTTGGTCGCTAGCGCACCGACCCAACAGTTTGGCCCGGGTTATGCTTAGTTTTAAGTACAAGGCCAAAAGCCGACGCCAAACGTAAAAATTTCCGACACAGGTTATTTCCCGCGGAGGGTAATGCCATGACAGCACTGCAAAGAAACCAGCAATCCGATCTACTGAGCCGCCTCTACGACATGAAGCAGAAACAGCTGCTGAAGGCCAGCCAGCAGGCCGACAGTCTTCGTTACCGCGTACTGTCAGCCGAAGCCGAGGCCATCAGCGAGGCCCTTAAAGCCATCCGTTAACGGGCAGCCGGGACTGTAACGGTACCTGACTGCCACCGGCGCCCGACTGAAACAGGCGCTCACTTTGTGACCAAAATTGTCCACCCGGTCAGATCCGGGCAGCAACTTCCGTCCCCTGACGGATCGCCCGCTTCGCGTCCAGCTCTTCAGCCACATCCGCACCACCAATCAGATGCGTCTGAATTCCCCGCTTCACCAAATCATCAAACAGGGCACGGAACGGCTCCTGACCTGCGCAAATAATGACATTATCCACTGCCAGCACTCTGCTTTCCGTAACCTCACCGTCCTTGTCGGATAGGGTGATGTGCAGGCCTTCATCATCAATCTTCTGGTAGCTGCAGCCCCGGAGCATTTCCACGTCCCGGTGCTTCAGGCTGTTACGGTGAACCCAACCGGAGGTTTTGCCCAGGCCGCCACCCACCTTGCTGCTTTTGCGTTGCATCAGATAGATCTTGCGGGGTGACGACGCTGGCTTGCGTTCGGCCAGACCGCCCGGCCCCTCGAATTTCGGGTCCACTCCCCATTCCGCCTGCCAGTCGGCGACGCTGACCTGCTCGCCCTCGGGGTGGCGGCGAGCTTCGTGGGTCAGGAACTCGCTGACATCGAAGCCGATCCCTCCGGCACCGATCACGGCCACTGATTTGCCAACAGGCTTGTTGTGACGAAGCACATCAAGGTAGCCCAGCACTTTCGGATGATCGATCCCCTCGATCTGCGGAGTTCTTGGTTTCACTCCCGTGGCGATGATGACGTCATCAAAGCCCGCTTCACTGAGCGACCCCGAGTCAACGCGGGTATCAAGCCTGAGCTCGATACCCAGGATTTCGATCTGGCGCTGGTAATACCGCAGTGTTTCGTAGAATTCTTCCTTGCCAGGGATACGCTTGGCATAGTTGAACTGGCCGCCAATTTTGTCGTCGGCTTCAAACAATGTCACTTTATGCCCCCGCCTGGCGGCGGTGGTGGCTGCAGCCAGTCCTGCAGGCCCGGCCCCAACCACGGCAACGCGGCGGCTGACGGGCGCCACGGTAAGCACCAGCTCGGTTTCATGGCAGGCACGCGGGTTGACCAGGCAGGACGCGCGCTTGAGCTGGAACACGTGGTCCAGGCAGGCCTGGTTGCAGGCAATACAGGTATTGATTTCGTCACTGCGGTTCTGCTCGGCCTTGCGGACAAACTCGGAATCCGCCAGCAGCGGTCTTGCCATGGAAACCATGTCCGCCTTGCCGGCTGCGATTATTTCCTCGCCTTTCTCCGGGGTGTTGATGCGGTTGGTGGTGCACACCGGGATGTCTACCTCACCGTAGAACTTGGCCGTTACATCGGCAAAGCCACCCCGGGGCACGGAGGTTACGATCGTAGGCACCCGGGCTTCGTGCCAGCCAATGCCGGTATTGATAATGGTTGCGCCGGCCTTTTCAATTGCCTTACCCAGTTGAACCACCTGATCCCAGGTCTGCCCGCCCTCTACCAGGTCCAGCATGGAGAGGCGGTAGATAATGATGAAATCGGGGCCAACGGCTTCCCGCATCCGGCGAACGATCTCCACCGGCACCTGCATACGGTTCTCGAAGGGCCCTCCCCACTTATCGGTACGTTTATTGGTACGCTCACACAAAAACTGGTTGATGAAATAGCCTTCCGAGCCCATGACCTCGACACCGTCGTAGCGGGCCAGCCGGGCCAGTTTTGCGGCGTCGACGAAGTCATTGATCTGTTTGTCCACGCCTTTGGTGGACAGGGCGCGGGCCTTGAAGGGGGTGATCGGCGCCCTGGTTGCCGAAGCCGAGACACTGAAGAGCTGATAACCATAGCGGCCGGCGTGAAGCAACTGCAGGCAGATCTTGCCACCGGCATCGTGAACCTCGCTGGTGACATGACGATGAAGAAGGGCAGTACCGCGATGGTTCATCGTAGACGCCAGGGGAGAAAGCTGGCCGACGAAGTTGGGCGAAAAGCCCCCCGTCACCATAAGCCCCACACCACCCTCTGCGCGCTCGGCAAAGTAGCGGGCGAGTTTATGGATATTCCAGAAGCGGTCTTCCAGACCTGTGTGCATGGACCCCATAAGCACACGGTTTTTCAGCTCGGTAAAGCCCAGGTCCAGGGGCTTGAGCAGGTTCGGGTAGGCTGCAGTCATGTAGTCTCTCCTTCAGGAGGCAACATGTTAGCATAGCGCCCTACGACTAATGTATGACACGGAACCGACAATATGAGCGCAAGCGATTCTGAACGGGTACTGATCGATATTGAGGACGGCATTGCTATCGTTACCCTGAACCGGCCGGAGAAATACAACGGCCTGGACATGCCCATGTTCGAGGCCATCACCCGGGCCGCCAGGACCCTGAAGAAAGATCGCAGTGTGCGCGCCATTATCCTGCGCGGTGCAGGAGAAGCCTTCTGTTCCGGACTGGATGTAAAAACCGTATCGAAGAACCCGGTGAATTTTCTCAAGCTGCTGATCAAGCCGGGCCGAAAAATCAGCAATCTGGCACAAGATGTGGGGTACCTCTGGCGGGACGTGCCCGCGCCCGTTATTGCCGTTACCCATGGCTACTGTTTTGGTGGCGGCTTCCAGGTGGCGCTCGGTGCCGATTTCCGGTTTTCCACCGCCGACTGTGAGTTCTCCATTATGGAAAGCAAGTGGGGTCTGATCCCGGACATGAGCCTGACCGTGACCCTGCGGGAACTGATCTCCATTGACCTGGCCAAGGAACTGACCATGACTGCCCGACGCTTCAGTGGCACGGAAGCCAAGGCCATGGGCCTGGTCAGCCGTATCAGCGATGATCCGATGACAGAAGCCCTTGCCTTCGCCCGGGAACTGGCCACCCGTTCTCCAGATGCGGTCGCCGCCAGCAAGCTGCTGTTCAACCGTGCCTGGAGCGCCCCCGACAAAGTAGCACTGGACTGGGAAACCCGACTGCAGAAAAAAGTCCTGGGGCGGGCCAACCAGCGTGTCGCGGTCGCGAGGAACTCAGGCTCTCCGGACAAACCCTACCTGGACCGCCGGGGTTTCTGAACAGCATCGAAAATTTAACGCAGGGTTGTGGTCCGACCACCCTGCAAAACCGTACTCAGGCGTCTATGCTTGCAATCAGACGGACTGCAACCTGTCTTGCCTTTAATCAAGCTGTCGGATAGGCTCTCAGGCGTCTGAATACGGGGTAATAATCAACACTCCATGTGGATCCGTTCCAGCCCCGGAGCGATCCAGCCAACTTTAACGGGCCTGACTGGAGCGCAATCTAAACATGCTACTGGCTGTGTTATCAGGGTTTTTGCTGGCGATCGTGGCACCAGCGCTGCACCGGCTAACAGGCAGGTATATCGGCTGGACACTCGCAATACTGCCCGCCAGCCTGACCGCCTACTTTGCCAGCCTCATTCCGGACGTTCAGACCCAGGGTTCACTGGTGCTGGAGTATCCGTGGATGCCGAGCCTGGACATCAGCCTGAACTTTCTGGTCGACGGCCTCTCACTCGTATTTGCCCTGCTGATCAGCGGCATCGGCACGTTTATCCTGATTTACGCGGGCGCCTACCTCGCCGGCCACAAATACCTGGCACGTTTCTTCGTGATCATGCTGTCGTTCATGGCCTCCATGCTGGGGCTTGTGCTTTCCGACAACCTGATCTCACTGTTTGTGTTCTGGGAACTCACCAGCATCACCTCGTACATGCTGATCGGCTTCAACCATGAAGACATGGAAGCCCGCAAATGTGCCCTTCAGGGCCTGTTTGTTACTGTAGCCGGGGGCCTGGCGCTGATGGCAGGTCTGATTCTTCTGGCCTTCATGGGGGGCAGCTACTCGTTGTCTGAGATCCTTGCGTCGGATTCAGCGCTCCATGAGCACGCATTCTACACCGCTGCTGTGCTCTGTATTCTGGCCGGGACATTCACCAAGTCTGCCCAGGTGCCTTTCCATTTCTGGCTGCCCAACGCCATGGCCGCGCCCACACCGGTTTCCGCGTTCCTGCACTCCGCTACCATGGTGAAAGCCGGCGTTTACCTCATGGCCCGCCTGAACCCGGCTCTGGGCGAGGGCGACCTCTGGAGCCAGGCACTGATGCTGTTTGGGGCCGCGACCATGTTCACCGGCGCTTATCTGGCCTTTAGCAGTACCGGAATCAAGAAGGTACTGGCCTATTCCACCATCATGGCCCTTGGCACGCTGACCATGCTGATTGGAGTGGGTACCGAACTGGCCCTGACCGCCTTCATCTGCTTCCTTGTGGCCCACTCCCTGTATAAGGGAGCCCTGTTCATGCTCGCCGGCGCCCTGGATCATGAAACCGGAACCAAGGACATCACCCGCATGGGCGGCCTCAGAAAGGCCATGCCGGTGACCGCGACAATCGCGTGTCTGGCGGCGTTGTCACTGGCCGGCCTCCCGCCCCTTTTCGGGTTCGTTGCCAAGGAACTGATGTTCGAGTCGCTGCTCGACTCCCCACTCTGGTCTGCCGGCCTGACCACCGCAGCCGTTGCCGCGTCCGTGCTGATCGTGGGCGTCGCCGGCCTGGTCGCCATCAAGCCTTTCTTTGGCCAGATCGGAAACATGCCGAAAACGCCCCATGAGGCACCCTTCGGCATGCTGGTGGGGCCTGCTGTACTGTCGCTGACGGCCCTGGTGTTTGGCCTGGCACCGTTCCTGCCCGAGGGAGCTCTGCTCCGGTCAGCGGTGGGTAGCGTCTATGGCGCGCCGGTGGAGACTTATCTGGCACTCTGGCATGGCGTCAATGTGCCACTGATACTGTCTATCGGCAGCCTGGTGCTTGGCCTGAGCCTGCTGGCGGGGTGGAATCGGCTGCAGCCCTCTATCTATGCCATCAATACTTCCGCTGCCCGGTTCGGCCCGGAGGCGGGTTACTTCCGCTTTATGGAAGGCATCACCATTGTCGCCGCCTGGCAAACAAGAGTGCTGCAAAATGGCGTGCTCGGCCTCTACCTGCTGTTGCTCGTGGCGGTGACCTTTGGCCTCACCGGGTACACCCTGCTGACCCATCATGGCATCAACCTGACCCTGGACCTCAGCTACAGCCACTTCTATGAATGGGGCATTGCCCTGTTACTCGTCGTTGCCGCGGTTTTTGCCAGTGCCACTCACTCGCGCCTGGGTTCTGTTGCTTCCATGGGTGTGCTCGGCTTCGGTGTCGCCCTGACCTTTATTCTGTTCAGTGCGCCTGACCTGGGTATTACCCAGTTACTGGTGGAAACGCTGACGGTGATTCTGCTGGTCCTGGTGCTGTTCAAGCTGCCGGAATTCGTCAATCTGTCGTCGCCGTTTGAACGTTACCGTGACCTGGCAGTAGCCACCTTTGCCGGAATAGTCATGACGCTTCTGATCCTGGCCGCTCTGGATGTGCAGTACTTCGAAAGCATCTCAAGCTACTACATCGAGAACAGCGCGCCGCTGGCCTATGGCCGTAACATCGTCAACGTGATCCTGGTGGATTTCCGTGCACTGGATACCCTGGGCGAAATCTTCGTTCTGTCCCTGGCGGCACTGGGCGTCCTCTCGATGATCAAACTCAAGGCGGAGGGTCAGCACAAGCCATGAAATCCAATACCCTGATTCTGCACACCGCCGCCCTTTTCATCATGCCGCTGCAACTGATGTTCTCGGTATTCCTGCTGTTCCGGGGCCACGATGAACCTGGCGGCGGCTTTATCGGAGGGCTGGTTGCCTCGGGAGCTTTTGTCCTCTACGCCTTTGCTTTCGGATCGGAACCGACGCGGCGGATTCTCCGGGTCTCACCACGGGATCTGCTGGCTGCGGGGCTGCTGTTTGCCATTGCTTCAACCATTCCCGCATTTCTGGCCGGGCAGCCCATGTTGACTGCGCATTGGTGGGAAGTGCCGTTGCCCGGCAGCGGCTACCTCAAACTGTCGACGCCGCTGATCTTTGATATCGGCGTCTACGCCGCGGTTCTGGGCACCATCATGACATTCGTGATCAACCTGATGGAGGCCGATGAATGACGCGGGGCTTCGAAACTTATTCTATATACCCGGAAGGAGGGTCGTTATGGAAAGCCTGATGGCTTATGTCGTCGGCATCCTGTTCGCGGCAGCGATTTACATGATGCTGCGTCGCTCCATCGTCAAACTGGTTATTGGTCTGATGATCCTGAGCAACGCCGCCAACCTGCTTATATTCGTGGTCTCGGGCATGACCCGGGGCGCACCACCTCTGCTCCCTGAAGGCGCCGAGGCACCAGCAGGCGCAATTGCTGATCCATTGCCCCAGGCCCTGATACTCACTGCCATCGTTATCGCCTTCGGCGTTCTGGCCTTTGCTGTAGTTCTCATACGCCGCGCGTATGAAGTTGTGGGAACCGATGACCTCGACCAGATGAAGGATACGGACACTTGAACCCGGAGCTCGCCCTACCCATTCTGATCCCGCTGATTTCCGGCGCGCTGTCCGTAGCTCTGTGGCGGTCGGTCCGCTATCAGCGCATCCTTGCGGTTCTGGCTACCGCCCTGCTCCTGGCAGCCAGCGTCTGGCTGCTGCGCTCAACCATGGAGCAGGGCTTCCTGGTGATGGAAATGGGCAGTTGGCCCGCGCCGTTCAGCATTGTGTTTGTCTCCGACATACTCAGCGCCATCATGATCGTGCTGACGGGCATAATCGGCCTGGCGATTGCGGTCTATTCACTGGCATCCACACCCAGCGGGCATGAGAAGTTCGGATACTATCCCCTTATGCACCTGCTACTGGCCGGAGTAGCGGGCTCCTTTCTGACCGGCGACATTTTCAACCTCTTCGTCTGGTTCGAGGTGATGCTGCTGGCCTCTTTTGCGCTGCTGACCCTGGGCGGCGAACGGGCGCAGATGGAAGGGGCCATCAAGTACGTAACTCTTAACCTGTTTTCCTCCGCTATTTTCCTGTCGGCGGTGGGCTTGCTTTATGGCACCGTGGGCACGCTGAACATGGCGGATATTGCCCAGAAAGTGGCAACGCTGGAAGACCCGGGGATGGTCACGGTAATTTCGATGATGTTCATGGTGTCCTTCGGTATCAAGGCAGCGGCGTTTCCACTGTTTTTCTGGTTACCGGCCTCCTACCATACCCCTCAGGTAGCTGTGTCCGCGCTGTTTGCCGGGCTGCTGACCAAGGTGGGTGTCTACGCTCTGTACCGGGTATTCACCCTGATCTTTACCCAGGATGTGGAGTACACCCATACTATCCTGTTGTGGGTGGCGACGCTGACAATGCTGACCGGTGTTCTTGGAGCCGCCGCCCAGTTCGAGTTTCGCAGAATCCTGTCGTTTCACATTGTCAGCCAGATCGGCTACATGATCCTTGGCCTCGCATTGTTTACGCCCCTGGCCATTATTGGCGGCGTGTTCTACATCATGCACCACATCATTGTTAAGACGAATCTGTTCCTGGTCAGCGGCATCACTTACCGTCTGCTGGGCAGCTATGAACTGAAAGATCTGGGCGGCCTCTACAAAGACCGACCAATGCTTGCCCTGCTGTTTCTGATCCCCGCGCTGTCACTGGCAGGCGTACCGCCCCTGTCGGGTTTCTTCGCCAAGTTCGTAGTCATTCGCGCGGGCCTGGAAACCGAAGCCTATGTTGTGACCGCCATCGCCCTGTTGGTTGGCTTGCTGACTCTCTACTCGATGATCAAAATCTGGGCCGAGGTGTTCTGGAAGAAAACACCGGAACACGTCGAGACACTGAGCGTGTTGAGGGGCGAAGTAAAACGCAGCCACAAGTGGGCCTATTACGTTCCGGTGGTCGGCCTTGCGGCCTGCACACTGTATATTGGTCTTAACGGGGAACCCATTTATGAACTGGCAGAAATGGCCGCCGACCAGTTAATGACCCCTGAACTGTATATAGAGGCAGTTCTGGGAGGTGCGCAACAATGATCGGTTTCTTCTGGAACATCATGCTGGCCCTGGCCTGGGTGGCGTTGAGCGGCAACTTCTCGGCAATGAATTTTCTGGCCGGTTTCTTCTTCGGCTATCTGGCGCTGATGGTTCTGCAAAGACAGGTACCGGTACTCAAGGGGTACTCAAGGCGCATTCCACGGGTGGTGGCATTTCTGGTGTTCTTCGTGAAGGAGCTGGTGAAAGCCAACTTCCGCGTAGCCTATGACGTCGCCACCCCGGTCTGGTACATGAAGCCGGGCGTGATCGCCTTTCGCCTCGAAGCACACACGGACGTCGAGATCATGTTCCTTAGCAGCGTGATCTCGTTGACGCCGGGCACATTGAGCCTCGACGTTTCCGACGATCGCCAGGTGCTTTTCATACACGCGATGTTTCTCCAGGATGAAGAACAGTTGCGACAGGATCTCAGGGAACTTGAGCGCCGAATCCTGAAGATCTTGCGCTGAGGAGCCAACACGTGATTCCGTTTGTTATCAATATCGTCTATTTCATGCTTTCCCTGGCGCTGCTGTTTGCGTTCATTCGTCTGACCAAGGGACCGTCGCTGCCTGACAGAGTGGTTGCCCTGGAGCTGGTAGCGTCCATCGTGGTTGGCTATGTTGGCGTTCATGCAATCGACACCGGCGTGTCGAGCCTGCTGGATGTTGCCATTGTTATCGCCCTGACCGCATTCCTGGCGGCCATCGGTTTTGCCCGCTTCCTGGAGCGAGGGGGACGCCGGAATGACTGAAATTATTGTATCCATTCTGCTTCTGGCAGGCGCTTCCTTCATGCTACTCGCCGCCGTTGGCATCCTTCGGCTTCCGGACCTGCCCACCCGCATGCATGCGTCTACCAAGGCGGGCGCCATGGGGGCCATGTTCACCATGGGCGGTGTGGCTTTCTTCTTCCTCGACAGCATCGTGTTTGCCCGCGCTTTTGCCATCGTGGTATTCATCCTGATCACCTCCCCCATCGCAGCCCACGTTATCGGCCGCGCCGGGTACTTTACCGGCACCACACTCTGGGACGGCACCGTCAAGGACGAGCTCAGAGCAAACTACGATGCCGATACACACAAACTCAGCAGTGGCTACGAGGGCAGCCCGGAGAGCGTGACACCCCCGCCAGAGCCCGAGCCACCCGAGGACCAGTAGGCTTCCTTCTGCCGCGGTTGTTTTTCACAACGTGGCAAACCAATTTCGCGTATAGTGCGCGCACCGATTATGAGGAGATGCTTTCATGCTGAAAGTGAATGAATACTTTGAGGGAAAGGCCAAATCCATTGCCTTTCAGACGTCCACCCTGCCAGCCACCGTGGGCGTGATCAGTCCGGGTGAATATGAGTTCGGCACCAGTAAGAAGGAAACCATGACCGTCATCAGCGGTGCACTTACCGTGCTGCTTCCGGGCATGGAGGAATGGATGACCTACGGTTCCGGCGAGTTTTTCGAAGTAGCCGGGCAGGCCAGCTTCAAGGCGAAGACGGACATCGACACCGCTTACCTTTGCACCTACGAATAACATCCGCCCGTCATTGCTGAAACGCGAAACGGGGACAGACAGGCCAACAACAACCTGCCGCTCCGGTTCCGCGTTTTTTTAACCGTTAAAGGTTTCCGTGGATGTAAAACTGTGTCAGATTTAGGACTCTTCTCGTTATAAATTAAACAATTGAGAATGAGGTACCGAGTTATGGCACAGACCCGCATCCTGCCACCAGCAGACAACGCCCATCAGTACCCACTGCTGATCAAGCAACTGCTGATGTCTGGCCCCAGGTACTCTCCTGACCAGGAAATTGTTTACGCCAACCGTTCAAAATACACCTATACCGATCTCGTTGAACGTATCCATCGCCTGGCAAACGCCCTGACCGATGCCGGCGTCAAACCGGGTGATACCGTTGCCGTGATGGACTGGGACACCCCCCGCTACCTGGAATGTTTCTTTGCCATTCCGATGATCGGCGCAGTACTGCATACCGTAAACGTACGCCTGTCCCCGGAACAGATCGTTTACACCATGAACCATGCAGAGGATGACGTGGTCATGGTTCATGATGACTTCCTGCCCATCCTGGAGGGCGTGAAAGACGAGATCAAAACCGTCAAAAACTACATCCAGTTGAGTGACGAGCCGAGCGCAAAATCCACGTCCCTGGCAGCCATCGGTGAATATGAAGAGCTGCTGGGCAAGGCTGGCGCTCACTTCGACTTCCCGGATTTTGACGAAAACAGCATTGCCACCACTTTTTACACCACCGGCACCACCGGGAATCCAAAGGGGGTTTTCTTCAGTCACCGGCAGCTGGTACTGCATACTCTGGCCATGACCGGCTCCCTGTCCGCCTATGATGAAATACCATTGTTACGCTCTACATCCGTGTATATGCCGGTAACACCAATGTTTCACGTACACGCCTGGGGTGTGCCCTATGCCGCCACCATGATGGGCATCAAGCAGGTTTATCCGGGTCGCTATGAGCCGGAGCTTCTGGTGGATCTGCTCAAGGAGCACAAGGTAACTTTCTCCCACTGTGTACCCACGGTGATGCAGATGATGATGGCCACCGAATCCATCAAGACTGCGGACCTGAGCAACTGGCACGTACTGATTGGTGGCAGCGCCCTCACCCGGGGGCTATGCGATGCGGGCGCCAGGCTGGGCATACGGATGTATACCGGTTACGGCATGTCGGAAACCTGTCCGCTGCTGAGTGTGACCCACCTCAAGCCGGAGGACCTGGAACTGCCGTTGGAACAGCAGACATCCAAACGCATCAAAACGGGCACCGCAGTGCCCATGGTCAGCCTTGAAATCGTTGATCCGGACGGTAAGCCGGTGCCCCACGACGGCGAAGCCAAGGGCGAAGTGGTCGCCCGCGCCCCTTGGCTTACCCAGAGCTACTTCAAAGAGCCGGAAAAAGGGGAAGAGTTGTGGCAGGGTGGCTGGCTGCACACCGGTGACGTGGCCAGTATGGAGCCGGACAACACACTGGTCATCAAGGACCGTATCAAGGACGTGATCAAGACCGGCGGTGAATGGCTGTCATCCCTGGATCTGGAAAACCTGATCAGCCAGCACCCGGCCGTTGCCGGAGCCGCAGTGGTCGGTGTGCCGGACGAGAAATGGGGCGAACGTCCCCACGCCCTGGTCACCCTGAAGCCCGGCGAGGAAGCCAGCCTGGAAGACATCCAGAGCCACCTGAAGCAATTTGTGGACGCTGGCGAAATCAACAAATGGGCCATTCCCAACCAGATTGATTTCGTCGAGGATATCCCCAAAACCAGTGTTGGAAAGATCAACAAGAAGCTGATCCGGGACCAGTTGAAGTAAGCCTCTCGATAACAGCGCACCCCATGCCCTTTCAGGGGTGTGGGGCTGTATACCCGCACCGAGCACCAGCATGTGCATTCACTTCCTCCCCTGACCTGCGCCTGAATAAAGCTCACTAGTGTAACGGCTGGCGCAACAGATTGCGTGTCAGACCATTCGCCACGGTCGTGGGAGTATCAGTGTTCAGCCACCGGCTTTTTTCACCTCCCAGCCTTTCTCCTTTAACAAGGGCACAAGAACCTCCCGCTGGTCGCCCTGAATCTCCACCACCCCGTCCTTGACGGTGCCCCCTGTTCCGCATTTGGCCTTGAGAATCTTGGCGAAGGCTTTCAGCTCCTTTTCGTCAAGCGGAATACCGGTAACAAGGGTAACCCCCTTGCCCTTGCGGCCCTTGGTTTCCCGGCTGACGCGCACAATTCCGTCGCCAGCAGGGCGGGACGGCGCCCCGCAGACACACTCATCAACCGGTTGCCGGCAACCGGGGCACATACGCCCCTGCTCAGTGGAGAACACCAGTCCTCCGGAACGGTTCTTCATAATGCCCTCTTGTTCACTACGATACCCGCCCAGGGTGTCACGCTCCCGGTGGGTACTTTTCAAACATGTCTGCGACGATTTCATCGATCAACTTGCGCCGTGACTCTGACGACTGGTTTTCGTTGAGGTAACGGCGACTGGCAGCTCGCCAGACGACGCGATCGGTGTCTGTGTCTACCAGTTCCACAACCAGCTTGCCTTCCTCTATTTCCCGGATCGGGGGCGCAGACGAAAGCCCCCAGCCAAAGTTGCCACTACCGAAACCAAATCCAAGGCCAACGCCGCTGCGTTCGAGGCGCTCTTCTTCAACAATCTGCCAGGTGACGAGCAGATCTGCCTCGCTCTGCTCTACCTTGCGCATGGACTTCCGGTTGAGTTCCCGCTCAACGGCATTTTCGATTCGGCCACCGTCGAGTGACATGAAATTCTCACCCTCACCCTTTGGCGCAAACGCCCAGGACGCGTAATTGCCGAAAACCGCTCCGGAATCATAATCCGTTACAACGTTGCTTGCGCACCCGGCCAAAGCCAACATCAACAAGGAAACAAGGATAACTCTCATGATTACATCTGCCCCTCTTCATAGTGTCTGTGTTCAGTATACGCACAGTAGACGCGCGGAGTTTCGGTAAACGTTCCCTAGCTTTCAAAACTGTAATCCATTCCGCGGGCGTCACAAAATGCGCGGAGATCACCATTCCTGTCTACAGGCATGGTGATCTCCGCTGCCACCCGCGTACTGTAGTCGACCCGTTCTACCCGGGCGCCATTCTGATCGCACCAGTGTCTGAGCGCCTGTTCATCGCCGAAGGTCATGGTAATGGTCACGCGCGATAACGGTTGCTGGATCACGCGGTCCACTGCAGACAGCACCGCCTCGGTGGCGCCGGCATACGCTCTCACAAGGCCTCCTGCACCCAGCTTGACACCACCGAAGTACCGGATGACCAACACCAGTACATCTCCCATATCCTTGTGCTGGATCACGCCGAGGATAGGCTTCCCAGCGGTTCCGGATGGCTCGCCGTCATCATTCATGGCGGCTTCGGCAGCCGCGCCCGGCCGGCCGATCTGATAGGCCCAACAGATATGACGGGCATCGGGGTGGTCCTTATGGGCCTGCGCAAGCCAGGTCTTGACCTCATCCCGGGACGTAACCGGTACAACCCGGGCTATAAACCGGCTCTTTTTCACTTCGGTTTCCCGCTCCAGGAAGCCTGCCGGCACTGGATAATCCCTGGACATGGGCGCCTCAGTTCGTTCCGGTGAAGACGGGCAGCCGCAACAGGACCACGAGGCCACCGGGCTCCGCGTTATAGGCATCGATCTGGCCGTCGTGAATGGCCACGATATCCCGGGCGATGGCAAGACCAAGCCCCCAACCCTTGCCGCCACGGGACTTGTCAGCACGGTAGAAGGGCTCGAACAGATGGGGTAACACGTCATCCGGAACTCCCGGCCCCTCGTCGCGAATCTCCAGGACCAGTTGCTGGTGCTCCGAAAGCATAGCCACATGTACTCTCCTGCCCGGAGGAGTGTGATCCAGTGCGTTCTGCAGGATGTTGTCGAACGCCCGCTGCAGCAGCCCCCGGTCTCCCAGCACAGAGGCATGCCTGCAATCCGGGCTGATGGTCAGCAGGCAGTCAACACCCCGGTGTTCGGCATAATCGGCGGCATCCCTGAGCACATCGTTGATGACCCTTACCGGCTGAACCCCGTCACGCTGGATGTCTCCGCCCTGTTCGGAGACCCGGTAAAGGGTCAGTATCTGCGATGTCATGGCTTCCAGGCGCTCGTTCTGGCGCAGAATCGAGGCCATCAGATCCTCGTCCGCGCCACTTTCACTGGCCAGCTCAATGGCAATCCGTTGTCGCGTCAACGGTGTTCGCAGGTCGTGGGAGATATCCCTCAATAGGTGGGTCTGGCGATCCAGCAGGTTGCAGAGCTGCTCTGTCATGGCGTTAAAGGCCGTGGCAAGCGCGCCTACTTCATCCCGACGACTGGCGATGCCTTCGCTGACACGCAAGGTATTATCCCCGCCAGCAATGGCCCGAGCCGTTGATTCCATGTGCTTCAGGGGGCGTGACACCAGTCGTGCTACCCATACGCAAGCCAGGGTTATGATCACAAAAGCCAGGCCGAGCTCCAGCCACTGAAAAATCCGGGGGCTCAGCCAAGCGTCGCCATTCAGGCGTGGCCAGGCAACAAGCCGGTAGTCATCGGCCACCTCGATAACAGCAGGCCGCTGCTGATACCAACCGACAGATTCCATGCGTTCCCGGATGGATTCGGGCAGGCTGCCGTCATCGTTGTCTGCCTCAATGAGGAACAAGTGCAGATCCAGTTCGCTGCCACGCTCTTTCAGGAAACGCCAGGCGTCGCCCCGGCTCTGGTTTTCACGCACCGCCAACGCCTCGACTGCAAGTTCCTGCAAACCTGCCTGGCGTTCGATTGCCTGCCTCTCACGATCTTTCAGGGTGTAGGTCACCAGGTTCCCGACAATCATTGTCAGAGCCATGGCAAGCCATATGGAAATGAATATCCGCCAGAACAGCGGGAATCTAAGCCCCCTTCTCACGTTGGCACCCGGTAGCTGTACCCGAGCCCTCGCACTGTTTCAATTCGTGGCGGATCATCATTCCCCAGTTTCTTTCGCAGATTGCTGATATGCATATCCAGTGTGCGATCATAAGCTTCCAGGCGGCGCCCCAGCGCCCACTGCATCAGGTCCGTCTTTCTCACCACACTGCCGGCATGGGCCAGCAACACCTGTAACACCTCGTACTCGGTGGCAGTAAGGTCCAGCGCTTCATCGTTCTGGAAGATCCGCCGGTGTACGGGCTCCACCCTCAGATCACCATAGGTTCTCGACTCGTCCAGCCCGACTTGCTGATCCCACGCTACCCGCCTGAGCAGCGCCTGCAGCCGGGCAATAAGTTCACGGGGGTTGCAGGGTTTGGGGATGTAGTCGTCTGCGCCAACCTCAAACCCCACGATGCGGTCTGTCTCGTCACCGCGGGCGGTCAGCAGTACAACGGGAAGATGAGTTTTTGCCCGTAACTGGCGCAACACTTCCAGCCCGTTGATATCCGGCAGCATGATATCCAGCACCACGATATCGCAGTGCTGCCCCATGGCCAGTGACAGTCCATCCTGACCATTGGAGGCTTCACGCACGGTAAAGCCCTGATTGGCCAGATAGCGGGACAGGAGTTCCCGCAGTTCCTCGTCGTCTTCAACCAACAGCACCCGGTTCTGCATGGCAATCCTCCGTCGTAACTGGCTGCAGTCTACCACGTCACTGAAAGGAGCCTGTTTTGTAACATTTTTCTTTGCATAACCTTTACACGCTGCTGTCGTGCCTCCCAAATCAACTGACCAACAGAAATTTAACCCTCTATCAATGATCGGGGACAGGAATGTAACGTATGGTAGTGCATCAACTTATGAGCAGCCCAGACCATGCCAGAACCCGGTAGCCCAGAACTGACAATCCATGCGGCCCGATCTATCTGCGAGATTCCCCCGGACGACTGGAACCGGTTCGCAGGCAACGACACCCCGTTTCTTCGCCATGACTTTCTGCTGGCACTGGAAGCATCCGGAAGTACAACCGCTGCCACAGGGTGGAGCCCGTCTCACCTGATGATATACCTGCAGGACAGACTTGCAGGCGTGATACCCGGGTACCTGAAAACCCACTCCATGGGGGAATATGTTTTCGACTGGGCCTGGGCCGAGGCCTATCAGCGTTATGGCGTAGGTTACTACCCCAAACTGCTGATGGCTGTTCCATTTACTCCTTGCCAGGGGCCGAGGCTGCTGTTTTCCGAGGAGTTACGCCAGTGGATGACACCGGAACGCATTCATCAGGTGCTAGATGAAGTCACCGAGGAGCTCGGTGCCCATTCATGGCATCTGCTATTTCCGGACAGGCGGGATCAGGAACTGCTGAATATGCCGAAGGCACTTCACCGGATCGGCTGCCAGTTCCACTGGCATAACTGGGGGTATCAGACGTTCGACGAGTTCCTGGCGAGGCTGACGTCGCGAAAGCGTAAATCCATTCGGAAGGAACGAAGGCTGGTGGCGGATCAGGGCATTACTTTCCGGCATTTTTCAGGCACGGACATGCCCGATCACGTCATCTCGACATTCTATGTTTTTTACCAGGCCACCTATCTGAAGCGGGGGCAGAGGCCCTATCTGAACAAAGAATTCTTTCAGCAACTGAAGGAAAGACAACCAGAGCAGCTTCACATTATTATGGCCGCCAGAAACGAGCAAATGATTGCGGGTGCACTGTTTCTCCAGGGCGGTGATACCCTCTACGGCCGCTACTGGGGCTGCCTGGAGGAATTCGACCATCTACATTTTGAAACCTGTTACTATCAGGGGATCGAGCTGGCCATTGAGCAGGCACTGACACGTTTCGACGCCGGTGCACAGGGAGAGCATAAACTGGTTCGGGGCTTCGAGCCGGTTATAACTCACTCCTGGCACGGCATACTTCATCCCGGTTTCCGCGACCCTATCGCCAGGTTTGCCCGGGAAGAAGCGGAGCATGTGATGACCTATGCCGAGGATGCTCGGGCGGTACTGCCTTTCAGGCAAGTCGAGCCGAACCAGTAGCAGACCTCACGATATTACTGACATTTAACGGAGCGGGCAGCCATATGGAACCGGACAAGCTTTTCGACTTTTTCAGCGGCAATCACGTCATTCTCCTGGTCGCTGTTGCAGCGCTGATTGTTGCCATCATTTCAGTGTTCTCCAGCACCACAGCCAGGCGCAAGCTGGCTGACCGGGTCGACTCGATAAAACTGCGGGTGGACAGCCTGTGGACCGACATGGATGAACTTCGGGTATCGCATTTCAACGGCCCCAGAGCGAGCGGCGGCGGCACCGACACCACGGCCAGCGAGCGATTCTCGGCGGAGAAAGCCGCCTACGAAGCCATCTGGCCGCTGGTCTGGTCACTGCACGACAAACTTGGCATGTTTCTCAGGGCGGTAGAGGCTGACGATCAGGCCGGCGAGCTTCGGCTAGAGGCACGAAATGCGGCGCTGACCGCCCGCAGTACCCTGAATCGGGTGCGGCCCTTCTGCCACGGTGAAATTGACGAACTCATCACCCAACTGATTGATAACCAGATAAAAGCACATCTGGCCGCCTGTCAGTACATGGATTTGCGTAAAGACTCCCTGTCGTCAAGCTCCAATCATGAAAGGGCCGTACAGAAAGAGAAATTCCGCATGCTCTATGATGGCCAGTCCAAGGAAATGCTGGACCAGCTGGTTTCCATCATCAGGCGCAGGATGCTTCAGTAGTGTCCGGAAGAGACCTTGTCAGGCGCTTCTGATCTTTTCCAGAGTATCCCGCTGCAACGCTTTCAGAAAGTCACTGATTTCGACCGGCACCTTGCTGATGGGAGCCAGGGAACGAAACCGCTCCGGCAGGCTGGCAATTGCCTCGCTGGCATTACGAACCTGATCATCCAGCGGCTCTATGGCGCCCTCAATTATCCGCCCCTGCTTCATCACCGGTTTAAGCAGGGGTGTGCCGTCATAGACCTCATCCCTGCCACTGACAACGTCCTGGACGATCTCGCCGTCCGGCCCCAAACGCCGGTAAATCTGTTTCGGCCCCGGGAACGACTGCTTGCCCGGTGAATTCTTCATACGCGGGAGACTGCCATATTCCGTCAGCTTGAAGGCAAGTTCCAGTGCTGGCGCATCGTTCGAAACCCCGATGGCGGAGCCCACTCCGAAACCATCGATGGGCGCTGCGGATGAGAGCAGCTCGGCAATTCCATATTCATCCAGACCGCCACTTGCCATTATTTTTATGTCAGTCAGGCCCGCTTCGTCCAACATGGTCCGGCAGTCGGTGGCTTCTGCGGCAAGGTCTCCGGAATCCAGGCGAATACCGCCAATACTCACCTCCGGGTTGCTCTTCAGCCAGGCGATGATTGCCCTGACAGCCGTGCGGGTATCGTATGTATCAACCAGCAGCGTTGTTCCCGGATAAAGATCGGCATAAACCCGGAACGCTGCCTGTTCATCCTTGCATGCCTGCACAAAGCTGTGAGCCATGGTGCCGTAGACGGGCATATTGAAATCCAGGCCGGCCAGAATATTGCTGGTGCCTGTCAGGCCAGCCAGGCGGTAAGCACGCACGGCACGGTGAGCCGCATCCAGCCCATGGGTCCTGCGCAGGCCAAAATCGACCACTGGACGTCCCTGGGCTGCGAATGTCAGTCTGACGGCCTTCGAAGCCAGCACGGATTCGAGATGCACGTAGTTCATCACCAGGCTTTCGAGCAGCTGTACCTCAGCGATCGGACCTTCAATTTCTAACAGAGGCTCTTGGGGAAACAGGGGCGTACCCTCCGGTACGGCATATACCGACCCACTGAACCGGAAGCCCCGCAGCCAGTCGAGAAACTCCGGGCGGAACCGGTCAAGGGAAGCCAGCCGCTCAATGTGCTCATCGGTGAAGCGCAGGGACTCAATGATGGACACAACGCTCCGTTGTCCGCAGGCGAGGACAAAGTTCCGGTTATCCGGAAGTGCACGAAAGAACAGGCTGAACACCGCCGTGTCGTCCATGCCCTCGGCCCAGTAAGCCTGGGCCATGGCCAGTTCGTAGAGGTCCACCATCAGTGACAGGTCACCCTCTCTGACAAGCGGCGGTTGTTTCAGCACAGGTCAGCTCCCTCCTCTTTCAGTTCCTCAAGGACAGCAGGCGCCTCATCGGCTTTGACCGCGCGGGTGCCATCGGTAATAAGTTCGACTTCAAAACCGTGTGTCAATGCATCCTTCACCGTTGCCTGAACACAAACGTCAAGTGCCAGGCCCGCCACAAACAGGCGATGTATGCCGTGACGGCGAAGATAACTGTCGAGCTGGGTGCCGTCGAAAGCAGAGTAGGCGTCTGTATCGAACGCCGTTCCCTTGCTGACTCTGATCGCGGACTCCGGAAGCTGCATTTCCGGATGGAATTCAGCGCCCCGGCTGTCCTGAACGCAATGGACCGGCCAGGGGCCGCCACGATCCTCGAAGCTTATGTGATCAACGGTGTGCCAGTCACGGCTGGCAATGATTGGCCAACCTGTCTCCTGCGCTTTGCTGATCCACTGATTGATGGCGGGAAAGATCTCACCACTGCCGGGAACAGCCAGACTGCCGCCTTCGCAGAAGTCGTTCTGAACATCAACCAGTAACAGAGCATTCGGTCCAGTACCCATAAGACTGCCTCCCATGGTTTTACCAGAAACAGATGTTCGCTCAGATCACCGGATGTCAGCTTCCCTCAATCCGGAAGCCTATTTTAAGCACGACCTGATAATGTCCGACTTTACCATCAGCAACATGGCCGCGGGTTTCCTGTACTTCAAACCACTCGATGTTCCGAAGGTTCTTGCTGCATTCGGCGATCGCATTTTCGATGGCGTCCTCGATGCTTTTCTTCGAAGACCCAACGACTTCCACCTTCTTGTAAACATGATGGTCGGACATAGCACCTCCTGATATAAGGCTGTGTATAGTCAGGCAAAAGATCTGACTGCCTGCTATTTCAGCCTATACCAGTAAACTGTAACCAGCAAACAGCCGGATGTATTTGTAAGGGAACTTTGCGGTACAACTGAACTCTGATACGTCCCGTGTCGTACACTGACGGTCACACACTTTGCCCGGACTCCCATGAGAAGAATCAAGCGCTGCTTTATCGGCATCACCCTGACACTCGCACTGTTACTGGCCGGCCCTCTCTTCCTGGCAGCCTGCGCAGGCTTCCAGGACACCGGTAGCTGGCGAACGGCGGATCGCTCAAGTGCAGGCATTGCTCCAGCTCCTGAACAGGAAAACGGCGCGGTGGTTCAGGTGTATGGAGCACGGGCCTATAACTGGCGGGGTTATTTTTCATTACACACCTGGATCAGCACAAAAGAAGCAGGCGCCAGCCGGTACTATGTCCATGAGGTAACCGGCTGGCGTCACTATGTGGTCCAATCGAGGCCTGACGATCCTGACCGCGCCTGGTACGGCGCCCCACCGGAGCTGATCGCGGATATTCGTGGAGAGCAGGCCGGACGTATTATTGAACAGCTTGATGAGGTGATCGCGCAGTATCCCTACCCCACGGAATACAAGGCATGGCCCGGGCCTAACAGCAATACCTTCGTGGCCTGGGTGATCCGCCAGATTCCGGAGATGGAAGTGGCTCTGCCCAACCATGCCATTGGCAAGGATTATCTGGGTAATGGCGTACTGTCGGAAGTGCCCGGTGGAGCCGGCTATCAGCTTTCTCTGGGTGGTTACGTCGGTGTCCTTGCAGGTGTGCGGGAAGGTCTTGAAGTGAACATCCTGGGGCTGTCCCTGGGAGTCAATCCCATGGGGCTTGGCATCAAATTGCCGGGCATTGGGGAGTTGGCACTACGCAATACCAATCCTATGCCAAAAGCCTCCAAATCGGTGCCTGAACCAGTTGCGGCCGAGACGGCCGGGGCAGGACAGGCTCAGTGAATGGGGCTAGAATCCGGCGATGCCCGCGTAACGCACCAGGCCTGCAGCAGCAATCCCTGCCGCTATAGCCGGCAGCGGTTTTTTGGTCGCCAGCATAATAACCGCCGTGACCACCAACGCCGCCAACGATCCAGCATCACCGCTGAACGCCATGGGAACAATAATGGCGATCAACACCGAGCTGGCCATGGTGTTGATGAAGCTTTCGATGCGGGGGTTGATCGTCACGAAGGACATCAGAAACACGCCGCCGAAGCGGGTCACCAGGGTGACCAGGGTCATGACCGCGATCAGGGTCAAGATACCGGCTGTGGTGGTTTCGACTGTCATGTTGAGCCCACCTCGTCACAACCCTCTTCCTTCTCGCTGCCGGGTTTCTTTTCGAGCCAGAAGAAACCGATTGCGCCACCCGCCAGCGCCCCAACCACCACATGGGTATTGGGAGGCAGCCATTTCCAGGCAGCCAGTGAAGACAATGCGGCAACTGTCCAGGCCACCAGTGTTCGGGGTGACTTGTTACCGCCCAGGGCCATAGCCAGCAGGAAGCAGCCCAGCACCATATCAAGGCCCAGGGATTTGGGGTTCTGAAGAAGCCCCCCGAAGTAAACGCCGAGCCAGGTTCCGATGAGCCAGGCCAGCCAGAGGGCAAGCCCGCCACCAAGAATGACTTCCAGGTTGCGTTTGCCACTCTGGTACTCCTGGGCAGAAATAGCCCAGTTGGCATCGGTCAGAAACAGCAGCAGGCCGTAGCGGCGGCCGGGGGACATATCCCTGAGCATGGGGTACAGCGAGGCACCCATAAGCAGGTGTCGGGAGTTGATGGCAAACACCACGGCGATCAGGGGAATCAGGGAGACTTCGCTGCCCCACATGTCCACGGCGGCAAACTGGGACGCACCGGCAAATACGGTGAAGCTCATCAATATGGCTTGCAGTGGCTCTAGCCCTTTCTGCACGGCCGCCAATCCGAAGGCAGCACCGAACGCCACCACGAATAATGAGATGGGCAGTAACCGGAAAAACTCCGTACGGACTTTTTCCGGTTGTAACTGGTAGGAATATGTACTGGCGTTCATCTAAGCAAGCTAATGAAACCGGCACCAGTTGCGTATAGGTAAATGCCGAAGTCTCAGAGTTGGCCGAGTGTCACTGCCAGAGTTTCACTGATACCGGCGTTCAGCTTCAGGTCTACCAGTGAGTCCGCGCGGGTACGGCCCAGGTTCAGGGTGGCCATGGGTTTGCCCCACTCCTTGGCATAGCGACAGAAACGGAACCCGGAATAGACCATCAGCGAGGACCCGATCACCAGCAGGCCATCGCTGGCCTTCAGCGTATCCAGCGCGGAGTGCACCCGGTCCCTGGGCACATAGTCACCGAAAAAGACCACATCCGGCTTCAGAATCCCGCTGCAACAGGGGCAGTCGGCAACAAGGAATTGCGAGAAGTCCACGTCAAGATCCGCATCGCCATCCGGTGCGGCATTTGCCGAATACTGTTCAAATCCCGGATTCATATCCACGCAACGTTCGTGAACTTCATCCCGCTTGCACCGGTACCCGCAGCTCATACAGACAACTTCGTCTGCCCTGCCGTGCAAGTCCGTTACTGAACAGCTGCCGGCCTGTTGGTGAAGGCGATCCACATTCTGCGTAACAACAAGGCGGCTATGGTTGCGCAATTCCAGCTCAGCCACATGGTGATGGGCGGTATTTGGCCGCGCATTGCGAATAACCGGCCAGCCAATCAGGCTCCGGCCCCAGTACCGACGGCGGACCTCCATGCTTGTCATGAAGTCATTGTGCTGTACCGGCTGCTTACGCTTCCAGGCACCGTCACCATCGCGATAGTCGGGAATACCGGAATCAGTACTGACGCCGGCACCGGTGAGTATCATCAGGCCCGGGTGGCGATGAATGAACTCCGCCAGCATAGCGCCAGCTTCTTGCGGAGTATTGAGCGCCAGCGGCTGATCAGCGGCCGCCATGGTTGGGCCTTTCGTGGGCTGTGGAACTGCAGGCATCCGATTCGCACCTCCTGGAAACACTTCCTACTTTAGGGAGTAAACATTGGCTTGCCAATGCTGACAGCAAGGAAACCGCTTCACGCTGTAGTACTTTCTTTCTCGTTTACATTGTACACAATACAATTGTATGCAATTATAATAATTCCGAAGCACCAGATCCGATGCTTCAAAATACACCAGCAGGGAGAATCAGGACCATGTCTATTGAACAGGTTGTTTACCGCGCTTCGGCAGAAGCCACCGGCGGCCGTGATGGTCGGGCCATTTCCTCGGATGGCATACTGGATGTTGAACTGAGCACACCGAAAGAACTCGGTGGCGCCGGTGGCAAGGGCACCAATCCGGAGCAGCTGTTCGCAGCAGGCTACTCCGCCTGTTTTATCGGTGCCATGAAGTTTGTAGCGGGCCGGGACAAGCTGAACATGCCGGAAGACGCATCCATTGAGGGTGTGGTTGGCATCGGCCAGATTCCCGGTGGTTTCGGGGTTGAGGTGGAACTGAAAATCTCATTGCCCGGCATGGACGATGCCCAGGCACAAAAGCTGATGGATGAAGCCCACAAGGTGTGCCCTTACTCCAACGCAACCCGGGGTAACATCGACGTCACTCTGACCCGGGTTGATTGATCATCATCTGTCCGGATAGCCTGCGGCGCATCTCTTCGGCGCCCAGGCGATTCATCAATGCAATGTTCTGCTCCGGTATGAATTCCGCGCCCGGGTAGCCGGCGATGGCGCGTTCAAGGCCTTCTTCCCGCAGCAGATGCAACATCGGGTACGGCGATCGATTGGTAAAGTTCTCCGCGTCCTCCGGTTCGGTACCACCGAACTGGTAGTCGGGGTGGAAACTGGCAATCTGGTAGACCCCCTCCAGTTCAAGCTGAACCAGAAGCCCATCCGCTGCGGCAAGAAAGTCGTTGTAAACCATGAAGTCCTGCAATACGCAAGGATGCACCAACAGTGTTGTTTCAACCTCTGGATGCTCCTGCAAATACAACAGTTCATCCTGCAGTACGATCAGCAACGCCTCTTCCGAGGGGGCATCCGTCACTTTGAAAAGAACCCGATCCCTCACCAGTTCCCTGCGCGCGAAAGGGCACAGATTCAGACCCACTACCACATCGGATACCCATCGGCGGGTAGCATCAATAATCGAATTCGGGTCCACGTGAAGACTCCCGCGTACTGAGAAAAAGAACAGACACGCCCGGGGCGAGTCATGATATGTTGAGCAAGCTTACAATAATTCCGTTACCAGGACCGGAGACCAGAAATGGACGTGGTGAGAACCCCTGAAGAACGATTCAAACGTCTGCTGGACTACCCCTTCGACCCGCACTATCTGGAAGTCGATGGCTTGCGCATGCATTATGTCGACGAAGGTCCCTCCGACGCCAGACCTGTACTGATGATGCATGGCGAGCCATCGTGGTCCTATCTTTACCGCCACATGATTCCAGTATGCGCAGCGGCCGGCCACAGAGTGGTTGCGCCGGACCTGATCGGCTTTGGCAAGTCCGACAAGCCTACGGATATAAACGCCTACAGCTACCAGAAACACATGGAATGGATGCAGGCGTTCCTGGACCAGACCGGCCTGCAGGATATCACACTGGTCTGCCAGGACTGGGGCTCACTGCTGGGCCTGCGCCTGGCGGCGGAGAATCCCGACCGGTTCCGTGCCATCGTTGTGGGCAACGGCATGTTGCCAACCGGCGACCAGCCAGTGCCAAAGGCCTTTCAGCTATGGAAGAACTTTGCCCTGCACAGCCCCTGGTTCCCCATTGCCCGCATCATCAACACAGGCAGCTTCCGCACGCTTGGCCCGGATGAGCGCCGCGCCTACGATGCGCCCTTCCCCGGAAAAAAATACAAGGCCGGTGCCCGTGCTTTTCCAAAACTGGTACCCGTCAAGCCCGACGATCCTGCCAGCGAGCCCAATCGGGCAGCATGGAAGGTACTTGAGCAGTGGGATAAACCCTTTCTGACCACCTTCAGCAACGGTGACCCCATCACCCGGGGTGGCGACCGCTACATGCAGGAGCGGATTCCCGGTGCCAAGGGCCTGCCCCACACCACCCTGACCGGCGGGCACTTCCTGCAGGAAGACTCACCGGTGCAGTTCGCCGGCGCCATCAACGATCTGCTGGCCCGTCTGGACCAGTAAGATCAGAGGTAGCCCTGGCTGCGCAAGTAATCGTCGTAGCTGCCGCTGAAGTCGGTGATGCCATCGGCTTTCAGTTCGATGATTCGCGTAGCCAGCGAAGATACAAACTCCCGGTCATGACTGACAAATACCAGCGTGCCCGGGTAGTTCTCCAGCGCCAGGTTGAGGGCCTCGATGGACTCCATGTCCAGGTGGTTGGTGGGCTCGTCCATCAGCATGACATTGGGTTTTTCAAGGATCAGCTTGCCGAACAGCATGCGTCCCTGCTCACCACCTGAAATCACCTTCACGGACTTGCCAATATCGTCCCCGGAAAACAGCATGCGGCCGAGAGTGCCCCGTACCAGCTGTTCACCGCCGGTGGTCCATTGTGACATCCAGTCCGTCAGGTTCATGTCCTCATCGAAATCGGCCGTGTGGTCCTGGGCGTAATAGCCAACCTGGGCGCTGTCGGTCCACTTCACGTCCCCGCTATCGGGCGCCATGGCACCGGCCATGCACTGCATCAGTGTGGTTTTGCCAATACCATTCGGGCCGATGATCGCGACCCGCTCTCCGGCCTCGATCTGCAGATTGAGTTTGTCGAACAGCTTTTCGCCATCGAAGCCCTTGGTCAGGTTCTTCAGGGTGACCGCCTGGCGATGCAGCTTTTTGGTCTGTTCGAAGCGGATAAACGGGCTCACGCGACTGGACGGCTTTACCTCCTCAAGCTGGATCTTGTCGATCTGACGGGCCCGGGAGGTGGCCTGCTTGGCCTTGGAGGCGTTGGCAGAGAAGCGGCTGACAAACTGCTGCAACTCGGCAATCTGCGCCTTTTTCTTGGCGTTATCCGACAGCATGCGCTCACGTGCCTGGGTGGCGGCGGTCATGTACTCGTCATAATTGCCGGGGAAGAGCCTCAGTTCCCCGTAATCCAGATCCGCCATGTGCGTACACACACTGTTCAGGAAATGGCGATCGTGGGAGATAATGATCATGGTGCTGTTACGGGCTACCAGGATGCTTTCCAGCCAGCGAATGGTGTTGATGTCCAGGTGGTTGGTGGGCTCGTCCAGCAGCAGGATATCAGGGTCGGAAAACAGCGCCTGGGCCAGTAGTACGCGCAGCTTCCAGCCCGGCGCGATAGCACTCATCGGGCCATTATGCTGTTCCAGTGGAATGTCCAGCCCCAGCAGCAATTCACCGGCGCGGGCTTCGGCCGTGTAACCATCCATCTCGGCAAACTGGACTTCCAGGTCTGCGACGGCCATGCCGTCTTCTTCGCTCATTTCCGCCAGCGAATAGATACGGTCCCGCTCGGCTTTTACCCGCCAGAGCTCCTCGTGGCCCATGATGACTGTATCGAGAACCGTGCAGTCCTCGTAGGCAAACTGGTCCTGACGCAGTTTGCCCAGACGCTGGTTCTGGTCCACCATGACCTGGCCGGCGGAGGGTTCCAGATCACCCCCGAGGATTTTCATAAACGTGGACTTGCCACAGCCGTTGGCGCCGATCAGGCCATAGCGGTTGCCATTGCCGAATTTCACGGATACGTTTTCAAACAGGGGCCTGGCCCCGAACTGCATGGTAATGTTCGCGGTGGAAATCAAGAAGAGACCTATCGACAGTGAATACCGGGCAAAAGCCGGTCAAGAAAAACGCGCATTGTACAGGTTTGCAGCCAGAACCGTGAGACAGCAAAAACACGGATAAAAAGCACTTGCCTAAGCGCCCCCGTGCGGGCAGCATTCCAACCTCGGTATTGCCAACACACGCTCTATCGTTCAACCAAAAAAGGAACCCAACACCATGACACAGGCAACAGCACGCCATATCCTCGTCGACAGCGAAGCAAAATGCGAAGAACTGAAGCAGGCCATCGAGGGCGGCCAGGACTTTGCCGAAGTGGCAAAGCAGCACTCATCCTGCCCCTCCGGCCGTAACGGCGGCGACCTGGGTTCCTTCGGCCCGGGCCAGATGGTTCCGGAGTTCGACAAGGTCGTGTTCAGCGGTGAAGTGAACAAGGTCCTCGGGCCGGTGAAGACCCAGTTCGGCTATCACCTGCTGGAAGTCACCAGCCGGGGCTGATGGGCGCAAACCTGCCAGTGGACCGACCCGCTCGCAAGCCCCGGATATCGCAGTATCTGGCTCTTGCGGGCATCGCTCTGATCGCTCCCTTTTTCTTTATTGGCGGCCCCGGGTGGACAGACGGCCCACTGTACAAGTCCGCCTGGAATCTCGGGCATATCCTTTTCTTTGCCCTGCTGACCCTTGCCGTTCAACCCTGGCGGTTCTGGACCGGCTGGAAGCTGTGGGGGCTGCCCACTCTGGCTGTACTGCTGCTCGGCCTGGCCATAGAATTGCTGCAATACGGCACCAGCCGCCAGATGGACTGGCAGGACCTGTTCCGTAACATGCTGGGTTTGTGGATCATTCTCGCGCTCAGCCCCGGGGCAGCCGATCCCGGGCGCTCAGGACTGGCTGCCTGGTCGCTGCGGATTACTGTTGCAGCGTTACTGGTTGCCGAAGCTGGCGCCACGGCCGCTGTTGCCCTTCAACAGTACAGGGTCAGCCAGCTATTGCCTGCGCTCTACGATTTCAGCATGTCAGATCCTTCCCCCTTCTGGCACGGAGAGATCATTCCCGCGGACGCAACAGGCAGCGCGCAAAGCGCTCTCAGGCTGTCCCTCTCAACCGCCCCATATTCCGGCGCATCCCTGCACAACTTTCCGGGTGACTGGCAGGGCTACGGGCACCTGGTACTATCGCTTTATAACCCACAGGATCAACCTCTGCACATGACCCTGCGAATCAACGACACCCAACACGACCAGGGTGACAACGCCTACAGCGACCGCTTCAACACTCGCCTGACCCTGGACCCCGGCCAGAATAACGTCCGGCTGGACCTTGACCAGATAAGGCGTGCACCAACGGGCCGCACGATGAATATGCGTGAGGTGAGGCGATTGATGCTGTTCACGACTGGCCTGACGGAACCCCAAACCGTTTATCTGCGTGATATCAGGCTGGAATGACGCATTCGTTTACATAAAAACCGGCCTGATAACCGGCCAGCTCAGGCCAGCCGCCAAGGGTTGGACGTCAACGGTTCCGCCCCTGTGTCCCCGACCAGAACGGTATCACTGCAACCGATGCCCCACTGGCCGGGAATACGCAGGCAAATCGGCAGGTGAAACACCATGCCTTGCCGAAACTCCATAGATTCGCCGCGAGCAATAAACCCGGAGCCTTCCACCCATGACGGAGGAAACTGTGCTCCTACCGTGTAGCCGAAAACCCCGGAGAAGAAAACGTCGTCCGCCAGTGGCGCCATGGCCTGCTCCGCGGCCCTGGCGGCAGAGTCAAAGGTCCTGCCGGGTACCATGGCGGCTTGCAGGGCATCCACCACGCGCCGGCAGCCATCGAACACGGTGCGCATCCTGGCGGATGGCTGACCGGCCACCACGGTACGCATCATCGGCGCTGTATAGCGTTGCCAGACAGCGCCGAACTCGAGGAATACCGCGTCGCCCTCCTGCACCTTGCAACGTTTGTGGTTGGTGTGAATCACGCTGCTGCGCTGTGCCACGGTCACGATGGGCTGCATACTCATGAACTCACTGCCGCCGGCCAACAGTGCTTCGGCACCGACAGCCGCGATGTCGTTATCCGTCATGCCAGGCTGTATGGCTGCTACAGCAGCTTCGATACCCTGCCCCGTAATGCGGGCGCTTTGTCGGAGGTAATCAATTTCTGCCGGAGATTTCACGATACGCAGGCTTTTCAGCATGCCGGAGGCATCCACGAACCGGGTATCCGGCAACCGTTCTTTCAGACCTTCCACCACCCCCTGGCGCAGTGAACCATGCCAGTAATCGATACCCACCGTGGATCCATGCCCCCCTACCGCCTGAGCCAGGGGGTCGAGTACATCACCGATCCCCTCCCAGCGGTAGCCGATAACGTTATCAACCCTTGTGGTAATCATAGCAGGGCCGGTTTCAATCGAGGGTACCTGAAGCGTCAGAGATCCGGCCGTGACTACCAGGGCCACATGAACGGAAACCTCGAAGGTGCTGTAACCGGTCAGGTAGAAGAGATCGGATGGATCTGTCAGCAGTAACGCACCAATTCCGTCCGCTGACATTCTGGCCCTGAGGCGTTCAAGCCGCAGGTCGTATTCCGCCGGGGGAAACGGGCATTCCCGCCCCTTGAGTTCAGCAGCCAGGGTATTCTGGTAGGCGTTAAAGTCCATGGGGTCGTCTCCGGAAGGAGGAAAGGTTACTACTGGAGACTGGACCTAAACCGACCGGTTTTCAAACCCTGAGGGGTTTCATTGTGGATTGAAAAACTTCCCAAGCTGACTGCTAACCGACTCGACAGGTTCGGTAATCGAACGCTGAATGCTGTTGGTTACCACGCGGGTGAAGGCAGAGCCGGCGTCACTCTCGAGAAATTCAGTATAATCTTTCAACTCGGCCACACTCAGGTCCTGATAGGTGTAGAGGTATCCGGCATAGACCTGCTGGGCGACCATGCCCCGCAACAGGGTCCTCTGGCCTTCAATTTTCTGCTGCAGCTGCTCAAAGGTGGGGCCTTTGCTGCCATTAAAGGCCGCCATGGCCGAAGCCAGGCCCAGCTGGACGGCAACGGTGGTATCCACCGCGCTTTCGGTGGCACGGGCCGCCCTGTCAAAGCGGTCGAACAGCTTCGCCCGTTCGCTGCCCTTGAATTCGTTCTGTAGCTGCGCCGCTTCGGCCTCGACTTCTTTCCAGGCTGACGGGCGGGATGCCGCAACCTCTGCCTGGGTGATCTTCTCGGCCAGAGGCTTTTCATACCAGGTAAGCACCGAGTTCAGCTGCTGATCGCTCAGGCCCTGGTCCAGGTCTTCAATCACCTGCGCCCGAATTTCCGCAACACTGAACGCATTGCTGACAATGCTGCTGATGGTGTTGGCAACGAATGGCTCCACGCGGCCACTCTGAGTCAGGCCGTCACGGACCCCCTGACTCATCATCGCCGGATACTGGGCGACAATCGCGTCAACCGGCGACGCCCGGAGCACGGAGTCGGCCAGTGGGCTTGCAGTGGCGGAAGTACATACCAGCAAAAGAAAAAGTAATGCCGGTTTAACTTGGGATAGTGCGCGCATGAACCTAGTATCCTGTGAGATCGGACGTTTGTTATGCCATGGTGCCGGCGCCCCCTGCAAGCAAACAGCGCCGGTGTATGATGACCATTTTGTAGTGTGGAGCAACAGAGCCCTGAACTGCCCATGAAGAAACGCCGTAACCGACTGAAAATCTGGAAGTCGCGGCTTCGCTGGTATGGACTTCCCTCACTGGGCCTGGTCATCGCTATTGTGGCGACCCTGCGGTTCAGCCTGCTGGAACCCGACCCACCGGCAAACACGGAGAACGTCTGTGAGATTTTCCGGGAACATCCGGTGTGGTACGACTACGCCAGCCGCTCGAGAGAGCGGTGGGGCACGCCGATCGCTACCCAACTGGCGTTCGTCTATTACGAGTCATCGTTCCGCAGTCACGCCCGGCCGCCCCGAAGCCAGTTGTTCGGGTTCATTCCCTGGACCCGGCCGACATCAGCGTACGGATACGCCCAGGCCCTGGACCCTGCCTGGGGGGAGTACCTGGAAGCAAACGGCGATGGATTATCGGTGGTGCGTACCAACATGAAACACGCGCTGGATTTTGTGGGCTGGTATAACCATCTGACCAACCGGGAGGTGGGCATTCCTCTTACCAGCCCCGAGAAGCTCTATCTTGCCTACCATGAAGGCAGAACCGGGTATCAGCGGCAAAGCTACCTGGCCAAACCCGCTGTGATGTCGCTGGCCGACAGGGTGCAAACCCGTGCCTTTCGTTACCACCGCCAACTCCAGACCTGCGAGGAAGAGTTCCAGTGCTGGCGTTTCTATCAGTTCTGGCCTTTTTGCGGGGATTGGTGAACCGACGGGTCAGGCCACCTCCCCCTCCACTTTTGGCGAGAGCCTTGTCAGCCTCGCCGTCAGAAATTCCATCACGATGCGTACCCGCGCCATCTGCTGGGTCTCGTGGTTAACCATCAGCCAGAGGTCCACGCCCTCGCCCTCCAGGGGAGGAGACAGCCGCTTCAACTCCCGGGTGCTGTCGCCCAGGTAACAGGGCAGAGCGGCCAGGCCGGCCCCGGCCCGCGCCAGGGCATGCATGGCCTGAAGACTGTTACAGCGGATAATGGACGACGCGTTCTTCAGGTGTTTGCGATACCAGCGCCCGGTTGCCAGATGACTGAAACTTTCATCCGGCAGAATCCAGAGTTGCTGGTCCGGCGCATTCTCGAGATCCATACGGGGATTACGCCTACAGTACTTACCCGCCCCATAGATGGCCGACTCGATAGTACCAATACGCTCGCCCTCCAGAGTGGCCTGGGGTTTGTTGACCGGCCGCAGCGTCAGATCAGCCTCGCGGTGGCTGAGGTTGAGTACGTCATTATCCGTGAGCACTTCCAGCTCAATGTCCGGGTATTCCCGCACCAGCTCGGCGATCATCGGGCTGATCAGCGCATTGACCATGGTATCGGTGGCGGCAAGCCTGACTTTGCCCACGGGGGCCGAATCCTGCCCTACGAGCTGGCGCTCAAGGTTTTCCATATCGCCGGTCAGCCTTTCGGCCGCCCGGAAAGCGGTTTCACCCACCGGTGTCAGCTGGAGCCCATCTCGGTTGCGTTCAAAAAACTGAACGCCCAGCTGTTCCTCCATCTGGTCCAGACGGCGAAGCACCGTGGTCTGGTGTACACCCAGTATTTCACCGGCTTTGGCGAGGGTTCCACCTATTGCCAGTGCGTGAATATATCGAAGATAATCCCAGTCCATAGCTACTGCATATTTGCAACATGAGTACGGAGTTTAACGTATTTAAGCTGCAAAAAAGAAGGCGTATAGTTCATTACATAGTCAGCTAACCAATATTTTTCAATCCACCAGATAAGGAGGAAGGCGCTATGACTCAACACCATATCGCAACCGTACACCCGCTGCCGTCCAGTATCCTCCACAACAGTACTGAGGTCAGGCGCCAATACACCCGTGCAGCAGCCAGGCAGGCAGCACAGGTGGTAAGCCGGAAAATGAGTTTCTGGAGAAAGAAGGCAGCTACCGCAACGCCGGAGATGCCCCAGATGATGCAGGGTGAGCACTAGGCACCCCTGTAAGGGAAGACAGATTTCATCAGCACCGGTGGCCCTGAACAGTCAGGCCCACCGGTGTTTTCATTTCTGGGTTCAGAACTCCCAGATGACTTTCTGTTTCGTGCCGAACCACTCGTCCATCTTGCGGTTATAGAAATCCTCGATCACGTTGCGCTTGATTTTCATGGTAGGCGTCAGCATGCCGTTCTCCATGGTCCATGTCTCTCTTACCACGACCACAAACGCCAGCTTTTCATGGGCTTCACATTCACTGTTTACCGCGTCCAGCTCCGCCGCCAGCTCCTGCTCCAGCTCATCACGGCTGCCACCCGCTTCCAGTTCCTCACGCGCTTCTTCCGATAGCAGCACCATCAGGCATGGCTGGGGTTGATTGGCACCCGCCACGCACACAACTTCGGCTTTCGGATGGTTAAAGCGGTTCTCAATGGGTACCGGCACCACATACTTACCCTTGGAGGTTTTGAACAGATCCTTGACCCGACCAGTGATTCTCAGGAACCCGTCTTTGTCGATCTCCCCCATATCACCGGTTTTCAGAAATCCATCATCCGTAACGTCTTCGCGGGTTTTTTCTTCGTTCCTGTAATAGCCCAGCATCTGCCCGGGGCTTTTCACCTGAACTTCATCACCCTCGGCCAGTCTGTGTTCCACACCCGGATTGGTAACACCCACGGTACCTGGCTTCGCCGTGCCGGGGCGATTGGCATGGGAGTAACCGAAGTTCTCGGACATGCCGTACACCTCCAGCAGCTCCAGGCCCAGGTTGCGGTACCAGGCAATGATTTCGCCAGACAATGGCGCCGCCCCCGTCAGGGCGGCACGACAATGGTCGAGCCCCAGCTGCCTGAGCACTTTCTTCTTCACCAACCGGTTAAGCAGTGGGACATTAAACAGCACTCTCTGTTTCTTGGGCGGCAACTTGGCATTGACGCCGAGGTAGAACTTCATCCACAGCCGTGGGACGGAGAAGAACAGTGTCGGGCGGGCCCGCTGCAGATCCTCCTGGAAGGTTTCCAGGGAGTTCGCGAAATAGAGATGGAATCCGTAATACAGAGACTGTGTTTCCACCGCGGCGCGCTCCGCCACGTGGGCAAGCGGCAGATAGGAGAGCATGCGTTCGTCCTGGGTGACCGGAAATATCTGCTGCAGGCCATCAGCCACGGAAATCATGGTGCGAAAACTGTGCATCACACCCTTGGGGCGACCGGTGCTACCCGAGGTATAAACGATGGTCGCCAGGTCATCCGGATCTGGCAGCTTTGGCTCCGCCGGTTCCTGTCTGGCAATGATGTCCAGCCATTTCGGGGTATCGTCACGGGGCGACATCGGTAGTGAGATGATCGGCAGGCTGTCCGGGATGTGACCCTTGATATCGTTCCAGCCGTCGGCCTTGCCATCCAGCTTGCCCAGGAAAAGCAGCGTTGCCTCACTGTGCTCAAGTACATAAGCCGCAGTATCACCATTCAATGTCGGGTAGAGCGGCACGGAAATATGCCCTGCAGCCCAGGTGGCCAGGTCACAAAGAATCCAGTGCGCGCTGTTTTTGCCCAGAATCGCTATATTGCTGCGCTCAGGAATATCCAGCGAACCAAGGTGAGCAGCCATACGGGAAACCTGGTCCGCGGCCTGCTTCCAGGTAATGTCTTCGGTGGTTCCGTCGGGGAAAGGCTGGGTCAGATAGACCTTGTCGGGAGTATGCTCTGCCCAATGGTAAAGGCAATGAAGGGATGTTTGCTTTGCGCTGTCTACAGCCATCGACGGCTCCTTATTGTTATAACCTGAAATCTCTTTATTTTTATCAGACTAAAGTATAGCCAGGTAGATAGTACCTGTATTTGGGGTTTCCTCAAGCTCTCCACACCCCTCTATCACCACATCATCAAATCGGGCAGATGCGACAGGCAACACATTTTATGTGGTGACATATATCAATTATGGTCTAGAGTGTCGTGGTAAGCGTAAAGAACAACAACAAAAAGGTCACTCTGGAGGTGCCTGTGAGAACAACAACCCGCTCATCACTGATATTCCCAGCCTGGGCAATAATCTGCACTGGTGCCGTTGCGTTTCTGTATTGCGCATCCGCGGGCCTTCTGACCGCCTGAGTGGCCCGCACGGACAAGTCCCGGGGCTTCCGCCAGGACGATTTGCAGCGTACCCTCCCTCGTCTCGCCAGATAACACTGTCAACAAGGAAGGGTTCTGCCCGATGCAAGACTTGATTCTGTACCACTACGCCATGTCGCCTTTTTCTGAGAAAGTCCGGGTGATGCTGGGTTACGCCGCGCTTCCGTGGCAGTCTGTTATCGTGAAAGAGATGCCCCCTCGGCCAGCACTTTCCATCCTCGCGGGCGGCTATCGAAAAGTGCCAGTCGCCCAGAGTGGCGCTGACATATTTTGCGACAGCCGCGCCATCGCCGATGAAATCGTGCGCCTGAGCGGCAAAAACGAACTGAGCCTGGCGGGCCAGCCACAGAACGTTATCGATTTTGTTCGCACAACCGATCTGGAGGTATTCCTGGCCTGCGTAATCGCCGCCAGCGACGGTCGAATGCTGAAAAAGCTGGTGCGGGAAACCTCGCTTTTCCATGCTTTTCGTTTCCTCAAGGACCGCATCAGCATGGGCCGGAAATCCCGGGTCAAGGCGCTACGCGGCCCTCAGGCAAAGGAAAAGGTCATCTCTCATATCACCAATATGGAATCCATGCTGAGCGAAGACTTCCTGTTCGGAAGCACTCCCTGCATCGCAGACTTCTCCGCCTATCATGGCCTCTGGTTCGTGTCTGACCTGGCGGGCAAGCCCTGGCTGCGGGATTTTCCGAAAGTGAACGCCTGGATGGAGCGAATGAGAGCCTTCGGCCACGGCGAATTCCGGGAGATCACCGCCGACCAGGCACTGGACATTGCCCGTGACGCCTTGCCCCGGGCCATCGAAGCTGTAAGTGAGGACCCGCTTGCCGGAAAGAGCGTGGAAATTGCCCCGGATGATTACGGGCGGGAGCCGGTCACCGGCAAACTGGTCCATGCGGATAACCAGGCACTGGTTCTGGGACGCTCCCATAAGCGGGTGGGACAGGTACACGTACACTTCCCACGCCAGGGATTTTCGGTCAAGCCGACCTGATGTCGCAGGCCGGCGTGGCCGGCATCAGGATCGCTTTGGTATTAATACCAGATGATTAGGCAATTCGTTTTTCTCGTGGGTAGCCGGAACCTGCTCACGAAGGTGCCGCCCGCAGCTTTCAATGCACTCCAGGAAGCCCGTCAGGGTATCGCCACTGCGCACCCTGTCGGTAAAGGTTTTGACGATATTTTCCCAAACCTCGTCGGCCACTTTTGAAGAAATCCCCAGGTCCACCAGGATTTCCACATAGTGTTCCGCTTCCGATACGAAGATCAGCATGCCGACACCACCTTTGGTGTGATGGAGGTTTTGCTCAAGGAATTGCCGCCGCGCCATATTGGAAGCCCGCCAGAACCGCACAGGCCGTGGAATCATGTGGTGCCCCACCCCCGGAAACTGGAACAGCAGGCAAAGCAGGATAAAGGTTGCCCACTGAGCCACCAGCAGCCAGTCGGCGCTGAGAGTGCCGGTAAAGTAATTGATGGCCCCGGGTATCAACAGGGCAATGATGCCCGCCCAGAGCAGCGGTATATAGGAGTAGCTGTCGGAGGCATCCGCCAGCACAGTCACCAGTTCGGCGTCTGTTTCCCGCTCCACACCAGAGATGGCCGTAGCCACCTGTTGTTGTTCCTTGTCTGTCAGTAGCGTCATGTTTGTTCCGTGTTTGCTGAATCAGGGTTCCGTGTTTGAGCACCTTGCGACCGGGCATGGCTACCAGCCACCGGAGGCTCCACCACCGCCGAAGCCGCCGCCTCCGCCGCTGAAGCCACCACCGCCAAAGCCGCCGCCGCGGCCGCCACCGAGCCCACCGAGAAGAGCGCCTGCCAACAAAGCACTGCGACCGCGCCGGCCACTGCCGAAAAACGCCAGCAACACAATAATAAAGAACAGTATGCCCAGCGCCGGATGAGGCTTGTCCTGTCCGGCATCGGAACGCCGGCGTTCAGGTACCGCGAGGGGTTCGCCGCCCAGTACCTGAACCATGGCCGCTGCACCGTTGGCAATACCGCTGGCAAAATCACCCTGCCGGAAGGCGGGGGTAATGATCTGGTTGATAATGGTCGCCGAGGTAGCGTCCGTGAGGCGGCCCTCCAGGCCGTAGCCCACTTCGATGCGGATGCGTCGCTCATCTTCAGCAACAACCAGCAGCGCCCCGTTATCTTCGCCCTCCTGACCGATACCCCAGTGCCGGCCGAGTTGATAGCCGTAATCCTCAATGGCATAGCCCTGCAGGTTGGGAAGGGTCACCACGACCACCTGCTCGGTGGTCGCCTGTTCATGGGCTTCCAGCATCTGGCTGAGGTTGGCTTCCACCTGCTGCGGAAGCATATCGGCCTGGTCCACGACACGACCCGTCAACTCCGGAAATTCCGGGCTGGACTGGGCCACCGCCGAGGCCTGGAAAACCAGGTTCAAGGCGACAAACAGGGTTATCCGGCGCAACAGAACAGGCATCAGAATTCCACCTGAGGGGCTTCTTCCGCGTTCGGGGCAGTTGCCTCGAAGTTGGCTCGCAGTTCCATGTCGCTATAAAGGAAACTGTGCCACAGCCGGCCCGGGAAGGTGCGAATCTCGGTATTGTAGCGCTCGACCGCCTGGATAAAGTCGCGGCGGGCCACCGCAATACGGTTCTCAGTGCCTTCCAGTTGCGACTGCAGCGCGAGGAAATTCTGATTCGACTTCAGGTCGGGGTATCGTTCAGACACCGCCATGAGCCTGCTCAATGCACTGCTCAGCTCGCCCTGGGCCTGTTGAAACTGCTGAAGTTTCTCGGGATTGTTGAGAATGCTCTCGTCCACCTGAATCGATGTGGCCTTTGACCGGGCCTCAATGACCGCCGTCAGGGTTTCCTGCTCCTGCCTGGCAAAACCCTTGACCGTCTCTACCAGGTTCGGGACCAGGTCAGCGCGCCGCTGATACTGGTTTTCCACCTGCGACCAGGCCGCTTTGACCTGCTCGTCATAGGTGGGAATGTTGTTGATACCGCATCCGGTCAGCAGCAGGGCCAGCAATGCCATGGCGGCCAGACGGACGTTGAATCGGCCGGACACGGCCGTGCTCACGTAGTGCATAATGTATCGGTTCCTTGATGGTGAACGGGCTGGTTGCCTGGAAGCCTAGAACACTAACATACTTCCGCAACGGCATCTGCCGCCCCAGGGCTCCGGAAACACTGTATACATATACAGATCTCTTCGATATACTCCCGGCGACTCAATGAACCCCACCAGACACGACACCGTGCGGGAACACACTGGAGAACATCATGGCCGTACAAGCGCTGTATTACTCGGAGAGGGACGGACTGGAGATGGCACTGAAAAACCCCGACGCAATGCTTTTCTCGTCCAAAGCTGACGCCGACGCCCGCGACAAGGTACTGGAACTGGCAGAAGAAATTACCCAGTTCCTGCAGGCGCGGGTTGAAGGCATGGACGAAGCCATGGCCGAGAAGGCGGCACTGGCCATTGCCGAGGAGAAGGACCTGTTCGGCAAGGCACTGAAGAAGCCGTCTTTGCTGAACGAACAGGCGCAGCCGGACTCCGACTGATTTTGCCAGCTTCAGCCACTCAGCGGCGAAAACGCGTTTCCAGCACCACCGCTGAGTTGGTTCTTTCCACTCCCTCCAGATTGCCTATCTCATCCAGTACAGCGCTGAGTTCCTCCAGCGACTGCGCCTGGACGATGGCGATCAGGTCATACTCGCCGCTGACCGAATACAGCTGGGATACCTGGCTGATTTGCTCAAGGGCAATGTTGGTTCGCGCGGTCAGCTTCTGAAAAACCTTTACCGACACGTGTGCCTCTACCTGATTGTCCGAGAGCTCCCCACCCAGCTGTACCGAATAACCGCGGATTACCCCATTGGTCTCGAGTTTCGCTATGCGATTCTGCACCGTTGAGCGTGACACACCGAGCACACGGGCCAGCTCAGAAATGCTGGAACGGGCATTCTGGCGGAGCAGCAAAAGCAACGCCTGATCCTGCTTTCCGAGCATATTGTCCAACCTTCATGTCATTTTGAAGCTTTAATTTATCATTTTTGATATTTTGAAACTACAAACTGACATTCTTATTGATCATACTGGCCTCATTAATCGTCACCCGCAGACAGCCAGCAAACGATGAGGATGTCGCCATGATTATTCGCCCGGTTGCCATGACAGACCTCCCTGCCTTGCAACAGATAGCAGTGGAATCCGGCCCCGGGTTCACTTCCCTGGTAGACGACCTCGATTTCCTTACCCGCAAAGTCCAGCGCTCCATGGCAAGTTTCGGGCGCACCGTGCATTCGCCCGGCGACGAAGGCTACCTGTTTGTGCTGGAAGATCCGGAAACCAGCGAGATCATGGGCACCACTGGTATCGAAGCCTCAGTGGGCCTCCGGCGCCCGCTGTATCATTATCATCGTAGCCAGGTGGTCCATCATTCACCGGATCTGAACCTGCTTCGGCGCCTGGAAGTGCTCAACATGTGCAACCACTACACCGGCTGCAGTGAAATCTGCACCTTGTTCCTGCGGCCGGGGTTTCGCAGGGCGCAAGCGGGGAAACTGCTTTCACGGGTGCGTTTCCTGTTTATGGCCCAACATCCACAACGCTTTGCGAATACGGTAATCGCGGAAATGCGCGGCGTATCGGATGAGAGCGGCCAGTCGCCTTTCTGGAACTGGTTGAGCGAGCATTTCGTGGATCTTGACTTCGATACCGTGACCAGGATGGTCGGCACCGGTGATAACGGTTTTATTGCGGACCTGATGCCCCGGCATCCGCTCTATGTTCACCTGATGGCCAAAAACGCCCGTGCGGTTATCGGACAGGTACACGAAGAGACCCGCCCTGCCCTGAACATGCTTGAGACCGAAGGCTTCCGCCATACCGGTTACGTTGATCCCTTCGACGGCGGGCCCACGGTGGAGGCCAGACTGACTGACATCCGGACTGTTTCAGCCTCTATCGGCTGCCGGGTCCAGGTTGTTGATGGCGTGGAACCGGCACTGGACAAATGGCATACCGGCGGTCAGGGCCGAATACTGGCGATCAGCAACTCCGGCGTGGAGAATTTCCGCGCCACCATCACCGCTGCTGCCAGGTACCTGCCCTCACGCAACCTGTTACAGGTACCGGTAACACTGGCAAACACCCTCGGCCTGAGTAACCATGGGCAGGCACGGTTCACGGACCTGACAACCGCCCGCACCGACAGGCGCCCGGTGGCTATTCCAATCTGCCAACAACAGGAGGCACTCCATGCACACCGATAGAGACACATTGTTCGGCCGCCTTTGGGCTAACTATTGTGAAGTAACCCCCTCCGCCGAGGATATCCATCGTCTGCTGGACGACACCCAGGGTGGCGAAATCGTCAATGACCACATCGCCCTGCGTACCTATAACCTCGAAGAGCTGAATCTGGACAAGCTTGCGGCGCATTTTCTCGCGCTGGGTTACCAGGAGGGCGGCGATTACCATTTTGAAGCCAAGAAACTCTATGCCAGACACTACGAACATCCGGACCCTTCCGCCCCCAAGGTGTTTATTTCCGAATTGCTGCTCGAGCAGTGCTCCGAACCCTTGCAGGCCGTTATACGGAAGCTGGTGAGCGAGATGGACCCCGCGGCGGTCACCGCTGATAATTTCCTCTATTCCGGGCGGCATTGGGATGTCAGCTACAGCACCTACAGGGCCCTGCTTGACGAAAGCGAGTATGCGGCCTGGGTGGCCGCCTGGGGCTTCCGCGCCAACCACTTTACGGTAAGCATCAATGCTCTCAGCCGTTTCACCACGGTGGCGGAAATCAATCAGGTGCTCAAGGACAATGGGTATAAGGTAAACAGCTCAGGCGGAGAGATCAAAGGGTCGCCGGAAGAACTGCTAGAACAATCCTCTACCATGGCGGACCGGGCGGAAGTGCAGTTCTCCGATCAGACCGCGACCATACCCAGCTGTTTCTATGAATTCGCCCTGCGCTATCCGAAACCGGACGGCCAGCTTTACAGCGGATTTGTCGCGGCCTCTGCGGACAAAATCTTCGAAAGTACGGATAGCCGGAGCTGATATCCAGCCCGGCTACTCCCCGGTTGTGACCAGATCATCACAGATGACTCTCAGGCAAGCGGGCTGGCATTTTACCGTCAGCGGCGTCTTCCCCGCGACGTCCCCGTCCATGGTGATGGTTTTTGGTGAACGAGTGGTCACCTTCACCTCGGGGCTCTTCAGCTGAACAACCGTGCTGGTTCGCTTCGGAGAGCTGCGGCTCAGGCGGACAACGAGAAAGGTCAGTATTAGCAGGAACAGTGAACGCGGACGTACCGCAATCACATCCAGTTGCCCATCGCCGGCGGATGCCTCGGGAATCTCGGTGCCACCGCCGAAGAATGCTCCCGAGGAGATGGCGATAGTGAGCCAGCGCCCGGACATCCTGCCTTTGTTGGTTTCAATAACGCCGTGAAAGCCCCGGTAAGCCGACAGTTTCTGTAATAACGCCGCACCATAGCTGAAACGACCGAGTAAACGCTTGGCTTCCCCTGAAGACTCTCGCACGGGAAGTGTGCCCAGGCCAATGTGTGCGACGTTGAGGAACCTCCCTTGCCTGGCAACGGCGACGTCCACCATTCGGGTTCGGCCCGCGGACACCAGATCACAGATCTCCTGTGGGTCCTCGGGAAGCCCGAGATTACGGGCAAAATCATTGGCCGTGCCGGAAGGAAGCACGGCCAGGGTAGCCCCGGAATCCAGGCAGACGCCCGCTGCCGCATTCACAGAACCATCACCACCTGCGGCAAGCACAACATCGCCAGGCCCAACGTCTTTCGTCCAGGCGGTGTTGTCGAGGTTACAGTCCCGGATTTCGGCAATACCAGCCGCTTCCAGATGCGTGCGCCAGAAATCAGCGCCGCGACTGCCCTGCTCCCCTGCCTTGGGGTTTGCCATCAACCAGTAGACCATGACAGTCGTCCGCTCCCTGAGCCAGTGTGCTAAAACGAGCGTAAACAGGTATAAGTCATAAACCGGAAACGTGCCATAAACATGGGTAACGTTTAATCTGGTGGCAACACACGGATCGGGTTGGGTGCGGACGCAACCAGGACAACTAGGGAGGCCAATGCTGGAGGAAGTCAACGTAGTCCTGCTGGGAGCAACCGCCAGTCTGCTGGCGGGCCTGGGCACCGGGGTTGGCGCACTGGGTGTCTTCCTGGTGAGGAAGCTCACGCCGCAACTGCAGGATGGCATGCTCAGCGCGGCCGCCGGAGTCATGCTCGCAGCGTCATTTTTTTCGCTCCTTCTTCCCGGAATCGAATACGGCGAAGAGCTCACCGGGGCGACCTGGGTGGCCGCATTGATGGTGATTGCAGGCCTCCTTATGGGGGCAGGACTGCTTTTCAGCATTCACCAACGCCTGCCTCACGAGCACTTCACCCTTGGTCGCGAGGGGCCGGACAGTGCCCGAATCCGCCGGATCTGGCTGTTTATCATCGCCATCGCCCTGCACAACTTCCCCGAAGGCATGGCGGTCGGTGTCGGTTTTGCCGGTGGTGATATCGGCAATGGTACCGCTCTGGCAATTGGCATCGGGCTGCAGAATATCCCAGAGGGCCTGGCAGTAGCAGTGTCACTGCTGGCCATTGAGCACTCGCGGGTAAAATCTTTTGTTATTGCTGTGCTGACAGGGTTGCTGGAACCTGTTGGCGGCCTCTTCGGGAGCGCCATGGTGTGGCTTGCCGAACCCATCATGCCCTGGACACTGGGCTTTGCGGCAGGGGCAATGCTGTTTATCATCAGTGACGAAATCATCCCTGAAACCCATCGCGGCCAGTACAAGACCCTGGCGACGTTTTCGCTGTTGGGTGGCTTTGTGGTGATGATGTTTCTGGACGCCACGCTTGGTTAGCCCGGGAAAATCACCTTCGCCATCCCGATGCTACTGACAATCAGCAACACCACGCCAAGCACCCGGAAGAATACCGGCGTTTCCGCTCTCAGCATGCGGTCGTGGACATAGAGGCCAATCACGTGACCCACGGCGGCGCAGGGCAGCAGCCAAAGGTGGTGGATCAGCTGCAGGTCGACGCCTACCCAGATAAAGGCGCCCATTTTTATTACCACCAGGATGAACCACAGAGCGAACAGCGTATCCCGCAACCGCTCCTTGGGCAGGTGTTGCGCTGCCACGGCGATAATCAGCGGCGCCCCTATCAGCGAGGTGCCGCTGACGTATCCACCCACCATCAGGAACAGGGTGTCTACTGTGCGACTGCCACTGCGAAACGGCCTGTCAAGGATGTATGAGACGGAGTACAGGGCCACAATGACAAAGATGATGGTGCTCATGACATCCGAAGGCAGGGTAATAAGCCCGAACACCCCGATCAGCTTGGGCACAATCATGATGGCCAGAATCCGCCAGAGATAGCGCCAGTCCACGGTCCCCGCCGACGTCCGCCCCTCCTCGTCAGTTCTAGAAGACTTCCGGTTGTTCATCCAGATGGTAAGAGACGAGAACACCAGCAGGTGAACAGCAATGATGGGGAGGAAAACCAGCGGCTCATCCAGGACCAGCAGCAGAAACGGCAGCGACAGCACCGCCCCGCCAAACCCCAGCCCGGAGCGAACAAAACCACTCCAGACAAATATCAGACCAATCAGGACATACTGGTATAACGCCAGCTCAGACATAAATATGCTCAGATTCCGGAAGGTAAGGTCGCGAACGCAAAGGCATAAGAGGATACCCGCCAGCCCCCCATTACTTCCAGTAACAAAGGGGTACTTTTTTACAACGGAAGAAATCCGGGATAGCGCCTAATTTTTAATCAAAGATCCCTGTGTATGCTGCAGCCCGGATCTTATGACAAAAACAACAATCGGGCGAAGGGCCACCCATGTCCTTGTCCGTGGTTAAGGGAGAATTACGATGTCAGCAGCGGTTGAACACCTGGACGAACGGCTTCAGGACGGCGGTGAGCTACTTGAAGAGATCATGCCTTCGGCCATCACCCTGGCCATGATGCTTCGCCAGCGAACCATGGCTGCGTGGATGCGCACCGAATTCGACGGCTATGGCGACCCCTCGGCGCTTCCCCCCTATCGACGTGACGTCCCCGGCCATATCGTTGCCCGCTCGCCCCAGTATGGCTGGATCCCGGCACCGGTTGACGACGAGCAGAAGCAGGAGTTCGGACACCGGGATATGATGGAGGGCATCAAATCTCTGGAGAAAACCTGCCTCAGCTGCAAGAAAGGGACGGGTAACCGCATTGTCTTCGACAGGGAGGAAATGGCGACACTGCAGTCCCGGATCAACCTCAGCGCCGAGCTGGCTATCACCATCAGCAGAGACAGCTACTGCAAACTGCTGCGGGTTGTCCGCAGTGCCCTTTACCTCTGGTGCCAGGAACTGATGGAAGCAGGCATTGGTGGTGACCACAACTCATACAGCCAGGACGAACGCCAGAAGGTTGCCCCTCTTGACGACCCCGAGCGATTCTGGCGCAAGGCCCTCGAGAGCAACGGCGACCTTCCGGTGCCGGATGTGCGCGAGGCGGGCTTTTTCGAGCGCGTCTTCGGTCGAGCTGGCTGAACCGTTCACCGGTCAGTGAGCTTGATTTCGATACGGCGGTTCCTCTGCAGGGCTTCAGCGGAACTGCCTTCGTCAACCGGGAAGAATTCACCAAATCCGGCCGCCACCATACGGCGTTCAGGTACACCCTGGGATGCCAGATAACGTACCACGGCAACGGCCCTGGCGGTGGACAACTCCCAGTTCGAGGGAAACTCTTCGGTGTTAATGGGTAGGCGGTCGGTATGGCCATCGATCCGCAGAATCCAGTCGATATCGTCCGGGATTGCGGAGGCCACATCCAGCAGCACCTCTGCCAGCTTATCCAGCTCCCGCTGGCCCTCGCCCCCAAGACTGGCTGAGCCGGAGGCAAAAAGCAGCTCAGAGGGCAGCAGGAACCGGTCACCTACTATGCGGATGTTCTCGTTATCCTGCAGAATGTCCCGTAACCGACCAAAAAACTCGGACTGGTAACGTTCCAGCTCGTTGACCCGTTCTGCCAGCAGAGTATTCAGCCGTTTACCCACTTCTTCCAGTTCAGCCTGTTTTTCAGCGGTCAGGTCTTCCTGCAGCCGCAAGGCGGCGGTGATGCGGCTCAACTGGTCCTGCAGGGCTGCAATCTGGTTCGACAACTGCTGGATGATTGCGCGCTGGGAGGCCGTCAGCTGTTCTTCGTCGTCCAGTTCGGATTTGGCACTTGCAACCGCCTGCTGCAGGTCCTCAACCCGCGTGGCCTGGGCCTCGGCATTGTATTGCTGCGCCAACCGTTCTGCCCTTTCCTCTTCAAGGTCCGCGCGCAGCCTGTCATTCAGCGCGAGGCTTTCGCTGAAACGGGTCTGAACCGTCGCCATTTCTTCTTCCAGCGCCGCTGTCTGCTCCCGCTCCAGCCCCAGAAGGCGTGAAATTTCTTCTAGCCGGCTGTTCAGTCTGGCCAGCTCCGTGTCACGGTCCGACAGGGTCTGGGAAAGATACAGCTGGCTGACCACATAGATCAGCAACATGAAGATAATCAGCATCAACAGTGCCGACAGGGCATCCACATAGCCCGGCCATACGTTGATGGTGCTGCGGGTGCGACGTCTGGAACCGATCATGGCGATGGCCTGTTATTGCGCTGTATCGTCAACCCGGTCCACCAGGTTGGTTACGCCGGTCAGCCACTCCTCCAGGCCGTCGTAAAAACGATTCTGGGCATGCCCGGCCTGGATATCCAGAAAGCCGAGGATGAGAGAGCCCCCCAGGCCCAGCAGTGACGAACTGAACGCCGTCCCCATGCCCTCCAGGGGCTTCAGAAGACCGGACTGGAGACCGGCGAAAACCTCACCGAAATCCTCCTGGCCCATATCCAGGTTGACGATCACCTCTCCTACCGAATTGATGGTGCCCAGCAGGCCCCAGAAAGTCCCCAACAGCCCCAGAAAAATCAGCAGGCTGATGAAATAACGGGTAATTTCACGCTGTTCGTCCATACGGCTGTGGATGGCATCCAGTACGGTACGCAGCGACATGGTCGACAGGGAAAAGCGGTCCCGCTTGGAGTCGTCATCCAACTGACGAGCCAGCGGTTTCAGCAACCGGGGCTCCTGCAACACGGAAAGCCCGGCATGGCCGGTACGGAACTGCGCCACCCAACGCAGTTCCGGGAACAACACAAAGACCTGGCGATAGGTTATGGCGATGCCCACCAACAGTACACAGACAATGAGCAGGTTGAAGACCCAGTTCGCCATGAACGCCGTCTGCAGTGGCTTGTAGATCAACGCACAAACCACCACGACCACCGCCAGGAAAAGTGTCATCCAGAAAAGGGTATGCTTGGGATTGCTCATCAACGCCACCGGTTTTATCGGGAAACACGTTAAAAGCTAGCACAAGCCCTGGCCCCCTGCTGAACTCAATCGGGACCAGGAGGGTTACGTATTTGTTACCTGCCCGATTTCAGGGCTGATACCGGCGAATAATGCTGTCCAGCGCGCCACTCTCGCGGGCTTCGTCCAGCCCCCGTTGCAGATCTTGCACAATCCCGGGGGCGGTTTCGTTGCTGACCGCCAGATACATCGGCGTTTCCCGGAAAACAAGAACCGGTTTCAGGCCGGTAATACCATGTTCCTCCTCTGCTACCAGAGGGCCTACCAGTCCATCCGTTACCCATAGGTCAGCCTGGCCCAGTGTCAGCCTGCGCGGATTCTGTTCACCAGACACGCTCATGATCACCTCAAAACCTTCGCTTGCCAGGTAGTCCGACATCACATCACCCTTGTAGCCGGCAATTTTGTACTGCTTTGCATCTTCAAGGGTTTCAATTTCGATATCGGAGTCCGGCGAAGCAAACAACGTCCACTTGATGGGCGCAAGCGGCCCCACCCATTGGAACTCATCTTCCCGTTCGTCTGTCCGGGCCGTGCAGAAAAGCCCATGATTTTCACGCCCCTGAACCCAGTTGTAGGCAAGGCTCCAGTCACGCATTTTCATAACATAGTCGTAGTCGACCCGCGCCATCATTTCCTTGACCATACCGGTGCAGATCCCGGTGATGTCCTCTGCGCTGTGGGCGAAGCCTTCGCCCGTGGTCGACGTGTTATAGGGTGGGTAGTTCTCGGTAAAAATATAGAGTTTGTCATCGGCGACGGCAGTCGGCATCAGTGTCAGCAATAACAGGCCTTGCGCAACACGTTTGATCGATGGCAGGGGGGCTGAAATTCCGGAGCCTGATCTGGCTGACATTCTCGTATCCTCGTAGCGATGGGGGCGTTATCGGTTATAGGCATGCAAATACTACATTCTGGCATTTAAGGCTAATTACTTTGATCGCTTATGCCAATACGACCATCATTGCGGTTCTGACGTAAAATGTCAGTGACAAAACGTATCTGTGTTGTGGCTGATTTTAATGACCCGGAGGCAGGAACCAGCGCTGAAGCTCTGACGGGCGTAGACTGAACCGAAACCGTCCCCTCCTTTGGGCAGTTATTCGCAGCTATTTTGGCGTTTATCTTAGACATTGGTTTCGTTGCGTCTTGCTGCAACCGGCTTTTAAGGCCACTATCGTAACCCTCCATATTTGCGAAAACGAAAAGGCACCGCATGTTTCTCGAACGCTACCATTCAATCCAGGACGGACACGTGCTGATCAGCGCGACCCAGGCCAGCCGATTTGCCAAGGAAGTGGCGGGGGATTTCAACCCGATTCATAACCCCGATGCCCGGCGCTTCTGCGTACCCGGGGACTTGCTGTTCGCCCTGCTGGTGTCCCACTTTGGCCTCTCCCGTCACATGACGTTCCACTTTCGCAGCCTGCTGGGGGAGAACGTGCCCCTGGAATTTCGCGAAGACAGCGACGGCCTGATCCGTGTCTATGACGAGAAGGGCAAGGTCTATATCGAGGTTGAACGCAGTGGTGAGTCCACTCACGACGACACGGTTATCGAGAATTTTACCCGCTGCTACGTCGCGGCCTCTGGCAAGAACTTCCCCCACACCCTCAAGCCACTGATGGAAAGCGAGGGTGTAATGTTCAACCCGGACAGGCCAATGATCATGTATCAAAGCATGAGCCTGACCATGAACACCCTCGACGCACCTTCCCCTGATCTTGAGTTGCATAATGCCGACCTGAAGCCGGATGGCAAGCGGGGCAACGTCTCACTTGACTACCGGCTGCTTTCCGATGGCAAGATTGCCGGTGAGGTTTCCAAGAAACTGGTTGTAAGTGGCTTGCGTGAATATGATGCTGCCGCAATGGATGCCGTTGTTGAGGAATTCTACCGGCTCAAGAACAAATCCTGGGATTAACGGAAGTGCTGTCATGCCCACCACACCGGTAAGCAGGGAAGACAAACTGGCGGCGCTCGCCCGTCTCGACAGGTTCAGCCGGATGGCCGATAACGCCATCCGCATACCTTTTACCCGCTTCCGTATCGGCTTCGAGCCCCTCATAGGTCTGGTGCCTGTCCTCGGTGATTTCGCCGGCCTGATCATGTCCGGTTATGTGCTTCTGGAAGCCCATCGCGCGGGCGCCAATACCCGTATCAAAGGGCAGATGATCCGTAATATGGCGATCGACTTTTTTGGTGGCCTCGTTCCGGTTATCGGCGATGCCTTCGACTTCGCTTTCAAGGCCAATGCCCGCAACGCAAAACTGCTCCGTGAGTACCTGGAAATCGAACTGCAGCCAGAGCCAAAACCGGCATTTCCCTGGAAACAGCTTCTGGTCATGATTGGCATTCTCTCGGCGCTGACGGCCCTGGGCGTATTGGTATTGGGTGCCGTCTAGCTTCCGGGCGGGGAGCACTGCGGATTTGTGCTGCGCCGCCATCTGGGCTTAACCTTGTGGCAGGCACTTCAATGACCGAAGGGGCGACCACCATGGCGAACAACCTTTGCTCCAACTGTGGGGCAAACCTCTCCCCGGGCAGCAAAAAATGCCCGGAGTGCGGAAATCTTCAGACCTCGAAATTCAAGATGATCCTGGGGGCGGCTACTGTATTGATTGCAGCCCTGGTGATTGTGATCGGCGCAATCTCCATTATCGCCAGGGATGACCCGGCCAATCCGGCTGGCGACACAACCGAGATAACCCCCTGACCTCACGCCAACTTCCGGAATATCGGCTATTATTGCCGCAGGGTCGATTCCTCCCCGGCGGCATCAGGCAATAACTGCGGCCCGCCTCAAAAACCAGAACAAAAACAGGTGAAACACCTATGAGCGATGGAATAACCGATACTGTCTGGGACTACCTCATCCAGGGCGCAAAAATCTTTGATGGCAGCGGGGAGCTGCCCGCTTACGAAGACATAGCCGTAGCCGAAGGCAAGATCGCCGCAAGGGGAGTCGATCTCGACCCGCAAAAGGCACACAAGGTCATCGATGGTAGCGAGTGCTGGGCCATGCCGGGTCTGTTCGATATCCACACCCACTACGATCTGGAACTGGAAGTGGCCCCGGGCCTGCCGGAATCCGTGCGCCACGGCACCACCACCGTGGTCATCGCCAACTGCAGCCTCGGGCTGGCCTTCGGTGCCCAGCGCGAAGACGGGGCAGACCCGATTGTGGATTGCTACGCCCGGGTGGAAAACATCCCCAAGGAAGTACTGCGAGCCACCGCCGACCGGGTCGACTGGCAGAATCCGAAAGAGTACATCCAGCACCTGAACAAGCTCAGCCTCGGGCCCAACCTGGTTACCCTGGTGCCCCACTCCATGCTTCGAATTGAAGTGATGGGCTTTGAAGCCAGCATCTCCCGGGATCCCACTGAGAACGAACTCCAGGCCATGGAATCACTGTTGGAGCAGGCCCTGGATGACGGCTACGCGGGTTTCTCGACCGATGCACTGCCCTTCCACTACCTGGCCAACCAGCCCAACACCCGCAAGACCATACCCACCCAGTTTGCCAGGTACCCGGAAATCAAACGGCTGACCGATGTGGTTCGGCGCAAGGGTGGGGTCTGGCAGGCCACCCCGCCCAAAGACAGCACCATTGGCACCATCAAGACCTTCCTGCTCAGCTGTGGCCGCCTCCACGGCAAGCCCCTGAAAACCACGGTTGTGGCAGCCCTGGATGTACATAGCAACCGCAAGATTGTGCGGCTGGCGCGGTTGCTGGCCCGGGTGCTCAACTCCCGTCTGTTGAAAGGGGACTTCCACCTGCAGGCCCTGGCGGCGCCCTTCAAGGTATGGTCCGATGGCGCAGTTACGCCGCTTTCGGAAGAAATTGAAGAGCTGCGCATTCTCAATGAAACCGAACTGGAAGACCGCGAAGGGCGACTTAAAATCCTCAACGACCCGGACTACATCATGAAGTTCAAGGCGATGTGGATGAGCGGCAAGACCGGTTTCGGCCTCAAACGCCTGAAGCGTCTGGTTCGTCTCGACGATTACGCCTTCAATCGTACGCTCGAAGACATGACAATCGACGTCTGCCCCCTGAAGGACTGGGAGGGCAGAACCTTCTCCGAGGTTTATGCGAGGGTCAAAGCGGTCAATGCCGGCAGGCCCCTTGAATGCAGCGATGCGGAACAGGCTCTGCTGAAAGACCACTTTGCCCGGGTGAAGGATGAAGGCGGCTTCGTGCTGGCCATGCTGCGGGCGTTCGACCGCGACCTGAGCTGGTACACCATTTCCGCCAACCGGGACGAGCGCACCTTACGCAACCTGCTTATGGACCGCCAGCTACTGCCCGGCTTCAACGACAGCGGCGCGCACCTGACCAATATGGCCTTTTACGATGGTAATCTGCGCGCACTGAAACTGGCGTCAGACGGCGGCGATATGGACGTGGCGTATATGGTGCGCCGCCTCACCCGTGACCCCGCCCGGGTGTTCGGCGTCAAAGGAGGCTGTATCGAGGTGGGTTATCAGGCAGACCTCATTCTGGTGAATCCTTCCGCCCTGCGCCGCATGGACCATAACAAAACCGTGAAACGCCAGTACCGCGAGGAGTTCCGGCACGAGCAACTGGTCAACCGCACCGATGGCGTAGTGCCCCTGGTGATGATCGCCGGCCATCCTGCCTGGCACGGAACCACTTTCGACGACTCACTGGGCCGGGAAAAAATGGGCATCGTACTGGAAACTACCTTTTAGCCGAAGAACCAATAGCACACCAGGATAGCCGTCAGCATACCGGCGAAATCCGCCAGCAGCGCGCAGCCCAGACCATGGCGGATCTTGCGGATGCCGACGGCGCCGAAATACACCGCCAGCACATAGAAGGTGGTTTCGGTACTGCCCTGCATGGTCGCCGCCATCAGTGCGGGAAAACTGTCCACCCCGAAGGTATCCATGGTTTCAATCATCATGGCCCGGGCACCGCTGCCGGACAGTGGCTTCATGAAGGCCGTCGGCAGCGCCTCGATAAATCCGGTGTCCCACCCCAGGCCCTCAATGGCCCAGCGAACACCCGCAAGACCCGCATCCAGAACACCGCTGGCCCGCAGAACGCCGATCGCCACCAGCATCGCTATCAGGAACGGCAGCAGTGAAATGGTAAAACTGAAGCCTTCCTTGGCGCCCTCGATAAAGGTGTCGTAGACGTCCACCTTCCGCAGGGCACCTATTACCAGGAAGCTGATGACAATACCAAACAGGGTGAGATTGCCCACGAGAGTCGAGGTGGCGCCCAGAGCCTGTGCCGACATGCCCGCCAGGGTCGTCAACAACAACCCAAGGGCCGCGGCCCCTGAAAGAAGGTAGGCAAGTACCACCGGATGCCAGAGTTTCAGCCGCTGCATCAGCGACACACTCAACAGCCCTACCAGGCTGGACGCCGTGGTCGCCAGCAGAATAGGCAGAAACACCGCTGTAGGTTCAGCGGCCCCCTGCTGCGCGCGGTACATGAAAATGGTCACCGGCAGCAGGGTCAGTGACGACGTATTGAGTACCAGGAACAGAATCTGGGCGTTGCTGGCCGTATCCCGGCTCGGATTGAGCTCCTGCAGCGAATGCATGGCCTTGATGCCGATGGGGGTGGCTGCGTTATCCAACCCCAGGATATTGGCGGCAAAGTTCATGGTGATGTGCCCCTGGGCCGGGTGGCCGCTGGGCACCTCTGGCATCAGCCGGCGGAAGAGTGGGTCCAGAATTCTGGCCATAAGCTGTATCAAGCCGGCTTTCTCGGCAATCGCCAGGAAACCCAACCACAGCGTCATGGTGCCGACCAGCACCAGTATGATCTCGACACTGAGTTCCGCCATGTCGAACATGGCCGCAACCAGGCGACTGAAAATCTCCGTATCGCCCATGCCCAGCCATTGCCACAGCGCCGCAAGGAAAGCCACCAGGAAAAAACCCAGCCAGATTCCATTTAGCATTGTTTGATCCGCCTTCCTGAATGGTAAGTAATGGGTTCATTTTCGGGGCACCGCTGTCCCGCACGCACCAAATTGAACCACACCCGGTTTGGCAAACGCACAGCCATACCTGTAACTGCACACTCATTGACCAGGAAAACCTTCCTATCACAATGATAGTAATAGACTTTTAACGAATATAAACTTTCAGGCACGGGTATTGCCTTGTAATAACTGACATTGGCCAGCGGTTCTCGGGCCACGACAGGCCCAGAACATCGAACACTACCCGGACAACGGCGTCCTCACAAACCTGACTTTCAGGCTTTCGTGTGGGCGCCGTTTTTTTGTGTCCGGAAAATTTCATCGTCAAACGAGGTAATAAAGGATGTCCTATCTAGTTCCATCAGAATTCGTCACCAAAATGGTGGACGCCGGTGAATCCAAGGTTCACATGTCCACCCGCGACACGCTGATCCGCGCCTTCATGGCCGGCGCTATCCTGGCTCTCGCTGCTGTCTTTGCTGTTACCGTGGCGGTGCAAACCGGCAGCTTCCTGCTGGGTTCCGTGCTCTTCCCGGTCGGTTTCTGCATGCTCTACCTCATGGGCTTTGACCTGCTTACCGGCGTATTCATGCTTACCCCCCTTGCCCTTCTGGACAAACGTCCCGGGGTTTCCACCAATACCATTCTGAGAAACTGGGGGCTGGTTTTCGTTGGTAACTTCGCCGCGGCCCTTACCGTCGCCTTCATGATGGCCTTCATTTTCACCTACGGCTTCAACACGGAACCCGGCGCTGTTGCCGAAAAAATTGCAGGTGTTGGTGAAGCCCGTACGCTGGGCTATGCCGAGTATGGCGCGGCTGGCTGGTTTACGATCTTTATCCGCGGCATGCTGTGTAACTGGATGGTTTCCATGGGTGTGGTCGGCGCCATGATTTCCACGAACGTTGGCGGCAAGGTTCTGGCCATGTGGATGCCCATCATGCTGTTCTTCTTCATGGGCTTCGAGCACTCGGTTGTAAACATGTTCCTGTTCCCGTTCGGTATCATTGTTGGCGGCGGCTTCTCGGTAATGGACTACCTCATCTGGAACGAAATCCCCACAGTTCTGGGCAACCTGGTAGGCGGCCTGGCCTTTACCGGCCTGACCCTGTACACCACCCACATCCGTACCGGCGCAAAGCGCAACTTTTCGAAAGGTGCCAGTGCTGACCGCGTTCCGGCGTAACGGACCAGAATGAGAGGCCCGGCCCTGGTGCCACATGACCGGGGTCGGGTCTTTGATATTTCTTCATGACCAAGTACCTGAAAGTTTCAACGGGCCAGCACTCGGACAAAGGCCGAAAGCCGTCCAACCAGGACTTCCACGGCTGTGCCATGCCGGCCGGGCCCCGCCTGGGCATGAAAGGCATCGCTTTTGCCATGGCAGATGGCGTCAGCAGTAGTGACGTCAGCCACATTGCCAGTGAGACAGCCGTGAAAAGCTTTCTGGATGACTATTTCTGCACCTCGGAAGCCTGGTCCGTACGCAAATCCGCCGAGCGGGTGTTTACCGCTACCAACTCCTGGCTCCATGCCCAGACCCGTAACAGTCCTTACCGATATGAAAAAGACAAAGGATATGTCTGCACACTGAGCGCCCTGGTGATCAAGGCGTCCATGGCCTACCTGTTCCATGTTGGTGACACCCGGATATACCGTCTGCGGGACAGGGCCCTGGAGCAGCTCACCAACGATCACCGGCTATGGATATCCCAGGAGGAGAGCTATCTGAGCCGCGCCCTCGGGGTGGAGTCACTGCTGGATGTTGATTACCAGTCCCTGCCACTGAAACAGGGCGACATTTTTATTCTGGCAACGGACGGCGTCTACGAACATGCCAGCGCACAACAACTGATTGGCGCCATCAATCAGTCCCCCACAGACCTCGACGAAGCCGCCAGGACCATGGTCAACACCGCTTTGAACAGCGGCAGCGACGACAATCTCAGCGTACAGATTGTACGGATTGATCAACTGCCCGAGCAGACATCCACGGAGCTTCAGCGGCGGGCAGAAGAGCTGCCCTTCCCCCCCATTCTCGAACCACGGCAGACCTTCGACGGCTACTCCATACTCCGGGAAATTCACGCCACCAGTCGCAGCCATGTGTATCTTGCCCTGGATACCGCCTCCGACACCCGTGTGGTCCTTAAAACTCCGTCTATCGACCTCAGGGGCGATCCGGGCTACCTGGAACGTTTCCTGATGGAAGAGTGGATTGCCAGGCGAGTAAACAGCGCCCATGTGCTCAAGGCGGGCGTGCAGAACCGCCAACGCAACTACCTGTACACGGTGACCGAATACATAGAAGGGCAGACCCTGAAGCAGTGGCTGATCGACAACCCCAAACCGGATCTGGAGGTTGTCCGTGGCCTGGTAGTGCAGATTGCCCGCGGCCTGTACGCCCTCCATCGTATGGAGATACTGCATCAGGACATACGCCCCGACAACATCCTGATCGATACCAACGGCACCGCAAAGATCATTGATTTCGGTTCGGCCCGGGTGGCCGGCATTGTTGAATCCGCAACACTGGAACCCAATGACACACCCGGTACCGCACTCTACATGGCCCCGGAATACTTCCTGGGGGAAACGGGCACCACCTGCTCCGACCTCTATTCGCTGGGCGTGCTGACCTACCACATGCTGTGTGGCCGTTTTCCCTACGGTACCCAGGTGGCCAAATCCCGCACTGCGTCCGCCATGCGCAGGCTCAACTATGCCTCGGTACTGGACGACGACCGTGAAATTCCCGCCTGGATTGACGAAACCCTCAAAAAAGCCGTGCACCCCAACCCGGACAAGCGTTACCAGGAGCTATCCGAGTTCACCTTCGACCTGCGCCACCCCAATCCCGGCTTCCGCAACAAAACCCGACCGCCATTGCTCGAGCGCAACCCAGTGGCTTTCTGGCAGAGCGTATCAGCGCTGCTGGTTTGCGCAGTGATATACCTTATGACTACATAAAACCAACACGTTGAATACTGTTTTAATACCCCAATTCTGAGATATTTGACGAATATTTGTTCAAGGTTCCAGCAAACCATCGAGAGTTTTCATTGCAACGCGTTATTGGTTACCAGCCAGTTCTGTGGAAGTTACCGGCGCCCATCAGCCGGCTTGCGGTGTTTCTGTGCCTTCTTTTGGCCATCGCCCCCAGCTCTTTGGCACTGGAACCGATCGACATTACCGGGGCAGAGGACAGCCTGTCACTCGGGCCACATATCGAATACCTCGAAGATCCCGACCGTACCCTGGAACTGAGCGACGTCCGGGCGCTTGGGGAACAGTTCAGTCGTCACACCGGGCGGGTGCTGAATGCCGGTTACACCAGCGCCGGCCAATAGGTGCGTTTCCGGCTTCAGAACACAGGCACCGAGCCTCTGAAACGCTATCTGGAGTTCCGTTCTCTTTTTGTCGATCATCTGTACCTTTACCAGCCCCGGGAAGGCGGTGAGTACAGAAAAACGGAATCCGGGCGGCTGGTGGCGCCTCCGGACCGCCCCTATACGTCGCGACACTTCGTTTTCCCCATCACAGTGCCGCCTGGCACCGACGCCTACTACTACCTGTATGCCGACAGCGCCGATACCCTCACCATCCCGCTGTATCTACACACCGACGACGGGCTCCAGCAAATCGAGTTGACCAGCCGCTCCTGGCTGACGTTCTTTCAGGGGCTGATCGTCACCATGACGGTATTCAGCCTGTTCCTGCTGGTGACTTTGCGGGATCGGGTTTACGGCTACTACATCGGCGTGATTGTGGTGCACCAGGGCCTGTTCTTTACTTTATTCAACGGTCTTGGCTACCAGTACTTCGGGCTGGAAAGCTCGTGGTGGTCGCGGGAGGCGATGTCTGTTCTGGTCAGTCTGGCCATGTGGATGATCATGCAGTTCACCCGGGTTTTACTGGCAACACGGGATCAACAACCCCATTTTGACCGGCTCGTGGTGACCATCCAGTACGCGGCGCTTGTCATTGGCGGCCTGAGCATTTTTATCGACTATCACCTGTCTATCCGGCTTGCCAACCCCCTGGCTTCCGTCACGGCGCTCACGCTCTGGCTCGTAGGCTGGAACAGCCTGCACAAGGGTAATCCGGCAGCCCGGTACTTCCTCATTGCCTGGACCATGCTGATTATTGGCGGCCTAACGTATAGCCTGAAGTCCTGGGCGCTGATCCCCAGTAACACCTTTACTGAACACAGCTGGCAGATTGGTGCGGCGATAGAAGCCATCTTCCTGTCACTGGCCATTGCCGACCGCATCAGTACCGAAAGCCGGCAACGCATCCAGTTGCAGCAGGAAGCTCAGAAGGCGCAAGCCAGAACACTGGAAATACAGCTCAGGGCCAATGAGACACTAGAACAGAAAGTCCGGGAACGCACCGAGGAACTCCAGGAGGTGAACCGCAGACTGCAACAGCTCAGCGATACCGACCAGCTCACCAATATCAGCAACCGCCGCTCTCTGGATCGTTATCTGAAGCACACGTTTCAACGGGCGATCGTGGACGGCAAGAGCATTGCCCTGTTGTTGATCGACGTGGATCACTTCAAGCCGGTCAACGACACTCACGGCCACCAGGCGGGTGACGACTGCCTGAAGGAGATCGCCGGGCGTATCCAGGCTCACTCCCGCTGGCCAGCCGACATGGTGGCCCGTTATGGTGGTGAGGAGTTTTGTGTGGTACTCCCCGACACCGATGAGCAGACCGCCGTTATGGTAGCAGAGCGAGTCCGTGAAGGCGTAGAAGCGAAGCCCATAGCAACGCGGGTCGGCCCGTTGGAGCTGACCATAAGCCTGGGAGTCCATGCCGCGGTTCCGGCACCCGAAGACACCAGTGAGGGCTTTCTGGAGCGTGCGGACCAGGCACTTTACCGCTCCAAGCAGGAGGGGCGTAACCGGGTTACACTGTACAGCGAGCACGTGCTTGAGAATGGTTGAATCATCATGAACGACACCGCCGCCAGAATCGCATTTCTATACCCGGGCCACGCTGCCGAGGACGACTACCCCCGGCTTGCCGGGATGGTCTCGCCAGCAGCGGAAGTCACGGTGGTACATACCGGATTCAACGAAGATGCCCACACAGTGGAAGCACTCACGGAAATGGGAAGTCCTCAACGACTAAGCGAAGGGGCGCGGCATCTCACGGGCAAGGACCTGGAAGCCGTTCTGTGGACATCCACCAGCGCCAGCTTCGTGCGGGGCATTGACGGAATCCGGGAGCAGATTGACACACTTGAAAGCCTGCTTCACATCCCCGCCTCCACCACCGCCATGGCATTTGCACGAGCCGTTACCGCGATCAACGCAAAGCGGGTAGCCATTGCTGCAACTTACCCCCGGGACGTCGCCCTGCTGTTCAAGGCGTTCCTGGAACACTTTGATATCGAAGTAGTACACCTGACGAGCCAGAATATCATCACAGCTGCAGAGGTGGGCACGCTTGGAAAAGAAGCAGTCGTGCGGTTTGTGACAGGTAACGACCATCCGCACGCCGACGCACTGCTGGTGCCGGATACCGCACTGCATTCCGCCGCCTGGCTGGAGGACCTGGAGGCCGCTGCAGGCAAGCCGGTGCTGACGGCAAACCAGGTCAGTTTCTGGGAGGGCTTGAGGCTCTGCGGCAAGCTCACGCCCCAGCAGGGCCCCGGCACGCTATTCCGGGTCAATCCCTGGGATTAAGCCGCCTGTCTGCGCTGGGTTACCACCAGGGCGACGCCGGTAATGGACACAGCGCCGCCAATCATCGCCAGTACACCCAGGCGCTCATCAAACAGCCAGTAAGCCTCCAGGGCAGTAACCGGCGGCACAAGGTAGAACAGGCTCGCCACCTGCGAGGCCGCGCCGCGGCGAATCAGCCACATCAACAGCAGAATCGCGCCAATGGAAACACCGAGGACCAGCCAGACCATCGACCATATCAGTGGCAGGGCCCACTCCACCTCACGAGTTTCAAAGGCAAAAGCGCCAACGGCAAAAAAGGTAGCCGCAGCACTGTATTGAATAAAGGTGCCAGCCACAAGATCCGCCTGGGTACCGTTACGCTTTTGATAGACCGTGCCAAGGGATATCCCGCCCAGAGACAGTGCGGCCCAGAGCAGCGTCCACAACGGAAACGACGAGGCGGCTGTGCCGCCACCAAACTTTTCCGTCAGTACGAGGGTCACCCCAACAAGGCCAAGGGCAAGGCCCAACCATTGACGGGACGAAACACTTTCCTTCAGAACCAGAATCGCTACGGCCGAGGTTACCAACGGCTGCAAGCCAACGATCAGCGAGATAATGCCGGAAGGCATGCCACCCTGAATGGCATAATACACGCCCCCCAGGTAGCAGCCGTGAACCAGCAACCCTGTCACCGCCAGATGCCCCGCGCCGCGCCATCCGGGCCAGCGGGTTTTCATGAACCAGGCAAGCACGCTGAGCAATACCAGCGTGAACAGCATTCGTATCAGCAGGAGGGTAAAAGGCTCGGCAAACGGCAAACCATATTTGGCGCCGATAAAGCCCGTGCTCCATAGCCAGACAAACAGGGCCGGCACGAAAAACGAATAGAAAATCTGGGGCATAGGCTTAGTCGCCAGGTAAACGTGTGTAGGAGCGGATCAGATGCTGTCCTTTTCCTTGTCAGACTCTTCAGTCAGGTTCCGCTCAGCGTCGTTCCACTGCCTGGACAATGCCTCATAGGCCTCGGAAAAGCCCTTCTTGGCGCGTTCCCAGGCCGAGGATGAACTCGCCTGAAGTTCGTCATACCATTCCTGAACGCGTTGCCGCTGTTCGCGCAGTGACTCCAGGCTCTTCTGTGACCGGTCCCTCGCCTTGTCACTCATATCGTCCCAGTTCTGGTCCAGTTCCTGTTGCAGGGTTTCGATGCGCTTGTCCAGAGCCGAAAGCGTATCTTCAATAGCCGCCTCAGCCTCGGCTTTCTGGTCTGCGCCGAACTCCTTCAGGGCCTGGCCCAGCTCCCGGGTTTCCTTCCGGAGCGACTCGACCGACGAGTCATCTGGTGAGTCTGCATGGAGACTGCCGGACATGCCAATGGCCAGAACAAATGCCAGAGAATAACCAACCTTTCTTGAATACATCAGAATTCTCCTGAGTTTATTGGGTAGACAATAGCAATCTTCGGCGGCTGATCGTACCTTAGTAAATATTAATCAACTGACAACACCGATTAATACGCTTAAAAAACATAACCTTAAAAGAAATCGCCATCGTTCCGTCACTCTTTGTGGACTTCTCTTGTTTGTGCCTCTCTGCTTGATGTGCCACGTTTAGAGACGAAGCCATCTGATAGGAGAAAGGATATGCTCTATTGGGCTGTTGTATGTCTCATCGTTGCCATAATCGCTGGTGTACTCGGTTTTGGCGGTATCGCGGGGACCGCTGCAGGGATTGCGAAAGTACTGTTTTTCATTTTTCTCATCCTGCTTGTTGTCACCCTGGTCGCCAATGCCATGAAGGGTAAAGGGCCAAAGGTCTAGAACTTCGCAAGCCCGGGGCAGCGGACTTCAATGCTGCTCCCGGGCCTGCTCCAGCCCTACCACAAGCGCATTACAAACCTCTTCGTGGTTTCTGCCGACGCAATCGATCACAATGTCTGCCCAACGGGAATAAAGCCCGAAACGTTCGGTGAACAGGTCTTCCAGCGACTGGTCTGGCCGACGGGAGATCCCCCGGGCGCTGTAATCACCGATTCGCTCAAGCATGATTTCCAGCGGAATATCCAGAAACACGATAACGGCATCGGTTCCAAGATGCTGCATGGCCGGTTCACTGTAGACCGCACTGCCGCCGGTCGATATGACCTGGAGTTGTACCTCCAGCTTGAGCAATACCTGTTCTTCTATTCGCCGTAGCGCCTGGTAGCCGTCGTGATCAACGATGTCCTGCAAGGTACGCCCAGACTCCTGCTGAATCAGCAGATCCGTATCGATAAACCCCAGCCCCAGCCGTTTGGCAAGCAAAACCCCGACCGTGCTTTTGCCACTGCCCGGCATACCGATAAGCACAATGTTACTCGCTGTTCTGGTTGCGGGCACTTGACCTCCGGAATTTGCCAATAGTGAGAACTGGCCGGCTATACTGGAAAATAACACTTTTGCGACAGACATTGCGGTTTCTTAAAGAAACTATAGCCGTATAATCAGGGTAATGGCCGGGGCTTTGGCACGCAGGCGGAGTAGCCAGCCGGTTTTATTGATCAAGCAGCCCAAGAGCAAACAATGACAAGCGGCAAAACCTTCATCGCTTCATCGCTGGCACTTCTGCTGCTGGTAGCTTCTGCGCCGGGAAAGGCGGACAGTATCAAGCGCATCGTTCATCCCGATGGACGAGTGGAGTACACCAACGTAAAAGGCAGCAGCCAGAAACGTGCGTCCACCAAGGATGAAGTGGTTTACCGCTACAAGGACGATAACGGTGTAGTTGCCTACAGCGGCACACAACCGGCGAGCACGAATTTCGACGTCATCCGCTTCCACTGCTACGCCTGCGACCCTGATTCAAGCGTAAACTGGCGTACCACCCCGCTGTTCCTGAAACCCTATCGTGACGAAATCATCACTGCTGCCAGCGAATTCGACGTGGACCCGGCGTTGGTTCGGGCCGTAATACACGCGGAGTCCGCCTTCAATGACAAGGCTCTGTCACCCAAGGGTGCCCAGGGGCTGATGCAATTGATGCCCGCCACCGCAAAAGAGCTGGGCGTTCGCAATGCGATGGTTGCCCCGGAAAACATTCGCGGCGGCGTTAATTACCTGGCCCGCATGCTCAAACGTTTCAATGGCGATACCAGGCTGGCAACGGCCGCATATAATGCCGGCCCGGGCGCTGTCGGCCGCCACGGTGGCGTACCGCCCTACGCCGAAACCCGAGCCTATGTCGAAAGGGTGGGGATCCTTCACCAACGGTATGCGAGCAACTAGCCGAACGCCAGCCACGCTCCCACCAGTATCATCAGACTGCCCGCTACACGGTTCACCGTTCGAACGCCCCCGCCCTGTTTGAGCGCTTTACGCAAAGTCTTGCCACCATGCGCATAGAGCTGCAGGCAGAGAAATTCCAGGCCGAGGATAATCAGGACCAGCACCGTCAGTTGCGGCGCCATCGGCAGTTTGCTGTCGATGAACGGTGGCAGCAGTGCAATGAAGAAGGCCCAACCCTTGGGGTTGGCAATTGCCGTAACGAACCCCTGGAGCGCCAGTTGCAGGCGTGAGCTTTCAACCGGTTCCGCATCCTCCTCGGGCATTGCCATCTTGCCCCTGGAACGCCACATCTGGATGCCCAGCCATGCGAGGTAGGCACCGCCAGCGTACTTGAATATCGCGAACGCTGTCGGGTATTTCAGCATAAAGGTTGCCACACCCACTGCTGCGGCCGTCGCCACCAGGGCGACACCAACGAGCTCGCCCGCCATCATCCACAACGCCCGCTTCACGCCAATGGTGATACCCAGAGACAGCGCCAGGGTCATGCACATACCCGGGGTAATGGACACCACAAAGAATGTCGGGACAAAGGCGGACAACAGGGCCAGGTTCAGTGACAACACAAACAGACTCTCATAGTGACGGATGCGAAACCCTTAATTATACAGCTCCTGCAGATAACGCAACCCCGAGAGCTGTGCCATCTGCCCGCGAATCCACGCTACCCGCTCCCACACGTAGGCAGAGGGGCTGGCTGCGCTGAGAACTTTCGGATTGGGCAGAACGGCTGCAAGCCGGGCAGCCTGGGTTTGAGACAACTGGCTGGCAGGGATACCGAAATACAGTCGGCTAGCCGCCTCAACGCCGTAGACCCCATGACCAAACTCGGCGATGTTCAGGTATACCTCGATAATCCGCCGCTTCGGCCAGAGCCCATCGATGCCCAGTGCCAGCCCTGCCTCAAGCGCCTTACGTATGAAGCTTCGCCCGTTCCACAGGAACAGATTCTTGGCGGTCTGCTGCGTGATGGTACTTGCGCCGCGCAGACCCTGGCCGGCCTGGTATTCCGCCAGAGCCTTGCGGATGGCGCTGAAGTCGACACCATGGTGATGGGGAAAACGCTGGTCTTCACTGGCCACTACCGCCAGCGGCATCCAGGGTGAGATATCATCCAGGCCCACCCATTCCTGCCTCACTTCCTGGCCGGAGCCGGACATGAGGTGTCCCAGCATGAAGGCGGAAGTGGGCGGATTCACAAATCGGAAAAGGACAGTCGCCGCAATAACCAGCAACGAGAGCCCAGCCAGGAGCCAGGCAACGGTTCCCAGGGATTTTCGGATCAAAGAAGGTCGAGCCACAATGCTATCATCAGCCGGTTGCAGGTATCGTCGTTAAAACGCGTAAAGTCTGACAGGACTATAACACCGACCCCATGAAGCTTTCCCGAATTCTCAGTAATCAAAACGGTGTCAGCCGCAGGCAGGCCAACGCATTGATTGCAGCCGCGGTGGTAACAGTGGATGGTGCTGTGTGCAGGGAGCCAGCGCGTGAGGTAGACCGCTTCTCGACAGTGGCCTGCCGTGGCTCCGTCATCCAGCCGGGCGAGCCGGCCTGCTATCTTATGCTTCATAAGCCGGCAGGATACCTCAGTGCGACAACCGACAAGGTTCACAAAACCGTAATGGAGCTGATCGACCGCCGCCTTCACAACCGCCTTCATATTGCCGGTCGACTGGACCGGGCCAGTACCGGTTTGTTGATTCTGACGAATGATGGCGCCTGGTCGCGCCGACTGACCGAACCGGAAATCAGAATTCCGAAGGTCTACAGGGTATCCACCGCAAGCGCGATCTCACCGGAAACCGCCGCCCGTTTCGCTGACGGCATCTGGTTCGAGTTCGAGCAGATAACAACGTCACCGGCTCAGCTCGAACTGCTTGCAGCCCGGGAAGCACGAGTTACTATCTATGAAGGCCGCTACCACCAGGTAAAGCGCATGTTTCATGCCGTCGGCAATCGAGTCACGACACTGCACCGGGAGAGGATGGGCAGCATTAACCTTGACGACAGCCTCGCCCCCGGCGCCTACCGTTCGTTAACAGATACCGAGATCAACCTGCTACCCTGACATTGACTCAACCCAATCCGGAGCTGCCATGACAATCCTGCAAATCGATATCGTTTCGGACATTGCCTGCCCCTGGTGTGCCATCGGTTATGCCCGCCTGGAGAAAGCCATGGAGGCCCTGAAAGACAATATGGAGTTCACCCTGCAATGGCATGCATTTGAACTGAACCCCGACTCGTCCGGCGATGGCGAACCCATCCTCCCTGCCCTGAGTCGCAAATATGGCCGCAGTGAAGACGAGATGAGAGCCAGCCAGGGACAGATGATGGAGATTGCCACGTCGCTGGGACTGAACTTCGAGAAGCTTCAGGAGCGCCATACCCGCAATACATTTGATGCCCACAGGCTGGTGAAATGGGCGGGTGAACAGGGCAAACAGACGGAAATGAAGATGGCTTTCTTTGAGGCCTACTTCGGCCGCGCGGAAAACGTTTCCAATCCCGAAGTGCTGATCTATTGCGTGGAGGCCATCGGGCTGGATGGCGATAAAGCCCGCGAAGTGCTGGCATCGGATCTGTATGCAGATGCCGTCCGGCAGGACGAGGCCCAGTATCAGCAGGCAGGCGTGTCGGCAGTGCCTGCCTACATTATCAACCGGAAATACCTGATTTCCGGCGCCCAGGAACCTGAAACGCTGATAAAGGCGTTTCGGGAAATCGCCGAGTCTGCCTGAGCAGTCCCCCGGCGACAGGCCCCTGAATAACTCCCCTTCCCTGGGGGACGGATCAGCCGTTACTCGGAGGCTGCAATCAGGCTCGCGTTGCCGCCTGCCGCTGTGGTGTCGACGCACAGGTGACGCTCAATCACGAACCGCTGATCAAGCGTGTGCTCGGTAATCAGCGGCAGCAGTGGGCCATTCCTTTTTGCCAGTGCCTGGCGGTACTCTTTCAACAGGGCCTGTCCGGCGCAGCTCACCGCTGCCTGGAAGCCACGCGCCTGGGCGAGGGCGTCAGGCTCCAGCAGCCCGTCGATACCAACAATCGGCAGGCCCGCCTCGGCGGCATTGCTGACGGTTTCTTCAACACCCGGAGCAATGACAACCACCTTGTTGCCCTGAGACAACGCGGTTGCAGCCTGCTCCAGCGCAGTTTCCTTGTCCGGCCCCAGACAAAGCACCACGCCACGCGCGTGGTTGCTCAGGCGGTTCAGTTCGCCAGTCGGCCCCGGCAGTTCTTCAGCGTGAGCATCCAGCGGCGCGGGAACCTCGCCGAAGATCGGCTTTATCGCTTCCAACCTTGGCTCCGGTGCAGGTGCTTTCATACCCGTTACTTTGCCGATCAGCCCTTCAAGCTTCTTGATGTCCACCTGCTTCGCCCCGGAATCCGCCGGACGCTCAACGGTCTCACCCTTCAGGAAACGACGCACATACTGAGGGCCGCCGGCCTTGGGGCCGGTTCCGGACAGGCCTTCGCCACCGAACGGCTGGGAGCCGACAATGGCACCGATCTGGTTCCGGTTCACATAGGTGTTGCCGACCTTGATCCGGCTGGCAATCTGCTCAACACGGCGATCGACCCGGCTATGAATGCCGAAGGTCAGGCCGTAACCCTTGGCGTTGACGTCGTCCACCACCTTGTTGATGTCCTTGGCCGCGAACGTAGCCACATGCAGAACCGGACCAAAGATCTCTTCTTCCAGCTCCTCGATACCGCTAACGCTGATAACGGCCGGCGAGACATAGTTGCCTTTCTCCGGCACCGGTACCTTCTTCATAAGGCGCCCTTTGGCTTCATACTTGTCGCAGTGCTCGGTGATTTTCTTCCTGGCGGTCTCATCAATTACCGGGCCGACGTCTGTCGAGAGCAGCCACGGGTCACCCACGCCAAGCTCGTCCATGGCACCGTAAAGCATTTCCAGCAGGTGGTCGGCGATGTCTTTCTGCACATAGAGCATACGCAGTGCGGAACAGCGCTGACCGGCACTCTGGAAGGAAGAGGCCAGCACATCCCGAACGACCTGTTCGGGCAGCGCGGTGGAATCCACAATCATGGCGTTCAGCCCGCCCGTTTCAGCCACCAGCGCAGCGTCGGGGGCCATGTTTTCACTCATCTTCCCGTCGATACGCTGGGCCGTTGCCGTGGAACCGGTAAAACATACTCCGGCAACCCGTGAATCAGAGGTCAACGCACCACCTACGGTGGCGCCTGTGCCTGGCAGCAACTGAATGACATCTTTGGGAATGCCCGCCTGGTGCATCAGCTCCACTGCCCGAACCGCCAGCAATGAAGTCTGCTCGGCGGGCTTGGCCAGTACGGTGTTACCCGCCACCAGGTTGGCGAGAATCTGACCGGTGAAGATCGCCAGCGGGAAGTTCCAGGGAGATATGCACACCATCACCCCACGTGAATCGCCGCTGCTCTCATAGCGAATGCCTTCGTTGGCGTAGAACAGGGCAAAATCCACTGCCTCACGGATCTCGGCAACGCCATCCAGCAGCGACTTCCCGGCTTCCCGGGTGGCAAGGGCGAAGAGTTCGTAGGCGTTGTCCTCGTATAGGTCAGCCACGTTGCGAAGACAGTCGGCCCGCTCCTTTGCCGACCGGGCAGACCATGACTTGAAACCTTCCTGAGCTGCGGTAATGGCGATGTCGACGTCTGCCTCGGAGGCCAGGGTCACGTGGCCCACGGTGTCCTCCGGATCGGCAGGATTGCGGACCATCTGCACTTCCGCGCCAGCCAATTCGCCGGCAATGATCGGCCCGCCTTTCCAGCGATGATCGCGAAAAGCGTCACGGCCTTCATCGATTTCCTTCACGGTGACGGGGTCGGTGATATCCCACCCCTTGGAGTTACGTCGCTGCTCGCCAAAGATCCTGAAGGGATGCACGATGGCCTTACTGGAAATGTTGGTCCCCATTTCCCGGACCGAATCCATCGGATCCTTGGCGATCTCCTCCGGCGTGATCCGCTTGTCCACGATCTGGTTCACGAACGAGCTGTTAGCGCCGTTCTCCAGCAGACGGCGAACCAGGTAAGCCAACAGGTCCTTGTGAGGACCCACCGGCGCGTAAATCCGACAGGGCACACCACTGACCTTCAGCACTTCGTTGTGAAGTGACTCGCCCATGCCATGCAGGCGCTGAAACTCGTAATTATCCACGCCCTTGGATTTTGCCAGCTCCAGAATCGCCGAGACGGAATGGGCGTTGTGAGTGGCAAACTGCGGGTAGATTCTGTCTGTCATGTTCAACAGTTTTGTGGCGCAGGACAGGAAGGACACGTCGCTACAGGCCTTGCGGGTAAATACCGGAAAGCCACTCAGGCCCATGACCTGCGCCCGCTTGATTTCGGCATCCCAGTAGGCGCCCTTGACCAGACGCACCATGAAGCGACGGTCGTACTTTTCCGCCAGTCCGTAGAGCCAGTCCAGCGCGAATGCCGAGCGCTTGCCATAGGCCTGCACCACCACACCAAAGCCATCCCAGCCGGCCAGTTCCGGATCGGACACCAGTGCCTCGATGACATCCAGGGAAAGGTCCAACCGGTCCTGTTCCTCGGCATCAATGTTGAAACCCATATTGGCGGCGGCCGCCTTCCTGACCAGCTCTTTCGCCCGGGGCAGCAACTCGTTCATCACCCGCTCTTTGTTGCCATACTCGTAGCGGGCCAGCAGAGCGGACAGTTTGACGGAAATACCCGGATTCTTGCGCACGTCCCCCTTGCAGGCCTTGGCAATACTGTCGATGGCGCTGGAATAGGAGTTGTAATAACGCTTCGCGTCATCGTCGGTGCGGGCAGCCTCGCCCAGCATATCGTAAGAGTAGGTGTAGCCTTTGGCCATGTACTCTTTCGCTTCGTCCTGTGCCTCGTCGATATCACGACCCAGAACGAACTGACGGCCCATTTCCTTCATCGCCTGACCGGCCACGGTACGAATCACCGGCTCACCGAAACGCTTGAGCAGCTTGCGCAGGGTATCACCCACGCTGTGGCGCTCGGAGTCCTTGAGCAGGTTACTGGTCATCAACAACGCCACAGTGGCCGTGTTGATCAGCGGAGACGACGCCCGGCCTACGTGGGTGCCCCAGGCGCCTGAAGTGATCTTGTCTTCAATCAGCTCGTGAATCGTCAGGTTATCGGGTACGCGCAGCAGCGCTTCCGCCAGACACATCAACGCCACACCCTCTTTGGTGGTGAGGCCGTATTCCGCCAGGAATTTTTCCATGATGGTGGACTTGGCGTTCTTGCGGACGCTGCGTACCAGGTCGGCCGCGCGAGCGGAGATTGCGTCGCGCTCGGCCTGGGTCAACTGGGCGCCAGCAATCATCTCACTAATCACCTTGTATTCATCCGCCAGGTAATAACTGCGAATGGCCTGCCGGCTATCGACCAGTGTGGGAGTCTCTGATTGCTGCGGTCTCATGGTTGAACCCTCTCAGTTGTTTGTCTTTCCCGCATTCTACCGGGAACGACAAAGGCTATTTGACTGTAAAAACCAGACAGGCGCGGCTTTAAGGCTTTTTTAATGAATTATAATTTATGTTCTTCCTGTCATATGGTCAGTATTCAGGTGAATTTACTGAACTGACCGGTCAGTCTGCCTGTGCGGCCAGCTCTCGAAGTACGCTGTGAGCCACAGAGAAGACTGCGCAATCAACGTCATTCGCAGCCTGCATGTCTCCGAGCATCCGATGCCAGCGCACCAGTAGCGCCTGCTTGTCGTCGCGCCAGGCTTCCAGCATCTGCTCCGGTGACACCTGCTGGGCGCTGTTTGCCACCGTCGCCGCAGAAAACACACTGGAGGTGAGGTTCCGCAACTGATGATCGAGCTCATCACGATAATGGAGCGTCGCCAGAACCTGCCAGTGGCCGCTGGCCCGGAAGGCACGCATTTGCCGGTCCAGCCAGGTCAGATTAAGGCCTTCCCCGAGGCTGAAATAGACCCAGGCCACCGATTCCAGATCCTGCCCCAGCTGGCGACCAATCTCGATGATGTCCATCAGCCAGTATCGGCTCTCCGCAGAAGCCCCGTAAGCCGCCAGGCCCTCAGGAACACCCTGCTTACAGTACCTATCATAGCGCTCATGCCAGCGGCTTGCAGGAATCACCGACCCCAGACGCTCTGTTGATGACAATACTTCAGCCAGCGGCCCCTGATAGTGCGCAACACAGGAGGCCGGATCGAGATCGCCCCGGCGGTTATGCAGCAGCCAGCTGGTGCTGCGCGTTACCAGGCGGATCACGTCACTGAATAGTTCCGCCTGCACGTCGGGGCTGATCCTGCCATCCAGCGCTTCTACGGCCTTCCACTGAGTCTCTACGTCATGGATCTGCAGGGAGATCAGGTACGCTGCAGCAATCCGCCCGCTTTCGGCACCGGTAGCGTTACGCAGTTTGTCCGCCCAGCTGATGCCCATGCGGTTCACCATGTCATTGGCAATCTGGGTTGCTGAAATTTCCGCACGCAGCGGATGGGTGTCAATCGCCTCGGGAAAGTGCTCCAGTAACGAGCCCGGGAACGCCGAATAGAGCGCATCTATAAAGCGATCATCGTGAACGATTGGCGTGGTCAGCAGCGCCTGTTTGAGTTCGATCTTGGCGTAGGAAATGAGCACCGAAAGCTCCGGTCGAGTGAGGCCCGAGCCCCGTTCCCGCCGCTCCCTGAGTTCCTCATCATCGGGAAGGAACTCGAGAGCCCGGTCGAGCTTCCCTTCAGCTTCGAGCCGCCGCATCAGGCGTTCATACTCGTCCGTTGTGGCCACCGCACCGCTTTGGGCCAGACTCAATGCCATGGCCTGGCGGTAGTTGTTTCGCAGTACCAGCTCCGCCACCTCGGCGGTCATTGCCCGGAGCATCTGGTTGCGTTGGTCCAGCGTCATCTGGCCTCGTCGCACCTGTTCGTTGAGAAGTATCTTGATATTTACTTCATGGTCCGAGCAGTCCACCCCGCCGGCGTTGTCGATGAAATCCGTGTTGGCCGCCCCTCCGGCGCGAGTAAACTCAATCCGGCCGAGTTGGGTAAACCCCAGGTTGCCGCCTTCTCCAAGCACCCGGCACTGCAACTGATGACTATCAATTCTCACGGCGTCATTGGATTTGTCGCCCACGTCTGCGTGGGATTCACTCGCTGCTTTCACATAGGTGCCGATGCCACCATTCCAGAGCATGTCCACCGGGGCTTTCAGCAGTGCCCTGATCAACTCATTGGGTGCAAGGCGGTCAGCTTCTATCCCCAGACAGGCCTGCATCCGGGGTGAAACAGGGATCCACTTGGCAGCCCGGGAAAAGACACCGCCACCCTCACTGATCAGCTTCTCGTCATAATCCGCCCAGCTCGACCCAGGCATGTCGAACAGACGCTTGCGTTCGGCAAAAGAGGCAGCTGCGTCCGGCTCGGGGTCAACAAAGATATGCAGGTGATTGAACGCCCCGACCAGTCGGATACGATCCGACAACAACATGCCGTTACCGAATACATCGCCCCCCATGTCGCCGATACCAACCACGGTGAATTCATCAGCCTGGGTGTTGATGCCCTTTTCCAGGAAGTGGCGTTTGACCGACTCCCAGGCGCCCCTGGCCGTAATCCCCATCTTCTTGTGGTCGTAGCCCTCGCTGCCACCGGAGGCAAACGCGTCTCCCAGCCAGAAGCCGTAGTCATGGGCCAGTCGGTTGGCAATATCGGAGAAGGTTGCGGTGCCCTTGTCAGCGGCCACCACCAGGTAGGTATCGTCGCCATCATGACGGACCACATTGGCCGGTGGTACGACCTTTCCTTCATCCAGATTGTCAGTCAGGTCCAACAGCCCCCGGATGAACGTCTGATAGCAGGTGATACCCTCCTCCCTCAGGGCCTCCCGGGAGCCCTCTTCCGGCGGCTGTTTGACGATGAACCCACCCTTGGCACCGACGGGCACAATCACTGAGTTTTTCACCTGCTGGGCCTTCACCAGCCCGAGAATTTCAGTGCGGTAGTCCTCGCTGCGGTCGGACCAGCGCAGCCCGCCCCTGGCCACCGGACCCGCCCTGAGGTGTACCCCTTCCACCCTGGGTGAGCATACAAACACCTCAAAATGCGGACAGGGTTTCGGGATATCAGGAACCGAGGAAGGGTCCAGCTTGAGCGACAGGTAGCCCTTGAACTCGCCGCTCTCCTGGCGCTGGAAATAGTTTGTTCGCAGGGTTGCCTTGATGAGCACATAAAACCGCCTGAGAATCCGGTCATCATCAAGGCTTGTCACTGCCTCAAGGGCGTCGAGAATGGTACTTTCAATCCGTGCCGCCTCTGCCTCCCGGCGTTCAGCCGCCGCAGCATCGGGGTCGAACCTGGCCCTGAAGAACTTCACCAGCAGCGCGGTGATATCGAGATGTCGCGCCAGGGTATCGGCAATGAACGGCTGGCTGAAACCGAAACGCAGCTGTTTGATATAGCGGGAATAGGCCCGCAGCACGCTGACTTCCCGCCAGCCCAGGCTTGCCGCCATCATCAGCTGGTTGAAGTCATCGTTTTCCGCAAAGCCATTCCAGATTTCGCGAAACCCTTCCTGTAGCAGGGGCTTGGCTTTCTCGATGTCCGCGCCGCGGCAACGGGAATGGAACTCCACGGTAAAATCACTGACTCCGAACTGCTCGCCATCACGCCGGCGAATACGGTACGGATGCTCCCCCAGAACCCTCATGCCAAGGTTCTCCAGAATCGGAATGACATCTGACAGGATCACCGACTTGCCCTGGCTGTAGAGCTTGAAACTGAGTTCCTGCATGCCCTGCTCCGATGGCTGATAGAAGCGCATGGGCACATCGGACGTCAGGGCAATGGACTGAATCTGCTGAATGTCCTCAACCGCATCCTGCACGGAAAATTTGGCCCGGTAGCTGGACGGGAAACCGCCACTGAACATGCTGGCAACCCGCTGTCCGGGCTTATCACCAAGAGCCTCGGCCAGACGCTGCAGCAGTGCATCGTCCCACGACACGGATTCTTCCATCATGGTCGCGACAATTTCACGCAGGTTTCGCGAGTCGTCCGGGTCGTAATCCTCACCCTCAAGGGCATCTGAGAGCTGTTCCAGCAGCGTTTGTTTTTGTCTGGCTTCGGCAGGGGTCATTGATCGTCTCCGCGGATATCAACTGGCACGTGTATGACTGAACACCCCCAGTATAGCCAACTCGCTGAAGGCCCTTTGTCTGTATAGTTTTAAAGTACAGGTATTTTGATTATATTCGTGACCATAAATAGCCGTATATCCAGCCAGGAAATGAAATTATGGTCGAACTGGACAGAATCGATCACTCCATCATCCGCGAATTGCAGAAGCACGCGCGGATCACAGTGACGGAGCTCGCCTCACGGGTGGGGTTGTCGAAGACACCCTGTCAGGTTCGCATGCGGCGCCTTGAAGAACAGGGTTACATCACCGGCTACACCGCGCTGATCAACCAGACCAAACTCGGACAAAGCCACATCGCATTCGCCCAGGTGACCCTGAACGACACCAGCAGCAACGCTCTGACAGCGTTCAACAACGCAGCAAAACAGATTTCGGCAGTGGAGCAATGCCACATGATCGCCGGCAACTTTGACTACCTGCTGAAAGTACGCACCCGTAACATGGCGGAGTACCGACAGGTACTGGGAGAGCAGATATCCGCCCTACCCCATGTATTGCAGACCAGCACATTCGTGGTGATGGAAAACGTCAAGGACGCAGGGATCTGATGAACATCCGTACCCTGGAAACGTTTGTCTGGATCGCCAGGCTGGGTAGCTTCCGTGCCGCCGCCAACAGGGTCTACGCCTCACAACCCTCGGTATCAGCCCGAATTGCCGGCCTGGAAGACCAGCTTGGCATAGAGCTGTTTGATCGTTCAGGCAAGAAGATCACCCTGACTGCCAAGGGCAGGGAATTTCTCGTGTATGCCGAGAAAATGCTGAGTCTGCACGGTGAGATGCTCCAGGCCGTGGCCAAACCATCCTCTATCCAGGGCACCATTCGCCTTGCCGTCTCGGAAACCATTGCCCATACCTGGCTCCCTCAGTTGCTGGAACGTGTAAGCGAAGCCTACCCGGCCATCAACCTTGAGCTGGACGTGGATATCTCGGTCAACCTGGCAGAAAAACTCAAGAACCACGAGATCGATGTGGCCTTTCTCATGGGTGGCGTCAACCAGCCCGGTATCATCAACCGGGACCTGTGCCGCTACTCGCTGACCTGGGTTGCAAGCCCCCAGCTCAACATCCCTGACCAGGCCATGTCCCTGGCTGAGCTCGCCACCTGGCCAATCGTTACCTACCCGAGACAGAGCGAGCCCTACGTTGCCATCCGCTCACTGGTGGACCCGATGAACCATTCCACCCGCATTCACTCCTGCTCGTCGCTTTCAACCATCATCCGCATGACGGTGGATGGCCTTGGGGTCAGCGCCCTTCCCCGGGAAATCCTGCAACGTGAACTGGACACCGGAACCCTGCGGCAATTCGAGGTTGAAGCAACCGTGCCCGACCTCACTTTCATTGCGGCCTACAGGGCCGCGCCAACGAGCAGTGTCGTACATGCCATTGCGGAACTGGCACTGATAACCGCAAAAGAACGCGCGGGACTGGTCGAATAGTCCCCCGCAGAGCGTTGAAAAACATGAGTGATCCATTTTTTCTATCGAAACTGATCCCAAATTTCGATTTGTATTAATCATCACTTCTGCCTTAAATGTAAGAAACTCATCTATTGGGCAGAAACATGACAAGCATCGCTCAGCTGGACGCACACTCTACACCCCAGGCCGTTCGCCAGGCCGCCAGAGAAGGCAGCCTGACAGGGCCAACCTCCGGGCTTGCCAGCGGTTATGTCCAGGTCAACCTGGTCATCCTGCCGGAATCCGAGGCAGCGGGCTTCCTGCGTTTCTGCCAGGCCAACCCCAAGCCATGCCCTTTGCTGGCAGTCAGTGAACCTGGCGCCCGCACTTGCACTCTTCTGGGTCGTGATCTGGACATTGCCCGCGATGTACCAGCCTATCGCATCTACCGCCATGGTCAGGTGAGTGACACCCGTACGGATGTGGCGGACGACTGGCGGGGGGACCTGGTGACTTTTGCTCTTGGTTGCTCCTTCACCTTTGAACATGCCCTGATCAGCGCCGGGCTTCAGGTTCGCCATATAGACGAGGCCAGAAACGTGCCGATGTACAACACCTCTGTACCCCTGACGCCAGCGGGCGGTTTTGGCGGCAACCTGGTTGTCTCGATGCGACCGTTTGTGGCCGCAGACGCCATCCGCGCCATCCAGATCACTACCCGTTACCCGCAGGTCCACGGCTCTCCCGTGCACCTGGGCAATCCCTCACTGATCGGCGTTTCCGATCTGGGCACGCCGGATTACGGCGACTCCGTTTCCGTGGGTGAACATGAAATTCCGGTGTTCTGGGCCTGTGGGGTTACACCGCAGCAGGTCCTGATCGATTCCGGTATCGAATTCGCGATCACCCACAGTCCGGGGCACATGCTGGTCACGGATATTCCTGACAACAGCCTGGCCCTTTTTTAATCAGAACCGAAACGAACCACCCCCGACGAAGACCATGAGGAAAACACTATGAATACAAGAAAAACCCTCGTTTCAGCCTCCCTGATGGGCCTGGCATTGGCCAGTTCACCCACGTTGGCGCAGGAGCCGGACAAAGCCAGCTTTAACTACGTGGGAAGCTGGAGCAGCCTGTCGCTGTACCAGAATTTCGAACGCCCATTCTGGGGAGAACACGTTCCGGAAGCCTCTGATGGCAAGATCACCACCGAAGTCACCACCTTTGACCAGATGGGCCTGGGCGGCGGTGAAGTCTACCGGCTGATGAGCCGTAACGTCATAGAAGTCACATCCACGGTAGCGGATTATGCGGTTGAGGATGCCCCGGAACTGGAAGCCCTGGATATGCCCATGATTGCTCCCGACGTGGAGACCGCCCGCAAGGTGGCAGAAGCCTACCGGCCGGTACTCGCGGATGCCTTCGCACAACGCTACGACGGCGCTCAGCTGCTGGCCGTTGTGCCTTACCCCTCGCAGATGGTGTTCTGCAACGCGGAGATTGACGGCCTGAGTGACCTGAAGGGCATGAAGGTTCGCGCCAGTGGCCGTACCACCGCCGAATTCCTCCAGGCTCTGGGTGCCGAAGGTATCACCCTGAACTTCAGTGAAGTGCCCGGTGCCTTGCAGCGTGGCGTTATCGACTGTGCCGTAACCGGTTCCCTGTCTGGTTACAGCTCTGGCTGGCATGAAGTATCCACCCACCTTTACCCACTGCCTGTGGGCGGCTGGGATCATGTGGTGACTGCCATGAACGGCAAGAAATGGAACTCACTGTCAGAGGAAACCCAGCAGTGGCTGAGCGCTGAAATCAAGGAAAACTACGAAGACCCGGTCTGGGCCTCAGCGGTTGAAGAGACCAAAGAAGGCATCGCATGCCTGACCGGCAATGGCGAATGCTCCCGCGGTGACGCCGGTGACATGACCCTGGTGGAGGCTACCGATAGTGATTTCACTGAGGCTTCTCGCCACCTGGAAGAGACACTGCTGCCAAACTGGGCGCAGCGTGTCGACCAGGAATGGGTTGACCGCTGGAATGAAACTGTAGGTGACGTAACCGGACTGAGTGCGTCCAAGTAATACGCCTCTCACCCATAACGGCGACCGGGGTGATCACACCGCCCCGGTCGGTCTGGAGAACCCTATGTTGCAACAGGTGAACTCGTTTCTCGACCGCGTGCTCGCTGGCGTCAAAGTCGGCTCGCTGTGGTTTGCCCGGGCAGGCGGCGTGATGATCCTGCTGACCGTGGCCCTGGTTACGGTCGAAGTAGCCTCCCGGGTGTTTATGGGTCGTTCAGCGGTCCACGCTACCGAACTGACCGGTTACATCATGGCCATCAGCGCCAGTTGGTCTTTCGCCTACACCCTGATGTGCAAGGCCCATATTCGCATTGATGCCCTGTACCTCACCTTTCCCATGAAAGTGCGCGGGGTGCTTGACCTGGTAGCTCTGCTGGCACTGGCGATGTTCTCAATCCTGGTGGTCGACGCGGTTTTCGGCGTCCTCAGCCACTCCTATAGCGGCGGGTCCACCGCCAACACACCACTGGGCACCCCCTTATGGATGCCACAGGCGCTCTGGTTTGTGGGATTGGTCTGGTTTGGTTTTGCCGTGTCCATAGTTTCCCTCAGAGCCTTCTTCGGCTTGCTCAGCGGCGATACAGAAGGTGTTCAGAAACTGGCGGGCAGCCCAACGCTCGACGAACAGATTGAAGACGAAAACAAGGAAGCACGCTCATGATCATTACCGCGCTGCTGATTCTGATGGTTCTGCTGCTCATGAGTGTTCCTGTGGCCGCCACGCTGATTGCGTTGGCCCTTATTCTTGCAGAGCTGTTTTCACCTTTTCCACTGCTCAATGCGATGGGGGATGTGCTGTGGTCAGCGTCGGACAAATACCTGCTGATCGCCATACCCCTGTTTATCCTGTTGGGGGAGATCCTGGTGCGCACCGGCATTGCCCGTGGCACCTACCGTTCCCTGGAAAGCTGGATGTCCTGGCTGCCGGGCGGCTTACTCCACGCCAACATCGGCACCGCAACCCTGTTCTCCGCTACCTCCGGTTCCAGTGTCGCCACCGCGGCCACCATCGGCACCGTGGCGCTTCCACAGGGCAAAGAGATGGGTTACGACCCCAAGCTGTTCACCGGTTCGATTGCCGCCGGCGGCACCCTGGGCATCATGATTCCGCCGTCGATCAATTTGATCGTGTATGGATTCCTGACCGAAACCTCTATTCCGCAGCTGTTTGCCGCAGGCCTGCTGCCGGGCCTTCTGCTCGCGCTTATGTTCATTGTCGGTACCGCACTGATCTGTATCTGGAAGCCAGCCCTCGGCGGGCCCAGTGTGTCGCACAGCTGGGGCGACCGTTTTTCCGGCCTCAAACACCTGGTGCCGGTACTGACACTGTTCGGAATTGTCGTCGGCTCTATCTATGCCGGCGTGGCAACACCAACCGAAGCGGCCTCTCTCGGCGTGCTGGGCGCACTGGTCATTGCCGTCTTCATGAGAAAACTGTCGGTGCGGGTGATTACCGAAGCACTGGATGGCACCATGAAGACGACGGGCATGATCATGCTGATCATCATTGCCTCCTACTTCCTGAACTTTGTACTGGCCTCAGCCGGCGTCACCCGCGAGTTGACCGCTTTCCTGGAAAATGCCGGTCTTGGCCCCTATTCCACACTGGTGCTGGCCATTTTGCTTTACATCGTTCTCGGCTTCTTCATTGAAACCCTGTCGCTGATGGTTATCACCATTCCCCTTGTCGCCCCGATCCTGATCGGCCTGGGCTTTGATCCGGTGTGGCTCGGCATCCTGATTATCCTGCTGATTGAAATGGCCCTGATTACACCTCCGGTGGGTCTCAATCTCTACGTGGTGCAGGGAGTCCGAAAGGGTGGGCCATTCAGCGACGTGATGAAAGGCGCCATGCCTTACGTTGGCATCATGTTCCTGATGGCCATCGTGCTGGTGCTGTTCCCTCAGGTGGCTACGTTCCTGCCTGAGTTGATGAAGTGATCAAACATTAACCCAATGATCGGAGTGACACAATGACCAACTTCCAGCTTGCTGACAGCCAGGAAACCATTCACGTCGATGTCCGCCAGCTCATCATCGCCGGCTGGGCAGGGCGGGTGCAGTCGGCCATCGATGAACACATCGAAGAGCTGAAGGAAATCGGCGTAACCCCGCCATCCACAACGCCGCTGTTCTATCAAGTCGCCGCCAATCAGCTCACCACGGCTCCGGACATTCAGGTGCTGGGTGAAGCCTCGAGCGGCGAGGTGGAGGTGGTCCTGATCGGCTCCGATCAGGGCACCCTGGTAGGTATCGGTTCGGATCACACCGACCGCGAGGCCGAGGCCTGGTCCGTGGCCCACTCGAAACAGGTCTGCGTCAAACCGGTGAGTTCCCTGGTATGGCGGCTCGATAACGTGATCGACCACTGGGACGAACTGCAGATGGCGTCCTACGCCACCATCGACGGTGAAGAAGTGCTGTACCAGGAAGGCCCGGTCACTGGGCTACTGCACCCTGTGGAACTGTTGCGACGCTTCGGGCTGGACAAAGCCGAACTGGCCCCGGGACAGGCAATGCTGTGCGGCACACTACCGGTGCTCGGTGAGCTGCGCCCGGCACAGGCGTTTCGGATGGTGCTGAAAGATCCGGTGTCAGGCAGCGAACTTCAGCACAAGTACAACATCCACACACTGCCGGTGATAAAATGAACCAGCCAAAAGCACTCGCCCGGCTGCTCGACGAGATGGATAACGGCCAGCAAAAGGCAACGGAGCTGCTGGAAAACTGCTTCGAACGTATCGTCGCAGACGACGATGCCAATGCCCGGATCTACACCAGACGGTTTGATAACACCGCCCGCGCCGAAGCCGATGCCATCGACAGACTGCGTGAGGCCGGGCTGTCCGGCGGACAGCTTGCCGGGCTGCCCATCGCCCTGAAAGCGCTTTTCGACGTCACGGGCGAGATCACCCATTCCGGGTCCCGGGGCTGGCAGGCGCCAGCACAAACCGATGCCCTGATCGTTTCCCGGTTGCGACGTGAAGGCGCTGTTATCACCGGCCACACCAACATGACCGAGTTTGCGTACTCCGGCCTGGGATTGAACCCTCATTACGGCACACCGGACAACCCTCTGGCACCGGGTCGTATTCCCGGTGGCTCGTCTTCCGGCGCCGCAGTGGCGGTGGCCCGGGGAATGGCCTCCGGGGCTATCGGCACCGATACCGGCGGTTCCGTGCGAATTCCCGCGGCGTTCTGTGGGCTGGTGGGTTTCAAGCCGTCCCAGTCCCGTGTTCCACGTGACGGTACCTTCCCGCTGTCGGACAGCCTCGATTCCATCGGCCCAATTGCCCCGACAGTGGATTGCTGCGCCCGTCTCGACGCTGTACTGGCCGGTCGCCAATATCAGCCACTCAGACCGGTTTCGCTGAAGGGTCTGCGCTTTGTTGTGCCTACCGATTACATGCTGGACGATCTGGATAACACGGTTGCACAGGCATTTGCCTGCAGCCTGAACAGTCTGCGCGATGCCGGAGCCCATATTATTGAAGCGCCTGCACCAGCGCTTACCGCAATCCCAGAGCTCATGGAGGGCGGAGGCTTCACCGCAGCAGAAAGCTATTTCGTGCACCGCCAGTCTCTGGCGGACCACGGAGACCAGTACGACCCCCGCGTACGCAGCCGGATCGAACGTGGTGCAGCCATTACAGCCGCAGATTACCTTGAACTTTGCCGCCGCCGACAGCAACGCAAGCAGGAGGCGGACGAATGGCTGCAGGATTACGATGGTCTGCTTGCTCCGACAGTGCCAGTGGTTCCGCCACGATTCGAGGAACTGACGGCGGACGAGGACTACGCCCGCCTGAACCTGCTGATCCTGCGTAACCCCACCGTGGCGAACATGCTGGACCTGTGCTCCATCACCCTCCCCAACCACAAGTCTGGCTACTTGCCAGGCGGGCTGATGCTGACCGGTCGCAACGGCACGGATGACACCCTGTTGCGGCTGGCGAAAGCTGTCGAACAGGTACTGTAACAACCATGCTGACCGTGCTGCTGACCAAACTCATCGCTACCGCACTGGTGGTCATCGGTGTGTCGGTCGCAGTCGGCAAACTCGGCCCCCGGCTGGGAGGCATTATCGCCGGAACGCCCATCATTCTCGGCCCGGGCTACTTCTTCCTGTTACAGGAGTGGCCAACAGAGTTTATCCAGCACGCCGCACTGGCAACCCTGCATGCACTGATCGCGACATTACTGTTCAGCATCAGTTTCGTGCTGACCGCCGAACGCCTGGGTGCCCTGCCAAGCCTTGGCGTGGCGACCCTGATCTGGATTCCGGGGGCATACCTGTTCTCCTTCATTCCCGGCGGGGTTGCTGTTGCCGTTGTACTTTATGGCCTGGTGCTGCTTGCAGCGGAAGTCATCAAACGGGCTCTGGACCTGACACAGCCCAAAGTAGTGGCGGTCTCCGGCTGGTTCGATGTGGTGCTGCGAGGGCTCCTTGCAGGTGTACTTGTGGCCGTAGCCACCACACTGGCAGCCCGCTCCGGCCCGATGCTGTCGGGAATACTGGTCGGCTTCCCCGTGGGCCTGTTCACCATCGGCTGGACACTCCATGACCGTTATGGCCCCGATGTGGCACGAGCCACCGTCGCCGCCGCGCAACAAGGCATGCTCAGCCTTGTTGCCTTCGCCGTGGTAACGGCCGTTCTCGCCGGACATGTGGCACCAATGGTCACGTTTCTGGGCGCCCTGCTGGCGTCCATTGCCGTCAGCGCCACTCTGTTCCTGGTCAGCCAGTGGCGGGTGCGGCGCGCTTACGGTCATTTACTGACACCGGAATCAACAATAAAAGGAAACCCCAATGATTGACAAAACCACCGGGTCCAACGCACCGATTACCGATTCCCGTTCCGGTGGCGAAAATGCCCGCCGCATCCTCCGACGGGACCCGAACCCGCATATGTTCCGGCCGGTCCGATTTCGCTCGGTGGAAGCGCGCAACCGGATCATGCTCTCACCAATGTGCCAGTATTCCGGCGAGAACGGGCTCTCCAACGACTGGCACTTTGTTCATCTGGGTGCCCGGGCGGCCGGTGGCGCGGGCTGGGTATTCACCGAAGCCGTTCACATCGAACCCCGGGGGCGCATCACACCCCATTGTCTGGGGCTGTGGAACGATGAACAACGCGATCGTCTTGCCCGCATTGCCCGTTTCATTGAGGATCAGGGTGCCGTGCCCGGCATTCAACTTGGCCATGCCGGCCGCAAGGCATCGGTGGGACGGCCATGGGAGGGCTCGCATCCCCTGAGAGCCGACACCGGTGGCTGGGAAGGCCTGGTGTCGGCCTCTGCGCTGCCTTACGCCAGCGGGTGGCAGGTACCGGAAGCGATGACGCAGCATCAGATCGGCGAATCCCTGCAGAGCCTGAAGTCCGCCACCCGACGTGCGCGCGAGGCCGGCTTCAAAGCACTGGAACTGCACGGCGCCCACGGTTACCTGATACACCAGTTCCTGTCGCCGCTGAGTAATCAACGTACCGACGAGTACGGCGGCAGCTTTGAAAACCGCATACGTTTCCTGCAGGAGTCCATTGCCGTGGTGCGCGAGGAATGGCCAGACGACCTGCCTCTGTTTCTGCGGCTGTCCTGTACCGATTGGGTCGACGGTGGCTGGACCCTCGACGACACCGTGCGGCTGGGCACTCTGTTGCGATTCCAGGGTGATGTGGACCTGATAGACTGTTCATCAGGGGGTAACGATCCGCGCCAGCAGATCCCCATTCACCCGGGCTATCAGGTACCGCTGTCGCAGGCAGTGCGGGCCCGCTCCGACATCGCTACCGGAGCTGTTGGCCTGATTCACAGCCCGGACCTGGCAGAGTCGATTATTGCCAACGGCCAGGCTGACCTGGTGATTCTGGGGCGGGCGCTGCTGTCAGACCCGGCCTGGCCGCTTCGGGCTGCAGCGTCCCTGAAGGCGGAAAACGTGGAGTGGCCCAGACAATACGAGCGCTCGAACATCTTCTGAGCATCGCGCAGTGTTTTACGCAAAGGGAGAGCACACCATGAAACCTTTACTGCTGAACGCCGACATGGGCGAAAGCTTTGGCCCTTGGGTGATGGGATTGGATCACGAGGTTATGCCGCACGTGGATCTGGCCAATATCGCCTGCGGCTTTCACGCCTCTGACCCGGACGTCATGCGGCGCACGGTTCGCATGGCAGCAGAGCATTCGGTGGGCATTGGAGCACACCCTGCCTACCCGGATCTCGTCGGTTTCGGCCGGCGCTCCATGGCCTGCTCACCAGCGGAAATCGAAAACATGGTGCTCTACCAGGTGGGTGCCCTGGCCGCCATGTGCCGGGCCGAGGGCACGGAAATCCGTTATGTGAAACCTCATGGTGCGCTCTACAACGATATGGCCCGCAAGCCGGAAATCTTCAGAGCCGTTGCCCACGCCATGAAAGCCTACGACCCGGAGCTGCCATTGATGACCCTGGCAACCCGCGACACCAGCCCTATACGTGAACTGGCTCGTGAGCACGAACTCGCCCTCTGGTTCGAGGCCTTCGCCGACCGTGCTTACGACGCCGACGGCCGGCTTGTTTCCAGAACACAACCCGGCGCGGTCCATCACGACCCTGACGTTATTCTCGATCAGGCCCAGCGTATTGCCAGGGGGCAACCACTCACTGCCAGCGATGGCAGTGAACTGATCCTGAGCGCCGACACACTGTGTGTCCACGGCGATAACGAAGAGTCAGTGGCGTCTGTGCGAGCCATCCGCCAAATGCTCAACCAGCTTCAAGAACGGGCATGAAAACAACCCGTTTACCCTGCCTGGAACGGGCCGGCCTGGACGGCTGGATGGTGCGGCTATTCGACAGCATTGAGGAAAACAACCTCTTGTGGCTGACGGCCCTTGCGGAGGAGTGCGAATCTGCTTTCGGCGACGCCCTTGTGGACCTGGTGCCCTCCTACACCACGCTGCTGGTAGTTTTTGATCCGCTCCGGATAACACCGTGTGAGGCCCGACAAACACTGCTCGACATACTCACAACCCTAAGGCCTGCTGAAGCCGGCGCTAGCGGAAAACTGCACGAACTGCCCACATGGTACAGCTCCCACACCGGCCCTGACCTCCAGAGGGTGGCTGACCTGTCCGACCTTTCGGTTGAGGCCGTCATCGAAGCCCACAGCAGCCGGGAATATCGGGTGTTTGCTCTCGGCTTTGCGCCCGGCTTTGCCTTTATGGGGCTGCTGGATACAGCACTGACCTGCCCGCGCCTGGACACTCCGCGCCAGAAGGTTCCCGCCGGCAGCGTGGCCATCGCTGGCCAGCAAACCGCTGCCTATCCGGTGGTCACCCCCGGAGGCTGGAACCTGATCGGTCGAACCCCCACCCGGCTGTTTGACCGCAACCGCGAAGGGCTGAGCCTGCTGAGAGTGGGTGACCGCGTAAGGTTTGTAGCGGTGAATCAGGACACATTCGAGGCACAGGGTGGCGATACCACACCCACCAACGGAGGGCCGGCGAAATGAGCGAAAGCCAGCTGACCGGATTTCGCGTCTCCCGCGCGGGCCCGCTTGCACTGCTGCAGGATGCCGGCCGCTTTGGAGTCCGACATCTGGGCGTCACACAGGGCGGCCCAGCCGATCTGCACGCCTGGGCGTGGGCCAACCGCCTGGCAGGCAATCCCTGGGGCACAGCAGCGCTGGAAGTCACCTTTGGTGGGCTGGAACTGGTGGCAGAGCGGGACCTGACCATTGCTCTGACGGGCGCCGATCTGGGCGCCAGGCACAATCAGCAAGCCGCACCTCTATGGCGAACACTCGCCATCCGCGCCGGCGATACGCTCACTTTTGGCACACCGGTTAACGGCTTACGTGCTTACCTGGCGGTCGCCGGAGGTTTCCGTGGCGATACTGTCATGGGAAGCGCCGCCTGCGTGGTGAGGGAACAGCTTGGCGGATTTGACGGCCAGGGATCCAGCCTGCGCGAGGGCGACATACTCCCTGTGAACGAGGCGAAAAGCACACCGGCCGATCAGGTTGCGCCGGAATCGGAACAGCGGGATTACGGGCGGACCACCACACTGAACCTGCTTCCGGGTGCCCAGATAGCGGCTTTCACTGGCCGGAGCCTGTTCGATGCGTTCAATTCCGAATGGCAGGTGGACCAGCGTGCGGACCGCATGGGCGTCCGCCTGACCGGGCCCAGACTCCAGTGCACCATCGGATCACTGGTGTCGGAGGGCATTTCACTGGGTGCCGTTCAGGTGCCGCCGGATGGTCAGCCCATTGCACTGCTGAACGACCGGCAGACCATTGGTGGGTACCCGCGCCTGGGCAATCTCACACCATTGGCCGCCAGCCTCCTGGCTCAGTGCATGCCAGGCCAGACGGTTCGCCTCAGAGCTGCCGGCGTAGACAGCGCGCTGAGACAACACCGGCAGTTTCTTCACTCGCTGCGCTGAACCAATACCTCAGGCCCGGCCCAGGAACCGGCGCTCTTCCACATTGATTTTGATCCGGTCGCCGGGGGAGATATGTTCAGGCACCTGAATAACCAGGCCTGTGGTAAGTCTCGCAGGTTTGGTCCTGGCCGTTGCAGATCCGCCTTTGACGGAGGGATCGGTTTCTTCGATGACAAGGTCCACGGTGGGGGGCAAGTCCAGCGCCACAGGCGCATCGCTTACAAGAATTACCATCAATCCCTGGGTATCCTCGTTGATGAACAGCAACTCATCGGCAATGGTCTCGCCGTTCAGGCTGTACTGTGTGAAGTCTTCAGTATCCATGAAAACGTACTCTTCCCCGTCTGAATAGGAAAACGTGGCCGGCCTGCGGACCAGGTCTGCCAGATTCAGCATGTCGGAATCCTTGAACGTCTGGTCGACCTTGTAGCCAGTCACCACGTCGTAAAGACGCATGCGATAAAGGCTGCCGCCAGCTCGCCCCTGGGGCACTGACCGCTCGATGTCCTTGACGAAGTAAACGCCACCTTCGTATTCAACTGCGGAATTCTTCTTGATTTCACCTGCTTTTGGCATTGCTACTGCTTCCAGTATAAAAAATGGGACAATTAAGATGCTGATATACCATGAAGCTGGCTCGCTGGCGATAGCCCGCAAGCCGATTCAGGCAACCATTGCACGCACGTCTGCCAGAAAACGATCCACCTGCTCCGACGTGGTGGACCATGAACACATCAGACGGGCGCAGCCACCGATGAAGTTGTAGAAATTCCAGCCCTTATCCCGCAGAGCGGCCTGCACAAACTCCGGCATCTCCACGAAAACACCATTCACCTGCCGGGGGTAACGAAGCCTGATACCTGGCAACCCCTCCAGCCCCTGCGCAAGCCTCTCCGCACAGGCGTTGGCATGGCGGGCATTCTGCAGCCATACGTCCCCTTCCAGCAGCCCGCACCAGGGTGCAGAAATGTATCGCATCTTGGAGGCCAGCTGCCCAGCCTGTTTACAGCGCCACTCGAAGTCTTCGGCCAGTTGGTGATTGAAGAACACCACTGCTTCACCCAACGCCAGGCCATTCTTGGTGCCCGAGAAGCACAACACATCCACCCCTGCCTTCCAGGTGATCTCGGACGGATGCACATCCAGAGCCGCCACGGCATTGGCGAAACGGGCACCATCCATATGGATATTCAGTTTGTAGCGATCCGCCACCTCCCGGAGGGCCCGCAGCTCATCGGGGGTGTAGACGGTGCCCACCTCCGTGGCCTGGGTCAGGCTCAGGGCCTTGGGTTTCGGGTAGTGGATATCGCTGCGCCTGGTGACCAGATGCTCAATGCTCTGTGGCGTCAGCTTGCCGTCTGCGCCCTGCCCCAGCAGTAACTTGGCGCCGTTTGAGGCGTATTCGGGGCCGCCACATTCGTCGGTTTCTATGTGCGCCAGTTCATGGCAGATCACACTGTGAAACGACTGGCCAATGGACGCCAGCGCCAGTGAGTTGGCAGCGGTGCCATTGAACACGAAGTAGACGTCGCAATCGGTATCAAACAGAGTACGAAGACCATCTGCCGCTCGCTGCGTCCAGCGGTCCTCACCGTAGGCCGGCTCATCGGAACAGTTCGCCTCAGCCATCGCCTCCCAGGCCTGGGGGCATACACCACTGTAATTATCGCTGGCAAACTGTTCGGACTCTGACACGACAGTGCTCCTTCATCGCTCGGGTGATGGGCCGCACCCTACGGCCCATTCTGATCAGCTCATCAATCCCAGGTGTTCTGCATCCTTCAGAATACAATCATCCAGGAGTTCGAGATACGCAGCCTTGGCTTTACGCTTGGTCTGCTCGTGAGCCTTCATGTTCAGCTTCCGGAACTGCTGGGCCAACTCATTAGCCCTCTCCTTAAGCTGCTCAGGCGCCACCACCTCATCCAGGAAACCGGCTTCAACCGCTCCTTTGGGGCTGAAAATTTCCGCGTTGATCACGGAACGATAAAAATGGGACGGTGACAGGCGATGACGGGCGATTTCGATACCGGCATGGTGCATGGTCATGCCGATGGCCACCTCATTCAGGCCCAGCTTGAATTCACCCTCAATACCAATGCGGTAGTCCACCGACAGCAAAATGAACGCGCCCTTGGCAATGGCATGGCCACTGCAAGCACCGATGATCGGCAACGGAAAGGCTGCCAGACGGCGCGTGAACCGGGAACCGACCGTGACCAGCGCGGACGCCTCCTTCGGCCCCTTCTGCATTTCCTTCAGGTCGTAGCCGCCGGAAAGAATACCGGGTTGCCCTGTCAGGATGACCACTGCCTTGTCTTCCTCGGCCCGGTCAAGGGCGTGATTCAGCGCTTCAAATACGTCGTGGCTCAGCGCGTTTGCCTTGCCGTTGCTGATCGTGATCGTGGCAACGCCATCTTCCAATTGGTAATTTACAAGGTCAGTCACCGGATTGTCCTCTTGCTGAAGTTGAATTCTGGTGGGGTGAACTTTGCCACCTTCCGCACGAACTAGCCACTCTCGGGCGCGCGCCGTGTTTTCCGGTACATCCAGGCCAGGCCCAACAAGGCCAATCCCAGCCCCATGAACGCAGCCACTCGCCAGAGGCCCTGCAGGCCGCCCATATCGATGAGGAATATCTTGCCAATCACAATGCCCAGCAAGGCCATACCAGCGTTATAGAGCACTGCATTGTCGCACCTGGTGGCATGAATTATGGCGGCAATGGCGTACAGCATACCCACTACCGAATAGCTGTACAGCTCGCCCTCTGAGACACCATAAGACAGTGCCATCTCGCTACCCTGCCAGAGCTGACGGATTTCCAGTAGAGTAAACAGCAGGAAACCTGCGGCGGCCCCGCACAGTGACCAGAGCCGGGGCGCAAGCCGGGGAAACCGGCTTACCGCAAGGGCTAGCAACACCGGCCCGCCAAAGGCAGGTAACAGCACATTGAGTATCGCCGTATCACCAATGGCAATGCCACCCCACCAGGGATTGTGCACGGTAACGAGAAAGAGATAACTCAGGGTGGACAGGCCTAGCAGAATCCAGGAAAACAGTCGATAGAGCCAGGCCAGCGACAGGCTTGCCCCGGCGCGCACCATGTAGGTCAGGCTCAGCGCACCCCATAGCAAGGTGTTGATGGTTGCCTCGGTGAAACTGTACTCATGGGCGAATATATCGCCGTCATAGAGCCAGTAACGCATTTCGGCGCCCAGGAACAACACCAGCAAGTGCAATGTGGCCCCTTCAAGCCAAGGGCGGACGCCCTTGCTCCTGCCAGCCATCCAGGTAGCGATTCCGGCAAACAGGGTGGCTCCGCCATAGGTCCAAAGGGGCCAGTGCACCGTGGTGTCGTAGTCCTGCAACCATGGATTGAAAGTCAGCCGTGCAACCACCAGGGCGAGCGCGACCTTTAACAGCAGGTACAGTTCCGGCATCTCGTAGCGGCGCGCCAGCCAGGCCAGAACCAACCATACGAGCGGCGACAGAAACGTTAACGATGCCCATCGCCGCTGATCAGTCTGGCGGACCCAGTGCCACAACCCCATACCAACGGTGCCTATGGCTGCAACAGAGAGCCAGGAAACGAAGCTGCCCTGCTGTTCCAGAGGCATCTGCGAAAGGTGTAGCGTATCTGCGCCACGGCGAGCACCATAACCCAACCATCCTGCTGCGCTGGCCATTACGGCGGCCCAGGGAAGAAACCATAAGGCTCCGCGACTCTGTGGAACAAGCGCCGCCACCGGCAGGATCAATAACCAACTCCAGAACAACGGGCCGGAGACTGGCTGTTCAACCATCGACAGAGCCCAGACAACCAACAACGAGACCAGCACTTCCCGCAGGCGCGGCGTACCCCCTTTGACGAAACCCGGCAGGCACGCAAAAGCCAGGAAAAGACCAGCAACATACCAGGCCGTAGCCGCACTGATGGCGGTAGAAGATACGGTAACCAGCCACCACAGAAGCGCACCGGTCAGGGTCGCGTACCACAACCACTCGCGGTAGACATAACGCATCAACAGCAGCGAACACCTGATCCGATCCCCGGTGACGACGGCGCAGATATTCGGCACCGACATGCAACGTAATCCCGCTTGCCAGAGCCATGGACAGTTGCAGCGCAGGGCCAATAAGCCCGGCATTGATGGAATGGCTAACCATGAATATTCCGGCCAGGCCCACACTCAGACCACCAAGCCAGATCATCCAGTTTTCTCTCAAGGCCTGGATCAGGCGAGAGGACGCGGCCCAATCATCCATAGTTGGCGCTTCCGGATCAGGGCAGTACTCCGTCAATGGCGGTGTCGTTGCCACGGTCGCTTCAGGCTCGTCCAGCTCCAGTGCCGGTGGCTGTTCTTCCTGTGCCATCCGGCGTCTGAGACCAGCAACTTCCTTCCGCAACGCCGACAGTTCCCGCTCCAGGGAGGCCATGCGGGTTGACTGATCCCCACGCCGGCGAAATTCCAGGAACCCAAGGAGAGCGCCAACAGGAACGAGCAATACAAAGGCAACAACCAGAATGATGAGTAATGCTTCCACGCCCTTTCCCCGTCGTCAGAAGCTCGACATCTCGTCCTGAAGGTCGCGCTTCAGCTCCTCCGGTTCCGTTATCCACAGGGTGTCGTCACGCCCGGGGAATACTCCCACCTCCAGTCCGTCCCGGGTCAGGCCCGGCACCCATTTTTTGAAAAAGTCGGGTAGGGAAATGCTCTTCGGGGAGAGATCTCCGGCGGCTTTCGCATACTCGGCCGCAAAGGCTGCGCCGGGCCAAACCGGCAGGTGGGCAAAAGCCCCGTCTTCAGATTCGATTTTCAGAAAGCGATTTTCCGTATTTACCAGAATCCAGATTTCCCGCTCTTCACCAACCCGGCCCAGGAAGTAGTCGTATCGCTCCTCACCATTCATTTCGAGGATCTGGCTCAGTTCGTCATTGGTCATCTCAGTCATTAACAGTTGCACTCCGGTAAGATATCCTGCCCCGTCCACCTGCTACACTGGCAGGCTCAAGGCTACTTTGGGTCTTGAGGTTTGGTTCCGCAAGCACACTATAAGGAAATTGGAATGGGAAGCACGAAACTCATTGGCCTGGTTCTGCTGGTGGTAGGCATTGCCCTGCTCTACTTCGGCTATCAATCCACACAGTCAGTCGGAGACCAGATAACAGAGGCATTCACTGGCCGTTTTACGGATGAAACCATGTGGTACCTGATTGGCGGCGCCGCAGCCATAGTTGCGGGTGGCTTCCTGGCATTCGTCAGAAAATAATCATTGCAGGAGACCAGTTGTATGACACTTCACCTTGAACTCGCTCCCCTGATCAGCCTGGGCGCTGGCATTGGCATATTGGTGTTTCCAAAGCTGCTCAACTACATCGTGGCCGGCTACCTGATCATTCTGGGCGTTCTGGGATTGTTGGGGCATTCTTTGTAAGGCAACGAGGCCCCACGGCCGCGGGGCTCGGGGCGAGTTCTACCCCCGGGCCTCAACGATCCGCGTGTCCCAACGAGCGTTCCGGGTCAATTTCATCCCGCACCAACTGTTTCAGAACCTTGATCTCCGGGAAACCTTGCTGATCCTTCCGGGACCAGATTCGCTTGCCGTTAACCCACACCTCGAAAACGCCGCCGCTTCCCGGATGCAGGGCCAGCGACTCGAGTTCGCCTTCGAAGGTGGTCAGCAGTTCCTGCGCCATCCAGGCCGAGCGAAGCAGCCAGCGACAACCTGTGCAGTAATGGATATCAACTCTGTTTGTCATCGGACAGGTCCATTTTCCCCGAAAACATATTCGTTAACAGTATACAGCCCACTCAAATCCCGCGGAAAAACTAACACTTTGTAATGTTTTCCATCTGGATGGACTGAATATCCATGACTAGGCTTCGTAGTGGTATCGAAGGACGTAGTGATACCCCAGATGCCTGTTTTCCACCTGATCAGGCATCGCTGCGCTGAAAGACCGCCACAAGCGGCTCCAACAACAAACTCCCAGGAATGGAGAATACCAATGAAACTCAGCACCGCAAGCCAAACCCTGGCTTTGGGATCTCTTTTGTTTGCAATAACCGCCCAGGCCGCGCCAGGCCAGAAATCCACCGGTGATTTACTCAACGATTTCTGGAGTCCCGACCACATCAGTCCGTTCGAGTGTCGGTTTGGCATCCTGAACAGTACGCCATTCGGCCTGCCTCGATGTATGCAGGCAAGCAATATCCAGTACCACCTGGACATGTTTTACGGTATTGCCGAGGCCAATGATGGCAATCGCGCTGCCGGCCTGCCCGGCTACCAGGCCTCGGTTGATTACGTCAAGACGACGCTTGAGAGCGCCGGGTACGATGTAACCCTCCAGTCGTTCCCCTTCAATGCTTTCTACCCGGCCGGGGATGGCGTCCTGCAAATCATTGCGCCAACGCCGACCGACTATGTGTGGGAGGAAGATTTTACCTACCTGTCGCAGACCGAACCGGGGGCCGTCTCTGGCACGGCCGTCGCTGTTGATGTCCAGCTCGGACCCGATAACACCTCCACCAGTGGTTGCGAACCCGAAGACTTTACCGGCTTCCCGGCCGGAGCTGTCGCCGTCATTCAGCGTGGCGCATGCGCCTTCGGGCAGAAAGCGACAAATGCAGCCAATGCAGGCGCTGTAGGCGTGGTGATCTTTAACCAGGGCAACACCGACGACCGTAAAGGCCTGATCAACGCCACGCTTGGCGACGACTACGCTGGTGGAATCCCCGCTGTGTTCACTACGTACGACATTGGCGCTGCCTGGGTGGACCAGCCAGACCTTGAGCTCAGGGTTGTGACTGACGTGGTGAGGGAACAGACCGAAACCGTAAACGTCATTGCTCAAACCAACCGGGGTAACCCGGACAACGTAATAATGACCGGTGCCCACCTGGACTCGGTATTTGAGGGGGCCGGCATTAACGACAACGGGTCCGGCAGTGCGGCGTTGCTCGAGCTGGCCCTGCAGATGAAACGGGCCCACCCGCGCAACCAGGTCCGCTTTGCCTGGTGGGGTGCGGAAGAAGCAGGGCTTGTAGGTTCAACCTTCTACGTCAACAGTCTGTCCCAGGAAGAGAAAGACAGGATCAAGGTCTACCTGAACTACGACATGATTGGTTCGCCTAACTTTGGCAACTTTATCTACGATGGCGACGGTTCCGACTTCGATCTTGCTGGCCCTCCGGGCTCAGCGGCCACAGAGGCACTGTTCGAGAAATACTTCAACCTGCGTGAAATCCCTGCGGAAGGCACGCAAATAAGCTTCCGCTCTGATTATGCGCAGTTCTTTGAAGAGGGCATTGCCTTCGGTGGCCTGTTTACCGGGGCCGAAGTGCTGAAGACCGAAGAGCAGGCAGCAAGGTATGGTGGAGAAGCGGGTGTTGCCTTCGATCCCTGCTATCACTCGGCCTGTGACGACATCACCAACGTGGACGAGCTGGCACTGGAAATACACAGTGATGCCGCGGCCTTCGTCACAAGCTGGCTGTCACTTTCAACCCGAGTGATTGACGAAGAAATTGCAGCTGCGGAAGAAGCGGAACCCGATGCCGGTGCCCGCTCGCTGCAAATGCAGCAACAGTACGACATCACCCATTGGGGCAAAAAATGGATCAAGTGATGTCCACCTAGAACTCCGTTCGACCCCGCAGCAACACCTGCACCTGGTCAATGCTGTCGTCCCCGTCCAGCGGGAAAGCAAAGTCCAGGTGCAGCATCCGCTGCACTTCGATTCGGCTTGAGGCCAGCCTCAAGCCGAATCCCACGTCTTTCAACACACCGCTGTCCGGGCCGTTGTTGCGTCCGTCATCGAACCAGGCTCGCCCTATATCAGTGAACAACACGCCGCCGAGACGAAACAGCTTGAACGGGTGCCAGTCAGGAAAATAGCGGCGTTCCAGCGTCCACAGTGCTCGCCGGTTACCCTGCTGGTAATCACTCGGATAGCCACGAAGGCCACTGTCGCCACCTATCAGAAGCTGCTCATCTACGGTCAGGTTATGGGCGGCTGTTACCGACAGCCTGGTATACCAGCTGTTCCAGCGCACGGAACCGCCGTGAAAATATTCCAGGTCAAGTGTCCCTTCAAGATTCTCAACGCGGCTTTCATCCAGCCGGTAGGTACCGCTCTGGCTGAGCCCGTATCGGGCATAATTGGTCGCCGTTGCCAGTAGTGCATCCTGGAACTCCATATTCAGCACCACACGATCTTCGGTGGCACCGAGCTCCGGCGACGAATAGCCCAGCTCTGTCCGCCACACAATCCCATCCCGGACGTCTTCAACCCGTTGCAACTGGGTGAGGTTGGTCATCTCCAGGAAACGATTCTCACGATAGTCGAAACCGATCCACGGATAGCTCAATGTGCGATCTTCAGGTAGCAGGTCGAGGTCAGGCTCATCCGGCAAGCGCTCAAATTCCAGGGCATCATAGCGGTAGCCCGCAAGCAGTCGCCATTGGCGATCATCCCGCTCCGCCAGTCGCCAGCCGACATCAATACTCACGAATTCCTGGCTACGGCGATAGTCGGCAATGGCCTCGGCCCCCACGAAACGTGATTCTTCCCGCACGTCGTCCTCGCCACTGAGCCCGAACCGCCAGTCCGCACGCTCGCTGAAGAAAGGACGTTCGAGGTAAGCAGTGCGGCCGCGGCCATCGCTGCGTTTATCGTAGGAAAATCCCGTCTGCCAATGGGAACCCAGAACATTGGGATCGTCATAATTTATGCTGGTTTCGGTACGGTCAGGGCCCTTCGTGTAGGACACCCCCACACTCTTGCCGGAGCCCAGAAAGTTCGGGTCGGACAGGCCAGTGTTGGTTGTATTCTCGCCCCCGGAACGTGATCCTCCCACCGATGGAAACAACGTCCAGGTATCCCGTGCCAGAACACTGACCTCCACTTCATCCCCGCAGACACGGGTGACACCGACCCAGGCTGCGGTCAGATACTCGCGTTGGCGGAGAACGCGCTCGGATTGGGCGATCAGCCACGGGGCGTAGCGATCTCCCTCGCTGAAGACCAATTGGGCACGAAGAGCCGACTCCCAGGTGGGCGTATTGAGAGCGTTCAGGGTGCGATAGAGAAAATTGTTCTGCTCCGGATCACTGAGATCGAAAATGGGCCGGCGAACAATACGAATCTGCCCGATGCGGGCTCCCTCCGGGATTGCCAGATCGCTCTGTCGTGCCAGCAGTTCCTGGGGCTGGTCAAGGTCAATCGACTCCGGCTGAACGTCGCTGGCAACACAGTCACCCGGGTGCTGCTCGGCCCCCGACACCTGCCCGAAGAGCAGCAGCCCAACAACAACGAACCCTGAGGGCACCACTGTGAGTATGGTTCGACGAGTTTCGGCAACCATGGTAGTCATTAAAACCCGGGGTATTTACTTCCGCGCTCTGGTCAGCCGGAAAACTGCCTCCGGCGCGATCCGCTTGATCCAGAGCGCGGCCATTTCCTTGCCCTTGCCCACCGGAATCTCGCGTTTCTTCGCCTTGAGGCCCTTGAACACCACCTCGGCGCATTCAGTGACATCCATGCCGCCGGCAATATCCTTGTCTTCCTTGCCATAAGCAGAGCCATCGCCGGAGAGGGCGTTGCGGGCAATATCGGTGCGGATGAAACCCGGAGTGATTGTTGACACGCTCACGCCCTGGCCTTCCACTTCCGCCCGTAACGCATCGAAGAACCCCATAACAGCGTGCTTGGCCGCGCAGTACCCGGTGCGCATGGGCGCGCCGACCTTGCCGGCCACACTGGAGGTCACCGCAAGATGCCCAGCGCCACGCTCCAGCATGTGGGGCAGCACGGCTTTGGTCAGCGCAATCTGGCCCATCACGTCCACATCCATCAATTTCTGGTAGACTGACATATCCGTGTCTTTGCACAGCGAACGCTGGGAAACACCCGCGTTATTCACCAGCAGGTCAACGCCACCAAAGGTATCAAGCACCTTTTGAACCTTGCCAGCCAGCGACTCCCAGTCGGTCACGTCCAGAGGCAGCACCAGAACCTGATCGGAGGCAAGACCCGCACCGCGGCAACGGGCGGCAACACGCTCCAACTCATCTTCCCTGCGGGCAGAAAGAACAAGACACGCTCCATCCTGAGCGTATTTCAGAGCGAGCGCCTCGCCGATGCCAGATGAGGCTCCGGTAATCCAGACCGTTTGTGTGGGCATACCTGTTATATCCTCGAAGTCGCGGGTTGGCAGAAGTCTGACCAAAAGACTACACCAGCCCCTGCTCACGTGCCATCGCCCAGGCCGCTCTGGACGGGAACACCGGGTTTTGCTTCACTGTTCAGGCTCACTGAAGACAAAACCGACGACAGAGCCTGAGGCCCATGCGTATTCGCGTCACCCACCAGGGAATCACCATTGCCTTGCAGCTTATCCTGCTGGCTGAAACGGCGTTCGCGATCTGGGGCCAGCGGTGGTTCACTGCCTTTCTGACCGCCATGATCATTGGAATCACGTTTTTCCCGCTGTTGTTTGAGCGCCGGTTCCGGATTCATATCCCGCCCGAATTGCAGCTTGCAGCTATCGCTTTTGTATTCGCCTCCCTGTTTCTGGGCGAGATACGCGATTACTACACCCGGTTCTGGTGGTGGGACATGGCATTGCACACCATGTCCGGGTTCCTGCTGGGCATTCTCGGCTTCCTGCTTGTCCACATCATGAACGAAACCGAGAAGATTCACGTGCACATGAAGCCCGGCTTCGTGGCCTTCTTTGCGTTCATGTTCGCCCTGGGCATGGGCGCGCTGTGGGAGATCTTCGAGTACACCATGGATACCGTGTTCGGTATGAACATGCAAAAGCCCATGCTGGGCGACCCATCCGGGCTTACAGACACCATGTGGGATCTCATCGTCGATGCCCTCGGTGCCCTGATAATTTCAGTGCTGGGTTGGCGCTATCTCAAAAATCCAGAGCAGCAATCGTTCCTGGAGCGCTGGATCGACGCATTCATCAAGCGTAATCCGAGGTTCTTCAGACAGTAAAAGCAGACGGGACGAACTCAGCCAAAGTAGTCCTCAATCCAGTCAAACAGCGTTGCTGCCTTTAAATCGGAAAACGGCATCTGTTTGAAATCATCACCCACCTCGTCGTCGATGGTTACAAACTGGTAGAGCAACTTACCTGGCTGCTCATCGTGAAGGATGAGCGTTATGCGCCGTCGTGTTCGCAGGCAGTCGATGGTCATCACATCCGCCGGTATACCGGCATCCCGCATACCGCGGCGCACCTCCACCACCGGGTTAATATGCTGGTGCGTCGCCTGTATCCGGGCATGGGCATCACTGGCCATATCGGACAGGGCTTTCAGGGGATCTTCTGACATTTTATTCAACCACTCCCGATCGGGGAACCAGACAGTTCATTGCAGTGATGGACAGATCCCGAAACACCGTCTCCGAGGCGATGACACTCGGGAACCTGTCATAGAGCGCACGTCGGCAAGACGATATCCGGGCTTCACTTTCGGCAACGCAGTCTGAATGCGCCTGCGTGCCAGGGCGTTGACCGGTGCCATCCTCACAGAGCTCAGGAATTCGCGCAACCAACCAGTCCACAGTAACACTCCGCTCCACCGGATTGGCCTGCAGGTTGGTAAAGCGACTGGCATTAACGGGCCCCGGGCGTTCCCGGGTCTGCTCCCAGACAACGAACAGCAGGGCTGCGGATACCAGTACAACAGTGACCTTGGGAAACTTCATGGGCGCCTTGTCCATCCGGTGAAACAGGCATGGGATGATAAACGTTGGGAAATGTGCTGTCTCGGTTTGCGCGGCTATACTGACGGGGATTTTCCTCTCAGGGCTGTTCAGTGGCAAAGGCCCTACCAACCCGATAACAAGGAGTTTGGCACATGACCACACTGATCGTTGGTCTGGTTCTGTTTCTCGGAGTGCACTCACTCTCCATCGTTAACGAACCGCTTCGAAACCGCCTCCATGCGTCACTGGGCGAAGCTGCCTTCAAGGGGCTCTACTCATTGGTTGCCCTGATCGGCCTGGTGCTGATCATATGGGGTTACGGCGCCGGCCGCATGGACCCCACCCTGGTCTACACGCCGCCAGGCTGGCTCCGGCACCTTGCCATGCTGCTACTGGTTCCGATCTTCCCGCTCCTGTTCGCCACTTATTTTCCCGGCAAGATCAAGGCAAAGCTTGGGCATCCAATGCTCGTCGCAGTTAAGCTATGGGCACTGGCCCACCTGCTTGCCAATGGAATGCTGCATGATCTGCTGCTGTTTGGCTCTTTCCTGGCATGGGCGGTGGCGGACAGGATTTCCATGAAGCGCAGAGCCCAGCGCACCCTTCCCACGCTACCTGCAAGCAAGGCGAACGACGCCATTGCGGTTGTAGGTGGCCTCGTGGTGTATGTGGTGGTTGTACTCTGGGCTCACCAGTGGCTGTTTGGTGTTGCGCCAGTCTGACCTCCGGAGTAATTAATGCTGCAAGATACCTTTGAACGGGTGCTGCCAGGCACCCGTAAATCCACCAAGCGCCACATTCTTCAGTGCGCGCTGGAGTGCTTTCTGGAAACCGGGTTGGAATCCACAACCATCGATACTATCCGACAACGATCCGATACCAGTGTGGGCACCATCTACCACCACTTCGGTAACAAGGAAGGGTTGGTGGCTGCACTTTTCTTTACGGCCCTGGACGACCACAAGGCGGTTATGTGGCCAGAACTGGAGCGTGCGAGTACTCCCAAAACGGTCATCGAGGGACTTGTTCACAGCTACATCCATTGGGTAACCGGGCAGCCAGAACTTGCTCGATTCATGTTCCTCGCCCGTGCCAGTGTGGCGACGGGCCCATTTGGAGAGGAACTGGCCGCTCGAAACCGCGAGCAATACAGCTTTCTGCACAAGTGGCTGGCTGAAGGCGTGAAGGTTGGCGACATCCGCTCACTGCCAAAAGAAACCTATCCCTCTTTGCTGTTCGGGCAGGCTGAGAACTATTGCCGGGCGTGGCTGTCCGGCCGGGTACCAACGCCCCCAAGTGACCATGCTTCCGTGTTCGCTGAAAGCGCCTGGCGGTCCTTGGCACAAACAAAATAGAATATTATTCTAGAAATAACTTCTGCTTTTTGGCATGATTTCCTGGTAAGACGGTGCACGCCATTGCGATGTGCGACATGGCGGAGCTCGTCGGCGGGCTATAGAGGGCATAGCGATGAGTGACTTATTCGACTTCGGCAAAACCATACTCGAACAGCAGCCTTTCAGCGTCCTGCTTGGCACCGAACTCGATACCTTTGAACCCGGAACTGCCAAACTGTCACTGACCGTTCGGGATGAGTTGAAACAGCAGCATGGCTTTGTTCATGGAGGCGTCGTCAGTTACCTGGCCGATAACGCCCTGACCTATGCCGGCGGTTCCGTGCTGGGTGACTCGGTTACGTCCGAATACAAGATCAACTACCTGCGGCCCGCGCTGGGCCAGACATTAATAGCCAGGGCAACAGTGATTTCAGCCGGCAGGAAACAGGCCGTTTGCAATTGCCAGGTCGTGGCCATCAACGATGGCGAAGAACGGGTGGTCGCCGTCGCTCAGGGCACCATTACCAGAGTCGATTAATAACCGGCCGGAAGCGTCCCATGCCACACCGGCAGGTCCAGATCCCCGGGATCATCATTGGGCCCGCCGGTGCGGCTTTTGAAAGCACCCTCTTCAATCGGCACACGGAACAGCGCTGTCGCCTTGCGCTCCTTTGTATTCGGGGCGCGCACCTGCTCCCAGCGGCCCGGCTCCAGTTGGTTGATGATAGCCCGGAACGCTGCGTCAAACTCGCCATCATCCGTAACCTGCCGGGCCCTGCCAAACAGCACCAGAGACTCATAGTTGGCGCTGTGGTGGAAGGCGGATTTGGTCATTACCCACGCGTTCGTTACCGCGAATGAAATGCAGATCAGGGCGCCCGAAGCCAGGCGCTGCGACAGGCGCCCCCCGTTGAGGGTGTGCAGGTACAGCTCGTCGCCCAGCCGCCAGACCGTCAACGGAACGATCCGTGGCTCTCCTGCTTCAACAAACGCCACATGGGCTGTCTTCAGGCGGTCAATCAGTGAATAGGCCGGTTCTCGCTCGTAGCTCGCCCTCAGAGGGGCTCGCTTTACCTGGCTGCGGGGGCAGCACGTTAAAGGAGATGAATCGGGCCGGGGCTTGTTCGTCAGTGTCATCTGGTCGTCCTTAAACAATCTGTGGTTCTCAAAAAGCACACGTCTATTGAATGACACATCTGATACCATCGTAAGCTCCAGATCATAAACTTTAATAGGACCAGTTGATGTGATCGACGATATCCGGCTGGAGGGCTCGACACCCCTGCAGCAACAACTTTACGAGCAACTCTCCCAGCGCATTCTCAGGCAGCGATACCTTCCAGGCAGCCGCCTTCCCTCAAGCCGCCAGATGGCCGGGGACCTGGGCGTCAGTCGGAACACCGTCAACGCGGTCTACGATCAGCTAAAAGCTGAAGGATTCCTGCAGAGCCGTGCCGGCAAAGGTGTGTTTGTCCATGAAGACATCGCAACCGCCGTAAAACCAGCAGGGCCGGGGCTGGAGCGCCCCATCCGCACCGCAGCAGGCCTGCCACCGCTGCCAGTGCCTACCCACACCAACATAAGAACAGCCGAAGACGCCAACCTGCCCTTCCAGCCCGGCTTACCCGACCTGGATGCATTTCCGATCCGAAGCTGGAACCGGATCCTTCACCATCAGGAAAGCCGCCGCGCGCTCAGGGGCTACGACAGTATCCAGGGCTATCTTCCCTTGCGACGGGCTATTGCGGACTACTTGCGAACCTCCCGCGGTGTGCGTTGCGAAGAGCATCAGGTCATTATCACCAACGGTGCCCAGCAGGCCCTGTCCCTTATTGCCGATGTCTTCTTGCAGGCCGGCGACCGGGTATTGTGCGAGAACCCCGGCTACCGTGGTGCCCGTTATGCCCTGGGCCGCCATGGCAACCCTCTGGTGCCCGTTCCCCTGAGGAACCAGGTCCTGGATGTGGGCGCTCTGGAGGGTCTCGGGCCGGCAAAACTTCTGTCCTGCACGCCCACGCACCAGTACCCCATGGGTGGCGTGCTTGACCTGGCCCAGCGCATGGCCCTGGTGCAGTGGGCCCAACGCAACGGGTGCTGGATCATTGAAGATGACTACGACAGCGAATTCCACTTCTACCACAAACCCTTCGCCGCCATTCAGGGCATGTTCGACAACGCCCCCGTGCTGTACGTGGGCAGTTTCAGTAAAACCCTGATGCCAGCTCTGCGAACAGGGTACCTGGTGGTCCCGGAGCCAGTCATAAAGCCAATACTCAATGCCAAGCGAGTCAGCGGGGGAGAAACGCCCCTGCTGGCCCAGGCCACCATTGCCGAGTTTATTGACAGCGGCCAGTTTGGCCGACACCTGCGTCGCATGCGCCAGCTCTACCAGGACAAATGGAAAGAATTCCAGCAAAAAGTGACGGTAGAACTCGATGGACTGGTTCACCCTGTGGCCGAAAGCGCCGGCATGCACCTGGTGCTGGAAGGGACTTTTGACGATCTGGCCCTGAGCCAGTGGCTGGAAACCTGCGGTTTCGGTAGCACGCCACTCAGTGCCCACTTCATCGGGAAGCAGGTTCAGACGGGCCTGGTTATGGGATTTGCCAGCGCCAGCGAACAGCAGATGGACGATTGCCTGGCGGCGCTGAAAACGAGGCTGCTAGCGACCTAGTGTCCTGAGTACCCTACACCCGTCCGGAATTCCTGCCACCTCATGTTCCAGCCTCCCGAGCCAGACTAGCCAAATCAACCACCTGGAGCCCTGGCATGATATTTCCTTGTTTGTAGCTGCCGAACAATAAATCCAAGAAAGGAGCTTACAACAATGAACTTTCCGTCCATTTTCAGGCACGGCGGCTCGGCACTGTCCGCACTAATCCTGTCAGCTATCCTGATAATCACGATTCAACCTGCGACCGCAGGCCAGACCCACTCTTATACCCTTCCCCAACAGGGCTACAATCAGTCCCGCGCCAGGGACTACAAGGTGTATGTACCCGACAATCTCGCCAACCCGGCGCCAATGGTGATGGCACTACACGGCTGCAAACAGACCAACAGTGACGTACTGAATGACTGGGGGCTGACCGCAGCGGCGGACGAGTACGGGTTCATCCTGGTGGCCCCCTTCATTACCAGTTATGACGGGCTGCGCAACGAGAATTGCTGGGGATTCTGGTTCGAGCATCACCGCCATGAAGGCGCGGGTGAAGTGGAAGACCTGCATCAGATCGCGCTGGCCGTGGAAGCAAGCTTCAGTGTTGACCCCAACCGCCGGTTCATCACCGGGCTTTCCTCCGGTGGCGCCATGGCCACGGTAGCGGCGGTGGCGCACAATGAATACTGGGCAGCCGCAGCACCGGCGTCGGGTCTGCCCTACGGGGAAGACTCGGCCTCTGTCTCGTTATCCGGACAGTGCCCGGGAAGTGCAACCTTCCACAGCGTCTCCCGGGTCGCATCGGACATGCAGAGTGAACTGGATGACACCTATCCCATCCCGTTGATGGTCCTGCAGAACGAGAATGACTGTACGGTACTGAAGACCGCCGCCGACAACACCCGCGACGCCCACCTGCAAGTATTCGGCGACGAGGCCTTCGACACACCTGCCGAAGCCGAGGCTTCATCGTCGGCATGCGCACCTTACTACCAGAGCAACTACAACTGCGAGCACACCCGCTACACCCGGGACAGCACCCTGGGGACTCGCTCTGTTGTCGAAACCATTTATCTGGACGGCCCCTTGTCCACCCCTAACACGCAGGACACGGACCACGGCCATTATTGGGTTGGCGGCGAGAACGGCAACAATGGAAAATGGTCTGTCAGGGTCGGCCCCAGCTACCCCGACATCATCTGGGAATTTTTCACCCGCAACAGTCGTGATGGTACTGACCCGGAAGGCTTCCCGGTAATTACCCTGATCGGCGATAACCCGATGACGGTGAACATCAATACCACCTTCACCGACCCCGGCGCCACTGCTGAAGATGCGGAAGATGGCTCACTCACAGTGAATGCCGACTGCAGCGACGTGAACACCTCAACCGAAGGTGCCTATACCTGCACCTATTCCGCCACTGATAGCGATAATAACAGCACCACCACGGACCGAACCGTGAATGTTGTCGACCCCAATGCCCCCATCGAAACCTGCGAACAGGCAACCGCATCGCCAAATACCCACATTTCGGAAGGCCGTGCCTACGCAGGTGGGACTTCTGATCTGCGGGCACTGACATCCGGTGATGATGTCGACATTGGCGGTTCATTTGACACCTGGAGCAGTGTCACCCTTCACGAGGGAGAGCCGGGGCTCTGGTATGCCAGCGAGCCTGCTGCATGCACCGGCGACGGTGGTGACGGCGGAAATGACGGTGGCGGGGAGTTTGCCTGCCAGGACTGGAATGACACCAATCTTAACCATGATGTGGCGGGGCGGGCTTACTACGCCGGCGGTTATTTCAGCACCGGAGGTGATGACACGTTGGGAGCACTTTCGGGTACCTACACCTGGGTTAAAGAAACCTCTGACGGCTTCTTTGAGGCCGGAGCGTGTAACTAGCCCTCTGGCAACTGGTCCGCAAGATGTCGCAGTTTGTCCGGGTTTCGCACAATGTATAACGCCTGGACACGGCCTTCTGCGACATCCAGCGTCATCACCTGGGGGAGCCCATCCTGTTCGATGGTTAACCACCCAGGCAACCCGTTCACCAGAACGGGGCTGACCCAACGCGGCCCGGAGGGTGTTGACTTTCGGGCCACTCCTTCGAGAAACCGGCTGATCTTGTCCGCGCCAGTGATCACACGCAGCGCCGCGATCCTCTTGCCCCCACCGTCAGTATGCAATGTGGCATTCTCACTCAACAACGTCTTAAGGGTCGAAACATCGCCACTGCGGGCAGCATCAAAAAAGCGATCACTCAGCTGGCTGTGTTCGCCGGCCGTCACCTGGTAGCGGGGCCGGTCGGCCTGTACCCGTTTGCGGGCACGGCTGGCGAGCTGCCGACAGCTTGCTTCACTGCGATTCAGGCTGACGGCAACCTGGCCAAAATCCAGCCCGAACACATCGTGCAGCAGGAACGCTGCACGCTCCAGCGGCGACAGTCGCTCCAGCGCCAGCATAAGAGCGAAGGAAACATCACTGGCGAGTGCCTCGGCGTCCGCTGAAGTATCAGGAACTTCCAGCAGAGGCTCGGGTAGCCAGGGCCCCACATAGCTCTCCCGCTGCCGGTGAGCAGACCGAAGGCGATCCAGGCACAACCGACTGGTGACGGTTGTCAGGTAGGCTCGCACGTCGGTCACCGACAGGTGGTCGGCATCATGCCAGCGCAAGTAGGCATCCTGTACCACGTCCTCTGCCTCGGTCACTGAGCCAAGCATACGATACGCGACGCCCGTCAGATAACGGCGCCACTGGTCAAACTGGTGCGCTGGTTGCTCGGCCATAGCGAAAGACTCCCGACAGAGTCAGTCATGAATTGCGGTCATTCGGATGAACCGACCGGAATCCCACGCTGATCCTGTTCCAGACGTTGATGGCGCCAATCAGTAACGTCAGGTCGACAAATTCCTTCTCGGTGAAGTGCGCCATACCCAGCTCATAATCATGAGCCGGTGCCCCCGTTTCTGCCACCTTTGTCAACGCCTCGGTCCATGCCAACGCCGCCCGTTCACGGGGCGTATAGAGCCCGGACTCCCGCCAGGCGGACAACAGGTAGAGCCTTGGCTCGCTCTCGCCCATCGCACGGGCATCGCTGGTATGCATGTGCAGGCAGTATGCACAGCCGTTGATCTGGGATGCCCGCGTTTTCACCAGATGTATCAGGCTCTCTTCCAGCCCACAATCGCGAACGTATTCTTCCAGCCGGGTCATGGCGGCGATGGCGTCTGGAGAGGCTTTATAGGCATTCAGGCGTGTTCCCATGGTCTTACTCCTCTGGTTTGGTGGGAATGTTTACAGAGGTAGACGAGACAGCGCCGGCTTTTGTGACATGTTGGCTGTTGGTGTGCGTTACCACAACCGCACCACCAGCCAGGCGGGCGACTTCCCTGCCCTGGGCATGCCAGCCCCAGGGCGACCGTTCATAGGCGGGGTGGTCGCGGCTTGCGGTCTGGACACCCGATGATTCTTAAACTTTTATAATCAAATATATGTACGCAACCATTTCAGTATCTTGGAGATGACTCTGGCGACTTAGGACGGTTTGTATAAACCCATGTTATTGTCGGCAAACCTCCTGTGTGGCACGGTGACATTCGCAGTTACGCAACAGTGAAACGGATTGGCGCCGTTGTGGATTTAAGTTCGTCCCAATCTTGCGGAAAAAGGACTACCGGAATGAATAAAGATACTTTGGAAGGTAACTGGAAGCAGCTCAGAGGCAAAGTGAGAGAAAACTGGGGCAAGCTAACCGATGATGAGATTGATGAAATCGGAGGCCGCAAAGAGAACTTTGTCGGCAAAATTCAGGAAAAGTACGGTATGAAAAGGGATGAGGCTGAAAAAGAGTGGGATAAGCTCACCAAGTAATCTTTTTCAGCATCCACTGGATTGATGCATGCCTCGTGGCGTGCGAATTGAGTTAACAACTGGCTACCTGTTTGTTTAGCCCGCCTTCCGCTCTCGGATGGCGGGCTTTTTTGTATAGATTGACCGGTCAAAGGTCGTCGGGCTGGGGCGGAGGCCCTACGGTCACTCCACCAAGATCCTCATGTGCCAGGCCCCGGATCAAGGCAAACATCATCGTGAACACGAGGATAAACATAGGCAAGCCCACCACCGTGATGACCTCCTGCAGCGCGGTCAGGCCGGCCTCACCGGCCAGCACAATCAGCATGGCAGCCAACACGCCCTCCGACACACCCCAGAACACCCGCTGATGCCAGGGGCCCGGCTCCGGGGTTCCGGTGCACAGCATGTCGACCACCAGGGAAGCTGAGTCCGACGAGGTGGCAAAGAAAATGGCCACAATCACCACCGCCAGCCCCTGGATCAGGGTGGCTGCGGGAAAATGCTCGAAGAACGCAAACAGGGCCAGCGGAATGCTTTCGTCCACAGCTTCGGACAGAGCCCCCGCCTGCGCGCCCATTGCCGCCCGGGCATCCGCTCCGATGCCGTCTATTTCCATGGCGGACCAGCCAAAAATGGCAAACCAGACCAGAGTAAAGATCGACGGAGCAAAGAGTACGCCCAGCACAAATTCGCGGATGGTCCGGCCCTTGGAAATCCGCGCCACAAAGATCCCGATAAAGGGGGACCAGGTCACAGTCCAGGCCCAGTAGAACACCGTCCAGCTACCTTGCCAGCCCCAGCCACCGTCATTACCGCTATAGCTGGCCAGCGTGTCGTTCCAGAAGGCCATCGGCAAGAGGTTCGTTATATAGATTCCGAAGGTCTCGACGATGGCCCGGAGCAGAAAGACCGTTGATCCGGTAAAGAGCACGAACACCATCAGGCCAACGGCCATACCGATATTAATGTTGGACAGGCGTTTGATGCCTGAGTCCAGCCCAGCCACGATCGACCCCACGGCGACGGTCGTCAGTATGGTAATGATCACTACCTTGGTGATCACGGCATCGGGAATACCAAACAATTCTGTGAGCCCGGCATTGATCTGCTGCGTACCAAGCCCGATAGAGACTGCAACGCCAAAAAGCGTCCCCAGCACCGCAAAAATATCGAGGGTCTTGCCGACGGGCCCGTAAATACGGTCGCCAATCAGGGGATAGAATACCGAACTGAAGCGCATCGGCAGATTGTACCGATAGATAAAGTATGCAAATGCCAACCCCGGCATGGTAAAGATCGCCCAGGTGTGCAAACCCAGATGATAGATGGAGAAGCTCATGGCATCGTCAGCCGCCTCCACTGAGAAAGGGGCGACATCTGGCCGGGGCGGGCTGGAGAAGTGCGATATGGGCTCGGCAACGCCCCAGAACATCAGCACCGTGCCGATACCACCCGCAAACAGCATCGTGAACCATGAAATATTGTTGTAGGCCGGCTTGGCCTCGTTACCGCCCAGGCGGACCGTCCCGTAACGACTGAGTGCCACCCAGAGCAGGAACGCCACCCAGGTTGTCACCCCCAGGATAAAGAACCAGCCAAGATTGGTCACGATCCATTCCCGCCCTGCCCGAAAGGCTTCTCCAATCGGTCCGGGAGCGATCAACAGCACCACGAGAAACACAACCATGATTCCCGCAGAGATAAAAAAGATGGTGGGATCGGTCCTCAGACCGAGCTTTCGGGCAAGAGCTTCCATGATCATTCTCCCTGTGGCCTTCCGACAACATAGGAGCTAATTGGCGATCATGCCAAGTTGTTAGCAAAACTTCATTTGGGTAAATATCACGCTGAGTCCGAAACAGAGGGCCATGCCGCCCTCTCAGTCGTCATCGCGGAACGCAGAACGGTGAAACTCCACGGCGTCGTTCGCCTCCTTTACGCCCGCTTCCAGCAATTCCGGTATATCTCCGCCCGCCAGTGTTTCCAGCACCGCATGAACCCCCTGGGAGAGCGAGGTCAGGCTGTAGCCACCTTCCAGCACCAACGCAAGTCTGCCTCCACAATGCTGGTCAGCGATGTCCTGAACGATACGGGTGATTACCTTGAAACCGTCGTAAGTCAGGTTCAGAGCCATATCATTACGGTGGGGATCAAATCCCGCAGAAACGAGTATCAGGTCCGGTTTGAAGTACTCTGCCGCCGGCACCAGTATCTCCCGGTACACTTTTTCGAAGGCGATGTCTCCGGCTGACTCCGGCAGCGGAACATTAATGGTATAGCCCTCGCCGAATCCAGCGCCAACTTCTTCCATATGCCCGGAACCCGGATAAAAGGGGGCTGCGCAATGGGTGTCGAAAAACAGCACGTCCGGGTCTGCCCAGAAGATATCCTGGGTACCGTTCCCGTGGTGCGCGTCCCAGTCAATAACCAGCACGCGCTCACAGCCCAGTTTTGCCTGGGCGTGGGCTGCCGCCACCGCAACGTTATTCAACAGGCAGAAGCCCCTTGCCCTGACCGGTTCAGCGTGATGACCCGGCGGACGCACCAGCGCGAACGCACTCTGACACTCGCCGTTTACCACGCTCTCCACGGCTGCAATGGCATTGCCAGCCGCAGCCAGGGCAGCGTTTACGCTGTCGGGCGAGACGGCAGTCGTGTCAGAGTCCACCCAGGCACTCTTCCCGAACAGAGATAGAAAGTGATCCAGATAGGAGGTGGTATGCACCCGGGCAAGCTGGTTATAGGTGGCCGCACTCCCACTTTTGAACTGGACACCGGGCACAGGATGTTGCTCCAGGTACTTCATGACGGAGGTCAGCCGGCCCGGATGCTCAGGATAACTCCACTTGAAATCCAGACCCTGGAGAATGTGTCTGACGCGTTTTTCCACGCGGCTGGGAACAAAAGGCAGATCCACCTGGGGGTTATGACCAAGCATGACCTCATCATAAAAGACATTCACGGTTCGATCGCCTAGCACTCCAGTCTCCTTCTCGCTTTGAGCCTCTTCACGGTACCGGCTTCCAGGGCCGGTTGTTCAGAGCTTCCTGCACTGCGGTTGTGAATGCCGCGGCACGCACCCCTATTGTTTTAAAGCCCAGCCGGGTCCAGGCCGCCTTGGCCTCTTTATTTGATGCAGAGTACTCCAGAACCAGCTCATAAGCACCGCGACTCTCCGCGAATGCCACCAGGCTACGCAGCAGGTCGGGAAAAATACCCAGCTTGCGAAAGTCCGGCTCCACCCAGACATCATCAATGAAAGCCGACCGGTACTCCACGTGACTGGTCTGCTCCCAGATGCCCTGATTGCGCAAAATATAAATATAGCCCATACCAACAAGCCCTGTTTCCGGCACCTCCGCCACCATAATGTGCTTGTTCGCATCGGTCAGCGACGACAGCAATACCCCGTGAAGACGATCCCATTCTCGCTCCTGCAGGTTCTGCGGGGGGGCTCCCGAAACGTGCAGGGCCAGGCTGGCGAGGAATTCCACAAGCCTGGACAGGTCATCTTCTACGGCTTCCCGTATCAGATACCTCCTGGCGGTCTTCTTACTGGCCATACTATGCCTCCGGTCAGACCACTGCTCGTGCCCGCAACGCGGGGATCTGTTCGGCAGGAAGCGGGCGGGAGAAAAGATACCCCTGGCCATAAGTGCAATGCTGCCTGTGCAGGAAGGTCAGTTGTTCACTTTTTTCAATGCCTTCGGCTACCTGATCAAGCCCCAGGGCCTTGGCCATCTCGATGATGGTGCGGGTAATCGTTGCGCCATCCTCACACGTCGGCAGACCTTCTATAAACGAACGGTCGATTTTAAGGCTGCTCACCGGCACCCGGCGAAGGTAGGCAAGCGAGGAGTAGCCGGTACCAAAATCGTCGATGTTAATCTGGATATCCCGCGCCTTCAGCCGAATCAGGTTACGTTCCACGGCCTCACTGTCCCGCACCAGGGAATGCTCGGTGATTTCAATACGCAGCAGCTTTTCGGAAACCTGCGCGACGGCCAGTCGCTTGAGCAACTCCTCCGCAAATGCTGGCTGCACCAGTTCAGCCGGAGATACATTCACTGCAACGGTAATATCCCAATCAGGCTCCATGCACCAGGTCTGCAACTGCCGGCAAACTTCCTCACGCACCCATCGGCCAATTGGCACAATCAGGCCACTTTGCTCCGCCAATGGAATGAACCGCTCCGGGGACACCTGGCCCAGTTCGGGGCACCGCCAGCGCAGCAGGGCTTCAACACCCGTCATTTTCCCCGTGGTTAATGAAAAAATCGGCTGGTACATCAGATAGAACTCGTCTCTCGCCAGCGCCCCCTTCAGGCATGACTCGATTTTGAGAATTTCGGAGAACGCATCGGAATGGGCAAGCTCGAAATAATGCACGGGCTCGGCCGCGCTCTCAGGGCTTACTCGAATCGCCGCCGACGCCTGCTCAATCAGGGCCTCCGGAGTATCGCCCTGATCGGGGAACAGGCTGCCTCCGATGCGGACTCTCAAAAAATGCTCGTTGCCAAGGCAACTATAGGGGCGCTCCAGTTCTGCATGAATCCGGTGGGTCACTTCTTTGCGCTGGCTTTCACTATGTACCGGAAAGACCATCGCCAGCTCATCACCCTGCAGGCGTGCGACTGAACCGCCCTTGGGGCAGTTTTCCCGCAACCGTTCAGCCAGCTGCTGTAGCAGTTCATTTCCGCCCTGGATACCCAGGCTCTGGTTAATCAGGCGCAGGCCGGTCACGTTGAATAACAGCACCGCCACCTGCAGGGATTCCATGGCAGCCAGCTGAAGAAGCTGGCCCAGGCGGTCCAGCATCAAATGACGATTGGGTAATTGGGTCAGTGGGTCGTAATAGGCTGAGCGCTCTATCGAGCCTTTCAGGGTCAGAAGATCTGCCGTGTGGGCAATTTCATTTTCGATCAGGTCCGCAAACTGGCGGAGGCGGATACGATACTCCTCATCGAAGTACCGGGGGTAATGATCCAGCACACAGAGCGTACCCAGCGCGTGACCACGAGGCCCCCGCACCGCAGCCCCCGCGTAAAAGCGAATATAGGGGTCGCCGGTTACCAGTGGATTACCCGCAAAGCGGGGGTCATCCAGCGCGTCGGGTACAACCAGCAACGAATCCTGGTTTATGGCGTGCCCACAAAATGAAATGTCGCGCGGGCATTCGGAGATGTTCCAGCCCACTCTGGATTTGAACCACTGCCGATCTCTGTCCAGTAAGGTGATCAATACTATGGGAAACCCGAAGACATTGGCCACCAGGCTGGTATAACGGTCAAAACGCAGTTCCGAGGCAGTGTCCAGAAGCCGAAGACCATACAACTCCTCCAGGCGCTCCTCCTCTCCCTCTGTAATGTCTGGCGGAACATACGTATTCTGGTGCATGGCTATCCAAAGCCTCCGGAAGAACCCTTCTCCCAGTGTAGGATATAAGTCAGCCATTAGCATGAATGGCAAAATGGCGGCTTTGAACTGTTTGGTCCAGACTATGATCAGGAAGTGAGTATCCATTTCGACAGGGCGTCGGGGGCCAGCGATGATAAGGATGCATGGAGAGTATCGCCGGCATTTGCGATCCGGGATCAGACTCCCGGTCGTTCTGAAGTATGCCAACCACACCATTGAAACCAATACACTGGATGTATCAGCAAGCGGATTACGCCTGAAAAGACCGGAAGGAGTGTATATCCGCCCTGGCGAGGTTACCGACGTCGACTTTCCCGATAATGCCGATATGAGCGTTGCGGCGACCGTGGCCTATACCGGCAAGTCCCACATCGGTCTGGAGTTTTACCGCAGGCGCTTTTCTGAATACGAACTGAGGCAGCTCTATGACGTTGCGCCCTCCTGGCAACGCCTCAAAGCCAGAAGCAAGCGTGCGCTCTGGAAGAATGCTCGCCGTTTTGCGATTTTTTCTGCCAATACCTACCTGCGAGCCCCCATTCATGCCCTTGCCCGGCCCCATTTTCTGTTTGCGGTATACGGTAACAGGGAGCAGGCAGCCTCCTATTTCACCCCCCGTATGGCGAAGCGAATGCCGCCCAACCTGGTGATTGGTTACATTCGCAACCAGAACATGCGCGGCCTCCTGGTGGCATCGCAATTTATGGAGGATGAATTAGAGGAAGATTCTGAAAAAGTTCGCCTCTACCTGGACGGATTGCAACGGGACTATCCCGACGTACAGCGGATCGCCCTGGTCGGACGGCTGCCGAACTTCGTCATGAAAGCCGGTATCGACATTGCCGAGCCGCTGGTGGAAGGAAGTCTGGGAACGCGATATATGATCTGGGATGTGGCGCGGAAGATGCTCGATCGCCCCCAGTACTGCCAGCAGACCAGCATCGTCGTGCTGGGAGGCGCCGGCCGCATCGGTAGTGCGGTGTGTCAGGACCTCACCAGCTTGTATGACAGGGTGATCGGATTTGATCCCCGCTATGAAGAAGACCGGGAAATAGCCACAGACGGCGGCACGATATTACTGACCTCCTCACCCACCCATCTACAGGACGAAAAGCTTTTCATTGGTTTAACCCATCATGGCGATGCTGTACTGGACCTCCAGCAGTTTATAACCCCGGGAGCCCTGATCGCCGATGACACCCATCCCTGCATCAGCCTGAAGGCGCGGGAAAGTCTGCAGGAAAGGCAGATCGCGGTGGAAAAGGTGGTGCTTTCGCACGAAGAATTCCTGATGTGGCCACGCATGCCAGCCTGGAGCAACCGGGATATTCCAGGATGCCTGGTCGAGGCCCTGGTTCTGCTTCGCCAGCCGGGCGTCGGCGACGCCGAGTTTTCCGCCTTTTGCCAGGAAGCCGAATTTCTTGGTTTTACCGGCCGCCTGATCAGCCCCCTGGACGAGTAGGAAGGACAGGGATGCATCATGATGAAACTGACAGGACTAGCGGCACTGTCTCTCCTGTTCACCCTGACCGCCAGTGGCAAGGAACTGACGGTTCAGGAAGGCTCTGGTCACTACCGCCTGAACAGTCACATCGAGTACCTGCTGGAGGGTGAACTGAGTCTTGGTCAGGTCCTTCAGCAGAACCAGTGGCAGCAAAAGCACGATGACAGCGTCCTGAACCTGGGGTTCACCGAACAATCAGTCTGGCTCAGGACTTCTCTGGATATTCCTGAACCTTTGAGCCGCCAGTGGTACCTGGTGATTCCTTATCCACTTCTGGAGGAGGTGGACCTCCATATAGTTCGGGGCAATCAACGGCCGGCAATCTACCACACCAGTCGCCAGGAAACCGAAAACAGCCGGACACAGACCCACAGCTACCAGGTGGCTCTGCCGTTACCACGTGACCTGACCGGTCAGGTGGACCTGTTGCTGCGGGCACGGTCAGCGACGGCACTGCAAGTGCCAGTGGAACTCTGGCCCGAGGACCGCCTGCTCCTCAGGTTTTCAATGGAGAGCCTCTATTGGGGCGCCTACTTCGGCGTTCTGGGTGCACTGGTAATCTACAACCTGTTCCTGTTTCTTTCCCTCAGGGATCTGGCCTACGGCTATTACGTGCTGTACATCGGCTCAATTGGTCTGCTGATGCTCTGCATTTCCGGTGCCGGGAGCGCATGGATCTGGGGCGGGCAGCCGTTGCTTCCCCGATATGCCCTGCCCGTCAGCACCGCCTTGGCGTCGCTATCTGCCCTGATGTTCGCCCGCAGTTTCCTGAAATGGCAGGACATTTCTTCCCGCTGGGACCGCAGCATGGGGATCGCGGCGGGCCTCGCCGGGGTGCTGATCGTCTACACCTGGATCGATCCCATAAACGGTTCGATGTTTGCTGGCTTGCTGGGTGCCCTGGTGATCGTATTGCTCATCGCCGTGGGCCTGGCTGGGTTGAGGGCCGGCGTTGTCATTGCCCGCTACTTCGTGCTGGCCTGGACAACCTTTGCCATCGGCGCCTCCCTGTATTTACTCAGTGTCTTTGATCTACTGCCGGTAAACCTCGTTACCACTCATGCCGTGCAGGTTGGCTCCGCGGCAGAGGTGCTGCTGCTCTCGTTTGCCCTTGCCCATCGCATCAAGGATGAACGGGCCCGCAAGCTGGCGGCGCTGCGGAAACAGCAGATGGCCGAGCGACAGGTTCGGGATCTGGAACTGCAGTCCCTTGAACAGGCCATGCACGATTCAACGACCAGAATGCCCAATGCCTCTCTGCTCAACCAGCAGCTGCAAACAATGATGAGGCAGAACAAGCGGGTTGCGCTCGCGCTGGTCCACTATCCCCAGATCAAGGATATTGCGTCCAGCATGGGCCACAGGCTGGCAGAAGAAATGCTCTGTCAGTTGATGAACAAACTCAACCACACACTGGCGGGGCTGGACGGTGTGGTCTGCCTGGAAAGCCGGCAACACGCCTACATTGCCATACCGGAATTCGGTTCAGCGGCATTTGTGATTGATCTTGACCTGCTGGATGGACCACTGGAGCCGTTCGTCGCACAGATGGTGGGAAACCATGAAATTTCCGTCCATGCCGTCAGGCTGCCTGTGTTCATGAATTTACACTGCGGCGTGGCGATCGCCCCTGAGCATGGCGACAGTACGGAAATCCTCTATCAACACGCCTCGGCAGCACGGGACCGCAGTGAATCAAGCAAGGTTCCGGTGCAGCTCTACAACAATGAGATCTCCGATTTCGCGCGCCGCCGCCTGGATCTGGTGACCGCACTGCCGCCGGCCATCAAGGCCGGAGAACTGGAGCTTTACCTGCAACCACAGATGAACAGCACCGGCCAGGCGTTGGTGGGTGCCGAGATACTCTTACGCTGGGACAGTCCGCGTTTTGGGCCAGTGCCTGCCGGGGAGGTGATCGAGATCGCCGAAAATGCCGGCTTGATGGATCTGCTATCGCGTTACATCGTGGCCCGGGCATGGAGAATCATGCAGGTGCTGCAGGAACGACAATTGCCCATTACCTGCAGTATCAACCTGTCGGTCCAGAATCTGACAAACAGCCATTTCGTTTCATATGCACTGGCGGGGATCCGGGAACACGCGCTGCCAATGAACCGGGTGATCTTTGAAGTAACGGAAACCTCCATGATGCACAACATGGATGCGGTGATCGGGTCCCTGCTTCGGATCGCCAATAGCGGCTGCCACATCGCCCTGGATGATTTCGGAACGGGTTATTCATCCCTCGCCTATCTGAGCCGTCTGCCAATCCATGAACTGAAGATCGATGGCTGCTTCATAAGCCAGATGGTGTCCAGCCAGAATGACCTGGGCATTGTCCAGAACACCCTGAAACTGGCACGCACCCTCAACCTGGAAGCCGTAGCCGAGGGAGTGGAGGACAACAACACCAGAGAGCTGCTCAGCAATCTGGGCTGCCACCGGCTGCAGGGCTACCTGTTTGCCAAACCGATGCCACTGGAGAAATTCTGCGATTGGGCATGGGTACACCAACATTGAACCCGGCAGCGCGTTGGCCGCCAGCCCTATCCCTCAGCCACAGCACTTCTTGAATTTAAGGCCGCTGCCGCACGTGCAAGGGTCATTGCGCGAAGGTACTTTCGCCGTGGTAACAGTCGCCCCTTTGTTCTGAAGCACCGTCAGTTCGGTGATGGATTCAACCGCACCCTCGCTGGTATCCACCGTTACGTTTGCATGCAGGCCGGCCTTGGCCACCTGGGCTTCGATTTCCTGTTTGCGCGCATCACTGGTAACAACCAGCGTTAACGGGAACTTCCTGCTACCACTCTTCTTACTGGCGTTGGTCTGAAAGCCGCCGTAAGCAGTGTGGTGCTGGCGTGCATCCTGCCGGCCTTTGAAGAAAAACTTGTCTGACATACTGAAGTCTCGGTGAGTAGAAGAGTACCCGGGCGCTCAAAGAAAGGCTGACTGCCACTGGCAGGGACGTTTTAGCATGCTTACGGCTCGGGATATATAGGCAGAGGTACGTTTTCGTAATCGACATTGAGGCGTGTGGCCCCGCCCTTCATTCCCATTCCGCAAGCAATCAGGGCGCTACGTTGAGCAGGCACTCTTTGGCTTCATTAATACGAGCGGCCAGGTAGTTGCTCCCACCACGGTCCGGGTGCACTTTCTGCATCATCTTGCGGTGAGCCTGGACGATATCTTCCCGGCTGGCGCCGGGCGCCAGGCCAAGAATGTCCAGCGCTTCGCTCTCGGTGAGGGGGCCACCTGAACTGGCGCCACCACCAGGTTCACCATCGCCGGTGCCAGCGCCAGCAGGGTCGTCGTCACGCCAGGAGTCACCGAACCGGCGGTCGAGATAGGTTTCCAGCAGCCGGGCCGAGTCCTCGTCTTGCTCCCGGCAGTATCGTAGCAGCTCGATAAATTCGCTTTCGCCCAGGTCCTTCAGCTCCCGCCCGGCCATGGGACCCTTCAGGACCCTGCCACTCATGGTTTCGGAGTCGTGGTCGAGGGTCATGTCCAGGATATCGCTTGCAACATGGGATTGATTGCCGGTTCCGGCCCTGGCATTTCCCGCCCCCGCCAGGCTTCCCGTCAATAAAGACGGCAGCACCCGGCGAAGAAACGGAAAAAGAAACGCCAACAGCGCAAACAGAAAGTGCAAGCGACCGGTAATGGCCAACAGAACCACCATCCCGATACCGGCTGCCAACACCAGTTTGATAATCGCGGGCTTGCGTTGGGCGGGCGGCTGGTTGCGCAGCCAGACCCACGCGAGAACCGCCATGACAATGACCAGAAGCGTTAGTGGCACTCGGATACCCCGGGCTCATCGGCCCCTCAATGGATTGTGGCCAGTGCTACCTGATCTGCCGGGTCAGGCGCCTGACTTCGGGGGAGCTGCGGCTGGAAAAATCCTGCAATGCCCTGGCTCCCCCGGAAGCATAGACCGCAACAGCCGCCATAAGATCCTTGAGAACCTGCGGGCTGTTTCGATCAAAGGGTGCGTAGGCGCCGCCGGACAGCTTGCTCACCTGCTCGAACACCGCCCTGGCATGGGCCTCGCCGCCCTCATGGAACATGAATACCGGGGTCCTCAGCATGCCCAGTTCTCCGGCGGTATGGCAGAGCTCGTCCGCCGGCTCCTCGCAACAATCTCCGATAAATACCACGGCTTTGACGGGCTTCTCACGAGTTTCGTTCACGGCGTGGGCCAGCACCCGGCTGATCTGGGTGCGGCCACCCAGGCAGGAGACGCCGTTCATCAGGCTCAGCAATTGGCCCGTATCGGTAACAAACTTCGTGGCCTTGAACTCGCCAAAGCCACGATAGTAACAAAGCTGTATCGCCAGCCCGCCCAAATCCCGGGTAGCCAGGAACAATTCACTTTGCAGGTGGCACGCCTCATCCCAGGTGGCCTCCCGACTGGCCGTGGCGTCCAGTGCAAATATGAGCCTGCCCTGCCCCGAACGCTGCCGGGGCAGCTTGCGGACCTCGTTTATAAACTGGTCGATAGACTGTTTGTCGGATTTAGTGCGCAGCTCTTTGTCAGACATAAGCTTCTGATTACCATCTGGCCTGATGGCCGCTAAAGGTTAGCCAATGCCTCAGGCACTGGCGTGTCGCCGGACACCACATCGAAAACACGATCAGTGGTGTTATCCGCATCCAGTACCGCCAGCAGCACGCGGGCCACATCCTGCCGTGGAATCTTGCCGAACTCCTCCAGCCTCTCGCTCAGTGCAACCTTGCCCGTGCCTTCGTCATTGGTCAGCTGGCCCGGGCGTACAATGGTGTAATTGAGGCCGCTCTTCTTCAGGTGTTCATCGGCATTGTGCTTGGCCCAAAGGTAATGGCGAAGCTTTTCCGGGCCCTTTTCCGGTTCCTCTGCACGCATGCTGCTCACCATGATAAAACGCTTGATACCCATGGCCAGGGCGGTATCCACCAGCCGGATAGCACCGTCCTGGTCTACGTCGATGGTTTTATCCGGCCCGGTATGAGGGCCGGAGCCGGCTGTGAAAATGACCGCATCGCAGCCCCTCATGGCCTCGCTACAGTCGTGCTCCAGATCGCCCAGCACGGTTTCCGTAGCGCCCAGCTGCTGAAGTTCCGGGCCTTGATCCTGGTGCCGGACCAGGGCCCGCGCCTCATGATCGGTGTCTGCCAGTTCCCGCAACAGATGTTGCCCGATTTGTCCGTTGGCGCCTGCAATGAACACATGCATGGTGGATCTCCTGGTTATCTGTTTGGCGTGCGTACCCTCTATAGCTGAGTGCACTGCAGGCACAATTCAAGGCAGCGGATCCGTCAAAACGCTATTGTTGATATACGTATAAGAATAGCTCTGATCACTGGAGGACGATATTGTGTTCAGCGAGCGTTATTCTAAAACCACAGGTTCTGCGACATCCTGGTTTTTCCCTCTGGCGGTCCTTCTGGCAGCCATCGTGGCCCTGCCGCGTGCCGTGCAGGCTTCAAGTGACACCTACCTGCTCTACCGCCATTGGCAGCCCTACGACTGGCCGGAAAATACGCCCTCCGCCACCGAGGTAACCCGCTCCCAGCGCGCACTGGGCTGGCGCCGACAGGGGGCCACAGGTGCTTTTGGCGTTGATTACGATTATCAGCCTCTGCGTATACGCACCGGCGACCCCGCCCACAATGGCCATTTACACCGGGTAACCTTCGGGGGTACCTGGCAGCACCGGCTTTATCGCGTGGAGGCACGGGCAGGCTTGGCTGGCACCTCCAATATGTTCAAGCACCAGGCATTTCATAGCGATGTGGTGAACGGCCGCATCGCTATGTTCCGGGCCGTGAATGAGCGCTCGTCCCTGAGCCTGGGGGTTGGCGGCGATCATCGTTTTGGTTCTTTCCGCTGGCTTCCGCGAGTTCGCTGGGAGTACGCCAATGATAGCGGCCACTGGCTGGCAGACCTGCCCGTCATGCTGCGATGGCAAAGCCACGGTGGGCGCTGGCAGCTCCGGCTGGAACGCAAGGGGGATCGCTGGGCCACTCTCGACCATGCCCGGAACGTGGAAAACGCGCTTTACCTGCGCGAATGGAGAGTAGAGCTGACGTACCGGCTCAGAGCCGCGGGCCAATTGTGGCCCTCGGTCGTGTTGGGAATCGGCGCAAGTGTGGACACCCGTGTCCGGTACCAGGATCTGGAAGCAGGAACCCAGGATCAACGTCTGGGCGATACCCTTTTCGGGAGTGTAAAGCTCGGCTGGTAAACCTGACTCAAAGCTGCTCACCGGTCATGGCCGGCGCCCCGCCCTTCGCCGCCGTTATTTTCATAGGTGAATGGCTCGCCCTCTTCGCTCTGGAGCTGGTAATCGTACGCGGCCTGAAGGCCTGTCTCCTCTTCTGCCTCTTCATCAGCGCCCTGCTCAACGTTGCGGGGATACAACGGCGACATCAGGGCTACGATAGTGCCGATGACAGAGAAAGTCGCAAACGCAATGCTGTAATTAAAATGGCTTACCAAAAGGCCAACAACGGGTGAACCGGCCGCCTGCCCCAGCGAAACGGCCATAAACGGAAGAACCGGCCCCATGGACAGACGACCCGGCAACAACCGGACGCCAGTCATCAGGTAGAGTCCCGTCAGGCTCATATAGGCCAGGCCAAAGACCAGCGCGGAAAAGGTTGCGAATACCAGCTCGCCCGGACTGGCCGCCAACAAGGCCAGGCTTGCCGCCAGCATCATCAGCATGAGTGCCTGGGTAATGGGCGGGTTATTGCGGTCGGCAAGATCGGCTACTACGGCCCCGCCCAGCCCGGCGACACCAACCGCCAGCCATAGCCACCCGGTTTCTGAAGACGACAGGCCACCCAGGTTGACCGCAAGGTCGGGCGCAAAAATCCAGTAGGCGGAAGAAATAAACCCCATTACGAAGGCAAAGAGCGAGAGCCTGAACAGGCGCCACCACTGCAAGGCACTGATCGGCGGCGGGGGTGCCGCGTTTGACGGCGTTACCCGGGACACCGAGGGAATCACATACCAGGCAGCGAAAATCCCGATGCCCGCCAGAACGGCAAAACCCATGTACGCAAAACGCCAGAGGCCGGCCATAAACAGAACAGCCGGCACGGCAATGGCGACCCCAATACTGGTGCCGGCGTTCATCACCGAGCTGACCCGCCCGTGCACGGAACGGTCCACCAGCACCTGCATGGCCGCAGTAAGTGCCGGCATCATCAGGCCGGTGCAGATGCCACAGGCAAATACGCCAATGCCAAGGGAGACAGCGCCGGACGACTGGCTGATCAACGCAAGCCCGAGCGCGCCAAACCCACCAGCCGCCACGGCCGTGTTACGGGCACCGAGACGATTGGCGGCGAGGGGGGCAACCAGTGTCGCCAGCACAAAACTGATGAGTGGAAGCGCGCCAATAATACCGATCAGATCAGGTGTCAGGTCCAGATCGCTACGAATGGGCGGTACAAACAGGCCAAAAGCAAAGCGCGCGAGACCATAACTGACGGCAATCAGAGAGGCGCCGAATAAAGCAAATCCTGTGCTCGATACGGACTTCACAATACACACTCCTACGGTTGCGCGCTTAAACGCAGACTTTCCCTAGAATTCAGCCCTGCTATTCCACCTCTTCTGCTTCTTCATTAGGTGCACCAATACCCGGCCCCCTGGGTGGAAGATTCTCGGCAACTGAAATGTCTGCGTCAAATAACGTTCCATCGGCCATGGCGGCCACAACGGATTTGGCAGCGTTGTACGCGGTTTTGGTGATGTAACCATTGCTCTTGGTCCCGATACCGCCACGCATCTCGAATAACACTGACCCGGCCCCCAACAGACCATAGGCGTTACGGGCGATTCCCGGCGTCGTTGTACCTGGATAGAGAGTGAGGTTGGCATAGCCATACTGGTCGAGCTCCGTGGCCATGACACTGACCACTTTCTTTGCCAGCTCAACACCGGCCTCAAACTGATCCACCACTCCGAGCGCCTCAGCCGCCGAGGTGGCATTGGGCCACAGCGTCGATCCGGTGATCAGCTTGCCGTCAGCATCAACGTATGAGCCCTGGTGGTGGAAGTCGATAACCACCGAAGGTTGAAACTCGTCAAACAACAAGCGCATGGCAACCGCTTCCGGCACGGGATTGGGCCCGCCAACATAGGGGTCAACCTCCGGGCTGTCCTCTATGAACGAATGATAACGGTTGACGTCATAACCGCGCCCACGCTGGTAGAAGGCAGGACAAGGTCCCGTGACACAGAACGGGTCGTAGTTCTGGCGCCACGGTGGCGTATTCCCGAAAGCATCCTCAACGCTGGCATCGAACCCGTCCACATTGACCCTGGGCACAATGGTTAACGTCAGGGCATCACGTATGGCCCGGTCTTCCTTCGAATTGCCGGAAAGATCTCTGGCCAGTTCGATCATCGCCTCACTCACCACGTACTCGTTACCGTGTTGCTGCGCTATGATCATGATCCGCCGGGGCCCGTTTCCTATGGTAACCACGGGAATTTCACGGCCGGTATTGCTGACACGCGGGGCGCTGGAAAGCACAAACTCCCCTTTTGCTGAGCGGTCCAGTTGCTCAAGCGTGTGCCAAAGCTGCTCATAACTGCGTAATGCGGCCAAAGACACATTCTGTTCGTCCGTAAGCCAGGGGCCATTGGGTTTACTCTGGGGGGCGGCAGAGGCCAGCCCCGTCAAAACCAGACAACTGAGGGCGATAATCGATAAACATGTTTTCATGAGAAATCCTTCCTCTACCTATGTTTAATGGAGTGATTATCTAACTAACAGGACACCAACATGCATCCACCACGGATGCGCCTCGCAATTTTATTGTTTGTCTTTATCTAGTTCGAAAACCATGCCTGCGCAAGAGTCGTTATCGGATACCCAAACGCAAAAACCCCGGCTTTCGCCGGGGTCCGTCAGTTCAACTACCAGTGCTTAGTGGCCGGAATTTTCATCCACCAGCTCCGAGCTTTCGAAGATCTCTGGGTCGGCCTCCCCGTTTACCTTCAGGATACCTACCAGGCCCTTCTCTGCCCGTGACAGGGCGTGATCTACCAGGATGTACTTGCCAGGGTATTCGGTTACAAACTCAACCATGGTCGCACCGCCAGGAGGTACCAGAGTGGTCTGGACGTCAGTCAGCGGAGCGCTGGTAAGAGAAGCCTGATCGTACACCTTGTCGAAGATCTCGCCGATAACATGGAAGCTGGATACCAGGTTCGGGCCACCAACGCCGAAGAAGATACGGACATTGTCGCCAACATCGGACTCCATCTTGTGGGTGGCTGTCAGGGCATCCATGGCACCGTTGAACATCATGTGCTCTGGGCGCTCGTCGAGCATTTTATCGAGGGAGAATTCCTGCAGGCCAGCTGAACCATGGCGCTGGGCAGTGTAAAGCTCGCCCTGCATAACGTAGAACTCACGGTCTACTTCGGAGAGGCCACCTTCAGGCTCCACCAGGATCATGCCGTACATGCCGTTGGTAATGTGCTGGGCCACCATTGGCGTTGCGCAGTGGTAGACGTACAGGCCGGGGGTCAGAGCCTTGAAGCTGAAGCTTTTTGCCTGGCCGGGCGCCGCCTGGGTCACTGCAGCACCGCCGCCCGGGCCAGTCACCGCGTGAAAGTCAACAGAGTGAATGTGTGAGCTCTCCTCGGAGTTCTTCATATTCACCGTTACCGTGTCGCCTACGCGCACCCGGATCATCGGGCCAGGAACTGTGTTGTTGAAGGTCCAGAACTTATAGCTGCTGCCGTCGCTCACCCGCCCGACAACTTCCGTGGTTTCAAGATCAACGGTAACGTTCTTCGGCCCGCGGTCACCAACCGGCTCGCCGACGTCATGAGGATCCTTGGAGAGGTCTTTTTCCTGGGCACCGGCCTGCTCTTTCGGGTCGCCGACGATCAGCTTGCCCACCATGCCAGCGGCCTTGTGACCGGGCAGGGTGCACAGATATTCGAATGTACCGTCCTTATTGGCCTTGAACACAATCGCCGTGGCCGAGCCCTTGCCGGAAATTTCATCAGACTTGACCTCAAAATCCGGCACCGCAAAGTCATGCAGGGCGCCATCGCCATTAACGATGTTGATCTGCACTACCGCACCTTCTTCCACTCTCAGGTCCGGATTGACCTCCCCCTTCGTGGGGCCTTTTTCACTCACATACACCAGCCGACCATCTGCAATATCGGTCCGCAGGGTAAAAGTTACATCTGGAACATATTTTACATCAGAACTGCTTTCCGGATGCTCCGCAAAAGCCGGTGTTCCGAATCCCACCATTCCGCACAACGCAGCTACCATTAGAAGGGCTTTCATGCTTAATTCTCCCCGTTGAAAAGACCCGCACCTGGCGGGATACATCAATGCCCAATAACATTGATATGAAATAATTGTATTGGGGGAGAATTGCTTTGATCTTGATAATAGTCAACGTTCACCAACAGGCCGCCGGTCATTGGAGTTACCTCTGAATGGTTACCAGCACCGGCAGCCGGAATGGTCACTGGTCCGCCAGAGCGGCCCTCACTTTCTTGCTCAGGTGGCCCATGTCGACCCGGCCAAGTACCCGCGGGCGCAGGTCATTCATCACGCGCCCCATATCCTTCATGCCCTGGGCATCAGTTGAGCTGATGGATAGCCGGATCAGGCCGTCCAGGTCATCCTCGGAAAGGGCGGCGGGCATGAACTCCTCGATAATCACCATTTCTGCCCGTTCCTTGTCGCCCAATTCCTCGCGGCCGGCCTCATCATACTGGCTGGCAGCATCGCGGCGCTGTTTTAGCATCTTGTCCAGTACCTTCAGAACCTCTTCGTCATCCAGTTCACGGCGCTCATCAATCTCGATCTGTTTGACCGCTGACTGGGCCATTCGCAGGGTGACAAGCCGGGTTTTATCCTTGTTCCGCATCGCGTTTTTCACCGCGACGCTCAGTTGTTCCTTGAGTGATGATTCCGCCATACTCCACCTCTGTTAAAATTGGTCTGAAGCTTATTCTCTGTAACATCATTGGGCTCTCGTACATGAAACTCAATCCCTTTAATACCCGTATCGGCCTCGCCCTGGGGGGCGGTGCAGCCAAGGGTATTGCCCATATCGGCGTGTTGAAGGCTTTCGAGGAAGAGCACATCCCGATTCATTGCATTTCGGGAACCAGCGCGGGGGCGCTGATCGCCAGTTATCACGCCTTCGGCCGTCCGGCTGAGTCCATACTTTCGATTTGTTCTGAGCTGAACCTGTCCAAGCTTCTCGACTTTACCCTGAAGCGCGGTGGCCTGTTCAGCACCAATTCCATCCGGGAAATGATCCACCGGGATCTGGGGGACTGCAAAATTGAAGACGCCAACATCCCGCTGGCCATTTGCGCTACCGATATCGAAACCGGCGAACAGCTGATCTTCAGAAAAGGAAACCTGGCAGACGCCGTGTGTGCGTCCATGGCAGTGCCAGGTCTGTTTGTGCCAGTGGAGATAGATGGCCGGATTCTGGTGGACGGTGGGCTGGTTGAAAATGTCCCGATATCACCGCTGGCGGCGATGGGAGCGGGCATTATCGTGGCCGTTGACCTGAGCCATGTCGGCCGGTATCCGAAACCGGAAGACACGCTTGATGTGATCAGCAATGCCATTAACATTGGTATCGACTTTAACACCCGCAAGCAGCTGAAAAAGGCTGACATAGCCGTGCCGCTGGATTTAAGCGGGTACAGCCTCACCAACAACGCCGACCGCGTGGAAGAGTTATACCTCGAAGGCTACCGCCCCATGAAGAAAAAGATTCGCCAGGTGCTCTGGTACAAGCGGTGGAATGTCGTGATCAGCCTCGTAAAAGCGGCCGGGGCATTGTTGCCCTTAAAGGTGCCCGAGATCCTCAAAGGCCTTAAACGCCTCACATGAAGTAGTGCCTGAACAGTTGCAGCACAAGAACAAGCGCCATCAGCGGTATGATCCATCGCGTGATTTTGCTGTAATCCCGCCCTTCCCCTTTGGGAGCGTATTTTTCCGCCAGCGGAATGATAATGAGCAGGGCCAGAAAAAGCACGGCGAGAATTGTCAGCAGGGTACCCATGGTCAGCCTCCTTGTGGTCAGTGTCAGAGCCGGCTTACCGTTGCAATGGACTGATCTGGAATTGCTTTGCCCTCAGGCTACCGATTAAGCGGGATGTTGGGAATGCGAGTGAACCAAAAAGCCATTTTCAGACTACTCTTGCTAACCTTCCCATTCCTTATTGCGAACGGAGTTTCTGCATGATCACAGTTCATCACCTCAACAATTCCCGCTCACAGCGCGTTCTCTGGATGCTGGAAGAGCTGGGGGTGCCCTATGAGATCCAGCGTTACGAGCGTGACCCGAAAACCATGCTCGCGCCTGGCAGCCTGAAAAAAGTTCATCCGCTGGGTAAATCACCCGTGATTACTGACGGCGACCTGGTGGTGGCGGAGTCCGGCGCCATCATCGAATACCTGGCCCACACCTATGGCAAAGAAACCATGTTACCGGAGGCCGGTGGCCAGGCATGGCTTGATTACACCTACTGGCTACATTACGCAGAAGGCTCGTTAATGCCACCGCTGGTGATGCGCCTGGTGTTTCAAAAGGTAAAAACCAGCCCCATGCCATTTTTCATCAAGCCAGTGGCAAAAGGCATTGCGGACAAAACGAATGAAACCTTCATCGGCCCGATGATCAAAACCCACCTGGATTTCGTGGAATCCCACCTCGCAAAAAATACCTGGTTTCTCGGAGACAACCTCAGCGCGGCGGATATTCAGATGAGCTTTCCGCTGGAAGCCTCAGTGGCACGAGGCATTGTCGGCAAGAACCGGCCCCACATCCCCGCCTGGGTGGAGCGGGTGCATGCCAGGCCGGCTTACCAGAAAGCGCTTGAAAAGGGCGGGAAATACGATTTCGCCTGAGAGCGTGACCTTTTCCGTGGTGCTGCGATCGATTTCCCCCGGCCAGGCCCCGGATTGACTGTATAGAAACCGAAACACGTGTGTCGATAAATTTTACACCTCCATCACCTAACTTTTATTTAACGTCTCCAAGCACCGCAATTAGAGGGAGAAACGCCGTTCCGGTTACGATTTTGCATGTAGAAAACCAGCACCGGTTACCGTGTCGTAACGGTTACCGGGGCTGGGAAGCTTGCATTCTCGGGGCTGGAACTTCAGTTTTATGTACGTTGCATGTTTTGCCTCCGCTTAAGAGGCAATAAAACGAACAAACATGCGAAGAGACATTTTCCCAAGGGTCGCTTCAAGGAGGTACGAGATGTCTAAAAGGACGTCGGATATAGGTCTTGCAACACTAATGCTATTCGCCGGTTTGGCTCTGAGTGCCTGCGGCGGTGGCGGCTCGAGCAGTTCGGGTAGCTCAGGTGGCGATGACGGGACATTGAAGCCCGGTCTGTATAACGCGAAAATAGAATACACAGGTGACTTACCCACACAAGAAGGCTTGACCAGTTATCTCAGTCCGACAGGAAAGTTCGCAATTGTCTACGGAGAGTTAGGGGTCTCTATTGGAGAGCTCTCGTTTGATGGCACCGATATCAGCGGAACCAGCAATGACTATCGCCTCACAGACCCTGCCGATGAGAGCAAGAACCCTAAGCCGCCAGAGCCTCGAGGCTTTCTTGAATTTAAGGGCCTCCAAGGCATCGAAGAGGGTTCGTTAGCCGGGACCGTCAACTCTCAGACATCCGCAACATTTACTGCCTCTGACGCCACCGGCAAAGTCTATGCGAGAGTCTCACTGAAGCGTGTAGAATCTGTTGGTGATTTGGGTCTCTCTCTGGAGAGAGTTTCTGGTGTTTTTACTCAGGTAGATCCGCCCAACGTAGCTCTTAGAGTGGACGACAGTGGCTCAATGTTCGCCCAGTACCCTAAAAATATTGGTTGCGGACTTAATGGAACCCTTTCAGTGCCCGATTCATCGATCAATATCTTTGAAATCACCTACACAATGGAATCGTGCGAAAACGAAAATCATGAAGGAGCATACTCTGGCGTCGGCTTTCTCGTACCCGCGGGAAATCAGTCAAAGACATTAATATTCACAGCCCATAACGGAAAGGTCGGCATGCAATTCGAAGGCACCGAGTAACCGCTTATTTTTCCCTTTCCGCCTTGAATTGCGGTCCTCCTGCCAGTGCTTTCTGCAATTGGCACAAGGAGACCGCAGGCGGAAAGAGAATACCCCCTACCGCGGCCGAATATTCTGATTCACCCGGAACAGATTCTCCGGGTCATACTTCTGCTTCACCTCCACCAGCCGCTTGTAAGCGTCCCCGTAGGCAAACTCGACCCGGTCCGCCTCATCGTGGGACAGAAAATTGATGTAAGCGCCACCGCTGGCATAAGGTTTGGCGGCCTCAAAAAAGTCTCGCGCCCACTGGCGGCAATGGTCATCTTCGCCGGGCGTTTCCCAGCGACCATGCACGTTCATCACATAGTTTGCGTCGCGGCTGGAATAGGCCATGGCATCGTGCGCCACACGGCCGGTCTCGCCACCGATTGAAGCAATAAAGATCTCACAGTGGGGTGAAGGCAGCATGGTCGCTGATTCAATCAGCACCCGGATGACATCGTCGGTCAGCTTTACAAAGTTGTGGGACTTCCAGTAATTCCGCGCCCCGTCCGCCAGCAGTGGGTCGAAGGCCTGCTGCCAGCTGGCATAGGGTTGAACGCCCACATGTTCTCCGTGCGCGTCGCCGAACGAGCGCAAGGGCGCGATCAGCTCTTCCCCCAATTCCTGGTCGCCGGCATAGAAGATTGCCAGGGCAACGATCGGCTGGCCATGAACGGACTCAGGCAGAAATGGCAGCGGCGGTGCATGGCGAATCACCAGCCATACGTTGAGCTCATCGGGCATGGTCTCGGTAAAACGCGCAAACTGCGTCACCACTGACCTGGCCTGGTCGAACGGGAAGACCATCAGGCCGCTCAACAACTCCGGCCCCACCGGGTGCAGCTGGAACTCAAACCGGGTCACAACACCAAAGTTTCCACCACCGCCCCGCGTGCCCCAGAACAGGTCTGGATTCTCTGTGGCACTGGCGCGGGTCCGGCGCCCGTCGGCAGTCACCATGTCTGCGGAAATCAGGTTATCCACCGTCATGCCGTGCTTCCGGCTGAGCCAGCCAAACCCGCCGCCCAGGGTCAGGCCGGCAACACCCGTGGTGGAGTTGATACCCAGCGGGGTCGCCAGTCCATGGGCCTGGGCAGCTGCGTCAAAGTCCGCCAGTGTGCAGCCGGGCCCCACGTAGGCACGCTGTTTTTCAACATCAACTTCAACATCCTTCATCTTTGACAGGTCGATCATCAGGCCGTTGTCGCACACGGCGTTGCCGGCGATGTTATGCCCTCCACCCTTGACCGACACCAGCATCGACTGATCCCGACCAAAGTTGACGGCGGCCACCACATCTTCCACTGAATGGCATTGGGCAATCAGTGCCGGCTTTCGGTCAATCATGGCGTTCCAGATCTGACGGGCCTCGTCATATCCTGCGTCCGCAGGCTCAAATACGGGGCCACCAAAATGCCCTCTGAAGGTGTCAATCGTAGCTTGTTGTAATCCAGTCATAACAATCTCCTTGCCCCGTAAGGCTCCACTCTCCATATTGCGCCCATCCGGCATGAACGCCAGCGCGTTATTAGACCGTTTAGGGACTATGGCGAAGTTGTTAGCCGGTTTTGGTCAGGAAAACGGGGAATATTGGCGCCAGGCGCCAGGAGGGTGTAGCTTGATCATTGAACGCAATGCGTCGATCACCCCTACCCTCTTCGGGATGCCACCGCATTTGCAGGAGCACCCGATGATTCAGAACACCAATCAAGGCTTTGATCTGGTTATCGTGGGCGGGGGCATTGGCGGCATCATCTGCCTGAAGTATGCCAGGGACGCCGGGCTGAACGCGCTGCTACTGGAGCGGGGTGATCGCATCGGTGGCCTGTGGCGGGACCTCCCTGCCTGGCAGGACATCCAGTTTCGCAAGGAAGACTGGACCCTCGGCAACCTGCCGCTTGCGGGCGAGGACCAGCCCAACATACTGAGTAACATCGAAGCCTGGGTCGAACGCTTTGACCTGTCCCCCTACATCCGGCTGAATGAGTCTGTGACCAGTGCCCGGCCCAGCGAAAACGGCTGGCGCCTGACCACCGATACAGCAACGCATGACGCGAAGTGGCTTATTGCCGCCACCGGTGGACACAACCGCCCTGTCGTCCCACAGGTCGAACGCGCTGACTCGTCAATGACTGAATACCATTCGTCCGCCCTGCGTGATCCAGAGCAGTTGAGGGACAGGCGCGTCACCGTGGTGGGAGGTGGTGCGTCGGCGTATGACCTACTGGACCTGTGCTTCGAGCACGGCGCACGCAGTGTGGCGTGGATATACCGCTCCACCAAATGGATGCGGCCTACGCGCCGGGTCAAACACCTCGGCATCGACATGCGGGTTCTGGCCAGGTATCAGATGCTTTGCCTGCCGGCCACAATGGTCCACCGGCTGACCAATAAAGACCTGCGGGCGAGGTACGCAAAAGCGGGGCTCAACGAGATCCTGCCGGCGGGCGATTTCGACATCCGCCGCGATCAGCTCATACCTGGCCGGCCAGGTATGCTCACTCACTTTTCCCGCATTGAGCGCCACCAGGGCGAAGTCCGCTCACTCCACGGCAAGACCGTTGAGCTCTCGAACGGCGAAACGCTGGAAACCGATCTGCTGCTCTGGGGAACCGGGTACGGCGTAGACTTCGGTTTCCTCGGCCTGGAGGCGCTGAACAAGGCGAAAAACCTCAACGAGATCAGCAGCCGCTGCTATTCGCGCTTCCTCTGTGCCGACGCTCCGAACCTTTTCCTGCTGGCACCGGGAGTGCTCGACACCAATACCTCGACGCCCTGGGCCTATGCCCATGTGGCCAAGTCCATCATGTCTCATATAGGGGGCCGGCCAGTTTTTGTGAAGGCGCCGAGTGATGCCCTTACCAACCATTTTGATCTCATCAAACTGCTGGCGCCGCAGGACCGGCGGAACTACCCGTTTGCCATCTGGTACCTGAAGTATCTCTGGCTCGCCATGTGCCATCCCTGGAAACGGGCGATGCCTATTCCCTGAATAACCATACCCACTCTAAACCCGATTAGTTGGCCCGGCTTGCCCATTTAAGGTTTAATGCGGCAGACACTCACCTGCCGTCAGACTCGCCCCTTACTATGCCCACTGCCACCTCGTACCAACAAAACGTCTCCCAGGTTGAGATAGAGCAGGCAATACGCTCAGGCATCGAGCGCTACTTCGACGACTGCCGAGCGCGAGTGCCGGCGTTTATTGACCGACATTTCCACTATTCCGGTGCCATTGAAACTAACCGGAAGGCCCTGGGGTGGGACATGTTGCGGGCACCCATCAACCTGCTGTGGGCGCCGGTGTACGCCCTCACCTATCTGCTTAAAATACTGGCGCCCAGGCGAAGTGGCCTGATGTGGCTGCACCGTTTGGCAGACCGCGTCCCTGCCGGCTTTACCACCCGGGTACAACAACACATCTCACACCTGATCCTGGTGGACCTGCTGAACAACGGCCAGGAAGACCCGCTTCTGGAGGACTATCTGATCGAGGCCCTGGAAACAGTCTATGATCGCCACACCAATGAGCCGGTCGATCACCAGCGGTTCAGCAGTCTGATTGAGCCGCTGGTCGCGGACGCCCTCAGCCAGTACCGGGTGACCCGCACCGCCTCTGCTGACATCACCAACAGCATCTCATGCACCGTGCTGGGAGCGTTTGCGTTCCAGAAGTTTACCCCCGGTGGTATCGGGCTGGGGGTGGTGCTTGCTTCCATGCTCGCGAAGACGCTGGCCGCCAGGGACTTCATTCTTGGTGAAACCATTGGTGGCTGGTACTACAGCGTATTTCCACCGGAGCCGTCGCTGGCCACGACAGCCAGCGTTATGGTGGCGGTGATGGCGGCATTGGCGGCGTTTGCGGCCCTGTCCGGCGTTATTTTCGATCCGGTGCAGGCGGCGGTTGGTTTGCATCGCCGCCGCCTGAACAAGCTGCTGGATCACTTGCAGAGGGATGTATCACTCAGCACCCAAAGCAGTTTTCGCCCGAAAGACCAGTTTGTGGCGAGGGTTCTGGACACGTTTGATATGGTCCGGTCGGGTTTTCTGTAAGAGCGCGAGCTTCTGGTGCCCGTTATCGAGTTGGCGGCGCCATAAATTCGGGCCCGACCGGATCATCAATGCACCGGTCCAGTATGTCATCAATAGCAGCCATCGCTTCCTTATCCAGCGACCAGCCGTCAATCTCATCCACCGGATCCAGCTGCTCCGGCCTCCTTGCCCCCCAAAGTGCTGTGGTCACACCGGGCTGATCCACCAGCCAGCGCAGCGCCAGTGCCAGCACATTCTTCTGATACCGCTCCTGAGCAAAGGCGTCCAGTTCTGCCACGGCATTCAGGTACTGGCGATAGCGTTCCCCCTGGAACTTCGGGTCATTCTTTCGCAGATCATCCCCGGTGAACTGGGTGTCCTCCCGCATCTTGCCTGACAACAGGCCGCGGCAAAGCCCGCCATAGGTAATGGTCGCGATGCTGTTTTCCCGGCAATACGGAAGGATTTCCTGCTCGATGCCCCGTTCAAACAGATTATAAGGGGGCTGTAGGCTGTGCAGGGGCACCGTTTTCTGGAGCTCGTCCATCTGCGACGGTGTGAAGTTGCTTACGCCAATGGCGCGGATTTTCCCGGCTTTGTAGAGATTTTCCAGCGCCCGGGCAGTCTCTTCCATAGGCGTTTGCGGGTCGGGCCAATGCACCTGGTAAATGTCGATCCGGTCCGTCTGAAGACGCTTCAGCGAATCCTCCACCTCCTGCTCTATGCGCGAGGCAGTCGCGTCCCGCCATACTTTGTTCTGATCATCATTCCAGTCAAGAGCCACCTTTGTGGCCAGGGCAACCTTCTCCCGGCGGCCGTTGGCGAGGGCCTTGCCCACAATCTCTTCGGAACGCCCAAAGCCATATACCGGGGCCGTATCCACCAGACCAATACCCTTGTCGATGGCCCTGTGAACGGTGTCGATGGACTGGGCTTCGTCTGTTCCACCCCACATCCAGCCACCAATGGCCCAGGTACCGAGCCCGACCGGCGTCACTTTGATATCCGTGTTTCCCAATGTTCGCGTGTCCATGCTTCCTCCCATTGCCTTGAAAAACCATCCGGAGAAAATGCGGTTCCATGAATGCTCCGTACCACATACATGTGAGGGAGGGCCCGTGAATTCAACCCCCACCCGGTTGACGGGCTATAGATGCCATGTTTTAGTCATACGGTAAGCAGAAAACCGAAAGGAGGCACCATGAAACGCAACGCAAGTGCACACTGGGAAGGCAGCCTGAAAGACGGCCAGGGCAAGGTTTCCACGGAAAGTGGCGTGCTGTCAGAGCAGCAGTATTCCTTCAGGACCCGTTTTGAGGATGGCAATGGAACCAACCCGGAGGAGCTTCTGGGGGCCGCCCACGCAGGCTGTTTTTCCATGGCACTGTCCATGGTTCTGGGCGAGTCCGATCATGTGCCTGACAGCATTGATACCAAGGCCAGTGTCACCCTGGCCGAGGGTAGCGGCGGCTTCGAAATCTCAGCCATCCACTTTGACGTGAAGGCGAAAATACCCGGAATTGACCAGGCGAAATTCCTCGAGGCAGCCAACACCGCCAAGATGAATTGCCCGGTATCAAAAGCCCTGAAATCAGACATCACCATGGATGTTCACCTGGACAACTAACCGGGGTTTGTCATATAAGCGGATAAAACAGAGGTTTGTCGCACTTTACCGGGGCACCGGGCTTTCTCTTGGGAAAGAGGTAGCCGGTGCGCCGGTTTTCAGCCCGCTTTCGGGGCAGCCGGCTGCGGACCTGCAGAGGCGAACTGCCCACTTTTACCCTTGCCCACATACTCAACAGACCCGCCGGCCTTTAAAAACGCAGCCGTCTGCGCTTCAATCGTGGCAGAGGTTAATGTCGCTTTTTCGGGTTTCTTGCTCATTTCATGCTCCAGTCTGACGGTTGGTCTGTTCACCAACCGCAAACGCCTATGATATCCGAAACAGGAAATAATTGTTCGGAGTGGTAAACAGGCGCATACCCTTTGTTCCGATACCCGACGAATGTTTGCTATGGTTTTAAAACAGCGCTGACGAAACAACATGGAGCCAGGTTATGGGTAAATCTGAACGCTGGTCGCAGAAGGTGACCGAATCCAGCGACTCCCTCGACCTTGAGCGCGGCGTGTTTGCTCTTGAAGATTCCCGGGAAATCGCCCGCTCCCTGAAGAAGTCCGCCGAAGAGAGCCACCGCCGTAAATCAGACCCCTACCGCTCTGCCATGTCGATGCTGACGTTTTACATCAACCGGGCGGGCAAACAACTCACCACTGAGCAAAAAGAACGCCTTGAGGCGGCGAAGGATGAGTTACGCATCCTGTTTGGCCGAACTCCCAAGAATTACTGATAACGAGTGCAGGCGTCATTTACTGATCACACGGAGCCACCACACGTGGCACCGCCCCCCAGCCGTTCACAGCATGCCTACGCCGCTAACAAGAGCGGTCTGATCGCTCTGACGCTCTCATTGGCAATTTTCATTGTCAGCTCTTTCTATTGCTTTATTCTGCAACTGTTTGAATGCCCAAAAAGGCTAAAAACGGACAAAGATGCGGCGAAAAGAAGACAAGCCAGGTAATCAATGACGGGGTTGTCGGTGCTATGTAGGAATTACACACGCTGGGCAATTATTACCGATTCTTACAAAGGCACAACCATGAAGCCTGAGAGGCGGCCTCTATAACTCTTTGTTTAAACTAATCCTCAACAGGTTCACCTTAACGTGGCCTGGCGCGTGCATGGTGTCGTACTGCAAGGAAAGAACACCTCAATCCGGACGGAAATACGAAGAGGAGGTCATATGCACACGCAGCATTCCAATACTCCCGGCAACGGTGGTACAGACTCATCCACAGAAACCGATCTTGGCCAGAAGGCACGCGATATGTCGGAAGAGGCGAAGAGCGCAGCTCGGGGCCGGGCGATGGAAGAGACTGAAGGGCACAAGCAGGAAGCCTCCAATGTAGCTGGAGCTGGCGCCAAGGCCTTTGAAAGCGCGGCTGAAAGCCTGGACGAACAGGGACAGGAAACGCTGGCTCAGACGATGTCCTCGTTGGCATCCAGTCTCTCGGAGTTTGCAGGAAAGCTGGAACACAAGAATGCCGAAGAGTTGCTACAGGACGCAGCCCGCCTTGCACGAGAGAACCCAGCAATGTTCGTGGTCGGCGGTATCGGCGCAGGACTGATTCTGAGCCGTTTCTTCAAGGCTTCGTCCAGTTCCCAGGGCAGTCAGCACTGAACAGCCGCACCAGGAGGTCATCATGGCAAATACAGCAGAGAACACCCGGCCCACTACGGCATATGCGTCACCGACACCTGAATCAACCACCGAGCCCTCCCAGTCCCAGGAACGGGTGAAAGTCTACAGCCTCGTCAAACACCTGGTGGAGGACGTGGCCTTGCTCTTCAGAAAAGAACTGGCATTGGCAGCGTCAGAGGTGGGGCATTCCGTCAAAGACACCAAGAAAGGTATAACTGGCCTGCTGAACGGCGCGGTTGTGCTTAACTCCGGCTACCTGTTTTTGCTGGGTGCCGCGGCCCTTGGTCTGGCGCAGGTCATGGAAGCGTGGATGGCCGCGCTCATCGTGGGGGTTGTGACAACGGTGGTTGGACTGATGATGGTAAAGGGGGGTAAGAAGAAACTTGAACCTGCCAGCTTCAGGCCCGAACGCACGATGGATGAGCTTCGCAAAGACAGAGATTCGGTAAAGGGAGCGACCTCATGAGCACCGCAAGAGACTATATCAAAGAAGACATGAACAAAACGCCCGAGCAAATTCAGCGGGAAGCAGATGAAGTGCGCGCTGACATGGAACATACCGTGGACGATCTCGTCAATCAGCTTTCTCCCGGCCAACTGATCAATCAGGCCATGACGCTGTTTCGGGGCGATGGCAACAGTAATTTCGTTCAAAACCTCTCGACCCAGGTACAGAATAATCCCGTACCTGCCATTCTGGCAGGGGTGGGCCTCACCTGGCTTATGTCGGCGTCGAAACAACCGCCTGCTGCAGGAGAATCCCGATCTTCTTCGGGAGGCGTAAACCTGGGGCTCCGGTCAGCTTCTGCAAAGATGTCATCGGCTACGGACAAGGCCCGCTCTTCAGCGAGTAGTGTGACCCAGGGTGCAAAGGAAAAGCAGCAGGACCTGGCCGATAGTGCCAGAGACATGGGGCATCGTGTTAGTGATGCAGGGCATCAAACCCTGGAGGCGAGTCGTTCGGGGGCCCATGCCGTGCGCACCACTTATAACGACCTGCTTCGTGAGCAGCCATTGATGGTAGGTGCAGCTGCTATTGCAGTGGGCGCGGCGCTCGGAGCGTTGCTACCCCGGACTCAGGCAGAAGAGACGCTGATGAGCCAGCCATCTCCGGATACATTGAGTGCTCAGACTTCTGAGGATACGAAGAGTAGCGAACCCGGGGGAACGATCGGCACTTCGGAGACAGCGCAGAGTGAGCGCCGCGACGCGGCCACCCCAACTGCCCATTCTCACGGGGCGGCAACCCCGAATCCACCAACCGCCGGTGCCAGTGGACCGCCCGGCTCTCACACGCCCACCAGGCCCTCGGAAGGGGGAACCTGAATGTGAGTCGGAGTTCATTCCTGAGATATGGAGCGCTCGGAGCCGCCCGGATCGGGCGTCTCCTCATCAAGCCAGGCGCCGCAATACTTGCAGTACTTGGCGTCAACTTCATGTCTATGTTTACCGCAGGCCGGGCAAGCTTCGTCGGAGTAACGTTCCGCACGCAGGGCGCGAATAACTTCCGCAGAAAATACCCCGACGGGAAGCGCAATGATCGAGTAGCCGGTCAGCATAATCATCATGGAAATGAACTGCCCCCAGGCCGTAATCGGCGTTATGTCGCCATAGCCGACCGTCGTCAGTGTCACGATTCCCCAGTAAATGGCTTTGGGAATGCTGGTGAAGCCCGCTTCGGCCGGCTCAATGAGATAGAGTAAGGAAGAAAAGATGGTCACGAGCATCAATACTGTGAACAGAAAAAGCAGGATCTGGTGCCGGCTGCGAAGCAGCGCGTCCATCAGCAGGCGGCCCTCACCCACAACCGTCATCATTTCCAGTACCCGGAACAGCCGCAAGGTACGCAGCAAGCGCACCACGACGAGAGTCTGTGCGCCCGGAAACAAAAGTGCGAGCCAGGTAGGCAGAACCGCCAGAACGTCAATTGCTCCATAAAAGCTTTTCAGGTAAAGCTTCGGCTTGTCCAGGCAATAAATACGCAGGCCGAGTTCAAGAGTAAACAGCAGCGTTATGCTCCACTCCAGCACAAAAAAGAGCTCACCGTAGCGGGCATGATATTCCGGCACACTGTCCAGAAGAATGATCCCGACACTGAGAAATATCAGCAAAGCCAAAAGCACGTCAAAGCCTTTGGCCAGGCGGGTGTCTGATTCGAAAATGATTTGAAACAGGCGTGTTTTGATTCCCAGGCCGCCCGGTTTTCCCGTCGCCATCAAAGTTACCTCTTGGATTGACACTGGGCGATCACTCTAAACGCAAGCCCGCAAATCTTGAATACCGCAGCGCCGGCCCAGCACAACGGTTTTATACCCTGCTCGTCTGATGGCCCCAAAAAAAGCTTTTACACATACCGGCCGCCGGCGCCGATCACCACCACGATCAGCCCGAGAACCAGGTTGGTGCCCACCAGCTTGCGGATCTGCCCCACCTGGCGCCCGCCTTCCTGGGGGTCCTGGCTGGCGACGGCCTGTTTAAGCCTTTGGAAGGGAGCAAAATAAACGTGAAAATAAAGCAGGGTCATCACAACCCCCAACCCCTGCATGACGTGGATATGCCAGCCGGCACCTGCCATGCCCCCAAAAACGTTGAAGATCATCCAGTAACCGGTGACCAGCAACAGGATGACGGCCGCCCAGACCCATCGAAAAAACCGGGACAGCGTGTGACACCAGAGTGCGCCACGTTGCGATGCCTCAATCACCTCGACCACCGCCGGCCGCATGGCCATGTAGGCGAAAAACATGCCGCCAACCCAGATCACGGCGGAGAGAACGTGCAGTGCGATAGCCAGACTCATAAAGCGACTCCCGGAACAGAAACGTGTCTGAAGAGCATAGGCCTCACTCAGCTCAATACCAACTCCTGCCGCTGAGAACCCGATCTCCCCTCGATGTTCACGCATCTGTCCCGGTTCGCTTCTCCTCAGCCGTTGTCGGGGATCTCCGGTTCAACGAGCCTGGCAAGCTGCTCAAGCGATTCCTGCCACCCCAGGTAGCACATTTCCACCGGAATAAGTGCGGGAATCCCTTCCTGAACAATCCGAATATCCGTTCCACAGGACACCGGTTCGAGCTCAATCGACACCGTCATTTCACCGGCCAGATTGGCGTCGTCGAAACGGTCTTTGTGGCGAATACGCTGGTTCGGCACCAACTCGACAAACTCTACTGTGAAGGAATGACCGTTGCCGGTACCGAAGTTCGTGAACGACATCCGGTAGCCACCGCCAACACGAGGGTCCACCTTGTCGTGAACCTTCCCCGTGAAGCCATACGGAGGAAGCCAGCGCTCCAGAGCACTTGGATCAGTAAACGCCTTATATACCCGCTCAGCCGGGGCTCTCAGTACCCGGTGTAAGTGAACGGTGCCTGTTTGATCAGACATGTTGGTCTCCTTGGTCTCTCGTTAATCAATCAGCAGACAGTTGCGTATGAACCCGGCCCGGCCAGTAAATTCCACAACCTGTCTGCTCCCGTACGAGTAGTCGGAGGAGGCTTTTCGAAATCGACACTGAGAACTCAGCAGAAGCAATGGCAATAACCCATCTCCCACGGGGCTACTCTACCGTGATGGTAATTTTCTCAGACAGGACTGGCGGCTCGTGGGGAATGTGCTGGTGATCCCCGACCAGCAGTTGCAGAGTATGCTCACCCGGCGACAATTCCACAGAGGTCTGGGTTTGCCCACCGCCGAAATGGATATGGCGTTCATCTGCAGGGACTGGTTCGTCCATCGCGGGCAGCTCGTCAACATCCACAAGCAGGTGATGATGGCCGGTGCCCTCACGTTCCACGCCAGCCGGCGCCACGCCCAGACCCTCCAGGCCGAACCTTACGGTAACCGGCGAACTCACGATATCCCCATCCATCGGCGTTACAAAATACACCGCCGCCCCTTCTGGCGCGGGTGTCGCCCCATGGGCCACAGAAACCATTGAGGCAGCGAAAACAGAACAGACAAAGAGGCGCTGTGCACTATTTACTATGTTCATGACCCATTCCTTGAGTGAGGAAGCTACATTTCCAATGGTAGGACATAATCGGGAATTTTGCCGCGTATCAATGGGCCCACTCGGAAGGCGGTGCCCGGAACACGAGCTCAGAAATACCCTAGCAGCCTGCCAAGTACCAGCGCACTGACCCATACCACCAGAGAAAACACGGCACCTGCCCTCAGGAGTACAGGCATGGGAGCGTTCATCGGGAGACTCCGTATACCCTTGTGCATCAACACCCGCCCCAGAATCAGCGCGTTCGACACACCCAGCAGGACAAGCACGATCTTCGCCTGGAATATCGGCGACCTGGCGTAGTCCACGGCTGCTGTGGCGAATAACAGCGCACCACAGACAACCGCCAACCCCAAACCAATCGCCGAGGTGACTCGAAGCACATCAGCAAACACCGTCACGGGGTAGTTGCGCCAGGCCCCCAGCAAACGCACGTCCAGCGGCACAATGCCACCCACCAGGAGCGCAACCCCGAGAATATGCCCGGCGTTTACCAACGGGTACATGAAGGTGGAGTTGCGCAGGACCGAGATGAAGGCCAGATCTTCAACGGAGACCAGCGCCTGTTCAATCATCCCCGGGCTCAGGAATCACGATCGGGGTACAGGTCGTAGCTCTTCCTATCGATCACAACTCGCTCAGCCTTGACCAACCGCTCACCTTCTTTGGCAGAGCGATGGCCGTGAACGGTAATTTCCCGGCCCTGACTCAGCATCTCTTTGCTAAGCCCCACGCGGTCGTTACGCCAGGGCTGACCGACTTCCACAACCCATTCTTCGTCATCCACGCTTATCGTGACCTCGCCATGGGGGTTACCAAGGCGCACTGACTGGATGGTACCGGTAATCTCGAATTCCTCGTCCGTTGCCCAGGCCCAACCGTGATGAGCCTGGGCGGCTGAAGCCGCGAGAAAAGCAGTAAGAACAGCAAAACAAAGCAGGTAGGTAAAACGAAACTGAGGCATATCCAGTCCTCTTGTCGCGGGTTTGTCAGGGTGACCGAACCGCAAGCGTCACAGTTCAGCCTGTTCGACAGTAAGAATGCAGCGGAATTCCCGGGCAGTCACTCTGGCCTGCATATTCCGGCCCATCGTGACCGCCCATTCCGTTTGAACGTGACCGCCCGTTCCGGGTGATCGTGACCGCTCATTCCGTTTTATCGTGACCGATTTTGGACGTTTTTCCGGAATCGCTGGTCACGATGCCGGAATCCC
>NZ_JBDWCL010000005.1:0-11473 GCF_039977835.1 Marinobacter sp. | reverse complement strand
CCCGGCCTGAGCGTTGTAACACTGCTCAAAGACGCCGCCGGAGACGGGCATGATGCGCGATTATTCATTGGTCAAATTCAACTGACCGATATCCCGAGGGCCGGGCTGGAGTGGTTTAGACACCCGGCCCCGGGCTTTTTTCCGGCGCCCCTCTGGGCCTGCCGCTTAACCTATTTTTGCTGGTATTGGGCCTGCTCCTGTTCGAGGCGTTCTTGCGCTCGCGCCTCAATAACCCGCTTGGCGTCAGCCAGCGCTTCCAGCCGGGCTTCACGCCGGGCAATTTCTGCGGGATAGACAACACTTTGTGTTTACTGGCGTTCCCTTCACCTTGGTGCCATCCAGAGCGATCCGCCCCAGCTTCACCGGATTCATTTCCCGCGCCCCGCATATTGCCGGATGAGCTCAGACAGATCGAGTTGATCAACCACTTCAACAACAAACCGGGTCAGGTGATCTTCGGGCAACCAATCCTGAATGGAAGGGAAAATTAGGTACCCCGATCAGCAAGTACAAAATATCCCGTCATTGATGCCCGGTTGTGGCCCGTGAGATTTGATTATCTCATGTCGATAATGCCTGGCTAAGTCCGGCAGGCTGCTAGAGCCGTCGAAACGGAACTGGAAAGCTTGTTGAGCCAATACAGGGATGTCAAGACACCGGAGGGTCGCCAAGCAGCGGTGCGTAATGGACACCTTCCCAAACGCACCGTCCAGACGGGGTGAGTGACGTAGAGGTCCAGGTGCCCAAGGTCCGGGATCGCAGCAGTTCGGGCATCCTGTTCAACGGTCATCTGCTGCCGTCGTATCTAAAAACCGGCTAAAAGCATGGGGAAGCTGATTCCCCGCTCTACCTACGCGGGATCCTCTCAAGTGACTCCCACCAGGCCTTAAGTGCTTTGATCGGCGAGCAGGCCAAAGGGTTGCCGACAAACACGGTGTCCTGGCTCAAGGCGCAATGGTTTGATGAGCACAAGGACTGGCAACGCCGGGACCTAAGCCAGACTCGCTATGTCTACTGGCGGGCCGACGGCGTATATAGCAACGTCGGCCTCGATGACCGGCTTTGCCTGCTGGCCATCATCGGTGTTACCGAGCATGGCCACAAGGAGCTAATTGCTGTTGAGGATGGCCACCGGGAGTCCGAAGCCAGTTGACGAAAACTGCTGGTCGACCTGAAAGAAAAAGGCCTGGAACCCTCACTCACCCAAGCTGGCCGTTGGTGACGGATGCACTGGGCTTCTGCCGCGCAGACTTCTAGTATTCCATCACCGGCGATGTAAAGTAATACACATCCATGGCAAGCACGAACACCACGTAAATAAAACCGGTGAAAATGACCGGATAGGCGATAGACATCAACCAAGTCCGTTTAGCCATAAATTTCAGGTACACAAACAAGGCGACCGCAACTCCGACGATCACACCCAAGGTATATATCAGCCCGAGCAAGAACAGCATCCACAGCATCATACTGTAGAGCCCCCTGAGGCTGGACTCTTCTCCTTCAGCCGTCCCGTCCATAGTGTTTACCCCGGAAAAGAGCAAACTTTTGAACTTGTTCTCCACCGCTGGGAAGATGTCAGCAATAAATAAGATGATACTGCCGACCAACAGAGGATAACCAATCATATTTGGTAACAGAGCCGCACGTTCCCGAAAATCAGAGGCTTCGAACAGCAGCAGCAGTGCGAAAAGGCACAGCATCAGCGAAAATATCGCTTTTTCATTGATTCGGAACATCAACTTTCTACCCTAACTTTCTGATGAACGAGGTTTGACGAATCCATGGCCAAGCCAGTGACAGCAACGTGAGCACAAACAGCGTCAATGAAATGCCACGGTTGAAAAAAGCCACCGGGCTGCCAAAAGCAGATATTGTCTGATGATAAGACTGCTCCACCAGGCCGCCCAGCACTAACGCGATAATCAGCGCAATACGAGAGAAACCAAATCGCTTCATACAGATGCCCACTACGCCAAACACGAAGGCAACCCAAACATCCAGGTAGGACCCGGACACGGCATATGCTCCCACGAAGGCAATTGCAACGATACCCGGCGCCATTAGCGTGCCCGGTACCCGGGTGAAGATGGCGAGACGGGGGCCAGCCATGAGAGACACTGGCAGTGCAATGATTTTACTGAGAATTGCGGCGGCAATGATGAAATAAGTCATGTCCAGGGAAGTAGTCATCATTTCAGGACCCGGAGCCATGCCATGCATAATCAGCCCGCCGATCAACACCGCCATCGCCGCACTACCGGGGATACCAAATGCCAGTGTGGGCAGCATTGCACCACCTTCTTTGGAATCATTAGCGGCTTCTGGGGCGAGTACACCCTCAATGGCGCCCTTGCCAAATTTTTCCGGTGTTTTGGAGGTCTGCACTGCGGAGCCATAGGCAATAAATTGCGCCACCGCGCCACCTACGCCTGGAATCATACCCAGGAATATTCCCATGCCCGCACTGCGCAGGAACAGCATCTTATGCCGAAAGAAAACGCGGAAACCCTCCATGATCCCCTTAATCTTAGGGTCGTAATGACCAGAAATAGACGCTTTCTGATAAAATAACTGAAACGCTTCTGTAAGTGCGAACAGGCCGATAATGACCGGGACCAGGTTTAATCCATCCCACAGCTCAAAACTGCCAAAGGTGAAACGCGGCGAACCCATGATGGGGTCAGTCCCAATAAAAGCCAGCATGAACCCAAGTAACGCTGATACCAAACCCTTGAACATGTTGCCTTGGGTAACCACAGCAATTACGGTCAGCCCGAACACCGCCAACATAAAGAAATCAGGATAGGTAAACGCAAGAATCAATTGCCGTGCAGCCGGCAGTATCATCCACAACACGACAAACCCCAGGATCCCGCCCAGCGCAGACGCAAGAACCGCCACTGTAATGGCCTGTCCGGCCTTACCCTGTTTTGCCAACGGATAACCATCAAAGGTAGTTGCCGCCGCACTGGCATCACCCGGGGTGTTCAACAGAATAGCCGTAATCCCCCCGCCGTAAGTAACAGTGCCATAGGCAGAAATTAACAATACGATGGCTGCTTCCGGGCTGAGGCTAAACGTTAATGGAATCAGAAGAGCCAGGGCAACACTTCCCCCCAGCCCGGGAATAATGCCCACCAGCAAACCAAGCACGACCGCCAGAACCATGATCAGCATCAACTGATAATCCGACAGAATGGCGTAAAAAACTTCAAATATACCCAAGCGTCACCCTTCCTATACGAAAGACCATTCATTAATTTGCCACCCAACGGCGACCGCATTCACTCCGTCAGAGCCGTATACGCAAGCGAGTCTTTTCCGCTACCTACAAAAAGACCGGCAAGTCGGAACTCCCCGGCCCGTGTAAGACTTGCTTTATTTGCTCAGAAGACTGGAAATCACATCGGCGTAATCAGTGAAACCTGATACTGAACTTCTGACGATTTCCGCAGTGGCGTCACCGTCGGCGTATTGGGCAGAAACACCCATGCGATCCAGTTGCTCCTGAAAGTCCGGGTCTTCAACCGCGAGGCGAATCGCCTCTTCCAGAATGGCCCGAACGTTCGGATCCATACCGCCGGGTGCACCAATGACCCGATTACTGTTAAAACCCTGGTCCAGAGCCTCGGGGAAACCGACTTCTGACGGTATCGGAGCATCCGGGTAGTCGGGGTGACGCTGAGCATCGTAGTACATCAGAATGCGAGTATCACCATTGCGAACATAGGTAACCTGACTGTCCATGGACCCCCAGATCGCGTCCGCGTCACCGCGCACAACCGACAATACTGCCTCACTGGTACCGTCATGATTGATCGGCGTCCAGTCCATACCCATTTCATCCAGCGTCACCGCCGCAGTAATGGTGGAACTGGCGGTCATGCCCTGAGTCGATATGCGCACACTGTCACGTGCCATGAAGTCCTCAACGGTGCGAATGTCGGAATCGGCACGCACGGACATAATGGTTGGATCCAGCGAGAGACGGCCCAGCCAAGTCATCTGAGTCAAGTCAAATGGCACGTCTTCAGCGGCCTGTGCGGCAGCCAGACCACCCAGATTCACAATCCCGATGGTGTAACCATCAGGTTGTTGCCTGTACAGGTAGTTTTGCGCCACCACGCTGCCAGCACCCGGCATGTGGCGTACCCGAACATTCACATCATTAGGCAAATGTTCCTCAATGTACGGTGCTACCGCCTGCGCCCAGTTACTGTAACCACCGCCGGGGTTGTAACCGACGATGAACTCAATGTCGCGCTCAGGAAAGTTGCTCTGAGCCAACGCAGTGGTCGCCATGCCAGCAGTCATAGCCGCTACCAAGATACCCGAACCTATTGCCGCCAATCGTCGCTTTGAGATGCTCACTTTAGTCTCCGTCCCATTCTTATCGTGTCAGGATCACGGTGTTACTTTATATGGAACGCCGTGCCGATTTATATTTCCATAGGGATCTTACGACTGTCAAACAGAGAAGGCGCAATTATTCGTGGTATCGATAGGAAGACGCCCCCGTTCATCCGGCGAGCAAGTTGAGCCACACTTGACTCCGAAGAAGCGCAATGACAAACTTAGAGAACAGCGTTCCGTATGAAGAAACGGAAGTCACAATCGGGTCCTGTACAGACAGGTGTGCACGATTTGGCGGAACCCACTGAACTATTAATAAGTAACGCATTTTCAAAGGAGCTCAGAATGGGAGCCGACTCAAAACACAGCACTAAACTTGAAGATCATTACCACAGCCAGAAAAATCGCATTTTTGTTCGCGGTATCGAGGGCGAGTACAACCTGACCGAAGAACTAAAACGGCTGCGCGCCCAACCACGGGTGCGCAAGGGTAAAGATATCAAGTTCGTTGACGGTCCCCAGGCCTTCAGCAAGCACTACGTTGAACCGAAGGACGGCATAACTCAGACGTTCCATTTACATCTGGAAGAATATGCACCCGGAGCGGTTTCCCAAAAGCATGGCCACGTGAATGAAGCTGCCTTTTATATCCTGGATGGTAAAGGCTTCGAAATACACGATGAAATCCGCTATGACTGGGAAGCTGGTGATGTAGCAATCGTGCATAACAACTGCGTTCACCAGCACTGCAATGCCGACAAACACAAGCCGGCCCGTGCCTTGGTTATTAAGACCAAACCCATGTACCTGTTCATGAACATGTTGTTTCAGAAGACAGTCATTCCCCGCCCCACCGAACCAACTCCGGAGGGCGCTGGCTTCAAACCGCGTGAAGAAGGCGATAAGTAAACCACGTTGACCTGCACTGAAACACACAACGTACTGGAGAGTTTGATATGGCATGGGATGAAGCAAAAGTCTGGACTAGGGGCAATATAAGCCAACCGCTGTACCAACACCTGTTGGACAATGCGACTGAGCAGCCTGAGCGTGACGCCAAGCGCAAGAAAATTGTAAAGCCCGAGGAGATGCCCTGGGAGATGTCCCGTCAGGGCCTGCTAAAGCATCTTATCAACGAAGAAATGAACACCCGAATGGAAACGGTCGACGTGTACATGCAATTTATCCCGCCGGGCAGCAAATCAGGCAAGCATAGGCATTTGGCAGAGGAATGTCTTTACGTCGTTGAGGGTGAAGGGTATGACCTGCACCAGGACTGTGATGTAGAGATTACGGACGAGTATTTCTGGAAGCCACAGGACGAAGTGCAGAAATTCGAATGGGAAGCCGGAGACATTATCTACGTACCGCCCAACACCATTCACCAGCATTTCAACGCCAATCCTGACAAACCTGTGCGCCTGATCTCGGCAATTAACCGAATCTACAAATATTGCGGACTGAATGATCTGGAGCAAATCGAAGATGCACCGGAATATGATCCGAACGTAACATTAAATGCAGAGGTAATTGCTCAATACATGAAAGCCAAATAGCTGTTTCGATTCAAATAACACGAGGCTGTCGTGGCCTCGTGGTCAGTAAAGAATAAAGTCAATTTGCCGCGATGCCTGCGATGATTTCAGTGGAATCCATTACATCCGCATATTTGTGGTGCAGGTCGAAAAGGTTGCATTGATGAGAAATGTAATTTCGGTCAAAGACACACTGTTCGGCAATCACGGTATGGAACCCATAGGAATATGAGTCCAAGACTGTCGCGCGTACACAGCCGCTCGTGCTTTCACCGCAGACAATCAATGTTTCTATCTGGAGTTTCTGCAAATAAGTGACCAACGGGGTTCCGAAAAAGCAGCTCGCTCGCTCTTTGAACACCATGAGGTCCTTGTCTGCAGGCGCCAATGCCGAATGAATCTCATAAGAATGCCTTTCATCAGTACCCTTACGCTTGCGTTGGGTTGCATTGACATTGATCACACTGTCCGAATTGCGGTTGTCTTTGGTGCTGTAGATGATGGGTAATCCGGCTTTTCTTGCAGCCTCCAACAGTGCTTTTGTATGCGGTAAAGCATTCCATGCGTATTCCCCGCAGGTACTTGGGTATTTGTCCACCAACTCGGAAACCGGTTTGTTGCCGCCCTCATAGCACATATTATAAAGATCGATCATCAACACAGCGCATCGACCTCGCAATTCGGTTTCCCGTTTATAGGGCTCGTAAATGCGATAGATTTCTTCGCTGTACAAACCTTTCCAGCAATGTTCTTCAAAATGTTCTTTACGAGCCATTTCCGATGTCCTCATTGATTGAATCGTTAAAGGGTCGCCGCTTAAACATCCGCCCCCAGATTGATATATTCAACCGGGCAGATCAGCAAGAATCTCAATAGTTTTCGCACGCATCAGTCGCGAAAATATTTTCATCTTTGATCAGTTTGGCCAGACCTGTTCTTGATAGCGCCTCTCTCAACGTGAGTTTGGGACATGACAAGTAGAGCATGATCCCTTTCGCATCCAGATAAGACCAGATATCTTTCAGAGTATCCAGGCCAGTAAAGTCAACCCGGTTCAGTGATTATTCGCGGCATGGCTTGGTGATAAAGACAGACAAGTAAGGAGACAGCGATTCCCGTCAATATTCCCCAGTAAAGGTTCGGCACCGTGAGAAGCGTCACCGTCAAGGTAACGAGGGCTACAAGTCCATTTTCTCGATTTTCCCGGCACAATCTGGTGAGCGACCGGACATCGATCAGCCGGACGACCAGTACAATAATTATAGCGGCGAGAATCGCGGTCGGCAGATGGTATAAAAGCTGTTTGAAGCCAAACAGGGATAACAGCACTATTAACGACGCTATGAGGTTGGCTCGAGCCGTTTCCGCACCACTGCAGGCATTCAGCGCTCGCTGTACGGGAAAAAGAACCACTGACGGGAAAGGCACCGCTCACTCACGCCGCTGACTATTTTTGCCAGACCCTGGCCTATTAATTCCTGATTCCTGTTCCACGGCTCTCCAGTCCTGCGAGCCATTACACGACAACTCGACATCGCTTCGGTAAAGCTGATCAGTGCAATGACAGCAGCTGGCAAGAGAATATCCATGCGTTGATCGACTGAAGAGCCATATACGCAATCCAGTCTTTTCCGCTACCTACAAAAAGACCGGCAAGTCGGAACTCCCCGGCCCGTGTAAGACTTGCTTTATTCGCTCAGAAGACTGGAAATCACATCGGCGTAATCAGTGTAGCCTGATACTGAACTTCTGACGATTTTCGCAGTGGCATCACCGTCGGCGTATTGGGTAGATACCTCCATGCGATCCAGTTGCTTCTGAAAGTCCGGATCTTCCACTGCAAGGCGAATCGCCTCTTCCAGAATGGCCCGAACGTCCGGATCCATACCACCGGGGGCACCAATGACCCGATTACTGTTAAAACCCTCGTTCAGGGCCTCGGGGAAACCGACTTCTGACGGTATCGGAGCATCCGGGTAGTCGGGGTTACGCTGCCCGTCGTAGTACATCAGGATGCGAATATCACCGTTGTGAACATAGGTAGCCAGACTGTCCATAGCCCCCCAAATCGCGTCCGCGTCACCACGCACAACCGACAATACGGCTTCACTGGTGCCGTCATGATTGATCGGCTTCCAGTCCATACCCATTTCATCCAACGTCACAGCCGCACTAATGGTGGAACTGGCGGTCATGCCCTTAGTCGATATGCGCACGCTGTCACGTGCCATGAAGTCCTCAACGGTGTGAATGTCAGAATCGGCACGCACAGTCATAATATTTGAGTCCAGCGAGAGACGGCCCAACCACGTCATTTCGGTCAGATCAAACGCCACATCCTGAGTTGCTTGAGCGGGAGCCAGACCACCCAGGTTCACGATCCCGATGGTGTAACCATCAGGTTGTTGCCTGTACAGGTAATTTGTCGCCACCACACTGCCAGCACCCGGCATGTGACGTACCCGAACATTCACATCGTTAGGCAAATGTTCCTCAATGTACGGTGCTACCGCCTGCGCCCAGGTACTGTAGCCCCCGCCGGGGTTGTAACCGACGATAAACTCAATGTCGCGCTCAGGAAAGTTGCTCTGAGCCAACGCGGTCGTCGCCGTGCCAACAGTCATAGCGGCTGCCAAAACACCAGAACCTATTGCCATCAATCTTTGTTTCGAAATGTTCATTAGAATCTCCGTCTCATTGTTGTTGTGTTAAAGCTACGGTGTTATTTACAAAAACATCACAGTTGCTGACTCAGTTACGAATATCCTGAGTGAACCACTCGGTGGGTAGTTTGTGCCCCAGCCCCCGTTTTTTTACTTCTTCATAAACCCTGCCCGCCACTGCCCAGAACTGCTGGCCTTGCAAGTTACCACGTTCTGAATAGGTGATCTGGTCGGCCGACGTGCGGGCCGTACCACCATTTTCCAAAGCCTGCGCCAGCGTAACCATGCGGTCCGGAATCACCGCGCCATGGCCGCGTTTACCATGCATACGCAACTTAGGTGCCGTGAGGTGTTGCGGTTCAGCGGAATAGGTAAGGTATTCGTCTTGCAGTGCCATTTCAGGCAGACCCCAGGGCGCAGTCGCGTTTCCGAACCTGAGATAAACATCGATTCGATCCATTACATCATGTGAAGGAATATTGCCCCCACCCACGTTAATGATGTGCTGGCCCTTTTGAATCAGCCGGGAATCCAGTACCGGCACTGCGCTATCGGTCAACGCAGCAACGATGTCGGCCCCCTGATAGATTTCTTCCGGCGCATTGCAAGCCACGGCTTCGATGCCGTACAAGTCGTGCATTTCAGCTGCAAATTGCTCGCGGTTGGCCTTGGTTGGACTATACACCTGAATGCGCTTGATGTTGGGCCTTGCTTGCATGTAGGCGGCCAAATGGCTGCGCGCCTGACCACCCGCGCCCAACATGCCAACTACCTCTGCGTCTTCTCGGGCGGCATATTTGACGCCTAGCCCACCATCAGCACCGACCCGGGACTGCTGAATGACCCCGTCGTTGAGTATGGCCAGGGGTTCACCGTTGTTGACACTCATCAGGAGAATCAGCCCACAGAATGTTCCGGGTTCTATGCAGAACTTTTCCTCGGTCACAGCACCGTTATATTCTTGTTGATATAAAATGTCGGACTTCATTCGAATGGCAAAGTAGCCGGACACCGAGCCACCTTCCATGCTACCCCAGCAATACAGCTTCTGTGGGTCTTGAGTGGGTATTCGAATATCAATGCGCGGTCGGCATACGGCTTCTTTGGCCACATGTTCACTGTACGCCTGTTCCAGGGCATCCATAGTCATCTCCATGGTCAACACCTGTTTTACATCGTCATTATTAATCATTAGCATCGTTTTTTTCCTTTCAGTTCGGTCTCATTTTTTGTTTTTTAATGGCCAACACTGACCAAGTCATAACGGTAGCCCGGGCGCCCAGTACAGATAAGGTATCGGGCGAACCCCACATCGGGCTAACTCGTCAACTGTGCGAAAACCCAAGTGGCAATATAGCCGCCGATGATCAGGTAAAGAGCCAAAACAAAAGCCAGGATCAGCGGACGCTGACCCGCCGCTTTGACGCCTGACCATCGTGTGGTGAAACCAATGGATACCATGGCCAATGTAAGCAGTAGCGTTCCGGTGGTCGCCATAACCGTCACCAGTACTGCGGGTAACACCCCTGAGGAATGCACCAGAATGGCCAGCAGAAACAATATCGCAAACCACGGCACTCGGCCCCGCAGCACTGAATGCCCGGAGACCGGCCCCGGTGCCTTCGGTCGAAAGGCAAGCGCCACCCACAACATGAAGGGCACCAGCATTAGCACCCGCAGCATCTTGGTAATCATGGCAGAGTTTGCCGCATCGGTACTGATCATTTCACCTGCGACCACGACCTGCGCCACCTCGTGTATGGTGGCGCCAACAAACACTCCGTAAATGGCGTCATTCATAGCGAACAAGCCATGCAGCAAGGGGTAGATAAACATCGCCAGAGTCCCGAACAGTACAACCGTCGCGACCGCCACAGAGGTATCGCGGGCGGATGCCCCTGAAACTTGACTTGTGGCCATCACCGCTGCTGCACCGCAGATAGAACTGCCCGCTCCAATCAGTAATACTTGATCGCGCGACATCTTCAATACGCGCAGACCTAGCCAGAACACAAGACACATCGTTGTGATCAACATAAAGGCAGCAGTCAGCAACCCATTCCAGCCCACCAGTACAAAATCCTGCACTGTAATCTGAAAGCCCATCAATACAATGCCGCTGCGCAGCGCTTGCGACTTTCCCACGGCCAAAGCCTGCTGCACCGATTGCCGGGTCGGCTCTGACCAACTATCCAGCCGAGTGCCAAGCAGGTTACCAATGATCAAGCCAAACAGAATTGCCCAGGTCAAGGCACCTGGATTCCAAGTCGGCAGGCCGGGCAAAGCTGCAACCGCGACCGCTAAAAGCGCCAAGACTATGAGCAGTACCATCGCAAGGCAAAAGCTCATGGGCGGAAATTTTTGACGGGAAGCAATATGCATTTCTAACCTTAACTTATTTCTATTTGTTATATCGTTGCGCGGAACCTTTTAGAATACCAATCCAAATTTATGATATTGCAAATACAAATTTTCGATTAAGTGATTAATTAGTGGGCCTTAAAAACCGAACCCAGCGAATCAAACAAGCCCTGTGTTACAGTGAGTTATGGCGATTTCTGGTGCATGGTAAGCAGGCTGAAGGGAGGGGGGCGTAACCTGTTGGTTGGTTGATCACCGCCAAGGTCACAACCAACACAGGATGGATACGCCATGTTCAGGTCTAACCTGCATGCTCTTTCACAACCAGAGACAGCCACCGACGACCCGCTACACGATTTGAATCGTCAGGGTGTCCGAGACTTAATTTCTAGCAGCCTGTTGGACTTGCGTCTGACGGGCGTTGTTTACAGTTGCCCTGTTCACTTGGCTCCAAGAGCACCTAAGGTGCACCATTGAAAGCCTGAATGCGGCGGCAAAAATCTCTCACAGCGCCATTTTCAGCACGCTCATCCGCTTTACGTTCCAGGCCAGCGTGGC
>NZ_JBDWCL010000004.1:0-377376 GCF_039977835.1 Marinobacter sp. | reverse complement strand
CCCGGCCTGAGCGTTGTAACACTGCTCAAAGACGCCGCCGGAGACGGGCATGATGCGCGATTATTCATTGGTCAAATTCAACTGACCGATATCCCGAGGGCCGGGCTGGAGTGGTTTAGACACCCGGCCCCGGGCTTTTTTTCCGGCGCCCCTCTGGGCCTGCCGCTTAACCTATTTTTGCTGGTATTGGGCCTGCTCCTGTTCGAGGCGTTTTTACGCTCGCGCCTCAATAGCCCGGTTGTGGCCCGTGAGATTTGATTATCTCATGTCGACAATGCCTGGCTAAGTACGACAGGCTGCTAAGGAGCCGGTCAATGCATACAGGACCCGCCATCCACCACCAGCGTCTGGCCGGTAATAAAATCGCTGTCCGATGAGGAAAAGAACACCACAGCACCGAGCATATCCTCCGGCATCTGCAGGCGCGGGATTGCCCGCGTCGACGCCGCAGAAGCGCGCCTCTGCCGGATTGCATCGTCCGGATTTTCTTCACTCATGGTACTGCCCGGCGCAATGCAGTTAACGCAGACGCCCTCTTTGCCCAGTTCATTGGCGAGCGTCTTGGTAAACCCGAGAATAGCGGCTTTTGACGCGACATAATGGATGCGGTTGTCAGACCCCTTGAGGGCCGTACCCGAGCTGATATTAATGATTTTGCCGTACTGCTGATCGCGCATATAGGGCGCTACAGCGCAGGAAGCCAGCCAGGCGCCTTTGACATTCACCGCCATCATGCGATCCCACTCTTCAGGATCAATCTCATCAAACGGCGCCCGAGACATGGGAACCGAAATAAAGATCGCGGCATTGTTAACCAGAATGTCGATGCGACCGAATTTTTCAGCCGCAAGCCTCGCCATCTCTTTAACGCTGTCCGGTTTTGTCACATCGGTGTGCACCGCCAGCGCCTCAAACCCTTCTTTTTCGAGTTCCTCTGCAGCGGATGTCGCCGATTTGACATCGATCTCTGCAATCACAACACTTGCGCCTTCTTCGGCCAGACGTCTCGCATAGGCCCTGCCAATGCCGTGACCTCCGCCCGTCACAATGGCCACTCGGCCCTTCAATCTTGAACTCATGATCTGCTCCTTCGTTCATTCCTGGTAGACAAACACTGATAAGGCTCAGGCTATGGGCGCGACGGTATCCCCTACCGTGACTCGCTTGAGCAGCCTGCGCTCGTTTTCATTGAAATCGTTTCGGGCATGAAGCACACAGCGGTTGTCCCAGATCAGCGTGTCTCCCACGCGCCAGCTGTGTTCATAGATAAACTCGGGGCGCTCACAGTGATCGAAGAGTTCGGCAAGCAGCGCGTCGCTCTCCGCCTCGGGCAGTTCCAGTATCCGGTCTGTCATCAGGCGGCAGACGTAGAGCGCTTTTTTGCCGGTCTCGGGGATAGTCCGGACCACCGGATGAACCGCTGAGGGTGAGTCTTTCGTTAGCTGTTTGTTGGCAGCGTTGGTTTGGCCGTATTGGTAGGTATTGAGTGCCGTGAGTCCCTCAAGTTTTCGCTTGGTTTCCTCGGGCAGCGCCTCGTAGGCCTGACACATGCTCGAAAAACGGGTTTCGCCGCCTTTGGAGGGTAATTCGATGGAATGCAGCACCCCAGCTTTGTTGGGTACTTTCTGGTGAATGCGGTCAAAGTGCCAGAACAGCTCACCGTCGGGCAGCGCGCCCAGTGCGGCGTCACCCTCGCGAATGTTGGAGATCACCATAATTTCTGGCCGCGTGGCCAGCGGGCTCATTTTGCGGGCCTTTTCGATCGAACCGAACGACTGCGCAAACTCAACCAGTTCGTCTTCCGTCACGCTGTTATCCCGGATGACCAACACGTGGTGCTTCAACCAGAGCTCGTTGAGCTCCTGCGCGTGGGCCTCATCAATATGCGTCAAATCCACGCCCCTGACCTCGGCTCCGAGTGCCGGGGAGAGAGGCAATGTCTGATAGGTCATTGTTGTTCTCCAGTGTCAGAATCACCACCGCACCTGTGACCAAACCGTCGCACTTTTCACGCAGTTTCCGTGCGGCTTTCCTTAGAAGAACCTTTAAGGTACACCGTTCCGCATAACAGAACAAGATGCAGCGGCCAGGCCGTCAAAAAAGCAGGTCGGAACGGGCGACGCCCTCAATAACCCGGCAAAAAGGTACTTGCCACTCGATCAGCAACGGCAACCAGCGCTTGTGCCGCCGGGCTCTCAGGTTTGTTTCTCAACCGAACCCGATGCAGGGGCCGTTTAAAGCGGTCTGGAAAATCGAGCACGTTTACCTTACCGACACTCAGGTGTTCCCGAGCCGCGACCGACGACACCATCGCAAGCCCCAGCCCGGCCGCAACGCTTTGCACCAGCGCGCCATTGCCGCCGACTTCAATCGTTCGGTCGACCTTTACGCCAGCCTGCTTAAGCAGGGCGAGCGTGACCGATCTCGTGCCGGAACCCTGCTCCCGCAAAACCCATCGCTCGGCATCCAGATCAGAAGCTTTCAGCGATTTGCGATTGAGCAATGGGTGGTCCGAGTGCGCCAGAATGACCAACTCATCTTCATGCCAGAACACCTCCTCAACCCGAGAGTCTTCTACAGAACCCTCGATAAAGGCGATATCCAGCTCGTAGGCCAGTAACCGTCGCTGAATCAGTTCCGTGTTTTCGCTGATAATCCGAACATCGATTGCCGGAAACTGCCGTAAGAACTCGGCAATCACGGGGGGGAGAAAGTAGGTCCCGATGGTTCGGCTGGCTCCGATGGTCAGGCTTCCGCGCTCCAACCCCTGCCGCCCCCGAAGATCGGCCATTGCAGACTGCTCCAGCGCAAAGATTGCGCGCGCGTGCTGGTACAGTTCAGCGCCCGCCTCGGTAGGCCTGACCTGCCCACCCCGACGCTCCAGCAAAGCCATCCCGAGTTGCTCTTCAAGTTCCCGAACCGCACGAGATACCGCGGGCTGACTGATGTGAATGGCCTCTGCGGCCCGGGAAAAACTGCGTTGCTCGGCAACACTGGCAAACGTGCGCAATAGGTGCAGGTTCATGGCGCTCTCACAGAAAGGCTCGTTAGTATGTGTTTATGTTATGGCTATATCAGAATTATATATTCGAATTATAGCAGCAGGTGACTTAGGTTATTTAGAACGGCCCGGAGTGTGACTGGGAGCAACACACTGGCCCCTATGAAATTCCGCAACCAGGTGATTCATGCTGCTGATCAACAATGACGACGTGTTCAAGTTACTGACCATGGAGGACTGCATCCGTGTTCAAGAGGAAGCTTTTCGGAAAATACCGACCGGAGGTGCCATTCACCGCCCCCGCATAGACATGTACATGCCCACGGACCAGGACGACAGCTATTATCGCTGGGGCTCCATGGAAGGCGCCAACGACGGCTATTTCGCTATCCGCATGAAGTCGGACGTCATCACCTGGCCAAGAACACCAGACGGCAACTGGACGGAAGAAAAATACTGTCGGGAGCCTGGCACCTACTGCGGGCTGATCTTCCTGCTGAGTACCCGTAACGCCGAGCCGCTGGCCTTTATCAACGATGGCGCCCTGCAACATATGCGGGTTGGTGGCGGCGCTGGCATCGGCGCAAAACACCTGGCCCGGGAAGATGCGCACGTGGTGGGCATGCTGGGCTCCGGCGGCATGGCCAGAACCTATCTCGAAGCGTTTGCCGCAGTGCGGGATATCCAGCAGTGCAAGGTTTACAGCCCCAATCCGGACAACCGTGAGGCGTACGCGGACGAAATGTCCCGCAAACTTGGCATTGAGGTGATCGCAGTCGACTCGGCAAAGGAAGCGGTAACAGGGGTCGACATTCTGTCCAGTTGTACCACAAGCATGAAACCGGTCTACGACGCCGACTGGATAGAGCCGGGCATGCACGTGACCAATCTGAGCCGACGGGAAATCAGCGATAAGGCCATGGACAAGTTCGATGTGGTTGTTCGCCAGGGCACCGCAGGTCTGCAAATGCGGCAGACCGAACGCTTTCAGGCAGAGCGTGGGTTCAGCCCGGCCGCGTTTATCGGTGGCACCCCGGAACAGATGAAACTCATCCCCGAAAAAAACCCCGAGCCGGGTTTTGGTGGCGACAGCCCGGAATTCAAAGATCGCGGCAAAGGTGGCGACAAACCAGACTTTGCTGATCTGGTATCTGGCAAAGCCAGCGGCCGAACCCGTGCCGACCAGGTCACTTTCTATCGCAACGTGGGCAACCAGGGGCTTCAGTTTTCGTCGGTTGGCGGCTGGGTCTACGCCCAGGCCCTTGCCAGAGGCATGGGGCGTGAACTGCCAACCGACTGGTTACTCCAAGACATCCGGGACTGATTCCCGACACGAGGTAAGGTATGACACTGATCATCAACAACGACGAGGTGGCTCAGGTTCTCACGGTAGACACCACGATTAACGCCCTGGAAGAGTCCTACCGGAATCTGGTGCTGGGTGAAGCCACCTGTCGGCCGAGAATAGACATCCGGATTCCCACCAGTGATCCGCAAAAAAATTACCAGTTCGGTTCCATGGAGGGTGGGTCGACCAAGGGCTATTTCGCGACCCGAATGAAGTCCGACATTGTTTACGAAACGACCTACAACGGGGCGACAACCTCGGAAAAATACTGTGTTCGCCCGGGCCTGTTCTGCGGACTGATATTCCTGACCTCCATCGAAAACGGCGAACCGCTGGCGTTCATTAACGACGGCGTTCTGCAACACATGCGGGTCGCGGGCGACGGCGGCATCGGCGTCAAATACATGGCCAGGAAAGACGCAGAAGTTGTCGGCATGCTCGGTTCGGGCGGCATGGCCAAGTCCCACATGGACGCCTTCATGAACGTCCGCAACATTAAAAAGCTGCAGGTATACAGCCCAACCCGGGAAAACCGGGAAGCTTTCGGTCGCGAGATGGCCGAAAGGCACAACATTGAAGTTCAGGTGTGTGACAGGCCCGAGCAGGTCTACAAGGGCGCACATATTGTCGCGTCCCTCACCGACTCGGCCGTATCCGTGCTGGACGGCAATCTGATCGAGCCGGGTGCCCATGTCATAGTCGTAGGAAGCGAGGGTCGGCCCGACCCAGCCACCATGGAAAAGGTGGATGTGTATTTGCGTTTCGGCGACACACCCGCCCCAACGGGTCATCCGGAGTTTGAGACGGACGCTGAATACATCGCCTGGGAAGCCCGCCCTGATCTGCCCAAATTTGGAAACGGCCGCTGGGGCACCCGTGGCCGGGGGGTCTGGTTGCCAGACAGGCGGATCACCCTGGCGGACATCCTGAACGGTAAAACGCCGGGCCGGATTTCGGATCAGCAGATTACCTGGTCAGAACGCGGCAACCTTCAGGGTGCCCAATTCTATGCCGTTGCTGGCAAAGTATACGAACTGGCGAAGGCCGCTGGCCTGGGATACGAGATCCCCACCAGCCTGTTCCTGCAGGACATACGAAACTGACGCCAGGGCCGCCTTCGCTGCCCGAATCGAGGAAAACCGCTGATGACCCTCTTGTTGAACAACGACGAAGCCGAACGCCTGCTGAAGATGCCGGAGGTGATTGACGAGCTGGCCCTCGCTTACAGCGATCTGGCCCGCGATCAAGCCATAAACCGCAATCGCTCAGATACCGCGATCCCCCGGCCGGAACTCGGCGCCAGCTATGTGTTCAAGTCCATGGAAGGAGGCTACCCGCGGAGGGGCGTCTACGCCCTGCGAATCAGCTCCGACATCATTCAGTGGCCCAACAGGGCCGATGGTCAGCACCGCAAGGAAAAGCTGCCAGCGCTACCAGGCAATCGTTGGTTGGGCCTTGTACTATTGTTCGGCATCGACAATGGCGAACTGCTTGCGGTGCTCCCTGACGGCATTATCCAGCGCTTTCGCGTTGGCGCCACCAATGGACTGGGGATCAAAATGATGGCCCGCCAGAATGCTCGCCGAATCGGCCTGATCGGCGCCGGTTACCAGGCCGGAACCCAGGCCCAGGCAGCTTGCGCGGTACGACCCATCGAGGAAATCCGCGTCTACAGCCCTACCGCTACCAAGCGCCAGGCCTTTGCCGAGGAATGGTCCGAGAAGCTGGGCATTCCGGTGATTCCCGTTGCCCATGCAAAAGAGGCAGTGGCGAAAGCCGACATCGTTTTGTGTGCGACCAATTCAATGCAGCCGGTGATCCAGGCCGACTGGCTGGAGCCCGGCATGCATCTTTCCAGCCTGAAACGGTTCGAGTTGCCGGCGGAATGCTATCGGCGAGCCGACCGGGTCGCCGTCCACACCCGCTTGTGGGAGCCTGACATGTTGATGATGGGAGAGGAAAACATTCCCGATGACGAACTCTGGGCCAAGCGCAAAGCCGGCGATGGCATCGATTGGCTCAATCAGCCCGAGATCGGGCAACTGACCTCAGGCCAGATATCGGGACGGGACAACGATCAGCAAATCACCTGTTTCATGAACAACGTTGGCCTCGGGCTCCAGTTTGCCGCTGCAGGCGCACTGCTGTTCGAAAAAGCCCGTCAAACCGGCGCTGGCCGGGAGCTCCCACTGGAATGGTTCACCCAGAGCGTCGTTTCTTGAAAAAACGCCGGTGAGCTCACCGGGTTTTATCCCGGAGCTGATTCAAAACATCGTCAAGCGCCATCACGTCCGCATACTTGTGATGCAGATCGAACAGGCTGGCCTGGTGGGAAATAGGGTTGCGGTCAAACACGGCTTCTTCAACCAGCACCGTGTGAAAGCCATAGGAAAAACTGTCGGTCGCCGTGGCACGAACGCAGCCGCTGGTGCTTTCACCAACCATGATCAGCGTCTCGATACGAAGACGCTGCAGATAGGTCGCCAGTGGTGTGCCATAGAAACAGCTGGCGCGTTCCTTGGCGATCACCAACTCACCATTTTCGGGCGTCAGCTCCGGGTGAATGTCGTAGGCGTTTTCAGAGGCCTGGCCCGATCGCCGAAAGGTCGCGCTGGCCTTACGCTGGTGGTCAGCATTGCGAAGATCCTTGGTCGAGAAGAGCACGGGCAGACCCTGTAAACGCATTTCATGCAGGATCTGCCGGGTTGGCCCCAGGGCCCGCCAGGCGAATTCACCGCAGGAACTCGGGTAATCCCGATAAAGCTCACTCACCGGGCGCTCACCACCTTCATAACAGAGGTTGTAAAGATCGACCAGGAGCAGGCCGCAGCGGCCTTTGATACCCGTTTGCCGTCGGTAGGGTGCGTACAGGTCGTAAATTTCCTGTGGGTACAGGTCCTGCCAACAGTGGTTCTCAAAGTCATGATGCTCGGCCATTCGGCGCCTCTCTTGTTGGTGTTGCCTTTTACTTCAGCTATTCTATATTAAAGAACGCCGTTCCATTTTTGCAAAACAATAAGAAGGTCACTGATATGAAAATAACTCCCTCGAACCTTGCCAGCATCGCGATCGGGTGCCTGCTTTCAATGGGCGTCATGGCCCAGGACAGCAGCGCAGAATCCTTTTATGAGGGTCGGACGGTTGAGCTAATGGTCGGTTTCTCCCCCGGTGGCGGTTACGACACCTATGCCCGCACACTTGCCCGACACCTGCCCAAACATTTTCCCGGCAACCCGAATGTGGTTGTCCGGAATGTTCCCGGGGCCGGCTCATTGGTTCTGATGAACCAGATCGCCAATTCCCTGCCCAAAGACGGCTCGGTGTTTGCGCTGGTCAATTCGGGAATTCCGTTCGAGCCCCTGTTCGGCAACAAACAGGCGAAGTTCGACACTCAGGAGGTCAACTGGGTTGGCAGTCTTGCAGACGATACGGTGCTGGGAATTGCCAATGCCGACAGCGGCATAGAACACTTGCTGGATCTGCGTGAGAAGAGCATGACCATGGGTGGCTCAGGCGCAGGCTCCAGCACCAATTTCATGCCCAGAGTTCTGGCAGAGCTGTTCGATCTCAATCTGACGGTTATCGCAGGTTACCCGGGCTCTACCGACATCGTACTCGCCATGGAGCGGGGTGAAGTCGACGGCATAGGGGGCCAGTTCATGAGCACGATTATGACCCGCACCCCGGAGTGGCTGGCCGAAGACCGCAAAGTAAACCACATCTATCAATTATCCATGAAGAAACACGAGCTATTGCCCGACGTGGATCTTGTCCGTGACATGGCCGAAACAGAAGACCAGCGTCAAGCAGTAGATCTGCTGGCTGCCAGCCTGATGTTCGCGCGCCCATTTGTGGCGCCTCCCGGCATAGATCCCGAGCGCCTGGACATTCTGCGCACGGCGATGGAACAGACGGCAAAAGACCCGGAATTTCTGGCTGACGCCGAGCGCCAGAGCTTGCCGGTCAATTTTGGTTCCGGGGAAGAGATGCACGCATTCTTTGCAAAAATCGAACAGACGCCCCCTCACGTTGTTGAGATCGTCGTGTCAGCGAAGAATTGATCGAATATTCGGCAAGGACATGACCATGGCAGTACCGCTTAATCTGAGTCTCGCCATTGAACGTTACGATCGACACTTCCCGTTCTTCGACAACACCCTGCAACTGCCGGAGGGCCTGAACCTAACGGTTTACCAGACCGGTCAGTCTGCCCCACTGCGCGACGGCAAGGGTCGCCATGAACGCATGCTGCACGGCGGTGATTACGACGTGGCCGAGTTTTCTTTATCTACCTTTCTTATGGCCCGCGCCCGCGGCATGCCCATCGTCGGCATTCCCGTGTTTCCGCGACGCCTGTTCAGCCTCAGTCAGATGTGGGTGCATCCGGATTCGGACTTACACCAGCCTCGGGACCTGATTGGCAAGAAGGTCGCTATTTCTTCCTTTCAGACCACGCTGTCGCTGCTTGCCAAAGGGGATCTGAAATTTCAGTACGACACGCCCTGGGAACACATTCACTGGCTGCTTACCACACAGGAAAAAGTCCCGTTCGATTTCAAGCCCGGCGTCCGGGTGGACTATATCGGCGGTAGTCGGGAAGACGTGGCACAGAAACTGGCGAATCATGAAATCGACGCCTTTTTCCTGCCCCACCCGCCGCACTCGGTCGTTTCCGGTAAACTACCGGCGCGGCGCCTAATAAGCGACTGCCGGGCCGCAGAGATCGATTATTTCCGCCGCGTCGGTGACTTTCCGATCATGCACGTGATTGCCCTCCGGCAGGAGCTGGCTCAACAGGAACCGTGGCTGGGCCGCGCACTTTACGATCTGTTCAATCAGGCCAAATCACTGGCCGAGGAATATTACGAAGACCCCGGTTGGTCCCGACTGGCCTGGGGACGTCATTACTACGAGCAGGAAAAGGCCCTGTTCGGCAGCGATCCATGGGAGAACGGTTTTCGACGAAACCGGGCAAATCTCGAGCGCTTCATCCAATACTCCCAGGATCAGGGAATGATCGATTCGATCTACCCTCCGGAAGAACTCTTTGTGGACGACACACTGAACACCTGACCGCTTTGGTGTCAGCGACGGTAAAACTGTTTCAACAATCGTAACCGATAAGTTTTAGAAACCAGGGACTCATCATGAAGTTAAACCAGACACGCCGCATTGGCCTCGGTTGCATGAACCTGTCTCACGCCTATGGCAAGCCTTCTTCGCCTGAGCAGGCAAGTAAACTCCTGAATCTGGCCCTTGATCTTGGCTACAATCATTTTGATACTGCAGCGTTTTATGGCCTGGGCACCAATGAACAATTGATTGGCGATGCGGTTGCCCATCGGCGCAACGAATATTTTCTGGCCAGCAAGTGTGTGTTGGTGCCGGACGAAAATGGCAAACGCTCACTGGATGGCCGTCCGGAACGCATCCGCCAAACCTGCGAACAAGCTCTCCGGCGCTTAAAAACAGACTTTATCGACCTGTATTACTTGCACCGGTACGATAAAAAAGTTCCGCTGGAAGACAGCGTTGGCGCAATGGCTGAGCTGGTCGCTGCCGGAAAGATTGGCGCTATCGGGTTGTCGGAAGTTTCGGCGGATACGCTTCGACGGGCTAACGCCGTGCACCCCATAAGTGCGGTACAGACAGAATACTCGTTGTGGACGCGCAATGCGGACATAGCGGTTATGGATACTTGCGCAGAACTGGGCGCCAGTGTTGTTGCCTTCAGTCCCCTCGGGCGGGGGTATTTAACCGGCACCCTGACGGATGTCACTCGCCTGGCCGACAGCGATATTCGCCGCAAAATGCCACGTTTCTCTGAAGACAATTACGCCAAGAACCTCTTATTGCTTGAGCCATTGAAACAGGTTGCCAATAACCACAATGTCTCAATGGCTGAAGTCGCTCTGGCTTGGGTCCTACAACGGGCCGAGCATATTGTGGCCATTCCCGGTACCTCGTCCGAGACCCACCTCAAAACCAACTTTAAGGCTCAATCAATCCGGCTTTCAAAGGCGGAATGGCAGCTTTTGAACGACGCCATTAACGATCAAAAGGTCCATGGCGCACGCTACAGCGAAGCGGCCCAGGCAGATGTCGATACCGAACAATTCGCCTGAACTCTGGGAAAGGCCCGGGTTTGGGCCTTTCCCGGGCAGGGATTTACATAGCGCTTTTCACCACCTCAATGACTTCTTCCGGGTACTCATAGGTTTCAACAACAATGGCCTGAGCCTCTTCACCGGTCACAAAATCAATGCTCAGACTCTGATTCGCCGCATCCTCAAGAAACTCGGGATCCATGGCTGTTGCGGCCAGCGCTTTGCGCATGATGGCCACCCGCTCTTGGGGCACTCCCGGAGGCATGACGTAGGGGCGAGCAATCAACTGCCGGGCCAGGAACAGCCTCAAGACCTTTGTTTGCTTGTCCGTTTCCGCAAAGTCCATGACTAAAGGCACATCCGGCAGATCCGGGTGTTTTTCCAGCGCCATCTGAAAAAGCACATTCACCTCACGATTTTCAATCCAGCCGAGCCTCTGGGTTCTGGCGCTGCTCAGCAACCAGCTGCAACGCCCCTCTACTTCACCACGCTCCATCGCCAGCAGGATGTCGTTGCCGCCCGGGTACCCGGTAATAATGTTGAATTTGAAATCGAAAAGCTCAGCCATCACCCTCGGGTAGATGTTGGTGCTGGCACCGGCGCCGGAAGCACCCACCGTCAGCGCCTTGGTCTTGAGATCCTGCCAGGTCTGCACGTCTGCGTCCTTGTTGGAAACGCAGAGGCTGGTGCCTTTGGACAGACTGCCCAGCCAGACGATATCAGCGGCTTTGTACTGTGCCTGATCATTGCCAAACAACGGCTCAAAGGCCATCCCCTGATTGACCGTTGCAAAGACGGTCCCGTCGTTGGGAAGTGTATTCGCCACCTGATTCATCAGCACAAGGCTGCCGGCCCCGGTGACGTTTCTGGGCACCACATCCGGATTACCCGGGATGTGCTTGCCGATATGTCGGGCAAGGGTTCGGGCGTAGGTGTCATAGCCCCCACCCGGAGAATGTCCGATCAGCAGATCAATGGTTTTACCGGCGTAGAAATCATCGGAGTTACTGGTTTGTCCGACAGCGGCGGCCGACCAGCAAGAGATGGCCATGACAAGCGCCAGGAAATGTATCGTTGCTCGCATGTTGTTATCCTTATTCATAGCATCAGTATTTTGTTGACAGCCTCTGATCATTCAAATTAATCGGAAACGCGTGACACACAGAGCGCTTCAAGCTCTGTCAGGGAAACAACAGACGCGTACTTGGCGCTAATGTCGAATAAATTGGCGCAATGGGCAAAGTGAGAGCGATCAAAGCAGCAATCGTCAACCAGATAGGTTGTGTATCCGTGGGAGCACGCATCTACCACCGAAGCCCGCACGCAGCCGGATGTCGAGACGCCACAGACGACCACTGTGTCGACTTTCCGCATCTGGAGATAGGAGTTCAACGGCGTCGCAAAAAAACAACTGGCTTTGGCTTTCTCCAGTACCCATTCACTCTCGAGTGGGTCGATTCCGGGCGGGAATTTCTGACCTTCGGGCGGCGATGGCCTGGACCTCACACGCTTGGTCGCGCCCCCCGCAAATACCTGATCAAGGCTGTCATTGCGGGTAAACACAACGGGCCAGCTTCGGTCGCGGAACAGCTGCAGCAGCTGGGCGATCCGCGGCAACGCTTCCCAGGCCACCTCACCGCACGCGGTGGGAAACTCTCGGATCGCGTCTGCCACAGGCTGGGGTCGGGAGCCGGTAAACGACAGTGTTACATCGATGACTATCAATGCCGGACGTTCACCAAACGGCTGTCGTTCTCCGAATCCAGATTGCAGGTAGAGCGCCCGTTCAGTTTCGGGCACTACCCTCATCCAATCTTTCTCCGACCACCCATCCTGTTCAGCCAAACTGTATCTCCTTCAAAAGAGTAAGCCGGGTTATTGCATCGCCTCATTCAGAAGCTGCACTATATGCTCGGGGTAACCGTAGACTTCTCCGAAAAACGTCTGCATTTCCTGGCCATCTACGAAGTCTATACTCAACCCCTGATTGTTGGCGTCAGCAAGAAACTCGGGATCCGCAGCCGTCTGTTCAAGCGCATTGCGCAGAGTCGCCAGACGCTCAGGAGCCATGCCCGGAGGCGCCACATATGGACGACCCATGATCAGTCGTGCGCCAAGAAGGTCAACGACCCGCCTCTGGTCGTCAGTTGTCGCCATTTCGCTAACCAGCGGAACATCAGGCAGATCCGGGTGGCGCTTGCGCCCTAGCTGGAAAACGATATTCACATCACCGTCTGGCTCTAGCCAGTCCGGATTCTTGGCCTTGATCGTACTCAGGAATGCGCTCCCCATGCCATCGACTTCACCCCGCTCCATGGCCAGGCCAACGTCATTGCTGCCAGGATAGCCGCTGATGACGGTCATTTTCAGATCAAACAGTTCTGCCAGGACACGGGGAATCGTATTGGTGTTGGATCCGGCGCCGGTGGCCCCCACCGTCGCTTGCTTCGTTTTCAGATCCTGCCACTTAGTGATACCCGACTCTTTACGAAATAAGCCAACCGATGTAACCACACTCAGGTTTCCGAGCCAGCTCACCTCGTTGACATCGAACTTGGCCTGCTCATTACCAAACAGTGGCTCGAAGGGCATTCCGGAGTTGACGGCACCGAGGACGGTGCCGTCATTCGGCAATGTGTTCGCAATTTGATTCATCAGAACCAGAGAGCCGGCCCCCGGGACATTCTTGACCACCACATTCGGGTTACCCGGAATGTGTTTACCCAGATGGCGCGCCAATGTGCGGCCATAAGCGTCGTAACCTCCGCCCGCAGAGTAACCAATCATGAGTTGAACAGTGCGGCCATTGTAGAACTCCGCTTCACTCTGTTCACTGGCTACAACCGGTCCAGAAGATAATGCGGTGTATGCGCTGACAGTCAATGCCAGCAGGAACGATAAGCTCAACATTCTCATCTCAATGATTACCTTTTCGTTGTTTTGTTTAGAAATAATCACCCCTAGTAAACAGGGATCTGAGGAGCTTGGATAATGAAGAATTGGCGTTTTCAAATAACAGAAAGGAATTTATGTCTATTCAGGTTCGCTCTGGTGAAGAAACAGGATCTTCTGAGATTTGCTCGGGCTTGAACCGACGGCGCGGCACCTGGCTTAAATCTGTACTCAAAAATCTCAATACAAGAGCAGGTTCTGGCGTCGGAACCCGGGTTGAATGAATATCGCCGGGCAGGTACGCAACGGCATCACCACCCTTGAGCCGATCGATACGATCTACCCGCAAGGTGTTGCTGGTAGCATCGTATGCGTAAACCGGAATTTCCACTTCACCTTCATAGACGCCATATACGACCCAATAGGGCCCATGATCATGAGGCGTATTGGTGCGATAGCCGGCGTGATAGTGGTTCATTTGAATGAACCCGTGGTCCGGGTGTGTATAGAGAGGGAAGCCCGATGATTTTTCGGCTTTCAGGTTGCGCACCCATGCGGTGTCAGGCGTTGTGGAGCGCAGCCATTCACTCATCAGCTCACTCACGCGATGCGCTGTGTCTGTGTCTTTGGCGCTTTGCGATTGCCACAGGTCATTGATAGCAGAGATGTACTGCCGGAAAGCAATGTCGTTTGCTGGCTTGTTCACGTTCTTGACCTCCTGGAATCCCAACCCCATTGCTTCTACTCGAACGTTGAGCCTACCCCATCTTTATCAGACGCTCTGCGCTCTCCAGCACTTCATCGGTCCACGCCTTGGTCGCGCCGCCGTCAAGCAATCCATGCCGGATGCTCTGAATCTCGAGCTGGTGCCCGGTCAAGGCTTTCAGCACTTCAAATAAGTGCTGCCCTGTCCCGGCGACCTTTTCGCAAGCCTCGGCAACATAACGTGACGCGTCTTCTCGGGACATGTGTGCCGCCAATGCAAAGGTCGCTGCCTCGGCATAGATCAGGCCATGACTCTTGGCAATGTTGGTCTCAACGTTCTCGGCGGATATTTCCAGAGACTCAAGCCCTTCAAGGCAATGGCGCAGACTGACCGCTGTACCCATCAACATTTGCGGTAGCAGCAACCACTCCTGCGTCCATGCATAGCCACTGCGCTCGTGCTCATGCAACATGCATTGCTGCATCTGCCCTGCCAGACCGGCATTCTGGCGGGCCATGGTCACCATGATTTCAGCGTTCACCGGATTACACTTCTGCGGCATGGTGGACGAGCCACCCCCGTTGCTGAACCGCAACTCACCGACTTCTGTCTGCGCCATGCGCAGCCAGTCTTCCGCCATCTTTCCAAGGATGCCCGTCGTCATCGCCAGCCAACCGGAAAACTCCACCAGGCTATCCCGCTGGGCATGCCAGCTGGGGGCGTTCTGAAGACTCAGGCGATCAGCCAGGTTTTTCACGACGGCATCCGCCCCATCACCCATCGCCGCCAGGCTTCCTACCGCGCCACCCAGCTGAACTTTCAGAAGCCGCGGAACCAGTTCTTCCAGTCGCTCAAACTGCCGAAGCAAAGGCGCTATCCAGTTGGCGACCTTGAGACCAAAGCTCATCGGAATCGCCTGCTGAGTTCGGGTTCGGCCGGCAATCAACGTTCCGCGATGCGCCTCAGCCAACTGAACACAGAGTCTTATCGCTTCCAGCAACCGTTGCCGGTAGATCTTAATCAGCTCCCGGCAGTTAAGGATCAGGGCCGTATCGACAATATCCTGACTGGTCGCACCAAAATGCACCCAGCGGGCAAAATCCTGAGATAAGGTCTTTTTCAGGGCTTTAACCAGGGCAGGAACCGGCACGCCCGCCGACGCCACGCCAGCAGCAAGAGCGACCAAATCCGGTTCCAGAAGTTGCGTTGCCTGATTGATCGCATCGGCGGCCTCCTGCGGGATCAGTCCCACGTCTGCCTGGGCCAAAGCAAGTTGCCCTTCCACCTTTAGCATCGCTTTAATCTGGGCCTGATCCGACAGATACCAGCCGCACTCCTTATCCGACAGCAACTGACCGTAAAGGGCGGGGGCGTCGTGTGGGGTACTTTGGCTCATGGAGGCTCTCTCAGAGATCAAAAAACACAGTTTCCTGATCGCCCTGCATATGGATGTCAAACCGATACTCGATTCCTGACGGGGTATGATAACGCTTGGCAAGAAGCGTCACCTGCCGCTCGGGGGCCACGCTTGAAAACACCGGGTCTGCAGCGTTGGCAGCCGCTTCATCGTCGAAGTAGATACGAGTATAGACATGATTGAGCAGGCCACGCATGAACACCGTCACCGAAATGAACGGCGCGTGGCCGGGCTGAGCCGGACCGGGCTTGATGGTGCAGAAGGTAAAACGGGCTTGTTCGTTGGCGCCCGTTCCGCAGCGGCCGAATCCATGAAAATGGGGGTCCAGAGCGCGATTGCTGCGGGCGTCATTAGGGTGCGCATAGCGCCCGGCCGCGTTCGCCTGCCAGATTTCCAGAAGCGCGTCTTCAACTACCGCTCCGTTGCCGTCGAACACACGACCGGTCAGGCGAATGTGTTCGCCAAGGGTCTGGTCGGACGCCAGGCAGTGACCGGCAATCTGACTGTGAGGGTAATTGGCCTCAACAGGGTTCAGGCCATAGTGAAAAAAAGGACCTATCGTTTGCGACGGTGTCTGGAGGGGGCTCATTCTGTCCCCTCCATTGGCGTCGCCTGTGTGCCTCGCAGCACGATATCGAACACATAACCGAGGGCAAAGCCCTCTTCAGTCACGTCCAGGGAAAACTCACTGATCAATCGGCCTCTTGCAGCTTCCGGAACGCTCTCAAAGATCGGATCAAACGCGAGTAGCGGATCGCCCGGAAAATACATTTGGGTAATCAATCGCGTTGCGATGGTCGGCCCAAACAGCGAAAAGTGAATGTGATTGGGGCGCCAGGCGTTCGGATGGTTTCCCCAGGGATAGGCACCAGGCCGGATCGTGTAGAAGCGATAGCGCCCCTGATCGTCGGTCATGCACCGGCCAGCTCCGAGAAAATTCGGGTCAACAGGCGCATCGTGCTGGTCTTTTTTATGAATATAGCGGCCGGCAGCATTTGCCTGCCAGACTTCAATCAACGTATTGGGAAGGCTTTGGCCATTCTCATCGAGCACGCGCCCGGTCACGACAATTCGCTCGCCCAGCGGTTCGCCGTTCACTCTGCCATTGCGGGTGAGGTCATGATCAAGACTACCAATAACCTCGTCGCCAAAGGCAGGCCCTGTCATCTCTGCCAATTCGGGATCAATTTTTACCAGGCTACGCGAAGGACCTCGCAGGGACGTCGATTTATAACCCTGGTCAATGTAGGGCGGCTGAGATTTCCAATCGCGCCCACTCAATACACTCATTTGCCCTGTTCCTGTTTAATCGCGGCCACTTCCGCCATTTTTGCGTATTCCTGTTTCGCAATTTTCATGGCGTTGTTAGAAGCCGGAGCCCCCCCGTAAATAGCCACTTGCAGCAGAACTTCTCGCACCTCAAACATCGTTGCGCCAGTGTTTGCAGTAGCGCGGATGTGCATCGCCAGCTCATCTTCGTGACCCAGAACAGCCATCATCGCAATGGTGATCAGGCTACGATCCCGCTTACTCAGGCCCGGCCGACTCCATACCGATCCCCATGCGGACTCAGTGATGAACGTCTGGAATGGCTCGTCAAACGAAGTCTTGTTGGCTTCAGCCCGATCCACATGAGCCGACCCCAGCACCGAGCGCCGCACGCTCATGCCTCGCTCAAACCGGCACTCATGCTTTCCATGGCTGGCAATAAACCGGTCCACCAACGTTGCAAGCGCAGCTGGCTGTTCAATGCAGGGAAGATGACCGGATCCTGGAATCAGCTCATACCGGGCGTCCGGAATAAGCTGTGCCATCGATTCTACCACTGATGGCGGGGTTGCACCGTCCTGATCCCCAGCAATACAGAGCGTTGACAGCGACAAACGGCTGCAGATTTCGCTGTTATCCGCGTCACGTAGCGCTGCACAGGTATTGATGTAGCCTTCCGTTGGCGTATGCGAGAGCATGTTTTTCCAGATAGCGAACTGGGCTGGATTGTGCAAGGGATAATCGTAACTAAACCATCGCTCAAGCACCGCATCCTGGATCGAAGCGATGCCCTGCTTGCTCACCTCGTCGATCCGCTGATTCCACATTTCCGGCGTGCCGATGCGCGGCGCCGTTGCACAAAGAATGAGCCCTTTCACAAGGTCAGGGCGCCGGCTGGCCACTCCTTGCACAACCATGCCCCCGAAAGAAAGGCCGCACAGGTAAGCCTGGCTGACACTGAGCTCATCCAAAAGGTGAATCAGATCATCAACGTGTTCCTGCAATGACGTTCCACCCTCGCAGGTAGATAGCCCGTGACCGCGCATATCATAACGCAGAAACCGGTACTGATTACTCAATAACTCAACCACCGACGACCAGATGCGTGCATCAGTCCCGAGCGAATTCGAGAACACCACCAGAGGTCTGTATTCCGAGCCCTCAAGCTGGTAATTGAGATAACCCCCGCGAACGGGTAGCGCATTAATGTTCATGGAACGGGATACTTCTCTTGGAGTTTTCAAAGAGTTTTGATTACCCGCAGCTATATGTAAATTTACACTTGCTGATTTTTACATATAGAAAAGATTATGAAGCAGAGAACGCGGGGCGAAGCGCTCAACGGGGGCCCGACTGCGGACGCCCCGTGAGACAGGCGGATCAGGAATCCAGAGGTTTATGCGAGCTCAGATCCCAGAAATGCAATCGTAAGCTTCCACGACTCAGCAGCGGCATTCGGATCATAGCGATCCGCCCGAGTCTCGTTATTGAAGGCGTGACCCGCCCCTTTATGCATGTGCAGGCTAAAACGTTTGCCGTGTTTCTCCAGAGCCGCCTGGAAGTCTGGAACCGTGGCATTGATACGCTCGTCCTGCTCGCCGTAATGAAGCAGGAGCGGTGCATTGATGGCAGGCACCTGACTCGAATCCGGCGACTTGCCGTAATAAATGACCGCGGCATCAAGGTTCTGATCGGCCACAGCGAGCTCTCCCGACACTTTCCCGCCCCAACAAAAGCCAACGCTGGCGACTTTACCGTTTGAACCCGGCAAATGCCGCAGATAGTCCAGACTGGCCAGGTAATTGTTCAGGTTTTCTTCACTATCCAGGCTACCGATGGCTGCGCGTGCTTCATCTTCATCCTCCGGCGTACCGCCTTGCAGCGCCAGAGCATCCAGAGCAAAAGCGACAAAACCTTCTTCCGCAAAGCGCTCGACCACTTTTTCGATGTGTGAATTCAGGCCGGTGTTCTCATGGATAACCAGCACGGCAGGGTGTCTCTCAGAATCACTGGGATGAGCGAGATAACCGGCCAGCTTGCCTGCTGGCGTCGCAAAACAAGGGCGACCTGTAGAAACCTGAGAATTCGATGAAACCACGTTAGTACCCTCCTAGAATTTGTCGTGACCAACAGAATGTGTACCAACCAACAGCGTGAATAGGCCGGCAAGCCAAACGACGACTTGCCGACTGGTTCCGCGCTATCGGTGAACAGTGACAATATCCACCAGTGCCGGACGACCCTTCTTGACTTCGACCAGCGCGCGGCGAATCGCCGGTGCTACCTCTTCAGGCTTGGTAATGGGACCTTCGCCATAACACCCCATGCCCTGGGCAATGGTTCCAAAGTCCGGGTCAGGGCCGAACAGATCCATTCCGATGTGCGCCTTGGATTCATCGGTGCCGCGCTGCTTTGCCATGCGGACCTGATGTTCCCAGTCATTGTAGTAGGCCCGGTTGTTGAACATGATGATCAGCAACGGAATTTCATGTTTGGCCGCCGTCCAAAGCGCGCCGGCATCAAACATCAGGTCGCCGTCCGGCTGGAGGGCAACCACGACTTTGTCGGTATTTTTGTAGGCCAGTCCAACACCAATGGACATACCAATCTGGGTCGCAGTGCCCAGGGACTTGCCGGCATGCCGGTAAGGCTTGTCAAAGTCCCAGATCTTGCGAGCCCAATTCCGGAGCGTTCCGGTGGCACACACCCAGTCTTCGTCCTGAATCACGTCCCATACTTCGCTCGCCAGACGGCCAAGAGCCAGAGGTTCGCTGTCCCAATCCACACGGGCGTCTTCCTGCCACTTGGCCCACACCTCATCATGGCGTCGACCCAGAACTTCCTTGCGCTCCTCGATTCGCTTCGCAAGTGCTGCGTCAGCCTCCAGGCGACGTTGGCCGATGCGCGTCATTTCCGGCATGGCCAGGGCGGGATCCCCAAGCGCGCTCAGGATTTTAGGCTGGTAACGGCCGTAATCCATCGCCCAGGAAGACATGCCGATTTCGCCAAAACCGACCTCCATCCATTCGCAGTCTTCAGGAACCAGTGAAGTCACCACACGGGTGGTGCTTTCCAGGTGAGCGGTCGGTTTTTCCCAGTCCCGCACGTCAATACCAAGAATCAGGTCCGCTTTGCGCAGCGCTTCCTTGTCCATCGACGCACACAGTGGATGACGGTTGGGGAAACACAGTGAGTCGTTGATATCCCAAACCGGCACGCCCAGGGTTTCCGCCAGCGCGACCAGATTGTCGAAACCGTCGTCATGGCGGCCAACATATTCGGCGAGTATCAGCGGGTTCTTGGCGGCGAGCAGCTTGTCGACAATTTTTTCCAGGATCGCCGGATCCGCCCCCATCTGCGCGGGCTGCTTGGTCATCCCTGCTGGCGGCATGCCCAGATCTAAAGTGCCGTCCAGCGGCTTTTCCTGCAGCCAGGCGTCGTAACACATGTAAATCGGCCCCTGGGGCTGGGTCACCATGGTGGAATAAGCTCGCATGAAGCTGTCTGGCACACCCTCAATCGCCGTGGGCTGATAGTCCCACTTGGTGTAGTTACGCACCGACTCACCCTGAATCAGCGCAGTATGGCTCCAGTCGATGTGCGGACGGCGTTTGCCCTCATCCATGGGCCCGGTGGCGCCCATAATAAAGATCGGGGCACGATCCAGATTGGCGTAGTAAATCGCCATCTGGGCGTGCAGTAGCCCGACCAGGTTGTGCAGAATCACGCCCATTGGCTTATTGGTTGCGCGTGCATAACCATGAGCAATCTGCACGGCAATTTCTTCATGCTGACACAACAGCATCTCTGGCTGATTCTTGCCGTAGTTAATGATCGAATCGTGGAGCCCGCGAAAGCTGGCCCCCGGATTCATCGCGATGTAGGGAAAGTCGTACTCGTGCAACAAGTCTACAATGACGTCAGACTGATATTTTTTGTACTTGGTATCGTCTTGGGCACTCATATTGGCTCCTGATTGTTTTTGTTAGTTGAGTCCGCCTTCCTCTTTGGACAGCGGCTTGATGTTCTGGCCCAAGTACTCGGTCTCCGGACCATAAAGAAGATTTTTCACTTTCGTGGCGTCGAGGTGCTTGACGAGCTGATCGACCTGGCCAAACAGCGGTAACGGCAGCCCTCCGTCCTGGGCAAGATCCAGAGCCAAATCCATGTCTTTCTCGTGCCAGGTGAAACGGGTGTCATCCCAGCGGACCAGCGTACCGTTGGTGCCGGGGCATTCGATAAGAGTCTCGCGCATTTGCTGAGCGTCGATACCGTAACGTTTGGCCAGCGACAGAACTTCGAAGTTGGCGACACAGGCCGCCCAATGCAGCATGTTGTTGCAGGCCTTGGCGACCTGGCCGGAACCCACAGGGCCCACGTGATGCACAGCTTTGCTGTAGGACTCAAGCACTGGCGTAATTTTTGCCACCTGCTTGTCGTCCCCGCCACAGAGACTGCCCAACTGGCCTTCTTTGGCACCCTGACGCCCGAAAACGACCGGCGCGTCCACAAAACCCAGTCCCTTGTCCTCGCACTCTGCAGCCAGCACCTGCATGGTTTTCGGGCTGTTGGTGGCAAGGATAACCACGGTACTACCTGCCGGGCCGGATTGAAGGATCTCGCGGGTCACCGTTTCGGACTGCTCGTCGGTTGCAACGATCACCAGGTGAACTTCGGCCTTGGCCACGGCTTCCGCCAGGCTTTCAACCACTTTGATACCGTTTTTGGCAACATCCGACCGTCTTTCTTCACTGATGTCGTAAGCGATAACGTCGTGCCCTTTGTCCCGCACGTGAACGGCAATGTCCCGTCCCATATCCCCAACACCTATAATGCTTACTTTCATTACTCTGCTCCTCGGTCATTTTGAGGGTCCCGGAAACGCCAAAACCCACACCTTAAGCCCGCGAAATACAGGGCCGATTCAATAACTGCCGATGCCTGCCCACAATTGCTGAGCGCCCATCGTCATTGCACCTGCAAGCAATGGCAGTAAAAACACGGACAACAGCCGTAGTCTTAAAAATGACAGGCCCAACAATGGAATTTCGTAAATCACAACACGGTGAATGGCGAAAAGCGTCCAGGCCGTAATGAAAGCAACGAGCGCTGAATCCGCTGCCCCGGCCTTGGCAAAGGTCGCCGCTATGGAAAATGCGACCACTGGCCCGGATGGGATGACCAGCCCTGTGACCGTGCCGATAAGAATCGCGGTCATGCCTGCCTCATCACCCAGGAAACGGCTGATGAAAGCGGTGGGAATCAGCTTGGCAACAAACCCTGCAGCCACCAGGGCGCAAAACATTCTGGGCACCAGCTTTACAAACTGCTCCACGGCCCGCACGAGACCCTGCTGAAACGTGCCATCCCGGCGTGACAGTGCGTAGCTGCCAAGCACAATTGGCGCTCCGTAAACGATTGCCGTGCCGATGGATATCACGGATCAGACACCCCTTTTCCGGAAGCCTTTGCGGATGACTTCAAAACGCTCTGCGCCGGTCGCTCTTCCAGCAGCGACAGTGGCAAAGGAAGCCAGCGCGCGATCAAGCCCGCCAAGATCGGTAAAGGCAAGCAGATCAGGAATCTCATCAGGCTGAAGTCTGCCCCCATGAACGGGAGGTCCCATATCAGAATTCGCTGCACCCCCAGGATTGCCCAACTGGTGATATAGGCGATCAGCGCACCCCGATCGGCGCCAGCACCACCCATCACCGCCAGCAGTGGGTAAGCGGAAGCCGGCCCGCCAGGGGTGATAATCCCGGCCGCAGTGGCGATGACCAGACCCCGCATGCCACTTTCCTTGCCAATCAGGCGCGAAAATCGTTCCCGTGGCAGCAAGACCCAGACCATTCCTGCCACCGTCAGAGCCGCAATGACGCGGGGCAGCATTCCCGCCAGTAGTTGAATGTCTTCCTGGAGCGCGGCCTGAAAAGCCTGTGGGCCCAATAGCTGGTGACACACCACGCCCATTACGATCGCGAACGCCAAAAACCACCAGAAACTCCTGCCAAAACCGTCTCGAACCAGGGCAATCAGCCACTGGCGATTGGTTCTAGAAATCACAGGAAGTCATGCTTATCGCCATCTCAATGTTGGTGCGCATGATCATGCTGATGGTGGTGGTCATGGGCCGAAACTCCCCACTCGGCAGGTTCCCGATGCCCCTCCATCAAGGCATCAATTACTGGGCGAAGCACATCGGCACCTGGCGGGAGTTGGCCGGCCAGAAACCCCGCGAGCCGCGCAAACGCAATCGCCTGACCGGCAACCGCATCCATGCGCTCACCCATGGCAAGGTTGTTGGCATCATTCACCGCACGTGTCAGGCCTGCCTGAAAGAGCCCAGACATATAGGAGCTTCGAGCCTCTTGTGTCGACAGGTCCGAGGGCGTGGCCTCGTCAGCCTGGACAGGCGACACGCCATACTTGCTTGCCATTTGCAGCAGGCGACCGAATAACTGGTCATCGATATAGTCTTCTTCTTCAAATTCACCACACATGGCGTCACCTCTTGTCTTTTATTGTGGTCTCGTTAACCTAGATCGAATTTTTCGATGTAGTAGTTCCAGCATTTCTCGAACAGGCCTCGTTTGGCCAAGCCTTTTCGGGCGCCTTCGGTTTCCGCTTCTGAGAAGACATAGCCACCGCCCAGGGGCGCTGCCAGCACCTGTCGCTCAGCATTGAGCTCAAGGTAAATTGCCATCACCGTAGCTTCCAGCACATCGTCTGCGGCCACGACCGAACCGTGCGCACGAAGCAGCGCAGCTTTGCCCTCACCCAGGGTTTCCGCGACTTGACCTGCAATTTCCTCGTTATTTACCGACCGCGGTGACGGAAACACCGGGATGTCACCCAGAAGCGCACCCTGCGCCAACGTCACCTCATAGGGCTGGCCGGCGCTGGTCAGCAAGGTTGACCATTTCGGATGTCCATGGACCACGGATTTGACGTCCGGGCGAGCTTTGTAGACTGCCAGGTGCAACGGAAGCTCGGCGGGGGGGCGGGGCTGCTTGGGATCAAGCTCACTATCGGGACCCACAGTCACAAAATCAGCAGGCGTTAGCGCACTGCGAACAGAGTCACCGCTGTTGATCAGGATACGACCGTCGGGCAGCCGAACACTGAAATGACCGTTAAAATCAATAATTCCAAGTCGTTCAAGCACTCCGATGCCCTGGATGAGCTGATGGGTGAACTCGGATACCGTTGCTGCTGAAGTCGTCAATGTAGGTACTCCTGAATGCATGCCGGCGTTGTCGAGCGCCAATGGGTCAAGCCCGAATGGCTTCGAGGGTCTCACCAAAAGACTCCGCGTCTGGACCAACGACCAGTGATATAACGTAGGGCCGCAAGGCCGACAGGGTTTTCTCAAGACCCTGCCGATCATTATGCTCATCAAGCACGAAACCCGCCGTCATCTTACGACGTCCGAAGGCGGCCTCGCCCACTACGGCCGCGGCTTGCGCCGGGTCCCCGCTACAGGCAAACATGACCACCACATCGGCATTGACCAGCTCGTCCGACAGTTTGCTTTGCTTCCCGTCAGGCGCCTGGAGAACCAGATCGTTTTCCTGTACACCGCCAGTTTGAATCACCGTCCGAAACCGGGCACCGCTCCACTCCCGGCTTGCGACGTTGGCAAGCAGATCCGCAGATGACGCTTCCAGCCCCAGCACCAGAGATGAACGCCCTTTGGAGTTCGGGTTGCTGATTCGAAAGCGGCTTTCGGCTGCGGTCGTTGCTTTGACAGATTGACTAACCATAAACTTTGTCGCTCTTTTGGGGCCGGGTTTGGGGCTAGGCGCCTGAGCGCCCGCCGCCTTTAAACCGAAGTGTGCGGTTTACCCGGAGCCGCCTCGAGATCCTGTTTGCAGACATCTTCAAACGCTTGCTCCGGAGGCAGAACCACCGATACCGAACGAGTGCGGTGGTGCGCGGGGTCCACGCCAGGAGGCGTCACCCCCTTGTCCCGCAGAGCCGTAACGGCTTTGCGCAGCATCTGACGCGCCATGATTACGCCATTGTCGGTGGACACCAGATTCTCCTTGGTGCGATCCACAATCGGACCCATGCTCTCTTGCAGCGACGAATCCTGAATCGCAATGCCCTCAACGCCGCTGTAGGTGCGCCCCTCTTTCTGAGCCTGGCGATCAATCAGGTAGTCGTTGGTCTTGTTCGCTTTCGGGATGTATGTGCCGGGCACGTATTCACAGTGCACGCCTTTTCCCGCTTCCAGAGCTTCCATCTCGACATCAGACAGAGCCCGCGTCGGGTGATAGTCGAAGCTCCAGGCCCAGCAGCTCTCATCATCAATCGGAATCCAGAAGTGACCATGGATGGGGTGATCCCCTCGCGGTGGCACCATCGTGAAACACGGCATTACCCATGGCGTAATGCGCCAGTAGTACTTGCCATCCTCGGCGTTCCGTCGCGCGCCCACATACAATCCGCCCTCGTGCTTGACCACTTCGAAGAACGGCATTTTGTCCGCGATGTTGTACTGGTTGCCGCGAGCCCCCTTGAACAGCGGGTCCGTGTTCAGACTGCCGCTGTGGAGGAACGACACGTGGCTGGAATCGATTCCGCCTTCCATCGCCTGCAGCCAGTTGCATTCCTGGAACCGCTTGGAGCTAAACGTCTGCTCTGAGGGCACGGTTGCAAACTCAAACTCTGGATAAGGTGGCTGGCTTTCCTTCGGCCCCATGTAGGTCCAAAGAATGTCTCCGATCTTGACCAGTGGATAGGCCTGTAGCTTGATCTTTTCACAGAAGCCGCTGTCTGCAGGCTCGGACGGCACTTCAATACACTGGCCGTTAGTGTCGTACTTCCAGCCGTGATAAGGGCAACGCAACCCGCCTTCCTCGTTACGACCAAACCAAAGCGAGACGCCGCGGTGGGCGCAGAATTCGTCCATCAGGCCGTACTTGCCATCGGAATCGCGAAAAGCGATCAGTCGCTCCGACAAAAGCTTGACCCTGACCGGCGGGCAGTCGTCTTCCGGCAACTCTTCCGCCAGCAATGCAGGAATCCAGTATTGACGGAACATTTTACCCATGGCCGCATCCGGGCCAGTTTGGGTGAGCAACTCATTGACTTCTTGGCGCAACATTTACCGGTTCTCCAAAGCTCAGTTTTCAGTTTCTGAAGGAATCGGGTGGGTGAGTTTCAGGGCGTTACGTCTACCCGATCGCCGACCTCCACCCCGACAAATTCAACATTTATTCCTTTATGCGGAACGCTGTTCTTGATTTTTTAAATTTACATGGCAAAAATAGGGGCGTCAACTAACAGGAGTGATCACATGACAGATAACCCAACACCAACTCGACTGTGCGGTACTGACGACGTTGAGCCCGGTAGCGCGTTGCTGGTAGAGATCGATGATTTGGAGTTGGCGGTCTACAACGTCGATGGGCAGTTTTATGTGACCGACGACCGCTGCACCCATGGTCCGGGCTCGCTGTCTGAAGGCTATCTCGACGGCTGCGTCATTGAATGCGACTTCCACAACGGCGCCTTTGATATCCGAACCGGGGAAGTCGTCGCGCCACCGTGCATGGTGCCGATCAAAACCTACGAAGTTGTTGTTGAGAATAACGATGTAATGGCGCTGCTTTGATCTGTTGAAACTCTCTAGGCGCACCTGGACGACCTGTCGCTTGGATGCAGGTATAATTGCCGCAATCGCAATAGTACCAACGCAAAGACACGTAAAACGGACACAAGGTTGTCGAGGAGGATTTTGTTTATGAACAGCAATCAGAAAGTAAGAACTAGCGCCAAAAACACAAAGACCATAGTTGCAAAACCTGCGGAAGAAAAAGCAGAAGGTAAGAAAGACGGCACCAGGCTGTCTTCGGTGGCTGCGGCCATCCGACTGCTAAAGGTCTTTAATGAGGAAAACGCCGAGCTTGGAATCAGTACCCTTTCGCGCCAACTGAAAGCGTCGAAGAGTACGGTTCACCGCCTTGCTACCACACTTCTGGCAGAGGGGCTGCTGGAGCAAGACCCTGTCACTGAACGATACCGTCTTGGGTTGGGGCTGTTCTCGCTCGGTGCGCTGGTCAGACAGCGCCTGTCAGTAACCAGCGTTGCAAAAGATCTGCTGACCGATCTGCGGGATGAAGTTCGGGAAAACGTCGAATTGGCCGTTTTGAAAGGCCACTCGATCACCTACATCTACGATTTTGAGAGCCCGGAAGCGGTGCGACTGAGACCCAGGCTCGGGATGTCTGCCTTGGCTGTGGACAGTGCGCTGGGCATGGTAATGATCGCGTTCCAGAGTGAAGACAAGATCAAGGAAATGCTCATCGGCACAGAGCCGCGTCTGTCAGCCGCCAGACGAAAAGAACTCTACAAAGAAATTGAGCGGATCCGGATCGACGGATTTGCCGCTGAAGAAGAGAACGCGAAGCTTGGCGCTATCTGCGTCTCCGCTCCGGTGCGCAACGCCGATGGTAGCGTCACTTCCGCGATCGGCGTGACCGTACCTGATCAGCGCGTTGATGCCAAAAGAATGGAGATGCTCTCGCGCCGCGTGGTGGAAACAGCCCAGGCTATTTCCCTTCGCCTCGGCTACATCTCGGATCAGCCGGATCTACACACATGACAAAAATAGTGGGAATCAGCCAACATGGTGCAAATCACAGTCGAAGGTAAAACAGAAGAGCAGTCGTTCGAATGCGAGCAGGATGACACCATACTCAGAGCAGCGCTGCGGGCAGGCAAGGGTTTTCCCTACGCCTGCAACGTTGGATCCTGCGGCAACTGTCGCTTTCAGCTGCTGGACGGCGAGGTAGAACACGCACGAGAAGACGCCCCCGCATGGGGCGAGCGGGATCTGAAGCGCAACCGTTATCTGGGCTGCCAGGCTCACCCGAAAGGGGACTGTCGCATAAAACTGAGGTTTGACGACGCCTACACGCCAGAGATTCTGCCAGCGCGCACTGAGATGACGCTGAAAGCGAAAAGCACCATTACCCACGACATCAGCGAGTTCTTTTTTGAACTCAAAACACCCACCCCCTTCCTTCCCGGCCAATACGCACTTCTTGGCCTTCCCGGTGTTGACGGCGGACGCGCTTACTCCATGAGCAACGTCACCAAAGAAGGCTCGGAGTGGCACTTCCAGATCAAGCGCGTACCAAACGGTGCTGCCACAACCTGTCTGTTTGATCGGGTAAATACCGGCGACACCATCAAACTGGACGGGCCCTACGGCACCGCCTTTTTACGGGAGGATGCCCCGCGAGACATCTTGTGTCTGGCCGGCGGCTCCGGATTGTCACCCATGGTTTCCATTACCCGGGCTGCGGCTGTCAGCGACAAGCTGAAAGGCCGCCAGATCGATTTCGTCTTCGGCGGCAGAGCGACCCGGGATGTCTGTGGCCGCGAGTTTCTGGAAGAGTTGCCGGGCTTCGGAGATCGCATCCGTTTCCACGCCGCTATTTCCAACCCTGGTCCAGAGGACGCCGACTGGGATGGCCACACCGGTTTCGTGCATGACGTAGCCCATGAAATTTTTGGCGACAGCATCCGCGATAAAGAGATCTACTTTGCCGGTCCACCGCCCATGGCGCAAGCCGTTCAAAAACTGCTGTTCGACCTGAAGGTTCCGCCTGAACAGATTCATTTCGACGAGTTTTACTAAACAAGCAAAGAAAACTATCTGGAGTTTCTCATGTCGTCACCTCGAGCCCGGCAGTGTTTGTTAGGCGTGGTTATCGCCCTCGGATTGGCAAGCGGCGCCCAGGCGCATTTTCAGGAATTGATTCCCGACACCGACATTGTCACCCAGGCGACGGGGCGCCAGTTGGGTCTTCAACTTCAGTTTACCCACCCAATGAGCGGCGGCCCGGTGATGGCCATGGACACACCCAGGCAGTTTGGCGTGCTTACTGTGTCCGGCAAACAAGACCTCATGTCACAGCTTACGGCCAACACCGGCAGCGCACCGCAAAGCTTTATGGCGAATTACACCATTAAAGGCCCCGGTGACTTGGTGTTCTACCTGGAGCCAGCACCTTACTGGGAACCTGCCGAAGGGTTGATGATCGTCCACTACACCAAGACCGTGGTACCCGCGTTTGGCGGAAAAGAAAACTGGCAGGCCGAGGTGGGTTTCCCCGTTGAAATCACGCCACTCACGCGCCCTTATGGCCTTTGGGCCGGCAATTTATTTACCGGCATCGTCAAGCAGGAGGGAGAGCCAGTCCCCTTTGCGGAAGTGGAAGTGGAGTGGCGCAACGATGGTTCGCTGGATGTTCCTAATGACGTTTACGCCACACAGGTCGTCCGGGCGGATGCCAACGGCGTTTTCAGCTACGCCATGCCGCGCGGTGGTTGGTGGGGCTTTTCCGCCTTACTTGAAGCCCCAGGTAGCATGACAAATCCAGAAGGCAAGCAGGTCCCCGTGGAATCCGGAGCGCTGATCTGGGTTCACGCACGCGAGATGGACTAGAGGATCTGATATGGCTCACATACCTGATGGCGTTCTCGCCACCCCAATTCTGATTGGTGGTGCCGTCGTGACCGTGGCAGCGGTGACGGTTGCGGTGCAACGTCTGAGGTCAGAGCAGATTCCTCAGGCTGCAGTGATGGCTGCTGCGTTTTTCGTCGCATCGCTGATCAGCGTTCCGGTCGGGGTTAGTAGTGTGCACCTGCTGCTGAACGGGTTAATGGGCTTGCTACTGGGTTGGGCAGCGGTGCCAGCCATCCTAATCGCGCTGATATTGCAGGCCGTTTTCTTCGGTTACGGCGGCCTGCTGGTGATGGGGGTTAACGCCATGAACATCGTCTTACCGGCACTGGTGTGTGCGCTCTTTCTTCGCGGCTTCCTGCGCCATTCGAACCCAAAAGGCGCGTTCGTGATCGGCGCTATTGGCGGGGCTTCGGCGGTTGCCATGACGGGCCTTTTGCTTTGCGCTGCCCTTGCCATGAGCGGCAATGCATTTGTTCCGGCGGCGAAAATCCTGCTGGCGACCTTTATTCCACTGGCGTTTGTCGAAGCCGTGGTTACCGGTGCAACCTTGTCCTTCATCAAGCGTGTTGCACCCGAGTTGCTGTTCATGCGCGAGGCTGCCTATGGTCAGGTCTAGGATACTGACGATACTTCTGGTGGCATTGGTCAGCCCGATTGCGCAGGCCCATTTGCTGAAAGTATTTGCGTTTGCCGAAGGCAATAGCATCACCGGCAACACCTACTTTGTTGGCGGCACGCCCGCATCGGGAGCCAGCGTTCGAGTCATGAATGCCGACGGGCATTTGCTGGACAACCTCACACCCGATGCTGAAGGTAAGTTCAGCTACCAGGCCACCTCAATGGAAGACCACATTATTGTCGCCGATACCGGAGACGGACACCTTGCCAAGTGGCTGGTGACCGCCGCTGAGTTGACCGGCAATGAAGCGCTACCGTCCAATCAGGATAGCTCGTCTACAGCGGTCTCAGCCAACGCCCAAGAACCCAGCCACTCCGGACTGTCTGCAATCGTTGAGGCCGCTGTAGCGCGCCAGGTCCGACCGCTGCGGGAACAGATGATCGCCTACGAAGAAAGCGTCCGGCTGCAAGACATTGTTGGGGGAATTGGTTACATCTTCGGGATCTTTGGGCTGGCGGCCTGGTGGCACCAAAAACGCGGGGCCGGCTCATGAACGGATTAACCCTGCAACTGGGCGACGACCAGCTAAGCTGGTTGACCCAACGCGACCCCAGAACCCGAATCATTACGGCGATGCTGTTTTCGCTGGTGACGGTCAGTCTGAATCACCCGGCATTGCTCACAGCGGCGCTGATGATTGCAATCGCGACCGCCCTTGCCGCCGGGCTTCGCCCGTCACTATTACTTAACCGCATTTTGGCGCTGGAAGCTTTCATGCTGGTGATGCTTGCTCTGCTGCCGTTTACCACGCCGGGAGCTGCCGTGTTTACACTGGGGCCGCTGACCGCCACTGAAGAAGGCCTGACACTGGCCCTAACGATTGCCCTCAAAGCCAACTCCGTGGTGCTCATGCTGCTTGCCCTGGTTGGCACTCTCGAGCCGGTTGTTCTTGGCCACGCTCTGGCCCGGCTTCACGTGCCACCAAAGCTGGTTCACCTGTTTCTTCTTACCGTCCGCTATATCAGCGTGCTTCACCAGGAGTACCAGAGCCTGCGCCGCGCCATGCGCGCCCGAGCTTTTATGCCGGGCAGCAATTTCCACACCTGGCGCAGCCTTGGCAATCTGCTTGGCATGCTACTGGTGCGGAGCCTGGAACGATCCCAACGCGTAATGGCGGCAATGAAATGTCGCGGATTCGATGGCCGTTTCTTTCTGATCAATGAGCTTTACTGGCAATGGAGGGATAGCCTGATGCTGTGCGTCGCTCTGCCCACTCTCGGCACACTTGTTACTCTGGAGCTTCTGCTGTGATTCAGCCTCTGTTGTCCCTCGATCATCTCTGTTTTAAGGTTGGAAACCGTACGCTTCTGAGCGACGTTGAGTTCGAACTGCACCCCGGCGAAAGGGTGGCTATTCTAGGCGCCAATGGCGCCGGCAAGACCACACTGCTGGAAATGATGGTCGGACTGAACCTCCCGTCCTCCGGGCGTGTCGTTGCTTTTGGGAAGCCCCGGCGCAGCGAAGCTGATTTCCGCGAAGTTCGTGCTCGCGCCGGACTGCTTTTCCAGGACTCGGACAACCAGTTGTTCTGCCCGACCGTGCTTGAAGACGTGGCATTTGGGCCGCTGAACCTCGGACGGTCCGGCCCCGAGGCCCTGGCCATTGCACGCCGCACACTGGATGAACTGGGCATTGGCAGTTTTTCCGACCGGATCACCCACAAATTGTCCGGGGGCGAAAAGCGGTTGGTCGCTCTGGCCACCGTGCTGGCCATGGAACCGGACGTCCTGCTATTGGACGAGCCAACCACCGGGCTCGACGAAGCCACGCAGGAGCTGCTGACTGAGCACCTGCTTCGGCTTCCGCTGGCGATGGTGTTCATCTCCCACGATGCCGCCTTCGTTGAGCGCCTGGCAAACCGTGCCGTGATCCTGAAAAATGGCACACTTATTAAGTCCGTTCTTCATCGACATCCCCATGTTCATGCCCACAGCCATATTCACGTCCACCCGGAGGGCGAAGAGCCACGTCACCCGCACCCAGACGATCTGGCCGAGGCCTCCCACGATGCTTCGCCAATGCTTAAAGAACAGTCCGAGCCAAGCGTGACGTTCAAGCAAGCGGGAATTCTGGTCGAAGACCATGACCAATGACCCTGCCGGTCAATCCGTCGCATCTCGAATCGAGCCGATCCAGAACTCACGGGTTTCGCTCGCAACGCTGAGTTTGATCCTGTTCAAGATCGGGGCCACTTCGTTTGGGGGACTCTGGGCCGGCACTCAAAAGCTCGAGCGGGAACTCGTCATCAAAAGAGCCTGGTTGACGGTCGAGGATCAGAAAGCACTCATGGTGGCAGCGACTCTTATCCCTGCCCCGAAATTCCTGGCGTTCGGTGGCATGGTGGGTTTCCGTTTGCGCGGCTGGACGGGAAGCATCGTCGCACTTTTTTCGATCATGGCACCACCTGCACTGTGCGTTCTTGGCGGTGCCATTGTTCTGAACCCCGACGTTCTGGGCGGCCCAATGCCTACCCTCACGCGAACGGTTGGTATCGGTGTCATAGGGCTGCTTTTTGGCAATGCGATTCACCAGATTCGAAGTTCCCGGGTTACCCCACGACAGCGAACCATTGGCATAGGTATCGGCGCATCGGTGGCAGCCTCAGCTATTCTCGGCGCACCGTTGATTTTGTCCGCACTGGCAGGACTGGCGCTCGGCATCTGGCTGATCAGGCCCGGAGAGGAAAACGAGTCATGACCTCAGACACGGTTGGTTTTCTGGATATCCTTCTGCTGATCAGTTTCAGCAGTCTGTTCTCGCTGGGTGGCGGCAATGGTCCGCTTGCGATCATTCAGGATCGCTGGGTTAATTCGGGCTTGCTTGAGCCCTCTCTGTTTTCCTGGGCGTTGGCCCTGGGCTATCTCAGCCCCGGCCCAAAGGCCGGATTTCTATCGGGCATCGGCTATTACATGTACGGACTGCCAGGTGCCCTCGCGGCCATTATCGGAATTATCCTGCCGACTCTCGTTGGCGCCGGCGCAGTCACCTACTGGTTTGATCGATTACAGCCGGTGATCAAGAGAATCAGCCTTCCTGCCGGATTTGTCATCGCGGGCATGATCTCGGCAGCGGCCTGGAATCTAACCAAGCCGATAGCACTGACGCCAATCGAGATAGGAGCGATCCTTGCAATTGCGATATGGGTCGGGTGGCGCAGCCCGGAACCGGCGTTCATCGTTCTGGGCGCCGCAGGCGTGGGTTTGGCGGGCTGGATGCTGGCCTGACAGCCGCCGTGATCAACCCAGAAATGACATACCATTTTTGTTATGGAAATCGTAAGAAAGGTCATTTGTCTTTAGCCACGGGGCATGAATAAATGAACCAATACATGAACCGTGAACGCACAATAAAATATCGCACTTTTAGGAGTCGCTAATGTCGAGTAAACAGTGGAACGAGCCTTCAGGGGGCAAAAAAGCCGGTTTCGGAAAGTTCACGAAACTCGCCACAGCCTACGACAAGTTTATGGAAGAAGAGGGCATTCCGGTATTTCGCGACCTGGGAATCAAGAATGTCCGCAATCTGCCTCTCGCTCCCTGGAAGCGAACCGGCGGCAAGGGCAGCTACATCCAGCTCTACGGCACGGAAGGTAAATGGGGCTGCTATGTGGTCGAGGTTCCACCAGCCGGCGCACTGCACCCCGAAAAGCACATGTTTGAAAAAATCTACCTGGTGGTCGAGGGTCGGGGTTCCACCGAAGTCTGGCTTGAAGGCGAGAACAAGAAGCATGTGTTCGAATGGCAGAAAGGCTCGATATTCTCCATCCCGATGAACGCCTGGCATCGGATTGTGAACGCCACCAACGACAGCGCTCTCCTGCAGGCTGGCACAACGGCCCCTGTCGTCATTAACGCGCTGCAAAACATCGACGCCGTGTTTAACAACCCCTACGTGTTCCACGACAGGTTCAGCAGCGCCGATGATTTCTATAAAGAGCACGACGAAATTGAACCGGACCCGGTCCGCGGTCTGGCCATGCGCCGCACCAATTTCCTGCCCGATGCAATCAACTGCGAGCTGCCTCTGGATAACCGGCGTTCCCCGGGCTACCGCCGCGTCGAGCCGTTCATGACTCAGAACACCTTCTATTACTGGATTGGTCAGCATGAAAACGGTCGCTACTCGAAGGCGCACGCTCATACGTCCGCGGCAATCCTGATCTGCCTGAAAGGCAAGGGATACACCTATACCTGGCCGGAGCACCTGGGGCCAACGCCCTGGAAAGACGGTTATGGTGATCAGGTTCGCAGACTGGACTACGAGCCCGGCGGCATGGTGACAGCGGCACCTGGCGGAGCGCGTTGGTATCACCAGCACTTCAGTGTGTCCAAAGAACCCTTCCGCCTGACGGCCTGGTTCGGACCGCACAACCCGGGCCGTGATCCGGGGCCTCCAGGGGAAAAGCATACTGACTACACCGCCATCGATCTGCACGAAGGCGGCACAGCCATTCCTTACTGGATGGAAGATCCTTACCTGCGCAAGGAATACAAGGAAACGCTGGAGCGCGAAGGCGTCGAGAATCAGATGCCGGACGAGCTATACCAGCCGCCCTCCGATCAATAAGCCATCGAGAAAAGCACTGCGTTTGACGCAGTGCTTTTTCAGTTATATGACACGTGAATAGCAGGGGTTAAGGCATGTCGGAAGCAGTCGCGCAGAGGATCTTTTCAAGCGTTGGGCGAAGCCTGGAACAGGAGGACGAAATTCGTCTTACCAGTGTGGGTGTCGACATCGGCTCGTCGACCTCGCACCTTGTGTTTTCCCGGATTGTTATGGAGCAGGTCGGGAACCGCTACATTGTGACCGAGAGATCGGTGTTTCATGAGTCCGAGGTGCTACTGACACCCTACACCGACGACATGGCCATTGACGCCGACCGGCTCGGGCAGTTTATCGACCGGCAGTATGAACTGGCGGGCCTTACGCCCGCTGACATCGATACTGGCGCTCTCATCCTCACCGGCGTCGCCGTGCGCCGCAGCAATGCCCGCGCCATCGGCGAACTGTTCGCCAGTCAGGCAGGGAAATTCGTGTCTGTCAGTGCCGGCGACGGCCTGGAGACAACCCTGGTGGCCTTCGGCTCCGGTGCCGCGGCATTGTCCAAACGCGAACATCTGTGTGCGATGAACGTGGACATTGGCGGCGGAACCTCAAAGATCGCCGTCTGCAAAGACGGTGAAATTACCGACCTCACCGCCATCGACGTAGGCGCCCGCATCATCTGCTTCGATGATGACCGCCGTGTGACCTTTTACGAAGTAGCCGGCCAGCGCTTTGCCGAGGAAGCCGGCGTGACTCTGGTTCGCGGAGAACAGCTTTCCGATGAACAGATATCGCACATTGTTGAGCGGATGACCGATCGGCTTTTCCAGGCCATGGGTGGAACAGCCATGGACGAGGCCACCGCGGAACTGTTGCGACTGGATGCCCTCAAAAACCCGACAGTACCAGACACCCTGTCGTTCTCTGGCGGGGTGTCGGAATACATCTACGCAAAAGCAGAAACCGGCTACGGCGACCTGGGGCCAATGCTTGCCGAGGCCGTTGCGCGCAAAGTGGCAAACTGGGGCCCCAAGCTGGTGTCACCCGCGGAGGGTTTAAGAGCAACGGTCGTAGGTGCCTCCCAATACACAATTCAGGTCAGCGGCAGCACGATATTTGTAGAGCCCCATGAAACGCTGCCCGTGCGCAACGTACCGGTGATCACCCCAGACCTGCCACTGGCCAGCGACGACCTGGATGTCGACGCGCTCGCCGAGTCCATCGGCGTCGCCCTTCGTCGGCTGGATTTGCACGACGGGGAGAAGCCCGTTGCTCTGTGCTTCCGGTGGCAGGGCTCGGCGACCTTTGGCCGACTCGACGCTTTCTGTCGCGGTGTCATCAAGGGTCTGGCACCGATACTGGACAAGAATCTGCCACTTATTCTGGTCAGCGACGGTGATATTGGCGGCCTGATCGGGCTCCACTGTTCCGAGACCGTCCAGTTGGACAAAGCCATCGTCTCGATTGACGGAATCAAACTGAAAGAATTTGATTTTATCGATATCGGCGCCCTGATGGAGTCTTCAGGCGCGGTGCCAGTGGTGATCAAGTCCCTGGTGTTCCCGCCCTCTGCAGCACTGGGAAAGCCAGTCGAGTCAAAGCCATAGGATGCAGGATCAGCCAGAGGGCCTGAACGAAACCTATCAGCGCCTGGTCAACCGGCACTTCAAACGCAACGCCACTGTCCAGATCCTGAACGGGATGTTTGGGCAGACCGGTGTTCGGCTGGTGCAGGCCCCCACGTTTATTCCGGCCTATCTGTTCGCCATTTCCGGCTCGGACTTTGTGGTGGGTCTTGCACGGTCTCTCGAAGCCAGCGGGCGCATATTTTCGCCATTTTTTGGCGCCGCCCTGATCGGACATCGAGAACGCATTCTCAGCACCACGCTGATTCTGGGCGTGCTGATGCGGCTGCAGATCCTGGGCATGGCCATGGCAGGATTCCTGCTCAGCAACGTTCATGCACTGTACGCGGTGACCGCTTTTCTGGCCCTGATGGGCTTTTTTCAGGGCATGTCACAGGTCACGCTCAACTCCCTGAGAGCCAAGGTTATTCCGGTCAAGCGCCGCGGCGTCATTGCCGGCGCGAGAAGTTTCCTCGCGGGCCTGACATCAGCCCTGGTCTCGTATTTCGCAGGCGCCTACCTGATTGAGAACAACGTATTGGGAAACGGCTACGCATCGGTTTTCCTGATGGCATTCGCCATTGGCGTAGCCGGTATGGCGATCGTAGCCTTCACCTGCGAGCCAGCGTCGGTGAAAGTTCGCGAACGGGCTTCCACGCGCGAGGTCGTACGTTCCATCCCCAGCCTTCTTCGCAACGACCCTGCCTTCGCCAAATTCTTCGTGGCGCGGGCGCTCGCCGCCTTTGGTCGCATGGCAATGCCTTTCTACATCCTGTTCGCCGCTACCCGCATGAATATCAGTGGCAGTGAACTTGGCCTGCTGACGCTGGTCTGGATGATCATACCCAGCATCACCAATATGGTCTGGGGCATTCTTGCGGACTACAAAGGACACCGAATAGTGATGGTTTCGACCCTGTCACTGTGGATTCTGTCTCACCTTTTACTGCTTTTTGTTACCGATTTACTCGGAATGATCCTGTTTTTTGCCCTGGTGGGACTCAGTCGCGGAGGTTTCGTGCAATCCGGGCAGAATCTGATCCTGGAGTTTGGCCGCGTCGAAAATGTGCCCCGGCGGCTCGCTGCATCAAGCGCGGCGGTCAGCCTTATTGCCGCCATTGGCCCCGTATTGGGCGGTGCTATACTGGCTTTTTTCAGTTATCAGTCACTCTTCATCACCTGTATTCTACTGCAGGGAATGGCTCTATCCATTTTGGTCCTTACCGTTCCGGAGCCTCGCAAAAAACCGTTCTGAATGGGAAACCAGGTAACACCCAGGCCGCACCTACCTCACCTTGTTGTTCTCACAGTCTGTCAATCCATCCTTGACCTACCAACGTAAATAGCGGTCCATGCTGTTTTTTTATTCTTTGGCACGTTTCGGTTACTACTACCCGACCAATCCAGCACCAACTTCCCATTTGCGGAACGTTGTGCTACTATAGGTAACACTTAAACGTAACAAAGTTCTTTTCACTGCAAGATTCAACCGGAGATTACATTATGGGGAACGAAAAACTCGTCACCATCAGCTACAAATCAGCAGACGAAGCCGCTGCCATGGCCGCAAAAATCAATGCCGCTGATCAAGACGGTGAAGTTCGTGTCGTCAGCAACGGTAACGCTCTGGAAATTGCAACTGCCAACCCTTTGGCAACTGACCTGCTCGCTCTGTTCTCGTGGATCAGCCGCAGCATTGGGCAGTTGTTCAAGTCTTCAGAAGACACGAACAGCGCCTGCAGCAAGGACGCAGTTAGCGCTTAACGCGCTTGGTTGCACATTGCCTTAATTATTCGGCGAGCTCTCGAGATGCGGCACACAGTCCCGCATTTTGATGCTCGCCGAGCTGTTTCTAACCTCCCCCCCCATAGCAAGCCTGCTGAAACGCTCCGATTGCTCATCCTGAACTCGGATATGGTCCGCATCCGCTAGCGGCAAAGTCCCTGATTCGAATCAAAATTCGTATATATTTCTCACAAAAAGTCATTTGCCATGCGCCTGTCGCTGTCGACAGTATGATCATTCCGCCTTGGCGGAACTCTTACTCAAATAACAAGCAGCGGAGTGATTTCGGTGACAAAACCCAAGCGGCGCGAACAGCAGATGTGGTCAAAAGTCTTTTCCTACGATCTGTGGATGGAAGAGCAGGGTATTCCTATCCATAAGGGCTATTACATTGAAGACTTGAGAACCATTGAGCTGGGGCATTGGACGCAACAGAACTGTCAGGCAGCCTTCGTTCAATTAACCGGTCAGGAAGGTGTCAGCTCTACCCGTGTTGTAGAGATTCCGCCCGGCGGAAGCCTCGATTCGATTCGCCTTGCCTTTGACGAAATCTGCTATCCGCTCGATGGTAGAGGCCTCACCACCCTTTGGCCCGAAGACGGGCAAGCCAAGCAGACATTTGAGTGGCAGGCCCACAGCATGTTCCTGCTGCCTCGGCACCACAACTATCAGCTGAGCAATGCCCACGGCGACCGCCCGGTGCGCGTGCTGATTTACAACTACCTTCCGATGGCGATGTCCGCCGTACCCGACGCCGAATTTTTCTTCAATAATCCGATGGCCATAAATCCACCGGACCTGGGCCAGGACTTTTACTCAGAAGCCAAAATGGTGAAGCCTAAAGAACGCCCCGATGGAACGGTCGATAGCAAACGGGCGTACTGGTACGGCAACTTTTTCCCAGACATGCGGGCGTGGGACAAACTGGAAGCGAATATCCGGCGCGGCGCCGGCGGCAAAAGCGTTTTTATGCAATTTCCCCACACCGAGTTGTCGGCCCACATGTCCCAGTTCGGCGCAGGCATGTATAAGAAAGCCCACCGCCATGGGCCAGGCCGGGCCATTGTTATTCCCAAGGGCGAGGGTTACTCGATCCTGTGGGAAGAGGGCAAGGAAAAGGTGGTGGTTCCCTGGCATGAATGCAGTATGTTTGTTCCGCCGGATCGCTGGTTTCACCAGCATTTCAACACCGGCAGTGAGCCCGCTCGCTACCTGGCGATGCATCCACCCGTTCAGTTCCATGGCCATGCCGACAAAATGAAGGATCGGGCGAAAGATCAGATCGAATACGTCGATGAAGATCCGTGGATCCGGGAGAAATTTGAAGAGGAACTGGCCAAGAACAACACCGCCACCGTCATGCCGGCGGAAGCCTACACCGACCCGGACTTTGACTGGGCCGAGTTCGCCAAGACCAACGGCTGATAGAAGCGGTTGATCGATACCGCAGGAGTGTCCAATGCACGATGCCGACTTTGATCACGAACATCCCTCCGAATTCGAGTTTGGCGACGAGATCGAAGGACTGGAAATGTTCACGCTCACCAGCGTAGGCATAGATATTGGCTCGTCCACGACACACCTGGTGTTTTCCCGGCTTACATTAAGACGCGAGAGTGGCAATTACTCCGGGCGATTCAAGGTGACTGAACGAGAACTCCTGTATCGCTCGAGTATTCTGTTGACCCCCTATGTCTCGGCCACCCGGATTGACATCGAACAGGTCAAAACCTTCATACGAGAGGCCTATCAGGAAGCAGGGCTGGAGCGTGACGACATTGATACCGGTGTTGTGGTCATCACCGGTGAGGCATTGAAGAAGGAGAACGCGCAACCCATTGCCAATTTCTTCGCCAGTGACTCCGGTAAGTTCATCTGTGCCTCTGCAGGGCCACATCACGAAGCGCTGCTAGCAGCCTATGGCTGCGGTGCGGTCGATCTTTCGAACCACCACCAGGCCACAGTGCTTAACGTCGATATGGGAGGCGGCACAACCAAACTGTCCCTGATCGACCGGGGGACGGTCACCGGTACCGCGTCCCTCAGCATTGGCGCCCGGCTGGTCGCGTTTGACCAGCAACATCGTCTTACCCGCATCGAAGAGGCCGGCCGGCGTCTACTGGCAGAATGCGGCCATGAGCTGGAACTCGGCCAGGCGATCACCGAAGAGCAACAAGGTGAACTGGGACGATTAATGGCGCAAACCCTGATCAGCGTTCTGAAAGGCGAGGAGATCTCCGAGTTGGCGGCCAGTCTGATGGTCACAGAACCAGTTCGTGGCTTTCCCGGGCTGGACCGGATCGATCACATTGTGTTTTCCGGCGGCGTTTCGGAGCATATTCACGGTAAAGCTCAGGCGTCTTTTGGCGACCTGGGCACCATTCTTGGCGCCGAGCTGTCGGCATTTCTGGATACCCTGCCCGACGGCAAACTAAAGCTACCGGTTCAGGGTATTCGGGCGACCGTCATCGGAGCCGGCGAATACACCATTCAGGCCAGCGGCAATACCAGCTACATCAGCGAGCACCACCAACTGCCCGCCTACGCACTCAAAGTGGTTCCCATCGCCCTGAGGGAGGGCTGCCCGTTTGCTGAGGCACTGCAAAACGCTTTGATCAAGTTCGATCTCCACGGGCTCACCGCTGGCCTGGCGCTTGCCTTTTCGATTGACGGCACCCTCAATTACGGAGTCTTGCGGGAATTGGCGAATGCCATTGCCAGGGTCGCGAAAATGGCCCCGCACGTGCCCCTGTACCTTCTTCTGGAGCAGGACGTCGCCAAATCTCTGGGGGGTGTGCTCGAAGAAGAACTGAAGATACCGAACACGCTGGTTGCCATCGATGGAATATCGGTGGGCGACCTGGATTATATCGACATAGGTGCGCCCATGGGCTTCACGGAAATTATTCCTGTGACGGTAAAGTCTCTATTGTTTCCCGCCTCACAGGAGCAGTCTTAGCAAAGATGTCCGGCGTCAGCTCGGAAACATCGGTGCACCCCAGGTAAGCCATCGTTTTACGAAGCTCTGACCGCAGGATTTTAAGCGCGTGTTCGGCGCCTCGCTGGCCGCCTGCGGCAACGCCATAAAGCGTGGCCCGGCCTACCAGTACACTGTCCGCGCCCAGGGCCAGCGCTTTGGCAATGTCGCTTCCACGCCGTATTCCACTGTCGAAAAGGACCGTCGCACGCCCCGCAACCGCAGCAACAATATCGGGCAACGCATCGATCGACGCCACACTGCTGTCCAGATTACGCCCACCGTGATTGGATACCACGATGCCATCGGCGCCATGCTCAATGGCGAGTAGCGCGTCCTCTGGCCTGAGGATTCCCTTCACGATGAACTTACCGGGCCAGAATTCACGCAACCGGCCAATGTCGGCCCAAGTCATGCCGCTTTGTCGCACGGGTTTGGCCTGCCCGGAACCAAAGGCGATTCGGTGTTGATACCTGGCCGGGTAATTCTCGTGGCGCGGCATACCGGACGTTGCCAGATACCGACCCAGCACGGACACCATCCACCGGGGGTGGCACAGCATATCGATGATGGATCGTGCGGAGACCTTGAAGGGAATACTGAACCCGTTGCGTTGGTTGTATTCGCGGTTATTGCCCAATGCGGCGTCCACGGTGACAACCAGCGCCTCAAACCCGGCGTCTTTGGCTCGCTGCACCAATTGGTACGACAACGCCTCCTCCTGCCACATATACAGCTGGAACCAGAGGCGGCCGCGAGCCTGCTCCGCAATTTTTTCCATCGACGTTATCGAACCGGTCGCCAGGGTAAACGGCACACCGGCGTTGGCCGCAGCTTTGGCCAGGGCAAGCTCACCTTCGTAGGAACACAGACCGGCAATGCCCGTGGGCGCGATGGCCAGGGGAATGGCTGACGCGTCCCCCAGCAGCTCAACGTCAGTATTCAGGTCCCTGAGATCTTCCAGGACCCTGGTTTTCAGTTTGAGCCGATCAAAGGCTGCCCGGTTATGAGCCAGGGCGACTTCATCCTCCGACCCCCGGTCAATGTACTCGAAGATCCCTTTGGGAAGTCGCCTTTTGGCAGCACGCCGTAAATCCGCAATGTTGTAACAATGGTCTATCCCTACCATGACTGCCTATCACCCAATGCCGACCGTCGGCGACCGTTATTCGAAATAGTTATCGGTAAACACCGTCGTTTCCGCTTTATTCCCTTTACTGACAGCGGGCAGTGGTTCACCGTCCCGGTTGACCCGGCCCCAGGGTGGCTTGCTGGCATCAAACACACAGCCGACTCGCAATAGTACGAGGGGCTCGCTCTCATCTGCGTGAAAATAATAAGAACAGCCCCGCGGCAACATGATGCCTTCATTTCGGGCAAAGGTGACGCTCTCACCGTCCGGCCCGAAGAACACCGCCTTGCCCTGCAGCACGATAAACACATGATCCTCATTGGGGTGCGCGTGAAGCGTGTTTTCGCCCCCCTGGGCATAGGTCTTCAGGTTCACCCACATGCGGTCGGTCGCGGCTACCAATGCAGAACCCCTGCCCTGACTGGGCAATCTTGCACGCAGCTTGAACATCTGTGGGTGCCGCAGATCGTGCTCCTTGAGGTGCTCATCAAGAGCACGCTCAAGGACACTTCCGGAGGTGGGATTGGCCTCTTCCTGCCCCCTGGTTTCGGACGTTTTTATAGGACCTGTCACCGTTTCACCCTCCGTAAATGTTCTGTTAGTTGACTGCATCTTCGACAAATTGGATGACTTCAGGCGGTGCTTTATAGACTTCACGGTAGAAATCCAGCATCTCCTGGTCATCAGCGTATTCAACGGCGAGGCTCTGTTTTGCCGCGTCTGCCAAAAATTCCGGGTCGTTGGCCGTATCTTTCATGGCTTTGCGTAATGCCGCCAGACGATCCGCCGGTACACCGGGAGGTGCAACGTAAGGACGCCCCATCACCAGTCGAGCGCCTAAAAGGTTCGCGGCCTGACGCTGGGTTTCAGTTTCCGCCATCTCACTGACCAGAGGTACATCGGGAAGGTCCGGGTGCTTTTTACGGGCGATCTGATACAGGATCTTGACCTTGCTGTCAGGCTCTAGCCACTCGGGTGTACTGGATTTCAGTGAACTCATGAACCGGCTTCCCAGACCATCGACTTCGCCTCGCTCCATCGCCAGAACGATGTCGTTGGCACCGGGATAGCCGGCAATAACGTCAATTTGCAGGTCAAAAATCTTCGCCATGATACGGGGAACGATGTTGGTATTTGAGCCAGCACCGGTCGCACCCATGGTCACGCGTTTGGTTTTCAGGTCCTGCCAGCTATCGACCCCGGCTCGCTCGTGGATGACACCAACGGTTGTCGCAACCAGCACGTTGCCAAGCCAGTTCATGGTCTCAATATCAAACTGCGCTTTGTCATTGCCAAACAGGGGCTCGAAGGGCATGCCCGAGTTGATCGAACCGAGTACTGAACCGTCCCTCGGTAAGGTATTGGCCAGTTGATTCATCAGTACCAGAGATCCCGCCCCGGGCACGTTTTTTACAATCACATCCGGGTTGCCGGGAATATGCTTGCCCAGGTGTCGGGCGACCGTTCGCGCATAGGTGTCATAGCCACCGCCGGCTGAATAGCCGACCATCAATTGAACCGTCTTTCCACTGTAAAACTGTTCGGGAGTCTCATCTTGAGCAACGGCCGAGGACGAGCCCAGCACCATTGCAGCCGACAAAACCAGGCTGGGTAATAAGGTCAGTTTCATAATCACTCTCCAAAGAGTCTTGTTGTTTTTGGGCTTCGCAGAGCCTCGGTCTTACACCCCGTCAAACCGCGTCAAGCGGCGTCGGGTCTTCCTCCCCCTCAATCGGTACGCCACGCAGCATGCGGGCAATGTCCGAATGAACGGGTCGCATTCTGGTGGAAAGCCATAACCGTAGAAGGTGTCGTTTACGCTCGGGTTCGTCGTAGTCTTCAAAATCCGTCCGTGAGTGCAGCATGGTGTGGTTGCACACGTAGGAAATGTCGCCCTGCTCAAAGTCAATATCGATCGCAATTTTTGGCGCCGTTTCCTTGTACATCCGGATCGCCTCTTCCTGCAGCTCGGTATACTTCGGAACTCCCGGAATTTTCTGCGCCTTTGCCATGTGGGCGCTGATGCCGCGACCGGCAAAGTATCCGTCCGTCACGCTGAAAATCGGCAATCGCTCCCACGGTTCGGTTTCACCTGGAGGAATGTCCCCTTTGCGGGCCAGATAGAAGCGGGCGGTCAATTCCTCCACAAGGTCCGGACGCGCTTTCAGCATCTCGTTGTAAAGGGTCACTGAGCTGCAGATCCGATGCTCGCCGCCGGATTTGGCCGGGCTGAGACAGCACAGAGACAAGATATCGGCGCTGTCGCAGTGAAAGTCCATGGCCGCCTGGGTCATGTAGCCACGCACTTTGGCGTAGTCTCCTCCAAGATTCTTAACGTGGCCCAGCAAATGCCCGTGCTTGTTCTGGGACCTCGCCTGACCGATGTGCGCACCAATACCCCAAAACGCCACGGCGTTCTGGAACCGGCTTCGTCCGGCCACTGGCAAACCCCGCACCAGAGCAAAACCGCGGCCTTCCATCACCTCGTTGCGCACCTCTGCCAAACGCGGGCCCAGAGTGGGCAACGGAAACTCAGCCGCACCAATGTCCTTGAGTGCCAAACCGGCGGACTCGACAGACTGGACGGCAGCCAGAATTTCGGCGATCTCGCTGTCCGACAGACGGTATATCCACTCATCTGCATTCAACTCCGCCGGATACCAGCCGGCAGGATCCACAATGGGCTCCATGAGCCTGGCCAGTTCTCTGTGTCGGTTTCCCGGCTTCCAAAGGTTCTTCACATCGGGCATGACGAATGCTTCCTCTCGTTCATGTTTACTCAGGCGTCGTCGGGCTTCTCGTAGAGACTTGGTTCCATGCGGCTTTTCCCGCCATCTTCCGCAAGCCGACATTCAAACTCGTCACGCAGGAATGGGTCTTCCATCCAGTAGGGGATGGATGTGCCGCCCTCGGTAATGTCCATGCCGGTGTGATCAATCTGTTTCGCGCCGGGCGGCAGGCCGGTCACCAGGCTTGGGTGATTGGGACCATTCCACATGATCAAGCGAAACGGTTCTTTCGAGGCATTGAAATGCTGGTGATACCAGCGAGCGCCGCCAGGTGCCGCGCTGACGATCCCGAAAGGACCATAATCAACCCGTTCGACCAGGTGACCGTTCCCATCTGCCCAGGGATTCACTCCCAGCCGCTCAGGCCAGGTATAGGTATACCCATGGCCGCCGATACACATCAGCACGGTTGCTGAGGTATGGGCGTGAGCTTTTGCGTACCGGCCGGTTTCATGTTGGCCAATCTTGATGTAGAACTTGTTGCCCGTCATCTGCGGTTCGACCCGGCGATACCCCGGGGACCGACGGTTGTCGTAAGGCAGGTCCGCGTTGATGAGATCCGGAATGTAGTTGGTGCGCTGCATTGCCAGGCCCCGAATCGGATCCGGCTCTATGTCCTCGTTGTGCACATAGAAGTCATCCGATTCGGAGAAACGATCGGTGAACTTGTAGGGACAATTAAAGATGAAATCGACGTCGCCAATCAGATTAATCAGGTTCGGTGCGGTCGTGCCAACAGTAATCAGCGCGGGTTTCGAGGTAGCGTTTACGATACGGTGATAGGCGTTGACCGGAATGGAGAACAACGAGCCTTTCTGCCATTCAAAGGTGTGCTTCTTGCCGCCTTCTTCCAGCCAAACTTCGGTGGATCCGCGCCCCTCCACCACAAACACCACCTTCTCATACAGGTGTTTTTCAACATTGAGCGCTCCGGCCGCCGGAATTTCGGCAATGTAGAACCCCCACTTTCCTTCCGAGCCATTCAACTGGATATAACTGCCACGGCCTCCCAGTCGCGGCCAGTCGGCCAGTGGCAAATCCTTGACCGACCCAATGCCAATACCCCGAAAAACCGGTACACCTTCGGAATCCATGAACTTGTCATAATCCGATTTGGGTTGACCAAAAGAGCCAAAACCGGCCCGCTTTCCCTTCCCCGGCTCTTCCCATTTTTCTGCCGTTTCACCGCTTGCCTGCTGAGACATTGCATTTCCTCACGTTAAGATCGTCGTAGAATCGCTTCCAGGGCCATGGGCTGACCACGCCAACAAGCAGCGTGGTCAGCCCCGGTCATCACTCGGTGCCCAGCAGTTCAACGACTTCGTCTGGCGCTGCAAACAGTTTCTCGTAGGCATCCGTCATCTCCGCAGGGCTGGCGTAATCGCCCCAAGGACGGCCTGCGCGCTTGGCTTCCTCGGCTGCCTCTGGATCCTGGACCACCTTGTAGAAGGCATCCTGCAAAGCTTTCAGGCGATCCTCAGGCACACCAGGCGCTGTAAAGAACGGGCGGCCCACCAACATCTGACCTTCCAGAACCTCCGCCACCTGCAGCCACTTACCGGTAAGCGCAGTCTTCACGTTTTCAACATTGTCGATGTCTGGGTGACTGCCCAGTTTGCTAATCACCTTGAAGCCCTCATCGTTGATCTGGTCAAGGGCACTGCCATAGGTATTGATGGTGCCTTGTGCCTCATCGCGGAGAACCGCAAGGGTCTGATCGGAAGTGCCTTCATACCCGGTAATGATTTTTACCGGGTATCCGGATTCCTCCAGCATCAAAGCCAGCTGGTAAGAGCCTGCAGACCGCCCACTAACGGCAAAGCTGAAATCGCGCCCGTGGTTTTCACGGTAGTTTTTAAGATCTTCCAGGTTATTCACAGGCACATCTGGCCCCGCCAACCAAACCCTGGTGGATTTGGAGACGCTGCCCAGAGGACCAAACTCCAGGGTCTTGTAGCGAATTTCGGACCCACCGAGTCTTTCAGAGACCGCCAGTTCACGGGCTGGAATAAGGATTTCAGTACCGTCTTTCGGCGCACGGTTGAACATGTAGTTGGTCGCCACCAAACCGCCCGCACCGGGCCGATTAACGGCAATCACATCCGGGTTACCCGGAATGTATTTTCCGATGTGACGGGCGACCAGCCTGCCGTAAAAGTCGTAGCCACCTCCCGGCGTTGACCGAATGACAACCGAAACGGTCTTACCTTTGTAGAAATCGGCAACCGCACTGTCGTCCTGGGCCAGCGCTGATGATGAGAAAGCCCCGCCGGCTGCGACCAGCGCCATCACTGTGAAAAGAAAACCAATGCATTTTTTTGTCGTTTTAACCATGGTTGAATCCTCTCTATCGGTTTTGTTGTTTTTACTCGTTAGCACTTTCATTTCTACCCCTGTGATTGCGTTTGAATCGCGATCCAAACGCTGATGCGCCATGCATCACCCGTCGAAAGTCGCCGGATGGACTGTGCCTCTCATGAGAGCCACTCCAGAATCAGCCCCTGGGGAAAAGGCAAATTCAGCAGTTGGTTGAAAATCCCCCATACCACGGCGGCAACACCTGCAGTCATGGCAATAACAAACATGGGGCGTTCCTGGTGCCGCCACAGGTAGAGTCCCACCATGAGCGGTACTGAAATATAAAACCCAATCAGGAACAGCCCGAGCAGCAAACCCGCCAGCCAGCAGAACTGTTCAGCGGCTCTTAGCCGCCCGATGCGTGATTTCTCGACATCGGTTATCGCAAAATCGGCTGCGCCATCCTGCTGGTTGGTTTTTCGATTCGTTTGTGTTTCGTCTGTTCTCCACGCCGTCCAAAGCTCGCGCCCAAGCTGGATCGAGATCAGTAGGAGCCCAAGAATGCCAACCGTCATGGGAAAGAGCTTTGCCTGCATTGGTTTGCCGGCCGCCTCGTAGATGACGTAGGCAAAAATCAGGAGCATGCCCAGGGTTACAAGTGAAGATCTCGGCAGATAGCTCATTGCTTGGCCTCCTTCGGGTCACGGCGATCGTTTGTTGAGCCATACCACCGGCGCATCAGGGAGGGGTATGCCACGATAACCACCAAAACCACCATGAGAGTTAACGCACCCGGCCTCGCCAGAAAACCAAACCCGTATACCTGGAAAGATGTCCAAAGGAAGTTTTCGGCCAGCGGCCCGAGCACGACTCCCAATAGCAGTGGCGGGCGCGGCCAGCCACCGGCTCGAAGGACATACCCCACGATGCCGAAGCCCATCATGACGACAACATCATCGATGCGGTTCGAGTTGGCAAAACTGCCCAACACAGCCATCGCCAGAATCACGGGGACAAGAACACTCGGCCGCAACATGGTCGCCATCGCAAGTTGCCGGGTGAACAACAGGCACAACAAAGTGGTGATGATCGAAGCAATAATCAGAAGCCAGATGATGGAAAACGTGACATCCAGTTGGGTCGTCAGGATCTCCCGGCCCGGCTTGATACCAACGATCAGCAGCCCACCGAAGATCAATGCCAGAGTACTGCTGCCGGGAATGCCGAACGCGAGCGTCGGAATCAGAGCACCCCCCTCTTTTGCATTGGTAGCGGCATCGACTGCGATAACCCCTCGAACATCGCCCTTGCCGAAGGTTTCGCTGGCACCCTTGCAGGTCTGCCTGGCATGCCCATAGGCAAACCAGTCGGCTACGGACGATCCCAGCCCCGGGATAATGCCAACCCAGACCCCGACGAACGCACTGCGTACGACCAGCCACCAGTGTGTGAATGCATCCTTGATTCCCTGCCGACGGCCCTCGCTCAGGTTTCCAAGTTCCACGTTGGAAACCCCCTGACCACGGGATGCCATGAAGATCAGTTCCGGTATGGCAAACAAGCCGATGGTCAGGGGCACAAGCCCGATCCCGTCGAACAGATAGACCGAGTCAAAGGTATAGCGCGGCACACCGCTCAGCGAATGAATGCCCATCATCGAAATAGCCAGGCCAAGCGCACCCACCGCGATACCTTTGAGCGGCGCATTACCGCTCAGAGAGCCCACCATGACAACGCCCATCATGGTCAGCATGAAAAACTCTGGCGCACCCATCAAAAGGACAAGGGGTCGCACCACGGGAATAGCGGCCAGCAACACAATAGCTCCGATGACACCGCCCAGCGCAGAAGCGGTAAACGCCGCAGCCAGTGCGCGGGCAGCCTCGCCCCGTTGCGCCATGGGATAGCCATCCATAATGGTCGCCTGCGAACCGCCGCCTCCTGGCACCGAGAACATGATCGCGGTTATGGAGTTGGCGGTATTGCTGACTGCCCAAATGCTAACGATAAGCGCGACCGCCTCGAATTTCTCCAAGACGAAGGCGAACGGAAGCAAAAGCGCGATGGCGGTCTTGCTGCCGACGCCTGGCATTGCCACCAGCGTCGAGCTGATGACAATACCCACCAACATCAACAGGAATGCTTTCCAGTGCATGATGCCCAGAAAGCCTGCCCAAGCTGCGTCTAACATCGACATGAACGTGTCCACTCCCGAACGGTGCGGGCTGACTCAACGACCGACGATGTAGTTTCACCGGATTTGGAGACGTTGAGAGGCCTCACAGTTTTGTTGTTATTGAAAGTATTCATCACTGAATTCAGTGGTAACCGATTTATTTTCTTTACTGGAACCGGGAAGGGGCTCACCGTCTGAACCCGTCCGCGTCCAGGGAGAGGCTTCGACATCTACCACGCAACCGACACGCAGCAACACCAGCGCTTCACCCGGCTCGGCGTGGAAGTAGTAACGGCAGCCTCGGGGCAAAAGAATGCCCTCATTCCGCGAAAACGTGACTGCCTCTCCCTCCGGCCCGTAAAACGTGGCCCGACCCTGGAGAACAATGAACGTATGGTCCTCGTTGGTGTGGGCGTGCAGGGTATTTTCGCCGCCCTCAGCGTAAGTCTTGAGGTTTACCCACATCCGGTCCGTGGCCGCCAGCAACGCCGACCCACGACCGTTTTTCGGCAGCCGAACCCGCATCCGGAAGGTCTGCGGCTTTCGCAAATCGTGCTCGGCGAGGTGTGCTGCCAGAGCCCGCTCCAAACCACCTTTTCCGGTGTTCAGATTCGAAGGCTCGTGGCCTCTGGTCTGGGGGTTATGAATGGCTGGTGACATAGCGTTTTTATCTCTGTTTAAGATTATTTTTCTGCTGTGCAAAAACCGTCCAACTTCCCTATCAATTCAACACCTAAAATGGGTAAGGACAAATGGTGTTTTCGGTATTTTGTATAACCGGATCGATATAAGCTGAACTTCGCAATTCTCCGGGGAAAAGTTGCAGAGCCCGGCGCTAGAACCTGCCGGGCCCTGCTCCGGTTTCAGTTCGCGTTCTTGATAATCGCAATCACATCATCGGGCGATTTGTACGCTTCAAGAACGATGTCCTGAACCTCTTCACCGCCGACAAAATTAATACCCAACGCCTGGTTCGCTGCGTCCTCCAGGAAGGCAGGATCTTCCGCTGTTTTTGCCAGCGCCTCCCGCAGGACGGCGACTCGGTCCTCGGGAACTCCCGGAGGCGCAACGTAAGGACGTCCCATCACCTGCCGTGCAAACAAAAGATTGAGTACCTGGCGCTGTTTTTGAGTTTCAGCAAATTCAGTCACCAGAGGCACATCAGGAAGCTCGCTGTGCTTTTTCAGTGACATCTGGAACAGCAGGTTGACCTTGCTTTGTTCAGAGCCATCGTTCAGTTGTGCAAACCAGTCCGAACGTCGAGATTTGGCGCTACTCCAGGACCAGCCACACCGCCCCATGACCTCGCCACGTTCCATTGCCAGCAAAATATCGTTGCCACCCGGGTAACCGGAAATAACGTTCAGTTTGAAACCAAAAATTTCGCTCAGTACCCGCGGGAAAAGATCGGTATCTGCGCCAGAGCCTGTTCCACCAACAGTCATGGACGTTTCTTTCAGGTCCTGCCATCGATCAATTCCGGATTCATGCCAGGAAACGCAGATGCTGGTCTCGTTATTCAAACTGCCAAGCCAGTTCATCTCGCCAGGCTCGAATTGGGCCTGCGCATTGCCAAACAGCGGCTCGAACGCCATACCGCGTCCAATAGTGGCAATGACAGTCCCATCATTTTCCGCGACATTGGTAATCTGATTGGTCAGTACCAGGCTTCCGGCCCCGGGCACGTTCCGCACCACCACGTTGGGATTGCCCGGAATATGCTTGCCCAAATGCCGCGAAAGCGTGCGGGCATAGGTGTCGTAGCCGCCACCCGCCGAATAACCGATCATCAGCGTCAGTGTCTTGCCTTCGTAAAAGTTCTCAGCGCTGTCCTGAGCCTGCGCCGTTGAAAATCCGACCAAAGCTGCCAAGCCGAATGCGGTTAGTGTTCTAGATAAAAATCTGTTCACCAGTACTCTCCTCGAATAGCCGTTTTGTTGTTATTCTCACTTATCATGCAAGCACCTGCCGCCGTACACGACCAATGACAGTTCCACTTTTTGATATAGCTGAATCGTTATAGAAAGCCCCGAAGATCGAAACCACGTCGGCTGGATGCCGGAATATTTCATGGGAACGGAGCGGGAGGAGAGGATGAAAAGGGGGTACCCTCGAAAACGTGTGCTATCGGGTCAAATACGCTAGCGACCAGGTACCCTGCGCCAATTCAGATAAGCGCCAATCGCTCTGGAGACGCCGATTGGCACCTGGTGTTCGCAGGAGCCAATCGGCGTCCACAGATCGGCCCCCACGATCACCGGAGGGCCGTTAAACGGCAGTGCGTTACATGGCGTCTTTGATGACCGCAATCACGTCATCAGGGTACTCGTAGGCCTCTTGCACGATGGCCTGGATTTCCTCACCGCCGACAAAGTTGATACCCAGACTCTGGTTTTGCGCATCCTTAAGGAACTCAGGGTCCTCGACGGCCATGGCGATGGCCTTGCGCAACATCGCGACTCGGGCTTCGGGCACACCGGGAGGCGCCACCACCGGCCGACCCATGACCTGGCGGGCAAACAACAGGTTCAGCACCTGCCGTTGCTTTTCAGTTTCTGCAAATTCAGTGACCAGCGGAACATCCGGAAGGTCGGAGTGCTTCTTAAGCGACATCTGGAACAGAATATTGACTTTGCCCTGCTCCATACCCTCGTTCAGTTGGGCAATCCATTCTCCGCGAGTCGATTTTGCACTACTCCAGGACCAGCCGCAGCGACCTTCAACTTCGCCCCTCTCCATCGCCAGCATGACATCGTTGCCGCCCGGGTAACCGGCGATGATGTTGAACTTGAAGCCAAACAGGTCGCTCAGCACTTTCGGGAATAGGTTGGTATCCGCCCCGGCGCCGGTTGAACCAACGGACAACGCCTCGGTTTTAAGGTCCTGCCAGTTTTTAACCTTGGCTTCATGCCAGGCCACACACAGGCTGGTTTCATTGTTAAGACTACCCAGCCAGTTCATTTCTCCCGGCTTGTAAAGCGCCTGCTCATTACCGAAAAGCGGTTCGAAAGCCATACCGCGGGCTACACTCGCAATGACCGTGCCGTCGGATTCCAGGGTATTGGCAACCTGATTGGTGAGCACCAGACTTCCAGCACCCGGTACATTCCGCACCACAACCTGTGGGTTGCCGGGAATGTGTTTGCCGAGGTGGCGCGCAAGTGTTCTGACGTAAGTGTCATAGCCACCCCCGGCGGAGTGACCACTGAGAAATGAAATGATTTTGCCGTCGTAAAATGCCTCATCACTTTGGGCATAAACCGGGCTTGCAAGTGTGACCGTCGCCAGAGTAAAGGCGGCTGTCATTCGAACGATCGAACGGAACATAATTTTCCCCTTTATATATTCATTGTTTTTGTTGTGCCGATATAAAGTCTTTTACCTGCTGTCTTATCAATTCAACACCGAATACCCGCAAGAACAAATAGCGTTTCAGGTTTTTCATATAGCTTTATTAATATAAATTTCTGCCTGCACGACACCAGCAACCAAATCAACGTGAGAGGATTCGGGGCACGATCTGAGCATAGGGAGGAAGGGCGATTTTAAATCACCAAATGGTCGGAAAGGGTCGGGCGCGCTGGATCAAACGGTTGACCACAAAGCGCCCTTGCGCCAAGGCAAGCGCCAAGTTCACAGGGAGACACCGATTGGACCTGAGTCAAAACCAAGACCCAATCGGCGCCTTCCTCAGAACACGTTTTCGTTATATTAGCCGGTTTTCAACGAGCGCGCTCCGGACTCGACCGAAGCGCGCTTATTACCGCTGGCTTAGAGCGGTGGCAGATGCTCCTTCTCGGCCTCATAGGCCGATTCCATCTGCGACGTGAGCCCTTTCTCAGCCAGCGCGTCTGCAAACAGAGTTCGCACGGTGTTGCTCTCATCCGCGTAGTCGATCTGGTGGCCGCCAATACGACGGCTGATCCAGGCCTTGGGAACACCCTGAGCGTTGCGGAAAGCCACACCCTCGTATTTGAACGCAAGATAGCGCGCCGGGGTTTCACCGGTATTGAAGTGTTGGTGGAACCACATATTCGGGGGCGTGATCAGCGTGCCGGGTTTCCAGTCGTAGCGCTTGGGCTCCTCACCCTCAGGCCACATCAGTGAGTACCCCTCACCCGCCAGAATGATCACGTGAGCACCCGGGCCGTGGGCGTGGGCTTTCTTGTAAGTACCAACCGGGAACTGGGAGATGTGCGCGTTCATGGAACTCTTCGCCAGGTTGAAGCGGATGTGTCCGCCGCCTGCGCCACGCTCTTTAGCCTCAACCAGAGGCAGATTCACAGCGTCAGCAACAAAGTTGGTCTCCAGCCTGAACCCGTTCAGCTCGTCCTTTGGCGAAAAATAATCCGACTCACCAGAGAAACGGCTCTTGAAGTCGTATTCCGTATTGAAGATGAAATCGTTCTCTTCATACAGGTTCATGATCGGTGGCATATTGGTCACCGACACAAAGCGCGCGGGCTTCTGACCTGATCCGTTGAAATGCTGGAACCAGGTGTTCAGCGGCACGGCAAACAGCGCGCCGGTTTCCCACTCGAACGTTACTTTCTGTCCTGCATCGTTCCAGACGGTGGTAGAACCACGACCGTCCAGAATCATGATCATTTCCTCGAACAGCTGGCGCTGGGGCGCAAGCTTTCCACCGGAGGGAATCTCGCACACATAGCAGTCGTTCGTGGTTCTGGAGGCGTCATGGTTAATAAAGACGCCTTTACCACCGCGACTGTCCCAAGGCTTCAATTCCACCGTGTTCAGATCCGGTACATAGATACCGTCGATGATTTCCAATCCCTGATCCGCGACCCAGCGCGTATAGGGTGTTTCTTTTTCCGTCGCGAATTTTTTGGCAATTTCGTCGGAGACGATTGCGTCTTTTCTCGCCATTGTGTCGACCTCGTTACATTCTGATGGTGATGACCACGCACCCGATCGATGAAACCGATGCGCCAGCCCATGAAATCATGCGTGTCCGATGACCGGCTCAATAAAAATAAACTGGAACGCCGGTCCTCCATACGGAATATCCCACAGAGAATCCCAAAACGTCAAGTAAACTGGAACGCCATTCCTTTAACTACGAATGCCATTTAACAGGCTCAAGCCTGTGATACCGGGGGTTGGCGCCAAAACAGCCACCCTGTATATTTTCCACATAAAGGAACATCGTTCCATATATTTTGACCCAGTGCTAGAATTGACGTTTAAAACAAGCATTGACCGGCAGACGGGAGCGCATCCATGAAGGACGATCACGGCCATCAACACGGCCACAGCCACGGCCACGCCCATGGCCATCATCACGATCATGACCACCACATCCCGCAGGATGATGGGCCCATTGAAGAAAACCCTTTGTGGCAGCGGGACAACGTCACTCTCTGGAGCGTCGGAATTGACATCGGATCAGCTGGCACCCAGGTGTTATTTTCAAGAGTCCAGTTACAGCGACAGTCGGTCGACCTGTCCAGCCGCTATATCATCATTGACCGCGAAACCTTCTATGAATCGCCGGTGAGCCTGACGCCCTACCGGAGCGAGACCCTGATCGATGACCGGGCGCTGGGTGAAATCGTCGACAATGCCTACAACTTCGCCCGGGTTCGCCCCGAAGACATTGATACCGGTGTGGTGATTCTCACCGGCGAGGCCCTGCGACGGGAAAATGCCTCGCGAATTGCAAGCATCCTTTCGGAGAAATGCGGTGATCTGGTGTGCGCGACCGCAGGCCATCACATGGAGGCCCGGCTCGCTGCGTTCGGTTCCGGGGCGGCCAGAGCCTCGTTTGACCGCGACGAATGTATTCTGAACATCGACATTGGTGGGGGCACCACAAAACTCAGCGTACTGGAAAACGGCAAAGTGCTGGCTACCGGTGCCGTTCACATTGGCGGTCGACTGCTGGCGACTGACCCCGATGGGACGCTTGCCCGCATTGATCCGGCCGGTCGAACGCACGCCGCCCGGGCCGGTTTTAACTGGCACGTCGGCGATCGGGTTGACCCCGAGCAGTTGGACCAGGTGGCCCAAACCATGGCCAGTACGTTAATTCAGGTTCTGACCTGCACGCCGGTGCCGCCGGACGCCGCCGAGCTTTACTTGACAGACCCCATTCCCGACGAGCTCTTGCGCCGGGCGAAAAGCATGGTGTTTTCGGGCGGGGTTGCGGAGTTTGTCTATCGACGCGAAGAGCGGGACTTCGGCGATCTCGGACAACGCCTGGGCCACGCATTGCGTGACCGGATTGATTCGGGCGAACTGTCCTGGAACTTGCTACCGGACAGCCAGGGTATTCGCTCTACCGCCCTCGGCGCCTCTGAATATACCACCCAGTTAAGTGGCAACACCTGTTTTGCAACCGATTACGATGCCCTGCTGCCCCAGCGAAACCTACCGGTACTCCGTCCCGAGTTCGACTTCACCGACCAATTCAACCCTCAGGAATTGGGCGCCAAGCTGCGTCAGCATATCGAAGCCTTCGAGATCGATGCCGCAAGTGATGATCTGGTGTTGGCCTTTCACTGGGACGGCACACCGGAATATCAGCGCATGCGGGCGTTGGCCGAAGGTATCCGCGAAGGTGCAGCCGACCGAATTGCAAGCGGCAAGCCGCTCTTCATCGTGCTGGATGCAGACATCGCGCTGAACCTGGGCGCCATTCTGCAGCAGGACCTGAGCATTGATAATGACATACTGGTGATTGACGGGGTCGCACTGTCAGACTTTGACTATATAGATATAGGGCGCATCCGCAGGCCGTCCAACACCATGCCTGTCACCATTAAATCACTAATTTTCAACGACACGATGGACGGCGCCAAAGCGCCGGAACGGATTCATCACAAACCCAGGGACTAGGCCGGGAAACAAGACCTTCCGAACCAACCCCAGGTGAAGCGTCAACAACACCTGGGGTTGCGAGCCGCTCACCCCATCAATAGCACACCGGGGAACAGCTTGTATTCCAGCAACTGAACAAAGACAACGAAAACAAATGCCGTTGCCCCGGCAGCCACAGCGGCGCACATAGGCAGTGATAACCGACCGGAGAACCTGAGGAAAGCAAAGACGTAAAGCGGTGTACTGATCAGAAACCCGACCAGATAGAGGGCCAGCAAAAGCCCCCCTAACCAGCCCACGGCCTTGAGTTCTTTCACCACACTCACGCCGGCCATCTCGTCCTCAACCGCCGCCTGGCGTTCCTTCGGCGGTCGCATCACCGCAACCACTTGCACAGTCAGTTCCAGCAGCGCCAACCCGAGAAAAATCCAGCCCACAAGTTGCGGGAAAGTACCGCTGATGCCCTGATACGAATAGGCGGCAATCAGGACCGATATCGCGCAAAGCACCATCACCGCCGCCACGATCAGCCCCGAGTTCAACAATCGAACCATCATGCTTTCTGTCCTGTTTTGCGCTTCAGTGCTTTGGAGATCATCGGCATCAACAACGCCACTACCACCAGCCCGAGGAGAATAACAAACGGAGTATCGCCAAAGGCCTTGGACCAGTCACCGCGATACATCAGTGACGTCTGGAAGTAATTTCTTTCCATGAGCCCCCCCAGCACCAGCGCGATCACCAGCGTGATCCTGGGATAGTCAAAGCGATGCATCAGATAGCCCAGCACGCCAAAGAACGCAGCGGCAAACACATCACCGATGGAGTTGTGCAGCGCGTAGGCGCCAACCAGGGAGATGACAATCACTGACGGAATCAGAATGGAGGTATCGATGTAGGTGACCTTGATCAGGTAACGAGCCGTCAACAACACAATGATTCCGCTGGCCACCGTCGCCGCCAAAAGCGCCAGAATCAGCACAAAGATGGTGAATTCGCGTTCCAGCAGCAACATCGGCCCCGGGTCCATGCCGTGCAGCACCAGCACCCCCAGGAAAAGGGCCATCTCGGCGCTGCCGGGAATGCCAAAAGCCAGCGTGGGTATCAGCGCGCCACCGTCTTTGGCATTATTGGACGCTTCAGGGGCGATCACACCGCGAACATCGCCTTTGCCAAACTCTTCCTTGTTTTTGCTGGTCTGCAACGTAAAGGAGTAGGACAGAAAGGAGGCCACGGTGCCGCCAACCCCCGGCACAGTTCCAATCACCGAGCCTATGGCAGATCCACTCAGGATTACTTTGAAATGTCGAAAAGCTGATTTGATGCCCTCTAGTGTTCCGGATACTCCCACGCTGTCCATGTCGCCAGATTTTGCGATAGTGCCACCGTCAACATACAGCTTCAGCATCTCCGCAATCGCAAACAGACCGATCAGTACCGGCACGATCGACAGGCCATCCCACAGGTAATCGATACCGCCGGTGTAGCGGGTAACACCGCCCAGGTCGTCGTAGCCAACGAACCCGATGAACAGGCCCAGACAGGCGCCAATGAGCCCTCGAAGAAGATTGCTGCTGGCCGCCGTCAGCGCCGTCAGTCCCAGCAACGCGAGCATGAAATAGGCGGGCGGGCCAAAAAACAGAATGATGCTCTTGGCAACCGGCAACAGCATGATCAGAATCAGAGCGCCAATCACACCACCCACCGACGATGCCGTGACTGCAGCACCAATGGCCACGCCAGCCTTGCCCTTGCGGGTCAGCGGATAACCATCGAAGCAGGTGGCCGCGTTGGGCGCTGTACCTGGTGTGTTCAGCAGGATCGCGGTAATGGAGCCGCCAATGGTGACAGCGCCCATGACCCCACCCATCAGGGTAATGGCCTGCTCTGCCTGCATACCAAAGGTCAGCGGAAGCAACAGTGCAATGGCTGTCGCCCCGCCAAGCCCCGGGATGATCCCGAACACGACACCGACCACCACACCGAGCAGCAGGAAAAGAAGGTTCATACCGTCCGCGAGGTAACTCGCGGCGGTAAAGACTGAATCAAACATGGAGGTTACGCCAGGTTATAGAGCGTTGGGGTTTCGCAGGTCCGCCTTGAATTTTTCGTAAAACTCAAAGGACTCTTTAAGAGACTTTGCAGTCGCGTCGCCATCGAGTGGCACCACATCCATGCGGGCTTTCTGGGCGGCATCCAGAAACTTGGGATCTTTCACGGTTTTATCGAACGCCTCACGAAGCACCTTGACGACCTCCGGATCCATGTCAGGCGGTCCCGCCAGCGCGCGCTGAAGATCCAGCGGCGTCAACTCCGGGTAACCGGCTTCGGCGAACGTGGGTACGCCTTCAAGCGGGCTGGAATCACCCGTCACTGCAAGCGCTCTGAGATCGCCGGATTCAACGTACTTGGCCGCTGACGAAATCGGTGCCATCGCCGCATTACCGTCGCCACGGACCAGGGCAACCAGCGAGTCCGATGTACCTGAATACCCCGCCAGGTAAATCGGATTCTTTTTCTGGAGACCAAGGGCACTGGCAACAATTTGGGTGGCGGCCAGTACGGTAGATCCGTAACCAGTGGATGTGAAGGTTATCTCGTCAAGCTGACGCAGGTCCTCGACGGAAGTGATGTCAGAGCTTCCCGACACCAGCAGGACGTATGCCTGGGCTTCAATCCGTCCAATCCAGGTCATTTCCCGCAGGTCGTACTCCGCCGGCTCACCCAGGATTCGCGGCAACGCAAAACCCGGCAGGTTGATTATTCCGATGGTGTAACCGTCCGGGTCTGCGCGATACACCATGGTGGTTCCACGACGTCCGCCAGCGCCGGGAACATTGCGCGGCAATACGTTGACCTCACCGCCAAGATGTTCACCAAATTGCGGGGCAAAGGCCCGAACCGCGCGATCAAAACCGCCCCCCGGGCTGTAGGGAATAACGATGGAAACGTCTTCATCGGGGAAGGCGTGGGCGTTGAGGGACAGGCCAAATGCAAGGAGCAAAAGACTCAGAATTTTTGTTGTAAGTTTCATGGTGATACCTTTTTGTATTCGTAATGGCAATTGTGTTTGCGTTTACTGGGTGATCGCCGCCGTCACCGCAATTTTCACCTTGTGTTCGGCCGATGCGGGCTTACCCTCGACTGTGGCACGGGCCGGCGAGCAGCCGTCTGGCACCCATTCGTCCCAGACCTGGTTCATTTCCTCAGCGGTCCTGATATCCGCCAGCCAAACCGTTGCCGTCAGCAGGTTTCGCTTGTCCGTACCTGCCTCACCAAGCAGCCGATCAATCATTGCGAGCACATCCTGGGTCTGTTCAGCGACACTTCCACCCCGGTTTTTAAGAGCCTGCAAACCCGCCAGATAAGCAATGCCATTGTGAACGACAACACGACTTATTCGCTTACCGCTGTGTATCCGCTTTATGGTCATAGTTTGCTCCTTGTCTAATTTGGCAGCTATTGGAGTAGCCCGTGATCAGATCACAAACGATTCCAGAGCTTCCGGTGCAAAAAGATCTTCGGGCGTCAGTAACTGCTTCGAGAGCCCCTGCTCGTAGTGGTACCGTAGAAAAGTGGAAATCGTTTCCCGGTTCTCGTTGAAGCCGTACGACCAGAAATCCTCACCCAATTCTCGCCGGGCTTCCTCAACGTGGGCTGAAAGCCATGGCAACATGGTTTTGTGTGCCGCGGTTTCGTGCATGTCCTGATAGGTTTTTTTCTGGGCTTCTTTGAACGCCTTGAACAGCGACTGCGCGACCCATCGGTTCTGCTCGTAAACTTCACGCCGAATCACGACGCAATGCATGATTGGAAAGATGCCCGTACGTTTGTAATATTCCAGCTCGACAGCTGGGTAATCTTCAAACAGCCGCACTACCCGGCCGCTGCCGTCATAAAAGGTGGACGGTGCTCGCGCGGTGTGCAGCGCATCAATTTCACCATCCAACAGCATTCGTGCCAGAGTTTTGTCGGGCCCGATTCGCTCTACCTTGATGGTATCCGGCAGGTTGAGCTTGAGCTTCTCAGGGCGATTTGGCTCTTCTTCGCCACCGGTCATGTACAACACGCTCTCGACCGGCACCTTGTACTCGTCAGAAAGAATGCCGCGAATCCATACAGGGGCTGTCATCTGATATTCAGGAGTGCCAATACGTTTACCAACCAGATCACCGGGCTTACGGATACCGGCGTCTGCGTTGACGTAAATCGACGAGTGCCGGAAAAACCGTGAAGGAAACACCGGGATGGCAATGAACGGACGCTCTTCCGAAAACAGCGACACCACGTAGGACGACAGCGACATTTCCGCCGCGTCGAATTCCCGGTGACGCAACATTCTGAAAAAGGTTTCCTCAACGGGCATGTTCAGATAGTTCAGATCAATACCGTCTGGCTGAACACTGCCGTCCATCAGCGCACGCGTTCGATCATAGTCCCAGCATCCGAGTGATAGCCTAAGCTTTGACATACTTACCCTCGTGAATTCATTGGGCGTCGACCCATTTCGGGAACGCCGTTCCTATTCTAACAGTTTTAGTATCACACAGGTTTTATCGCAATACTGATCGCTTTATCGTTCAGAATCATATCGGAATCGATATGTCCGCAAGGTGATTTCCGGGCCGAAAGGCTCAGTTCCAGGCAATGGCAATGACGCCTGCAGTGGCAATGGTCGCAGCAATATAAGTTTCCAGATCCGGTCGAGCCTCGGTTCGAAAAACCACCACGGACAGAAAGGAGGCAATGAATATTTCCAGCGATGCAATCATCACAACGGTCGAGACTTTTTCGTAAAAGAGCGCAGCAAACAGAAGAATCTGGCCCAAAGAAACCGTGAAGGCGGCCAGCACGAGCCAGACATTCAGATTGCGGAACATATTGCGGAAGTTCACCCGATACTGGGAGACGAAGATGGCGGCAATCACGAAAAACGTGAAACCGGATACGGCGCTGACCATGGTTCCAAACGCCGGTGCAGCCACCAGAAGCAGGCCATATTTGCGGGTTATGTACGCGAGCGCGTAGGACAGGGCCGACCCCACGCCCCAGCCGTAGCTTGCCAGCGAGGGTGGCGCCGCTTGCGCCTCGATATCGGCCGCACTGCGCTGAAATGACCGGCGGATCAGCAGCCCGAATGCCAACGCAATACCGACAATACCAAGTCCGTCCAGGCCGGTAATGGGCTCGCCCAAAAGGGCAAACGCGAACAGCACGGAGAAGAAGGGGTTCAGCCGTTTAACGGCACTTGCGCGGGTGACTCCCAGTTTACGAATCGAGGCAAACAGAAACGTACGCCCGAATACCATGGCCAGTATGCCGGCCAACACAAACCAGCCAATACCGGCCCACCATTCGTCCGGATTACCGGTACCCAGGCTGCCACCCTCGAGGGTCAGCCAGAGCAGACCGGAAAACACCATGGTGACCAGAACAGAAAACATCACACCCCGGTCACCACCGCCGCTCGCGCCCTTGGAAATAAACACGTTGCTGCACGCAAAGGCCACTGCCGACAGCAGCGCCAATAGCTGTCCTGTTAGCGCGTCAGACATCGGAATATCGATCCATTTGCCCGCGAGTGTTGGTCATAGGAGCCCGGATCATGGCCACTGCCAACCGGCAATATCCACCAGCACCTGCGGCAGATCAAGGTTGGCGAGGATGATCTCAGTGCTCAGCGTGAGCGCGACAACACCGCCCATGGAGAGCAGGACACCGAGGTACACCCATAGGCCGAATACTTCGTGTTCACGGTTGATCAACCAACCGAACAACACACGGAAAACGGCGGACGTGGATTGGATCGGAGTGACCACCGTGACCGGCGCAATCGCCAGCGCGGTATACCTGAGCCCCTGCGACAGGCCAACCAGAGCCCCAGCCAGGGAGAACCATTTGGCCGCTACCGGCTGCATTGACCGGATGTGTCCCCACTGTTTTGTGACCAGAATGATAACGCCTACCACAATTGCCGCAGCCGTATAGGAAATCAGGCCGCCGGCAATGCTGAAGCCCGGCCCCTGATTCTCCAGGCCCATGCGCACCAGTACCGGGCTGATGCCGTATCCGGTGGCAGACAGCAGTGCGAAGGTGTAGCCCTCGGCATAATTGGGCTCAAAATCCGGCAGTTTTGACTTCTTCGGTTTATCTGACGACTCGCCTTCGTCCGCGTCCTTGGCTTTGGGCTTTTTCTTGTGCTTGGCGCGACTGGTGGCGACGACGCCACTTACGATCAGCACGATGCCCAGAATCTTGAGCGGTGTCAGGGTTTCGCCCAGTAGCAGTATCGCCAGAATCAGGGCGATAATCAGCTGCGCCTGTTTCCAGGGACCGGACAAGTTGCCGCCAATAGCTTTGGTAGACCGGTAATTACAGTAACGCCCCCAGACAAAGTGCATCACCCCCGCTGCGGCCAGCCAAAAGTAGCCTTCGGCAGGGAACGACCACAGCTTGTCAATATGACCGGTGGCTATACCAGCCAGCAAAAACAGCGGCACACCCATCGGAACGGTGATGGCCAGGGCCTGAAACACCGAGCCACTTAAAACGCCTCGTCGCAAGGCTGCGTTATTAAATCCAAAACTGGCGGCGGCCAGGATCGCAAATACACCACCTAGCATAGCTGTCTCCCAATAATCCGTGATGACCAGCAAGGCGGGTCGCCCGGCTGGGATAACTGCGTGTTACCGCGCTTCCATATACTCTTCAATTCACTCGTCAATTGCCCAGAGGCCGGTCAATAACGGACGTTTATGTTCTTTTCCTGGGTAAAGCTGCGGATCTCGCTGGTGTCATGCTCCCGGCCGATACCGCTGTTTTTCACGCCGCCGAAGGGCGCGCCTTTGAAGCGCTTGCCTCCATGGCCATTGATCCAGACGTATCCCGCCTCAATCTCGTCGCCAATGCGCAGGGCCGTTGAGATGTCATTGGTCCAGATGTTGGCGCACAGGCCGTATTCCACACCGTTAACCTGTTCCATCATTCTGGCTTCGTCGTCCCAGACCAGAATGCTCATAACCGGGCCAAAAATTTCTTCGCGGGCGATGGTCATGTCGTGGGTGACCTCATCAAACACTGTGGGCTCAATAAAATACCCATCCGCCAGGTCTTCACCCTTAGCATGGCCGCCGCCGGTCACAAGTTTGGCGCCCTCGGATTTCGCCGAGTCGATGTAATGCATAACGCGATCATAGTGCTGGCGCGTGACGACCGGGCCCATCTCGGTATCGTCTGCGTCCGCGTGACCGACCTTGATTTTTTCCACTCGTTTGACTACCTCGCTGACGAATTCGTCGTGCAGATCACGATGGACAAACACTCGGGAATTGGAACCACAGGACTGCCCCTGTGAGCGGGTGAAGTTCATGCCCGCGACTGCCGCATCGGCGACCTTCTGCACATCAACATCGGGATAGATAATCAGCGGGTTCTTACCACCCAGTTCCAGGCTGAGCACCGCAATACCCGCCTGCTGGCTGATCAGATTTCCAGTGGCGACCGAGCCGGTGAATGCGATTCGGTGAATGTTGGGGTGAGACACCAGAGAAGCCCCCGTAGTAGCCCCGTCACCGGTGATCACGTTGACCACGCCGGGCGGCAAGTGCTCCTGAATCAGTTTGCCGAACAGCAAGGCGCTGAGGGGCGTCTGGTCGGCAATTTTCATCACCACGGTATTGCCTGCGATCAGGGCAGACGCAATCTTTCCCACTGCGAAGGAAATCGGATGGTTGAATGGAAGAATGCGGGCCACCACGCCAAAAGGTTCCAGGCGGGTATAGTTGAGGCCACCGCCCGGGGTCGGAACGGTCTGGCCCTTCAATTCCATCCCCATATTGGAGAAATGCTCCAGCAGACCGGCGCCTTTATTGGCATCGTCCACCATCGCCTGGTAGGGGTTACCGCAATCCAGCGCGTCGAGCATGCCAAACATTTCCGCCCGCTCGCGGACGGCGCGGGAAAGCGCCTTGAGCATCTTGCCACGTTCATCCACGTGGAGTTTTTTCCAGCCGGGAAACGCCGCCTTGGCCGAAGCCACAGCGGATTCCACATCCTCCGCTGTGGCAAAAGGCACGTCGGCCAGGGGCTGATTCGTTGATGGGTTGATGGTGGTATAGGTCTTTCCCGACTGGCTCTTTACGAACTTCCCGTTGATGGTCATCTGCCATCCTTCGGTCTCTCGTTCTGCCTCTTCCAATACGGTCTTTCCGTATGCTTTCAGATTAATGGCCATCCGCTCGTTCTCCCTTCATTTAGCCTGAGTTACAACATCCACCAATACGGAACGGCGCTCGTTTTTCACGATTGCGAGTGCCTTTTTCAACGCTGGCGCGATGTCTTCAACGTTTTCAATCGGGCCGATACCGGCAACGCCCATCGATTCCGCCATGGCCGCAAAGTCCACCGGTGGGTCAACAATCGTGGTACCGATCGAGGTGCGCTCAACATTGCGGCCGCGATGACGGGCAATGTTGATCTGGTGTTCCTCAGAGTTGTAATAGGAACGGTTATTGAACATCACGATCAGTGCGGGCAGTTCGTGGTGGGCCAGGGTCCAGAGTCCCCCCGGTGTAAACAGAAGGTCACCGTCGGACTGAATATCCACCACAATTTTTTCCGACCCGCGGTGGGCCAGGCAGGCACCGATGGTGGCACCGATGCCATAGCCGAGGCCGCCGCCACCGGAGGCACCCAGATACTGGCGCGGGGAGCTCATGGTGAAAATCTTCTGCACCCAGCCCCTCAGGTTGCCATTGGCAAGCACGAAGTCTTCGTCCTTCAGCAAGGTCCAGAGTTCGTCCGCCATGACCGCCGTGGCGATCGGCGTCTCCGTGCGTTTCTTGACCGCCTTCTGTTTCCACTGCTCGCGCAGGCTGGCGTGCCAGTCGGTAACCGTCTTGCGGCGAGACTCAACCACGGCAGGCAGCGGGCGGGCGGACAGAGCCTCTCGCAACACCGGCAGCAGAACCTGAGTGTCCGCAAGAATGTTCATCTCCGTTGGGAAGAGGCGCTGGAAATCCGCGGACCAGGCACGGGTGGTATAGTCCATCAGGCTGACCGCAAAGACCCGGGCGGATGGCTGCAGTACCGGTTCCGTGGTACGAATCGTGCGCTCGATTCGCGACAGGGCCCCGTACAGATCCTTCATGTCCAGAGCGATCACAACGTCGGCCCGTTCCAGAACCTCGAAATTGGCGCCACTGAGATTCATCGGATGGTCGGTCGCCATATTGAATCGGCTACCCTGATCAATCACCGGAATCGCCCAGTCCTCAGCGAGCTGAGCCAGGGCGTGAAACGCTTCATCGGACCGGGCCGTGTAATCGGCGATAATGACCGGCCACTTGGCGCCCTCCAGCGCTTCAACCAAACGCGCGGTGACCGCCGGCGAAGGTCCTGGGGGCGTCCCTGGCGAATAGGCCTCAGGGCCGGGCGGGTTAGTCAGAGCAGGAACGCTATCAAGCTCTTCCTGTTCAATCGGCGCTTCCTGAAGCATCGCATCGAAACAGACATAGACGGGCCCCGCCGGTTCGGTGACCGCCAGACGGTGCGCCCGATAGATGGAATCGCTAAGGCTTTGAACCGATGCTGGCTGATCATCCCATTTGACGAAATCCCGAATCAGATTGCCCTGAACCAGCGCCGTATGAAGCCAGTCCGAGCCAGGCCGCCGCTTCTCTACCGGCATGGGTCCGGTGCCACCAAACAGCAGGACCGGGACCCGGTCACACCAGGCATCGTAAATTGCCATGGTCGCATGCTGCAGGCCCACCACATTGTGGATAGCCGCCGCCATGACTTTACCGGTTGCCTTGGCGTAGCCGTGGGTTATGTCCACCGATATTTCTTCGTGGGTGCAAGTGATCAGTTCGGGCATTTCCCGGTGCGGATGGTTAATCAACGAATCGTGCAGCCCCCGGAATGAAGCCCCCGGGTTGAGGGCAATGAAGGGCACATCCAGGTTAGCGATCAGCTCCGCCATCAGGTCCGAGCCGTAGCGCACCGTTTTATTGTCTGTCATTTTGAATACCTTTTACTTAATAGGCAGCCAACTCTCATCCCACCGGGCTGGTGAAGTAATAGACTCCCATGCCCTGAACGAATATCAGGTAAACGCTCAGCGCAAAGAACAGCGAGTACAAAACGGACAGCAGCCAGCTCTGCTTGATCATGAACTTGAGATAGAGCAGGAACGAGATCACGGTGGCGGCAATCACGCCGGTGAAATAGATCGCCAGCACAAACAGCACCATCCAGGCAATGAACAGGTAGTTGCCCTTGAGGCCGAAGCCCTCGTTGTCTGCGGCGTTGTCCATGCCTCCCTTTTCTGTATCCGCGAACGAGAAGCGCGTGCCGAGGGCGGGGAACAGATCACACGCAAACTGGAACCCCGCCAGAATCAGCAGAGGCACACCGATCACCCTGGGAACTAGGGCGGCATCGGACCGGAGATCGAATGTATGGAACAGCACAACCGACGTAAGCGCGCAGATCAGAAAGGAAAACGCGGTTCTTGCGTTAAGCTGCATCATGAGAGCCTCCGAGCACACGCTTGACGGCGTTTAATGTCCGCAGCCACGGCCATAACAGCGAAAGCACTGTCAGGCCGAGCAACGTAAGGGAGATGGAGCGGTTAAAGAACGCTTCCCAGCCAAACGCAGCCATGGTCTGGTGATAGGAGGCTTCCACCAACCCGCCCAGCACCAGAGCAATGATCAGCGCGATGCGGGAATAACCGAACTGTTTCATCAGAATACCGATCAGCCCAAACAGCAGCGCAATCACCACATCCCAGTATGAGCCTCCGACCGCGTAGGCACCCACAAAAGAGATCGCAACGATGCCAGGTGCCATCAGGGTTCCGGGAATTTTGGTCACAATCGCCATGCGTGGGCCGATCAGCAGCGATACTGGCAAGGCAACCACCTTGCTGACAATCGCGACGGCGATCAGAAAATAGGTCATGTTGAGGTTGGTGGTCAGCATTTCCGGCCCCGGCGTCAGGCCATGCATGATGAGCCCGCCGATCAGTACCGCCATGGCGGCGCTACCGGGAATACCAAAGGCAAGAGTTGGCAGCATGGCGCCACCCTCTTTGGCGTCATTCGCCGCCTCTGGCGCAAGCACGCCCTCAATAGCCCCTTTGCCAAAGCGCTCAGGAGTCTTGGAGGTCTGTACCGCTGAGCCGTAGGCCATGAAGCTGGCCACCGCACCGCCGACACCGGGAATCATGCCCAGAAAGATACCAGTCAGCGAGGACCGGACAAACAACCAGCGGTGATGGATAAAGTCTTTCAGGCCCTCCATAAAATCAGTTTTGATCTCACGATCGTACTCGCCGGCAATGGACGACTTCTGATAATAAAGCTGGAAGGCTTCGGTGATCGCAAACAGGCCGATGATCACCGGCACCAGTCCCAGCCCGTCCCATAGGTGGAAGGAGCCGAAGGTAAATCGCGACGAACCCATCAGAGGGTCGGTGCCGATAAAGGCCAGCATAAAACCGACCAGTGCCGAAATAATCCCTCTAAAAGCGCTGCCCTGCGTAACCACGGCAATGACGGTCAGACCGAAGATCGCCAGCATGAAGAAATCCGGGTAAGTAAACGCAAGTACGAGGTTGCGCGCCAGCGGAAGTACAAAATAAAGCACCAGGAATCCGAAAATGCCGCCAATGGCCGATGCCAATACTGCCACGGTGATGGCCTTGCCGGCCTTACCCTGTTTGGCCAGCGGGTAACCGTCAAAGGTGGTGGCTGCGGCGGTGGCCTCCCCCGGCGTGTTCAACAGAATAGAGGTAATGGCACCGCCATAGGTCACGGTGCCGTACGCCGATATCAGCAGTACGATGGCGGCATCGGCATCCAGACTGAAGGTCAGCGGAATCAGCAGAGCCAGCGCAACACTGCCACCAAGCCCCGGCAGAATGCCGATCAATAGGCCCAGTACGACAGCGCCGAGCATCAGCAACATCAGGTACGGTTGCGACAGTAGCGTGACGAACTCGTTGAGAAATTCCAAAGGACAACTCCTAAAAAAGTCAGAACATTAAAACACGAACGGTAGGATCAAGGGCCCGCCTGACTGCACGGTACCCACGCCGGTCTTTTTATTACTGCTAGTTTTTGTTGCTAGCCCACAGGCGGCGTTCAGTTTGTCTCCGATTAGTTCAGAAATCGTGTCTTTGTAGTCAATAAAGCCTTTGACCGCGCTGTTAACCACTTTGGAGGTGGCCGCACCGTCGAGGTACTGCACCGACACTTCCATTTTTTCAACACGCTCGACAAAGTCTGGATTTTTGACCGACTGAGCAATGGCCATTTCCAGAGCCTTCACGACGCTGTCCGGGGCGCCGCCAGGCCACCCAGAGTGAAAATGCCAATGGTGTAGCCGTCCGGCCTGGCACGGTAAACATGGTTGGCTGCGACAACGCCACCGGCCCCCGGCATATGCCGGACTAGCACGTTAACGTCGCCACCCAGCTGCTTTTCCAGTACCGGGGCCAACGCCTGCGCCCAGCTGCTGTATCCACCACCCGCGTTATAGCCCACCACCAGTTCGATATCAGGCTGGGGAAAGCTGTCCTGCGCTGCTGTAGCGCCGGTCATAACCGAGGCCGCCAAGGCAACGGCGCAGGACAGCGCACGCAGTGGGCTCTTCATCGTTATTGTTTTCACGGGCCTGCCTTTTTGTTGTCGGTTGTTGGCTGAGCATTCTGTCTAACGTGAACACGTCGATGGCACGCCGCGTTAGCCCATGTATTTCTTTACCGTTTCGGAATTCAGCACCACAGATGGATCGTATTCCGGTGCATCTTCAATCTGCTCAAGGTCGTTCAGGCCGCAGTATTTGTAGATGCGATTGATCGCCGAAATCAAACGTACCGGCCTGTCCGGATTGGCGTTAAAGTGCTGGTGAATGGTATTTGGCGGAATGTAGATCACGTCGCCCGCTTCCCAGTCAAAGCGCTTTTCTTCGGCCTGTGGCCGCCAGTGGTAGGTGTCAGTAATTTCTACATCGCAATCGGTGTGCAGATCATAGCCCTCGCCTTCCAGCACATAGAGGCACTCTTCCGCTAAATGACGGTGCTTGCCCGAGCGGCTTCCCGGCGGGATGATCTGCATGTAAACGTCCACCGTTTCCATGCGGGTGTTCATTTCTTCGTTGATCAGGTGCTTCAGCAGGCCCTGACGAGACATTTCCCAAGGCATTTCAGACGGTTTGACAATCTTCTTGCGGTGGCTGTCCCGTTCCGGTTTTTCCGTCGCGTCGTCCAGCAGGTGCTGATAAAGGGGTTCTGAAAGATCACCCTGAGTCCATTTCGTTGCTTCATCCCACGCCATAACACTCACTCCAATTTAAATAGGTTAACGATTACTTATCGCCTTCTTCGCGCGCCTCGAATCCCACACCTTCCGGTGTCGGTTCAGTCGGGCGAGGGATGACCTGCTTCTGGAACAGCATGTTCATGAACATGTACATCGGCTTGGTTTTGATCACCAATGCTCGCGCAGGCAGGTTCTTATCGGCGTTGAAGTGCTGGTGCACACAGTTGTTGTGGACGATGGCAACGTCCCCGGCTTCCCAGTCGTAACGAATGTTGTCGTGCACCTCGTAACCCTTGCCATCGAGAATATAAAACGCCGCCTCGTTCACGTGCCCGTGCTTCTGGGACATGGCGCCGGGGCCGTACTCTTCAAGGTGCAGGTGGAAGGTCTGGGTAATTTCATCTTTGGGCTCGACATAGTGCTTGCTGAAGCACTGAGGCCCGTCAACAAATGAAATTTCACGGCCTTTTCTGACTCTCGGCTGGGCTCTCAGTTTCGCCAATTCTTCGCTAAGGCTGTACTGACCCTGAATGCCGCGAACGAAGATACGGTCTTTCTTGCTGTGGTACTGGTCTTCTATGCTCATTCGTAAATCCTCATGCTTGTTGTGTCAGCCAGTCCCCATTCGATTCTGAGGCACTGGTGAAATCAATTAATCAGTCGGGATCATAAGAACCGGGTAAGATCCCTTAGCGCCGGGAAGACGTCGCCGATCACCGACGACGGCCAATTCACGTTGATGCCCATATGGAAAACGCCGTAGGAAAACAGCACGGTTCCGAGGGCGGTCAAGAACGCCAGGCGCACGCTCTCCTTACCTTCAAGTGCTGTAAACGCGAAGATGAACACGAAAATGGCCGGTAGAAACCCAATCAACCAGATCAGGACAGTGAAACCAAACAGCCAGCCAACAACCTTGGCCAAGCGACCGGGCCACTTATCCCCAAGCGCGCCAGCGACGGTAGCCTCACCACCTACCTGCCTGGTGAAGGTCGATGCCATGAACGACAAAGCCGTGCAGCCAATGGCGACGCTTAATGCCGACAGAGGAACAACGCGGTCGTTAAAGGAGAAATCGCCGGCTTGCACCCAAAGCACACCGAAAACAATCAGCAGGAGCCCGGAAAACAGCGAATTCGGGGTCACGCGCGGCGCACACCAGATGATGCCGCCCTTGGTCTCGCCTCGCTCCATGAAGGTCTTCTTCAACCACGGACGGGCGCCCTGAAATAAGCCCCAAACAGTCAGGGCAATCAGCAATATCACCAGCGGGCGAGTAATCCATTCGAAACCCGAGCCGGTTTCCGAAGTGCTGAGGGACGTATTGACCGATATCCACAGGTAGCGCTCGAAAATTTCGCCCAGGACAAAGCCCAGCAGCAAAGGCGGGCGTGGCCAGTCCAGTTGTTTCATTACCCAGCCAATGGCACCCACGCCCAACAGGATAATAATGTCACCCCAGCTCGCCGAGCCCTGATAGGCACCGAGGAAAACCACAACACTGATGACGGGGACAAGGATTCCGAACCGCACCAACGCAACCTTGGCAAACTGATCCGCAAAAATCAGGCACAGACCGGCACCCAGGATATTAGCAAGCGCAAGGCTCCAGATGATGCCGTAGGTGATATCGAGGTTAGTGGTCAGCATGTCAGGGCCGGGGACCAGACCGTGCATAAGGAACGCACCCAGAAGCAGCGCCATCGAGGCACTACCCGGTACACCGAACGCAAGCGTTGGCACCAGCGAGCCGCCAGTCTTGGCGTTATTGGCCGACTCGGGACCGATCACCCCACGAACATCACCAAAACCAAAGCGCTCCGTGTTTTTCTCGCTGCGCTTGGCGTGGCCATACGCCAGCCAGTCTACGACCGCCGAACCCAGGCCCGGTACCGCACCCAGACCGGCACCGAGAGCGCCACACCGGATGGTTAACCACCAGTTCTTGAAAACATCACGAATGCCTTGCACCTGGCCACTGCGACTCGACTTGGCGGTTTCTTCATTGCGCGCAATTTTGGTTCGCGAAATCGCCATATCGATCAATTCGGGCAGTGCAAACAAACCCAATGTCAGGGGTACCAAAGGCAGGCCGTCCCAGAGATAAAGCTGGTCGAAGGTCCAGCGCAGAGACCCGCCCTGGCTACCCAGACCGATCATGGCAATAACCAGTCCTATCGCGCCAGCCGCAATACCTCGCATTGGCGCCTTGCCGCTGAGTGCCGCTACCATGGTCAGGCCGAGGATGGTCAGCATGAACAGCTCTGGCGAACCGAAGTACAACATCATTGGCCGAATAACGGGAATCGTCATTGCCAACAAGACGGCACCGATCACGCCGCCCAGTAACGAGGCCATGTAGGCGGCACCAAAGGCCCGGCCGGCTTCGCCGTTTTTGGCCATGGGAAAGCCATCAACGACCGTTGCCGCAGACCCGCTGGTACCGGGCACGCCGAACAGGACCGCCGGAATCGTGTCAGACGTTGTCGTTACGGCACCCATGCCTACCAGAAATGCAAACGCAGCCAGGGGATCCATGGTGTAAGTAAACGGAATTAGGATGGCGAGCCCAACAATGCCTCCGAGCCCCGGAATAACACCGATGCCCAGGCCCAAGAGAACCGCTACCGCAAGAATCATCAAGCGGGTCGGATCCATCACCATTTCTAGCGCGCCAAATGCTGCTTCAATCATCATCCAACCTTATTGTTATTTTGGGGGTCTTTCCGTTACCCGTTAAATGGTCGCCCTTATTTCTCAAAGCGCGTTAAGTCAATCTGCAATTCAGTGCCGCCGTCAGGCCGGGCTAACCGAAAACCGCCTCGATTATCGAGACGGTTTTTTCAGCCAGAGTCGTCTGATCAGAACTCGACGCGAACACCTGGCTCAACCATCCAGAGATCATCCAGACCAAATGCATTGCCTGCGCTCAGGTAAGCAAGGTCCAGATACAGCCGGATACGCGCCGCTTTGATGGGCGACACTTCCCAGCGGTTGATGATGTTGAACTCCGTACCCAGATAGTTATCACCATTGTCGTTATCTTCTGACAAAGCCAGATAGGACGCAGTAGCCAGGACTTCCCAGACAGGATTGACGTTAAAGGTATTGCCGGCCTGAATCAGAGTGACGTTACCGATCCCACGACGACCCTCACCGAGCCCACCAACACCGGAGGTCGAGATGTTTTCAATAAAGCCCTCATCCAGCAGCATTTTGGTTCCGCGGAAGTCAGAGGCGAACTCCTGAAACTCGTTTACGTCGTTGTCCGTGGCATCATCATCACCGGAACCCCAGGCAAAAAGTAAATGCGGTTCGTGGCCAGCCAACTTGGTTGACACTTCTGCATACACAGCCTGGCCTTTGTATTTTTCGCCAGTGGTAGCCTCACCAAACTGCTGATTAAACTCAAATTGCGCTTTAAAACTACCTAACTTTCCTTTCCATCCCGCCGCCAGGTTATACAGATCACCAAAGTCGTCACCATCTGCCGCGTCGAGCGTCGGTGTGCCTTCGCCGGTCTGTTGACCAAGGGCCTGAGTCATATAGAAATCGTTAAGCGCTGCGGTCACCCAGGTTAACTGGCGGTCTTCGCTAAACGAATCGCCGTACTCGGTAAAAATGGCGGTACCGGCTTCAGCCCTCACGCCGCTACCAAAACTGTAGTTGTAGCGAGCCATGGTGGAGTCTTCGCGGAAAAAGAGCCGAGTCTTGCCTTCGAGGTCCGGGCGATAGACACCCACACGGGCCCGCGCTTTGTCGCCTTTCCAATCAACATAAGCAGAGCGAACTTCCAGATCACCGGTCTTGCCATCGCGAACTCGGCGAGAGCTTTCGTCGGCAAGTTTGTCCAACTCCATCTCGAAGTACCCGCTCCATTGCTCACCTATTTCCGCACCGATGCCGAACTCTACTTCGTTGTCGAATGTGTCGTAGCTATCACCATTGCTTGCGGGATCTTCCCGTAGTATCTCCTGTTCAATTTCAATGGCCGTGTGAGTATAAACCTTAAACTTTTCTGCTCCCGAAATTGCAATGGATTCATGCATTTTTTTTACTTCTTCAAGTGACTGAGGACTATCCATATCATAAAGATTGATGTCCACTGCATAGACGCTGGAGGTTGATGCAGCCATCACGGCCAGCGCGATTGGAGTCATTTTTATCATTTTCATGTTAAAGCCCCTTCTTTTGTTTTAATTAGCTTCATTACTTGAGCATTGAATTGCTCATTCTCATTGCGACCAACACAGCACTCTTCAATCGCAAAATTCGGACAAACCCCAACTATTCACGCGCCATCTGGCAGCGAGTAAACAGCGTTAGGCGTTTTGGTTACGCTTACAGAAAATCTGACACTGGCTGCCTGAAAAGACGTTGGCAGCAAGACTACTGTTGTGGCAGACAGAACCATTTCTGAAGACTTCAACATGATGACTGCCTTATTTTTATAGTTATAAAAGCTTGCTGTTGTGGCCGGGGCGGTCGGCGTAGCCGAACCAACCCCTGTTTACACTGCGCTACTCTTTCAGCTTTCCAGTGGTTCAGTCCTCCGGTGGCACCCAAAGATCTTCGAAACCTTCAGCCGGCTCGAGCTGATCGAACCAGTCGAAGCCGATCGCCTTCATCATTCGGCTGTTGATGACCACCACCCGAGCTTCGTTTTCAGGGTCAGAATTGAAACGTTTGTGGGCGCAGTAAGGTGGGATATAAATGAAATCACCAGGGCCCCATTCAAACTTCTTGGGCTCGGTTTCCCATTCCCAGACGAACGCTTCTTCACAGCGAAACTTGACGTCGTAGTGCAGGTCATAACCCTTGCCTTCAATCACAAACGCAACCTCCTCCGACAGGTGACGACTGGTACCGGTTGCTTTATTAGCGGCGATAAACTGCATGTAAATGTCGATGGCACATTCTTTGGTGTTCATGCCCTCATTGATGATGTGCTTGATGAGGCCGTCGGCGGAACGCTCCATCGGCATTTCACTGTGCTTTACAACGTTTTTGCGTTCCTGATACTCCCGCCGGAATTCTTTGGATGCCTCAAGGGCCTTGGCGTAGAAGTCTGCGCTGATGTCTGAACGGGCGCGCTGGCGCTCGATATCAGAAACGAAAGGGGTATCTGTACTCATTACACTTCCTCACAATATTGACGAGTGGATCCAGGCTTAAAGTGACGCTGGCGGGGTGTAGTCTTCCTGCCCTGGCACCGGCTCTTTCGGCGGAAACTCAACCACTTCCTGGAAAATCAGATGCATGAACAGGAACAGCGGCTTGGCTTTCATGATCAGGCAGATGGACTCGTTTTCGGTGTCATCAGAGAAGTGCTGGTGTACGCAGCCGTTTTCCACAATCAACGCATCGCCCGCTTCCCAGTCGATCCGGCGACCGTCGTGAACGTCGTGACCCTTACCCTTCAGAACGAAAAACACCGCGCTGTTCATGTGTCCGTGACGCTGGCCATGGCCACCGGGCGCGAAGGCGTCCACGTGGGTTTCAATCGACTGAGCAATTTTGGCGGCCTGCGGATTAATGACTTTTTTGCCAAAGTTCTGGGGCCCACCTTTCCACTTCAGATCCTGAGTTGGATAGATGCGCGGCTGATTGAACAGCTCTGACATCAGCTCTCCGTATGTACCTTCAAGTGCGCGGACAAAAGTTCTCTTCTTTGTCCATCTCTCCCAGGAGACCTCTTGTTTTTGTTCTGTGCTTGTATCGCTCATCACTTACTCCTTCGTCTCTACTCGGTTTGGGCGCGCCGTCAGCAACAGAAAATAAAGCACGCTACATCCAACGGTACAACGTTCCACATAACAGAACAAGGTCTAGCGACCCATTAGTTTGGTTAAAAAGCAACCTACTCAACAACCATTTCAGAACAACTTCGGCCGCTGAATCATTTGATCCTTCTGCCATCGGCCAAAAGTCGTTATGAAGTCTTAATCTCAATATCGGATACGAGCTTCGGCATGTAAATTGACGATTTGTTGTTTTCCTATTCCGAAAACGGAATGCAATAACGAGCAGACAGGAACGCTTGCTGATCGCGTCAAAATCAGCAAAAAGGGTCTTGTGGAAGGGCACAGAGAAGGTGGGCGCAGCTAAGAACGCTGCACCCTGTTATTTTTGCGCTGGCAAGGCTTGGTCGTGCCCTGACCGTCTATGCAGGCACCTTACCCAGGAACTCAAGAATACGGGCGGGAGCGGTTTCCTCCGTTTGCTGATCCGGTAAAACATCCCAATATTCAGCACCGCTACAGCACTCTTCCAGGTATCGGGCAGCAGACATTGAATGCGCCGCATCCCGGCCGGGAATGATCAGTGTTGGGATATTCAGTTGCATCAGATCTTCGGGCTCAGCCCCTGGAGCCGTATCGCGATCAACCAGAGTGCGAGCCAGGCCGGCAATGACCAGCTTGTAGTTGGCAAGGTCATGCTTGGCGTAGTGGTCTGCAAAGTCGTCGTCACGGCGGATCACCGGCCCCCAGGGCCCTATCCTGGGGTCCTTGCCAAAGCCGTCAGTGGTCGTGCGGGCCAGCTTGACCACACCGTCCAGGCCGTGCTCTTCCACATAGGCCAGATGAATCGAGAACCGTCGACTGGCGTTCATCCGGAAACCAGCGCCGCCTACAGGCCAGTACTGCACCATGCTCAAAACCATCTCCGGGTGCATCGTTGCGAAAGCCGCCACAGGGCAGCAGCCCATGCAACCACCCATCAGGTGCGCCGCTTTATAGCCAAGATGGTCCAGCAGCCCTTTGCCCTGGGCCACATAATCGGCCCAGGTAATTCGCTGAACGCGCCCACCGGATTTTCCGGTTTCACGTCGGTCAAAAATGATACAGCTATAGCTGGCTGGCAAATGATCGAGCAGTTTGATTTTGGCGTAAACGCCCAAATTTGACCATTTGTCCATCGAGGCATCGAAGCCGCCGGGAGCAAACATCAACAACGGCGAACCGCTACCAATCACATCGTACTCTGTCTTTATTCCATCAATCACAACAGAAGGCATATCGAACTCCTATTTGTTAACCGGTGGTGCACCTTTAATTTGTCGAGCGGCCTTAACGTCCTCGCTGAAAGCGGAAATGGCGTCATAGGTTATCTGCGCTACGTTTGCGTAGGTCTCAATGTCATCATCCAGGTGTTTGGCGGAGTATCCAATCGCGGCATGGCCCATGCGCACACGCCCATCAAGCCAGGGCCCTCCGCCAAATCCACCAATCACCGGAATATCCACGGCAGCGGTTGCGGCCGGTCCCACAACCGGGCCAGAGTTGGTAAAATCAAGCAATACAGCGCCCGCCTTCTCAAGCATTCTGGCTTCTTCGACCAGGCGCTCTTTCATGGCTTCGGGCACCTGGGCACCGGCCTTCGACATTGCGGAATACTCCATTCCGTACTGCAATGCGGTCTGAGGGGTAATGCCGAACTGCGCCCAAACCGGAATACCGGCGCGGGTCAGGGCGGTTACCGCTTCTGGAAAATCGGCGGCGCCATCCAGCTTGATCATGTCCACGCCCGCCTCTTTAACCAGGCGAATCGCAGCCCGCACTGCGGCATCAACTCCCTCCTGCAGAGGTCCATAGGGGAAATCGACACTGACCAGCGCCCGTTTGGTGCCACGGCGAACCGCCTGAGCCACGGTCACCATCTGATCCATCGTCACCTCCAGTGGATTGGGCTGGCCCCAGAGGTTAATGCCCACGGTGTCACCGACAGACAGAATATCCACGCCCACCCGGTCCACGATTTTGGCCATCTGGTAATCCCAGGCCACGATACCCACTATCTTTTCTCCCGCTTTCTTCTTTTGCTGAAGCATCGGGATGGTCACTTTATCGCTCATATCAGTTCCTCTGAAATCGTGTCTGGTGGGGTTACAGGCCCTTCGCTTTCAGGGCAGCGTCCAATCGCGGATACACCCGGCGAACGTTGCCTTCAAAGACCTTTTTCCGGTCTGCATCGGACAAATCCAGCGCATCGATATAGCGCTTGGTGTCGTCAAAATAGTGCCCTGTTTCCGGGTCAATGCCTTTCACCGCACCGAACATCTCAGAGGCAAACAGAATGTTGTCGACGTCAATGACCTTGAACAGCAGTTCAATACCCGGCTTGTGATACACACAGGTGTCAAAAAACACATTGCGCATGATGTGCTCGGTCAGCGGCGGACGATTCAACATATCCGCCAGCCCCCGGTATCGGCCCCAATGGTAAGGCACCGCGCCGCCGCCATGGGGAATAATCAGGCGCAAATCCGGGAAGTCCTTGAACAGGTCGCCCTGGAGAAATTGCATGAATGCGGTGGTGTCGGCATTCAGGTAATGGGCACCCGTGGCGTGAAAGTTGGGGTTGCAGGACCCAGACACGTGAATCATGGCCGGAACGTCCAGCTCCACCAGCTTTTCAAAGAACGGGTACCAGGCCTTATCGGTCAAAGGCGGGCCACTCCAATGGCCGCCTGACGGGTCCGGGTTCAGGTTACAGCCCACCATCCCCAGTTCCAGCACGCAGCGTTCAAGTTCTTCGATGGAGTTCTTGATTGGCACATTGACCGACTGCGGTAACTGGCATACCCCAATAAAATTGTCTGGGAACAGCGAGGTAACACGATGAATAAGATCGTTATTGATTCGTGTCCATACCTTGGACACGTCTTCATCGCCCACGTGATGGGCCATGGCCGACGCTTTGGGGGAAAAAATGGTCATGTCGGCGCCACGCTCACGCAGCGCTTTCAACTGGTTGTTCTCGATGGACTCGCGGATTTCATCATCCGAAATATGCGCCAGATCGGGCTTTGGATTCGACGGATCCTTGAAATAGGCAATTTGAGCGTCGCGATAATCCTGAAGCTGCTGGGGCGCTGTTGTGTAATGGCCGTGGCAATCGATGATCATTCAGTGTGTCCTCTTCTCGGTCGGGGAATCCCCGTCAATCTTTCGGTGCGCGATCAAGGTAAACCAAGCCTTCTTCTTTTAACCTCGGGCGCATGTTGTTCATGTCCAGACCCAATTCGCCCGCGGCGTATCGACGGCGTATCTCGGCCTCTTTTTCTTCCCGCGCTTTGGATCTGGCAAGCACCTCCGATGCTTCCGCCCGGGCGACGACCACCACTCCGTCATCGTCGGCAACAATGACATCACCCGGGTTGATCAGCTGTCCGCCACAGACCACCGGAATATTCACGCTGCCCAGGGTTTCTTTGACGGTGCCCTGCGCCGAAATACATTTTGACCAGACCGGGAAACCCATTTTCTTCAGGTCGGCGATATCGCGGCAGCCACCGTCCAGAATCAGGCCTTTCACCCCCCGCACTTGCAGAAGTGTGGCAAGCAGGTCACCAAAATAACCCGCATCGGAGTAGGACGTTGGCGCAACGACCATGATGTCTCCCGGCTGGCATTGCTCGGCGGCAACGTGGATCATCCAGTTGTCGCAGGGAGCAACCGAAACCGTGACCGCGGGGCCGGAGATGTGCGCGCCGGAATAGATCGGATTCATGTAAGGTGCGAGAAGCCCTTTGCGACCCTGGGCTTCATGCACCGTTGCGACGCCGTATTCGGCAAAGGCAGGCGCTTCTTCGGCCCGGTCGATGTTCTGAATCACTACGTTCTTCACAGTATTTTCTCCAATGGCTCGTCGATCTGACTCAACTAATCCTCGGCGCAGCCCAACAGGCCAGCGCGCAATTCGGCGTGATTGAGGTTTCGCCCAATGAACACCATCTGACTTCTTCGCTCCTCGTCCGGAGCCCAGGGACGCTGAAAATCACCCTCGACCATCATGTGCACCGCCTGGAAAACCAGTCGGCGATCATCTCCGGCGGCGTTCACAATACCCTTTGCTCGCAGGATGTCCTGGCCGTTCTCCGCCAGGTAATCATTCAGCCAGTCGGACAATCGCTGGGCGTCCATGGGGCGATCGCTTTCGATCACCAGGCTGGTCACCGACGAATCGTGGGTATGGTCGTGACCGTCGTGACTCTCGCCGTGCGCACCGTGCGCGCAGTGCTCGTCGTGCACATGACCCGGCTCACCATGACCGGGGTTCAGAAACCCCGATTCAAGCCGGGTGATCCGCTCCAGGTCGAAGCTACCTTTGCCAAGCAGATTCTCGAGCGGCACATCGGCCCGGTCGGCGCGATAGATCGGGGCAAACGGATTGATGGCTCGCAACGCTTGCTCAATGCTTACCAGTTCCTGGGCGGACACCAGACTGACCTTGTTAAGAACGATCTGGTCAGCAAAGGCGAGTTGCTCTTCCGCTTCAAAACTCTGCTTCAAGGTAGGCTGTATATGCTTGGCGTCGACAACCGTGGTAATGCTGTCCAGGGCCAGACGATCCTGCAGATTGGCATCGACAAAGAAGGTCTGAGCGACTGGGCCCGGGTCTGCCAGGCCAGTCGTTTCAATAATAATCGCGTCAAACTGCTCCGAGCGTTCGAGCAGGGAATACAGAGTTCGGATGAGGTCTCCCCTGACGGTGCAGCAGACGCAGCCGTTGTTCATTTCGAACAGCTCTTCGTCTGAGGAGAGCACAAGGTCGATATCGATACCGACCTCGCCAAACTCATTGACGATCACGGCGTAACGCTTGCCGTGATCACCGGTCAGGATGCGGTTCAGCAAGGTGGTCTTGCCTGCCCCCAGAAAACCGGTGAGCAAAGTCACCGGGATACGCTCACTGTACATCGGCCCTTCCGCGCTCACTTCCAGGGCATCAGTGAAACGTGAACGACGCCTTCCTCGCCCTTGCCCGCAACGGCGTTGATCGCTTTGTCCGTATCTTCCAGCCCGAAACGGTGGGTTGTGAGCAAGTGCAGCGGAAAGCGGTCAGACGCCAGTTGTTCCAGTGCCAACTCGCAAGAGCGATAGTTATGGCCCCGGGCCGACTTGATGGTGATGTACTTGGTAGCCACCTTGCCCAATGGGAAGTTCGGGAAGTCAGCCATCTCACCCTGAATCAGCAAGGTGCCACCCTTCCGCTTCAGCGCTTCGATACCCAGCATGACCGGGATGGTGCCAGCACCCGCGGTGCAGTCCAGCGCCACATCAACGCCTTTATCGTTGGTGATTTCCTTGATGCGCGCGAGCGGGTCTTCCTCATCGACTACGATGGTGTAATCGGCACCGAGTTTCAGCGCGGTTTCCAGACGCGCTTTGTCCCGTGATGTTCCGGTGATGATAATCAGTGAAGCACCGGCCTGCTTACAGGCAACCACCTGCGACAGCCCCTGCTGCCCCGGCCCCTGGATCAGAACGCTGGAGTTGTACCCCACCTCACAGTCAAACAGTGCCCACTGAATGCCGTTGGCCATGGGCGTGACAATGCCGGCAAGTTCCGGTGATACACCGTCCGGCACCTTGTGAATGACCGCATTCCAGGGCAAGTACATGTATTCGGCAAAACCACCCCACAAGTGCGGCGCACGCTCGGCTGAGGTATAGCCGTAGCGGATGGCATCGGGGTTGCCGCGCCAGTCAGTAGCCGGGCACAGACGGTATTCGCCCGCATGACACCATTCACACTGGAAGCAGGGCACGTAATGCTCAACAAACACCAGGTCACCCTCTTTCACGCCCTTGCGCGCCATAAACTGGCTTCCAGCATTGGTGATATACCCAATGTTTTCATGGCCCATAATGACGGCATCGTCGGACGGCGGCTTGCCATAAAGTTTAACGTCGGTGCCGCAGATGCCCGCGACCTCCACCTTCATAAGAGCCGCGTCTTCCGGCACGTCCGGCATCGGGTATTCACGAATTTCGGTCTTGTTCGCAGCAGTGCGGACAGCGGCCCGTACTTTATTTGTCATTATGGTTCTCCGTTTATTTCAGCAAAGGCGATTGGGGTAGCATACCAAGCGATCTTTATTCTTGCAAAACAATGTTCCGTATACAGGAACATTATGGTAGAACTGTATTAACGCACCAAGGAGCCATTCGCATGTTTCAGTCGTTCAGAAAATCAGCACGTGAGCGCAGCGCCATTGCGCAGGTCGGCGACTGGACGAAAGCAAGGTTCAACCTCTCCGACCAAGCCACCGTGATGGTCGCTGAAGTCAACTGCCAGGTCCCCGGATGCCCGCCAGTAGAGACCGTTATCGCATTCTGGACGGATCCGGAAACCCGCTATCGATTCAAGGTTTTCAAGCCCGTTGCTGAAGTCGTCGAGGACGATTTGCCGGTCCGTTGGCTTTTGCCATCGCTGCTTGATGAAGACGACCTGGGTTGCGACTGCTGCTAGCGCGCATCCTGAAATACGGAACAGCGTTCCGTTTTGCCTTATGATTGGTGTAAACTCAGCCAAGATCAACCGTCGTTTCCATTTTTCAAAGCAGTCAAAACAAGAACCAGGAAGATCATCATGAACAACAAGTCGCATCCACTGAAAACGGTCACACGCACACAGGGTAACAATGCCGCGCTGAAAGATGGCCGCGTCAAGCCAGATGGTTTTACGTTTGAATTCGAGGAAGTTCCCGTGTTGCCACAGGCGTTTCGACGCATGGTGCGCACACTGGAATTCGATGTCAGCGAAATGGCGCTGACGACTTATCTGACCGCTCGCGAACACGGCGTTGAGCTCACCGCGCTACCCATTTTTCTGGTGCGGGGCTTTCACCATGGCGCGATCCTGCACAACGTGAAGGCTGGCATAAAATCGCCCAAAGACCTGGAAGGTAAAAAGGTGGGAGTCAATCGCGGATACACAGTGACCACTGGCGTCTGGGCTCGCGCTATCCTTCAGGACCAGTACGGCGTTGACCTGGATAAAATCACCTGGGTCCTATCTGGCGACGAACACGTTCAAAGCTGGCAGGCGCCGGGAAACGTCGTTCCACTGGGGGATGACAAAAACATGGAAGGAATGCTGGCCAGCGGTGAGATCCCCGCAGCTATCGGTGTAAGCTCCGACCATCCTGACGTACAGCCACTGATCGCAAATGCCACAGAAGTCGGCCTGGAAGCCCTGCGCGCGTCAGGGCACTACCCGATCAATCACCTGGTGGTGGTCAGAAACGAAGTACTTCAACAGCATCCAGATGTTGCCGAGTCCGTATTCAATGCATTTGCTGAATCCAAACGACTCTATCTTGAGCAACTCAGGGCCGGCAGCATCGCAAAACCCACCGCAATCGACCGGCTACACGCCCAGGTGATGGAGGTCATTGACGACCCCCTGCCATATGGCATCGAACCAAACCGAAAAATACTTGAGGAACTGATTGACCACGCCACTCGCCAAAAGATTCTCCGCAAACCCGTTCACTTGAACGATGTATTCGCCAAAGCAACCTGGAATCTGACGGGCTAGCGGTCATACCCTGGTTTTTGCGCCTTTGCCTCATCCCTTACCGCATGCATGAACAATTGCATTGCCGGTGACGGGATGGTGTCCGCGCGAATGGTCAGCCCCACTGGACCAAGCGTCTCTTTGGTATCCAGAGGCAAGGCCTCCATTACACCCAGACCAATCTGTGGCGCAGCAACCCCGTGGGAAATGATCCAGATGGCGTCAGTCTGACGGACGTATTCCTTGCCGAAAGCGCCTGAAATCACCTCAATGACGTCTGGCAGTTCGCCCACGCCCTCCGCCAGCAGTATCGCTTCAGCGGCTTTGGCAATGATCGAGCCTTCCACCGGAAACAGCACCGTGTAATCGCGTATGTCCATAAAGCTCAACCGCTCTTTACTGAGCAGCGGATGGCCTTTGCGAACGGCAAACACAATACTTTCCGAATACAGATGTTGAAACGACAACCCCGACATTTGGGCAGGTTCAGCCAGGCGGCCCACCACCAGATCCAGATCTCCGACCCGCAACTGTCCCAACAGAAAATTATTTGGCGCAGACACCAGTTTCAGGGTGACGTCCATGCCCAGAGTCCGGAAGCGGTCGACCGCCTTGGGCAGTATACTGGCCGCTACCGTAGGCAGAATCCCAATCGACAGCCTGGTTTTGCCCTTCATCTGGGCCTGGCTGATACTTTCCGCCCCTTCACGCAGAGCGTTGACGCTAGCACCGGCATACTTGAGAAACACCTCGCCAAAGCCGGTCAGCGTGACACCGTTCTTACTTCTTTCCATTAACCTTACGCCCAGCATTTCCTCTAGCTCTTTGAGCTTCTTGGACACCGCCGGTTGGGACAAGGACAGGGCATCGGCAGCGCGACCAACGCTGCGCTGGCGCGCCACTTCAAGAAAGCATTGCAGATGCCTGAACTTAATTCGGTTATACAGCATAAGTTTTTTATCCGGTCGTTATGTCAATGGTGTGTGGTCGCGACAGAGCATTCGTTGTTCAACGTCTCGCAACCCAATGGCGGCTCCGAAACCCACGGCCGCCAGCAGCGGTATTAACCACCGGCCGCCATCCCAGCCACCCATATGAGTCACTGCAAGAGCAATGGCCGGCGGCCCGACAAAGGTGCCCAGGCTACCAAGCTGCATCACAATACCGTTGCCGACGGCAACCTGCTCCGGGCGCCTCGCATGGAAAGGAATAGCTGAAAATACCGTGGCCGGCAAGGCTCCTGCGAGCCCACAGGCCAATATGGCGGCCGCAGAGCGTTCCAGGTCGGTAAAGCCGGACGAGAAAACAACCCATCCGAAACTGCCAATCAGCAATTGCACACCGGCCAACACGGACCAGCGGGGTGCACCGACACGGGAAAAAAGCTGCGCACTCAGGTTGCCAACAATATTGAGCCCAACCGCCGCCCCGGTCAGCCAAATCGCAGCGGACAGCGAATAGCCCATGTGACTCACGGCAAAACTCGGCAACCAGGTAACAAGCATAAACCAGATCGATGTATAGCAGCCGAAAGACAGCCCCATCAGCCAAGGGCCAGTCATTCGCAAGCCATCGGCAAGCACTCTTATGTTGAGAGTTCCGCTGTTGAGAGCTCCGCGCGGGTTTACACTGGCCAGCAACGCCCGCCACCGGAACGCGATCAGCATCAGTACACAACACATAAGCGCATTCAAAATCCAGAGCCCCCGCCAACCCACCACTTCCATAAGAAAGGGTGCCACCACCATCATGGCGGCGATGCCCACTGGCATGTAGGTCCCCCAGACAACCAATGCACGCTGACGCCAGACCGGGGTGTTGGCCAGTACTACTGCCAGGAGGGACGGTGCAGCAACCACCACGGTGACAAAACCCAGAGCTTCCATAAACCGAGTGACCAATAGCCACCCGACATTGGGCACTGCCGTTGCTAACAGTGAACCAAGAGCAATCAGAGCAAGCCCCAGCATCAGGCTCCTTCCATAGCCCAATAACGACGACACCAATCCACAGAAAATCCCCATTGCAGCCGCGACGCCGGCAATCATGGACGCAACCCAGCCGGCCTCAACCATTGACAGGTTAAAGTCCTGGCTTAGCAGTGATAAGGCAGGGGCCACCTTACCCACCTGTGCCGCCGCCAACCAACCGGTGGCAAGTGCAAACAGAACAAGGCGTCGGTGGCTCATTGCCGCCACCGCAAGAGTTGGCGGATCAGGAATTGGCACCGGCATCCAGCATGGCAACAATTTCCGCCACACTTCTCACCCGGCCCATACGCGGGAAGATCCGGTCCATAAACTGATCGTGGTTATCCTTCTCCGGTGAGCTACAGGCGTCTCTGGCAAACACCAGGTTGTAGTCCATGTCCCTTCCGGAAAAGGCTGTACTGGCTACCCCAACATCGGTCGAGCCGCCGGCAACGATCAGCGTGTCAATTTTTCGTGACCGCAATGCCAAGTCCAGATAGGTCTGATAAAAGGCACTCCAGCGATATTTCGGGATCAGGTAATCCTCCTCTCGCGGCCCAAGCTCGTTAATGACCTGCGATTCCCAGGTGCCGCCAGACACGATCGGCTTGAACTCCGGGGGCTGATCAACCGGTATCGGTTTCAGGCGATTATTGGTATCGCGGATCAGGTGCGCGCTGGTGGCGTTATCCGCACGATGGTTGGCATGGGCGTAGGCAACCATAACGTTGTGAGCCCGGGCGCCCTGCATCAATTCTGCTGCGGCAGCGACCACGGGACGGTATCGCTCTATCGTTTTGGGATCTTCTTTTTTCACATGCCCATTAAGCATATCAAAAAACAGAATTGCAGTCTTTTCAGGGTCCAGGATATCTGCAGTCATATCGAAAAATACCTTTAGAAAAATACCTGTCGGCGGACAGAGAGAAATAAAAAAGCAGCAGCCGTCCGCGCTGAGAAATGGGTTTTGTTTTTGTCGTTTTCTGCGAAATCATCACAAACTATTTCGTTGACGCCTGATCATGTCAAATAATTAAAATTTACACTAAATATACCGATTTAGATATATATAACCGGGAACCCACTGTTTCCGCGCCCAAGCAATCAGCACCATTTCGTTATTCAAAATATCCAAACTTTCATTTGAATAAGATGCCACTTTACGTCTGACTTAGGGGTGGGCAAACAACTAAAACAACCCTTATATTTCTCAGGAGTCTGAACCAACATGCTCGCAAAAAAACTCGCCACGGTCGCGGCTTGCCTAACCTTCGGCGCGATGTCGCTGGCGCATGCCGACGACCACAACTTTTACGAAGGTAAAACCGTCCAACTGCTGATCGGATATTCCGCTGGCGGTGGCTACGACACTTACGCCAGAACCCTGGCACGCCATATCGGAAAACATATCCCTGGTAATCCGGAAGTGATCACCAGAAACGTTCCGGGCGCCGGCAGCCTGGTTCTGATGAACCAGTTGGCCAACACCTTACCGAAAGACGGCACCGTATTCGGCACCGTTTCACGGGGCCTGGCCTTCGAGCCGCTGTTTGGTAACGACAAAGCCTTCTTCGATCCCACCAAAACCAGTTGGCTTGGCAGTCTGAACAATGAGACCAGTCTCTGTGTCGCTTCCACCGATGCCAAGGTGCAAAAGTGGCAGGACCTTCGAGACACCGAGCTGTTGGTAGGTGCGACTGGCTCCGGCGGTGACTCCAATGTTTTCCCACGGGTACTCAACGAAGTTCTCGGCTTCAAATTTGAGGTAGTTGCCGGTTATCCAGGCAGCAACGACATTCGCTTGGCGCTGGAACGTGGCGAGGTAAAGGGTATCTGCAGTTGGTCTTACAGCAGCGGCAAAGAACAACGACAGTCTGCAATCGGCGAAGGCAACATCAGGAACCTTTTCCAGATGTCTCTGCGCAAACACCCTGACCTGCCTGACCTGCCGCTGGTCATAGATTTTGCCGAAAACCAGAAGCAGCGTGAGGTTCTTCGCCTGATGTTCGCCCGTCAGACCATGGGGCGGCCATTTGTCGCACCGGCCGATGTTCCTGAAGAGCGTATCGCGATCCTGCGCAAAGCCATGGCAGATACCACCAAAGACGCTGACTTCCTGGCCGACGCCGAGAAGCAGGGATTGGACATCGACTTCGTCGGCGGTGAAGAAATCCAGGAAATCGTGATAGAAGCCTACCAATACCCGGCCGATGTGATCGACGTTATCAAGCGCGCCACATCAAGCTGAGTAGTCTTTGATCGAAGGCCTGCGCCCCAGGCGCAGGCAGTTTTCGGCTATCAGGAACAAACAGTATGAAGATCAATCCATTCGCCAACGACTTTGGTGCGGAAATCACCGGCGTTGACCTTAAAGACCCCTCCAGCGAAATCACTGAACGCATTTATCAAGCCTTTCTGGACCACCAGATGCTGGTTATTCGCGATCAGGATTTAAACCCACTGGAGCAGGTCGCCTTCACCGAGCGTTATGGCACGCTGGAATGGCAGGAAAACGTCAAACACGCTCACCCTGACCACGAAAAAGTCCTGGTTCTTTCTAACGAAATCCGCCCAGACGGCACCGCCGTGGGTGTGGTCGATGCGGGCGACTTCTGGCACTCGGACTCCTCGCACCATGAAGAGCCGGTGAAAGTCACGGTATTGATGTCAATCCGTACGCCTTCCCAGGGTGGCGCTACAGACTTCTGCGATATGTATTCGGTTTACAATGCACTTCCGGAAACCACTCGCCAGAAGATCAATGGACGCTTCGGTATCCATCATGCATCCAAAGCGCTCAACCCGCGTGTAAAGATTTCGGAAAACCGACCAGGGGCCAAAGAGTTTTACGCCATGCAGGCCAAAGAACGGCCGATGGTGATGCAGCCATTGGTGCGCACCCACGATGAAACCGGTCGCCAGGCGCTCTATGTGTCTCCGCGATTTACACTGGGCATACAGGATATGGATGACACAGAAGCCCAGCCATTGTTAGACGAACTGTTTAGTTACATAACGAGCGAGGACCGCAAGTTCCACCACCGGCATTATTACCGCAAGGGCGACCTGGTTCTCTGGGATAACCGTTGCATCGTGCACCGTGCTGTGGGCGGTTATGCCCGCGACGATATCCGCAGGCTACACAGAACGACGGTTGTGGGGCAAAGAGCTTTTTACACGGCTTAGCATCTTTGTCACTACCTTCTGTTGAACGTCAAATGCAGAGCCTGCGCAGGTCGGTAGATGAGACAATAAGAGGCCGGCTCACTAGTCAGGTCTTTTGGTCAGACGTTCAAGCAATACCAACTGGCAGGCCACTCGCTCTTCACCGTCGCCGGGCTGATTCTGGATATAGCTGCCATCAGGCTGGAGCACCCAGGACTGGCTGTTATCGGCGAGACAGATATCCAGGTCTTCCCTGACCCTTCCAGCCAGCGCAGGATCATCCAGCGGAAACGCCGTTTCCACTCGACTGAGCAGATTCCGCTCCATCCCGTCGGCGCTCAAACAATACACCTCCGGGCGGCCATCATTGCCGAAGTAGCACACCCGGGTGTGCTCGAGAAAGCGACCAATGATGGATCGCACTCGAATATTCTCCGAAAGGTCCGGCACCTCCGGGCGCAGGCAGCAGATACCACGGATAATCAGATCGATTTTCGCGCCAGCCCGGGAGGCCCGATAAAGCGCCTTGATGAGCTGGATCTCGGTAAGCGCATTGAACTTGAGGATAATCCGGCCTTTTTTGCCGTAGCCGGCTTCGCGCTCAATCAGGCTCAGTAGGCGTGAGTGCAATGTAAACGGGGAGTGGAGGAGCTTCTTGATCTGCAGCGCCTTGCCCATACCGGTCAGTTGCTTGAACAATTTGTTGACATCATCGCCGATGGACTCATCGCAAGTCATCAGGCTGTAATCGGTATACAGGCGCGCACTACCGGCGTGGTAGTTACCGGTGCCCATGTGCACGTAACGGCGCAACCGTCCCTCTTCACGACGGACAATCAGGATCATCTTGGCGTGAGTCTTGTGGCCAACCACACCATAGACCACGATCACACCGGCTTCCTGAAGCCGGCTGGCCAGCTCCAGGTTCTCGGCCTCATTAAACCTCGCCCGTAATTCTATAACGGCGGTCACTTCCTTGCCGCGACTGGCCGCTTCTGCCAACGCGTCGACAATCTCGGACTCGGCCCCGGTGCGATAGAAGGTCTGGCGAATCGCCAGCACCTGGGGATCCCTCGCCGCCTGACGCAGCAGATCCACCACCGGGCTGAAGCTCTCAAAGGGATGACAAAGCAGGATCGGGCGCTTGCGGATAGCGTCAAAAATCGATTCCGCGCTGCGAATCTGCCTGGGAATCGAAGGCGCGAAGCCTGGATAGGTCAGATCCGGTCGGTCCACCAGTTCAACGATAGCCATCAGCCGTGTCAGATTTACCGGTCCCTGCACTTGGTAAAGATCGCGCTCGCCCAGACCGAAAACCTCGAGCAGGAACTGCGACAGCTTTTCCGGGCAGTTGTCGGCAACCTCCAGGCGTACGCCATCACCAAACCGAAGGCTAAGCAGCTCACCTCGCAAGGCCGAAGCCAGGTCCTCGAGGTCGTCCTCAAGCTCCAGGTCGGCGTTGCGGGTCAGCCGGAACTGATAGCAGCCCTTTACCTGCATGCCGGGGAAAAACCGATCGGCATGGGCGTGGATCATCGACGAAAGGAAAACCAGATTATCGCCACCATTGCAGATATTATCAGGCAGCCGGACCAGACGCGGAAGGGAGCGGGGCGCCGGCAAAATGGCCATCCCGGTTTCTCGGCCGAACGCGTCTTTACCGTCCAGCTCGACAATGAAGTTCAAGCTCTTGTTGGCCAGGTGCGGGAACGGATGGGACGGGTCGAGACCTATCGGGCTGACTACCGGCAGTATCTCTTCCTTAAAATAGGTGCTCACCCACTCCTTTTGCTCTGTCGTCCATTCCCGGCGTCGGACAAAGTGGATGTTCTCCTTTTCCATTTCCGGAATCAGGACTTTGTTAAGTATTTCGTACTGCTCGCCAATGTATTCGTGGGCCATCCGACTTATTTCGGCCAACACCTGATCAGGAGCCATACCATCGGAGTCCGGAATTTCCCGGCCATATTTGATCTGCTGTTTCAGGCCCGCAACACGGATCTCGAAAAACTCGTCCATGTTACTGCTGAAGTAGCAACAGAAGATAAGCCGATTAATCAACGGATGAGCGTTGTCGGTGGTCTGCTTGAGCACCCGGTAATTGAACTGGAGTTGACTCAGTTCCCGGTTAAAGTAATTTTCATTAGCATCCAGGTTAATCTCCTCATCACCCGGAGGCACGTCAACCGGCGCGGGCACACTCCGCTCATCCTTTGCCATCTAACTCTTCACCATGTCCGTCCTCATGATTTTTCCATCCCCGTGTGCCTCCGGTCGTTGGCGAAAGGCTTGACGCCCGTTGAGCATCTTCGCAGCGAGGCTAGAGCCCGTTAACTCGAGCGGACTGCGACCAAGAAGTGCCACACAGAAAGATGACCGCAATATACGCTAGCACATACCTTCGTTATTTTGGAATTGATCTGATCACGCTTGCGATCGTATCGTTCGTTTTCTTTGCGAAGCTTCTCTTCAAATTTTCGATACGCTTTGTCCACTTTTCGGTCAAGCTTTTCGCGCTTTTTCTCAATCTTTCCTGGTTTATCTTCTTTTCCAGCCTCGCGCCTGAATTCCTGTTCCGCTTTGTTTAAGTTCCTTTCCAGTTCTTCTTCCAGCTTCGTTACCTTACGATCATACTCGCTATCCAAGCGGCGAAGCTCATCGACCGATCCTTCGTTGAGGTCTGAAGGCGCCGGACGATAATCGTCACGGTCGCCGTAACCGCGGTCCAGAGGATCAATGCCGGTTTTGCAACGAACCTCTGCTCTGGCAGAGTCGGCAGTTTGGTCAATTACGTCCGTTATGATGTCGTCGACAAATTGTTCACCGGTCGATTGGGCATAGCCGGCTATTGATAGAGAGAGGCCTGCCGCTAACGCAATCGCAATTGACTTGTTCATATCGGAGGGAATCCTTGTGTATCGAGTTGATCGTGAATCGAGCCTTCACCGAGAAGCGAGATATGCAAGGTGGTTTCAAACAGAGCCCCCTCCGACTCAATGATGGCCTGGGAGCTGTGGAAGAATGGAATGAGGACGCCATTCAGAATCGTGCTACCAAGCTGGCACACGAGGCAGTAAGGGTTTGGTCAGACACCCAAGTCGATGATCACCGGCGGCACTGAACATCAGGCGCTTTAAATCGGCTCCGGTCATGCGAGTCTGCGATGGCAACCCTGTGCACCTGGGGCATCACGCCATCGCCGATGGACGCTGGCGTATCTATGCTTTCGCCGACAACGCCCTCCCCGGTGAAAGTTCCCGTCTCGCCAGCTGGGCTGAATGGATGCTGAAGTCATCGGACTCTCCGGTGGTGAAATATACTCCGGCGGGAACCGACCTCGATAGCCTCTTCGATATCAAGGTGATCTACCAGCAGCCCAATGGGGAGATTGATTTCGGCCCAGATATCCCTGGCATTTTCAAACCGAGAGTCGGTCCGTTCCAACTAACTGACTACGAAAAGGTCTATGCCATCAACCCTGAGGCGGACATCTTCGAAGCTCGGGGCATCGACCAGAAAGTTGCCGTTGTTGTGGTGCGACCAGACCAATATGTATCGCATGTGCTTCCACTGGAAGCGGTCGAGGAACTGGCATCGTTCTTTTACGGTGCCCTGAATAGCCGTGCGCGCTAGTGTGATACGCGTACCTGATAGCGCCTCTAACACATCAACGCCCTGGCCCTCCTTGGCCAGGGCTTACCATCCTTAACTGTTACGGCAATGCCTTGCTCGCGTCATTCCGGCCTCGCACGTAAGAACCCGGAAGATCAGGTTAGCATTCCAATACATCCAAAACCTAACAGTTGCCAACCCGACGAAGTCTGTGCCAAATTTCGGTATCGATCAACATGCTGATGAATGGGGCTTTTAAAGGTCAATCGATTTTGGGGTAATACTGAATTCCTATTCCATCGCCAAATCTATCCGATCTGCCCAATGTTGCAATGAACTAGCCTCTATAAATGCCCTATTGGCTGAAGGTGTTCTGGGATGTGGGATGCGCTTGTGGTGGCCCGGAAATACGAGGTTGATATAAGGGGTTGGCCAGTTCAATGAATTTTGCAATAAACGCTGCTCCAAAGTGTCAAGCGCAGCCTGCCAATCAAAGTCACGGTTGGGTTGCTTCAAGAGCAGCGTTGACAACCGATTTTTATGGTCAGATGTATCGACTTCCAGAAGAACATATCGTTTTCCATTTTTATTCAATAGGTTAAAGGATATACACCGCGGATTACCGTCCTTCAGTAAATGTTTGGAGTAACCTGAAAGCGCCGGTAACTTTCTGACGCCCCCAAATACTTGTCGACAGCCCTTTATTTTGAGTAGTTCAACAACGGCAGCAAACGCCTCAAACTTATGAGCATATAGGTGCAAGTCATCACTTTGATCATCAATAGCATTGAACCCTGCAGCTGGTAGCTGCCCCTGGATTGTCGGTTCGTCGGTACTGACTTCTGTTTGGCCGTCCTCTGTTTCACTACCTTCTTCCAGCCGTTCTACGGCCCCGAATCGCCGACGGCCACTCGAAGCTTTACGAGTTGTCATAACAGGTTGGGAAAACGACAGCATTACTAGCGGAACATCCAGAATGTGTTCCTCGGAATCCACCGTTGGCAACTCGTCATCGTTAATCAGTGCCTGGTTCGCAGGCACTGTAGATTTTTGAGCGCCCCCACCTTTACCTGCCTGTTGCTCAGCAAATCTGGGATCAATAAATTCAACCACTTTCGAGCTCCGCGTGCTTAAGTTCTCCGCTCCGTAAACCTCATATACAAAGAAAACCTGGGATTCCTTGTGGAACTGACCCCGCACCGTGAGTTCCACGTTCGGCAATGCCGGCGGGTCAAATCGAAACTTCCAGACCCTGTGGCCATTCCTCTCTTCCCCCTCTCTCAGCTGGTGTTGAGCAATGCTGCTGAAAGACCGGCGAGCTTCCTCGTCTAACAGCACCCAGGCCAGCAATCGCCGCTGTTCGTTGTTCCCACGCGCTTTCAAAGGGAGTGTGCTGGTCGGAAGGATATGAATTTCTGTTTTGTCTGGATCATCCCCCGGCTGGATATCGAACTCCTCGTTCAATCCGTTGGGAATCATCGCCAGTCGGGACATGTAGGCATAGTGAAAAAAGAGCACACGGGCCAGCTCTATCTGGGGCAAGAAGAACTCGATGCCGTCGGATTCAAAACTGAAACACCATTGGTCTCGGTCTTCTTGTTCACTGACGTTTCTGATCGGGCACTCTCGTATTCTTCGATGCGACCAGGCTGTGGCATCTTCTATGTGTATCGTCCAGGGGTATCCGGCTGGTTTGAAGTGCTCCGTTGCATTCAGAACTCGTCGTCTGGGCATCAATGCCAGCTGTGAAATACTGAAGTTCTTTTTGCCCTGGCCAGGATCCAGTTTGATATTGATGCGCCAATCAGAGCCACCCAGGCGCCGATAAACGGAACCGATTTCTTTAACCCGGCTGTTAGCCTTGATTCCCTTGATGGGCGGTGTGGCTGTCTTCGAGGCCATTCAGATAGTCCCATGCTTCATTGGTAAGCCGTATTTCACTGAGACCAGCACAGCGCAATAAGCGCCAGCGAGGCGGGTACACAAAGTTTTGCCGGAGTTCCTTCCGCGCATTCCGCAACCGCCGCACCTGGTATTGAGCAACGCTTTCGGAATATCGCAACAGAAGCCGCCTGGTTCGGGGCAAGCGGTGAAGTTTCTTTTCCAGCGTGGAGCTCTTACCTAATTGTTTGAGCATGAAGGTTTGCGACCGCCGGGGCCCAGACGTACTCGCTCGTAAGAACCGGAGAACCTCTCGTAATTTTTTCAGGTGCTGCCTATCTCGCTGCTGCCAGTCAATTCTTGGTTTTCTTTTTACATTTTTTGCCCGTTGCCGAGTGCTATTTACCTGTTTTAGCCAAAGCCGGTTGTACCGGTACAGCCTTGCATAGAGCGCCGGTTTGACAGCCCTGGCTACTTTCGGTGGCCGCTCCTCCAGCATTTTCATCCAATCCTGCTGATCTTGTGTTAAATCTAGCGAGCCTTCAACTTTTGCTCTTTTAGGCATTGCTATCATTGATCGCACTAGCAAATCCCGAACACGATCAATAACTTCACCAATATGCCAGAACTCCGGCAACAACGCTTCGTGAACAATAATGTGCTGGAGATAGCTGAAGGATTTCCGATGTTTTCGGAATATGGCCTTCAGCCATAAGTTATCTGCCTGGCCCCCTATCCCCAATCCGTACCGACGCAAAAACTTTGAGGGCCATCTGGCTAACACGGCTTCGAATATAGCGGTGTGGTCAATCTGGGACTGCCCGCGGATAAAGCCATGCTGTTGAGCCAGCCAATGGTAATGAACTGACCACTGCTCAAAGCCCGGAGATACAGCCGGCCTTTGCTGCAGTAGCTGTCGGATCTGATCCTGAATCTTCACTGATCGAGCACAAACCGACTTTTGCGGGAACAAGGGGCATGCCTCAGGCGAAGCTGCATGATAGCGGTGTCGCTCTACCAGCGGGCGGGGGATAGCGGTATTCAGCAACTCACCATGCCTTTCGCAGCATTCAACACCCGCCACTTGCCACTCACGCTGCCAAAAATACTCTCCAACAGCACGTCCTTGCTCTTTAAGGCATCCCGGGCAATATCGAACGTGGCCCGGCACTTTCACAATAGATGCTGCTACGCCCATCGCGAGGTGTATCGCACCTTGGGATTCACCAGCCATCCATGCCAGACAACGTTTACGGCGCTCTTCGGGGATAAACGGGGCATACAATGGGAACAGGGTGTGGCGGTATGCTAGGGTTTCAACATTGTAGGCGGGCGGCAACCAGCGAGTAACCTTCTCTAACTGGTTGGGCAAGTCCAGCGTTGCTATGACCTTTCGATTGCCATAGATTTCATCCAGCAACTGCTTGGGGCTTACAATGCCTTGCCGAATCCCCGCTCTCGCTACTGTGCTGTAAAGCAGCTCTTTATCGTAAGGTATTGGGAAATTCAGCATATCGCTTATCGACTAATCAACGGAATCTAGCCACTGATCGGTGTTAAAAACTAATCCCGATTGCTGAACCGCGCCCAGCATCTGCTCTTCGTTGGCTGCCTGAGAATGCATGAAGCGAAGGTCGTCTGAGTTCAGCGTATGCCAGTCTTTTGCCTTGATCGATTTGGGCTTTTGCTTTCTTTTTACAGGTGGTGATTGCTCAGAGGACTGGTACCATTTCAGGATGATAGGCATCAGGTCTTTGATCTGTAATTCGGTATATTCTTCGAATGCTCTTTGAACAAGCGGTTCCAGCAACTCCGAATCGTAACCCATATCAACCAGCATGTTGTGCAACCGGATTGCCTGATCGTTACCGCCATACTGCACCGATTTTCGGATCTGATCCTTACTGGATTCCAACAGGTTACTGAGTTCCAGAATTTTCTTGTCAATGTCCGGAATCGTGAGGTCTGAATAGCGGGCAATTTTGCTTGGATCACCCGAACGCAAAGCTTCCATCATGGGATGAATCGGTTTCAGCTCATCCTGGTAGACCGCTTTCATGATGTTGGGCGTGATTCGTTCCGTACCTGTCACTACCGCTCGAATCTGAGAAAGCACAAACAACTTGATGACAACATCCATGATGCCCTGAGAAAGATCGAACCATAGATCCCTCAGTTCATCCGGAATGATTTCACTGGCTTTGGTCAACCACTGGTATTTCCACAGCTTTTGCGTAAACGCCCCCCATTCGGTTCGCAGCACGTTTTCTTCAGCTGAGGGTTTGCTCAAGGGTTCCCATAATATCGAGCCAAACCCGGCTCCACGGCGTGCAGACCGCAAGTCTGTTTCAAAGACCGGCCTTGCCTTCGGCGTACCCACCATGACGACGGGTACAGAGATCTCATTCACCAGGGTTACGAAAAAATTCAGCATCTTCTCCGCTCCCCCGGATGCGCGAACGCTCAGGTGCTGAATCTCATCAATCACCAGCAGACCGATGGCATAGGTATTTGCCAGCTGCGACATGATAGCAATCATCGTCTCCACGCTGTGGCGTTTCTCGCCGTAGCGCCTGACATAATTTGTGGCGAGGATAGAATCGATTTCCCGGAAAAAATTGTGGCAAAGACTTTTAAGGGAGCCGTCGTGGGGACAGTCGATTTTCAGGAATACGATTTGAGTGAAGTTATGCTCTGGGTGGTGTATCAACTGTGGATAGGTTGCCAGAATACGGTTAAGCGAACTGGTTTTTCCGGAACCGGAACATCCAATGAACGCCAGGCTTTTTGCGGTCGACTCCACATGGTCAAACCGAAAAGCTGACAGGTCTCCACGCATGATGCGCTCGTAGCCGTTCTGTATATGCGCCGTGAGGTCTCCAGTGGCCAGATTTCTACCAACGTATCCCCCGCGCAGCATGATTGAGATCTTGGATTCCAGCTGAATATGGCGAGCTAACGGCTGAAAGAAGCCGTCGAGCAGCTGTGAGATGATATGAATTCGGGTCTCGCCATCAAGGTATATATCCGCCGGTCGGAGCTTTATGCTTCCGCCGAGCGCCGCCTTGAGCTGTTTGCGCTCAAGGATCGGTGGCAACGCCTCGATCAAGGGATTTCCCTGGTAGCTCAGCACGCCCGTCTCCCGGTAAACCGCGCTCACCATCCCTGAGGGTAGAGTCATTCATCATCTCCAAACAGCTCGTCGATAAAGTCCGGGAAACCGCCGTCATCCGGTTCCCCATGCAGGTAGGTCACCTCAGACTTCGGTTTTCTGCGGTCGGGCTGCCGTGCTTTTGTTTGTTCGGCCCGCTGGGCATCTCTCTCAAGCTTTCGATTGTCGCGTATACCCCTGACGGTCTCTGCTTTGGATTGTCTGAATACCGTGGGGCGTGAACGTTCAGCGTCCTTGATGGTTTGGCTGACCAGATTTTCGAGATTTCGCTTGCTTGTGGTTTCAGCAACCTTTGCTGAGCTGGCAGCTTGCCGCTGCTGGTCCTGACTGGCCCACAACTCCCACATCGACTTGCCTCGATACTGGCGTGAGCGATCTGTCAGAGAGCACACCCAATATTCCGGGCTGCCTTCTTCGGGGAAAAGATAGATACAGTCAGCAACGGCGGGATCATAGGCCGCATAGAGGTTGGTTACCCTGCGATCTCCGTTGCGATGCAACCAACCAGATGCCATTAGCTCCTTGGATGTGTAATAAGCACCAAAACAGCTCACACCCAGATCGGACAAATAGGCCTTTTGCCTCGGCAACATAGCGATCCGTAGAGCTTCTTCAGATGCATTCCGCAATCGACCGGTCCGGTATTGTACGCCCCAGTTCCAGATGTTGAGCGGGGTTAGTGCCATGTCATTGGGCATATCCGCATCACGATCATATTTTGGCAACACCGCGTACTGATTCCGGTGCAGAATGGAGGCGAGCATAATGCGGGTAAAATCATCCAGAGTCAGCGTTGCATCCAGCCGGTAATCTTTGCCTCCCTGCTTTCTGATTCTTGAACCTGTCACCACACCGGGCGCAAACGGTTTGAATTCGGCCTGTAGGGTGCGGAAGTAACGCTCGACAATGCCTTTCGCATCGCCCCGGTAAGGTGGCGTGTTTTCAATCCGCACGCCGAAAGCCTTTTCGAGGGACTCTATCTGGTGACCCAGCAACTCTCCACGGTCTGCCAGGATAGCATCGGGGATTCCAACAGTGGGCCACTGGTCAGCGGTAATCTCAAAGCCGTACCGGCCACACAGTTCAGTCTTCTCAGACACAGTTGCGGTCAAAGCCCTCATGGCCGTCACATAGGACGGATTTTCCAATCCCACATAAAAGCCTGTCACCATGCGGCTGAAAACATCAACCACTACGTATAAGGTGGGGCGGCCAATCACGTTTTGCCGGTCAGCGGATAGCAGGTAGATATCGGCAATCGTCGCATCGATTTCATACCTTGAACCGGGCCCCGGGACTCCCGCCGTAGCGGTACCAATCAATGGACGAATGTCTTTCTGGTAGGAGATTCTGTTGGCTCGCAAGCGAATTCGGTCCGCTTTTTTGTACTCACGTTCGTAGAAATATCTCAGTTGAATGATCGTTGGGAAGTCCTCGTGCGACATATTGGGATTTCCTACCTCGAACATATCGATAAATCTTCTGTGGACATATGGCATCGAGTGACCCTTATCGTTAACGTAATGACGATCGAGCACGATTCGGAACATTCGTTCGATGGACTGGTCAACCGTAATGCCAGTGCCTGGGGTGGTTTTTCGCGGCCTACCCAGTTTCTTTTTGGAAGTTTTCTTTTGGCCTTTTCCGCCGGACCTGCTGTAATCCGGCAACAACGCATTTGGTATCGCTCCCCGCTGCCAGTACTGTCGCAAGTGTTTGTATAGGGTTTTTCTCGGTGTGCCAGTAAGGTCGCTGCGGGCTTGTACCAACTGGCCCCTGCCACTGCGATAATAAATTTCCTCGTCAGCAAGCAACGGTGCGATTAGTTGGTGTCGTTCGTCGCGTATTTTCTGGGCTTTTGTCCCTTGCTGAACAGAAATCGATGCCAGATAGGAGAAAGGATCGTCTGCCCGCCTGAGGGCTTCATCAAGCGTCCACTGGTCAATATTGGACGTTGTAACGACTTCGGGAAAAGCTTTAGCTGAATCAATGTTTATCCAGATAACAAATTTTCCTGAGATCATCAGGACTCGATATCGCTCTTCCTCCATCTGAACGAGATCATTGATTCGCAGCATAACTCGCCCTCAACAATGTTATGTCCTCGACAACCTGTAGATCGCCAGCCACCAATTGATTCCATGGAATTGAGATATCAAATGTCAGTGCCCGTAAAGCCATCAAGGCACGCAATCGTGCCAGAGCAGTGCCAGGCTCCAGAGAATAGGACTGGTCAATTGACATCCCGACTTCGGGGAGCCTAATGTTCGGATTAGCGTTCAGGGAGTCAAAGTACGTAGGAAGGCTATTGAGTAGTACTGCAGGGCTCTCGCCTTGGACTCTGGCGGAGTAGAGCAACTTCAGATTGTTTACCACGGTTTTCGGGATCTGTTTTTCAGTGACTAAATACCAGGAAACTTCTTTCTTTTGCCAGTAGCGGCGCTCAAGTTCCAGCTTTTCGATCGTGCGTGGGTCTTTGAGATCGGACGAGGCTTTAACCTGAATAGCCATTCGCTCTGGCCCGGAAGGTGCCGAGACATCAACCACGAAATCCGTGGACATGACTTGTGTACATCCGCCGATTTCGGGATGCCGAATGTTGGCTTCCTCAGCGAGCACCAGAGTATCTTCTAAACGGAGAGGGAATTGCTCGCGGATATCAGTGACGGCCGGATTCCACTCAAGCAAGAGAAAGGCCGCCAGTTCCATGTCGGAGAGTAGGTGATGGGACCGTTGCGTCAGATGGCCCATTACCCGATGTGAACGGCCTTGGGAAGGCAGATCCCTTACAGTGAGCCAAGGGTGATAGTCCCTACCGCTTCCTTTGCCTCGATCTTCTTTGATCCACTTGCGGGTACGATTGTCGAGCTTGTAGTCGGTCATTCCCTATTATTCCTGAGAAGAATGACCTGACTTTGCCACAACGCCCCAAAAGTTACCAACTTTATTACAAAGTTACCGACTTTTTTATGTTGTTACCAACTTTATTATGATCCCACAGCGCCCTGAAACGGGCGCGCAGGATCTACTCAACCGTAACGCTTTTCGCCAGATTCCGGGGCTGATCCACGTCGGTCCCCTTGAGGACGGCCACGTGATAGGACAGCAACTGCAGGGGGACTGTGTAGACAATCGGAGAGGTAATCGGATGCACCGATGGCAGCGACATCACGTGAATACCTTCCTGGGATTTTACATCCGCCGCCTTGTCGGCAAATACAAACAACTCACCGCCCCTCGCCCGAACCTCTTCCAGGTTCGACTTCAGTTTTTCGAGAAGCTCGTTGTTCGGAGCCACGGTGACCACTGGCATGTCGCCGTCCACCAGGGCCAGCGGCCCATGTTTGAGCTCGCCTGCAGGGTAGGCCTCGGCGTGAATATAGGAAATTTCCTTGAGCTTCAGAGCGCCTTCCAGGGCAACCGGGAACATGGCACCCCGACCCAGGAACAGACTGTGGAACTTGTCCATGAACGACCTTGAGAGTTCGGCAATTTCTGCATCCAGCGCCAACACCTGATCGACCTGACCAGGGATGAGGCGGATGGCTTCAACGATTTCCGCTTCCCGCGTCTCGTCCAGGCCGTTATGACGGGCCAGTGCCAGGGTGAAGATCAATAGCGCCGTTAGCTGGGTGGTGAAGGCCTTGGTGGAAGCAACGCCGATTTCGGGGCCAGCCTGGGTCATGATGACGAGATCCGACTCCCGTACCAGGGAACTGCCAGGAACGTTACAGATGGCCATGGCAGCGCGGAAGCCGGCTTTCTTTGCCTGGCGCAATGCAGCCAGGGTGTCAGCAGTCTCGCCGGACTGCGAAATACACAGGAACAGGGTATCCGGCTGGATAACGTGTTTGCGGTAACGGAACTCGGAAGCCACCTCCACGGAGCAGGGAATGCCTGCAAGATCTTCGATCCAGTAACGCGCGACCATACCGGCGTGATAACTGGTACCGCAGGCGATGATCTGCACGTGGCGCACATTTTCCAGCAGGTTTCCTGCCTGGGTTCCCAACGCCTGTTCAAGCACGCGGGTGTTGGTTATCCGGCCTTCGGTGGTGGCCTGGATCACCCTGGGTTGCTCATGAATTTCCTTGAGCATGAAGTGCCGGTATTCGCCCTTTTCAGCCGCATCGGTACTGTGTTCGAAACGGGTGATGGCGCGCTCGACCGGTTGCTTGTCACGGTCATGGATGTCGATGCGGTCCCGGCGGATATCCGCTATATCGCCTTCCTCCAGGAACATGAAGCGGTCGGTTACCGGTAGCAGTGCGAGCTGATCAGAGGCAATAAAGTTCTCTCCGATACCCACGCCAACCACCAGCGGGCTGCCTTCACGGCAAACGACCATGTGGTCCGGCTCATCGGCATGGATTACCGCGAGGGCAAAAGCACCACGCAGCCGTTCAATAGCTTTGCTGACGGCATCGTAGAGATTATTGCTCAGGCGATACTGCTTTTCGATCAGATGCGCGACTACTTCGGTGTCAGTCTGGGATGTGAACTCAAAGCCTTCGGCTTTCAGTTCTTCCCGCAGTTCCTGGTAGTTTTCAATAATACCGTTGTGAACGATGGCCAGTCGTTCGCCGGACATGTGCGGATGTGCGTTTATCTGGGAAGGCTCACCGTGTGTCGCCCAACGCGTGTGGGCAATACCGGAAACACCTTCTAGACCATCGCCGGTGATAACATCTGCCAGCGCGGCAACCTTGCCGACTTCCCGGGCACGGTTTATGGCATGATTGCTGTCGATAACCGCCATGCCCGCTGAGTCATAACCCCGGTACTCCAGGCGGCGCAGACCCTCGAGCAATATACCCTGAACGTCCCTTTCCGATACTGCACCTACAATTCCACACATAAACCTGTCACCTGTTCTGAATGTACCGAAGCCTGTCGGGGGCTTTTGAATCAGTCTGTTTTAACCGGGCGTTCCCAGTTATCGATATTACGTTGGCGTCCACGTGCCACGGCGAGCTCGCCTGCCTCTACATTACGGGTAATGGTAGAGCCGGCACCCACAGTGACATTGTCCGCCAATGACACGGGGGCGACCAGTGATGTGTTCGATCCCACGAAAACACCGTCACCCATAACTGTCTGGTACTTGTTTACCCCATCATAATTGCAGGTAATGGTTCCTGCACCCACATTCACATTACGCCCAAGTATGGCATCACCCACATAGCTGAGATGATTGATTTTGCTACCTTCACCCACCTCGGCTTTCTTGGTTTCCACAAAATTCCCCACCTTCGTGCTGTCCGCCAGTCTGGTGCCTGGTCGCAGGCGTGCGAAGGGGCCGACCTGGGCACCGCTGCCGATATCCGCGCCATCAATAACCGAGTTGGCCTCAATACGGGTGCCATCACCAATCCTGGCATTCCGGATTACACAATTGGGGCCGATGCTCACATTGTCGGCAAGGGAGACATTACCCTCGAAAACCACATTAATGTCGATCAGTACATCCTGGCCCACCGAAAGACTGCCACGCACATCGACACGGGAGGGGTCGGCGAGGGTGGCGCCCTCAGTCATCAGCCGGTCAGCCTCCTGACGCTGATACCAACGCTCCAGTTCCGCCAGTTGCAGCCGGTTATTCACACCCTGCACTTCGTATTCATTGCCCGGCTGCGCCACGGAGATAGTCAGGCCTTTGTCGGCCGCCATGGCGATAATATCGGTAAGGTAATATTCGCCCTGTGCATTGCTGTTGGACAGTTGCGGCAACCAGTTTTTGAGGTGACGCGCGGATACCGCAAGAATACCGGTATTCACTTCGCTGATGGCTTTCTGGGCATCAGAGGCATCTTTCTGCTCCACAATGGCCGTCACCTGACCGGCGTCATTGCGAATAATACGGCCATATCCGTCCGGATTGTCCAGAGTTACTGTCAGTAGACCAAGTGAGCCCTCACTGACCTGGGAAACCAGTGATTCAAGGGTTTCTGGTCGTGTCAGCGGCACATCCCCGTAGAGAACCAGCACCCGTGCATCATCGGGTAACGCCGGCAGTGCCTGGGCGACTGCGTGGCCGGTACCCAGCTGTTGCTCCTGCAATGCCCATTGCACGTCTTCAGCCGGGGTAATGGCTTTTACCTGGTCTGCCCCGTGGCCGATGACCCCATGGATACCATCGGCGCCCAGCTTCCGAGCTGTATCTATCACATGGTGAAGCATGGGTTTACCGGCGATGCGGTGAAGAACCTTCGGCAAGGCGGATTTCATGCGGGAGCCCTGGCCGGCGGCCAGAATTACAACGTGCAGGGATGTCATAGGTGTACCACACTCCGTGCTGGTGGCGAGTTTGGGTGTATTGAACAAAAAAAGCCGCCTCCCTGGCAAATGACACTCCGGAAAGGTTCCGGTAGGTCATCCGTTTCAGGATGCGGCTTCTGTCAGGCGAACGGCTGCAGTACGCAGGTTCCGGAAGATTCCGGCCTCAGCGAACGTTCTTGCGCAGCTTCTGAATCGTGCGCAACTGGGCGGCAGCTTCTGCCAGCTCGGCTGCGGCACGGGAGTATTCAAACTCGCCTGTCTTGTTTGCCAGTGCCTTTTCAGCTTCTTTCTGGGCTTCCAGTGCCGCTGCTTCGTCCACATCCTTGGCGCGGATAGCCGTATCAGCCATCAGGGTAACCAGGTTGGGCTGTACTTCCAGGTAGCCACCTGAAACGTACAGAATTTCCTCTTTCCCGTCCTGCTTGATGATCCGTACTGAACCGGGCTTAAGCTCGGTCAGCAGCGGAGCGTGGCCCAGCTGTATACCCATTTCACCCTCGGTACCGGTAGCGATCAACATCTCTACCAGCCCGGAGTAAATTTTTTCCTCGGCACTTACGACGTCACAATGTACGGTCATAGCCATTTCTCATGCCTCTTGGGTCTGAAAGTGAAGAAAGTCTTACTTCTTGCTTTCCTTCTCTTTCATTGCCTTCGCCTTCTCGATCACTTCTTCAATGCCGCCGCACATGTAGAAAGCCTGCTCGGGCATTTCATCGTACTCACCGTTCAGGATACCTTCGAAACTGGCAATAGTCTCTTTTAGAGACACGTACTTACCTGGTGAACCGGTAAATACTTCAGCAACGTGGAACGGCTGGGACAGGAAGCGCTCGATTTTACGGGCACGGGATACGGTCAGCTTGTCTTCTTCCGAAAGCTCGTCCATACCCAGGATGGCGATGATGTCTTTCAGCTCTTTGTAGCGCTGAAGTACGTTCTGTACGCCACGGGCTACGTTATAGTGCTGCTCACCAATAACCAGCGGATCCAGCTGACGGGAGGTGGAGTCGAGCGGGTCGATCGCCGGGTAGATACCCTTGGAAGCGATGTCACGGCTCAGTACCACGGTGGCGTCCAGGTGCGAGAAGGTGGTGGCCGGAGACGGGTCGGTCAAGTCATCCGCCGGTACGTATACCGCCTGGATGGACGTGATGGAACCGGTCTTGGTGGAGGTAATACGCTCCTGCAGCTCACCCATCTCCTGGGCCAGTGTTGGCTGGTAACCTACCGCGGAAGGCATACGGCCCAGCAGTGCGGATACCTCGGTACCGGCCAGGGTGTAACGGTAGATGTTGTCAACGAACAACAGTACGTCACGGCCTTCGTCACGGAACTTCTCGGCCATGGTGAGGCCGGTCAGGGCAACACGCAGACGGTTTCCGGGGGGCTCGTTCATCTGCCCGTAAACCATGGCTACCTTGTCCAGTACGTTGGAGTCCTTCATCTCGTAGTAGAAGTCGTTACCCTCCCGGGTACGCTCACCTACACCGGCGAATACGGACAGACCGGAGTGTTCCTTGGCGATGTTGTTGATAAGTTCCATCATGTTAACGGTCTTACCAACACCTGCGCCGCCGAACAGGCCAACCTTACCACCCTTGGCGAACGGGCAGATCAGGTCGATAACCTTGATGCCGGTTTCCAGCAGATCGGCAGAGGCTGCCTGATCCGCGTAGCTGGGCGCCTTACGGTGAATCGCCCATTGCTCTTCTTCACCGATTTCGCCCTGTTCGTCGATGGGACGACCCAGAACATCCATGATGCGACCCAGAGTCTGCGTGCCAACCGGTACCGAAATCGGCTTGCCGGTATTGTCTGCTTTCAGGCCACGCTTGAGGCCTTCGGTGCTGCCCATTGCGATGGTACGTACAATGCCGTCGCCCAGCTGCTGCTGAACTTCCAGAGTTGTCTCACCACCTTCAAGCAGCAGTGCGTCGTAAACGCCCGGAACGGAGTCACGTGGAAATTCCACGTCGATAACCGCGCCTATGATCTGAACGATATGTCCGCTACTCATGCTCGGTTCCTCGTTATCTTGATAGTCAATAAAACCAGTAGGATTGCGCCGGATCAGACCGAAGCCGCGCCGCTCACAATCTCCGAAATTTCTTGCGTAATGGCTGCCTGACGGGCCTTGTTGTACGCCAGCTGCAGCTCGTTGATGATTTCGCCAGCGTTATCTGTCGCGCTCTTCATGGCGATCATCCGCGCAGCCTGTTCGCAGGCCAGATTCTCTACCACTCCCTGATACACCTGGGATTCGATATAACGTGGTAGCAACCCGTCCAGAATGGGGCGTGAATCCGGCTCGTAGATGTAATCCCACTGGTGACCGATGTCCTCATCAGTGCCTTCAGGCAAGGGCAGAAGCTGCTCTGCGACAGGCTTCTGGGTCATGGTGTTGACGAACTCGTTATAGATCACATAAAGGCGATCAATCTTGCCTTCCTCGAACGAATCCAGCATAACCTTGACGTTACCGATCAGCTTCTCTGCACTCGGGCTGTCACCGATATGAGTCAGTGCTGCCACCACGTTTCCGCCATAACTGCGGAAAAACGAGGCGCCTTTCTGCCCGATGGCACAGATATCAGTCTCTACACCTTTTTCTTTCCATGCACGCATTTCACGAACGAGCAGCTTGAACGCATTGGTATTCAGACCACCACAGAGGCCCCGATCAGAGGATACCACGATGTAACCGACACGCTTGACGTCACGCTCCTTCATGAAGGGGTGCACGTAATCCTTGTTGGATTTGGCAATATGTCCGATTGCCTGGCGCATCTTTTCCGCATAGGGCCGCGTGGCCTTCATGCGTTCCTGAGCCTTACGCATTTTACTCGCAGCCACCATTTCCATGGCGCTGGTGATCTTCTGCGTGCTCTTGATGCTTCCGATCTGATTACGTATTTCTTTTCCGACGGCCATAAGTCACTGCCTTTTCAAGTTAGACACTCATGTGGACCAACGGACCCGCCGTAGCGGGCCTCGGGCTTACCAGCTTTGAGTGGTCTTGAATTTCTCCAGAGCAGCTTTCAGGCTGGCGGCAACATCGTCATCGTACTTGCCTTCTTCACCGATCTTGTCGAGCACGTCTTTCTGTTCGGCACGCATCCAGTCAAGCAGTTGCGCTTCGAATTTAACGACGTTGTTCACTTCGACATCATCCAGGAAGCCTTCGTTAGCTGCGAACAGCACGGTACCCATTTCCGCAACGGTCATGGGGCTGTACTGGTTCTGTTTCATCAGCTCGGTAACGCGCTGACCGTGCTCCAGCTGGTTCCGGGTGGCTTCGTCCAGGTCCGATGCGAACTGGGCGAATGCCGCCAGCTCACGGTACTGGGCGAGAGCCAGACGGATGTTACCGCCGAGCTTCTTCATGATCTTGGTCTGGGCGGAACCACCAACCCGGGATACGGAGATACCGGCGTTCATCGCCGGACGGATACCGGAGTTGAACAGGTTGGTTTCCAGGAAGATCTGACCGTCGGTAATGGAGATCACGTTGGTCGGTACGAACGCAGATACGTCACCGGCCTGGGTTTCAATGATCGGCAGTGCCGTCAGGGAACCAGTCTTGCCTTTTACTTCGCCATTGGTGAGCTCTTCCACATAGTCAGCGTTGACGCGGGAAGCACGCTCCAGCAGGCGGGAGTGCAGGTAGAATACGTCACCCGGGTAGGCTTCACGGCCAGGCGGACGGCGCAGCAGCAGGGAAATCTGGCGATAGGCCACAGCCTGCTTGGACAGATCATCATAGATGATCAGCGCGTCTTCACCACGGTCACGGAAGTACTCACCCATGGACGTGCCGGAATACGGAGCCAGGAACTGCATCGCAGCAGGATCGGCAGCGCCGGCAGCGACCACAATGGTGTGGTCCATGGCGCCATGCTCTTCCAGCTTGCGGACCACGCCGGCGATGGAAGACTGCTTCTGGCCGACAGCCACGTAGATACACTTGATGCCGGTGTTCTTCTGATTGATGATCGCGTCAATCGCAACGGCGGTCTTACCAATCTGGCGGTCACCGATGATTAGCTCACGCTGGCCACGGCCGATCGGCACCATGGTGTCAATCGCTTTAAGACCAGTCTGAACCGGCTCATCAACGGATTGACGGGCAATAACGCCGGGAGCCACTTTCTCGACCGGTGAGGTCAGGGTATTACCGAGCTCACCCTTGCCGTCGATCGGATTACCCAGACCGTCAACAACGCGGCCCAGCAGTTCCGGACCGACCGGAACTTCCAGGATACGGCCGGTACAACGAACCTTCTGACCTTCGGCCAGGTCTTCATAGTCGCCCAGTACTACGGCACCAACAGAGTCACGCTCCAGGTTCAGTGCCATACCGTAAATGCCGTTGGCGAATTCAATCATCTCGCCGTACATAACATCGGCCAGACCGTGAATCCGAACGATGCCGTCGGAAACGGAGAGGATGGTGCCTTCGTTTTTTGCTTCTGAAGAAATATCGAGCTTTTCGATTCTCTTCTTGATGATGTCACTGATCTCGGATGGATTCAGTTGCTGCATGCCTTTGTCCTCAAACCTTGTGCTGAAATCAGGAGCCCACGGCGTTGGCCATTCTTGCCAACTTGCCACGAACCGAAGCGTCAATAACCAGGTCGCCCGTGCGTATAACCACCCCGCCGATCAGCGACTGATCGACCGAGGATTCAAGTTCGACCTTGCGCTCCAGTTTCCTGGACAGGGCGTCGATCAATTTCTGCTGCTGCTCGGCTGTCATTTCGAACGCTGTGCTCACCTGCATCTTCACCGTGCGCTCAAGATCAGCTCGGTAGAGGCTGAACAGCTCAGATATGGCTGGCAGCAGGGCAAGTCGATTGTTTTCAGCAAGAATTGACAGGAAGTTGCTGAGCGCCTCGGGAAGCTGCTCTTCAAAACAGTCAGCGAGAAGCTGCGCCTTTCGTTGCTCAGCCAGGCCCGGTTTGGCCAGGATAACCTTCACCTGTTCGTTGGCCGCAACCTGAGCGGCAAAAGCCAGAGCCTGATCCCAAAGATCAACGGCGTTCTGGTCCTGCGCAGCATCAAAAACGGCTTTCGCGTAGGGTCGGGCTAACGTAGTCAGTTCTGCCATGGTGACCCTCGCTTAGAGTTCTGCGGCCAGCTTGTCCAGCATCTCGCTGTGAGCTTTGGCGTCTACAGAGGTTTCCAGGATCTTCTCGGCACCGGCAATGGCAATGGCTGCCACTTCTGCCCTGAGTGCGTCACGAGCCTGAACACGCTCCTGTTGAATTTCCGCCCGGGCCTGTTCGATGATCTTCTCGCCTTCTTTGCGAGCGTCATCCTTGGAGGCCTCAACGATCTGGGCGGCACGCTTGTTAGCCTGGTCGATCAGGGCTGCAGACTCTTCTTTCGCTTTCTGCAGTTCCTTGGAGGCTTTTTCCTGCGCAAGCTCCAGATCGAGGGAAGCCCGATCTGCGGCAGAGAGGCCGTCGGCAATTTTCTTCTGGCGCGCACTCATGGCCTCGGTAATCGGGGGCCATACATATTTGACGCAGAACCAGACGAAAATAGCGAAGGCAATTGTTTGCCCTATTAACGTAAGGTTTATATTCACGGCGGTGTACCTCTTGCTATTCGTTGCGTCCCGGTGTCCGTAGAGCGGGGCGCGGCCTTAAAGTATAAGCCCGGCGCCCGACAACTCTTTCGGCTGATTAACCAGCTACAACGAAGATCAGGTACATCGCGATACCAACACCGATCATGGGAACGGCGTCAAGCAGACCGGCCATGATGAAGGCCTTGGTTTGAAGCTGGTTACCAAGCTCTGGCTGACGAGCAGTAGACTCGAGCAGTTTGCCACCGAGCAGACCGAAACCGATGCCAGCGCCCAGGGCGCCCAGTCCGATGATCAGTGCTGCTGCAATAAATACCATTTCCATTGAAGACTCCTCAGTTTTCTCAGATAGTTAAGGGTTTATTTTCGGGTATCAGTGATCTTCGTGCGCGGCGCTGAGGTAAACCACAGCCAGCGTTGTAAAGATAAAGGCCTGCAGTGTTATTACCAGAATGTGGAAGATGGCCCAGGGAACGTTCAGGGTCCACTGGATCCACAAGGGTAACAGCGCAATCAGGATGAATACGACCTCGCCCGCGTACATATTGCCGAACAGACGCAGTGCCAGGCTGACAGGCTTGATAATCAGGGCCAAAATTTCAAGCACCAGATTGAATGGCACCAGCGACCAGTGATTGAACGGTGTGAATGACAGTTCTTTGGCGAACCCACCCGGGCCTTTCACCTTGAAGCTGTAGAAAAGAATCAGCAGGAAGACGCCGATAGCAATCCCGAAGGTACCGTTGGGATCGGTCGTGGGCACGATCTTGAAGTATTCCAGCCCCAATGCATGAGCAATAGAGGGTATATAGTCCACCGGAATCAGCTTCAGGGTGTTCATCAGGAAGATCCAGACGAACATGGTCAGGGCCAGTGGCGCAATGATCGGGTTCTTGCCATGAAAAACATCGCGAACGATGTTCTGTATGAACTCGACCGTCATTTCCACGAAGTTCTGCAGGCCGGACGGTGTTTCCGTCGTGGCATTCTTCGCCACCAGCCGGAAAAGGCCGAGGAAAAGCAGACCCATGGCGATGGACCAGCCCATGGTATCAACATGAATTGCCATGAAGCCCATATCCGCGGCTTCCTGACCGGTACGGGCCATGGTCCATGTCGCTTCCTCAACGACAGTGCCGTCGGCACGCTCATAACCTCCGGGCAACTTGCCATAGGTCAGGTTCGTAAGGTGGTGCTTTATATACTCTACTGGGGTATCAGCTGCCATACTGCTCTCGTCCAGTCATCGCTGTGGTTGTGGCCGGATGAACCAACGCAGAAGCGGGCCCAACGCAACCATCACAGCAAAAGTGAATAACAGAGCCGGCACATGTACTGGCTCCATTAAGATGAAAACGGCCGCGAAAAAGACGGCGGTCAGGGCCAGTTTGATGGTCTCGGCCCTGAACATGTTGCCCACCACCAGGTGCGCATTTCGCGCTCCCTCAAACCGGTACATCCGGTGGGCAAAATACGCGTTTGGTATGACATAAATAAGACCGCCAACAACAGCGGAATAACCAGCCAAACGACTTTCTGTAAACCAGACCAGACTCAATACGATGATGAGCCCGCCCTCGATTGCCAGCCACTGTAGAAACGGCAATCGGTTAATACGCTTTCTGGTCGGGGACATGGAACCAGCCTGAAAAATGGTCATGCGTGCGTGAAACCTGCTTCCTGTCACACCCTGTCCAGAGTTAATGCAAGCGCGCGAAATTATATGTGTTAACCGGTAGGTGTTCAACAGAACTGACGGGAAAATTTGATGGAAAAATAGCCAGTTTTCACGGCAGATCCCACCAATATCACACAAGTTGTGCTTTTAAACAATTCAGATCACGACATGTGGTGTTTTAGGGTCGGATCAGTACTTTCGCACTATCAACGAACGGCACTACTTGATGTGGCCCAGGATACCATCCAGCTCGTCCAGTGAGGTGTATTCGATCACCAGCTTGCCTTTTCCACGCTGACCATGGTCGATCGATACCCGAGCTCCCAGACGTTCAGCGAGATCATCCTGCAGGGCGCGGATATTGGGGTCCACCTCGCCTCTGACTTTCTTGCGGCCCGGCGTTTCCTGCTGCACACGGCGAACCAGGGCTTCGGTCTGGCGCACAGACAGGGACTTGGCCACCACCTGCTTCGCCACCTGCATCTGCTGTTCCGGCTGGAGGGTGAGCATGGCGCGGCCATGACCCATTTCCAGGTCGCCGTGCTCCAGCATCACCCGCACATCCTCGGTCAGGCTGATCAGTCGCAGCAGGTTGGTGATTGTGGTCCTGGACTTGCCTACCGCTTCGGCGACCTGTGCCTGGGTGAGGCCGAATTCGTCCTGCAGGCGCTGCAGCGCAAAGGCTTCCTCAATGGGATTGAGATTCTCGCGCTGGATGTTCTCGATCAGCGCCATGGCGATGGCGGCATCATCCGGCACATCGCGAATAATGGCGGGAATGCGGTCGAGCTCGGCCATCTGGGTGGCTCGCCAGCGGCGTTCACCGGCAATCAGCTCGAAGCGGCCTTCGGCAATCGGGCGCACTACCACCGGCTGCATCACACCCTGCTGACGAATGGAGTCCGCCAGTTCCTGCAGAGCTGCTGGGTCCATATCCCGTCGGGGCTGGAACCGGCCACGCTGGATCAGGTCAATCGGAACTTCCCGGAGCTCACCGTCGTGGTCCTTCAGTTCCTGATCCAGATTAACCCTGGAGCCCTGTAACAGAGCGCCCAGTCCGCGCTCACCCAGTCCTCGTTTCTTCGCCGCCATGGTGTTTGTCATTCTTCCCGATGAAAAATCTGTGTGCAAAGGAGAGGTAGTTTACACGGCAACGGCCGCGGATGTCTTTTGTGAACCGTGCCGGCGAACCATTTCACCCGCCAGGGCCAGGTATGCAATCGCACCCTTGGAGGTACGATCATATTTCAGCGCCGGCACGCCATAACTGGGCGCCTCCGCCAGCCGTACGTTGCGGGGAATCACTGCCTTGTAAACCTTGTCGCCGAAAAACTCGCTGAGCTGGCCGGAGACATCCAGGGTCAGGCTGTTACGGGGGTCGTACATGGTGCGCAGGATGCCTTCTACCTGCAGATCCGGGTTAACGGTTTCCTGAATCTGTTCCACCGTGTTCATCAGTGCAGCCAGGCCTTCCAGGGCATAGTATTCGCACTGCATGGGGATCAGCACGGTATCCGCCGCTGAAAGTGCGTTAACCGTAAGCAGGCTGAGGGAGGGTGGGCAATCGATCAGGATATAGTCGTAGTTTTCCCGAACCTTGTTCAGAGCCAGGCGCAGGCGATGCTCGCGGCCGATCTCGTTCATCAGTTCCACTTCAGCGGCGGTGAGATCGCCGTTGGCCGGCAGGATGTCGAAGCCGGATGCCTCGGCGCGGAAGATCACCTCGGCTGCGGTGGCCCGCTTGGTAAGCATGTCGTAGCCGGAACGCTCGAGGGCGTTTTTATCCACACCGCTGCCCATGGTGGCATTCCCCTGCGGATCCATATCCACCAGCAGCACACGGCGTTTGGTCGCAGCCAGGGAAGCAGCCAGGTTGACGCAGGTGGTGGTTTTCCCAACACCGCCCTTCTGATTGGTCACTGCAATCACACGCGCCATGACTAGCCTCCTGTCGTGAAATTCTGATGGCCGCAATCCCGTCTGATCACCAGCAGATGCCGGTCGCCATCCGAGCCGGGGACCGATAACGAATGCCGGGACTTCACCTGCCAACCGGATGGCAGCGCAGCCACCTCATCATCCGGAAACTGGCCTTTCATGGCAAGGAACTCGCCCTCATCCGCAAGCAGATGCCCGCACCAGCTGACAATATTGTCCAGCGCCGTGAACGCCCGGCTGCTGATCTGGCGGTATTGGATGGCAGGATCGCAGCTTTCCGCCCGGCCGTGAATAATATCCACGTTCTTCAGGCCCAGTTCCAGCACACACTGGGTGAGGAACCGGGTTTTCTTGCTGTTGCTGTCCAGCAGGGTAAACCGCTTCTTCGGCAAGGCAATCGCCAGGGGAATGCCCGGCAATCCGCCACCGGCGCCCACATCCAGAAGGTGATCCGCGGTGACAAAAGGCCGGATGCTCAGGCTGTCCAGCAACTGGCGCGACACCATGTCCCGCGGTTCCCGCACGGCTGTCAGGTTGTAGGCGCGGTTCCACTTGTTCAGCAAAGCCAGAAACGCCAGCAGCTGGTGCTGGCTGGCGTCATTGAGTTCCAGATTCAGGTCAGCCAGGCCCTGGGAAAGCTGGCGTTGCCAGAGTGCGTCGCTCATGGGAGCACTCAGGCGGACTGTTTGCGCAGAAGGTCGCGCTTCTTGAGATGCACCAGCACCTGGGAAATGGCCGCCGGGGTCACGCCCTGGATACGCGAGGCCTGGGCCACGGTTTCGGGCCGCACTTCCTTGAGCTTCTGCCTGATCTCATTGGACAGGCCGCCGATAGCATCAAAATCGATATCGTCCGGCAGACGGGTGTTCTCGTTCCGGCGCAGGCGCTCAATTTCATCCGCCTGGCGGGAGATGTAACCCTCGTACTTGATCTCGATTTCTACCTGGTCCGCAACAATAGGATCGTCCGCGATGCCGTCTGCCATGCGGGCAATATGACTGTAGTTGATTTCCGGGCGCCGCAGCAGTTCTGCCAGGGTCTGGTCACGGTTCATGGGCTGGCGCAGAAAACTGTTGGCCGCCTCGCCACCGGGAGTACCCGGATGAATGCGGGTGGTTTCCAGACGGTTGCGTTCGGCGGCAATGGCGTCGCGCTTGGTATTGAACGCCTGCCAGCGTTGCTCATCCACAACCCCCAGCTTCTGGCCGACTTCAGTCAGGCGCAGGTCAGCGTTGTCTTCCCGCAGAATCAGCCGGTATTCGGCACGGCTGGTAAACATGCGGTAGGGCTCCGAGGTGCCCATGGTAATCAGGTCATCCACCAACACGCCCAGATAGGCCTCGTCCCGACGGGGATACCACTCGTCTTTACCCTGGGCTCGCAGTGCCGCATTGATACCCGCCAGCAGGCCCTGGGCACCAGCCTCTTCGTATCCGGTGGTGCCGTTGATCTGGCCGGCAAAGTACAGGCCCTGGATGAACTTGGTTTCCAGTGTGTGGCGCAGGTCCTGCGGATTCAGGAAATCATACTCAATCGCGTAGCCGGGCCGCGTGATGTGGGCATTCTCGAAGCCGGGAATGGTGCGCACAGCCGCGAGCTGGATATCGAACGGCAGGCTGGTGGAAATGCCGTTGGGGTAGAGCTCGTTGGTGGTCAGCCCTTCCGGCTCCACGAAAATCTGGTGCGAGTCCTTGTCGGCAAAGCGGTTCACTTTGTCTTCGATGGACGGGCAGTAGCGGGGCCCGATGCCTTCGATGTTGCCGGCAAACATGGGCGACCGATCAAAACCGCTGCGGATGATGTCGTGGGTCTGCTCGGTGGTGCGGGTCACGTAGCAGCACACCTGCTCAGGGTGCTGATCACGGGAACCCAGGAATGACATCACCGGTGCCGGGTCATCACCCCATTGCTCCTGCATCATGGAAAAATCCACGCTGCGGGCATCGATACGGGGCGGGGTGCCGGTTTTCAGGCGCCCGACATTGAACGGCAATTCCCGCAGGCGTTGGGCCAATGCGTTGGCGGGGGCGTCGCCGGCACGGCCACCGGAGTGTTGCTGCATGCCGATGTGGATAACCCCACCCAGGAAGGTCCCGGTGGTCAGCACCACCGTGGGGGCACGGAAACGGATGCCGGACTGGGTCACCACGCCAGTAATGCGCTCACCTTCAACGATCAGGTCATCCGCGGCCTGCTGGAACAGGGTCAGGTTGGGCTGGTTCTCCAGAATCTCGCGGATGGCGGCCTTGTACAGCACCCGGTCTGCCTGTGCGCGGGTGGCGCGAACGGCCGGGCCTTTACGGGAGTTGAGCACGCGGAACTGGATGCCGGCCCTGTCAGTGGCCATGGCCATGGCACCACCGAGGGCGTCAATTTCCTTCACCAGGTGGCTCTTGCCAATACCGCCAATGGCCGGGTTACACGACATCTGGCCCAGGGTTTCAATATTGTGGGTCAGCAGCAGGGTCCGTGAACCCATGCGCGCAGCCGCCAGAGCGGCTTCGGTACCGGCATGGCCACCACCAATGACAATCACATCGAAACGGGTCGGATAATCCACTACATCACCTCGGCAAACGGGGTATCAAAAAAATTCCGGATATTACGAACAGCCTGAAAAACAGGGCGGGGAGTATAACGCCTCACCCGGGAAATTGCAGTCAGAATGTGCAAATTTTAACCAGAGGAAGTCATCAGGGGAAACCCCGACCCGCCGCTCATACAGTTACCGGGGCTTTATCAAAGGTCACACAGATAGTGGAAAACCGAAATCTGAAAAATTTCAGCGGGTTGTGAGTACCTTCTGAGAAAACTTTTCAAGAAAGTTATCCACATTCCCGGAGTGCCGTCACAGGGCCTCAAAAACCTTTCAAGACCATGTTTTAAAATGTTTTTTATAGTTCTAATCAGAGCTTATCCGAAGGTTATCCAATTATTTATCCACAGATCGCACCACTTTGGGTCGGACTCTGTCAGAACCTGTCCATCTCCTTTGATTGGGGTGCCGCAGCCATCCCGCGGCCGCCAGCAGAATGACTGGCCTGCTTCTCGAGTTCGAGCTCAATCGCATTGGAGGACTTGGCAAACCTCGCCAACAGGTTATAGAGCACGGGAATGATGAACAGGGTCAGGGTAGTGGCAAAGATCAACCCCCCAAGTATCACTATACCGATGGAAGCCCGGCTTTCCGCACCGGCACCGGTAGCCAGCACCAGAGGCACGGCACCGAAGACTGTGGAAATCGTGGTCATCAGTACCGGACGGAAGCGCAGGATGGCACCTTCCAGAATGGCCTCACGGACCTCATAACCCTTGTCCCGAAGCTGGTTGGCGAACTCCACGATCAATATCCCGTTTTTGGCCATCAGCCCCAGCAGCATGATGATGCCGATCTGGCTGTAGATATTCAGCGTGATGCCCGAGAAAAACAGCGCGTAGAGGGCGCCGGTGACAGCCAGTGGCACCGAGAGCATGATGATCATCGGATGGATCCAGCTTTCAAACTGCGCCGCCAGTACCAGGAAAACAATCAGGAATGCCAGCCCGAAGGTCACGTAAATGGCCGCCGACGAATCCTGGAACTCCCGGCTCAGGCCTTTATAGCTGACCCGCGCCTCTGGCGGCAGATTATCCACCGCCAGGTTGTTGAGGTAGGTCAGTGCCGACCCAAGATCGTAACCGTCCGCCAGGGAGCCGCTGATAACCACGGCTGGCAAACGGTCAATCCGCCGCAGATCCGGGTTCGCCCCCACCTCTTCAATGGTCACCAGTGCTTCCAGGGGAATCAGATCGCCCCCCTGTCGGGGACGCAGGAACACGCGCCCGAGATCGCCAGGGGTGGCACGGTCGATATCCGCTGCCTGAACGATCACATCGTACTCCCGGCCCCGATCCAGATAGGTTGTTACCTGGCGTGAAGCCAGCATGGTTTGCAGGGTCAGCCCTACATCCTCCACGGTTACGTCGAGGTCTGCGGCGCGTTCCCGATCAATGGTGACGTTCAGTTCCGGGCGGGTCAGCTCGAAATCGGTTTCCAGGCTGAGGAGATTGGGATTCTCTTTTGCCCGTTCCACGATTTCCTCACTCCAGGCCTGCACGGAGGCGTAGTCCGGGCCGCCAATAACAAATTCCACCGGCTGGTTGAATCCACGCTGGCCCAGGCCCGGCGGATTGACTGCCACAGACCGGACACCGGGGATGCCATCCAGTTTTCCGCGCAGTTCACTGGTTATTTCCTGCTGTTTGATCTCGCGCTCGTCCCAGGGCGCCAGGCCCATAATCATGAAGGCATTGTCGGCCTCGTTGCGGAACCCCACGATGGATAGCAGCCGGTTGGCACTGCCGTCTTCCAGGTAGGGCAGCAACAGTTCCTCGGCCTTGCGGACATGGTGGTCGGTGTATTCCACCGTGGAACCCCGGGGTGCACTGGTGGGCATGATGATGACACCCCGGTCCTCGGTGGGCGCCAGCTCCTGGGGTAATTTCGGGAACACCACTACCGCCATGATCAGCCCCACAACACCGAGGCCAAGCAGCAGGCCGGGCTGGCGAAGGGAGAACCGAAGCATGCGCGCATAACCGTTGGTCAATCCGTTGAGTGCCCGTTCGCTGGCCGCCCACAGACGATGGCCTTCTTCCGTTTCCGGGCTGTGCCGCAACCACTTGGAACACAGCATGGGCGTCAGGGTAAGCGCCACGATGCTGGACACCACCACGGCCGCTGCCAGGGTAAAACCGAACTCTGCAAACAGGCGGCCGACGTTGCCGCCCATGAAAGAAATAGGCACAAACACCGCAATCAGTGTCAGGGTGGTGGCAATAACCGCAAATGCCACCTGCCGTGCACCGCGATAGGCGGCCAGCAGCGGTGGTTCACCTTCGTCGATCCGCCGCTGGATGTTCTCCAGCATGACAATGGCATCGTCCACCACCAGGCCGATGGCCAGAATCACCGCCAGCAGGGTCAGCACGTTGATGGAAAATCCGAGCGCGCCCAGGCCAATGAAGGCACCAATAACAGCGACCGGTATGGTGACCGCCGGGATCAGCGTCGCCCGCCAGGAGCGCAGGAACATGAAGATAACCAGAATGACCAGTGATACAGCAATGGCGAGGGTGAAAATAACCTCTTTGATCGAGGCGCGGATAAAGATCGATTCGTCGTAACTTTCGGCGATGCTCACTTCCGGAGGAAGCGTTTCCCGGATCCTGTCCAGCTCTGCCCTGACCAGGTCAGACACCGCTACGGTGTTGGACTTGGACTGGCGAATGATACCCATACCGATGGCGGTCTGGCCATTGGCTCGCAGGCGACTGGTGTCTGACTCCACCCCCATCTGCACATCAGCAACCTCGCCGAGGCGCAGCAGATCGTTACCATCACGGCGGACCACCAGATTGCGGAACTCCTCCACCTCCGACAATCGCCCCTTGGCGCGCACGGTAAAATCCCGGGTAGCGGATTCCACCGAACCGGCGGGCAGCTCCACATTGTTTGATCGCAGTGCCTGTTCCACCTCGGAAACCGTAATATCACGGGCGGCGAGCCGTTCACGGTCCAGCCACACCCGGATGGCGTAACGGCGTTCGCCTCCAATACGCACATCGGCCACACCATCAAGTACTGACAGGCGATCCGCCAGCACCCGGTCGGCGAAATCACTGAGTTCCGCGCTGTCCCAGACATCACTGCGCAAGGTAATCCACATCATCGGGCGCGCATCGGAATCGGCCTTGCTCACCACTGGCGGATCGGCTTCTTCCGGCAGCTCACTGGCAACCCGGGCGACCGCATCGCGAACATCGTTAGCGGCGATGTCCACATTGCGGGAGGTGTTGAATTCGATGGAGGTGCGGGATTCGCCTTGTTCGGTACTGGACTCGATGGAGCGAATGCCCTCGATGCCGCTGATCGCTCCCTCAATCACCTGGGTAATCTGGGTGTCCACCACTTCCGCTGCTGCGCCGATGTAGTCCGTGGAAATGGACACCACGGGGGGGTCGATGTCCGGGTATTCTCTTACCGGCAGACCGCGAAGAGCCGCAAGCCCGAACACCAGGATCAACAGGCTGATAACGGTGGCGAAAACCGGCCGTTTGATGGAGACGTCGGAAAGAATCACGGGTCAGGACTCCCGGGAAGTGGCAAAGCGGTTATCGGGAATCGCCTTGTCGTCATCCACCACATCAACACGGTCGCCACTGCTGAGGCGGTCCTGGCCGGTTATGATCACCTTATCCTCTCGGGAGAGTCCGTCAGACACCTCCACCCAGCCGGGAGATCTGGAGCCCAGGGATACCGACATACGGCGGGCCACCCCGTCCTCGGCAATGAAGACATACTTGTCTGAACCTCGAATCATCACCGCCTGTTCGGGAATAACCAGGGCTTCCCGCTCCCGCAGCGTAAGGTTGGCCGACATGAACTGCCCGGGCCGCAATTTACCATCCGGATTATCGATGACAGCCCTCACCGGCAAGGTGCGGCTAAGTTCATTGACCCGCGTGCCGAGTTCCACAAGCTGGCCCTGAAAACCGTCATCGGGATAGGCCGGCGAACTCCCACGGACCATCTGCCCGACCTGGATCTGGCCCAGAAAACGCTCGGGAATGGAGAAACCCAGCTCCATGCGGTCCGTTGAATCGAGGGTGGTCACCGACGTGCCTGAGCCAAGATAGGTCCCGAGGCTGATATCGCTGAGGCCGATCACCCCCTCGAAAGGTGCTTCAATCCGGTGGTTGTCCAGGCGTGTCCGGGCGGATTCGCGCTGGGCGTCGGCTACATCCATGGCGGTGCGGAGCTCGTCCACCTGGGCCTGGGAAATGCTGTTGTTGTTCTGCAGCCGCTGTGCCCGCTCAAGCTGACGGCGGGCATCCGCCAAAGTCGCTTCCGCCACCTGTAGATCGGCCCTGGCCTGGCGATCGTCCAGACGCAGCAGCAACTGCCCGCGGCTGACCCGTTTGCCGCTGTCCAGATTCATTTCCACCACGCGGCCACTGACTTCAGTGGTCAGCTCTACCTGGTCAAGGGCCCGCAGGTTACCCACGGCATTGACGGAATCCCGAACCATCTCCATGCTCGGGCTGATCGCATTAACCTTGCTTGCCGGGCGCTCCGTTCGCGCGCTCTCCGCCTCTTCCGGCGCAAAGTGCTGCCAGGAAAAAGCACCTCCAGCGGCCAGTGCTACCAGTACCAGGGCGATCAGCCATTGCTTTACCATAGTCGTCTCATTCAGTGTGTTGTTACTTCCTGCTGATCACCAGCACTATTTCCCCCACTTCGATTCCCCACTTGCTCATTGTGGTCTGGTTAATCAGTGTGTCGGGCGTAATCAGGTACATCCAGTCATCCATGCGAACATCAATGGTGCCGTCACCGTAGGCCACCCGCAGGACATAGTTCATGTTGATCGCGTTGCCCTGCCATCGCATGGTGCCCGGATCCACCACATCACCTGCATCAGCCTTCAGGGCACCATCTTCCGGTGTCAGTGTCCAGACACGGGTCTGCACCTCACCATCGTCGAAACGGAAGACCTCGTCCAGGGTGCCAACACCGTTGCTGTCCCAACTAGCGGAAATATCGGCGTCAAACGTGCGAATGACTTCCCCGGAAAAATCCTTGACCACGCCCCGGGCGGTCAGTTCGCCGCTGAAGAATTCCTGCGGCGTCAATACCGGCTTGCGATCCTGGTAGTCTTCCAACGCCGGTCCGGCGCAGCCAACGAGCAGCACTGTGGATAACAATAACCACAGATAGAGGGGCAAACCAGCGACAATCTTCACTCCGGATGAACTTTGCATGACTTTTACACTCTTGGACGGTTCGAAATCGATATCAGGCCTTTCAAATACGCCGGCAGCACCGTTACCGATCATTAGCGCACCTGCCACGCCCTGTTTCGTCATTTCAGCCAATTGTCCATTCTGACACCGGCAATGGCGATTTCCGTCAATGGCACGCCGGTGGCAATGCCGTAAAACATCAGCCCATGGAAGGCAGCCTGCCTTCGCCCACGCTGCAAACTGAATCACAGAGGTATTGCCATGCCGGTTTACAAGGCGCCGCTGCGCGACATGAAGTTCCTGCTCAATGAGGTGTTTGATTATCCCGGACACTACACCCGCCTCCAGAGCGGCGAGAACGCCACCCCGGATATCGTTGATGCCATACTCAACGAGTGCGGCCGATTCTGCGAGGAGGTGCTGAGCCCGCTTTACCAGAGTGGTGACGAGGAAGGCTGTAAGCTGGAAAACGGCGAAGTAACCACCCCGAAAGGCTATCCCGAGGCCTACCAGCAATACGCCATGGGCGGATGGCAGGGCCTGTCCGCACCGGAGGAGTACGGCGGTCAGGGCCTTCCGGCCTCCATGGGCCTGCTAAAGCAGGAGATGATGGGAACCGCCAACTGGCCTTTCTCCATGTACCCCGGCCTGTCCATGGGCGCCATGAACACGATCTTCCTGCACGGCAGCGAAGACCAGAAAAAAATCTACCTCACACCACTGACCGAAGGCCGCTGGGGCGGCACCATGTGCCTCACCGAACCCCAGTGCGGTACTGACCTGGGACAGGTCAAGGCCAAGGCAGAGCCTCAGGCAGACGGAAGTTACAGGGTCTCCGGTACCAAGATTTTCATTTCGTCCGGTGACCATGACCTGACCGAGAACATCGTGCATATTGTGCTGGCGCGTTTGCCGGATGCTCCCAAGGGTACCCGGGGTATCAGTCTGTTTATTGTGCCCAAGTTCCTGCCGGGCGCTGACGGTGGCGTTGGTGAGCGAAACGGCGTCACCTGCGGCAGCCTGGAAAAGAAAATGGGCATCAAGGCCTCGGCCACCTGTGTACTGAACTTCGATGATGCCACCGGTTTTCTGATCGGCCCGGAAAACGAAGGCCTGAACTGCATGTTCACCTTTATGAACACCGCCCGTATCGGTACTGCCATCCAGGGCGTGGGGCCCGCGGAGCTGTCTTACCAGTGGGCACTGGACTACGCCAAAGAACGTCGCTCCATGCGGGCGCTGTCGGGCAAGAAAGAACCGGACCAGGCAGCAGACGCACTGATTCACCACGCCGATGTTCGCCGTATGTTGCTGACCCAGAAAGCCATTGCCGAGGGAGGCCGGGCAATGCTGTATTACGCCGCCCGCCTGGCAGACCATATGGTGGAAGGCCACACCACCGGCGATGCCAGAAAGGCCGACGCCTACGACGACAAGCTGGGCTTCCTGACCCCGATACTGAAAGGTTTCCTGACCGAACTGGGTAACGAGGCCGCCAATCTGGGTGTCCAGGTATTCGGTGGCCACGGCTACATCCGTGAACACGGCATGGAGCAGATTGTCCGGGATACCCGCATTGCCACACTTTATGAAGGCACCACCGGTATCCAGGCACTGGACCTGTTGGGCCGCAAGGTATTGCTGATGACACAGGGCGGGGCTGTCAGAGAGTTCACCCTCCGCGTGGCCAACTTTGCCCGCAAGAACCTCACCGACAAACGGGTGCGCCCTTTCGCCGTGGAGTTGCTCAAACTTACCGCTCAGTGGAATCTGCTCACGGTTCGCCTGATGCTGGCAGCACGCAAGGATCGCGACATGGTCAGCTCGGCTGCCAATGACTTCCTCATGTACAGCGGTTACGTCACCATGGCGCACATGTGGTTGCGCATGGCGGCCGTTGCCTCCGACAAACTCGAGAAGGGAGGGGCCGACTCCGAAGACTTCTACCGGGCCAAGCTCGCGACGGCTGAATTCTACTACGAGCGCCTTCTTCCCAGAGCTCAGGCCCATGCCACCAGCATGCTCAGCCCCAGCAAGAACCTGATGCAGCTAAACGCAGACAACATGAGTTTTGTCGATTAAATCTGCTTCAGATAGTTCTGGCTCCCGGCGGTTGAAATTCTGAGGACCGCCCCAAAATTCTGTGTGCCGCCACTCGCGCGGCATTCCATACCGGATCAACTTGTTATTTTTTTGCTGTTGGGAACCCGATGCAGGGTTCCCCTGTGCGATAGAAAAATAGGGAGATTTGACCATGGAGACTCGTACTGACGATCTTTATCCCACTCGGCTCGAACGTCCTACCAACAGCTTTGAGCGCCTCGACCCGGTGGTTCACAGTAACGGCACAGATCGGACTGGTGGCCCCCTGAGTGAAACGGAACTGGCTCAATACGAGCGGGACGGCTTTCTGGTATTCAATAATTTTCTCGATACCACAACAGTACAGCGGTTCCGGGAAGACTTGCGTGCGTATGAGAACGACAAAGCCATACTGCAATCCGAAGGCACCATCACCGAACCAGGCAAACAGGAAATACGTTCCATTTTTGGCATTCATGAGCTGTCGGACCGCTTCGACCGCCTGACGCGGGACCCCCACATTCTGGGCATGGTGCATCAGCTGCTGGGCGGTGATGCCTATATTCACCAGTCCCGCATCAACTTCAAGCCGGGATTCCACGGCAAAGGTTTTGACTGGCACTCGGATTTTGAAACCTGGCATGCCGAGGATGGTATGCCGCGCATGCGGTCGGTCAGTTTTTCCATCGCATTGACGGACAACACGCCATTCAACGGTCCGTTGATGCTGGTGCCAGGCTCGCACAAGACCTTTATCCCCTGTGTCGGCCGCACCCCCGAAGACAATTATCAGTCGTCATTGAAAAAGCAGGAGCTGGGGGTACCGTCGGACCAGGATCTCGACCGGACGATCGATGAACATGGTATTCAGGCGCCCACGGGCCCGGCCGGTTCACTGATCATCTTCGAGTGCAACACCCTGCACGCTTCCAATGCCAATATGTCTCCCTGTCCACGCAGTGACCTGTTCTTCGTCTACAACAGTGTGGAGAACCGGCTGGTGCAGCCGTTCTGCGGCAACAAACCCAGGCCTGGGTTCCTGGGTAGCCGCACCCAAACAGATGCCCTTCAGGCGGTGGGTGCCCGGCCTCACCGCCGGACCGGGTAACTCCAGCCTCCGGAACCAAAAATGGGAGCCATATCCGGCTCCCATTTTTCAACTCTACAGGCCGTATTTGGTTTCAATGGCTTCGAACATGCCTGACTCATGGACCTTCTCAAGCCCGGCGTTTAGCTTTTCAACGGTGTCATCCGGTGTATCGGGATTTATCGCGAGGAAAAGCTCCATATCGTTAAAAGAGTAGACCGGTTCCAAACCTTCTACATTTTGTTGCGAAGCGAAGTAAGGGCCAGCAAGGCGATCTGCGATCCACAAGTCAATCTGGCCAAGTTCCAGGCGTTTTGGGTTCAGGTCATCGCTATCCAGAGCCGACACCTCGTAGCCGCGTTCAAGCAGGTACTCGGTCATAACATCATTGCGGTAGCCACCAAACCTTAGCCCCCTTGTATCTTCAAGGCGGTCAACCTGGAGATCCGTACCCGCGGGGGCAAAAATGGTCCAGAGGTTCCGTGTCAGCGGGCCTACCCACTTGAAGCGTGGGGCCCGGGACTCGGTGTAGGTGGTGCAGAAGATTCCATGATTGCGTTTGTTGAGGGCCCGGTTATAACCATAATCCCAATTTCGCAGCTTGATGACATAGTCAAGATCGGTGTTGTTTAGAATCGCTTTGACCATCTCGGTACATAAGCCGTCAATGTTCGAGCCGTTATGCTCGAACGCCCGTCCTGTGGCACTCATGTTGTAAGGGGGAAAGTTCTCCGTGTACAGATAGAGTTTGTCAGAAGCCTGGGCAGTGGAAAGGCTGGCCGTCATTATCACAACAGCAAGTAATAGAGGGGCAGGTGCCGCACGATTTTGTCTCCTTGGTATGCATAGTCGCCATGACGATGGCGTCCCTTTCGTCGATGGCGAAGTCTACCTCAGGCGGCTATGGTAATTGACTCAAAAAATGTGTGTTTTCGTAAGGAAATGAACGCTATACCGTTTAACCACCTGCCCCTGGTCCGGGCCCCGGCATACCAAAACAGTCACCTTGGGAAAAGTCGATACCCAACTCCCGGACCCGGCCCTGAACCGCCTCGTTATGGACAAATTCTGCGACCGTACGGATGTTGAGGCTGCGAGCAAACTGGACAATACCGCTGGTTACAAGAAACGCGGTTTGATCCTCATGGAGGTTGCGGATCAGGCTGCCATCGATTTTTATATAGTCGACATTCAGGCTCAGAAGGTGGGCAAAGTTGGAGTAACCGGTGCCAAAATCATCAATGGCAATGTGACAGCCGAAAGGCTTTACCTGTTCAATAAAGTGGCGAATCTCGTCGTAATTGGTAATACCGTCCGATTCCAGAATCTCGAATATCACCCTCTTGCCAATACCGTAACGATCCAGTGCCTCCAGAATCCTGCTGACAGTTTCTGCGTCGGCGATATCACCGTACGAGAGGTTAATCGAAAATTCTTCTTCCCGATTGGAAAAACGGTCAAAGCACTTCTCGACCATCAATACCGTAATTCTGCGGTTCAGGCGCAACCGGTCCGCTATCTTCACGAACTGCCCGGCACCGATCACCCGGCCGTCCGGTTCCACCATCCGTACCAGGCATTCGTATTTGGTGACGTGTTGGAGCTGGTTGTCGTGAATTGGCTGGAACCAGGGCACCAGACGATCATCATCAATGGCCGCTTTCAGTCGGTTGGCCCAATAGAGGTTGGCCTCGTAATTCTCTTCGATACCTACTGACGGATCGTATAGCAGATGATGACGATTCTGCTCCCGGGCCTGCAACACCGCCACCTTGGCCTGACTGACCAGTTGGTCAGGGGAATCACCGTGCTTGCGGTCTTTCCGCATCGCCATTCCGACACTGACGTCCATCGTCAGGGGCTGCTGCTGCCAGTATATCCGTTCACCATTAACCAGGTGACGCAGTTGCGCAGCCAGCTCCTGGATAGCCTCCTCTTCAAGCACCGGGGCCAGAACCGCAAACTCGTCGCCAGGCAACCGGTAAACTGTCAACAACCCCCGGGCCTGATCACGGTTGAAGGCTGTCAGCCGCGTGGCAATCACCAGCAATACATGGTCACCACAGACATTGCCAAACAGGCTGTTGATTTCGTTAAAACGGTCCAGGTTGATGATCAGCAGTGAGGCATCATCACGGCTTTGCAAGTCGCGTAACAGTCGGACCCGATTGGCCAATCCGGTGAGTTCATCGGTGTAGGATGCCTGCAATTCCCGGATGAGCTGGATAATCCGGTACAGGAGATACAGGCTCAGTATCAGCATCGCTGAAACTGTCCCCATGAGAATACGCCGGTTGGTCTGTTCCATGGGTCGCAGCACCGCATCGATTTCATCGACCGGCACGCCCGCACCGTAGACCATACCCCCGGCAGTGGCCGCGTAATAGAGTTCGTAGTCGTCATCACCAACAGTAAGCCTGCGGACCGTAAGACTATTGGCTTCGGACTCTGCTTCGGCCTCACGGGCCAGTTCGAGTGCCAGAACGGCGTCAATCAGTGACTGCTCCTCCCGGGTGTCCTCGCCTTTGCTGAAGCTCGACAGATTGCGGTTATTGCGGTCGTTGAGGAACGTAAAGCTGTGCTCGGTGACGGTGATGCGACTGACAAAATCAATGATCTGGTCAGCGGTCCAGGCTGTCGTTGCCATGCCCAGCAGATTGTTCTGCTGATCATACATCGGGCTTGCCAGTGTCAACACCGCCCGTTCGGTGTTGAGGTCGTAATAGATCGGGGACCAGTAAACGTCGCCTGCGTTATCGGAGCTGGGCGTCCATCCCGGCCCCAGTGTGTGGCCGAACCAGGGTACGTCACGATAGTTCCGCAGCCGGGTTTCGATTTCCAGGCGCTTCAGCTCCGGGTCATCGGCGTTGCGGATAAAATACGGCATATAGCCCTTATCGCGCCCGGCCAGGACCCCGGGTTCAAACCATAACCCTCCGCCCGCTGCACCTTCAAAATCCTGCAAATGATCCTTGAGGGCGTTTTCCAGATTCGCCCGGAGTTTCGAGCGATCGAGATCTGAAGACCCGCTGTCCGACAGCGAATGAAAACTCTCTCCAACGTTTGCCAGGGCCGTGGTATACCCGGCCAACGTTGACTGACGCGCGTTAATACGCATCAAACCGGCACTGACAACTTCATGGATCTGCTGGCGCCGGAGTTCGGAGAGCGCCTCCTGGGAGTAATTGAGATTCAGACGGGACAACAGCAACATGCCGGCCACGAATACCAGTATCAACAGGACAAGCAACCACATAACGGACTGGCGGGACGATGGGTTCTTCCAGTAAGACGGGCGGCTGGGAAATTTTCCCGGCATGGATGAGGGTCCTTCGGCGAAGAATCAGGTACCGTCGGCGGGCGTTTGGTCCCGATAACGTTCAAGGGCCATGCGGGCTTCTTTGTGCCCCTGGCTAGCGGCCTTGCCATACCAGTATACGGCCTGCTCAGTATTTTGCTCGACTCCGCGACCAGCATGATACATCTGCCCCAGAAGATAGGATGCCTTGCCTGAAACAGGAGCTGCCTTCTGCGCCCATTCAAAGGCCCTGACATAGTCTTCAAAGGCGTGGGCGATAATTGCCATATTCGCCTGGGACCGGGAATCTCCGCTTTCGGCAGATTCGCGGCAGGCTTCCCGTGCAGCGCTGTAGTTGCGAATGGTGGTTAACAGGTAGCAATCACTGAGGGACTGTCCGTGCTGACTTTGTGGTGCGGGGTCTTCCTGTTTGGTATCGGGGGCCGCTATGGTAGCCGGCGGTTCCGTTTTCCGGTTCCGGCTTACCCGCTCAGCAAATGCCTCCACGTCCTCCGGGCAGGAATAGTTATAGCCAGCGCGATAGCGGGCAAGCTTCTGTTCGGTTGCCGGTTCACCGGCATAGTCCCGAGCAATGACCTTACAGCGGCGGTCCCGTTCATGCTCTATTATTCGGAGCACGGCTGCACGATCGGTATCGTTACCATACTCCTTCAGGTAATCCGTAAGCGGATCAATATAGGGCTGTTTGAACAGAGCCTGACGCTGAAGCTCGTAAGGCTCTGTTTCAGGTTGGGAAACAGCGGGTGGCGCTGCCGTATTCCGGGGCAGGGGCTGCGTATCTGACGGCACTTCGAACAAACGCCGCCCGTCGAAGCCCGCGCACCCCGTCAGGAAAACAATAATCAGAGCAGTAAAATACCAACGATACATCGAAACCTTTTGACCGCAATCGGCACTGACGTGTCCAGATTCACATGGAGGAGCACTGACTCAAAGGTTTCCCTGTGCTTACTTACCAATACAGAAACTGCTGAAGATCTTACCAAGCAACTCATCCGGTGTCATCGCGCCGGTAATCTCTCCCAGGGAATCCTGGGCAGCGCGCAGATCCTCGGCAAGTAGCTCACCGGCGCCGAAACCCTGTAACTGTTCTTCGCCCTGGCGCATGAACGCCTGTGCCCTCTGAAGGGCATCCAGGTGCCGGCGCCGGGCGATAAAGCCACCCTCTGTCGTGCTGGCAAATCCCATGCACTGTTTCAGATGATCCCTCAACACTTCAAGGCCATCCGCGGATCGGGCAGCAATACGGATGACGGGTGCGGCTGCGAGGTCCGGATGTTCGATACCAACGGGCTCACCGGTCAGGTCCACTTTGTTCCGGATAACAGTGATGGGGGCTCCCTGGGGCAGTTGATCAATAAAATCCGGCCATAGTCGCTGGGGTTCGGTTTCCGGTGTCGTAGTCGCATCCACCATCAGCAGGATACGATCGGCCTGGCGGATTTCCTCCCAGGCACGGGCGATGCCAATCTGTTCAACCTCGTCCGGGCTATCCCTCAGTCCGGCCGTATCGATGATATGCAGGGGCATGCCATCGATATGAATATGTTCCCGCAGAACATCCCGGGTAGTGCCCTCCACGGCTGTTACAATGGCAGCCTCCCGCCCCGCAAGCGCATTGAGCAGGCTGGATTTGCCGGCATTGGGGCGGCCGGCGATCACCACTTTCATACCATCCCTGAGAATCGTTCCCTGCTGGGCCTCCGCAAGAATGACTTCCAGATCGCCCATGATGGTCTGCAAGTCATTGGCGACCTTACCATCCGCCAGAAAGTCGATTTCCTCTTCCGGGAAATCAATGGCCGCTTCCACATAGATGCGCAGGTGAGTCACCGCCTCCACCAGGGCATCAATTCTACGGGAAAACACCCCCTGCAATGACCTTACGGCACAGCGCGCAGCCTGTTCGGAGCTGCTCTCGATCAGATCCGCAATGGCTTCCGCCTGGGTCAGATCGAGTTTGTCATTCAGAAAGGCCCGTTCCGAAAACTCACCGGGGCGTGCCAGGCGTGCCCCCAGCTCACACACTGTTCTCAGCAACATGTCCAGGATAACGGTACCGCCATGCCCCTGAAGCTCCAGTACATCTTCACCCGTAAAAGAATGGGGATTGGGGAAAAACAACCCTATGCCCTCATCGATCAACTCGCCACCGGTATCCAGGAAGGGGCCATAGTGCGCATAACGGGGCCGGGGATTGAAACCGAGCATCTGGCGGGCAATGGTCGCCGCCTCGGGGCCGGACACACGCACAATTCCTACACCGGACTGGCCCGGCGCGGTGGCAATGGCAGCGATGGTATCGGTGGCATTGAACATTCTGTTATCCCCTGAAACAGCAGAGGCTCCCGGAAGGAGCCTCTGTGATTACTGGTTCCGGTCAGTGTGTCCGGTCAGTTCTTTCTGGCAGCGGTTTCCGCTTCAATCTTGCGGGTAATGTACCACTGCTGGCTGATGGACAGGATGTTGTTAACCAGCCAGTACAGTACAAGACCTGCCGGGAACCAGAGGAAGAACACGGTGAAAACCAGAGGCATCATTTTCATGATCTTCGCCTGCATCGGGTCCGGTGGTGTCGGGTTCAGGCTCATCTGCAACATCATGCTGGCCCCCATCAGGATCGGCAGGATGAAATAGGGGTCCATTACCGACAGATCGTGAATCCACAGCATAAAGGGCGCGTGACGCAGCTGGACACTTTCGAACAGAACCCAGTACAGGGAAATGAACACCGGCATCTGTACCAGTATCGGCAGGCAGCCGCCAAGGGGGTTTATCTTCTCCCGTTTGTACAGCGCCATCATTTCCTGGGACATTCGTTGGCGATCATCACCGTAGAGTTCTTTCAACCTGGTCAGCTGCGGGGCAACGGCTCGCATCCGGGCCATGGAGCGGTAACTGGTAGCGGAAAGCTTGAAGAACACCGCCTTCACCAGAACCGTCAGCAGAATGATCGCAACACCCCAGTTACCAACCAGACCGTAGAACCAGTCGAGAATGATGAACAGCGGCAGTGCGATAAAGAACAGGAAACCGAAATCTACGGTGCGGTCCAGGTTCGGTGCGACATTTTCCAGCCGTTCAATAATCTTGGGACCGACATAGGCACGGGCAGATACCTCAGCGGTTTCTCCAGGCGCAACCTGCGTGGCGGGATAGACAAACCCCATAACATGAAGCTGGCCACGCTTTGTGGACTGGAATTGCGCTGGCTGGTCCCGTTCAGGTACCCAGGCGGCCAGAAAGTAGTGCTGAAGGAATGCCAGCCAGCCATTGGTAACGGACCGATTAACCGGTTCTTCAGTCAGATCATCAAAGTCGTATTTTTCGTAGGGGTCTTCCGGTGTGCTGACGACCATGCCCAGAAACGCCCTGATACCCAGACTGTTCTGAGCGGTCGGATCCGGAGCCTGATCCCTGACAATCTTGCCGGTCATGTTAGCTTGCCATGCGGACTCTGACTGGTTGTTGATCAGGTAACGGACATCGATCTCATAGCTGTCACGGGCGAAACGGTACTGTTTGGTGACTTCCACGCCGTTGTCGGTGGTATGGGTCAGATTGACCGTCAGCGAGTCTTCGCCATCCTGCAACTGGTATTCACTTGCAGACACATCGTATACCGGCGCACCACCATTACCTTTACTGTCGATACCATCGCGACCGATAAGACCGCTTTCCATGATGTAGGTGCGTTTGTTGGTATTCGTCAGTAGCCTCAGCGACTCTTCGCTGTCCAGGGAACGGTCATACTGGAGCAGGGCACTTTCAATGAGGTTACCGCCCACCCGATCTATTTTCAGTTCATAAACGTCGGTACGAACGGTAATCAGTTGGTCGCTGACATCTGCCGAGTCGTTTCCGGTAGCGCCAATAGCCTGGCTGTCTCCTTCCGGGGTGACGAATTCTTCACCAGAGGAATCAGATCTGCCTGACGATCCCTCCGGTAGTGTCATGTTGTCACTATCACCGGAAGGGGCACGGGAACTACTCTGTTCGGCAATCTGTTGCGTTTGTGGCAGGTTATAATCTTCATTCCAGGCAAGCACCATCATGTAACTGACAATGGCCAGGCCGGCAAATAATACAATGCGTTGAATATCCATAAACTTACTGTTTGGTCTGGTTAGTGTTATGGGTTTGGCTGGCCGGCCCGCAGCAGGTGGTAGACATTACCTCACTGCAGACTTCAGTGCCCGGAACGGGATCATACCCGCCTTTTGCCCACGGATGACACCTCAGAAGACGTTTCATCGCAAGAAAAAGGCCTTTCACGGCGCCATGGGTGGTTATGGCTTCGATGGCATATTGGGAACAGGTCGGATAGTGACGGCAGTGACTGGCCATCATGGGGCTTATTGCGTACTGATAGACACGGATGGGCAGGAGCAACAGTTTGCGCATTAACCCGTTCCTTTGCCGGTACCGGAATGTTCCGATGTTGAGGGTTTCTGGAGCTGCCGGTTTTTCTTTCTGAGACGCGACCAAAGCTCCGTCAGGGCAGCATTGAGCGTTGCATTATCAAGCTCTGCCAAGCCCCGTCGCCCGAGTACCACAATGTCCAGGGCAGGGTAGTCCGTCTGGTGTCTGAATGTCTCCCGGACCCTACGTTTGACGCGATTGCGTTGTACGGCGAGTTTGAGATTTTTCTTTGAAAACACCAAACCGATCCTGGCGTGTCCCAGACTATTGGGTGTCGCCAGGATCAGAAAATTCCGGTGCGGAACCCTGATTTGAACGTCATTGAAGACTTTGCCGTAATCACCTGGTTTGAGCAGCCGGGACGATTTTGGAAAGGTCAAAGCCTTCATCAGGCGGTCAATGTCTTACGCAGACAGACGGGCACGGCCCTTGGCACGACGGCGAGAGATAACCTTGCGGCCGTTGGCAGTTGCCATGCGGGCACGGAAACCGTGAACGCGCTTACGCTTCAGTACGCTTGGTTGAAACGTTCTTTTCATGGTGTCGATCTCACATTACAGATATTGGAAATTCAATGGTTGGCTGGAAAATGATCAACCAAAATAGGAGCGGCATTCTATGCAATGTGGCAAAGGAATTCAATGCTTATCGGTTGCGGCATGCGCTTATCCGGGTCGGTTGGAATCAACCCTGCCGAGTAATAGATTCAGTAGGTCTTTTTTAATCTCTTTAAGGATTATTATTACTGTTATTAGGCAAGCCTTTTTCTGTGGGTAAACCTGAAAATACTTTTTAAAATAGACAATTGGGATATTTACAAGGCAGTTGACAAGTGCCACTGAGGTCTGTGAATAAATCGGGCACGGAATGTGGGTAACGTGGCCGGTCGTTTGAGGGTCGATTTATCCACCGTTGGTTTGGGGTTTATACACAGCGTTGGGGCCGGGTTGCGAACAAGGGTCTGTGGGTAACTTTATGTGCCATTGTTTTCTGTACACAAGCCTGTAGGTAAGTCTGTAAAAATATGATAATAAACAGTTTATATTTCCACAGGCTGTTTATTAAATGCTATTGACCCTTTCACTTGAGGGGTGCGCAGGTTAGAATCCTTGGTCATCTCTTTCGTCGGGTCACGGAGATCCGGTACGAATAATTTCTGAGGCATCGGAGGCAAGGCTGTCGTGCCGAATAATATCTGGCATCAGTGTCTGGAAGTACTCCGGGACGAGTTTCCCGCTCAGCAATTCAACACCTGGCTCAGGCCTTTGCAGTCTGATCACCGCGAGGGCCAGTTGATGCTGTTTGCGCCGAACCGCTTCGTGATGGACTGGGTTAACGAAAAATACCTCAGACGAATTGAAGAAGTATTGAAAGATCTTCACGGTGGCCAGGCGCCGCTGGTGAATATGAAAGTGGGTTCGGCCCCGAAAACGTCGGAGCTGGTTGTTCGTTCCGAAACGGCAGCTAACGGTGCAGCGTCGGAGCAGGAAGGCGTCAGCACGGTAACGGAAGAAGAGAGGGGTGTTGCGGCCACGGTGACCCCCCGCTCGTCAAAGCCCAAGAATGACGACAGTCGCCGCTCCGTTCAGGTGGAAGGGGATATCAAGCACCAGAGCTTTCTCAATGAAGGCTTTACATTTGACACTTTCGTTGAGGGTAAATCCAACCAGCTTGCCAGGGCTGCGTCCATGCAGGTGGCTGAGAATCCAGGTGGGGCCTATAACCCCCTGTTTCTCTATGGTGGGGTTGGCCTCGGCAAGACTCACCTGATGCATGCGATCGGTAACGATATTGTACGGCGCAATCCGAGGGCCAAGGTGGCCTATCTGCGCTCCGAGCGTTTTGTCGCGGATATGGTCAAGGCGCTCCAGCTGAACGCAATCAACGAGTTCAAGCGGTATTACCGGTCTGTGGATGCGCTGCTGATAGATGACATCCAGTTTTTTGCTCGCAAGGAGCGTTCCCAGGAAGAATTTTTCCACACCTTCAACGCCCTGCTTGAGGGAGGCCAGCAAGTAATCGTTACCTGTGACCGCTTCCCGAAAGAAATTGTGGATATGGAGGAGCGGCTAAAATCGCGATTTGGCTGGGGCCTCACGGTAATGGTAGAACCACCGGAGCTGGAAACGCGGGTGGCAATACTGATGAAAAAAGCGGAGCAGGTGAACGTCAAACTCAGTAGTGAAGCGGCTTTTTTTATTGCCCAGAAAATCCGTTCAAACGTGCGGGAGCTAGAAGGGGCACTGCGTCTGGTGATAGCGAATGCTCACTTCACCGGGTCGGAAATTACCCCGCCGTTTATTCGGGAAAGCCTGAAGGACTTGCTGGCTTTGCATGAAAAGCAGGTCAGTATTGATAATATTCAGCGCACGGTTGCCGAGTATTACAAGATCAAGGTTTCTGATCTGTTGTCGAAACGACGCACCCGTACGATAACCCGACCACGGCAGGTCGCCATGTCTTTGTCCAAAGAGCTGACCAACCACAGCTTGCCGGAAATCGGGGATGCGTTTGGTGGCCGTGATCACACCACGGTACTGCACGCTTGCAAGAAGATTGTGGAGCTCCAGGAGACAGACCCGGGTATCCGCGAAGATTATCAGAACTTTATGCGGTTGCTTACAACCTGACCGGTTCACTGAACAACCAATAAACATTCACCTTCCAATAAAAGAATGCTGGGTGCCATGAAACTGACGATCAGCCGAGAATCCTTGCTTACCCCGCTGCAGTCCATTGCCGGTGTAGTGGAACGAAAACAGACGATGCCAGTGTTGTCCAACGTATTGCTGGTAGCGGAAGACAACTCCCTGACTCTCACCGGAACCAATATGGAGGTGGAGCTGGTGGGCCGGGTGTCACCTGTGCACGTGGACCAGCCGGGCCGCATTACTGTTCCGGCGCGGAAGCTGTCCGATATCTGCCGGGCACTGGGAGAGGAGTCTCCTATCGAGTTGGCGCTGGAAGGCGACCGACTGCACCTGCGGTGTGGGGCCAGCCATTTCACCCTGTCGACGTTGCCGGCTGAGCATTTTCCGAATGTGGAGGACGAGGCGGAAAGTTTCCGTCTTGAGCTGCCCCAGAAGGAGCTCAGCCGGATGTTTGATGCGACTGCGTTTGCCATGGCACAGCAGGATGTTCGCTACTATCTCAATGGTCTGCTGCTGGAAGTGGACAAGGATCACGTCCGTACTGTGGCGACAGATGGCCATCGCCTTGCCATGGCCCATTTCGATCTGCCCACCGGTTGCCCGGAACCCCGGCAGGTGATCGTGCCCCGTAAGGGTGTGCTGGAACTGGCACGACTACTTGATGATGTGGAAACGCCGGTGACCCTGGTAATCGGGGACAATCACCTTCGTGCCACTGTAGGCGCCTATACGTTTACCTCCAAGCTGATCGAGGGCAAGTTTCCGGACTATAACCGGGTTATTCCCCGTGGTGGCGACAAGGTCGTGTTGGCGGATCGGGCGACGCTCAAGAATACCCTGCAGCGCGCCGGTATTCTTTCCCATGAAAATATCCGGGGAGTGCGACTGAATCTTGCCCCCAACGAGCTGCAGGTGTTCGCCAATAACCCGGATCAGGAACAAGCCGAAGACGCCTTGCCAGTTGAGTACCAGGGCGAATCACTGCAGATCGGATTTAATGTAGGCTATCTGGTGGATGTGATGAACGCGCTGGAGGAAGACCAGGTGAAAATCACCCTGGCGAACCCGAACAGTAGTGCATTGATTGAAGCTCAGAATGACAACCGCTGCCTATACGTTGTGATGCCCATGCGGCTTTAAATGCCACAATTTACGGGATAAGGAAGAGATACATGGGAACGATGACGAATAGTCTTAAGGGTGCCTTTCGCATCGGTCAGACGGTATCGGTACTCGGGCGAGCCGGAGTGAATTGGGTTCGTGGTGACCGTCCACCTGCACCACGTTTGCTCAGGCAGACGTTTGAATCACTGGGAGCCACCTATATAAAACTGGGTCAGTTTATTGCCAGTTCACCCACGTTTTTCCCCAAGGAATATGTTGAGGAGTTCCAGTACTGCCTTGACCGCACCCCCAATCTGCCTTTCAGCGTGATCAGAAAGATCATCAGGGATGAACTCGGGCGGCCGATCGAAGAGGTGTATTCCGATATTGATCCGGTGGCATTGGCGTCCGCATCTATTGCGCAGGTTCACGCCGCGAAGTTGGTGACCGGAGAAGACGTGGTGATCAAGGTTCAGAAACCAGGAGTGGAAAATATCCTGCTCACCGATCTGAACTTTCTTTATCTGTCCGCGCGAATTCTGGAAACCCTGGCTCCCAAGCTTTCCTGGACATCGCTGTCGGGCATTGTTGAGGAAATTCAGCGGACCATGATGGAAGAGTGCGACTTCATCAAGGAAGCCAACAATCTCAAAGTGTTCCGGGAGTTTCTGCTGAACAGCCACAATGAAGATGCCACTGTGCCGATTGTGTATGAGAGCTGCAGCACCCGGCGCGTTCTTACCATGGAACGATTCCACGGCGTCCCGCTGACCGATCTCGAAAGTATCCGGGGTTATGCACGGGATCCTGAGCGAACGTTGATTACCGCCATGAATACCTGGTTCTCGAGCTTGACCCAATGTGAGTTTTTCCATGCGGACGTCCATGCCGGGAACCTGATGGTTCTGAAGGATGGGCGAGTTGGTTTTATCGATTTTGGCATCGTCGGCCGGATACGCCCCGACACCTGGCAGGCGGTCAGTGATTTCATTTCCTCCGTTATGGTCGGAAATTTTGATGGTATGGCAGATGCCATGATCCGCATCGGCATCACCCACCAGAAAGTTCAGGCCAGCGAACTGGCGAACGATCTTCGCCGTTTGTACCAGCAGATGGACAGGATGGTGCCGGACGAGGTCCCGTATCAACCGGACCAGGCCGAAGACGACGTGAACAATATCCTGATGGATATGGTGCGTATTGGGGAGGGCCATGGGCTTCATTTCCCACGGGAGTTTGCCCTGTTGTTGAAACAGTTTCTGTACTTTGACCGCTACGTGCACATTCTGGCACCGGAGATGGATGTGTTTATGGACGAACGTCTTACCATGCTGCATTAATCGCGTTCATTCATAAGGTTTTGTACACTGGGGCAGCGTCGCTGATTGGCACGCTGCCTTTTTCGTTCCGTATCCAGGCTGACAACTTATCGTGACTTATGGCGCTCGTTAAACTGCAAACGGAACACTTCCGCAACCTCTCTCCGGCGCCTATCAGCTTTTCTCCTTCGATCAATCTTGTATACGGTGAAAATGGCAGCGGTAAAACCAGTGTGCTGGAGGCCATTGGTTACCTGGGCCTTGGGCGCTCGTTCCGTGTTAGCCGACACCAGGCAGTTGTCAGTCATGGCAATCCAAAACTGACGGTTTTCGGCGGCCTTGATTCCGGGATGGCTGAGGACAGCAGTGCTCTGGCTGGCGAGATTATTCATCGTGTCGGGATCTCACGGGATGTGTCAGCGAAGGAGACGACACTGCGCGTCGATGGTGAAGCGGTTCGTAACCTGTCGGCCCTGGCTCAGCATCTTCCGGTGTCGGTTATCGATCCTGGTGTGTTTGATATTGTTGCCGGCGGGCCCGGTAAACGGCGTCAGTTTCTGGATTGGGCAGTGTTCCACGTGGAACCTTCTTTTGCGTCCGTCTGGCAACAGTGCCAAAGAGTGACATCACAGCGGAATCAAATCCTCAGAACTGGTAGAATAGACGATGCTCTGATGAAGGTCTGGGACTCACAGTACACGGAGTTGGCAGAGCGTTTGACAAAAGCACGGAAAGAAACCTTCCGTTTGTTCACCAAGGCTTTTTATAGTTTGCTCGGCGAAATTGACGCGCCTTGGGTAGATGGGCTCAGGCTCGATTTTTACCCGGGCTGGGATTCGTCGCAGTCACTGTTTGATGTATTGAAAGCACATCGTGAGCAGGAACGGAAAATGGGCCATACCTTGTATGGTCCCAATCGCGGAGATATACGCCTGCGTTTTCAGGGTCGCCCGGTGTCGGAGACGTTTTCCCGGGGCCAACAGAAGACGTTGGTAATATTGATGAAGATTGCTCAAGGCATGGTCCTGAGTGATCTGGGAAAACAGGTCACTTTTCTGCTGGACGACATTAATGCAGAACTGGATGTGGGGCACCGGGCCATGTTGGCCCAGAAGCTTTACGAATTACGCTGTCAGGTGTTTCTGACATCGATAGAGCCGCCCCGACCTGAAGAACTATGGCAGAACACCATGCCGGAATACAGATTGTTCCACGTGGAACATGGAAATTTGACGGAAGAATAGAATAAGGCCCGGATGATCCATTTTCATTCCTCTGTAGCAGGGGCAATGGCTTCGGGCCGGGAAATCACCCTTCAGGAGTGCCCTAATGAGCGAATCGATTTACAATTCCTCCAGTATCAAGGTATTGAAAGGACTGGACGCGGTGCGGAAACGTCCAGGCATGTACATTGGTGACACCGATGACGGTACCGGTCTGCACCACATGGTCTTCGAGCTGGTGGACAACTCCATTGACGAAGCGCTGGCTGGGCACTGCTCTGAAATCGGGGTGATCATTCATCCGGACGAATCAGTTACGGTCAAGGATAACGGGCGTGGAATTCCGGTAGATCTTCACGAGGAAGAAGGCGTGTCGGCCGCGGAAGTTATCATGACCGTTCTCCACGCCGGGGGTAAGTTCGACGATAACAGCTACAAGGTTTCCGGTGGTCTGCACGGTGTTGGGGTTTCGGTTGTAAACGCCCTGTCCTCTTCACTTACCCTGACGATTCGCCGGGATGGCAAAGTGTATGAGCAGGTTTACAACGGTGGCGTACCGAAAGCACCCCTGGCTGTGGTCGGCGATACCGATGCCAGCGGCACCAAGGTCCACTTTATTCCCTCACCCGAAACCTTCACCAGCATCGAATTCCATTGGGATATCCTGGCGAAGCGGTTGCGGGAACTGGCGTTTCTGAACAGCGGCGTACGTATCCGCCTTCAGGACGAGCGCTCCGGCAAAGAGGAAGTGTTCGAGTACGAGGGCGGCCTGCGTGCCTTCGTGGAGCACCTTAATTCCAATAAAACGCCGATCAACCGGGTATTCCACTTTATAAAAGAGCGCGAAGACGGGATCGCGGTGGAAGTCGCCATGCAGTGGAATGACGCCTTCCAGGAGAACATTTACACGTTCACCAACAATATACCCCAGCGTGACGGCGGTACCCACCTGGCGGGCTTCCGTGCTGCCCTGACCCGCTCACTGAACAACTACATCGAGCATGAAGGCCTTGGTAAAAAGGCGAAAGTGAGCACGTCCGGTGATGACGCCCGTGAAGGCCTGACTGCGATTATCAGCGTGAAGGTCCCGGACCCCAAGTTCTCTTCGCAGACCAAGGATAAACTTGTCTCCTCTGAAGTGAAGACGGCGGTTGAGCAGGAACTTTACCAGTCGTTCGCTGACTTCCTTCAGGAGCAGCCTAACGAAGCCAAACTGATCGTTAACAAGATGATCGAAGCTGCCCGTGCTCGCGAAGCTGCCCGCAAGGCAAGAGACATGACCCGTCGCAAAGGAGCCCTCGACATCGCCGGCCTGCCCGGCAAACTGGCAGACTGCCAGGAAAAGGATCCAGCCCTCTCAGAACTGTTCATAGTGGAGGGTGATTCTGCCGGCGGCAGTGCCAAGCAGGGTCGTGACCGTAAAACCCAGGCTATTCTGCCGCTCAAGGGTAAGATCCTGAACGTTGAGAAAGCACGTTTTGACAAGATGCTGTCTTCAGCGGAAGTTGGCACACTGATCACCGCTCTGGGCTGCGGTATCGGACGGGAGGAATTCAATCCTGAAAAACTCCGTTATCACTCGCTGATTATCATGACCGATGCGGATGTGGATGGTTCACACATCCGTACTCTGTTGCTTACGTTCCTGTTCCGCCAGATGCGCGAGATCATTGAACGTGGCCATGTTTTCATCGCCATGCCACCTCTCTACAAGGTCAAGCGTGGCAAGCAGGAACAATACCTGAAAGACGAAAAAGCCAAGGAAGCGTACCTGACCCAGACCGCTCTGGAAGGTGCCCAGCTGTATGTAAATCCGGAAGCGCCAGCGATTAAGGACTCGGCTCTGGAGACCATGGTCAAGGATTACCAGGCCGTGATGGCAATGATTGATCGCCTCTCCCGGGCCTATCCTGCCAAAGTGCTTCAGCAGATGCTGGACAACGTAACCCTGAAGCCGGAAGACCTGAAGAATGAAGAAGCGGTGGCTCGCTGGGTAGCCCGTCTGGGGGATGGTTTGCAGCTGGATACCCGTACGGGCACCAAGTATACCTTCTCTGTGGAGAAGGATACCGAACGTAATCTGTACCTGCCAAAGGTGGTGATTTACGTCCATGGTATTCCCCATAACCACGTATTCAGCCATGAGTTTTTCGATTCCTCATCCTACGCCGCCATCGCGCGAATGGGTGAAACCCTGGATGGCCTGATTGAAGAAGGGGCCTATATCCAGCGCGGCGAGCGCAAACAGGCAGTACTGTCCTTCGCAGGTGCTCTGGAGTGGCTGATGAAGGAAGCGCAGCGCGGCCTGAATATTCAGCGCTACAAGGGACTGGGCGAGATGAACCCGGAGCAACTGTGGGAAACCACCATGGATCCGGAAACCCGTCGCATGATGAAGGTGACGATCGAGGACGCTTTCGCTGCAGACCAGATCTTCACCACGCTGATGGGTGACGATGTGGAGCCGCGCCGGCTGTTCATTCAGAACAACGCACTGGAAGTGACCAATCTGGATATCTGATTTTACAGTGAGATGGTATTGAGGACTGCCCGGTTTTTCGGCCGGGGCACAAAAAAGGCGGCCATCTGGCCGCCTTTTTGTTATTTAAAATCAATACGTTGTGTGGTTTCTCGTTTACGGATCCTGCTGGCCGGATGTTGAGTCTGATGATTTCTTTTCATGCTGAGCCGCCAGGTGCGGTGCCATGACTTCGTCAAGGGTATAGCCGGTGAGCCGGCGAATGGAGCGCCACAGATAATAGAAGATCGCGATCATCATGAGCATCGACGGGATGGCAATCATTGGGTAACTGATCAGAGTCATTCGCCCGAGTTCTTCGTTAAAAGCCTGGGTGCCGGAAGGGCTGGTGACAATCCACTTGGCCAGTACGAAGTTCATGATGGATGAAAACAGAAAGGTCAGGCTGAAGAAGTAGCTGGCCTTCAGCAACCGCGCTTCGAACTCTGCCTCGCTGCCCCTCTCCTTGAGTACCTTCTGGATTTTTTCCACATCCAGTACGGTGGGGTTGTACAGCAGCGTTTTCACCAACGGGTACCTGGTACGGGTGGAAATCAGCACGGCGATACCTATCACCGCGGGAACGGCGGCCTCCTTGATGGCCAACCAGCCGGCGTCGAGTTCCATTAGCCCGATACCACCGGTGAGGCCCACGCTGATAATACCCAGCACCGCGATAAAGTTGTACTTGCGGTAGCGCACGAGCTCGAACAATCCCCACCCCAGCGGGAAAGCAAGCCCGATGATCAGTGCCATCACGCTTCCCAGATATTCATCACCGCTGAGTTTCATCAGAATTACGGAAGGAATGACGATGCTGACAAGCAGGTCTATCCAGGGCCTGGGTTTGTGTGTCGGTCTTGAAGGGGTTTCCGGGGAAGTCATAAATCAGCCTGATGGTTCGGGAAGTGATGCCGGTAGGATGCCAACATACGGAAAATATCTTCAGGCAGTATACGATGAAATCCCCACTAACCGAAGGATAGTCGAACCAGCCTGCCCTGGCGGACAGGCTGACGGCAAGCCGGCGAAAGTCAGGCTTCAGAACGAGCCGGACGTAGCGCTGGCAGAGCCTGAGCTTCCGGTCTGAAGTTGATTATTTGAGCCGGACTGCCACTCCAGCTGGGCACCGGGGTCCGTTTCGCTGCGTTTGATGCATTTCCACTCAATGCTGGTGTTAGCCGGAATATCGAAGGTACCGCTCCAGCTGGGGTAGGCGGACGGGGCCAGTTTTAGCGCGTCGGCTGGTGACCAACTGCCAAGGGCGCCATTGTCGCCGGTGATATAGACGCTCTGGCCCCATTTCGTCGTGCCATTTTGGCACTGGAAGGTCACGGAAGCAGAATTTCCTGCTGGTGGCTCGGGGTCGGGATCACATGGCTGACCCGTATGCAGAGCCGCGGCCTGCATCGCTGGCACGGTCAGCGCCACCTGGCCATTCTGGACGGTGACACAGGCGCCGTCGCCGGCAACATTCCGGTAGTTGCCGTCGGCCAGGCCGGTACCGAAGGTGCGGGAAAGGCTGGTGCTTTCACGGTTAATCGCGACGAAACCGGCATTACCGCGGCTGAAGGCGATCTGATTATTGCCATTGTCCCACCAGCTATTCACACCCAGCCCATCGGTTTCGGCCCTGAAGCCCACCATATTGGCGATGGAGTCCCAGCGGTGTTCGCACACCCAGGCAGAACCGCACTGCGCCGAGCCATTCTGGTAGACGGTCTGGGCCGGTGGCCCCTGTTCACTGTCAGAGAATGCGTAACTGGACATCACCTTGGGGTAACCATAGGGCCATGCCAGCATGAACACATTTGCCAGGTTGTAGAGATCTCCGTTCTTGTACGTAAGGACATTGCTGCCACCGGCACCGTGGCCTCGCTGGTTGTCGTGGTTATCGGTAAACACGACGGCATCCCCGCCGGCAAGAAAACCCCAACTCTCGCCAAACGCATTCAGGTCAGCCAGCCTCTGATTCTTGAAGACATTGCCAATAGAAGCGCTGTAGCGGAATTCGGTAACATCTGAAGTACTGGTATATTCATTGGCGCTGACGGCCTCTCCACCCAGGTCAATCACTTCCTGGAACACATACAGAGGCTCGTTTACCTGGCTGACGATAGCACCAATATCACCGGGCGACATATGCTTGGCGGCATCCACACGAATACCTTTTACCCCCAGTGACGTAAGCTGGTTCAGATACCCGGCCAGGGAGTCACGCACGTAAGTGCTTCCGGTATCCAGATCCGGCAGACCCACCAGGCGACAGTTGCGGACGCGCCAGGCATCTGAGCTGTAGTCGGAACCGTCGATACTGCATTCGTTGTGGAAGTCATTGCTGCTGTATACCGGATACGTCAGCGTATTGCTGTTGTAGCCAGAGCCAGCTGTACCAGTGCCGGTACCATTGGCAGTGTGATTGATGACCGCATCGACGTAAACGTCCACACCTGCGGCATTGCAACGGGACACCATGTCGGCAAACTGGCTGGCGTTGCCGCTACGGCTCTGAAGTTGGTAGCTGACCGGCTGGTAGCGGGTCCACCAGGCATCGCCCTGAATGTGTTCCTGGGGTGGTGATACCTGCACGGCACTGTAGCCCTTAGGGCCGAGGAACTGCTCACATTCGGTAGCGACATCGTTCCATTTCCATTCAAACAGATGGACAAATGTGCCGGCCTGAGCGGTGTTAAAGGGCAACGCAAGCGTCAGGCCGAGGCTGACACCGGTCACCAGACGTGGAATAGAAACCATTGTGTGCTCCTGTCTTGTATTTGTTGTGGAGACCATCCGACTGCCAACGTCGTCCGGAGACGACATATGCAGATGCCCATAATCAACATGAAGTGTTCATTCGTTAGCCAAAACATCCTCGTTACCAGTTAACGGGGAGTAGCCAGGGGGAGGAGATCAGAACTTTATGTCGTTACTGGCGATGTGTCATCGAACTGAAACACGCAAACAGGTGAGATGGGGTAAGCTGGCAGCCGTTATTCCGTCAGGCTTCAGGAGGAAGCATGAAGATCATTGCGTTCTACAGCCTCAAAGGCGGCGTTGGTAAAACCGCGGCGGCTGTTAATATCGCCTATCTGGCCAGCCAGGCCGGTATCAGCACCCTTTTGTGGGACCTGGACCCCCAGGGGGCGGCAAGCTGGTATCTGGCGGGTGCCGATGGGATCAAGGGCCGCAAGCTGGCCGCGCTGATGGACGGCAAGACACCGATTGGCAAGTTTATTCGCGCCAGTGCCTACCCCAACCTCGACTTTATTCCTGCCCACAATAGCTTCCGCAACCTTGATATCCGTCTGGACAGGAACGACAGCAATAATACCCTCAAGAACTGGCTGGCACCGTTGTCTGAGGAAACCAGCCTGGTGGTTCTGGACTGTCCACCGTCAATGTCGCGGTTATCCGAGGAGGTATTGAAAACCGCAGATGGTGTGTTTGTGCCGGTAATGCCTACCTGGCTCGCGCTTAACAGCTGGCATCAGATGCAGGCGTTTGCTAAAGACAAGAAACTCAAACCTGGCCGCTTGCATCCGTTCTTCTCAATGGTGGACCGTCGCAAGAACCTGCACCGGGAGATGGTGATCAACCGTAAACGGCATCTTGAAGGAGGGTTGAATGCCGTCGTTCCCAATGCCAGTGTGGTGGAGAAAATGGGCGAAAGCGGCCAGCCGGTTGAACTGATGGACCGTTCTTCGGCTGCCGCAGACGCCTATCGTCGGCTATGGAAGGAAATCAGTAAACTGCTTTAACCGATTTCCTTCAACGCCTGTTCTACGATAGCCAGACCTTCCTCAAGGATATTGTCCTCGATGGTTACCGGCATCAGGAAGCGGATGGTATTGCCATACATACCGCAACTGAGCAGAATCAGGCCATTTTCCTTGGCTTTTTTGGTAACAGCGGCCGCGAAGTCCGCTCTTGGCTCCTTGCTGGTCTTGTCTGTTACCAGCTCAATGGCAGCCATGGGGCCGAGGTTCCGCACGTTGTCCACGTGGGGGAACTGCTCCTGCCACTGGTCAAAGCGCTTGCGCAACTTATCGCCCAGGCGCTGGCTCTTGCCCAGAATGTCCTCTTCCTTGAACACATCAAACACTGCCAGGGCAGCCGCACAGGCAGTCGGGCTGCCGGTATAGGTGCCCCCAAGTGAGTTCGGACCGGAAGAATCCATAACCGTGTCAGTGCCGACAATGGCGGAAATCGGCATACCATCGGCCATGCTCTTGGCCATGGTCATGATGTCTGGCTCAACACCGCTGTGTTCAACAGCAAACATTTTGCCAGTACGGCCAAAGCCGCTCTGGACTTCATCCGCAATCATCAGGATGCCGTTCTCGTCGCAGATCTTGCGAATCTCTTTCAGGAAGCTGGCAGGCGCGGCGTAGAAACCGCCCTCACCCAATACCGGCTCGATCACAATGGCTGCGGTGTCCTTGGCCGGTGAATCGGCCTTCATGGCCATTTTCAGGCCCCGAAGCGCTTCTTCTTCACTGACACCATGATAAGGGACCGGGTAAGGCGCGCGAAAAACGGTACCCGGCATTGGCCCGAAATCGGTCTGGTAGGGCGCGGCCTTACCGTTCATGGCCATGGTGTAGAAAGTACGGCCGTGATAACCACCGTCAAAGCAGATAACGTTGGTTTTGCCGGTTGCCGCCCGGGCGATCTTCATGGCGTTCTCAAGGGCCTCTGCCCCGGAGTTGGCCAGCAGCACCTTGGCATGCCCTTTCACCGGTACGACTTCGCTGAGCTTCTGTGCCAGCTTCACATAGCCCTCATAGGGCATGACCGTCTGGCAGGTATGCATCAGCTTGTCCAACTGGGCTTTCACAGCCTCAACCACTTTTGGGTGACGATGGCCGATATTCAGTACACCGATGCCGCCGGCGAAGTCGATCATTCGCTTGCCGTCGGCATCCCAGAGCTCGGCATTGGTCGCATGGTCGGCAAACTGCTCGTTGGGGCTGGCAGCACCGGCCGCGACATAACGTTCTTTGAGTGCCTGCAATTCTTTGTTCGTCACTTTGCCTCTCCTCGAATTCGGTTTGGTTCCACCAGCATACACGAAATGAAGGCCCGGTTTGAAAACCCGGCCCTTATGTTTCTACGTACAACGGCTTCCCATGTCTTCCCGGAACTGAAGTTCCGCCAGGCGCCGATACAGCGCATTTCGTGCCACCAGGTCGTCATGATTGCCAATATCCTGAAGAATGCCGGCGTCCAATACAATGATACGATCGGCGTGCCTCACGGTCGCCAGTCGGTGCGCAATCACCAGTGTCGTGCGGTCCGACATCAAGCCCGGCATTGCCTGCTGTATCAGGTGCTCGCTTTCAGCGTCCAGGGCACTGGTGGCCTCATCCAGTAACAGTATAGGCGCATCGGCGAGCAATGCCCGGGCAATTGCCAGCCGCTGTTTCTGACCACCGGAGAGCCCCAGCCCGGTGTCGCCCAGGGGGGTTTCATAACCCTGGGGCAGTCTGCGGATAAACTCATCGGCATGGGCAATGCGGGCCGCCTCCACCATGGCTTCGTCGCTGGCCTCCGGACGGCCATAACGAATGTTGTCGGCAATGGTGCCGTGAAACAGGGCAGGATTCTGGGGCACCAACGCAAAACAGCGTCGCAGCTCATCGATTGCCACCTGGCGGCTGTCGGTATTGTCGATCAGAATATGCCCCGCATCGGGGTCGTAGAAGCGCAGCAACAGGTCAAACAGCGTGGATTTACCCGCTCCGGAGGGGCCGACCAGGGCAACAGTTTCACCGGCGCGAATGCTCAGTGAAAGCCCCTTGATGACCTCGACATCCGGTCGGGCCGGGTAGGAAAAGCTCAGATTGCTGATTTCGATATTGCCTTGAAGGGTGGCAGGGAGCGTTTGGGTAGCGGTTGCAGTTGACGAGATTTCGCTGGGTGTCTGCAGCAATTCAAAGATTCGCGCCGCTGCCCCGGCGGCCCGCTGCAACTCGCCGATTACTTCACTGATTGCGCCCGCCGCAAGGCCTACCAGCAGACTGTAAAACACAAACGCCGCCAGTTCGCCGGGGCTGGTTTGCCCTGAAATCACATCCAGGCCGCCGATCCAGATCACCACACCGATGGCGCCCATCACCAGGGTGATTGCAATGGTGGTCAGCCATGCCCGCTGACGAATTCTCACCCGCGCTATGTCAAAAGCGTTCTCAGCCACCCGGGCAAAGAACCTGCGGTCGTGGGGCTGGTGATTGAACGCCTGCACCGTCTTGATCTGCGTAAGGTTTTCCCCCACGTAACTGCCCACTTCCGCCACCCGGTCCTGGCTTAGCCTGGAAAGCTGCCTGACACGGCGCCCGTACACCAGGATGGGAATGATCACCAGCGGAAAGCCGAGGATAATGATGCTGGCCAGTTTGGCATTGGTAACAAACAATAGAATCAGTCCACCCACCAGCATCAGCGCGTTACGCAGAGCGATCGATACTGTGGAGCCAATCACCGACTGCAGCACGGTGGTATCGGCCGTAAAGCGGGACTGAATCTCCAGGCTTCGGTTTTTTTCGTAGAAGCCGGGGTGAAGGTCGATCAGATGGTTGAACACCTGCTTACGAATATCCGCCACTACCCGTTCGCCAATCCAGGAGACCAGGTAGAAACGGGCAAAGGAGCCGATCGCCAGCCCGATCACCAGAACAAAAAATAACCCAACAGCTTTGGACAGCATGACGGGAGACTGCGTGGCGAGACCCTGGTCCACCAGAATCCTCAACCCTTGACCAAGTCCAAGTGTGATACCGGCCGTAATAACCAGAGCAACCAGGGCACCAGCAACGGCCCTCTTGTAAGGGCTGATAAAATCGATGACCAGCTTTAATGCTTTGCGATGACGGGTGTTGATGGTGTGCCTCCTGATTGACGGTACTGTAAACTCTGGCAACGATACGCTTTGAACTCCGTAGAAGACCTATCATACATCCGGGCAGAGCACCCACGCGCGCTCCCCAACCTTGGAGTTATTCTCGACAGTGAGAGCCTACGCCGATAACGACTACCCCGCAGACCACAAACCGGACTGGAAAGTCATTTCCGGTCTCTGGCCCTATCTGGCCGAATTCCGGGGCCGTGTTGTTCTGGCGTTGGCGTTTCTCATAATCTCCAAGTTAGCGACCGTTGCGACACCGGTGGCCCTGAAATACATCGTTGATTACCTGGACCAGAACAAGGGTGCAGAGGTACTCCTGTGGATTCCAGTGCTCCTGGTCCTCGCCTACGGCCTGCTTCGGTTCGGCAGCACGCTGTTCAGTGAACTGAGGGATGCGGTGTTCGCGCGGGTGGCGGAACGGGCCATGCGGCGGGTATCGCTGAGGGTTTTCGAACATCTGCATAATCGGGAACTGGCGTTTCATCTAGACCGGAAGACCGGTGGTCTGGCCCGGGATATCGAGCGGGGTACCAACGGTATCAGCTTCCTGCTGCGCTTCACCCTGTTCAACATCGTGCCCACACTCCTGGAAATTCTGCTGGTCGCCGGCATCCTGTTTGTGGTGTTCAACGTCGGTTATGTACTGGCGATCCTGGTGGCCGTGGTGGTGTATGTGGTGTTTTCCATCAAGGTTACCGAGTGGCGTACCCGATTTGTCCGTGAGGCCAACGCCCGGGATAACCAGTCCAATTCCAGGGCCGTGGACAGCCTGCTCAACTACGAGACAGTGAAGTACTTCAATAACGAGCGCTTTGAGGCAGAGCTCTACGACCGGGATCTGGACGACTGGGAGCGGGCCCGGCTTAAAAACCGCCTTTCCCTGGCAGCCCTGAATTCGGGGCAGGCTTTCATCATTGGCCTGGCGATGATCGTGATTATGGCCATGGCGGTGCGGGAAGTGGCAACGGGCGAGATTACCCTGGGTGATTTCACCATGATCAACGCCTACCTTCTGCAGCTGTTTATCCCGCTGAATGCGTTGGGATTTGTTTACCGGGAAATCCGTCAGGCGTTGGTGAACGTGGAACGGTTGTTCGGTCTGCTTGGCGATGAACCGGTGATCGAGGATGCGCCAGATGCCAAAGCATTGGTCGTGGACAAGGGCGAAGTCTGCTTCGACCATGTCCACTTTGCCTATCGACAGGACCGCCAGATTCTCCGGGATGTGAGTTTTTCCATCCCACCGGGTCACACCGTAGCCGTGGTGGGTGCCAGCGGTGCCGGCAAGTCCACCCTCGCCCGCCTGCTGTTCCGCTTTTACGATGTGGACCAGGGCCACATTACCATTGATGGGCAGGATATTCGTACGGTCACCCAGGACAGCCTGCGCGCGGCCATTGGCGTGGTACCCCAGGATACCGTGCTGTTCAATGACACTCTCTACCGTAACCTGGCATACGGCCGCCCCGAGGCCACCGAGGAAGAGGTCTACCGTGCAGCCCGCATGGCGCATCTCGACGCCTTTATCCAGAGCCTGCCCGATGGCTACGCAACCCAGGTCGGCGAGCGCGGATTGAAGCTCTCCGGGGGTGAGAAACAACGGGTAGCGATTGCCCGTGTGATTCTCAAGAATCCACCGGTGCTGATTCTGGACGAGGCCACGTCGTCCCTGGATTCCCTGTCTGAACAGGCAATACTGGGGGCGTTAAAGGAAGTCAGTCGTCAGCGCACGTCGCTGGTGATTGCCCACCGCCTTTCAACCACGCGGGACGCCGATACCATCCTGGTGATGGATGGCGGCCGCATTGTCGAAAGTGGCAACCACTCCGCCTTGCTGGCTCTTGGTGGCCACTATGCCCATCTGTGGGCGCAGCAGCATCGAAGCGGCGATGACGATAGCGATGAAGCCTGAACACCGGATTCAGTCCCGCCGACAGGACAGGTTATAAACGGATTCTTCGAAGCCCGGGAGGAATCTGCTATGTTCGGGTGATCGTATTGTTTAAAATATGATCAACCAGGGGGTGTTATGGTCCATATCAGCCTGGGCATCAGCAAGAGAATACTCGCAATACTGCTTGTCGGCATTGCCCTGACGCTACTCTGGTCCTCCCGGCCCATGGCTGGCGACACGGACGAGGAGATCCAGGACACCATCCTCCGCCAGATTGAAGCGTTCGCCAACAACGACCAGGAGCAGGCCTGGGCTTATGCATCCGAAGGCATCAAGCGTCGTTTCGGCTCCTCGCAGGTGTTTACCGATATGGTGAGGGAGGCCTACCCCGCCGTTCACAGCGCCAAGTCAATAGAGTTCGCCAGACGCATACCTCACGGCAGCTTTGAAATACAGGTAGTGAAATTACGGGGCCCGGAGGGTAAACGCTGGGAGGCGTACTATCGCATGGTGATGATGGAGGGCACCTGGAAAATTGCGGGGGTTCGCCTTGAACCTGCCGATATCGGAATCTGAGCCAGTAAGGACGACCCATGACAACACGCAGTTTCTGGGGCTGGGGTAACGAAGAAAGCGCATTCGACGACCGGCAGATTGATCAGTTGCGCCAACTGGTAGGCATGCAGTTTGGAAACGCGGAGCTGACGTGCCAGGCACAGCCGACCCTGGGCGATCTGAAGTTGCCGGAACCCCGGTTGCAGCCGCCGGAATCGTTGGTGTCCATCGTTTCCACGGATCGCCGGGACCGAGCCAGTCATACCTATGGCAAATCCTTCCGGGACATTGTGCGGGGCCTGGACGGTGATTCTCTACGGTGGCGGCTCCAGTGTGGTCGGTGGCACCGAACCCCGCTACGAAGGCGACTGGATCGCCACCCGTTCCGGCGGTCATTTTGCCACGCTCTACACCCACATCGATGACCTGGTGGCGTCCACCCGAGTGGTAACGCCCCGAGGATCGCTGGAAAGCCGTCGGTTGCCAGGCTCAGGGGCAGGGCCATCACCGGACCGGCTGTTCCTGGGTTCTGAAGGCACACTGGGTTTTGTCACCTCCGCCTGGATGCAGCTTCAGGCCAGGCCGGAGTTCCGGGCTATACCCCACCAACTGTCGACTGATCGATGCTCGAGAGGCTATGATTAACGGTATCGGTAACGGTAGTAAGCACTTACTTATTGTTGGGTTCGAGTCGGCTGACCATCCGTTAGATGCGTGGATGGAGCGGGCGCTGGACATCGTCGCTGACGCTGGCGGATCGGTTCAGGCCTACCGGGCACAAGCACCTGGTAAAGGCCAGGCCGGCGATTGGCGCCAGCAGTTTATCCGCGCCCCCTACATGCGCGATGCGCTGATTCGGCTGGGACTGGTGGCTGAGACTTTCGAAACCGCCATTACCTGGGACAGATTCGAAGAGTTCCACCGGGGTGTCCTGGAAACCGTGAACAGGGTCACCCGGGAGATCTGCGGCAGGGCCTTTGTCACCTGCCGTTTCACCCATGTCTACCCCGACGGCCCGGCGCCCTACTACACCGTGATTGCCCCGGGCCGTCGTGGCGACCAGCTAAAACAGTGGGATCAGATCAAACTGGCTGTCATGTTTACCTCAAAGCTCCTAACTGGGCAGTCTGGTAGAGATCGAAAGGGGCTGCACGTTTAACCATGTTTGGGTCTCCTATGCCGAGGATGGATCTCCTGATAGTCCCAACTTTTACATCTCCGCTACTGTGTTAGATGGGGGGTCTCCGTTCGTGCGCGACTTTACTTTGGATGGAACCGCTGAGATCTCTGGCCCTACGGTTCCCAAAGTGGCTATTACATCGACTGGAGATAGTGCGATCGAAAGTCTTAAGAGCTGCCAAAAGCAGGGTGTTGAGCTTGGTAGCGCCAGGCAGATGCGGGACTTTCATGTTGTGACTGAGGTTGCTGGCCAACCGGTTTGTATTCTTACTATCACCTTCAATGGAAGGCTCACAGGTAGTCTGAGCCTCTTGTCAAGGCCCGACATCATGATGGATATCCGCTACTCTCGCGAATCGGATGGGCAACCCTATGATGCCGATGACATATCGGAATTAATGCTACCGCTTGTTTCCGAGCTGAATATCCCCACCCAGGATTGGCCGAGCCCGGCTAATAGTAAATAGTTAAGCCCGCTCAATGAAGAGTGCCATCAGTGGCGAGTTGATATAGAAATTGCTGCGGCCTACTTTGGCTTTGTCCAGAAGGCCGATGCCGACCAGCTCATCCAGGTACTTGGTGGCGGTGATTCGACTGACGGCCAGGTCCTCCATCACGAAGTCGATTTTGGTGTATGGATGGTTAAACAGGTTGTTCAGCAACTCCTGGCGGTAGATCTTCGGGCACTCGTCACGCATTCTATGTTTGGTGTTTTGCATCAATTCACGAATCTGGCCAATCAGCGCGATCGTCTGTTGAGCCGTCTGGCTGACACCTTCCAGCATGTAGAGTAACCAGGGCTCCCAGTTGCCGGTATCACGCACGGCCTGAAGCTCGTGGTAATAACCGGCTTTGGTCTGGATCAGGTAACGACTGAGGTAAAGAACTGGAAGGTCCAACAGGTCCTTCGCCACCAAATAGAGCATGTTGATAATGCGCCCGGTGCGGCCATTGCCGTCGTAGAAGGGATGAATGCTTTCAAACTGGTGGTGAATAATGGCCATTTTCACTAGTGGATCGGCATCGCACAGCTCGTCATCGTTAATGTAAGCCACAAGGTTGCCCATCAGGTCTTCGATTTCACGGGCCGATTGGGGCGGTTCATACACCACTTCGCCAGTGGCCTGGTTTTTCAGGGCGGTACCCGGAAGTTTGCGCAGCCCAGCCTGGTTTCGTTCGAGGGTTTCCTGGATAACCAGAATGTCGTTTAGTCGAACTAACCTGGATTTCCGAACACTCCGGAAACCTGCTCGCAGTGCCGCCGCATAGTCCTGAACCTCTTTGGTTTCCGGAGTAATGCTTGCGTCATCTGCCACAACAGCACGATAAAGGTCGTCCTGAGTAGTGATGATGTTTTCGATCTCGGAACTGTGTCGGGCTTCCTGCAGGGTAAGCGTGTTGATCAGAATTTCTTCATTAGGAATAGTGGCTGCCACACCTTTAAGCTCCGCCAGATAGCGGTGGGCTTCCGCTGCTTTTTTCAGAACGGCACGGGATTCCCACTGTTCGACTTGTTCGAGAGATAAAGTTGGCAGCACAGAATGTCCCTTTCTGAATTTATGTATAGAAAAGCCATAAATTTATACATGTCTTGGCGGATATGCAAAGAAAACGGCGTTTTACTATATATGTGACCTGTCAGGACCATAGAAATCAAAAAAATCTATGCACTTCGCTGGCCACATCGCCTCCTCCCACGCCATACCTAACTACTAGCCCAGCACGGCAGGCATGTTCGGCGGACTTGGCGAGTTCAACGAGTAGCGAATCGTGTTCTGGCAGAAACGCGATGTCGGAACGGAGATGCTTGAGAATCAGGGAATATATGAAAGAAGAGAGCGGGAAAATGGTCGGCGTGGCAGGATTCGAACCTGCGACCCCTTCGTCCCGAACGAAGTGCGCTACCAAGCTGCGCCACACGCCGATCAACGGCCGGTATTATACGGATTGAGTGGTTATTTACCAGCCCCCGGCGGATAAAACGGCATCCGTAGAGGTGCGGAGCTTGCCATCCCGGATAGGGTTGTGGAGGGCCGGCTCAATACCGGCCCTCCGGGTATCCCGGTTAACCTGCAGTAGGCAGGACGGAAATATCCGCCACCCGCAGAAACAGGTTCCGCAGCTGGTTGAGCATGGCCAGTCGGTTGTTGCGTACGGCTTCATCGTCGGCCATGACCATCACTTCGTCGAAGAAGTTATCCACCGGTTCCCGCAAACTGGCGAGGGAACTCAGAGCGGTGGCGTAGTCGCCTTTCTCAAACAGCGGCAGCACCTTCTCAGCCTGCTGCGGAATCTGCTCTGCCAGGGCCTTTTCCGCGTTGTCTTGCAGCAGGTCGCTATCGATGGTTTCACCGATGCTGTCCCCGCCCTGCTTGGTGAGAATGTTGGACACCCGCTTGTTGGCTCCGGCCAGGGCCAGGGCTTCCGGCAGCTGGCGGAACGCTTCCACGGCTTTCACCCGGCGGTCGAAATCCAGCGGGCGGGTGGGGCGGCGCGCGTGCACGGCCAGATAGACTTCGGCGCTGATGCCCTGCTCTTCATAGTGGGCACGGAAGCGCTCCAGCATGTAGTCCACCACCGTATTGGCAACGTTCGGTTCGGTGATGCTGCTGTGTTCTGCTTCCGCCCATTCGCACAGGGCCTGCAGATCCAGCGGCAGTTCCCGTTCGATAATGATGCGCAGCACGCCGAGAGACGCACGGCGCAGGCCGAAGGGGTCGCGGGTGCCGGAAGGCGGCTGGTTGATACCGAACAGCCCCACCAGGGAATCAATACGGTCAGCGATGGCCACCGCACAGCCGGTCAGGGTGCCAGGCAGGTCGTCGCCGGCATAGCGCGGCATGTACTGCTCGTTCAGGGCGCTGGCCACTTCTTCGTTTTCACCGTCATTGGCGGCGTAGTACTGGCCCATGATGCCCTGAAGGTCGGTGAATTCCAGTACCATCTCGGTGACCAGGTCGGTCTTGGCCAGCATGGCGGCGCGCTCGGCCAGTACAGGATCGCTGCCGATAGCGTCGGCTATTTTCCTTGCCAGTGCGGCCACCCGGGCAGACTTGTCGTAGATGCTGCCCAGTTTGTCCTGGAACACGATCGGCTTGAGCTGCTCGATCCGGTCTTCCAGCCGGGTTTTGCGGTCGGTGTCGTAGAAGAAGGCGGCGTCGGACAGGCGTGGACGGATAACCTTCTCGTTGCCCGATATCACCTGGCTCGGGTCCTTGCTTTCCAGGTTGGCGACGGTGATGAACAATGGGAGCATCTTGCCGTCGGCCGAGACCACGTGGAAATACTTCTGATGCTCCTTCATTGAGGAGATCAGCGCCTCGGCGGGCACAGCCAGGAAGCGGTCCTCGAAGTGGCCCATCAGGGGCACCGGCCATTCGTTCAGCGCAGTGACTTCGTCCAGCAGGTCTTCGTCAATCACTGCCTGACCACCAGCTTCGTTCTTTGCGATGGCCATAACACCCTCGCGAATCTGCTCCCGGCGTTCGGCAAAGTCCGCAATGACGTAACCTTCCTGCCGAAGCACTACTTCGTAGTCACAGGGTTTGGGAACAATCAGTGATTTGGGGCAATGGAAACGGTGGCCGCGGGTTTTGTTGCCCGGTGTAAGCCCCATGATCGGCGTTTCGATCACCTTGCTACCGAACAGCATGATCGCCCAGTGGACCGGCCGCACGAATTCGGTTCGGTGAGCGCCCCAGCGCATGCGTTTGGGTATGGGCAGTGCTGCCAGGGACTGGTCCACCAGTTCCGGCATCAGTTCCACGGTGGGGCGGCCTTTTTCAATGGTGCGATAGACCACCCAGGCACCTTTGTCGGTTTCCAGGGTGTCGAGTTGGTCCGGGGTTACGCCCAGGGAGGTGGCAAACCCGGTCAGCGCCCGGGTCGGGTTGCCGGAATCGTCAAAGGCGGCTTTTACGGCCGGGCCGCGTTTTTCCACCGGTTTGTCCGGCTGGGCATCTTCCAGGCCACGAACTCGCACGGCAAGCCGGCGTGGCGCGGCAAAAGCCTCTACTCTGCCAAACTCGATACCGGCCTCTTCAAGGCCCCTGGTGATGCCACGGGTGAATGCATCTGACAGTGGCTTGAGGGCCTTGGGGGGCAGCTCTTCGGTGCCCAGTTCAACCAGAAAGTCCTGTGTTGTCATGATTATGCGTTCCCCTGTTCCTGCTGAGCTTTCTTCGCTTTCTTGCCCTTCTTGCCTTTTTCATCGGCGGCGTCGGCTGCGGCCAGTACTTCCTTGCGCAACGCCTCTGGCGCCAGCGGGAAGCCAAGCTTGCGGCGGCTGTCGAAGTAAGCCTGGGCTACGGAACGGGCGAGGGTACGAACCCGCAGGATGAACCGTTGACGCTCCGTCACGGAGATAGCGTGCCGTGCATCAAGGAGGTTAAAAGTATGGGAGGCCTTGAGCACCTGCTCGTAGGCAGGCAGTGCCAGGCCGGCCTCAATCAGGCGGGCGCTTTCACGCTCGTGGACATCAAAGCTGTGAAACAGAAATTCAGTGTCGGCGTGTTCGAAGTTGTAGGTGGACATTTCCACTTCCTGCTGGTGGAAGACGTCGCCATAGGTGACCACGCCGTCCGGGCCTTCCGTCCATACCAGGTCATAAACACTGTCGACGCCCTGCAGGTACATGGCGATGCGCTCAAGACCATAGGTCAGCTCGCCGGTTACCGGGTAGCATTCCAGTCCGCCCACCTGCTGGAAATAGGTGAACTGGGTGACTTCCATGCCATTGAGCCAGATTTCCCAGCCCAGGCCCCAGGCACCGAGAGTAGGCGATTCCCAGTTGTCTTCCACAAAGCGGATATCGTGAACCAGTGGGTCCAGGCCCAGGGCCTTCAGTGAGTCCAGGTACAGTTCCTGAATATTGTCCGGAGACGGTTTCAGCACCACCTGGAACTGGTAGTAGTGCTGCAGGCGGTTGGGGTTCTCCCCGTAGCGGCCGTCGGTCGGGCGGCGGCTGGGCTGAACGTAGGCGGCGTTCCAGGTTTCCGGGCCGATGGAGCGCAGGAAGGTGGCGGGATGGAAAGTGCCGGCCCCTACTTCCATGTCCAGTGGCTGGAGTACCACGCAGCCATGCTGCGCCCAGAAATTCTGCAGGGCGAGAATCAGGCCCTGGAAGGTTTTGATATCCGGGGTGTTTTTGGAAGTTACCTTGTCTGTCACGACGTTTGCCTGTTGGTCAGTCAGTGTGTGGCGCCCTGGCATCTTGCCGGGCACTCATTAAAAAAAGGGCATTATACGCCTGCCAATCGCGTATTTCTAAGTCAGCTTTACCGGCCTGATTTTGCGCTAGAAGAAGGTCAGCCCTACCTGGAAGAGCTTCTCCACGTCCCGTATCCGGGTTTTGTCCACCAGGAACAGGATGACATGGTCGTCTGGCTGGATGCGCAGATGATCATGGGCAATAAGTACTTCATTGTGGCGAACGATGGCACCGATGGTGGTGCCCTCCGGCAGGTTGATTTCATCAAGCCGCTTGCCTACCACTTTGGAGGATCGATGGTCGCCATGGGCGATAGCCTCGATGGCTTCGGCGGCGCCTCTGCGCAGTGAGTGAACGTTTACTACGTCGCCGCGGCGCACATGAGTGAGCAGGCTGCCAATGGTGGTTTGCTGGGGCGAAATGGCCACATCGATATCGCCGCCCTGGATCAGATCCACATAGTCGGGGTTGTTGATCAGGGTCAGTACCTTGCGGGCACCCAGGCGTTTGGCCAGCAGTGAGGCCATGATGTTGGCTTCGTCGTCGTTGGTCACGGCACAGAACACATCGGTATTCTCGATGTTTTCTTCCAGCAGAATGTCCTTGTTGGCGGCATCGCCCTCCAGTACAACGGTTTTGCGAAGGCTTTCCGACAGCATCACACAGCGTTCGTGGTCCCGCTCCAGAAGCTTGACCTGAAAGCGTGATTCCAGGGTGTGGGCCAGTCGCTGGCCGATATTGCCACCACCGCAGATGAAGATGCGCTTGTACGCTTTTTCCAGTGGCTGAAGCTCGCTCATTACGGAGCGGATATGATCGGAGGCAGCAATAAAGAAGACCTCGTCACCGTCCTCGATAACGCTGTCACCCTGGGGCATGATCGCCCGGCCTTTCCTGAATATGGCGGCGACCCGGGTCTCGATCTTGGGCATATGGCTGCGCAGGTACGACAACTCGCGACCCACAAGCGGGCCGCCCTCGGTGGCACGGATGGCGACCAGCTGTACCAGCCCTTTCGAAAATTCCAGTACCTGCAGAGCGCCCGGATACTCGATCAGCCGGGTAATGTGTTTGGTGACCAGATGTTCCGGGCTGATCAGTACATCGATGGGAAAGCCCCGCAGGCTGTCCAGGTCCTTCTTCTGTTCACGCTGGTAAAACAGTTCCGGTTTTGCCAGGTAGGCATTGGCCCTGACCCGGCAGATGGTCGTTGGCGTCTTGTACATCAGTTTCGCCACCTGGCAGGCCACCATGTTGACCTCATCGCTGTTGGTGACGGCAATCAGCATGTCGCCGTCCTCAGCGCCGGCCTGTCTCAGCACCGTGGGAAAGGAAGCCTTGCCCTGGACCGTTCGGATATCCAGACGATCCTGGAGTTCCCTCAGACGCGTACTGTCACTGTCAATCACGGTGATGTCGTTGGCTTCGTTGGCGAGGTTCTCTGCCAGGGTTCCGCCCACCTGGCCAGCGCCGAGAATCAGGATTTTCATGGTTCGGGTTTCTCCAGCACGGCGTAAAAGAATCCGTCGTGGCTTTCGGGATCAGGCAGAAGCTGGCGGCCGGTTTCCATATCGCGTCCCCATGGCACATCCGGTTCTCTCAGGACCGCGTGCTCCTGCTGAGTCAGGAATCGACGGATTATACGGTGATTTTCCTGTGGGAACACGGAACAGGTGGCGTACACCAGCCGCCCCCCTGGTGCGAGCACTTGCCACATGGCTTTCAGCAGGCCCAATTGGATACTGGCCAGCGGCACAACGTCGGATTCCCGGCGCAGCAGTTTAATGTCCGGGTGCCTGCGGATCACGCCGGTCGCGCTGCATGGGACGTCCAGCAGGATGCGGTCAAATGGCTGCCGATCCCACCATTGGTCTATGTCTGCTGCATCCGCCTGCACCAGGGTTGCCACAAGCTCCAGCCGGTCGAGGTTTTCCTGCACCCGGGGCAACCGATCGGCAGACTCGTCGATGGCGACCACTTCCTCCAGCCCACTGCAGCTTTCAAGAATGGCGCAGGTTTTTCCGCCGGGCGCGGCGCAAGCGTCCAGCACGCGTTGTCCGGGGGCCAGGTCCATCAGAGTGGTACAAAGCTGGGCGGCTTCATCCTGCACACTGACGGCGCCGTCGGCGAACCAGGGTAGGCGGTCTACCGCCACGGGCGAGGCAAGTTGAATGCCAAGGGGGGCGAACCGTGTGGCGGTTGCCTCGATACCGGCGTCTGTCAGTTGCTGAAGGTACTCGTTGCGGCTGAACCGGCGGGCGTTTACCCGCAGGGTCATGGGGGCCTGGGCATTATTGGCGTCAAGTAAGGCCTGCCAGTCTTGCGGCCAGTTGTGGCGCAGCTTTTCCACCATCCAGTGGGGGTGGCTGAAGCGTGCGCTGTCGTCTGGACAGGCCGGCTCCCCTTCCCGTTCCGCCGCTCTTAAAACTCCGTTCACCAGGCCAGTAAGATGTGGCTTATCGAGGGCGCGGCAGGCTTCCACCGTTTCGTTCAGGACCGCGTAATTCGCCTGTTGGCTCAGCCGAAGCTGGAACAGCGCTACCAGCATCAGGTGGTGTACAACCCGGTCAGGCTTGCGCAGAGGTTTTTTCAGGCGGGCCTGCAGTTCGGCGTCCAGGCGGTGAAACCAGCGGCAGGTGCCATAACATAAGGCCTGGAGTTGCGGGCGCTCGTTGTCCGCCACCTCATTGAGGGCCGGAGGCAGGCATTGTGTCAGCGACTGGCCATTTTCCACGGATTGCAGAACCCGGGCGGCCACGGCCCTTACTGACTGGCCCCGGTCACTCATTCAATGCAGCTCCTGGCCGGGCATCAGTATGTCCTTGCCGCCATTGATCAGGTCGTTGGCTGTTTGCGACCGCGAGCCAGACAGTTGCAATCGGGTGATTCTCAGCGACTCAAGCCCGCAGGCAACGTCAATGCCATCACGGCTGCGGCGAATCACCGTGCCCGGGTGTTTGTCACTGGTGTCTTCCAGAACAGTGGCCTGGTGAATGCGGATCCGCAGGTCGTCCAGATCTGTGTAGGTGCCAGGCCAGGGATTGAAGGCGCGAATCAGACGGCTGATGGCAGGGGCGTCCAGGGTCCAGTCGATATGGCCCTCCTCCTTGCTGAGCTTATTGGCGTAACAGGCCCGATTATCATCCTGGACTTCACCCCGCAGCTCGCCTTTTTCCAGGTGTTCAAGCGCCTTGACGATGGCGTGGCCACCCAGGTCTGCCAGACGGTCATGGAGGCTGCCGCCGGTATCGTCTTCATTGATCGCAGTAATGGCCTTGAGCAGCATCTCTCCGGTATCCAGTCCTGCGTCCATCTGCATGATGGTGATGCCGGTTTCGCGGTCACCGGCGGCAATGGCCCGCTGGATCGGGGCGGCGCCACGCCAGCGGGGCAACAGGGAGGCATGGATGTTCAGGCAGCCATGGCGAGGGGTATCAAGAACTGCCTGGGGGAGGATCAGCCCATAGGCAGCGACGATCATCACATCCGCCTCCAGTGCCCGCAATTCCTGCTGAGCCTCCGCGGTTTTCAGGGATTCGGGCTGGAAGACCGGAATACCCGCTTCCGCAGCCACCTTTTTTACCGGGCTGGGCGTCAGTTTGCGGCCGCGGCCGGCGGGCCGGTCGGGCTGGGAATAAACACCAACCACCTGATGGCGGGTGGCCAGTAATGCCTTGAGCGCAGTGGCTGCGAAATCGGGGGTGCCGGCAAAAACAAGTCGCACGGGCTGTCATTCCCTGGTCCGTTGAATACGAAAAGACCGGGTTTACACCCGGTCCCGGTTTACTCTGTTTTGGCAGCCTCAGGCACTTTTCTTGTGGAGCTTCTCCAGTTTCTTGCGAATCCGGGTACGCTTCAGTGAGCTCAAGTAATCCACAAACAGCTTGCCGTTGAGATGATCCATCTCATGCTGAATACAGACCGCAAGCAGGCCGCGGGCTTCCAGTTCAAACGGGATACCGTCCCGGTCAATGGCCCGGATCATGCAGTGCTCAATCCGTGAAACGTCTTCATAGAAGCCCGGAACGGAGAGGCAGCCTTCCTGCATTTCCTCAAGCTCGCCGTCAAGCACTTCCACTTCGGGATTAATGAATACCCGTGGCTCGCTTTTGTCTTCTGACAGGTCCATCACAATGATCTGCCTGTGCACATTGACCTGAGTGGCAGCAAGGCCAATGCCGGGCGCATCGTACATGGTCTCGAACATGTCGTCGATCAGCTTGCGGGTCTCGTCGGTCACCTCGTCCACCGGCTTGGCGACGGTGCGCAAGCGGGGGTCAGGGTATTCGAGAATATCTAGTATCATAGCGCTCGTACTTTTGGTGTCTGTATCTGGTCCCAACCGTTATCTTTTGTAACGGTGTGAATACTGTCTCCGAAATGCGACAGCGTACTGCGCATTTTCCCATCCCATGTCTATTATGATCGGGACGAAAGAGCCAGTTTCAACGGGTTGTCGCCGTTTATGACGCTATTATCCCTCAACTCGCTCATTGAGTACAAACTGATCAGGTGATAGTTAAAAGCTTTCGTCGGTAACGTAGAATTTACTGGAAGAACAAAAGATAACATCACAATTTGCGAGACATCTTCTATAGTAGTGGTATAAAAGGCAGAGTACCGGCTGCATACCAAGAACAGAATCTAGCGATTCAAGGCACGCGATCAAGGACTTAAACAATGAGGAAACTGCTGTACGCTCTGGCAGCAAGCATGTTGCTGCTAACCTCCTGGGCTCAGGCTGCCCCGGATCTGAGGTCCGATCATCCCGAGCGTTACACTGTCGTGAAGGGTGACACCCTGTGGGATATTTCTGCGCGGTTTCTGAATAACCCATGGTACTGGCCGGAAATCTGGCATGTGAACCCGCAGGTACAGAACCCTCACCTGATCTATCCGGGCGACGAACTGGCCCTGGTCTATATTGATGGTGAGCCCCGTGTCACCAAGGTGTCCAGTGATCGCGTGGTGAAGCTCTCGCCAAAAGTGCGCTCCGAAGCTATCGACACACCCATTCCTGCCATTCCTCTGGATGCCATCAGCAGTTTTCTGTCGGATACCCGCATTGTCAGTGCGGAAGAGCTGAACGGTGCGCCTTACGTGCTGGAGGGTGAAGATGGCCGCATTGTTACCGGTGCCGGTGACCGCATCTATGCCCGTGGTGAGAAGCCTGCCGACAATCTGGGCGTTTTCCGCCGCAGCAAGGAGTTCCGCGATCCCGAAACCGGCGAATTCCTCGGCCTTGAAGCCCGCAGTATTGCCCGCGGTGAAGTCATCGCGGAAAACGGCGACGTTCTCACCCTGATGCTGAAGCAGTCCAGTGAGGAAGTCCGCATTGCTGACCGCCTGCTGGTCAGTGAGGAGCGCCGCATCACCACCAGTTTCGTGCCCAGTTCACCGGACAGTGACATTGAAGCGCAGATGATTTCGGTCGAAGGTGGTGTCAGCCAGATCGGGCAGTTCGATGTGGTTGCCATTAACCGCGGCGAGCGTGAGGGCCTGAAGCCGGGTAACGTCATGGCTGTGCTCAAGAGTGGCAACCTGGTCCGGGATCCGGTCACCAATGAAACCATTGAGCTGCCTTCCGAGCGTGCCGGGCTGATGATGGTGTTCCAGACCTACGAAAAAATGAGCTATGGCCTTATCCTGCAGGCTACACGCCCATTGTCGGTTGGAGACAAGGTGACCAACCCCTGAGCGGCTGAAAGCCGTTGAGAGATCGTGAGTGACGTTGAGAAAGGGAGCCGCATCGCCGGCTCCTTTTTTTATGGCATAATTCCGGGCTGTCCCGCCAGGAAGGCGGGGACCGTTACCAATATCTGATCCACGGAAGGATGCCATGGCCCTGTCTACTTTTGCCCCAAAGGACCTCGATCTGTTCCGGTCCACAACCGGATTCTGGTTACTGCTGTCCTGCCTGCCCAAATTCGGCGCCCGCCGTCAGCAGGCCATACTCGAACGTTTTCCGGATTTCCACAGCCTTTTGACCAGCAATGCCGCCACGTTAAAAGCGGTCGGGCTGGCCTCCGAGACCATTGAAGCCCTGGAGGCATGGCACCGTCAGGACGCCGACCATCCGGTTGTTGCAAGCGCCGTTCGCATCCACAGGGATTGCATGAGTACCGGCACCGATATCCTGACTCTGGCGGACGCGAACTATCCTGAACCCTTGAAGCATATCCAGGACCCGCCGCTGGTTCTTTTTGTTCGTGGTGACCGCTCATTGTTGGGACGGGAACAGATCGGCATTGTTGGCAGCCGCAACGCTACCCGCGCCGGGCTGGAGCACGCCCGCTCGTTTGCCGCAGCGTTGGGCAGAAAAGGCCTGCTGGTGACAAGCGGGTTGGCCCTGGGTGTGGATGGTGCCGCCCATTCGGGTGCTCTGGATGCCGGCTTTCCGACAGTGGCAGTCATTGGCAATGGCGTGGACCAGCCCTACCCTTATCGCCATCGCATGCTCAGCGAACGCATCGCCGGCGATGGTGTCATTGTGTCCGAATACCCGCCAGGGACTTCGGCCAAAGCCGGTCACTTCCCCCGGCGAAACCGAATTATCAGTGGCCTCAGTCGGGGCATTCTGGTGGTGGAAGCAGGGTTGAAAAGCGGTTCCCTGATCACCGCACGCCTGGCGCTGGAGCAGGGGCGCGAGGTGTTCGCCATCCCCGGCTCCGTGCACAACCCTCTGGCCCGTGGATGCCATGACCTGATACGGCAGGGGGCGAAGCTGGTGGAAACCGTGGATGACATCTGTGAGGAACTGGGCGCCTGGTGGAGCAGTCACGATCATGAGGCCCCCCAAGCGCCGGAAAGCCTGGCGACGGACCGGCTGGACTCCCGGGAAATCGCGGTTCTGGAGGCTTTAGGGTATGATCCGCAATCAACCGACGATTTATGTTCAGTGACAGGCCTTCCCGCCGACCAGTTGATGCAGTCGCTACTGCTTCTGGAACTCCAGGGGCTTGTGGATGCTGCACCCGGAGGGTTTCAGCGGATTGCCTGAACAGTATTCAGTGACCTGACGACCCCATGAAAAAACCACAGCAACCTTTGTCTGACTGGCACCTTCATTGTGCCCGCCGCACCGTTCTTGGTGGCGGTGTTATTGCTTATCCTACCGAAGCTGTCTGGGGCCTCGGCTGTGACCCCTGGAACCCGGAAGCAGTCGATCGAATTCTCGAACTGAAGCAGCGCCCGGTCGAGAAAGGCGTCATCCTTGTAGCCGCCTCTGTTGATCAGATACGGTTCCTGCTGGACCCGTTGCCACCGGAGCTGCAGGAAAAAGCCCTGGCTAACTGGCCGGGTCCGGTAACCTGCCTGTTACCGGACCTTCTCAGGCGGATTCCGGATCAGGTGCGGGGGCGACACAGTTCCATTGCGGTGCGCGTCAGTGATCATCCCGTCGTTCAGGCGTTGTGCCAAACAGTGGGTTTTCCGCTGGTATCCACTTCCTGCAACCCGGCTGGTCGCCAGCCAGCTCGCACCTCCTGGCAGGTACGCCGATACTTTGAGGGCCAACTGGACTGGCTGGTACCGGGAGAATTGGGGGGTAATCGCCAACCCAGCCGTATTATCGACATTGTCAGCGGACAACAACTGCGTTAGGAGTTCCCATGCCACAGCAACCCGACAGCAATGCCGTCAAACAGTACCTGCTGGGACTGCAGGAGCAGATCTGCCGAAGACTGTCAGCGGTTGATAGCAAGGGGAGTTTTGACACCGACGCCTGGGATCGGCCCGAGGGTGGTGGCGGCATCAGCCGGGTTATTACCGAGGGTGCGGTATTCGAAAAAGGTGGAGTCAACTTCTCCCATGTCATGGGCGACACCATGCCCGCCTCCGCCACTGCGCACAGGCCTCATCTGGCAGGTGCGCCCTGGCAGGCCATGGGCGTGTCCCTGGTAATGCACCCCTTCAACCCCTATGTGCCCACGTCCCACGCCAATGTGCGGTTCTTCGTGGCGACACCAGAAAATGCCGAGCCAGTCTACTGGTTTGGCGGTGGCTATGACCTCACCCCCTATTACGGTTTTGACGAAGACTGCGTGCACTGGCACCGGACGGCGAAGGCGGCCTGTGCCCCCTTTGGCGAGCAGATGTATCGCCAATACAAGCACTGGTGCGATGACTACTTTTATCTGAAACACCGTGATGAGCCCAGGGGTATCGGCGGGCTGTTTTTTGATGATCACAATACCGGCGATTTCGAGCGTGACTTTGCATTGATGCAGTCCGTGGGCGATAGTTTCATTGAGGCCTATGAACCGATCGTTCAGCGCCGCAAAGACACGCCCTGGAGCGATCGTGAGCGGGAGTTCCAGCTCTACCGCCGTGGCCGCTATGTGGAGTTCAACCTGGTGTATGACCGTGGCACCCTGTTTGGGCTGCAGTCCGGTGGCCGTACCGAGTCCATTCTGATGTCGTTACCTCCTCTGGTGCGTTGGGAGTATAGTTATAAGCCGGAGCCGGGGTCTCAAGAGGCACGGCTGACTGAGCATTTTCTCACCGGGCGGGACTGGTTGGAGACTGCCGATGAAAAATGACCTGTACGCGGTGGTGGGTAATCCCATCAGCCACAGCAAATCTCCCCGCATTCACAGCCTGTTTGCCAGCCAGACGGGTGAAAAGCTCGAATACACTGCCATCCAGGCTCCGCACGACGGCTTTGCCGACACCGTAACCGGCTTTTTCCGGCGCGGTGGTCAGGGGTTGAATGTGACCGTACCTTTCAAGGAACAGGCCTGGAATCTGGCTGACCGGCGTACTGAACGGGCGGAGCTGGCCGGCGCCGCCAACACCCTGTATCAGGATAGTAATGGCTTACTGACTGCGGATAACACAGATGGTAAGGGTCTGGTGATGGACCTTACTGAAAACCACTGCATTACTCTGGCAGGCCTACGTATTCTGGTGTTGGGTGCAGGCGGAGCTGTACGTGGCGTGCTGGGGCCTTTGTTGACAGAGAAACCGTCGGCCCTGGTCATCGCCAACCGCACCGTTGCCAAGGCGGAGGGACTGGTAACTATGTTTGAACCCCTTGGTGAGCAGACTTTGTTGGAGGCATGTGGATTCGAGCAGCCCAGTGAGCCGTTTGACCTCATCATCAATGGCACCAGTGCCAGCCTGCAAGGTGATCTGCCACCGATTTCGGCAAATGTGATCGGTGCCGGCACGGTGGTCTACGACATGATGTATTCTCTGCAGACAACCACATTCAACCAGTGGGCGCTGGACCACGGTGCCACGCTGGTATTCGACGGCCTGGGCATGCTGGTGGAGCAGGCGGCCGAATCGTTCCGGATATGGCGGGGCGTCCGCCCGGAAACACGGCCGGTGATTGACGAATTGCGAACCGACTGAACTACCGCCGGACGCATGGGCTATGCTCCGCAGGCGCACAGGCTTCCCAAAGGTTTCTGATGTAAGGTCTCTGATGGATATTCTCACCCTTGTGGGGCTGGTGGCAGGTGTTCTGATTGTTTTGCTCGCCATGCTGGCCAATGCCTCGATCCTTACCTTTTTCAATCTTCCCGGTCTGGCGATCGTATTGGGCGGCACCTTTGCCGTTACCCTGATCAAGTTTCGACTGCCTTCGGTGATGGGAGCATTCCGGCTGGCATTTGCGGCGGCCTTTACCGAGCGGGTGGAGCGGCCGGCGGATCTGATCCGGGAAGTAGGCATGCTGGCACTGGTGGTACGCAAGGAAGGCATCCTGGGCCTGGAAAACCACGACACCAGTAACGAATTTCTTCGCAAGGCCATCAATCTGTGTGTCGACGGCCATCCACCCGAACTCGTCGAGGAGGCCCTGGCCCAGGAAACCCAGCAGACGGCAGAACGCTACGAGGTAGCCGAGCGGGTGTTTCGAGGGATTGGTGAGTCTGCCCCGGCGATTGGTATGCTGGGCACCCTGGTGGGGCTGGTACAGATGCTCAACACTCTTGATGACCCTTCCTCCATTGGGCCGGCCATGGCTATTGCCCTTCTGACCACGCTTTACGGAGCCTTTATCGCGCAGTTGATCGCCCTGCCCCTGGCGGACAAACTCCAGCTTAAGGCGGAGGATGAGGCCCGGAATCAGCTGCTGATTACCACGTCCATACGCAACATCATGCGCGGTGAAAACCCCAGGGTAATGACCGAGCTACTGTCGTCGTTCGTAACTCCGGATCAGCGTACCAACCTTGCCCCGGAGCGGGAGGCGTAGGTTTTGATATTGCGTCAGCCAGTGAAAAAGAAAAAACATGGCCGGGGTTCTCCGGCCTGGATTGTGACCTTTGCCGATCTGGCTACGTTGCTGCTGACGTTCTTTATCCTGCTGCTGTCCTTTGCGGAAATGGATATCGAAAAGTATCGGGCCATGGCCAACTCCATGGCCGTGGCCTTCGGCAGTAACCAGGTGCTGTCTGATGATGTAGGCGGAGCGCCCCTGACCCTGATCGAGTCGGACACGGTCTCCTTGCCGCAGCCCACCGATACCGCCGCCAGTGAACCGGAATTTATCGATGAGCGCGCCGAAGGGGAGGCCCCCACCAGAATACCGGGCGGTGTCATCGACCTGGCGAGCCGTCTGATCGATGAGCTGGAAGCCGAGGTGGCCTCGGACGCCTTGAATGTGACCTACGACGAAAACCAGGTGGTCATCCGTTTTTCTGAAGAAGCCACGTTTCGCTCCGGAGAGGCGTCCATCAAGCCAGAGATGATCCCCATTATTGAGCGGGTGGTGGCTGTGCTGTCCGGTTGTTCCGGCGACGTACTGGTGGCCGGTTACACCGACGACCGCCCCATATCCAGCGGGCGTTATCGATCAAACTGGGATCTGTCCGCGGCACGGGCGGTTTCCGTGGTGCATGAGTTGGTGCTGAATCGTCAGGTGCCGGCGGAACGGGTAGTGGCTGCAGGCCGGGCGGAAACCAATCCCCTGGTCCCCAACGACAGCGACGAAAACCGTGCAAAAAACCGGCGGGTGGAGATCGCCATCCGGGATCCGGCGTGTGACGGCAGCGTAAATACCGGGCAGCTACCGGTGGAAATCATGCCGTAAACAGCGGCTTATGCTTGCGGGGCAGCCTCTCATAGTCAATTCATATAACTCCCACGCGTTGAGATCTTTATACTGGCAGCCCCAGGCGAACACAATTGCTGATTCAATTTGTTGATACAGAAGGGCCAGAGAGATTATGAGCGGACCAGACAAGCCGAAAGTCATTGGCGAGGAATGGAGTGATGAACGGGTAAAGAGTTTTCTGGCGATTGCTCCCTATGACAGCAATGTCAATGCTGACTTCAATGCTCTGGTCAAGGCCTACCAGGCCATGATTGCCGAAGATTTCGAGCGTTTTGTCGGATTCTTTGTGGAAGCAGGGCGGGATATCAACGCTGTGGATGAAAACGGCGAAACCTTCCTTGACCTGGTGTCACACCACCGCCGTAGTACCGCCTACGCAGAGATCGTCAAAAAGGCTGGAGCCAAAACAGCAGCAGAGGCCGGGAGCTGAGCCCGGCCTTGCCGCGTTGCCCTGCCGGTTACTGAACGTCCACTTCAATGGCTTTGGGTTCAGCCGGCTCTGCCTTGGTCAGTGTTAACGACAGGATGCCGTCCTTGAAGCTGGCCCTGATACTGTTCTCATCCACGTTTTCCGGCAGGGTAAACCGGCGCAGGAAGCTGCCGTACACTCGCTCTATGCGGTGGTGCTTTTTGTCGTTGGTTTCTTCCTCGTGCTTGCGTTCACCCTGGATGCTCAACACACCATCCTGCACCGTGACTTTCACATCGTCTTTTGACATGCCCGGCAGCTCCGCTTCGATATTGAAGGCCTCCGGGGTTTCCTTGATATCCACGGCGGGGGCCCAGTCACTGCGACTGAACAGGTCTTTGCCTTCCCGTTCATCGTTGCCCCGTGTCAGGCCGAACAACCGGTTATAACGGTTCATCAGGTCATCGAATTCAGAAACCGGATTCCAGCGGGTTATGTTAGCCATACGAAACTCCTCCTACGAAATTGAAATAACACGTTGATGTCAGCTTCAATCGCGGAACAGCTCCATACCGGTGGCGCCAGCCGGATGGTTTTCCGTGAACCTCTGCTATTTCTGAATGTAAGAGCAGTTGATCAGTTTTCAATAGGCCCCGTGGCAGAAATTTCTACTGCCCCGGAGGACGTCCTAAACTGTTGATGAAGGAAGGGCCGGAAGTGTGCCATCGCCGGGCCATTCGGGTCGTTTCCGGGCAGCGCACCCCAACTGAAGCCGGGCAGTTGCTCATTTGCAACAAAGGGCGCCAACAATTGCGGGTCTGCACTGATAATATGCACCACCACATCCCGGCTGGCATTCCCGCCGGTGACAAGTGGCGCTGCCTGGTGGTCTCCGAGCAGTACCAGCAGCGTCTGGTTGTCGACGTGCCGAAGGGCGTATTCCGTGGCCACGTTCAGGGCGTAGTCCACCGCCTGGGCATAGTGTTCCCGCACTCGATCCGGATCACGCCACAGGCTGGCGGGGGCTTCGCCACTGTCTTTCCATTGGCTGAAGGTTTCGCCATTGCCGATGCTGCTCCAGTCTTTCAGGACCGGCAGCACCGGTACCCAGGGCGCGTGACTGCTTATCAATGCTATCTCTGCAAACAGCGGTGTCTCTGCCCGGTCACGAATGCTGCGCTGGAACCACGACCAGGTGTACTGGTCCGGCATGGTCACCCAATTAAAAGCGGGGCCGCGGTAGTCCATGGTGGTGGACGCGTAGATACGGTTGTAGCCAAACGCCTGGCCTTCAGGCCAGGCTCTGGTTATGGCGGGCATGACAGCCACCGTGTCGTGACCAGTAGTGTCCAGGTCGTCAATCAGTGTCGGGAAGCCGCTGGCCAGGAAGATTTCATAATCCAGCTGAGTTTCAATCCATTGACCGCTGAGCAACGTGGTATGCGCCAGCCAGGACTGGCCGCCCTGGACCGGTGAGCGCAGGCGTCCGGTTACAATGTGCAGGCCGGCTTCATCCAGCTTGTGCGCCATCTGCTCCAGACGGGGCCCGATCACTGGCCGGTAGCGGGGGTCAGTAATCGCTGAAATACCATAGGATTCGATAAAGCCCAGAATGACGTCGGTATCCACCAGTCCTTTCAGGGGGATGGTCTCCGCCGCTCGCGGGTTATCTTCCAGATGTTGTCGGAATGCCAGCGTGGACTGGTGGGTAGCCACTGCCAGCTGGATTTGCGTTGCTGCGAGCCCGGACGCGCTCAACCCCACAACGGGCTGAGGCAGCCACGACGCGGCTACCGTGATAGCGCCCGCTACCGTCAACCACTGGCCGGTTTTGGCATTACTGTCGGCTCCAAGCCGCGACAACAGCCTGGCAACATAGCCGCCGAGACCGGCAAAGGCGGCTGCGAGTGCCAGAATGGACAGTAGCGACAGGCCGAGCCCCAGATTGCTCTCCAGCAGCTCAAACACCGAACCCGCAACGCCCACTTCCAGATACAGGTTAAATGGCCGCCCGATGCTCTGCCGGACCAGCACATCGCTCAGAGAAAAGAACGCCAGCAAGGCATACAACACGCCAACGGCGCCGGCCAGGTACTGCTTGCCTCTTCCGCTGGGCAAAAGTGCAAAAACGCCCGTCAGTAACAGAGCGTCAGCCGCAAGCCAGGGTATCCATGGATAACGCGGCAGTAGCAGCGCCAGGAAAAGGACGTTGAGCAGTAACGCGGTGACGATCAGCCGTCTCATCTCGACGCCTCTGGTCAAAGACAGAATTACAAGTTCTTTACGCTGGCACTGGTACTCCCAGAGCAGACTGCCGGATTAAATCTTGTTCAGGTATTCGTCCTTGAGCTTTACATAATTACTGGCGGTATAGCGGAAAAAGGTTCTCTCCTCGTCCGTTAACGCCCGCGCCTGGCGGCAGGGTGATCCGACGTACAGGTAGCCGGACTCCAGCGTCTTGCCCGGTGGCACCAGACACCCGGCGGCGACAATCACCTCGTCTTCCACCACGGCACCGTCCATGATGATACACCCCATACCCACCAGTACCCGGCTGCCCACGGTGCAGCCGTGCAGCAGCGCCTTGTGGCCAACCGTGACATCATCACCGATCGTCAGTGGGTAACCGCCCGGGTTAAAGTCACTGGCATGGGTGATGTGCAGCACAGAGCCGTCCTGGATACTGCAGCGGTTACCAATGCGGATTTTGTGCATGTCACCACGCACTACTGTCATTGGCCAGATGGAGACGTCATCCCCTGTCTGAACATCTCCGATGACCACCGCACTGGGGTCAATCCAGGCGCGTTCTCCAAATTGTGGCGTGTTACCCTTGTGTGTTCGTACATTCGACATTACATATACTCATTGAATGGATTGTTGCTTGTGGGGAAGGAGTCTCTGGGGGAGGCCTTTCCAAAACACGCTCAAGCACATCCCTGTGGCGCTTGAGCTCCGCCATCCATGGCTCCGCACAGTTTTGGAAAGCCCCCCCCCAGAGACTCCCCAAGCATTGGAGTTATCTCAAATTACCTTAGACACCCGGAGCTGAGAAGGGGACTTATGAATAACCCGTTATTGACCAACGACCTGTTGCCCAAGTTTGACCATGTTCGCACTGAGCACATGGAAACGGCAATCGACCAGATTCTCAGCGAGAACCGCGTGAAAATCGCCCAACTGGCCCAGCAGGATGAGCCCACCTGGGAGACTTTGGCCCAACCCATGCAGGCCACCGAAGACCGGCTGGAAAGAGCCTGGTCGGTTATTTCGCACCTCAATGGCGTGATGAACAATGATGATCTGCGCAAGGTGTACAAAAACTGCCTGGAAAAACTCACCGAATACAGCACCGAACTAAGCCAGAACGCCGAACTTTGCGAAGCCTACAAAAAACTGGCAGCAAGCGATGAATACAAAGGGCTGAGTGAAGCCCAGCGCAAATCGGTGGACAACACTCTGCGGGATTTCCACCTCGGGGGTGTCGACCTGCCGCCGGAGAAGAAAAAGCAGTACGCGGATCTTTCCATGGAGCTGTCGGAGCTGTCCAACCGCTTCAGTGACAACGTGCTGGATGCCACCCAGCACTGGTACAAGCACATCACCAACGTGGAGGAACTGGCGGGTGTGCCTGAGACCGCGCTTGATGGCGCGAAACAGGCAGCGCAGCAAAAGGATCTGGACGGCTATGTGATCACGCTCGATTTCCCCAGTTTTTACCCGGTGATGACCTACTGTGACAACCGGGACCTGCGGCGGGAAGTCTACGAAGCCTTCGTCACCCGCGCATCCGACATGGGGCCGGACGCCGGCACCTGGGACAATACGCCGGTGATGGCGGAAATTCTCAAGCGCCGTCATGCCATGGCAAAGTTACTGGGCTTCAACAATTACGCCGAGCGATCCCTGGCCACCAAGATGGCCCGCAGCGTGGATGAGGTTCTCGATTTCCTGAATCAGTTGGCTGGCAAGTCCAAACCCATGGCCGAGCGCGAGTTTGCCGAGCTGAAGGCGTTCGCCAAAGACACCCACGGTGTTGATGATCTGCAGGCCTGGGACATCGGCTATTACAGCGAAAAGCTGCGTCAGGAACGCTACGATATCTCCCCGGAAACCCTGCGTCCGTGGTTCCCGGTAGACAAAGTGGTCCCCGGCCTGTTCGCCGTTGCGGAAAAACTGTTCGACGTACAGATTGAAGCGAAACCTGAGGTGGAAACCTGGCACCCGGATGCCACTGCCTATTGCATCAGCCGCAACGGTGAACCGCTTGCCTGGTTCTACCTCGACCTGTTCGCCCGCCAGGGCAAACGCGGCGGCGCCTGGATGGCCGACTGCCGGGTACGCTGGCGCAACCTGCGTGGGCAGTTGCAGCTGCCGGTCGCCTTCCTGACCTGTAACTTCACGCCGCCGGTCAACGGCAAGCCGTCGTTGCTGACCCATGACGAAGTCACCACCATGTTCCACGAATTCGGCCATGGCTTGCACCATATGCTGACGCAGGTGGACGTGCTGGACGTTTCCGGCATTAATGGCGTGGCCTGGGACGCGGTGGAGCTGCCGAGCCAGTTCCTGGAAAACTGGTGCTGGAACCCGGACTCCCTGGCCCTGATCGCATCGCACCACGAAACCGGCGAGCCCTTACCAGAGGACCTGCTGCAGAAACTGCTGGCCGCCAAAAACTTCCAGTCCGGCATGGCCATGGTGCGGCAGCTGGAATTCTCGTTGTTCGACTTCCGCCTGCATGCGGAATTCACCGAGGAAGCCCCCACCAATCCGCTGGACATGCATCGCAAGGTACGCAGCGAAATAGCCGTGGTGGAAGCCCCGGCGTTCAACCGTTTCCCCAACGGCTTTTCCCATATCTTTGCGGGTGGTTACGCAGCAGGCTATTACAGCTACAAATGGGCCGAAGTGCTGGCTGCGGATGCGTTCTCATTGTTCGAGGAGCGTGGCATCTTTAATCCGGAAACCGGCAAGGCGTTTCTGCAGAACATCCTTGAAAAAGGCGGTTCCCAGGAACCGATGGAACTGTTCAAGGCATTCCGTGGGCGCGAGCCGCAGGTGGATGCGTTGTTGAAGCAAAGCGGTATTACGGACGACGCTGCGTGATTTGACTGGAAGCTGGTGTGTCGGGTTATGCCCTGGGGCCTGATCCGACACCGGAAAGATATTGCGGAGTATGATCATGCCAACCCCAAAACGCTTCATTGCCGGCGCTGTCTGCCCCCGCTGTGCCGAGATGGACAAGATCATGATGTACACCACCGACGATGAAGACCAGGTCCGCGAATGCGTGGCCTGCGGTTTCACCGATGCGGTGTCTGATACCCCCACGCCGCCGGTCAATCCCGAACTGGAAACCCGCGTTAACAAACGCGGCAACGAGGACGACCATACGGTCAAACAGGTGGTGTTTTTCAAGTCCAGCGAGGAAGACTGAAGCTTTTGGTGGTTGCCCTCGTTTTTAGCCTGCTTGAATTGGGGCTGCGAGGGGGCAGGGGGAGTTTTTTACTCTTGAAATGGAACTCGCTGTGCTCAGACACCCATTTCTGGCGAGTAAAAATCCCCCTACCCCCTCACGAACGAACCCCGTCAATATCGCTTGGGTAAACCGAGAGCTTGTTTTGCAAGGCGATATCCTCGTGGTTCAAACCGGAGGGTGTTGGGGTGCTTTCTGCCGGGAAAAAGGTGTCTGAGCGCAGCGAGTTCTTTTTCCCGGCAGAAAGCATCACGACGCCCTCCAGGCCCCCAAAAACAAGCAGGCTACAAAAAGTAGGCAACTCCCAGCCTCAAAGAACCATGGCCGCCAACCACCCAAAGCCCAGCAAAGGCAGGTTGTAGTGCAGGAACGTAGGCACCACCGTGCCCCAGATGTGGTTGTGCTGGCCGTCGACGTTGAGGCCGGCAGTGGGGCCGAGGGTGGAATCGGAGGCCGGGGAACCGGCGTCGCCCAGGGCGCCGGCGGTGCCAACCAGGGCCACGATGGCCAGGGGGCTGAAACCCAGTTCCAGTGCAAGAGGCACGTAGAGGGCGGCGATGATGGGGATGGTGGAGAACGAGGAACCAATGCCCATGGTGATCAGCAGGCCTACCACCAGCATCAGCAAGGCTGCCAGGGCCCTGTTGTCGCCAATAGCTCCGACCGAGCTTTCCACCAGGGTGGCAATGTCGCCGGTTTCGCGCATCACTTCCGCAAAACCGGAAGCGGCGATCATGATGAAACCGATCATCGCCAGCATTTTCATGCCTTCGGTGAACAGGTCATCCGCCTCTTTCCACTTCACCACACCGGAAAGATTGAATAGCACGAAGCCCGCCAGCGCCCCGAGAATCATTGAACCCAGCCAAAGCTGCACCACGAACGCCGTCACAATGGCGATCAGGGCCATGAACAGAGTGCCCCTGCTGTATTTCACATCCACCCGTTCGGTGCGGGCGATGGCGTCCAGGTTGTAGTGCCGGCCGCCGCGGTAGCTGAAGAAAACCGCCACCACCAGGCCACAGAGCATGCCCAGGGCTGGCAGGGCCATGGCGGACATGACGTTCAGGTCGGTGGCGTCGACGCCATTCTCGCCTACGTTCGCCAGCAGGATTTCGTTCAGGTAGATGCCGCCAAAACCCACAGGCAAGAACATGTACGGGGTAATCAGGCCGAAGGTCAGTACACAAGCCACCAGGCGACGGTCCATATTCAGCTTTGCCATCACGTACAGCAGGGGCGGAACCACCAGCGGGATGAAGGCAATGTGGATCGGCAGGATGTTCTGGGACGACATGGCGATGGCCAGTAGCAGACCAATAATCAGCAGGCGTATACCACCGGCGGCCTTACCGTCATCCTGCCGGCCTACCAGGGCCAGGGCCTTGTCGGCCAGGGCGTGGGCGAGGCCGGATTTACCAATGGCCACGGCAAACGCGCCTAGAGTGGCATAGGACAGCGCGACAGTTGCGCCGCCCCCGAGGCCTTCGTTAAAGGCGGCGATGGTGGCGTCCAGGGACAGGCCGCTGATCAGGCCGCCGGAAACGGCGCCGATGATAAGGGCAACAACAACGTGAATGCGGCACAAACTCAGGACGAGCATGATAGCTACCGCAGCAACAACGGCATTCATGGCAAACTCCGGGATTTCGGGGGTGGCTTTCAGTGCCCTGAAGCAGCGGGCGGTTCTGGAAAGCGCGCTAATGTGCCGGAAATGGGTGCTGCAGTCAAAACCGTGATAACCGTTACTTGTCGCCTACGAAGGCAAAACGTGGAACCTGCTCGCCGGCCATCTCCACGGTTTCGCGGAACATCGTCAGCGGCCTTACCCATAGGCTGTAATCCCCGTAGAGGCAGCGGTAGACAACCATCTGTTCGTCAGTTTCGCTGTGGCGGGCAACACCGATGACTTCGTAATCCATGCCCTTGTAGTGGCGGTATCGGCCAAGACGGAGTTCCGGTTTCTTGTCGGTCATTGTATTCTTCTCCACGCGTAGCGTAAGGCTACGCGTTTTGCGGTGCGGACATACTCCCCGTATCCGTATAGACTGACACTGATAAAGCGCAGGGAGGCAGCGTGACTGGTTGTTGGCTTCGTCAGTCTAGTTGAGTTTTCCGGTTCCGGGTAAGACGGTATTATGGGGTTTCCTGTTGCTTGCCAATTCTGGCGATTAGTACTTCTGGCGCTATTGATGGCGCCTGCCCCGGCGCTTGCGACAAGTGCTGCCGTCGCCTGGGTGGAAGCTCCGGAACCGGAGACGGGTATCGAGGATATCCGGGCATTGCCCGAATCGCAATGGCGGCCAGCAGCCGAGGATGAAACCCTGAATTTCGGCTTCAGCAACAGCAGTTTCTGGCTGCGGGTGGAGGTGCCGGCGGAGCCCTTCAACCGCTTGCTGGAAATTGGTTATCCGCTGCTGGATGATGTCCGGGTTTACTGGTTCGTTGATGGTAAGCAGGTGGAACGCCACCTTACCGGCGATAGCCGGGCGTTTGGTTCCCGTCCCATCTATCACCGTAATTTCGTCTTTCTGGTGCCGTCGAATACTCAGCCTGCCACAGCGTATGTGCGTGTTCGCAGCGAAGGTTCGGTGCAGATACCGGTGCGTGTCATATCCTCGGCCGACTTCCTGGCAGCTGAGCAACTGGATTATGGCTGGCAGGCGCTGTTTCTGGGCATCATGGTTGCCATGGCACTGTACAACCTGTTCATCTTCGTGATTGTCAGGCACCTGGCGTACTTGTGGTATGTGCTCACGGTTATTGCCTCGGCACTGGTGCTGCTTAACTTTAACGGCCTGGTTTTCCAGTGGTTATGGCCCGACCTTCCGGTTATCAACCGGTATTTTACGGCCCCGGCTATCTCGGCCAACATCTTTTTCGCGGCCATGTTCACACTGAGCTTTCTGGCAGTGAGGCGATACAGTCCTGTGGCTTACCGACTACTTCAGCTGATTGCGCTGATAAGTGTCGGCTGTTTTATTTATGGTCTGTCTGGCAGTTATCAGAGCGCCACCGCCCTCATCAGTTTGATCGCAGCGGCGGTTACGCCACTGACGTGGTTAATGGGCCTGGCCGTCTGGTACCGGGGGCAGGTACTGGCTGGTTTCTATGTTGTGGCCTGGACACCGCTGCTTCTGGGTCACCTGGTAATGGCCATCAGCAAGATCGGCCTGATTCCGACCAATGCCCTGACTGAGATAGCGCCGCAGATTGGCGTAGCTGTGGAGGTGATTCTTTTGTCATTTGCACTGGCCTATCGCATTAATCTGGAAAGACAGCGCCGGATTCAGGCTCAGGAACATACCCTGGAGGTCCAGCGAAAGGCCAACCAGACGCTGGAGGCCCGTGTTCAGGCCCGCACGGAAGAGCTGGAACAGGCCAACGAGCAGCTCAGGGCGGTTTCCATTACCGATGGCCTGACGCGGGTGGCCAACCGCCGTCGCTTTGACGAGAAACTGTCAGCTGAGTGGAAGCGGGCCCTGAGACAGGGGCACCCGCTCAGCATGGTGTTGCTGGATATTGATTATTTCAAGCGCGTAAATGATGACCACGGCCACCTGGCCGGGGACGATTGCCTGGTGACTATTGCCCGGGTGTGTGGGAAGGAAATCCAGCGCTCAGGTGACCTGCTGGCTCGGTATGGTGGTGAAGAATTCAGTGTATTGCTACCTGCCACACCGGAAGCAGGAGCCGTCAGTGTGGCAGAGCGATTGCGAGTGGCCGTCGCAGAGACGCCTGTCCACATAGATGACCAGGCCAAGCAGTTGAACCTTTCAGTCAGTCTCGGTGTGGCGACAATCCTACCTGCCCCGGGGAGACGTCCTTCGGACCTTATAGCCCGGGCCGATGAAGCCCTCTATGCGGCCAAGAATGCCGGCCGCAACCGGGTAATGGTGTTCCGGGACAGCGGCGCCGGGACGGTTCCCGGCCTGTAATGTCAGTTCTTCAGCTTGTAGCGGCCAGGGCCGAGGAATATCACCGCAATGGCGGTGAACAGGAAGAACCCCTGCAGTTCCAGTGCCCAGCCTCCGTTGTTGCCCAGAGCCATCAGCTCGTGGCTGTGCACCAGGGCAATCGCCACCAGCATATTGAAGACGATCAGCAACGCGCCGATGCGGGTCTGGTAACCAAGCATGACCATCAGTGGTGCCAGTAACTCGCCGATCAGGACTCCCCAGGCGAAAAATGCCGGAATACCGTGGCTGGCCAGTTGGCCTTCGATAAAACCCACACCGTGGAACAGCTTTGCGATGCCATGAAACAGCAACAGGCCCCCCAGGGTGAGGCGAACAATCAGTTTTCCGAGGTCTGCATTTTCCAGCAACGTCTATCTCCCGTCAGCGAAGGATTACGGATAAGCCGGCAAGCTTAAACGGTTTGTGGCCAGGCTCAAAGTTACAGGCCTGTCCCCAGGGAGAGACGAATGTGATTGCGGATCAGCAGGTTTTCCCAGTAGTGCTTCATCCAGTCCCATGCCGCGTTCCTTGTCTGTTCTACGAAGGGGTCCAGATTCAGCTCGTAATAGTCCGGCGTACCGGCAATCTGCAACACAGTCACAGTGATGGACTGATCCAGTTCATTGGCAAAAGGTTCGCCGATCAGCTGATGGGCAAGCAGGTTGGCGCGGGTTGCTTCCACGTCTACCAGCTCGCTGGCCCGTGTGGAACGGTTGTTTTCGTACATTTCCTCCATCAGGCGATGGCAGAGGTAGGCTCGTATGAGAAGTCCGTCGAGGCCATCATACCGGACAAGAAGGACCGAGGGCTGGGTAAAGTATCCGATTGCCGCGTTCACGAAGGGTTCAAACAGCTCTGCCTTGCCGGCTTCCCGGGCGCAGGCTTCCACGCATTCGATCAGTCGCGGCGCCATTTCAATGTATTCGATGGCGAACTGGAACAGGCAGGTGGCCGGCTGGTAGCCATCGATAGTGATTGTGGCAGGCAACGACGCGGCCCTTTCCCGCATCTGCTCTAGGAAGGTGCCGGAGCGGGCTTCCTGCCTGCGTGCCTGATCAATAATGTCGAGAACAACCTTTGGTGTCATTTCAGGAGATGCCGGTCTCTGAACGGAATGGGGTCGCAAGGCGCCTCCCGTTATACGAATAGGGTCGTCTGGGGGCACGGGGATGCGGCTGGCCACCGCAACATGCCTGCCTTTTCTCACAAGTGTAGACGAGTTTTTGCAGGCTGCTCTGACATCCACATTAAAACCTGAACAGGATGTTCATTTAGTATACCTGGCACAGGGTTATTGTTGCGAAAACCACCGATCGTGCCGCGAATGGCTAAGAAAAAGCAACCCCATGCTGACTGCGCGTGCCAGCATCAGGCAGATCAGCGAGAACCAGAGCCCATGGTTTCCCCAGCCAGTGGTCAGCCACCACACCGGCAGAAACACCGCCAGTGCTGAAAACAGCATGGTGTTCTGCATGTCCCGGGTGCGGGTGGCGCCGATAAAAACGCCATCCAGCAGAAACCCCCATACAGAAGCCAGTGGCAGCATCCAAAGCCAGGGCAAGTAGAGCCAGGCAGTCGTTCTTACTTCCTCAATACCGGTCAGCAGGCTGATCAGGAAGCGCCCGCCGAGTACGAACGCCACCGTGAACAGTATCGAGCCCCACAGGGACCAACGGAAAGCCACCCGGAACACCTGGTGGAACTGCCGGCGGTTGTTCTTGCCGACGGCCTCTCCAATCAGGGCTTCGGCGGCGTTGGCAAAGCCGTCCAGGCCGTTGGAGATCACCAGCAGGAAGGTGATCAGTACCGCATTGGCGGCCAGTATGGTGTCGCCCTGCCGTGCTCCCTGGGCGGTAAAAAACGCAAGCACCAGCAGCAGCGCGATGGTGCGCACCATGATGTACCGGTTCACCCGCAGTATTTTCAGGTAGTCAGTCAGCTGGCCGAACAGGGCACGGCTGAAGCCCTGACCTGCCGGCATACGCAACAGCACCATGCGAAAACCAATGGCCGCTGCGGAGTATTCAGCCATCACCGTGGCCATGGCGACGCCCCGACTATTCCAGCCAAAGCCGGTGACGAAGAGTATATCCAGAACAATATTGAGGCCATTGGCCACAATCAGCATCACCATCGGCCCCCTGGGTAATTGGGTGCCGATCAGCCAGCCCACCAGCGTGTACTGGCACAGTACCGCTGGTGCGCTCCAGATACGGATGCTGGCGTACTCCGCAGCAAGTGCCGCTACTCCTTCGCTGGGATTCATCAGCTCAAGCCCCAGGCGAATCAGGGGTTGGTGGACCAGAATGAGTAGCAGGCCGATTGCAGTGGCCAGCAGCACTGACCGCAGAAGCAGAGCAATCTGGGCGAATTCGTCGCGTTTACCCCAGGCCTGGGCTGCAAGCCCGGTTGTGCCCATCCGCATGAAACCGAAGGTCCAGTACAGAATGCTGAAGAGATTTGCGCCCACCGCGACAGCCCCCAGGTATTCAGGGCTCTCGAGATGACCAAGCACGGCCGTGTCCACCAGGCCCAGAAGCGGTACAGTGAGGTTCGTGAGCATCAAGGGCCAGGCCAGTGCCCAGAGCCTGCGATCTGGGGTGGCGAGTTTCAGCGGCGATTCTATGGAAATGAAAAAAGTTCCTTCTTTAGTCGATTAATGGCTACTCGGACTTTCGCATTTTTTTGATCTGTGTCTATACTTATGCGTGAATTATCCATAGCAGACTTCCACTCTGGCTCCAATAGTGTGTGCGAGCACTGTCAGGAACAGAGGGATTGGACGCAAAATCCGACAAGAATAACACTCTGTGGAGACACAGTATTATGCGCGTGCACGCTAAGCGGGCAGGTGTCCTCTTGGGCGGACTTATGACGCCAGCGTTGTCCATGGCGGACTGGACGCTGAACATGAGTCCCGGGGTCACCGGTACCAGTAACGAAATCTTCAGCCTTCACATGACCATCCTGTGGATCTGCGTCGTCATCGGCGTTGTGGTCTTTGGGATCATGTTCTGGTCCATATTTGCCCACCGCAAATCCTCGGGGCGTAAACCGGCCAACTTCCACGAGAATACTCTGGTAGAGATTCTGTGGACGATCATCCCTCTGGTGATTCTCGTAGTGATGGCCATTCCCGCCACTGCGACACTGGTCGACATGTACGACACCACCGAAGCCGATGTCGATATCAAGGTCACCGGTTACCAATGGCGCTGGAAGTACGACTATATCGATGATGAGTTCGGCTACTTCTCCAACATCAGTACCAGCGACGACGAGATTTACAACCGCACCAGAAAGTCCGAGAACTATCTGCTGGATGTCGATAATCCAATGGTGGTGCCGGTCGGTGCAAAGATTCGTCTGCTGCTGACCGCGAACGACGTCATTCACTCCTGGTGGGTTCCCGAGTTTGGCGTCAAGAAAGACGCGATTCCGGGCTTTATCAACGAAGCCTGGACCAGAGTTGATGAGCCGGGCATTTACCGTGGCCAGTGCACCGAGCTATGTGGCGTGAAACACGGTTTCATGCCGGTCGTTGTAAAAGCTGTCCCGCAGGACGAATACGATGCCTGGGTGGCTGAGCAGAAAGAAGCCGCCCAGCGTGAGCGCGAACTGACCGAGAAGGACTGGACCCTGGACGAGTTGATGGAGCGTGGCGAGAAGGCTTACGCCAGTGCCTGTGCCTCCTGTCACCAGGCTGACGGTAGCGGTGCCCCACCAGCATTCCCGGCGCTCAAGGGCAGCAAGGTCGCGACCGAAGACATGGATGCCCATATGGATATAGTGGTGAACGGCGTTTCCGGAACTGCGATGCAGGCCTTTGGCGACCAGCTCAGCGAGGTGGATCTGGCGGCTGTCATTACCTATGAGCGGAACGCCTGGGGTAATGACACCGGTGAAATGGTGACGCCGAAGGAAGTATTCGAGTACAAGAATCAGGAATGATTAACCGGGCGGAATGGGCAGTTTGCTGTCATTCCGCCCCGTCCAATTTCGCCAGACTAATGACATCACCAGCCAGAACAATACGGCGGTAACGGGGGTTTTTCATGAGTGCGGTTGCAGATACCCACGCCCAGGACGATCATCACCACGGCCCTGCCAAGGGCATTACACGGTGGTTGTTGACGACCAATCACAAGGATATCGGGTCCATGTACCTGATATTCAGTTTCACCATGTTCCTGCTTGGCGGGGCCATGGCCATGGTAATCCGGGCCGAGCTTTTCCAGCCTGGCCTGCAGATTGTGGAGCCGGAATTCTTTAATCAGATGACCACCATGCACGGTCTGATTATGGTGTTCGGCGCGGTTATGCCGGCCTTTGTTGGCCTGGCCAACTGGATGATACCGCTGATGGTGGGCGCACCTGACATGGCCTTGCCGCGGATGAACAACTGGAGCTTCTGGTTGCTGCCCTGCGCCTTCCTGATTCTGGTGTCCACTCTGTTCATGCAGGGCGGTGCGCCAAACTTCGGCTGGACCTTCTATGCACCGCTGTCCACTACCTATGGCCCACCCAGCACTACCTTTTTCATCTTCGCGATCCACATCATGGGTGTGTCGTCGATCATGGGCGCCATCAACGTCATTGCCACGATACTGAACATGCGGGCACCGGGCATGACCCTGATGAAGATGCCCCTGTTCGTATGGACCTGGCTGATCACCGCTTTCCTGCTGATCGCTGTCATGCCGGTGCTGGCGGGTGTGGTTACCATGATGCTCATGGATATCAACTTCGGCACCAGTTTCTTTGATGCCTCCGGTGGTGGCGACCCGGTACTGTTCCAGCATGTGTTCTGGTTCTTCGGGCACCCTGAGGTGTATATCATGATCCTGCCGGCCTTCGGTGCGGTGTCGCATATTATCCCCGCGTTCTCCCGCAAGCCCCTCTTTGGCTACGCCTCGATGGTTTACGCCGTCGGGGCCATTGCCCTGCTGTCGTTCGTTGTCTGGGCGCACCACATGTTCACAGTGGGTATCCCCATTGCCGGCCAGCTGTTCTTCATGTATGCCACGATGCTGATTGCCGTACCCACTGGGGTAAAGGTGTTCAACTGGGTGGCGACCATGTTCCGTGGCTCGTTGACGTTCGAGGCGCCGATGCTGTTCGCGGTGGCCTTTGTCATCCTGTTCACCATCGGCGGATTCTCCGGCCTGATGCTGGCGATCGCACCGGCCGACTTCCAGTACCACGACACCTACTTTGTGGTTGCCCACTTCCACTATGTACTGGTACCGGGTGCGATCTTCGGTATTTTTGCCTCGGCTTACTTCTGGCTGCCCAAATGGACAGGTCACATGTACGACGAAACCCTGGCAAAAACCCACTTCTGGCTGTCTTTCATTGGCATGAACCTGGCGTTCTTCCCGATGCACTTCCTCGGGCTGGCGGGTATGCCGCGCCGAATCCCGGATTACGCGCTGCAGTTCGCCGATTTCAACATGGTGTCCAGCATTGGTGCCTTCATGTTTGGCGCCACCCAGATCCTGTTCCTGGTCATTGTGGTCAAGTGCGTGAAAGGCGGCGAAAAGGCGTCTGCCAAGCCATGGGATGGTGCCGAGGGTCTTGAGTGGACGGTGCCTTCTCCGGCGCCCTATCACACTTTCGCCACGCCACCGGAGGTGAAGTGAAACCGGGGCTGAATGGCAACCACAACAACAAACGATAACGGATAAGCCATCGGAGATTGTCATGGCGGAAAACCAGACGTATTACGTTCCAGAACAGAGCAAGTGGCCGATTGTGGCTACGGTCGGCCTGGGGGTCACCCTCTACGGTGTGGCTTCTATTATGGTGAACAGCAATCAGGGTGAAAGCACCACCGCTTCCTGGGTGATGTTCATCATTGGCGCCATCATAATGACCTATATGCTGTTCGGATGGTTCGGCGCTGTTATCAAGGAGAGCCGGTCCGGGTTGTACAGCCCGCAGATGGATCGCTCTTTCCGCTGGGGGATGAGCTGGTTCATCTTCTCGGAAGTGATGTTTTTCGCCGCTTTCTTCGGCGCCCTGTTCTATACCCGGGTCTTTGCGCTGCCGTGGCTTGGCGGTGAGGGGGATCGGGGCAGTTCCAACATGCTATGGGAAGGTTTTCAGGCCACCTGGCCACTGATCAATACGCCCAACCCTGAGGCCTATCCGCCACCGGAAGGTACCATCGGCCCCTGGGGCCTGCCGTTGATCAACACCATTCTGCTGGTCACATCCTCTTTCACGGTTACGGTTGCGCACCATGCCCTGAAGGAAGACAACCGCAAAAAGGTCAAGACCTGGCTCACTGCCACCATTGCGCTGGCGCTGATTTTCGTCTGTGTCCAGGGCTACGAATACGTTCACGCCTATCAGGACCTGAATCTGACTCTCGGGTCAGGCATTTATGGCAGTACCTTCTTCATGCTGACCGGCTTCCACGGCGCCCACGTAATACTGGGTACCCTGATGCTCACGATCATGCTGATACGCATACACAAGGGGCACTTCACCGGCGACAACCACTTCGGGTTCGAAGCGTCGGCCTGGTACTGGCACTTTGTGGACGTGGTCTGGCTCGGACTCTTCGTCTTTGTCTACGTGATCTGAACGTTCTGAACAAGGGGACGAGAAGGGATCAGGGGGTCGGATTCAGCGTCAGGCCCCCTTGCCATAACGAAATCAGAATGACGGCCAGCAGCAAAACGCTCAGTACGACCCGCAATGCCAGGGAATTCAGGACACGGTTCGTTTTCCCGCCATCCTTGATCAGGAAAAACAGCCCGCTGAACAGACTCACCAGAACCGCCAACATAAGTACGACAATGAAAAACTTCAGCATGGACAATCCTGTTTACGGGAATATTGGTCGAGAAACCACTATAGCAGAGCATGTCTGATCCGGCTGATCAATCCCGTCGCCGGCAGTGGCATTTTGACTGGCGGCTTTTGCTGTTCGCCGGGCTGTTCCTGCCACTGCTACTCAGCCTGGGTGTCTGGCAGCTCGAGCGGGCACAGGAGAAGAAGCGGCAATTGGCGCAATGGGAGCAGGAAGCTGTCAGCCTGAGTTGGGCAGAGCTTGAGCGTGCTGGCCTGGAGGCCGGTCAACCGGCCAGCGTGTCCGGGCGTTACGGGCAGACGTCCTGGCTTCTGGATAACCGTACTCGGGATGGTGTGCCCGGCTACGAGGTACTGACATTATTTTTTCCTCACCAGGGCCGCCCGGTAGTTGTGAACCGGGGTTGGGTACAGGCGCCCCGGAGGCGCGACGAACTGCCGGAACTCGGCCGGCCCGAAGGCGATGTCCGCCTGCAGGGACGACTGAGCGAGTTTCCCGAGCCGCCGGTGCTCAAGGACGTTGGCGGCGAAAATGAGGAGTGGCCACGGCGAACCCAGTCCCTCTCTCATCAGCAGGCGCAGGCCGTTCAGGCGGACGTGGCTGGACTTGTACTGCGGCTTTCCGGCCCCGGACAGCCCGGAGCCTACCGTGCAGACTGGGCTCCGGACATGATGGGGCCACAGACGCATTACGGATACGCATTGCAATGGTTTTCACTGGCCGCAGCACTGGTTATATTGACGGTGGTAGCGAGTTATCGCAAAACAGGAGCCAACGACGACAATGACAACGGCTGAGAAGATTGACCAGCACGACCAGGAAGAGGCGGTTTCCCCAGAAAAGGTGCGCCGCGGCAGACGAACGGCACTGTTGCTTTTTGCCATCGGCTTTGGCCCGATGATTTTTGCAACGATCATGTACTATACCGGCTGGCTGAACCCGACTGGCCACAGCAACAATGGCGAACTGATACAGCCGCCGGTTCCTTTGGGCCAGATGCAGTTTGAAGGGGCCAGTGGCAAGCCACTCGCTGATCGTTTCGGTCCGGCGGCTACCGATCCGGAGTGGATGATGGTGGTCGTGTCCGGAACTTGCGCGGCGGATTGCGAAGAGCTCCTGTACCGTGCCCGCCAGGTCAATATTGCCCTGGGCAAGAATGCCAACCGTGTCAATCGCTCGGCCTGGCTAGGCTCTGTGTCCGATGACCTGACGGCGCGTTGGGGTGAGGAATACAGCTCAATGGAACGCCTGAGCATAGCCAGCGGCGGTTCTCCCCAATGGCCCGCCGGCGTCAGCCCGGACCAAGCACCTCGTATCCTGCTTGTGGACCCTTTTGGCAATGTCATCATGCACTATGGCAACGAGCACACCGGTAAAGACATGCTGGAAGACCTCAAACATTTGTTGAAACTGTCGCAGATTGGCTAATCATTACCGCCGGGAGATTCACCGTTGAACGACATCCGGAATACCACATCCCGCCACGCCCGAATCCTGGCACGCTGGTCCCTGGTGGCAAGTTTACTGGCGGTCGTGGTCATCATGCTGGGCGCCTGGACCCGGCTGGTTGATGCCGGTCTGGGCTGCCCTGACTGGCCGGGGTGTTATGGATTCCTGACCGTTCCTCAGGATGAGGCACGGATGGCCATTGCCAACGCAAGGTTCCCCGACACTCCGGTAGATGTGGAAAAAGGCTGGCCGGAGATGATTCATCGCTACGCGGCCGGTTTCCTGGGGCTGGTGGTGTTCGGTCTGGCAGCCTTTGCTTTCCGTCACCGCCGGGAAGGCTTACCGTTCCGCTTGCCGATGTTCATCGCCTTGTTCATCGTACTCCAGGGGGCGTTCGGCATGTGGACAGTTACCCTGAAACTCTGGCCGCAGGTGGTTGCCCTGCACCTGCTTGGTGGGTTCACCACGCTGAGCATGCTGACACTTCTTACCCTGCGACTGCGGGGCAAACAGCAGCGGGACGCCATCGGGCCTGTGAAGCGGGTGACCCGTGAACCAAACCGTTTCCGGCCCTGGCTATACGGCGGCCTGGCTCTGGTTGTTATGCAGATAGCCCTCGGGGCGTGGACTGCCGCCAATTACGCGGCGGTAGCCTGTACGGACCTGCCCACCTGCCAGGGTGAATGGTGGCCTGCAGACATGGACTTCGCTCATGGATTTGATGTTACCCAGCACGTGGGCCCGAATTATCTGGGGGGCCAGCTGACAGCGGACGGGCGGGTGGCGATTCACGTTACCCATCGCGTGGGTGCAATGATATTACTTGCGTACTTCACGGTATTTCTGGCATTACTGTGGCGCAGGACGAAGCAGACACCCATGGTGCGACATGTGCAACTGGTGGCCGTGGTGCTGGCGGCCCAGATAGCGCTGGGCCTGGCGAACATCGTATTTCATATTCCCCTGTCGGTGGCAGTGGCGCACAATGCAATGGGTGCGGGATTGCTTCTGGCAGTGATCAACCTGCTCTGGCGTTTTCACCAGCAGGGTCTGCCGCAGCCAGCGGACGCAACACATACTACAACAATTGAACGAGAGGTGACGGCATGAGCGAGCGTGTTGAGGCACTGCCGGCGCAGGGCAATACTGATAGCAGAGCCGATTCTGCGAGCATTTCATGGCGTGATTTCCTGGAGCTGACCAAGCCCAGAGTCGTGGCGATGATGATTCTCACCTCGGTTATCGGCATGTTACTGGCCACCCCGGGTGTTCCTGGCTGGGAGGTTCTGGTGTATGGCAACCTGGGCATCGCTTTGCTGGCGGGCGCCGCTGCTGTGGTTAACCACGTAGTGGACCAGAAGATTGACACCGTCATGGCCCGCACCCGCAAGCGACCCGTTGCCACCGGGAAGATCTCCCCACTCGACGCTCTGACGTTTGCTACAGTGCTGGCGGTCTCGGGCATGGTGGTTCTGGTGTGGCAGGTGAATGCCCTCACAGCCTGGCTCACGCTGGCATCACTGGTAGGCTATGCCGGCGTCTACACCCTGTTTCTCAAGCGCATGACGCCCCAGAACATCGTCATCGGCGGACTCGCCGGCGCCATGCCACCCCTGCTGGGCTGGACTGCAGTGACAGGACAGATTGAAGGTCATGGCCTGCTGCTGGTGCTGATCATTTTTGCATGGACCCCACCGCATTTCTGGGCCCTGGCCATTCACCGCAAGGAAGAGTACGCCAAGGCTGGCATACCGATGCTGCCGGTGACCCATGGCAACAAGTACACCGAGCTGCACATTCTGCTCTATACCCTGATGCTGCTTGCCGTCAGCCTGCTGCCATTTGTCACCGGCATGTCCGGGCTGATCTACCTGGTGGGTGCTCTGGTTCTGGGCCTGCGGTTCCTGCAATATGCCGTGCGCCTGCTCAGAGGCGATGATCGCCGGGTGGCACTGAATACCTTCAAATACTCCATCACCTATCTGATGGCACTGTTTGTGGTGTTGCTTGTCGATCACTTTGTGTTTTTCTGATTACTGATCTGCCGGAGATTTCATGGACCGCTCGATTCGCCTGACGCTGACCATCCTGCTGCTGGTTGTGGTGTTGATTTTCGGGCTGGTGGTCGGACGTCAGGTGCTGCTGGTAGGAAATGACGAACCCTCTCCGGCGCCGGAACTCAGTGAGATCAACACCTATGTCTATGATCAGGGCCGTGAGATTGCCAAGTTCGAACTGGTCAACGAACAGGGCGAGACGGTTACCCGGGAAAGCCTGAAGGGGAAGTGGACTTTTGCCTTTGTGGGTTACACCAACTGCCCGGATATCTGCCCTGCCGCCATGGCGAACCTGCGTCGGAGTGATAACCTGTTGCCGGACGACCTGCCTCAGCCCGAGTTCCTGCTGGTCACCGCTGACCCCGAGCACGACACGCCCGAGCGGCTGCGGGATTATGTGGACTTTTTTGGCGAAAACTTCCATGGCTACACCGGTGACCTCGAAACCCTGAGGAAGCTTGCAAAAAGTCTCAACGCTGCCTTCAGCCACCGGGAGGTGGACGGTGAACTGATGGTGGACCACAGTGGCCACTTTGCCCTGATTAACCCGGAAGGCGAAATGACCGCCGTGTTTCAACCCCCTCATAACCCGGAAGACCTGGTGGAGGCCTATCGCGAGATCTATGAGTGGACTCGTGCCAACCATTCTCGGGCATCGCGGTCCTGATCCAGGGCTGATGGTTTCGGTGCAGGAGCGGGGTGGTGGGGTATTTTTCCTTGGGAATGGAACTCGCTTCGCTCAGACACCCATTCCTGGCGGAAAAATACCCCACCACCCCCACGCCCCTCCCCGACCCCGACCAGTCTTACACAAAGCAGAACCCATGCTCCCAATCACCCAAATCATCCCGGACCTCCTGCAAACCCTGGAATCGGAAACAACCGTCCTCCTCCAGGCCCCACCAGGCGCCGGTAAAACCACGCGCGTGCCTTTGGCGCTACTGGAGGCAACATGGCGGCAAGGTCGCAGGATTCTGATGCTGGAGCCGAGACGGCTGGCGGCCAGGTCGGCGGCACGGTATATGGCCGGGCAGATGGGGGAGAAACCGGGCCAGACGGTGGGCTACCGGACGCGGCTGGATACGAGGGTGAGCTCCGCGACCGTGATTGAGGTGGTGACGGAAGGGATTCTAACCCGGCTGATTCAGAACGATCCCGCGCTGGAAGACTACGCAGTTGTTATTTTCGATGAATTTCACGAATTGTTGATTGCCCCGAATTAAACGAATTCTTGTCAACTGGCAGATGTTCTTGACTCAATACATGGGCCGCATCGGGCACGTTATGGTGGCCTAGGCCACCAGTTTTTCCCGTATCTCTCCGTTTGCACGCCTATAAACAAAAGCGAACATTCGAGTCAGAGCTTTCCTCCAGAGCCTCCAGTCATTCAGTAATCCTCTTCAAGCAGGCCAACAAGGTCCTGCCGAATGGATTGAGCGCTTAAATCTTCCGGCCGGATAAGCAGGCGAGGATTACCATCACGATCAAACACATAGACTGCACCGCTGTGAGTAACGGCATAGTCACCTTCTGCGTCCGGTTCTTCATGCCCGAACGTCTACCGGTATCGCTGGGTAAGCGTGCGGAGGTCAGAGGCGTTGCCGGTCAGCCCGATGATTTTGTCACCAAAAAAATTGACGTACTCCGCCAGGCGTTCGGGTGTGTCGCGCTGAGGATCGACACTGACGAACAACGTAAGTACTTCCTCCTGATTTTCCGTGCTCAGCCCGCTGACGGCCTGGCTGAGTTTTTGCAGAGCAGTGGGGCAAACATCAGGGCAAGAGGTAAATCCGAAAAACAGCATTCGTACCTGACCACTGTAATCATCGCCTGAAACCCGTGTTCCCTGACTGTCGATCAAATCGAATTCAAGCTTGGGCATCACGCCGCTGATTTCTGTCCCGTGCCAATCCGGCGGATCATCGCCCATGCAGCCAACAAGGAGGATTGCCAGCATCATCATTGCAATGGATGCAAAGCGCTTTGCGTGGTGTTGGAAGCAGGGTTTGATCATCAAGTGGTGTCCTTCAATTACGTGTTGGAAGGATTCTGGTGTCCCAGAACAATCGCCAAGTCTTCCGGCACCGCCATCGGTTCAAATGCGCTGACGTTGGCAAGTCCCGTATTGCCGACAGGAACCCGGATTCGTGAAACCAGCAACGCAGCGAAGGCCCGAGCCAGCTGACCGAGAACCTCGCGAGCATCGCGCGCGTGCCAGCCAAGCCGGAGCATGCGCAAATGTGTTGTCGTGTGCGCTAACGCGAACTTCTGGCTCAGAATATGAGCCCGTTCAAGATGTCTGAACGCTGTAGCGACATCGCCCTGATTGTCAGCATCAGCGGCTGCTGCCGGTTCTGTCAGATAGAACGTCTTGAGTTCACTGTTCACTGCTCAGTTCTCCTGCCTTATCGGCCAGCTAAGTTGTGGGCAAAGATTTGCCCGGGATCAACCGAGTCTTCCGAGTACCGGAAATGCGGATAACATCCATGATGCAAACCGGGTCATCTGTCCCGTCAGCACCATTACCCCCATAACAACCAGAACCAGCCCTGCCAGGATTCTCAGTGACTGACTCCAGCGGCTCATCCAGCGCACTCGCGCCCGAAAGTGCTTAATAAATAAAGCCGTTGCCAAAAATGGAATTGCCAACCCCAGCGAATAAACGGCCAGGTACAGCATGCCGGTTTCAGCATTCGCATGGGTGGAACTGAGAGCCAGGATAGCGCCCAATATCGGGCCAATACACGGTGTCCACCCGACGGCAAAGGCCAAGCCGAGAAGGAACGCTGCCGTGGGCCGTCCACCCTCAAGGGTTTGCCCAAAGCGCCAGTCGCGCTGTAACGCGGGCATGCTCCACCAGCCCAGCATAAATAGCCCCATCAGCACAATCAGAATGCCCGCCACCAGATTGGCTTCCTGCCGGTAGGCCATCAGCCACTGACCGAGCAGACTAGCGCTGGCACCAAAAGCGATGAACACTACACTGAACCCAAGGACAAAACAGATACTGAGCCACAGAGATTGCAGTCGACTCGAACGGTCTGTGACAGTGCCGCCCGTAACGACCGATAGATACCCCGGAACCAGCGGCAGAGTGCAGGGTGAGAAAAATGACACCAGGCCGCCAAAAAAAGCAGCCAGCATTCCCCATGTCGCAAGATCTGGCATTTCCGTGAGTCCTCAATTTTCTGAGTTCAGTTGACGGTGGAGGGCATCAAGCCCATCCGTGTTTTGTTCGACACCGGTCGACTATTTCTGTGCGTCTGGGAGCGACTCCTGAACAAGACGAAGTAGCGGTTTGGGACCAAACTCCGTGAGTTGGCGGCCATTCACGAAAAAAGTCGGGGTGCCCCGAACACCGATGGTTTTGACGTCCTGCATGTCCTGATCAAGGATGGCGCTTATCCGTTCGGATTGCATATCCTCACGGGCTTGGGACAGGTCCAGACCGGCTGCCTCGGCCGCTCCCCATGCCTTGGCAACCTTCGGGTCGTCGTGCCAGGCCGGCTGCACCTCCAACACAGCTTCCAGCACCGGTTCATAGACATCTTGCAGGCGAGCTGCTTCCAGAATTCTGGAGACTTCCTCGGAACCCTGATGGAACATTGTGTACCGCAAAACAAGCCGCACCTGGCCTGGATACTCAGCAAGTATCTGTTTCACGATCGGGTAGAACGCCCGGCAGGCTTCGCAGGAGGGGTCGAAAAACTCAACGATGATCACCGGTGCGTCGGCAGGCCCGAATGTGGGCGAATGGAAGCGTACCAATGCTTGTTGGTTCGCGATCGGTTCGGCAGCGGCAACAGACTTTTCGCCGGTGGTGGCCGTTTTTTGAGGCTGCTGGGGCTGTGGCTTGAATAGGACGGCGGCTGAAAAGGCTGCGATCAGCACGAGACACACGACAACAAAGATGGCACGACGATTCATGTATGAACTCTCCGACGGATAAGCAAGAGCAGAATGATGATGGCAACAAAAATGGCCAGCGATAGAAACGGAAGCGGCAGCCCACCAAATATCGTCATTCCGTCACCCGAGCAGGACGGGCCAGTGGCCGTGCAGGGCTGAATGGGTTGTGGAATGAGCCCCACATAAAGCAGTGAGTGGGCTAGAGCGAACAGGGAGCCAATGACAGACAGCGGCATAGCGTAGCGCCAAACGTTAAAATCCGAGTAGTAGCAGGCGACTGCGAGAATCACCGCCAACGGAAACATGAAGGCGCGCTGAAACCAGCACAGAACGCACGGAGCCTGCCCGAGAACTTCCCCGATGTAGATGGCTGAAAGCGAGGACCCCGCCGCCAGTAGCCAGGCTGACAGCAGCAGCCCCCATGGAATCACCCGGTTATTGGTGGTCACCGGGATGGCTCTCTGGATTCATTGGCACAAGTGCTTTGCGAAGAAGAGCAGCAGCTGTTTCCAGCGGTATCGCCTTCATCTTTGCTCGATTTATCGGCGGTTTCAGCCCCACCGGCACGCCATTCCTCCATACCCTCACGGATGACCTGCCAAGCGGAGTGCAGGAATAGCGCAGCAATGGCGAGGCCCACAATGATGTCCGGCCAGAGGGTATTGGTGAGGGCGACCAATCCTGCCGCAATGATTACACTGCTATTGGCGAACAGATCGTTCCTGGAACACATCCAGGTGGAACGCATATTGAGATCGTCCGCACGATGACGGTAGAGCAACACAAAACAAACGCCGTTTGCAAACAGGGCAAGAGCGCCGACAGCGCCCATCCACTCGGCGGCGGGCACTTCCTGTATCACCAGCTTGCGGATGGCATCGGCGACAACAACAAGCCCGAACAACAGCATAAAGCCGCCTTTGAACAAAGCCGCTCCGGCACGCGCGCGACGGCTTCGGTCCAGCACGAACAGTGTCAGTGCATAGACAGACGCGTCGCCAAACATATCCAGCGAATCGCCCAGCAACGCGGTAGAGCTTGCAATCCAGCCGGCGCTGAATTCCACCACAAACATCACTGCGTTGATGGCAAGCGCAATGTAAAGCACCCGGCTTTGGCTCGCTCGCAATTGTGCCAGTTCACCGGCCTTGTTTTCACAGCAGCTGTCCACGACGAACCCTCCTAAAACGTGCAATACATCGATACACTGGTGGTTATAGTAACTATAAGGTCAATAGCGATGAGCGAAAAAAGGAACACGGTCGGTCGGCTAGCTGATGATACGGGCGTTAAGCCCGTGACCATCCGTTATTACGAAAAAATTGGACTGTTGCCGAAAGCGACCCGCTCGGAGTCGGGCTATCGTCTCTACTCCGAAGAGGATCATTCGCGGCTGCTGTTTATTCGACGAAGCCGCGGGCTCGGATTTAGCCTTGACGATATTCGTGAACTGCTTTCACTGGCGGATCGTCAGCAGGAGTCCTGTGCGGGTGTGGACGCCAAAGTTGAACAACAACTGGTTCAAGTGCGCTCTCGACTGAAAGATCTACATGCAATGGAACACGAGTTGGAAAGACTGAGTGCGTGTTGTGACGGCGGAGTTATTATGGACTGCCGAATTATCGAGACACTCTCCGGCTCTGCTTAACCACTTTGTATGTGCCCGCCAACCAGGACTGTCTCAATTCGAGTTGGGACAGTCTATTCAGTCAGGCATCCTCCTGAATAAGAGCAACGAGGTCATGCCGAATTTCTTCTCTACTCAGATCGGGCCGCATTAAGAGGCGGGGGTTACCTTCGCGATCAAATACATAAATCGCGCTGCTGTGTGACACCGCATAATTTCCATCAGCGGCAGGTTCGTCATAACCGAAGGTTGTTCTATATCGTTTTGCCAGTTCACGAAGCTGGGGTTCTTTTCCAGTGAGTCCTACAATATTGTCGCCGAAGAAATCCACGTATTTTGCGAGACGCTCAGGCGTGTCACGTTTCGGATCGACACTCACGAACAAAGTGAGTACTTCATCCTGAAGCGCGGGGTCCAGGCCACTGGTTGCCTGATTGAGTTTTTGCAGGGCGGTCGGGCAAACATCGGGGCACGAGGTGAACCCGAAAAACAGCATTCTCACGCGGCCACTGTAATCATCGCCAGATACAGACTTGCCCTGGCTATTGATCAGGTCGAATTCCAGCTCAGGCATCAAGCCACTGATGTTTTTACCGTTCCAGTCTTCCTCGTCATTGCCAAAGCAACCAGTCAGCAATAGGGCTGCTATCAGCGTTAAGGTCGCCGATATGATGTTGGTGCGCTGTCGCCAGAAGCGAGTTCTCATGACGCTGTTTCCTCAAGTTGTTTGGATTGGTTGGTATATTTTCCGTCCTGATGCATGGCTCGCCGGAGCATCAGAAGAATGCCAAGAATGCTCATCATGGCCGGAGGAATATAGGTCAGCATGCCTCCCAGTAGCTGGTCGACTTCCGGGTCCAGCGGCCAGGCCCTGCCACAGACTTCGTAAACGTCATAGACCATGTCACGTGAAAACACGATCCACGCCCCAAGAAACATCTGAAGCACACCTGCGGCGGCCAGAACCAACATGCGTCTGCCATACCCCAGCGATGAGGTGATCGCCGGCGGTCTTGGATCAAAGATCAACCACCAGAACAGCAGGCCATCCAGCAACATGCTCCAGTTCATGACCCAATACAGATCCCGGCTGAGCATGGCGTCAAAATGGATTGATGGCCACAGCCAGAAATAGATAAGCCCGACAAACAGGAAAAGGGCGATAAAAGGCTGTTGCAGAACGTTATAGACCCAGCCCAGAGGCCTCAATGTATGCCTCCAGCCCGGGCTGATTTTTGCGAACCAGAACCGCATGACCGGTAAAGGGTTGGACAGGGCGATCAGGATCGGACCGATATGATGAAGAATCAGGTGCTGACCCCGATGGACGAAGAACATGTATTGTGCGTAGTAATCGAAGCGGGTCTGCATCACCGCATAACAGATCAGTACCCCCAGGGTGAACGCAAAGATCCGCAGTGAGCCTGGCCGGTCCTGTTCCGGCATCCGAATTAGCCCGACGCCATAGAATCCCATCACGAGCATGTAGCTGAGTATGGTCAGCGGCGAGAAATCGTAGGGTAAAAGGTAGTCAAGCAGTGACATAGCGTTGCCGGTTGTTTTGTTGTTATTTCAGTGACCCTACCTTGGATGTCACCAGGTCGTACAGTTCCTGAGGCCCCAGGCGGCTCAAGGTGTCTCCGTTAACGTAGAATGTTGGGGTTCCGGAAATTCCAACCGCCTTAACGTCCGCAGCATCCTGTTGAATAATGCCGTCAATCTCGGGTGAGTTCATACCGGCCCGAGCGGCTTCGACATCAAGTCCGGCTGACTCCGCCGCATCCCATGCTGCGGCGACCTTTGGATCATCGTGCCATTTCGGTTGTGCTTCCATAACAGCGTCCAGTACCGGCTCATAGACCCCCTGTTCACGGGCGGTTTCCAGGATTCTGACGGCCTCTTCCGAGCCTTTGTGAAACAATACGTAGCGCAGTACCAGACGCACGTTGTCCGGGTAGGCAGCCTGAATCTGTTTCACATAGGGATTCATGGCGCGACAACCTTCGCAGGATGGGTCGAAGAACTCGACAATGGTTACCGGCGCGTCCTCAGGGCCAATAACGGGAGAGTAATCCCTCACCAGTGGCGTTTTTTCAACAACGGCGGGTTCATTAGTGCCCTGGGAGCGATCGTAAATAACAAAAGCACCAGCAAAGACAACCAGACAAAAAAGAAGGAGACTGATGACCAGGGTTCGGGTTTGCACGGGAGATTTTCCTATTTTAAATGAGTTTACGGGTTTCAGATTATTCAGGTGTCCGGTAGCAGCCGACTAGGCACCCACCGCAGATAAAGCATCATTCCAAACAGTTCCAACAAAGACTGGACGACAATCACCACGACGGCCACAGCCCAGGCCTCTGGCATTGACAGTGCCAAAGGTAAAACCACGAAGGAGTTGCGTGTTCCTAGGCTGAAGATGACGGTGCGACCGGTTTCTACCGGTAATCGAAAGACCCGGCGCAGAGCCTTTCCAACCAGAGCCGCAGCTAGAAGATAGGCCGGAAACAGAATCATCAAGGGCCAGATAAGTGAGCCGGTACTGTCGATCTGGCTGACCTGTGTCATTGAGATGATGAACAGTACGACTGTCAGCAGAGGGACCGGCATCAGACCCATGAAGCGAATGAACCCGATGGCTTTTCTGGAGTTTTCGGCCCATTTTTCAGTCAGAAATGCCAGGATAAGCGGGACAATAATCAGCCCGCCAAAGGCCGGCAGGAGGTGCCGCCCAAGCTCAAGATTCACGTCGAACTGATTACCCATGAAAAGCCAGAGGTAAAGTGGAAGAAGACCCAGTTGAGCAATCAGCAGAACCGGTGTTGCCGCAATGGCTCGGGTGCTGTCCCCCTTGCCTAGGTGAGTGAAGGTGACAAACCAGTCGGTACAGGGCATCAGCAATACCAGAAGCACTCCCAACTTCAGCGCGTCATTGTCCGGCAGCGCCAATATCAGCAAGGCAGTGATCGCCGGCATGACCAGAAAATTTCCGGTGAGCAAGGCACCCATGAACCGACGGTCCCGGAACATATCAGACAGGTGGGTCAACGGTGTTTGAGTAAATGTGGCGTAGAGCAGAACTCCGAGCAACCCCCAGATTAAGTAATCCGGCACACTGTCACCGAGGGACGATGTCCAATCCACAGACAGTCCGAAAACAACAGCGATGAGGTAGGCCCAGACCTGGTGGCGTTCAATTACGTCTCGCATGGCGTGCTCGTAACCGAGTGGAATGTCGGCCATTCGCAGCATATCTGCCACACGGTACCCTTTTCAGCAGCCCTGCTAGCCATGGCCATAAGTATGGGCATCTTTGTGACTGTGATCAGGATGTTCAAACTCCAATGTTGAATGAGTGATGCCGAACTCGTTTTCCAAAGTTCGTTTTATCCCACCCTTGACTTTTTCAAGTTCATTCCAGGCACTTATTTCGACCACCACATGGGCGTCGAGGGAGGCATCATGCTCACCCATCTGCCAGAAATGTACGTGGTGAAGGTCTAAAACGCCTTCTACGTTTGATAAAGCCTCGATGACAGAATCTGTGTCGATATCCAATGGACTACCCAGCATGAGTGTCCGGATGGTTCCGCCGATTTCCGTTAGACCCAGGTAGAGAATATAGCTTGCGATACCAATTGTGATCGCGGGATCAACCCAACGCATGTCGTACAGGAGAATCAGGGCGCCGCCTACAACGACTGCAATTGACGCAAACGCATCAGACAAGTTGTGTAGAAACAGCGCACGGATGTTGACGCTGTCCTTTTGCATGGAGTAAGTAAGCAGCGCGGTCAAACCATCCACTACCAATGCGATAATGCCAAGCCAAACTACCCACCACCCCTTGATTTCCGGGGGATCTATGAATCGCATGCCACCTTCGTAGATCAAATATGCCCCGATCATTATCAAAGTGGTGTAATTTATGAGTGCCGCAACAACCTCAATTCTCCCGTAGCCAAAGGTCATCTTCGAGTCGGCCGGGCGGCGTGCAATCTTCCGCGCCGCAAATGCGATAAATAGTGACGCCATATCCGAAAAGTTGTGTATAGCGTCGGCTATCAGCGCCAAGCTGCCAGCGAAGATCCCTCCAGCGATCTGAGCCAAGGTTAGGATACCGTTCGCCCAGATAGCTACTGCAACTCTCTTATCCTTAGTATCCGGTGACATGTGAGCATGCTCGTGGCCCATTGTTTTCTCCTTGGTCGTTGCTGTTCAATTAAACGTAGTCGCAACACTCGCTAAGCCTGGCTCAGAGGGCTTAGCGAGTGTTGCGACCGCGCGAAAACTAGCCATTCTGGCGATTTTCCATGTTATTCCCGGCACCTTTCTCGGCTGTGAAGCTCGTGACCAAAATCATGGCCACGCCCAGGACGATGAACACGTCGGCAAGGTTGAACGCCGGCCAGTGCCGGGATTGCCAATGAAAATCCAGGTAATCGACAACATAGCCTCGAAAAACTCGGTCGATGACATTTCCAAATGCACCGCCAAGTACCATCGAATAGGCTAGTGCTTCGGTTCGCTTATGGCTGTCCCGAATCAATTTGACCAGAACAGCCGAGACGACAATGGCTATCGCAATAAAAAAATATCGCTGCCAGCCACCGCCATCGGCAAAGAGACTGAAGGCAGCGCCTTTATTCCATACGTGCACCCAATTAAAGAAAGGGGTGATCTCAACCGATTGTCCGTAAGCCATGGATTGCTGGACGAGCCATTTAATAAGTTGGTCGGCCAGAGCTATAAGTGCCGAAAAGCCGAGAAAAGTGAGCGTAAAAAAGCGAGAACGGTCTTCAGACATCGAATTATCCTTTTAGCGCAAGGATGCGCTTGGCACCAATGAGTACAATGCCTCCCACAATACCGCCAATAACCAGATCCGGGTAGTTGGAGCCGGTCCAGGCAACAAGAAGGGCTGCAAGGATAACTCCCAGATTGATAACCACATCATTGGCCGAAAATATCCAGCTGGCTTTCATGTGAGCACCGCCGTCACGGTGTTTGGCGATCAGGAGCAGGCAACTGATGTTGGCAATAAGGGCCACAGATGCGACGGCCATCATCATTGACGACTGGGGATCACTGCCAAACAGAAAGCGCCTGCCAACTTCAACCAGTACCCCAGCGGCAAGGATAAGCTGGAGTATGCCAGCCACATGCGCCGCTCTGACCTGCATTTTGATGCCGTGCCCAACGGCGTAAAGCGCGAGACCGTAGACGGCGGCATCGGCAAGCATGTCTAGCGAGTCTGCAATCAGGCCAGCGGACTGGGCGATCAGGCCCATCGTCATCTCGACCAGAAACATCAGTGCGTTGATTGCCAGCAGTATCCATAAAGTGCCGGACTCTTCGCTTTCGTTGGCCTTAGAAGATTCAGCCGCTCTGACGGATTCAGCGCTGGCGTCTTCTGTCCTCTGCAAGGAAGCGCCCAGGCCCAGGTTTTCCAGTTTGCTGGTAATAGGACCGGTTTCTCCATGGTGGATAATTTCCAACGTACGACCCGATAAATCGAATGACAGCGACTGAATGTTTTCAACGCCAGTCAGTGCCATTCGAATCATTCGCTCTTCCGAGGGACAATCCATTTTTGGTATTCTGTAGGTGCTTAGCTGGCTACCTGTTTCGGCGGTGGCGCGTCCCTGAAACTTGTCATCTACGACAGAGTCTTCACTGCCACACTGCCCATTGCAGGGTTTGCTCATTTTCTCGGCTCCGGTTCTCGTGCAAATGATGTCATTTAAAACCCTGTAGCTACTACAGGGTCAATGACTAATCTACTCTAGTAGTCGTCAAAATCGGCGTTTGTCTGGATAAAGATCTACAATGATAAGTGCGATGGTGTGGGCATCTAATTTTTTTCGGGGGTAAACTTTATGATTTCATTTAAAAGACTTACAGCAACCGCTGCGTTGTTGGTTTTTCCTGCATTCGTGCTAGCGCATGGTGATCAAGGCTCATGGCAAGGGCATGGTCCTGGCATGATGATGGATCAGGAGCAAATGCAGCAGATGCACCAGAACTGGTCCCACATGAACCAGCTGATGCAACGCATTCCTGATGAAGCTTCACCGCAAGAACGGCAACAATTGATGCGAGAACACAGAGAGGCGATGCAAGAGCAAATGGGTTTTATGCATCACGGTATGATGGGCCCCGGCATGATGCGGGGCCAACGGGGCATGATGGGGGGCCAGCATATGATGAATGGCAGCCAACCAAAAAATGGTGATGGTCCGACTACCGAACAACAAATTCAGATGATGCAGGAGCGCATGGATCAAATGCAGCTGATGATGGAGCAAATGCTGCAATACCAGCAAAATCTGAAGGTAGAGTGATCGAGAAGCCTTCAAATACTTCTGTTTAACAGACGCTTAGTGTCTGGCGAGTTTGATAGGCTGACGTTTGTGAAAACGGCCCAGTAGCTGGCTTTTAGTCTCTACGATCCGTGACCTTTTACGGCTGAAAGTTGGTGCTCTGGGCGCTACTTCGAATGTTCGCTTTGCGACCATAGCTACTCTATGGTTTCATCACCACCAACAGCGCGGGTACGGGACAGCCTTTACCGATCTCAGCATGCCTCCAACGGCGCGTAGGCCAAAACCAGCCACTTGGCACCCTCATCAAAGTTCACCTGCACCCGGGTATGGTGGCCAGAACCCTCGGAGTTCATCACGATACCCTCGCCAAACTTGGGGTGACGAACCCGCTGGCCCAGGCTGAAACCCGTGCCAACGTCCGGGTCCTGGCTGAACAGACTTTCGTTCGGGCGGGCCATCATGGCTGGCCGGCTCACCGTGTTGCGCAGCCGTACCTCCTGGATGCAGTCACCGGGAATCTCACGAACAAACCGCGACAAGGCGTGGAATTTTTCCTGGCCGTACAGGCGGCGGGATTCGGCGTAAGTGAGCACCAGCTTTTTCATGGCGCGGGTGATGCCCACGTAGGCCAGGCGACGCTCTTCTTCCATCCGCCCCGGTTCTTCCAGTGACATGCTATGAGGAAACAGGCCTTCTTCCACTCCGGCCAGGAACACCAGCGGAAATTCCAGGCCTTTTGCGGAGTGCAGGGTCATCAGTTGCACACAGTCTTCGTTGACCTCTGCCTGCGCCTCACCGGCATCCAGAGCCGCCTGGGCAATGAATTCCGACAGTGGGTCCACTCCCTCTTCCGCCTCAAAGTCCGACAGGGCGTTAACCAGTTCGTCCAGGTTCTCTGCCCGCGCCTGCCCTTTCTCGCCTTTCTCATTGGCGTGGTAATCCCTGAGACCACTCAGCTCCAGGGTTTTCTTCATCAGCCCGTGCAGGGAGGCATCGTCCACCATTTCCGTCAGGGTTTCGATAATGCCCATGAACGATTGCAGGCCGGTCTTGGCGCGGCCCTTTACCTGGCCCGCTTCCAGCAGCCGTTCGGCAGCCTCCCACAACGAGATGCTGCGTTCGGTGGCAAATGCCCGCACGTCGGCCAGGCTCTTGGCGCCGATACCCCGGGCGGGAATGTTCACCACCCGTTCAAAGGCAGCATCGTCCCGGCGGTAGTGCACCAGGCGAAGATAGGCGATGGCGTTGCGGATTTCCTGGCGGTCGTAGAACCGCAGCCCACCATACACCCGGTAGGGAATGCCCTGGCGGATAAGGGATTCTTCCAGCACCCGGGACTGGGCGTTGGAGCGATACAGGATGGCGGACTCGCTACGCAGGTTACCTTCGCTGACCCAACTGCTGATGGTATCGGCGATGTAATTGGCCTCGTCCTGTTCGTTGAAGGCAGCGTATAGGCTTATCGGTTCGCCGTCGGGACCGTCGGTCCAGAGTTCCTTGCCCAGCCGGCCCTGATTGTTGGCAATGACGGCGTTTGCGGCCTTCAGAATCAGTTGTGTGGAGCGGTAGTTCTGCTCCAGCCGCACCAACCGGGCATTGGGGAAGTCCCGCTGGTATTGCTGGATATTTTCAACCCTGGCGCCCCGCCAGCCATAGATTGACTGGTCGTCATCCCCCACCACCGTCATTGGAACGCGGTTACCCGCCAGAATCTGTAACCAGGCGTACTGGATGGCGTTGGTGTCCTGGAACTCGTCCACCAGAATCTGCTGGAACCGGCTCTGGTAATGGCTCAGCAGCTCCGGGCGATGCAACCACAGCTCGTGGGAGCGCAACAAAAGCTCGCCGAAGTCCACCAGCCCACCGAGGTTGCAGAGCTTCTCGTACTGGCGATAGACCGTCAGCATCGTGGAGGTGAAATGGTCGCCAGGGTTCTCCTGGATGTGTTCCGCCCGCAGCCCTTCGTCTTTCTGGCCATTGATAAACCACTGGGCCTGTTTCGGCGGCCAGCGGCTTTCATCAATCTGCAGTTCACGCATCACCCGCTTGATCAGACGCAGCTGATCATCGCTATCCAGCACCTGAAAATTCTCCGGCAGCCCGGCATCCTGGTAATGAGCCCGCAACAAACGATGGGCAATACCGTGAAAGGTGCCGAACCAGAGGCCCCGGGCCGGAATGTGCATCATCTGTTCGATGCGATAACGCATCTCTTTTGCCGCCTTGTTGGTAAAGGTGACCGCAAGGATGCCCGTAGGCGGCACTTTGTCTACCTGCATCAGCCAGGCAATCCGGTGAACCAGCACCCGTGTCTTGCCACTGCCCGCGCCAGCAAGAACCAGCAAGTGGTCATTCTGGGCCGTGACGGCCTCGCGCTGGGCGTCGTTCAGGGGATCGATAATCGGGGAAACATCCATTGATAATTATCACTGTGCTTGGGTGGCTTTGGCTTGCGAATTATAACAGGGTCGGCATCCCCGGGGGCGCCTGGGGCCATATATCGGAATTCACCTACATTGCGCGGGAAACAGTCGCCAAGCGGCCGCTTACTCCGCCGAAAACACAATCTTACACTGTGATACAAATCACAATTTTATCTAGTTAGCAGACTACCTAGACTGCCGAAGCCTCAAGTCCTGAGGTGGGTTGTCCAGGAACTACGCCATGCTGTCATCGCTCAAGATCTCTCAAAAGCTCAGCCTACTGGTTGGCGTTGCTATCATTGCATTCGTTATCAGTCAGGGCTTCTCCATCCTTACCGAACGATCAAACTCTGAACGCCTGAATCAGGTCAAGGACAGATTGTACCCGACCCTGGAGCTTACTACGGTTAATCTGGGCCAGCTCCAACTGATGGAGCAACAGATCAATGGCTCAGTTGCTACGGGTGATGACCAGCAACTGGATGCTACGCAGGGGTTCCGGGACACCATTGTCGCTAACCTGCGGGAAATCTCCAGCCTGAACCCTGAACTGGCCAATAAGTCCAAAGCCCTGAGCCAGTCCCTTGAGCGTTACTATGCTGAAGCGACACGTATTGCCACCGCCATCATCGAAGGCACCGCAGACTTCAGCCGCATAGGTGATGAAGCCTCAGCCAATGCAGGAAGGCTTGAACAGTTACGTTCAGGCCTTAATGATATGCGCCTGCAGACCCGGAGCCGATTCCAGGAAGCGATTACCGAAACTGTGGAAGCGTCCAGCAACTCCACGTCCCTCGCTATAACCATACTCATTGTCGCATTGGCTGTACTCACCGTACTCAGCGTGGTGATCGGAAAGTCCATTGGCAACAGCCTGCGGCAGATCATCAAATCGCTTGAGGATATGGCCTCTGGCGAAGGTGATCTCACCTCCCGCATCCATTATCAGGGTAAGGACGAACTTCGGGAACTCGTAGACCAGTTCAACCTGTTCGTTGAAAAGCTTCACAAATCCTTTGCCACCATTCGTGATGACGTTGGCAGGCTGAACTCCGTTACAGATCATCTGACCAGCACCAGCCAGACCAACCTCGAGCGTATCAGCAATCAGGCTCAGGCCATTTCGTCTACCCGCAACTCCGTGGATGAGCTGGTTCGCAGCGTGGAAGAAGTGGCTGGTTTTGCCTCCAGCGCCTCCGACCAGACCCAGGATGCCGCCAGGTTTGCCCAGTCAGGCCAGGAGAAGGTCGACATCAATGTGGCCACCATTCGTGAGCTGGTTGCGGAAATCGAGAAAACCTCCAGCCTGGTCAACCAGTTTGATGAATTCTCTTCCCGGGTAGGTGGGCTTCTGGACACGATCCAGACGGTGGCAGAGCAGACCAACCTGCTGGCGCTCAACGCGGCCATTGAGGCGGCCCGCGCCGGTGATCACGGGCGTGGATTCGCGGTAGTCGCAGACGAAGTACGCGGCCTGGCAGTAAGAACCCACAAGTCTACCGAAGAAATTCAGGGTGTGATTTCCGAGCTGTCGAAGCTTTCGTCAGCTGCCGTTACCTCCATGGAGCACAGTGTCAGCAAGGCCCATCAAGGCGTGGAAGCCACCACCGAGTCCGGTGAGATCCTCAACCGCATTCTTCGGAACGTGCAGCAAATCAGTGAGCTGAACGAACAGATTGCCGCCGCCACCTATGAGCAGAGCACAACCTTCAACGAAGTGACCGGCCACATGACAGATATGCACAGAAATGCAGAAGCTGTGATGGAAAGCACCGACGAGCTGGACAGCGTCAGCCACGACATCCAGAAAGTCAGCACCGGTCTGCATTCGGTCGCCAGCCAGTTTCGAGTTTAATCAGCCCACCCTCCTGACCAGGAAAAGCAACTATGAAAACCTGTTTCCGCCTTGCGCCTCTGGCGCTCGCCATCACCGTCGGCAGCGCCATGGCACAGTCCAATGACGAGGCCGTTGCCCAGATGCAACAGCAACTTAACGCCATGCAGCAACAGCTGAACTCGGTGAAAACTGACCGGGTACGCTTTAATGGTTTTTTCAGTACCGGTTATAGTCGCGCCAGCAACGACGCAGGTTTTAGCGGCGTCACGGACGAAACCAGCATTGCAGATCAGAGCCTCCTTGCCCTTCAGGGTACATTTGATGTCACCGAAAAGAGCCAGGCGGTGATGCAACTGGTGGGCCGCGGCTCCGAAGACTGGGACCCAGTCATCGAGTGGGCTTACCTGAGCCATCGCCCCACCAATGACCTTCAATTACGGGCGGGCAAGATGCGCCTGCCACTCTTTATGTACTCGGACTCCCTGGAAGTTGGTTACTCCCAAACCTGGGCACGGACTCCAGCAGCCGTTTATGACCCTGTGGCCATTCAAAGCTATGTGGGCGCTGATGCCACCCATACTCTGAACTTCGATGGCTCATCGTTGACCACCCAGGTGTTCACCGGTTTTACCGAAGAAGAAGGCAACATTTCCGAAGTTGAGTTGCGCAATACCGCGGGCTTGACCCTGAGCTGGACCGACTATCTCTGGACGGTCAGGGGTGTTGCGGCTACTGCCGAAACCTCTATCAACGCCACCCGTCTCGCGGCTATTGCGGAGGCCAATGGACTCCAGTTGGTCGATGGCCAAGCTGTGCTCGCCGATGAAGAAAGGGGCAATTTCTTTGGCATTGGCCTTGGCTATGACGACGGCACCTGGCAGGTCATCTCCGAAGTAACGCGAGTCGAAGTCGATGGGGCCTTTGCGGACACAGACTCAGCCTATCTCTCTGTCGCCCGTCGTTTCGGCGCGTTTACACCCTATGCGGTTATTGGCTGGGTTGAGAGCCAGGACAATGACGAGCGGAACGGTGCCTTCCTTGCGCAGTCTTCCTCTGGCGCGGTCGTACCGGCGGCACCAGAATCTGTTCTAAATACTCGTAGGGATGAATACAGTGCCGGGGTGCGTTGGGATATTACTCCCGGTGTGGCCATCAAAGCGGACATTACCCATGTACGTGGATTTGAAGGTTCAGCCGGAGGACTAAACCCTGCTTTTGTTCTCACCAATGACCACAACAGCACCAATATCTACACCCTCAAACTCGATTCAGCCTTCTAAGGAGCCTGCCATGAAGAAGCACAGTCTTATTCTGCTGGCGAGCCTGCTGGCAAGCCCGATGGCGTTGGCGGAAGTTGTGGTCATTGGTCACACGTCCGGCCCCGACAGCATCACCCAGAACCAGGTACGCGACATATACCTGAACCGCAGCCAGCAACTGCCGGATGGGCAGAAAGCCAGGCCCTTCGAACTGCCAGAAGGCAACAGCGCCCGTTCGGAGTTTCACGACAAGGTGACCGGCCGTAACGACGCCCAGTTAAAGGCCTTCTGGTCACAACAGGTGTTCACTGGTCGTGGTCAGCCTCCTGTCGAGCAAGGCAATGCCGCAGCCATGAAGGCTACAGTAGCGTCCACTCCTGGCAGCATTGGCTACCTTGATGCCGCCGACGTGGATGGCACTGTCAAAGTCATACTGACACCCTGAGTGCCGCACGCGCGGGGCGCCAGTCGATGACTGAGCTCCGCGCACCTGCCCCGCAATCGTTCCATGTGCAGAAGTGTTCATAAATTAGCGACATAAATTATGAATAGTTTTTCATCTTCGATATACTCCGCGCCGCGGGTCGTCAGGATGGGCATCTAACCCACCGGCTGGCCGTTTCCCCGCGACTTACAATTTGTGGAATCCCAGTGGATTCCGGATTGCAGCCAGGAAGGCGCCCGCATCATTGCGACCAGACATCAAAGGAGATGATGTACGATGTACTCCGTATACGGAACCACCACCCGTTTTGCCCTCACTTCCCTCACTCTGACCCTAGCCCTCTCGTTACCGGCCATGGCCGATGACAGCCAGCGCATTAACCAGCTGGAACAGCGGCTGGACTCCCTGCAGAAGCAGATGACCGAATCCAGCCTGGAAAAGGTTCGCCTGAACGGCTTCTTCAGTACCGGCTATACCCGCGCCAACAACGATGCAGGCTATGACGAAGCTACGGAGAAATCTGACCTGGAAACCCTGAGCCTGTTCGGGCTGCAAAGCACCTTTGCCCTTGGCCGCAATACCGAGGCGGTACTCCAGCTCGTTTCCCGTGGCGATGAAGACTGGGACACGGAGCTGGAGTGGGGCTATCTGCGCCACCAGTTCCTAAACGGCATCGAAACGCGCGCCGGCAAAATGCGCCTTCCCCTGTTCATGGAATCCGAAACCCTGGAAATCGGATATGGCCAGCCCTGGGCACGCCCACCCGAGGCCGTGTACGACCCGGTACCCGTCCGTAGCTATCTGGGCGCGGATGCCGCCTATACCTTCAACCTGTCCGGATCGTCGGTTCAGGCCCGGGCATTTGCCGGCCACCTTGATGACGATGCAGACTCACTCGGCCGAACTGTAAGCGTTGAGCTACGTAACATCACTGGCCTGACCGCAAACTGGACCAACTACCTTTGGACCTTTCGCGGTGTCTATGCACGGGCGGAAGCCACCATCGGCGGAACACCCCCGCTTGGCGACGATGAAAAATCGGAGTTCATGGGCCTGGGGATTTCCTATGACGATGGCAGCTGGCTGCTGATGTCTGAACTGACCCGGATAGAGGTGGACGGCTTCTATCAGGACACTGACTCTGCCTATATCACCCTCGGTTACCGTGTCAGGGAAGTCACGCCCTATGTGACGGCCTCATGGGTGGAAAGTCAGGACAACTACGAGCGCGAAGCGACCCCGCTTGAAGTGCTGGATGTGCGCCGCCAGGCCTACAGTCTGGGCTTCCGCTGGGACATGACCACCTCGGTTGCCCTGAAGGCGGACTGGACCCATGCCCGGGGTTTCGGCAGAACCACGGGTGGCCTTATTGGCAATCAGTTGGATGCTTTGGCCGGCAACCCCGGTGGCCGCTTCGATAGCACCGATGTCTACACGGTTCGCCTCGATGCAGCGTTCTGATAAGGGAGGTAACCCATGAAGACTCGACAGACCTCCCTGAAGGTGGCGCTGGCCGCGCTGTGCCTGTTCGTTGGTGGCGCCCGGGCGGAACTGGTCATTATTGGCCATCACGGTGGCCCGGACACCATCACGCCACAACAGGTCAAGGATATTTACCTGAACCGCAGCTCACGCCTGCCTGACGGCCAACGTGTAGTGGCGTTCCAGTTACCGGCCGGCAACAGCATGCGGGATGAATTCAATGAACGGATCACCGAACGCAACGATGCCTGGCTGAAGTCATTCTGGTCACGGCAGGTATTGACCGGGAAGGGGCATCCGCCGAGGGAGGTATCCTCGGCGAACAGCATGAAGAGCGTGGTGTCATCCACACTGGGCAGTATCGGTTATCTCGATTCTACCCTGGTGGATGATTCGGTGAAGGTATTGCTGACCCCGCAGCCTTAAAAGCCGCGGGGTACAGTCTGGGCTTCGACGAATTCGAACAGGCCTTCCAGGCCGCCTTCGCGGCCGATGCCGGAGGCTTTCATGCCACCGAAAGGCGCCTCCGGCGTCGGGCCAGTCCCGGTATTCCAGCCACAATGGCCAAAACGCAACCCGGCAGCCACTCGCTGGGCACGTTCTGCATCTGCAGTGAACACATAGGAGGCCAGACCGAACTCGGTGTCGTTACCGGCTTCGATCACCTCCTCTTCACTGCGGAAGGTGGCCATGGGGACCAGTGGGCCAAAGGTTTCCTCGCGTGAGCAGCACATATCCGGCGTAATACCGGAAATGACCGTTGGCGGGAAGAACAGGTGGCCGTCGCCCAGGTCCGCCGGTTTCTTGCCGGCGACCAGTTCGCCGCCCTTCTCGAGGGCATCCTCAACGTGACGCTTCACCTTGTCGAAGCCGGCCTTGTTGATCAGCGGGCCAAGGTCCACGTCTTCCGTCAGGCCGTCACCTACTGTCATGCGGTTTACCCGCTCCGCCAGCTTCTGTCCGAACTCATCCACCACCTTTTCGTGGACGAAGATCCGGTTGGCACAAACACAGGTCTGACCGCCACCGCGGAACTTGTTGGCAATCAGGTTATCGGCGGCCGCGTCCAGGTCGGCATCGTCGAAGACGATATATGGCGCGTTACCACCCAGCTCCAGAGCCAGCTTCTTGACCTGGTCCGCCGTGTCCAGGATCAGCTTGCGTCCCACTTCTGTGGAGCCGGTGAAGCTGAGCATGGGCACATCCGGACTTTCGCACAGCACCTTGCCGATCACACTGGCCTTGCCCATCACCAGATTCACTATGCCATCAGGCAGATCCACGTGCTTATCCATCAGGCTGAACAGGGCGATCATTGTCAGTGGTGTTTCACTGGCTGGCTTGATCACCGAGGGGCAACCCGCCGCCAGAGCTGCAGACAGTTTCTTCGCAATCATGCCGATAGGGAAGTTCCAGGGTGTGATCAGCCCGGCAACGCCTATGGGGCGATAGTGCACGGTCCAGGTACAATCCTTGGGTTTTTCCGTCAGCGTGTGGGCATCCAGCGCCTGAATATGTTTGGAGCAGTAATCAAAGAAGCCGGCGGCGTAATCCACCTCGCCCTGCGCTTCCTTCAGGGGTTTGCCATGCTCCATACACAGGATGCGGCCCACTTCCTCTTTGTTGGCCTTGAGGGCATCGCGGATATCTTCCAGCCATTTGCGCCGGGTTTCGATGCTGTACGGGTGAGTCAGGCGAAGTGCGGATTTGCCCGCACTAACGGCATCTTTAACCTCACTTTCCGACATCGACGCCACACTGGCAATCACCTTCCCCGTGGCCGGGTTATAGACATCGAAGGTATTGCCGTCGGGGGATTCAGTCCAGCGACCGCCGACATAGCCAGTCAGCTTGGGAAGCAGTGGTGACTCGATCATCTCGGCTCCTTTCAATAATGTATAAATTCGGGTTTGCGTCAGTGTGATATGTCTCTCATAGTGGATGCAGAAACCGCTACTGTAAAGTCAGACCAGGGTGTTTTGACCCACACCCGCGGACGCCTATACTCGAACAATATCATTAGCAGGAGGTCGGACCATGAAGGCGTTTTTTCATCCCTCACAGGATCAGCATCTACCGAAGACCTACTTTACTCGTGGCCAGATGCGCCAACCCCAGGAAGTCCCCGATCGTACCGGGCAAATGCTGGAGGGGCTGAAAGCCATGGGCGTTCCCGTTCTGCAGCCGGCTGATCAGGGCGCGGGGCCGATATCCAGGGTGCATGACCTGGGCTATCTGCGGTTCCTTGAGTCCGCCCACCGCCGCTGGTCACAAATGGGCGACTGGGGCGACGAGGTGATTTCCAACATCTTTGTACGCTCGCCAAACGCCCTCAAAGGCATTCTCGCTGAAGCCGCACGCTATCAGGCCGACGGCAGCTGCCCGATCGGCACGAATACCTGGGATGCTGCCTACTGGTCCGCCCAGACCGCCCTGGGTGCCGCCGATGCTCTGATCGCCGGCGAACGCACTTCCTATGCGGTCTGTCGCCCCCCCGGGCACCATGCCCGCAAGGATGCCGCCGGCGGCTTCTGCTACCTCAACAATGCGGCCATTGCCGCAGAACACATGAAGTCCCGCTTCCCCCGGATCGCCATACTGGATACCGACATGCACCATGGCCAGGGCATCCAGGAAATTTTTTACGACCGCAGCGATGTCCTCTATGTATCGATTCACGGCGACCCCACCAATTTCTACCCGGTCGTGAGTGGTTACGAGGATGAACGTGGTGAGGGCGAGGGGCTTGGGTACAACATCAACCTGCCAATGCCCCACGGTTCGTCCGAGGACGACTTCTTCGCGAAACTTGAGGAGGCGCTGGCCGCCATTCGCCTGTTCCAGCCGGACGCGCTGATACTCCCGCTCGGGTTCGACATTTACCACAATGACCCGCAGGCCAAAGTGTCGGTGTCATCAGAAGGGTTCTGCCGCCTGGCCACCCATATCCGCCACACCGGCCTGCCCACACTGATTGTGCAGGAAGGCGGCTATGACCTGGAAACCCTGAGCGAGAACGTTCAGCAGTTCTTCAAGGGACTGGAAGGGTAGTGTCCAGCAGGCAATCAGCTCCCGGGGGCGTACACCTTGATGTTGGAGTGGCCCTCGGCTTTCAGATTGCAGGCATGCATCCGGCTCATGGTGCCACGGTCGCAGTACAACAGGTACTGCCTGTCGGCCGGAAGCGAGCGGATGCGCTCGCTCAGTTCGTAAAAGGGAATCTCCACCACCCGGTTACTGGTCAGATGCAGCGGTGACTGCTCGCCTTCCGATGGATGGCGCACATCAATAATCACATCGCTCACCTCCGGCGTATGCACCAGTTCCACCTCTTCCGGGGTGGTCGTGGTTTCCATCAGGCGGTTGACCGGTGTGTCCTGGCGGCTTGCGATGGCATGTGCCAGCACCTGTGCATCCATATTCGCTTCATCTTCTTCAACACGATGAAGCTTCGCCCGGGTTGCCGGCTTGCGGGAAATAACGCCACAGTATTCCGGCATGGTGCGGGCGAAGGGCTCGGTGCCGATCTCCCGCGCAATATTGATGATGGCTTCCTTGTCCATGGAAATCAGCGGGCGCAGCACCACCTCGCTGCTGGCCCGATCCACCACATTGAGATTTGACAGGGTCTGGCTCGATACCTGCGCCACGGCATCACCAGTCACCAGGCCGGACGCGTTATTGATGGCGGCAATCTCCGAGGCTGCCTTCAGCATCTGGCGCTTGAGCACCACACCCCAGTGACGCTGGTTGACCGACCGCATGATTTCTTCCACCACGCCCTCGAATGGTACCGAAATGAACTTGGCACCGTGAGAGGCACCGTAGCGGTCCCAAATGTAATGGACCACCTGGCGGACACCCACCTCATGGGCCGGGCCACCCAGTCTGAAAAACAGGAAATGGGATCTCAGCCCCCGGCGCATCATCAGGTAGGCCGCTACGGAGGAATCATAGCCGCCGGAGATCAGTGTCATCACGGTTTCTACGGCTCCAAGCGGATAGCCACCGGCCCCGCGATGTTTCCGGTGCGCAATGTGATACTCCTGATCCTGGATTTCAATGCGCACCTCGACTTCAGGCTTGCCCAGGTCAACACCCTTTGGAGCCGATGCTTCAAATAGCGCGGAGCCTACCAGGCGTTCCAGGTCGATGGAGCGAAACGGATGGTCTCCGTGGCGGCGCACCCGCACCGCAAAGGTCTTGCCCCGGATACGGTCGGCAAAGGCAGCCACCGCCTTTTCCGCCACATCTTCCATGCTCACCCACGGAAAGACGCCGATTTCCTGGATGGTGGAAATACCCGGGATACGCCGGAGTTCATCGATAACCGGGCCCGCCAGGCCGCGACCATCGGGAATCGCCACGTCCACCCGGTCCCAGGAACCCTCAACATGGATGTCACTATCGTGGCGTGTGAGCAACTTGCGGATATTCTGGCGCAGATGCCGCATCTGTTGTCTGCGAACGGGTTTGCTCTTGATCGCAACTTCAGCGGCAGGACGGATAAGAAGTTTCATAAATCGGACGTCTGTCGGGTAGCGTATTCACGTGAAAGTGCTTAGTGTAACGGTTTCATTGCATGCCTCAAAATCAGGCATTCCCGAAGCCGGTTATAATCAGATAAAAAGGCATCAACATGATTTCAGGGTGCCAGCGAAATATTCAGGAGTTTCACCGTTCATGAACGAGTCCACCATCAATGCCCTGGTGTCCCCCGAGGGCAGCCTGGAAATCCTGTCCACTTTTGAAGTCAACCGCCTCAAAGACAAGAGTGAGGGCGGTCTCTACCGTCTTTTCCGGCAGTGCGCGCTGGCCGTGCTCAACACCGGCGTAGAAACCGATGACTGTAAAACACTGATGGAAGCCCACGCGGATTTCGACGTTCGGCTGGTTCCTCAACCGCGGGGGCTGAAGCTGGAACTGGTCAATGCGCCCGCCCACGCATTTGTGGATGGACAGATGCTGCGCGCTATCCGTGAGCATCTGTTCTCGGTATTACGGGATATCATTTATTCCTATTCCATCCCTCAGTCAGCCTCAGGACTGCGCCGGGACGATCCGGAAGGCATTACCAACCTGATTTTTCACATCTTGCGCAATGCCAGGGTACTGCAGGCCGGCCGGCACCCCGACCTGGTGGTGTGCTGGGGCGGGCACTCGATTAATGAACGGGAATACCAGTACAGCAAGGAGGTAGGCCATCAACTGGGCCTTCGGGGGCTGAGCATCTGTACCGGTTGCGGCCCTGGCGCCATGAAAGGCCCAATGAAAGGCGCCACCATTGGCCACGCCAAGCAGCGGGTCAAGAACGGCCGTTACATCGGGCTTACGGAACCGGGCATCATCGGCGCCGAGGCACCGAACCCCATCGTTAACGAACTGGTCATCATGCCGGACATCGAGAAGCGCCTTGAGGCCTTTGTTCGCACCGGCCATGGCGTAATAGTGTTCCCTGGTGGCGTGGGCACCGCCGAAGAAATCCTCTACCTGCTGGGCATCCTGCTTCATCCGGACAACGCCGACCTGCCCTTCCCGGTGGTCTTCACCGGTCAGCCGGAAAACGCCGAATACTTCGAGATGATTGACCAGTTCATCCGCAACTCTCTGGGCGACGAGGCCGCCAGCAAGTACGAGATCATTATTGATGATCCGGACAAAGTGGCCCGAACCATGAAACAGGGCATGAAGGATGTGGAAACCTTCCGCCGGGCAATGCAGGACGCCTACTACTTCAACTGGATGCTGAAGATCGACCCGGTGTTCCAGCTGCCATTCGAGCCCACCCATGAGAGCATGCGGGCGCTGGAGCTGCATCGTGACCAGCCGGCTCACCTCATTGCCGCCAATCTTCGCAAGGCATTCAGCGGCATCGTCGCCGGTAACGTCAAGGAAAGCGGTATACGCCAGGTCCAGGAACACGGCCCTTTCGAAATTGCCGGCGACCCGGCACTATTGACGCCTTTGGGAGCCATGCTCAAGGAGTTTGTGGCTCAGAACCGGATGAAACTGCCGGGTTCGAGTGCCTACGAACCCAGCTACCGGATTGTCAGTGGAGCGGCGCAGGCAACTCCCTGACAATAGCGGGTAAGACGGCGAGGAGAATTAATTCCCGCCGTCTGCCGGCAGGCTTGAATAGTAGGCTGCCAGGTTGGCGATATCCTCATCACTGAGGCCCATTGCCTGGCCCTGCATTACTGCAGCCTGACCACCACTGCGCTGCTTGTTCTTGTAGGCCTTGAGCGCGGCCACGAGGTACTGCTCGTTCTGGCCCGCCAGGTTGGGGTAACCGGGAATGGATGCGATGCCATTCTTGCCATGACAGGCGGCACAGACAGCCGCTTTGGCTTTGCCTGCCTCAGCATCGGCAGCGGTGGCTGCAGCAGGCAACGCTGCACCCATAGTAAACAGAACGGCAATGGTGTGGTATTTCAGTTTCATTGGTTTTACCCTCTCATCGTTTCGGGATCCGACAGATATCTGAAGGATGAAATCTGGACAAACTTATAGCACACACAAAATAAACCTCAAATGCGATAAATCAATGCGCCAGCTATAGGCAAGTAACATCAGATACGTAACATCGAGCCAATCACGCCAACGTATTTTCAGCGGAGAAGTGGACATGCCCATTCAGGTTCAGGAAATTGAATGCCGGGAAGGCTCCATTGGCCAGATCATTCTGGACGCTCCCGGCAGCCTGAATGCACTCTCGGGCTCAATGATTCAGGACATTCAGACTACGCTGGACCAGTGGGCCAGCGCCAGCCATATCTGCATGGTTATCTTCCGGGGAGCCGGAGACCGTGCATTTTGCGCCGGCGGCGACATACGCGAACTCTACGGCGAGCTCTCCGACCCTGAAAACAGTGAGGTTGCGGCAGGCTACTTTGCCCGTGAATACCGTATGGATTACACCATCCACCGCTTCCCCAAACCGGTCATCACCATTGCCCACGGCGCCGTGATGGGCGGCGGCATGGGCATTCTTTCCGGCTCCCGCTATCGGGTCATTACCCCGAATGTCAAAATGGCCATGCCGGAAATCTCCATCGGCCTGTTTCCCGACGTAGCTGCCAGCTGGTTCCTCAATCGCTTGCCCGGCCGGCTGGGCCTGTTTATGGGCCTGACCGGTGCCAGGCTGAATACCACGGATGCTCTGCGTGTGGGGCTCGCTGATATGGCCATTCTCCCCGAGCAGGTCGATTCGCTGATGACCCGCCTGACGAATGAACGCTGGACCGGGGACTCCGCCGCTGATGACAACCGCCTTTTCCGTCTCATCAAGCAGTTGGAGCACCCGGACTACCGGGCCTTGCCAGCCAGCGAGCTGGCCCTTCATGAGCAGAGCATCGCAAGGCTCAGTGCCGGAGAAGAGCTACCGGCTATCGTTGACAACCTGCTGTCCGCAGATATCGACAGTGACTGGTGGAGGACCTGTATGGCCAGCCTGCGTGGCGGCTGCCCGGTTACAGCCTGGCTGGTGTGGACCCAGCTCAAAAAGGCACAGCAGATGTCCCTGAAGGACATCTTCAGGATGGAGCTCACCATGGCAACCGGTTGCACCCGGCGGCCGGATTTACGGGAAGGCATCAGGGCCAGGCTGATTGAAAAGGACAATACGCCCCAATGGTCATTCAGGACGGTGGCGGAGGTGCCTGAGAGTGTTATCGAGGAACACTTCCTGCCAGAACTGGATGACAGCAATGACCCCATGAACCTCGACTGAAAAACGCCCCTCAGATTTCAGCACCGGCCTGGATCAGCAGCATTTCCAGGTCCCGGTTGTTGCTGACGCGTGCCAGATCCAGGGCCGTCTGTCCGTTCGAACCCCGGTAATTCACATCCGCGCCCGCGGCAAGCAGCATCTCCGCCGTCAGCAGATCCCCGCCTTCCACAATATGCATCAGTAAGGAACGGCCGCCCTGGCTGACGTTCACGTTGGCTCCGGCCGCCAGCAGCACCTTGACCACTGACAGATGGCCGTTACGCGCTGCCAGGATCACTGGTGTTGTACCTACGCTGTCTTTGGCATTCACCCTGGCGCCGGCCGATAACAACAGCCGTACCAGGCGACGATGCCCCTGTTCAGACGCAATCATAAGCGGTGTCACGCCAGCTGCCGATGCGCGGTCCGGGTCAGCTCCTTCACTGAGCAGAAACAGGGCGATGCGATCCTCGCCCGCTTTCACCGCAGCCGCCAGAGGCGTGCCTTGCTCTGTCAGCGTGTTCAGTGATGCGCCGGATGATGCCAGGGACTTTACTTTATCAAGATCACCGCTGCTGACAGCGGCCATTAGCGGTGTATTGGCCACCGATGACTGGCGTTGCTCGAGATTGGAAGGTTCGTCCCTGGTGGCACAGGCCGCAACAAGCAGACTGGTGAGCAGCAAAAGCAGGAGTTTCGGAAGGATTAAGCCGGTTCCCTGGGCCATGATGATTCGGTCTCTGTTGATTCATTTTTGCCGCTATTCTGGTCAGTAAACGGAACGAATTAAATCGAGCTGTTCACAAGTCAGGCCGTTTTATCAAACCCATGACTGATCAGGTCACCTGCGAGCATTCTCAGGCTTGCTTTGCCATCCTTCCTACCCTTGCAAAAACCCGCTTCCCTGAGCACTTCCCAGGAGTAATTCTGCAGTACGGCTTTCACCCACAACGGGGCACCGGCATTACCCAGAAGCCGGTTCGCTACATCAGCCTGCAGCGTCAGTCGTTTCAATGCCGGCTGGGTCAGCTGAAATCCCCGGTGCCCATACGCGAAGGCCTCCAGCTCGATGAGTTCCTGATCCGTCAGTGGCGGTGCTGCCGGCAAGTCTGCGGAGATCGCCAATACCAGGTGCGGGGAAAGGTTGACCCAGACCGGCGGCAGCATAACCGGCCATTGTTCGGAAAATCTGGCGGACAGTCGCTGCTGTGTATCAATGCCCTTGTCCGTCAGCCCCTTCAGCATCTGAACCGCGTATTCGCCAGAGCTGGCCTCTCGACTGATACCCAGCCTCACGGTGACAAAGCCAGACGAGTGCCAGAAAGGCAACAGATCCTCCGCAGCGCCATAACTGGTGCCAATGGCGTCAAGCGTCAGGGCTCCGGCCCTCTCGGTGGCGCTATTCAGCAACTGCCTGCCGATTCCCTGCCTGCGATACAGGTCATGCACGGCCACTCGCACCACCCTCAGCATACGCAGGGCGGCCGCTTCCACATCACCGCCATGATTGGCCAGAGACTGGGGCAACAGGTGGCCTTTCAGTCGCCGTTCGCCCCGCAACACCTTCTGGGCAAGGGCTGGCTCCAGATCCCCTTCGATCGTTGCCCAGAGTACGCCGATAATATCTGTCCCGTGTCTTGCCACGATGGTCACGGCACCAGCATCATCCATCCATTGGCGCAGATCGCCGGGGCTGGTTCGATAATGGGCATCTACCAACAAGCCAAAGGCCTGGGAAAGTTCTGCCTCACTGGCATCCTCCGGGTGCCATTCGCTAAACGAAATCTCACCAGTCTGCTCTTCCCCCTGCGCCTCTGCATCGAGGAGGAACAGACGGTTAACCAGTGGTTCCAGGGGATCCTGCGGTGACCAGCGCACCGGCTGCTCCAGAGTCAGCGATTGCCAGTGGGGAGTTTCTTTGTCCAGGACCATCCGGAACCGCAGCTTGAATCCCCTCCCTGACCCTTCATAGCCGTGCACGGTAGAGGCAAATACAACTCGCGGCCAGCCAAGCAGAATCTGCTTCAGCAGGGGGGCCGGTATGGCGGCTGCTTCGTCCACCACCACCAGCTCCGCCTCCGGACGGGTAGCCAAGAGATCGTCCACCGGAAACCACTCAAGACTGCCACCGGGCTCAGGATGAATAGCCGTCTGCCCATGATATTCAACACCAGCCTCTTCCGCCGCATGGCGAAACAGGCTGGTGACATTGTCTTTACGAGGTGATACCACGGCTATACGGTTGCGACCGCCGTGCAGCATACGGACCGCGCCAAAACCCAGTGCAGCTGACTTGCCACGACCACGGTCTGCAATGATAACCAGTGGGCGCCTGCGCCGGCCCTCTCCGGTACGGACAATGGCGTCAATGGCCCGCGCCTGATCCGGGGTACCGGCCACCCTGAATGGCGTTGGAGCTGCCTGGACAGTGGGCAATACTGGCCACGGCCCGGCGTCATCCCATGACAACCGTATAACTGCGCTATCGTTCGCCACGATACGGGCCATCCTTGCCATAAATGGATGGCGACCGGCCTCTGGAAGTCCCATCCGGGCGTAGTCAGGATCCGCAAACGCACCCCAATGTTCCAGCTTCGGCATCAGCCAGAAAAACAGCCCACCGGCAGAAAGCGTGCCCGCCAACGCCGCAAAACTGTCCGGCGGATTGCCCCGCCAGCCATCCCAGACCACACAGGCCAGGTCCTGCCCCAGCCAGTGCCGGCCATCGACCGGTTTAATCGAGGTAAGTGAGGATTCCGGCTGATCATCAACCGGTCCTGTCCAGACACCCGGCGATATCGACAATGCTGGAAGGAGTGAGCCCAGCCACCTCAGGGAGGCATAACGATCACCCTCCAGAACCACCAGCCGCCGCTGGCCGGCCGCACGAAGGTCGGCTTGCAGCTTTTGCCAGTGGAGCAGTTCAGGCGTGTTCATGCAGTCTCTCTGCGCTAACCATTCAGCTCAGGTCCACGGAATGGCGCTTGAGGTCTTCCAATGTCGAATACTTCAGCGCGGACCGATGGGTGGCCCTCAGCTTCACACGTGGCGCACAGTCAGCCTCAAATGCCTCCTGCCACCTTGACGCACACAGACACCAGGAGTCCCCTGCTTTCAAACCGGGAAAACCAAATTCAGGCCGTGGCGTGCTGAGGTCATTACCCCTGGCGCTGGAATACTCAAGAAAGTCATCCGTAACAACCGCACACACCACGTGTGCACCCAGGTCGTCCGGCCCGGTGTTGCAACACCCATCCCGATAGAAGCCGGTCTCGGGGTCCATGCCACACACTTCAAGGCTCTCGCCCAATACATTCACCGGTTCAGCGGTCGACGCCATGATATCAATCTCCTTAGTCAAAGTGAGGGATTATGCGGCACCCATATCAGCACTACCAGCCGCCGGGTACAATACCGCCCATGCCGACCCCACACCAAACACAGACCATGACCGAGCTTCCGGACCACCTCACCGATGAGCAACGGGCAATCATCACCGCCGGGTTCGAACATGTGGTGATAACGGCCGTGGCGGGCAGTGGCAAGACCACGACACTGGCCTGGCGCATTCGCTACCTGCTAGAACAGGGGCACGATCCAAACCGCATGCTGGTGCTGATGTTCAACCGCAGCGCGAGGGTCGATTTCGAGCGCAAACTACAGGATGTCAACCGCGACACCGGCCTGACACTCCCCGAAATTCGCACCTACCACGCCATGGGCCTGCGGCTTTACAAACGCTTTGTACGGGAAGGATTCCTGCCCGGGTTTTCCGACAGGATACTTACCGACCAGGAAATCAGCTACCAGGCATGGCAGCTTACCCGCCGTCTGGCGCCTGAAGACCTGGCGGATGAGATCCGCCGCAACAAGAAAGACTTCGTGGAAACCGCCGTCAACTTTATCGACCTGGTGAAGACCACCCTGACCCCGGCGGACATCGTATTTGAAGAGCTCGGCTATTCAGACAAGCACCGCTACCTGATCGACCTGTTCCACAGCTTCGAACAGTGGCGCAAATCCCAGAGCCGGATCAGCTACGCCGACATGCTCTATGAGCCGGTGATGGCCATCCACCAGAACCCGCCGCTGCAGCGGTTGGTGGGCAACAAGATGGATCTGGTCCTGGTGGACGAGTACCAGGACACCAACGAAATCCAGCACCTGCTGCTGAGATACGTGGCGGGGGACAGGGCGCGGGTCACCGTGGTGGGTGATCCCGACCAGACCATCTACGAGTTCCGTGGTGCCAAGCCGGACTTTATTCTCAGGCGTTTCAGCGAGGAGTTCGAGAGCCCGCTGGAACAGACTCTGAGCTACACCTTCCGCTACGGCCACCATGTAGCCCTACTGGCCAACCACCTGATCTGCCACAACACCGGCCGCAAGGATGTTCTTTGCCACTCCCACCCCTCGACGCCGGCAACCGGGGTAACGCTGCACCAGCAGGAAAACGACAGCGACGTTGTTCTGAAGCTCCTTCAACCCCTGGACCACACGGCCCTCGGCAACACCGCCATCCTGTTCCGGGTCTGGAGCCAGAGCGTGCCTATTGAACTCAAACTGCTGGCGCGGCAGGTGCCCTATCGCATTGACGCCGGCAAGGGCGCGCTGTTCAGCCGTGAGGTTCAGGCGATAACCGGCCTGTTGATGGTCGTCTCCGGCCGTATACGCAATTTGCCGGATGACGACCGGCTTGATATTGCACGGCAACTGCTGCGGTTCCCCCATGTGGGCCTTAAAGAACCAGAACTGGAGCAACTGGCGCGGTTCCTGGCAGGATTTGGTGAAGGTTGGCACGAGCGGCTACTGGCCATGGATTTCGACGCCCTCGCGCCAATGGCCGCCAGAAAACTTCGCAAACTGGGCGAGACGCTGGGCCAGCTGGGCAGATTCAGGGGCCCCGTGGCGGACCTGATCACCCTCTATGCGGAAGAAACCGAGCTCTACGAGGGTATCCGCAGTCTTGCCCTCACCCATGAAACCGCCGACGAGCGCATCGAAACCGTTCGCGGCTTCCGGCTCTACCTGGCAGGGCTGGATGTCAGCACTGAGGAGGCGATCGAGCATCTTAAGGTGCTGAAACAGCAAGCGGGGGAAGCCCGTCGCGGCGGCGCTCTGCTATCGACCATCCACCGTACCAAGGGGCTGGAATGGTCTACCGTGATCCTCCCCGGGCTGCAGGAAAAATACCTGCCCTACAGCCCCCGTGCCCAGGACGATCCCAAAGCCTTTCTGGAGAGCGAACGCCGGCTGCTCTACGTGGCCATGACACGCACCCGGGAACAGCTTCACCTGATCACCCGCCCCTTTGGCGAAAACCGACACCTGGACGGCGACCAGGGCCCCAGCCGGTTTATAGACGAGCTCTGCTTCCCTCTATCAAAGGAATTCGGGCAGTGGCTGGATGAACGCAGCGATGATGAAGAGACGGCCGTGACAACAGCCGCACCGGTAACCGCGACCGGCACCCGCTACGCATCGAGAATAGGCATTACGCTGAATGGTAGCGGTGAAAGCGGTGAAGGCCAGACAGCGCCACTGTGGTCAAAAATACGTCTCAGCCACGCCATTTTCGGCGCCGGTTCCGTGGTTGGTGAGGACGACAGTTCCTTCGAAGTCAGGTTCGATAACGGCGACACCCTGAATTTCAGCAAGAAAAGCGCTCACCTGTATTTCACCACCCTGTCCAAAGAGGCCTGAGTACAATTGCCGATATGTCATTTGCATTCATTCGTTGTTTTTTGAATCCTCTCGCGTAGATTCCACGTAAGTACGCTGTAACATTGCTCTACGCACCCGATAAACGCCAGTTTTATCAATAACGATAATCGAACAGGAGGTTCTGCATGAACATCATGCGTCCATTGACCCTTGCGGCCCTTACCGCATCCCTTGCCACTCCCGCCCTCGCAGACCGCGAAGAAACGATCTACCTGAACCCCTTCGTCGGATTTCAACTGTTTGACGACAAACGCGATCTCAGTGAAACCGCTACTTTCGGCATAGGTGCGGAATACCGCTTCCACCCGAACTGGGCCGTTGAGGCGGTTTACTCCAACGCTGACGCTGATCGCAAGTACGTGGACGGCAACAGCGACTTTAACGAGTACCGGCTGGACGGTATCTATTACTTCGCCGGACAGGAAGAGGCATGGAATCCCTATGTGTCAGCCGGCGCCGGTCACGCAGACTTCGGCGATGACGTGCTGGTTGACCAGACCGCCGGGTCCGACCACCAGGAAACCCGGGTCAATGTAGGTGCCGGCTTCCGCTACAACGTCAGCGATAATGTGTCGATCCGCGCCGAACTGCGTGAATTTCACGGCATCGACGAGAGCACTTTTGACACCCAGGCAACCCTCGGCCTGAGCTTTGCCTTTAACCGCACCGTGTCTGAATCCAGCCCCGAGCCTGCTGACGGGGACAACGACGGTGTGCCTGACAACCGCGACCAGTGCCCGGGCACTCCGGCTGGCGCCAGTGTCGACAGCAACGGTTGCGAGCGCGATGACGACGGCGACGGTGTCGCCAACAGCAAGGACCAATGCCCCAACACCCCGGCAGGAGCCAGCGTCAACAATCGTGGCTGCGAGCTCGACAGCGATAACGATGGCGTTGTCGACAGCCAGGACCAGTGCCCTGATACCGCAGCAGGCGCTGAGGTAGATGATACGGGTTGCGAAGGCGTTACCGAGACGGTTGAAACCATTGAGCTGAACGTGCAGTTCCCCACCAACAGCTCTGTCATCGGCGATGCCTATGACAACGAAATTCGCCGTGTTGCAGAGTTCATGCGTGAATACCCGGAAACGACCGTGGAAATCGCCGGTCACAGCGACAGCAGGGGCGAGGCTGAGTACAACCGCTTCCTGTCCCAGCGCCGCGCTGAGGCCGTTGCCACCCGCCTGACCGATGCCCTGGGCATCAGCGACGAGCGTGTGGACGCGGTTGGTTACGGTGAAGCCGAGCCGGTTGCCAGCAACGACACCGCAGCAGGCCGCGCCGAGAACCGTCGGGTTGAAGCCCGCATCCAGGTTCGCCGTTAAGCGTCGAGGTTGAGTTTTCAGAATCAACCAGATAAGAAGGCGCCTTCGGGCGCCTTTTTTGTGTCCGGCCTGTAACCAATGGGCTCAAACCTGTGGGAGAGTGCTGTGAAAGGGGCGCTGTTTTTCGTTCTTCTCATGCTGGGCCTGCCTGCCAGCGCCTGGGCCCAGGTCTATCGTTGCGACACCGGGGATCATACTCGCTTTTCCGACCAGCCCTGCGGAGAGGATTCCGAGCGTATCATCATTCGGGACAACCAGATCGGCGGCAGTTTTGGCCAGAACCTGCCACCGGAATCAAAGCCGGAGAACACCGAAAAGGAGGAGAGCAAGCGCGAACAGCAACAGGCCATAGACACCTGTCGCTTCATTAACTCTACCGATCTGAGGCGGTATCTCGTGCGGGAACAGGTGGTAAAAGGCATGACCAAAGAGCATGTTCGCAAAGCCTTTGGCCGGCCCCCGGAAACTTACCCTACCCCCCAGGAAACCTGGGTGTACCAGACCAGATACTATGGCAAGCTCTACGAGCTCACCTACGTATATTTCCGCGATGGCTGTGTGGAAGACGTGGTCTACCGCAAACCCTGAGCGTTCTGCGTGCTCCCGGCTTTAACTGCGTCGATGAGCAGGTTACGAGGCGTCAGTTGACGCTCACAGAAAGTACCCAGCCGCACGTCATAACCCTGCTCCTCCAGAAACAACGCGTAGTCCAGTACCAGCCAGAGCTCCAGCGGCCGCCGGAACAGGTGACGAACCAGCTCATGGCGACGCACTTCCTGAAATCGCCGTTCACCATGACGCTCCCAATGGTCAAAATCCGTCTCATCCGGCAATTCCAGACCTTTTTTCTTCGCCGCCCAGCGACAGAAGCCGGCGAAGTCACCGTTTGCCAGCCCCGGCGGGTGTGACGGCACCGGCAAGTAGGCATCCGTACCACGCAGACACCGTTGCAGACCGTCAAAACCCAGTCGCCAGCGGCTGACCTGGCGGGTTTTCTGTCGCACCCTTTGCGGCGCGGTAACGGTTTCCTGAACGGCCAGCCGCAGGTTCTCCCGCGTCAGTTTCAGCGTATGCGGGCAGCCTCCGGCCCGCCGGGAAACCGGCTGATAGTACCGCAACTCTGTGAGGTGGTAGCAACAGGGTGAAAAGCTCAACCGTGGCAAACCACCATGCGCCGCCCGCCGCATCAACCGGCGGTGGAGGTCACCACAGGCATGCAGAGCAACACCATGGACGGCTTCAGGCATCTCCAGCTCCTCCGCCATCACATCCTGACAGTGCAACGTGACAGCATCGCCGAATTTTCCTGCCAGACGGTTACCGTCCTCTACCAGGGCCTGGCTCCATTCGAACCCTGACACCTTGCCATCACACCATGGCGACAGGGTCCTGGCCAGATGGCCCTTGCCGCAGCACCAGTCCAGTACATCGTGCTGCAACGGCCTGATCGCAGCGGCGAAAGCGCCGGATTGCAGTCGCTTGCGGCCAGGCATATCGGTGGCCCGGACCTCCGGCAGCGTGCTCGGCCCTGCAGATCCGGAATACAGCAGAGGCACGCGGGTCAACCCTTCGAATAACTGCAATGACGGCAACTCCCGCCCCAGCAAGGCTGCAAGTGCGCCGGGGTCATCGTCCAGGCGCTGGCAGTCACGGTCAGAAAGGTTTGCCACCTGTTCCGCCAGCACCGGCCACCTCTGGACCCAGGCCGGGCAAGGGTCGGTAAACGGCGCCGGTTGCCACAGCTCATGATGCTGCACCAGCCAGTCGTTCAGGCGCTGCCACTGCTGGTAAAAAGATTCCGCGCCGTGGTGTAAACTCGCCGCCGGAGGTAACGTCATGCAACTGGCCTTTGTACTTGTCGAACCGAAGGTTCCCGAAAACGTAGGGGCAGCCGCCCGCGCCCTTTGCACCATGGGCTTTGGCGAGCTGTGGCTGGTCAATTCAGACCTTCACACCCGCCCGGAAGCCCACTGGCTGGCCCATGGCAGCGATCATATCCTGGGAAATGCGCGCATTTTCCCTGATCTCACCGCGGTAAGAAACTCCGTAGACCTGCTGATGGGCACCTCCGCCAAACCCCGCCACCACAGGCAGGACTGGCACCAGCCCGCGCAATTGCGAGAGATCATTGCCGGCAAGGGTGCCTCGGTCGCGACCGCAGCCCTGGTGTTCGGCCGCGAGGACCGCGGCCTGTCCAATGACGAGCTGGCCCTGTGCGACCTGCTCACAGGCTTTCCCATGGCCGTATCCTACCCGTCGCTCAACCTGTCCCAGGCGGTCATGCTCTATGCCTGGGAGCTGTCCGGCCTGGCCTTGGCGCCTACGGAACAATCCCGGCCGGAAGCTACTGATGCCCGCCTGGGCGCCCTGCGTCAGCGTTTGGAAACGCTTCTCCCTGAGCTGGATGCGCCTTCAGATGGCAAGCTGTCTCAGTGGGTATTTGAACGGTTGCCCTTGCTCACCGAAAGAGACATCGGCTTTGCCCACACCCTCTGTGGAAATATCGAACGCAAACTCCGAGAATCGTCCAGCTCCGACCAGCAGGCGCCTTTCAGGTAGCTCTTTAGGCAGCTGTACGCCATGGGAGCCGGTCCGGTGGCCCTTCCCAAGATCGTCGAAAACATGGATGTTTTCGTCGAGCGTACATGGACGTATTCACAGCGTATCTTGGGAAGGGCCACCGGACCGGCTCTACCCCCAGAGCTACAATCCAGGCCTTATTCAGAAAACCTCCCAGGCCGAAACGCATCCAGACTCACAGAAGGCTCATCACCGTCGATCAGCTGGGCAATCACATCTGCACTGCCCGCCGAAAGCGTCCAGCCAAAAGTACCGTGGCCGGTGTTGAGAAACAGGTTTTCCCGGGGCCCGCGTCCAATAATGGCGGGCCCATCCGGCGTCATGGGGCGAAAACCCGTCCAGGTTTCCGCGGATTTGAGGTCGGCGCAGCCCGGAAAACGGGATTCCACGGATTTGCGGATGGTGGCCAGCCGGGCTTCCGGGATGTCGCGGTTGAAGTCCGCCAGTTCCACGAAACCGGAGGCTCGCAGGCGGTCACCCAGGCGCGTGGAAACCACCTTGTAGTTGTCATCGTGCACAGTGGAAACCGGAGCCCGGTCAGGGTCCGCCAGAGGCACGGTGAAGCTGTAGCCCTTGACCGGATAAATCGGCAGTTTCAGGCCCAGCGGGCGGGTCAGTTGATCCGACCAGCAGCCGGCGCAGACCACCACCGCGTCGGTCTCCAGGGTTTCCGCCTTGCCATTCTTGTTGCGAACGGCAACGCCGGTTATCCGCTGACTGTCCGCGATAAGGTGCAGGGTTTCGGTGTTGTAGCGGATGCTCACACCCCTGGACTCACAGGCGCTTGCCAGTTCGCGGGAAAACAGGTGGCAGTCGCCAGTGCCGTCGGTATCGTAGCTCAGGGCGCCATAGAGTGGACCATTGCCGGTCATTCCCGGCTCGGCTTCACGAACCTGCTCAGGGGTCAGCAAGCGGGAAGCGATGCCCAGCTCCGTGAGCAATTGGTGAGTCTGACGATAGCCTTCGAGGGCGTCCGGCGTGCTGGCCAGATGGAGCAGGCCCTGGTGGCCGCCATCGAAGCTCAGGCCCAACTCCTGTTCAAGGGCCAGAAAGCGTTTGCGACTGTGGATACCCAGGCGGAGCATGGCGCGCTTGTTCAGGCCGAAAAGGCCTGGAGACAGAGCGTAACGCAGTGTGGCAAACATGAATCTCAAAGTTTCGATGGAAGGCGGCACCCTCATTTTCAGCGGGCCGTCTTTCATGAATAACCAGGGTACGGCCTTCAACACCATGGAAGGATCCGCCCAGGGGTACACCACACCGTAGGAACGCTGCGCGGCATTACCCTTACTGGTCTCGTTTCCCGCGATTCCATGGCGCTCCAGCACTGTTACCTGGTGGCCCCTGCGATTCAACTCGTAGGCCGTGGTCATACCCACGACGCCACCGCCCACAACAATAATCTGCATTTGCCTCTCCGTCTGGTTCACGTTACGCCGTTTGCGGCTAACAGGCGCCGATACTCCTCCAGCACGCCTTCGTCTTCTTCCGGGTAGTCCGGAGCCAGCCGTTGCAGCTGTTCCGCCAACAACGCTGCAACGATTGCCCTGGCCTGCGGTTTCCTGTCGCCTGGCACAATAAACCAGGGCGCCTCTTCCGTGTGTGTCGCCACCAGAGCTTCTTCAGCGAAGGTTTCATACTGATCACGCTTTCGCCAGCCTTCGATGTCAGACTCGTCGAACTTCCAGCGCTTGCGGGGTTTGTCCAGGCGTTTGAGCAGGCGCTCACGGTGCTCGTCCTCGGACAGGTTAAGCCAGATCTTGATCACCGTAGTGCCTTCGTCCACCAGGTGGCTCTCGAAGTTGCGGATAGACCGGTAACGGTTCTGCCAGTTGTAGCTCTCGGGTTCGTGGACCGGCCATACCCGCTCGGCAATGGCCGCTTCGTGATGACTGCGGTTGAACGCCACCATTTCGCCAAAGCCCGGCAGGAACGGCGTTACCCGCCAGAGGAAATCATGGCGGGTTTCGGCCCCTTGGGGTCGGCTGAAGGACCAGGCATGGAATCCGGCAGGGTCGACGTAGGTTGCCAGTGTCCGGATCAGGCTGTCCTTGCCACTGGTGTCCGGCCCGTGGGCGACCAGCAATAGGGCCCTGGCCTGGTTGGCCCATAGGCGTCGCTGGTACTCGCCAATCTGTTCAAGACTGGCTTCCAGCCCCGGCAGTTTGTCATCATCTTCCAGGAGCGTCGGGTAATCCCGGAACGCTGGCTTCTTCGGTGAGAAAAGAAAGGAACTGGAAAATGCCGATAATGTCATCAGAGTGCTCCGTGCAACTTGCTATCGCGGTAATACAGGCCAACAATCGGACAAGCTGATAGAATTGGCAGACCAAATGTTCAGAATAGCAGCCATTACCGTGGTTGCATCGGAGTGTAGTACCAGGCAATGAGTAAAAAACGTCGCGAGATTCCCGTATTCGACCATCCGATTATCGAAACCCACTGCCATCTGGATTACCTCAAGGACCGCCCCCTGGAGGAAACCCTGGCCGAGGCACAGCGGGTCAATATAGAGCGGGTGATCACGATCGCCGTGTCACCGGAAAACCTGGCGACCGTGCGTGAGCTCACCCAGGCTGCGCCCTGGGTCTACGGTACTCAGGGCGTGCACCCCCATGATGCCGAGAAATATTCCGACGCCGCGGAAGCCGAAATCCGCGCCCACGCTGGCGACGAGAGAATCGTGGCCGTGGGAGAGATCGGCCTGGATTATTTTTACGACAATGCAGACCGGAACGTGCAGCGCGAGGTTTTCCGCCGCCAGCTGCAGATTGCCTGCGACACGGATCGCCCGGTCGTGATTCATAGCCGTGAAGCCGATGACGATACCATCGAGATACTGAGAGAGTTCGAGGCCACCCTCAAGCGCCGGGGCGTGATCCACAGTTTCACCTCCGGTCCCGGCCTGGCGCGGTATGCCCTCGATGAAGGCTGGTGCCTCGGCTTCAACGGCATCACCACCTTCAACAAAGCAGAAAATGTGCGAGACATCGTGCGAATGGCACCGATCGAGCAGATCCTGCTGGAAACCGACTCGCCATTCCTGACCCCGGTGCCCTATCGCGGTAAAGAAAATGCGCCCTTCTATATTCCCTTTGTTGCTGAAAAAATTGCCGAAGTAAAACAGTTGCCGCTGGAAAGCGTACTGGCTAGCACCTACGAAAATAGCCTGAGGACATTCTTCCCGCAGCAATAATCAACCGCGCCCCCGCTCCGGCTCGCGGGCGGGGCTTACTCGGGTGGTGGCGGGCTCCCCCACCGTAGCGGTTGCTGCTTATCCCAAGGACAGAAACACCGCCATCAGCACCGGCGACAGGAAAGACAGCAAAAAGCCGGAGGCGATGGCGACCGGCACACAGGCCAGGCCACCGCTGCTACGGATGACGGGAAGGGTGAAATCCATGGCAGTGGCACCGCCATAGCCAATGGCCATGGCGGGCCGACTGGCGATCAGCAGCGGAATGATGGCCAGCGCTATAATTTCCCGCAGGACATCGTTCAGAAAGGCGACGCCGCCCCAGGCGGGGCCCAGGGCATCACCGATCACGATACCGGAGAGGGAATACCAGCCAAAGCCGGAGGCCATGGCGAGCACGTCATGCCAGGGCAAGGCCAACAACGGAATCATCATAATACCGGCCATCAGCGAGCTGAGCGCAAGAGACAGCGCGATGCCCAGGCCCTGGCGATTCATTAGCAGCTTGCGCAGCGACAGGCCCGCATTACGCAACTGTATTCCGATCAGAAAAAGCAGCAGCATCAGTGCCCAGGTTGCCACCTGCTCTGCCATCGGCATATCCGGCAGCAAATAATACCCGGCAAGCAGGCCGGCCATCACCGCCAGCAACGGCTTGAGGCCGGCGAGAAACAGCCGCCGATAGCCGGGGCTGATATTGCCGTGCGGGCGTTCAACCGTCATCGGCTGCCAGCGGTGAAACAGCCACAAACCGGCCATGTTCGCCACCAGCAGGGCAACCACGAGAATCAGCACCTGAAAGGCCATGCCTCCGAGCTCGGCACCCAGACCTTCCATCTGCCCCAGGCCGAGGCCTAACAGAGCCAGGATGAAATACACCAGCCCTTCCACACTATAATGAATAACCGTCATCAGGTGACGATTATCCAGTGCCAGGGCGAATCCCAGAAAAAGCGGTGCCAGTATCAGCAATGCGCCGGTGAGCATGAAATCCTCGGATAGTGATATAGGTGGGGCAGCTCAGCCGATGGGCTCGTACTGATCCGGATCAAAATGAAAACGGCCGGCACTGGCGTCCCGGTCAGTCCGTATGGTGCGGGCAAGCCGTTGGGCCATCACAGACCAGACCACATAATCCCGGGGCTGGGGCTGGTAGTCCTGCCCCATCAGGGCGCCAGCCACACTACGCAGTACTGCCTCGGCCTGGGCGATTGAACGGTAGGGGCCCTGGCAACGATGCTTCTCTGGCTGGCCGTCCAGCGAGCCACTGAGTGCCACCAACGCCCATATATCATCCCCGACCGGTTTGATAAACAGTTCAACCCGACGCCGGTCCCGAACCATAACCAGGGCCCGCAACGGGCCACGGCCGTGAAAATAGTGCAGCTTCACAACGTTTCCCCGACCGGTTCAGTGAAGCACATGGTCGGACCTGTCCTGTACCAGCACCCAGGGCGCAATAACCACTGCCCAGAGCTCGGCATTACTGTCATACCACTGCTGAGCGAGTTCCGGTGCAACGTCCCCCACCTGCCCAGCGCTCATCCATTGCTGGAAACGGGCGGTGTTGTCCGCCGCCAGTTCGGCGGCGACGTCGAGCAGATCCAGCTCCGGGGACACCTTCACGACATGCCCACGGGCGTAGTAAACCTGCAGGTCATGCCAGTTGATCCGGGAGGTTTCCAGGTTGAGTTTTGCCTTGATGTCATCGGGGGACTGGTGGGAAGAAGACATGGTCAGCTCTCGGCAACTCCTGTTTTCATTCGGCTTTGAAACGCGCTTCTGCAATGCCTCAGCTTACCTCAAAACCGAAGATGGAGCACCTGTTGCGGGGGTTCCGGCCCGCTGGACCCGGAACCCCCGCCCTGTTCAGGCTGCTTTCTCAAGCTGACTTCAGCATTTCCCGCACCACATAGTGCAGGATGCCTCCATGGCGGTAATACACTGCTTCATTGGCGGTGTCGATCCGCGACAGCAGTTCACAGGTTTCCGTGTGGCCGTCCGGGTAGGTTACCGTCATCTCCAGCTTCTGGCCCGGCTTGATATCACCGGAAAGCCCCTTGATGCTGATCGTCTCCTCACCGGTCAACTTCAGGCTCTTGCGATCCACCCCTTCCTGGAACTGCAGCGGCATGACGCCCATGCCGATCAGGTTGGAACGGTGGATGCGCTCGTAGGACTCGGCCACGACTGCCTTCACACCCAGCAGGCGGGTGCCCTTGGCTGCCCAGTCGCGGCTGGAACCGGTGCCGTATTCCTTGCCAGCGATGACAACCAGCGGGGTGCCCTCTTCCTGATACTTCATGGCCGCATCATAGATGGGCATCTGATCACCAGAGGGGATATGCCGGGTAAAGCCACCCTCGACACCGTCCAGCATCTCGTTTCTGATACGAACGTTGGCAAAGGTGCCTCGCATCATCACCTCGTGGTTACCCCGGCGGGAACCATAGGAGTTGAAGTCTTTCGGCTCCACCCCGTGCTCCTGCAGGTACTTACCCGCGGGGCTGTCAGGCTTGAACGAGCCAGCCGGAGAAATATGGTCCGTGGTAACGGAATCCCCGAGCATGGCGAGTATGTGCGCATCCTGGATGTCATCAATGGCGTCCGGCTCTTCCTTCAGGCCCTGGAAAAAGGGCGGATGCTGAATATAGGTGGATTTGTCTGACCACTCGTACACCTTGCTTTCCGGCACCTTGATGGACTTCCACGTGTCGTCACCGTCGAAAACCTCGGCGTACTCTTTGTGGAACATGTCGGTCTTGACCTTCTCGACCGCCTCGGCAATTTCCTGCTGGCTTGGCCACAGGTCTTTCAGATAGACCGGGTTGCCATCGCTGTCTTCACCCAGCGGATCCTTGAAAAGGTCCAGGCGCACGTTCCCGGCCAGTGCATAGGCGACCACCAGCGGCGGCGACGCCAGCCAGTTGGTTTTCACCAGCGGATGCACCCGGCCCTCGAAGTTGCGGTTACCGGACAACACCGAGGCAACGGTGAGGTCACCATCGGCAATGGCCTTTTCAACTGCGTCCGGCAGCGGGCCCGAGTTACCGATACAGGTGGTGCAACCATAGCCCACCAGGTTGAATCCCAGCTTGTCGAGATCGTCCTGGAAACCACCCACTTTCAGGTAATCCGTCACTACCTTCGACCCGGGAGCCAGGGAGGTTTTCACCCAGGGTTTTGTCTGCAACCCTTTCGCCACGGCTTTCTGGGCAATGAGGCCGGCAGCCATCATCACACTCGGGTTGGAGGTGTTGGTACAGGAGGTAATGGCTGCAATAACCACGGCGCCCGGGTCGAGACGGCTCTTCAGCCCGTTCATTTCCAGGGGCTGGCTGGCCGCGTGATGGTAGCTGTCCTGCACTCCGACAGCGGTCTGCCCACCTTCGGACTCCAGCTTGTCTTCGCGGGTGTCTGCCGGACCCTCCGCCGTTTCCATCAGCAGCTCGAACGACGCCTTCATGTTTTTCAGGGCCACGCGGTCCTGTGGGCGCTTGGGGCCAGCCAGGCTGGCCTCCACTTCGCCCATGTCCAGTTCCAGGTTGTCGGTGTACACCGGCTCCTGGCCCGGTTGCCGCCATAGACCCTGGGCCTTGGCATAGGCCTCCACCAGTTCAAGCTGGCCCTCTTCGCGGCCGGTCAGCTGCATGTATTTGATGGTCTGTTCGTCTACTGGGAAGAAGCCGCAGGTGGCACCGTATTCCGGCGCCATGTTGGCAATGGTGGCCCGGTCAGCGACGGGCATATCTTTCAGGCCATCACCGTAGAATTCCACGAACTTGCCCACGACACCTTTTTTGCGCAGCATTTCTGTGACGGTGAGTACCAGGTCGGTGGCGGTGATACCTTCCCGCAGCTTGCCGGTAATCTTGAACCCGACCACTTCCGGAATCAGCATGGACACCGGCTGGCCGAGCATGGCCGCTTCGGCTTCTATACCGCCCACACCCCAGCCAAGGATGCCCAGGCCGTTAATCATCGTGGTGTGTGAATCCGTACCAACCAGGGTGTCCGGATAGGCGATGGTTTTGCCGTCCTGATCCTTGCTCCAGACCGTTTTTCCCAGATACTCCAGGTTCACCTGGTGACAGATACCGGTACCCGGCGGCACCACGCGGAAATTATCGAAGGCCTGCTGGCCCCAGCGCAGGAACTCGTAGCGCTCCTGGTTGCGTTCCATCTCGATGGTAACGTTGTCCCTGAACGCCGACGGGTCACCAAACCTGTCCACCATCACCGAGTGGTCAATTACCAGGTCTACTGGTGACAACGGGTTGATCATGGCCGGGTCTTTGCCTGCCGCCTTGACGGCCTCACGCATGGCCGCCAGATCCACCACACCGGGCACGCCGGTAAAGTCCTGCATCAACACACGGGCCGGACGGAACTGGATTTCGGTGTCGGATCGGCGGTCTTTCATCCACTGAACCATAGCGTCGATATGACCCCGGTCCACAGTGGTGTCGTCCTCATTGCGCAGCAGGTTCTCCAGCAGCACCTTGAGGGAAAACGGCAGCTTGTCTATGTTGCCCAGGGCATCGGCGGCCTTGGGCAGGCTGTAGTAGTGGTAGGTTTTACCGCCAGCTTCAAGGCTGGAAAGGGTGTTGAGACTGTCTTTACTCAGGCTTTGTTTCGACATGAGGTGCCTCCTTTTTCAATATCCGAAAATTCCGGAAGGCTTTGCAGGAGCCTTTGCATCAATGCACTCTTCAATAAACGAATACACTGACCCAAAGACCCCGGCGATGGAAGTCACCTATAACTATTGCACTGATTGACCAGACTTCAACTGCGGTTCCGTGAATGTTCGGTATTGCGACGGTGAATACCGCCGGCAAAACACCTCAGGATGTTCGGTACTCGCTGACCAGCGCATTGACCTCATCAACCACTGACTCCAGTTCTCCCGCCATGATTCCCGCCTTGCCCACTTCTGAAACCACGTCGTTACTCTGGCCAGCCACCCGCTGGATGTTCTCATTGATTTCAGAGGATACCGTCGCCTGCTGCTCGGAAGCCGCAGCAATCTGCTGGTTCATCTCGCTGACTTCTGCGATCGCCCTTTCTATCAGTGCCAGCGCCTCTCCGGCCTTGCGAATGGCATGGGTGGTCTCCCGGGAACGGGTCTGGCCGATCTCGATGGCCGCAAGACTGCCCTCTGAAACGCCGGTCAGTTCGCCAATCGTGGTGCGGATATCATCGGTAAACGACTGGGTGCGCCGGGAAAGGTTCCTCACCTCATCGGCCACTACTGCAAACCCCCGCCCGTGCTCACCAGCCCGGGCAGCTTCAATGGCCGCGTTCAGTGCCAGAAGATTGGTCTGATCGGATATGTCACTGATCGAACCGATCACTGTGGCGATGGACTGGATCTTGTCCACCAGTTCCTGAACCATGCGGGCAGAATCTTCCAGCGCGGTGTTGGTAGCCTCTGTCAGTTTTACGGCGTCGCTCACATTGCCGCTGCCCGCTACCGACGCCACTGAGGCCTGTACAGCAGCCTCGGAGGCGGCCTGGGCATTGCGGGCCACTTCCTGGATAGTGGCCGCCATCTCGTTCATTGCCGTCGCGGCCTGGTCGGTTTGCTGTTGCTGCTCGCTGACAATGTTTCCGGACTGAACGCTGACTTCCTGCAGACTACGCGCGTTGTCACTCAGCCGGCCAGAGAGATCCCTCACCATGGCAATCAATGCTTCGAACCGCGCCATCATGCTGTTGAACGACGCTGCCGTGATATCATTCCCGCGGTCCTCAATACGCCCGGTCAGATCCTTCTCTGTATCGAAGTTCCGCACCACCTCTATGATCTGCATTGACTGCTCGCGCTCCTGCCCCATGCGGATGGCGAAGAAGACCAGAATACCCGCTTCGAACACCACGAAGGCCGCATGGACCATTGCTACCGACCAGCTCGCCTCATGATTGAAGATCGTTACGGGTGTATTGCCGAAACTGACGGAAGACATCTGCAGGCCAGTGAAGGCCAGATGGTGGACCGCAATCACAACAGCGGCTACCACTACCGGCAGCCAGTCGCGGTAGATGATCAGCAGTGCCATTGCTGCAAAAATGTGGAAGTGCATCTCGATACGCCCCATCTGGGCCTGAATCATGGTGGCGGAGAACATCATCATGGCGAAGGCGAACACTACTGATAGCGCGCGGGTGCCCCGAAGCAGGCCGTAGCTGGCTCCAACCAGAAGACCCATCAACAGAGACCCGGCAACAGCAAACGAATGCGTGTCAAAACCGATCGGCACCAACAGGGCCACAACCGGTATGTGGGCAAGCAGAATCAACAGCACCTGCCAGTCAGTGCGCAGACGTTCTGCCGTGGCAACATCGGTGGAATCATTCATTGGGGGAATACCTCGGGCGTGCGGGCTGCCGGTGCGGCTGTCATGCTCAAGCACAATTAACGGCACTATGGGTTTCTTCTGTAATAAGTAGTTAACGCATATTTACGCCGCGCAACTCTCCGGGATCAGCGCAGAATGTAAACATTCGTTACGCCCTTGCCTCAGGCCTGCCGGTCACCGTAGAGCTGGGCGTACAGTCCCTGACGGGCAATCAGCTCGTCGTGATGCCCTTCCTCGGTGATGTAGCCGTCCTCGAAGACATACACCCGGTTAGCCTGTTTCACCGCACTGAGCCGGTGGGCAATGATCAGGGTGGTACGTTGGCGCAGAAAATCCTCAAGGTCCTGATGTAGCTGGAACTCGGTTTCCGCGTCCAGCGCAGAGGTCGCTTCGTCCAGAATCACCACGGAAGGATCTGACAAGACCATCCGCGCAATGGCAAGACGCTGGCGCTGGCCACCGGACAGACGCACGCCCTGGCGACCGATCATGGTGTCCAGCTGGCGCGGCATTTCGGCCACGGTTTTGTCCAGCTGGGCGATGGCGAGCGCCTGCCACATCTCGGCGTCGGTCCTGTCCCTGCCGAGGGTAAGATTCTGTCGCACGGTATCGTTGAACAGGGCCGGATGCTGCAGCACGGTGGCCACATGTTCGCGAAGACAGGGAAGCCCGATGCGCTGGACAGGAACATCGCCCAGGAGCACCTCCCCCTGCTGCGGCGTATACATGCCCAGAATCACCTGTACCAGGGTGGACTTGCCACCACCACTGGCCCCCACAACAGCTACTTTTTCTCCCGGGTCCAGGTGCAGGTTGATTCCCTTGAGAACGGCTTCCTCGCCATAACTGAAGTGAATGTTCTTCAGGGCAAGGCCTACTGTGTGCCTGTTTTTGAAGGGGTTCTCCAGGGCGGGGTAACGCGGTTCCTCTTCCAGCTCCAGCAAACGGTTGATACGTGCAATCGCGGCGTTGGCCGCAAACCAGGCGTACTGCATGTTCAGCATTTCCTGTACCGGGGTCAGCATGAACCAGAGGTAGCCGAAGATGGCGAACATCATGCCGATACTCAGATCGCTGAACAGTACCGTTACCATCGCCGCCGCACGGAAGGTGTCCACGCCGAACTGGAACAGGGCAAAACTGGCCCGGGTGGCGGCATCACTGCGCCACTCGAACTGGATGGCGTGATCGCGGACCGTTCGGGCACGACCGATCAACTGGTGGAGGTAATGTTGTTCCCGGTTGGCGGCGCGGAGCTGGTGAATGGCGTCCAGGGTTTCGGTCAGATCACCCTGGAAATCCTCATAGGCACTGTTTTCCTGGCGTTTGAGGTCCTTCACCCGCTTGCCGATAAGCATGGTGGCGAAGATGACCAGTGGGTTGAACAGCAGTATCAGCAGCCCCAGCTGCCAGTGCACCCACATCAGCACGACCGCAGTGCCGGTGACGGTCAGGCTTGCCACGAGGAACCGGCTGATGGTGGTCCCCAGAAACTGGTCAATGGTGTCCAGGTCAGTGATAAAGTGGCTGGTTATGCCGCCGGAGCCACGGGTTTCGTATTCCGACATTGCGATCCGTTGCAGACGACCCAGTAAACGCGAACGGATACGGAAAACCACGTCCTTGGAGATCTTGGAGAATTCGCGTGACTGGAGCACATTGAAGGTCAGCGATAGCATTCTCAGCAGGAACGCTGTCACGACCATCAGGCCGATATACACCACCGGAAGATGCCACGATTCGGGCAGGACACTCTGCATGACAGGCAACACAGGGCCGGCCTCGTCCAGCAGGACCTCATCCACCAATACTGGCAACAACAGCGGAATCGGCACGCTGACCACCGTCGCCAGGATGGCCAGCAGATTGGCCCGCACCAGTCTTGGCTTGTGCTTGAGAGCGAGAGACAGAATACGCCGCCAGCTGTACCGATGATCAGCCCGGCCTGCTGCCCTGTCAGCTGCTCCATTCAGATCCGCTGCCTGTTCCAAAATGACTCCGTTAAATCTGTGTATGCCGATACTGATACGCAGTATCTCCGGTGACAGTCTACCGAAGCGCACTTACGGGGTGGAGATAACCGTCCGATAGGCTGACAAATGCCGGCATTTGCGACACAGCCGTCTGGTGACATGCCCTGCCTTCTGCCATCATTGGCCCTTAATCTTCTGAGCCACCAGAACCAGGCCGACTGTGAAACACGACTGCCATTACCACCCCGGCGAACCCGCAAAATGGCACTGTGGGGAGTGCCAGATCCATTATTGCACCCGCTGCATGCCGGATGCCGACACCCGCAAGCAACAGGCCCTGTGCCCACATTGCAGCCGCGCCATGCGCTATCTGGGCGCCGCCACCGAGGTGGTGCCTTTCTGGAACCGGATTGGCGCTTTTTTCCGTTACCCGTTCCATACCGACCCGCTGATGGTCATTGCCATCTGCACACTGGTGCCCTTGCTGGTCAGTGGCAATCTCGTCGGCCTGATTATCACCCTGGTGCTTGCCCTGGCCCTTCTGAAATACACCTACGCGGTCATCAGCCACACGGCTGAAGGCCACATGAAACCGCCACCTGTCGCCGTGGCTTTCAGTGGCAGCGGTTTCGATATCGTTATACTGCAGATACTGGTATTTGCGCTGATGGGCGGGATGGTGACAGCTGCCGCCATGGTGGGCGGGCCATTGCTGATGTTCCTGACGCTGGCGTTCGTGATACTGGCACTGCCCGCCAGCATTATGGTGCTGGCTATGGAGCACTCGGTGATGGCGGCGGTCAATCCGATGAATCTTGCGGTGCTGATCTCGCGGATTGGTGCGCCCTATTTCCTGCTCTACGGATATCTGATTCTGCTCACACTGGCTTCCGGCGCCGCACAGGATTTCGCGCTTACCCACTTTCCTCCCGGGGTTGCGCGCACCCTGGCAGGGTTTCTCAACAGTACCTTTACGCTGATACTGTTTCACATGCTGGGTTACCTGTTGTTCCAGTATCAGGAGGAGCTCGGGTTTGCCAGCGACCTGCAGGAGGAAGACCAGGCCGGGGACATGCAGAACCGGGACCGGACCCGGCGGTTTGATGCCGACATCGACATGAACCTGAAAGACGGCAATTACGATCGCGTGCAGTCGATGCTCAAAGAGGCCCTGAAGCGGGACCCACAGAACACTCTCAGGCTGGGGCAACTGCACCAGCTGCTGACCGCCCGCAACGATATTCCGGAACTGTACCGGTATCATCCCCGCTTGCTGAACATGCTGGCGGAGAAGAACGACGGGGATGGTATTGCGGCGTTGCTGGCGGTCATCGAAAAAGCAGAACCGGGGTTCCGGCTCGACGAGCCAGGGCTTTCAGTGCGCTGTGCCCGCAGTCTTTATCAGCGTGGTCATTACAAGCCGACCCTGAAGCTTCTGCAGGACTTTCACAAGCGTTTCCCCGACAGTGACGAACTCGCTCCGGCTTACCTTCTCGTCGCACAGGCCCTGGCTAACGGTATGGGACAGTGGGAAAAGGCCTCTGCGTTCCTGAATTTCATCAGGAAGCGGTGCCTTAATCACCCGCTGCATGCACAGATCGACGTTTATCTGCAGCAGGTTGAAAGCCGGGAGCCGGTGAAGGGCCCCAGGGCTTCTTTTTCTGCTCAGGAGTAGGCCGGTTACCGGGGGCACCAACCAATGAGTCAGCCTTCCTGCAACAACTGCCTGTAATGGCGAGCCTTTGGTGCCATCTGGTGTTTTTCAAACTCCTCGACCAGCAACCGACAGGCCTCCCCTGTGAGGAGCTCATCGCCGGTGCTTCTGAGCCTCTCGAAGGCCTTCTCGGCAGCTTTGAGGTCGTGTTGTTTCAGGCTGGTAAACAGAACCCGGTTATGGTCTTCCGCGCTCAATGGCTGATGGCTTTCTCCCTTACCCAGGTATTCCTGCCAGATTTCAATCATCTGTCCGGGCTGGCGGCGGTTGAGGGACTCGCTCATCAACTCCCGTGCCCGCTCCCTGTATTCCGGAAGGTCGGGGCGGAGTTTTGCCAGCTGGTAAAGATGCTCCAACAGAACGAGGCGATCAGGGTAATGGTTCCTCAACGCATCGAACTGGCGCCTGGCCAGGTCAAATTCCATTCGCCCCAGGCTGGCCAACGCCTGGCTGTAGCCGGCGGTGAAGCGCTCGTCCTGCTCGTTGTCTTCCGGCTCGAAAAACTCGTCCTTCACCTGAAGCCAGCTCTTGCCCAGCAACCAGACCATCCCCGCACCCGCCGCCAACCCTCCGGCGTGAGCCATATAGGCAATGCCGGTGGCGCCGGCGAACCAGTAATCATAGATTTCCTTGCCCAGCCAAACCGGCAGAATCGCCAGCGCCGGTGCGCGGAAATAGTTGAAGTACACGCCGACAAAATAGAAAAAGCGGATTTTCTGCAGCCCGTAAATGGCCACGTACATACCCATCAGACCGGATATGGAGCCAGACGCGCCCACCAGCGGTATGTGGCTGCCCATGGAGAAAGCGGTAAAAACCACGCCGGAAATCACACCACAAAGCAAGTAAGCCAGCAGGTAACGCCCCGGGCCGAGGGCTTTCTCAACGGTAAAGCCCAGCAGGAACAGGAACACAAGGTTACCAATGATGTGTCCCCAGCCACCGTGCAGAAACTGATAGGTAACAAGCGTGTAGAGAGAGAACTCTGCAGGCACAAGGCCCAACTGGTTGGCGCTCAGGCGGTCCATCAGTCGGGCCTGGATGTCGCCCCGCTGGTCCATCCAGCGGCGACGTTCCGCGGGCGCCAGTAACAGGTCCCGGTTTTCCACCATGTACTGGTAGAACTCACGGTCTGAGAGCAGGCTGTACGCAATCCACAGATCGCTCCCCTCCTGGCGCAACTGCTGGAAACTCTGCAACTCGTAAACCCGCTCTTCGTCTCCCTCAAACCGGATCTGGCGTTGCAGGTAGTCTTCGTATACCGGGGCCTCAAGCGGTTGCAGGTCCGACTCCTGGTATTCCTCAATGGCCTGCTCAAGCAAACGGCTGTCATTGCCCTGGTAGAAGGTGAATACCAGCAAACAGGCCAGCATCAAACCGAGGGTCACCCAGGGTGGGCGTTTCCAGTTAACCGAGTTTTCTGCAGGGATGATCAGCATGGATGGTCACAATTCGTCATAATTTGTCCCGGGAGATGTGCTTTTTACCACAGCATGGCCAGTTTTTCGCGCTGTAATGGGACCTGAAGCGATTTACCGAACCACAGGCAAAACAAACTGTGCGTGGTGCCTCAATACAGGCTACTCTGCGGTTGTCACACGACGGTCATACAAATGACATTCAATCAGGGCAGCCGCAAATGGGGCGAATCGCACAGTGCTCGGAAAGAGCATTGCACAGGGGTTTCGACCAATCGCCAATTGCCGTTGTCCCGGCCACGGCCAATAGTTGCCGGGACAATAAAAAAAATGGACGTGTAAACAAGGAAACTGCCATGACTGTATTGATACTGGACAACCCGGAGCTACTCGCCAGAGCGGCCATCGAATCCGGCCTTGCGATGCCGGCCCTGGCATCCGACGACGCTCCCAGCAAGCCACACCGCCTGCGCTTTCACTACGGCTTCAACAAGCACCGGCTGGATGATCAGGATCAGGCCATCCTGCGCCAGCATGCCGATTACCTAAGGCACAACCCGGGTGTACAGGTACGCATCCACGGACACGCCGATAATTTTGGTGTCAGCGAGTACAACCATTTCCTCTCACGCCTTCGGGCAAGCAGCGCCGCCAAGATGCTGATTCGTGAAGGTGTCAGGGAAAGCCAGGTTCTGGTATGTGGGTGGGGCAGCGATCGCCCCCTGGCGCGCCCCGAAGACCATGCCGCCAACCGCCGGCTGGAGCTGGAATACCTCACCATGGAAATGGCTCAGGCGTTGTAAGGAACTCAGCCGTATACCTGGAACACGTTCCAGAGCAGCAGCACGGCAATGGCAAGGATGCCTGCCCACGTCAACAGGATGCCGGTCATTCGGGCGATGTGGGGGCCTCCCCGACCGTTGATCATGCCAAAAGCATGGAGCACACGCCCGACCACGAACGCCATCCCGGTCCAGTAAACCAGGCCACTGGACACCCCGTTCAGCTCTGCGATAGCGAGCATCAGCAGGCCCAGGGGGGCGTACTCCACCAGGTTGGCCTGGGCACGCACCGCTGCCTCGAAATCCCGGTCGTCGGTCACCCCGAGGCTTTTCTGATACTTCAGACGGAAGCGGGAAACCATCCCGGACAACACCAGCAACAGCAGTCCGAGAACGGCGGCGAAAACAGCAGAAACAGGTACAATCATCGTCAAGCCTTCTTGATGGCGCCAGCTACCGCCGGCCGCAAAACAGTCCCCGAAAGACTGCCCTGTTTTGCCTGCCGCTTCAAGCACTTCCGCCAATGGCGCAGCCAGAGTTACCAGGCCGGATCAGGAACTCGGGGCAAGGGAGGCGATGGCGGTTTCCATTTGCTGGTGGCAACGTGCCATCAGCTGCGGGATATCCTCGGCGGTGAGACCCGCCGTTTCCACCGGGGGCAGAATCCGGATTGCTACCGGCTCCCTGCGCCCGGCCCATCCCAGGGTGCGATCATAATACTGGCTGGCACAGACCATGGTGATCGGTGCACCGGCTGCAACAGCAGCATGGAAGGCCCCTTTTTTGAAACCCTGCAGGCCACGGCCGCGACTACGGGTACCTTCTGGAAACACCCAGAGGCTCTTGCGGTCACGGCTGATGGCTTCACTGGTGGCCTGCATAACGGCAATAGCCTTGTGGGAACGGCCCCGGTCAAGAATGACATTGCCGCCAAGCCAGAACACCTGCCCAAAGAACGGAACCCAGATCAGCGACGATTTACCCACCGTAACCGTTCGGGGCGGCAGCAGATCACCCATCACGAACAGGTCATCATTGTGCTGGTGGTTAGCAATAACCACTGTTGGCCGATCCTGCGGCAGGTTGTCAGTGCCCTCCAGTGGCCGCTTCATACCCAGAAAGAAGCGGCCAACCCGGGCAACCGTCCACCCCAGCAACCGGTTGTTGTCCGGATTAAAGGGCCTGGCCACATACAGAACCAGCGCAAACAAACAAATGACCGGCACCGTCAGCCAGGCCAGAAACTTCCTGATCAATCCCATCGAACACAAAACCCTGATGCAGTTTTTTGGCGCACAAGTGTACGCCAAAATCAGGTTCCGGCAACAGCCTCAACTGACAAGGTGTTGTTGGCCTCATCTGCGGTCATCAGGGACTCGGCTGTGGCCTCCACCACATAGCGTAGCGGGCCATTGTTCTCCAGGCCATTGAAGGGGTAACAGGTTACCAGCAACAACGAATCCTGTGGCAGCTGTGCGGTATTGATCTGCTCGTGACGGCTGTCGACGACGCGGATACGATCAACCCGAAAAATGCGCCAGTCGCCGTCCCGGCTCTGCAAACGAACCTGGCTGCCGGTTTCCAGGTGCTGCAAGCCCCGGAAATGGGTGTCGCGATGGCCAGCTATCACCACCGGCCCCGCCTGGCCACCGTTACCCAATACCTGCCCCGGACCGAAGGCCAGGCTTTCGCCATGGGCGCCGTCCAGCACGATCAGTGACTGGCCGGTTTCCGGCATCGTCAGGCGGGCCACCGGCCAGGTATCTGCCCAGGGCCAGGGCCGGGTTTCCTGTTGTCGCGCCTGACTCTCAGCCCAGGCCAGCTCAAGGAGCTCCTGAGCCGCAATGGCCTTGAGCGGAATCCACAACCCTGCCGCAAGCACGGTTGCAAACGTCGTTGCCAGAAGGAGAATCAGACGGTTCATCCGAATACCCTCCGTTGCAGCAGGGTAATGGCCGCCACGAACATCAGCCCTACCAGGCCAATAGCCATCAACAATGGCGACAGAGTGGCCGTCTGCGGGTAACGCAACATCGTGCCCTGGCTTCCGGCGGGTAACAGGGTGGGCACGCTGTCAGTGGCGAGAGATTCAGCTGCCGGTCTGGAGGGTGTTCTTTCCTGAGCCAGAAAACTGGTGTATCTCGTCATCAACTGATGCTTCAGTCCGAGATCAGTTACTTTCTTCCGCGCATCCTCATCAATCTGGCCAGTAAGCCCGCTATCCATAAGCCCGTTGACTTTCTGTTGCGCCCAGTGGCGATGCAGGCCCTTGCCCGGGGCCGCCTGATCCAGGCTCAGTGCCTGCTGCCAATGGCTACCATCCGGCAGCCGCCCGGAGACCTCCAGCTCCCCCTTCGCCGGAAGCCCACGCACCACCTGCATCATCGGTTCGCCCCGGAACAGGTCGCCAACGCGGTCAGGGAAGGCTTCGGTTACGGCCGGCTGGCCGGGCCAACTGACCGCGATGTCCGTCAATACCGGCGCCTCCATCTTGGCGAACAACTCATCCAGGGGCCGCTCCACGTCCGAAAGGTCGCTGACGGCGGTATAGGTGCCTCGGCCAAACCGCGCGGCTTCCCGCATGAAGTGCATATTGGGTGCCGAGCCGATACCGACCGTAAACAGCCGGCTGCGCCCCAGCTGGTTGCTGATCTTCCCGAACAGGGCCGCTTCGTTACCTACGGAACCATCGGTAATGAACACCACCTGGCGGACTCTTGCAGAAGCTTCCCCATCGCTGTGGCTGCCTTTCAGCGCCGCATCCAGCGCAGGAGCTATCTCAGTTCCTCCATTGGCGTTCAGTCCCTGCACGTAGCGGCGGGCCCGGGCAATATTGTTGGCAGACGCCGGCACCGACTCCATAAACAGCGCGTGAGTCTGGCTGTTGAACTGGATCACGTTGAACCGGTCGTCCGGCGCAAGTGTCTCCAGCCCACGCAACAGCGCCCGACGGGCCTGGCGGACAGACTCCCCCGCCATGGAACCAGAGGTATCGATCACAAACACCAGTTCCCGAGGCAGTCGCTGGTCACCGTCCAGTCCCGGCACCATCAGCGCCAGCAGGTAGTCCTCGCCCTGCCACTGCTCATGGAAGACGGCCGCTGAGGGTTCCATGCCCCGGGCCGGAGCCCAGCGCACAACAAGGTCGCGGTCCATCAGCACGGCGTCGGATTCCGGAGCTACCTCAACGGCATTGCCAGTCCAGGTGCTGTTGATGCGGTGGCTGGGGCTGGACACCCGGCTGACCGGCAGGCCGGCATTGATGTTCAGGGCTATCGTCGCCCGATGGCTTCCTGGCCCGACATCCTCCGCAAGCACCGTGAACGGGCTTATCTGGTCGGCATCCGGCACTTCGTTGGTAGGGGTGGCCCAGCCGCCGGCCCATTGGGCCGGTTGGTTGTCCAGAGCCTGGCCGGGCATATAACGCGGTGTCAGCGTGGTGGGCAGGCGCAGTTCGAACTCACCGGACTGGTAGCGCACGGCCTGCTGATAACGAAGCTCCACGGTAATGGTTTCACCGGGCGGGATGTTCGCCATGCGGGTGGTAAACAGGTTAGGCCTTTGCTGATCCACCCTTGCGACCTTGCGGCCTTCCTCTTTGGCCCTGGTGTACTGGCGTTTCGCTTCCTGCTTTTCAAGGATTTCGCCCATGATCACCCGCTCACCCGCGGTCATGGTCATGCCGTACACACTGGCATTTTCCGGCAACGGGAACACAAACACGCCTTCGCGCCATTGCTGGCCGGTATTGCGGAAACTCTGGCGCAATCGGGTATCCGCAATCAGGCCGCTGACGGTCACCTGGTAATCGGTACTGAGCAGCGTCGCAGACCCTTCGCGCTGGCCGCCATCATCCACAAAATGAAACTCACCGGTGCCTTCCTGGCCGGTTTCCGAAGCCTCGGCAAAGACGGGATGTACAAACAGAAACAGCAGCACCGCCAGCCATAGTGAAACCCCTTCCAGGCAGCGCCGGGCACGTAGGGAGAGTCTCCTTCTGGCTGTTCTCGCCTGCCGGCACCCGGCATTCGTTGTGGTTGTTGAAGAGGGCACTACATGGGTGAGCAGCATCATTCCGCTTCCTTGTCTCAGTGAAGTAAACACACGCCTGTTGGCAACTGGTGTCTATTTCACCCCCTGGAAAGGTCGATCCAGTGTCATAATCTGGCGATCCGGCGTCGGAAAAATGATGAATTATGGCAAACCGGTCGCTTTACCTTGTTCTGGCCTCAGGCCATGGTTAAATAGGAGCCTGCAATAACAGGGAAATGGCTGCAGGTTATGAAGCGACACATCGTGTTGATCGAAGATGAACCCGCTATCCGGGAGAACTACCGTGACGCTTTCGAGCGCCGGGGATACCGGGTGTCCGCCTATGGGGATCGCTCCAGCGCCTTCCAGATATTGCGCACCGCCCTGCCGGACCTGGCGATTATTGATGTGGGCCTGGGTGACGAGCCCGAGGGCGGGTTCACCCTGTGTCAGGACTTGCGAAGCCTGTCAAAAACCCTGCCGATTATCTTCCTCACGGCACGGGACAGCGATATCGATTCCGTGCACGGCCTGCGGCTGGGGGCAGACGACTATGTCACCAAGGACATGAGCATGGATCACCTGCTGGCCCGCGTAACTGCCCTGCTGCGCCGGGCGGATGCCTGGGCAGAGGCCCTGAAACAGCCGGACGAAGTGGTGCACAGGGGCCGACTGGCCCTGAACGTGGACCGGATGACCGCACAATGGAACGGCGAGCCCATCGACCTGACGGTAACGGAATTCTGGATGCTGCATTCCCTGGTTCAGCATCCGGGCCACGTGCGCAGCCGTGACCAGTTGATGGAAGCCGCCAGCACAGTGCTGGACGACAACACGGTGACCTCCCATATCAAACGGATACGTCGCAAGTTTCTGCAGATTGATGACCACTTCGATGGCATTCACACGGCCTATGGCATGGGTTACCGCTGGAACGCCCATGAGGCCTGAGCTTTGACCCTGAAACGCCAACTCTTCATTGCCAGCCTCTTGATGCTGCTGATTCCCTGGGCAGGCCTGCAGTTCGTGCTGGAGCTGGACCAGGCCCTGCGGAACCAGGCCGCCCGCCAACTGCAGGGCCAGGCTGAGCGCGTTGCCGGCCTAGCGGCAGAGCAACTGGGGGACAGCACGGCCATTAATGCCGGCGCCCCCGTGATATACGCCAACCTGCTGTCCCGAACCCCAAACCTGGATGGATACGGCGATGACTGGCCGGGTTATGACGAGGAAGAAACCGGCCAGCAATGGCAGAGTACACAACAACTCACCGATAGCAATGCGGCGGAAGTTTCATGGCAGGCAGCCGTAAATCATAGCCATCTCTATCTACTTGTCCGCGTCAGTGGCCGGGCAGCGGAATTTTTCAACCCCGGCAATCCGGACCGGCCCCACGACCAGATCCAGCTCTATTTCATTGACGACAACCAGGCCACCCGACGTTTTATTCGCCCGCAAGCGCCTGGGGCTATCAATGCCATCGAACCCGGAGACGAAGGCTCAACGGACTACCGCATCAGCGGTTTCTGGCAGGCTGTCAGCAACGGCTACCAGGCTGAACTTCGAATTCCCCGGCCGGCGCCATCGGCGCGATTTGGCTTCCAGGTAACATGGCCTGGAGCCGAGGCCAAGGCCACCGGTGAGGAAGGACCCATTGCCGGCCATGCCCCAGCAAAGCTGGTTACCCGAATGCCGTCACTCGAGAACCGGCTTGCCACCATGATCGCTCCGGGCCAGGGTGCCTGGGTTCTGGAACCGGACGGCTGGGTAATCGCGCGTCAGCAGAAAAGCTCCGAGAGCGACGAACCGGAATTCGACAGCCTGAGCCCGCTACAGATTCTCGAACGCATCAGCCTGAATGGTCTGCGCGCCCTGGTGCGTTTTTACCAACCCGACCCCACATTGCTGGACGATGAAGCCACCCGTATAGAGGCCGGCGCTCTGCCATCCCCGGGCCTTGTCCGTCATCGGGACGGTGATCCCCATATGCTGGTGAAGCAGCCACTCGACGACGGCCGGGTGCTGGTCCTCGAAGAATCCCTGGATCAGCTTCTGGCCCTGTCGGGCAGCACCCTTGGCTCGGTGATTGCCCGAAGCGTGTTGCTGATTATCGGTTTGATGCTGGTGCTGCTCGGCTACGCCAGCTGGTTGTCGTGGCGCATCACCCGCCTGCAGAGGGCGGTCAGTGCCACCATTGATGACGACGGCCGGGTTCTTGGCTCCCTGCCACCGGCAAGGGCAAAAGATGAACTGGGCGACCTGTCACGACAGTTCAGCCACATGGTAGACCGCCTGCAGGGTTATACCGACTATCTGGAAAGCTTCTCCCGGCGGCTTTCCCACGAACTGAAAACGCCGGTAGCTGTGGTGCGCTCCTCCCTTGATAACCTGAGCCACACCTCCGACCCCGCAGGCCGGGCCAGCTATATAGAACGGGCGCGCTCGGCCACCGACCGTCTGAGCCAGATACTGCAGGGCATGAGCGAAGCGGCCCGGCTGGAGCAAAGCCTGGATCACGCCGAGAAAGAAACCTTCGATCTGGCCGACGTGGTCGCCCAGACTACCCTAGCCTATCAACAACTGGATCCGGACCATCGAATTGTCTATTCCGGCCCCACCAACAGCTGTTCATGCCTTGGCTCGCCGGAATTGCTGGTGCAGCTGCTGGACAAGCTGGTGGACAATGCCCGCGATTTCACGCCTGACCAGGGCCGGATTGAAGTACGCCTTCGTCGCAACCAGGGGCAACTGGAGCTGAGCGTGTTCAACGAGGGCTCGTCATTGCCGGACAACCTCACCAGCGATATTTTCAGCCCCTTCGTTTCTGTGAGAACCGGCAAACAGGAAGGTCACCTCGGTCAGGGGTTGCTGATTGTGCGACTGATTGCCGAACATCATGGTGGCGAGGTGATGGCCACCAATGAGTCCGGCGGCGTCCGGTTTACTGTTGTGGTTCCAGCCACCAGCCCCCGACAAGGGTCGTAAGCCGCAAGTCGTCTTTCGCAACGGCGGACAAACCTCTAGCCTGGCACGCCGCCAATAAGCCGTCGGTTCAACCGGAAAAAGCGCCGGTATCACCGGCGAACTGCCGGTAAAACTGCTGCGCGGTGCGGCCATTGCGAGCGCCCCGGCTGGTGGCGAATCGGATGGCTTCCCGGTGCAGTGCGTCGCGATCAACTGCCTCAGGGAACAGTGCATCAATTGCCTGCAGGTAAACGCCCTGGGGGAAACTGTAGAACGATAGTTGCAGCCCGAACCGGTCTGCCAGAGAGACCTGTTCTTCTATGGCCTCCGCCGGGTGCAGCTCGCCCCCTCGCATCTCGCTTTTTACGTTGTCATCCATGAATTCGGGCATCAGGTGCCTGCGGTTGGAGGTGGCATAGACCCGGACGTTCTCCGGCGGCAACTCCAGCGAGCCTTCCAGCACGCTTTTCAGCGCCTTGTAACCGGACTCACCCACTTCAAAGGACAGGTCGTCGCAGAAAATCACAAACCGCCAGGGCAGCTCGGCAATGTCGTCGACTATTTCCGGCAAATACACCAGATCATCCTTGTCCACCTCGATCATGCGAAGACCCTGCCCCGTGTATCGGTTAAGCAGGGCCTTGATCAACGAGGATTTCCCGGTGCCTCTGGCACCCCAGAGCAGGGTATTGTTGGAGGGGGCGCCCGCGAGGAAACGTTCAGTATTGCGGGCCAGTGCCGCCTGCTGGCGGCTGATGCCAGTGAGGTCGTTCCAGCCTATCGGGTCCAGTCGCCGGATGGCCCTCAGCCCCTGGCGATGGCGTCGCCAGACGGCGGCTGGTGTCTCGGCCCAGTCGATGGATTGGTCTGTTGCCATAACACTTATTTCCTGTTCCGCGTTCAGGGTGAATATGAAACACTGATGTCGGTTATCCGACACTACCGCAAAAAGGAGACTTTACCGCAAATGGCCGTTAAATCCGTCGCTCTCGTCGCCCATGACAACAAGAAGAGAGAACTGGTGGACTGGGTTGCCGAGAATCAGACCCGCTTTGCCTCCCTCCGCCTGTATGCCTCCGGCACCACCGGCCGTTTACTGAAGGAAAACCTGGGCAGAGACGACATCGTGTGCCTGCTCAGTGGCCCGCTGGGGGGCGACCAGCAGATTGGCGCCAAGATCGCGGAAGGTGAAATCGACCTGCTGGTATTTTTCTGGGACCCGCTGGAACCCCAACCCCACGACCCGGATATCAAGGCACTACTGCGCATCGCCGCACTATGGAACATCCCCGTCGCCTGTAACCGCGCGACGGCGGAGTTTATTCTCACCTCCGCCTACATGACCGACGACCAGCACCAGCCGAAAAAACCGGATTTCTCGGACTACACCGGGCGCTCTGTCAACTGAACGACTTTCTGGCCAGGAACACTGTATTGGAGGATTCCCGGTTCTGGAAGGGGTTATAGAACGACACGACGTTCGCGCCCACATCGGTAAACAGTGTTCGCAGGATATTCATGAATTCCTCATCCGGCGGCTCATTGGACCACATGGCAAAGACGCCACCAGGCCGCAGGTGAACCGACATCCGTCCCAGACTTTCCGCATTATAGAAGCTGGCATTGGAATCGTTCAGCAGCGCCCTGGGGGAATGATCGATATCCAGCAGAATGGCGTCGAACAGCTTGCCGGGTGACTCGGGGTCAAAACCGTCCTCGGACACCGCCAGATCAAAAAAGCTGCCCAGCACATAACGGCTGCGTGGGTCGTCATTCAACACCTTGCCCAACGGCACCTTCTCCTGCTGGTGCCAGCGGATCACCGTGTCCAGGGCATCCACCACCAGCATCTCGCCTACCCGCTCGTTTTTCAGCGCCGCTACCGCGGTGTATCCCAGCCCGAGCCCGCCAACCACCACTTTCAGCTGGTCACCATCCACGGCGCTCAGGCCCTGGTCGGCCAATGCCACTTCGGCATCCACGAACATGCTGGACATGAGGAACTCGTCGCCCAGTTTCACCTCATAGATATCGCGGTCGCCCAGCGCCGGAATCCGGCGACGCCGGAGGGTGATTTCCCCCAACGCTGATGGCTGGCTGTCGATCTGTTCGAACAAAAGGCCCATGGTATTTCCTGCACAGTACTGACGGAGCCATATCCTATCACCGCATGTCGAGAATCACAGACAGGAAGGCAACTTTTCGTTGGGAAAAACACCCACCGGCAACTACACTCCTGACTCAGCCAACACAGAAGTGCGAACCCCGTAATGAGAGCTGGAATTGCCCGGCAACGGCCGCCTCGGAACACTGTTCTCCATGCCTTTTACGCTGTACTGGTACTCACTCTTCTGTCTTTTCCCGTATGGTCAGCCGACAAGCCGAACGTATCCGTGGGCGTCGTTGCTGATAACAAGCCCTACTCCAATATCGAGGGCCGTGTTCCGGCCGGTTTCTCTATCGATGTGCTCAGGGAAGTTGCCCAACACGCCGGCCTGACTCTGGAATTTCGCGCCGGCACCTGGCCAGAAATCTTCGGCGCCTTCCTGCGCGGTGATATCGATGTCATCGACGGCATTTCCTATCGCGAAGAACGGGCCAGAAACATCCAGTTCACCGAGCCCTACCACATCCGCCAGACCTATGTAATGCACGACCCTGCCAACCCACTGGCTGATATCAGTACCCCGGAAGCGCTCGCCACTGCCCGCATCGGAGTTGTCGGAGACATCTATTACCGGGATGCACTCGTCAACGCAGGCGTTGAGCTCAACACCTATGATTCCATCCCCAGCCTGGTTCGCGCCCTCGCCTTCGGCTGGGTAGACGGAATTGTCGGGCCGGGACTGACCCTCGAATATTACGCAAACGAAGCCGGTTTCCGGTTTCTCGAAATCGCCGGCCCCGCGCCCCTGGGTGGGTTGGCCCGGGAAGACCTGCGCCTGGGCGTACTGAACGGAAACGATGAGCTGTTCAACGTGATCAGTGAAGGACTGAAAGCCGTTCCCGCAGACCGCATAACCGAATTGTTTGAGCGCTGGAAGGAATACGGCGGCGCCAGCATTGCCGAGCCCAAGGGATTCAGTCTCAGTGATGCCCACCAACGTTATATCAGTGAAATTGGCCCAGTCAGGGTCGGCTTCATGCGTGATTACGCTCCCTTCAGTTTTCAGGACTCGGGGACACTGCAGGGGCTCACCATTGACGTCATGAACCGGGTATCCGATCTCACCGGTGTGCATATTGTGCCCGTGGTCGGGCAATGGTCGGACCTCTACCCGATGTTCCTGGCAGGCGACATCGACGTCATGACCAACATGTCGAAAACTGCAGAGCGGCTGGCATACACCCGGTTTACCCGTCCGTATCACATCATACCCAATGTCGCCTTTACCCTGGATGAAGGCCTCAAATTCGGTGCTGCCGAAGATCTGGAGGGGCTCAAGGTGGCCCTCGGTTCGGGCATCTATTATGAAAGCACTTTCCGTGAAGAGCTGGGCGACAACGTCTTTTCTTTTACTTCCCAACGCGCCATGTTTCAGGCCTTAGCCGAGGGATCCGTGGATGTTGCTCTCGCGGCCCTTCCCAACGGCAACTACTGGGTCAGGGAACTGGGGATTGCCGGTGTCACCATTGCCGGAGAAATAGAGCTCGGAGAAGTATCGGGAGAGGACCTCCGTTTTGGCGTTCGTCCTGCCCTCGAACCGCTCGCGTCCCTTATGGATGCGGCACTGGCAGCCATCAGCCCAACCGAAATGAGAACCATCGAGAACCGCTGGCTAGGGGCCTCCGCACGCCGGATGCCGGAACCTGTGGAAGAAGTGGCCTTTACCGCTGCGGAAAAGGCCTGGCTGGAACAGAGGGGCCGACAACTCACCTTCTGTGCCAACCCTGACTGGCTGCCGCTCGAAGGACTGGACGAAAGCGGCAGGCATCAGGGCCTTGCCGCCGACACCTTCCGGTTGTTTGCCGACAGGTCCGGCATCGAGTTTGTACCTCTGCCGGTCAACAGCTGGCCCGAGTCCGTCAGGGCGGCTAAAAACCGCGCATGCGACATGTTTTCCATGGCGATGGAAACCCCTGAGCGGCGCGACTTCATGGACTTCACCTCACCCTATGCCGAGATCCCCGGTGTCCTGGTGGGTCGCATCGAAGCCCCCTTCATCGATACCCTGGATGATATGGGTGACCGCCCCGTGGGGGTCGGGGAAGGTTATGCCTTCGTGGAGCTATTACGAACCCGGAATCCCGATCTCAACCTTGTGGAGGTGGCCAATGAAAAAGAGGGGATGCGCAAAGTTCAGCAGCGGGAACTGGCGGCTCTGCTGAGCTCCCTGGCCACCGCCAGCTATCACATTCAGGAACAGGCGCTGGCCGATCTGAAAGTGATCGGCAAAGTGGCAGTAAACTGGGCGCCAGCCGTGGCTACCCGTAATGACGAACCGATATTGGCCGATATCATGCAAAAGCTGGTGGACAGCCTCACCAAACAGGAACGCCAAACCATAGAACGGCAATGGAACAGCCTTGGCCTGCAACCCGAAACAGACTATGCCCTGGCTGCCCAACTCACGGCAATTGCCCTGGTGATACTCGGCTTGCTGTTCTACTGGAACCGCAAGCTGGGCCGGCTGAACAGCGAGCTGGCATCAGCCAACGCAAGATTGGCCCACCTGAGCGTCACCGACGACCTGACCCAGATCGGCAACCGCACCTATTTCGACACCGAGTTCAACAAGAGTTTTCATTGGTGCCAGCGACACGAGGAAGGCTTTGCCGTTGCCATGGTGGATGCGGACCACTTCAAGAATATCAACGACAGCTATGGCCACGCAGCCGGTGATCAGTGCCTGCAAACCCTGGCGGACATCATGCGTGAACATTTCCGCCGGGACACGGACCGGCTGACCCGGTTCGGCGGGGAGGAGTTTGTTATTTTCACCTCGTTCAACGACCTTGAGGAACTGATCGCGCGGCTGGAGAGTTTCCGGGACGCCCTGGCGCGCGCGCGAATCCGCTACCAGGGTGAATCTCTGCGGTTCACGGTCAGCATTGGCCTTGCCACAGGCATTCCCGGCAAGGATTCGTCAGCGGCGGAGTTCCTGCGGACGGCGGACCATGCGCTTTATTCAGCCAAACAGAACGGCCGCAACCGCCTGGAAACCCTCTCCATCGAAGACAGTTATTAACGGGCAGCCAGGCCGGGCGGCGTAATGCTATCCTTTTGCGATAACCACAACGCAAAAGGAGATCACCATGGCCAACATTTACCAGGACAACTCACTGTCAATCGGCAAGACACCTCTGGTGAAGCTCAATCGGGTCAATGACGGCGCTACCATCTGGGCCAAAATTGAAGGTCGCAACCCGGCCTACTCCGTAAAGTGCCGGATTGGGGCGGCAATGATCTGGGATGCTGAAAAACGCGGCGCTCTCAAACCCGGTATGACCATTGTTGAACCTACCAGTGGCAACACCGGTATCGCATTGGCCTTCGTGGCGGCAGCGCGAGGATACAAGCTGAAACTGACCATGCCGTCATCCATGAGCCTCGAGCGCCGCAAGGTACTGAAGGCCATGGGCGCGGAGCTGGTACTTACGGAACCTGCCAAGGGCATGAAAGGCGCCATTGCCAAAGCCGAGGAAATCGTGGCCGAAGACCCGGACAACTGCTTCATGCCACAGCAGTTCGACAACCCGGCCAATCCCCGTATCCACGAGGACACCACCGGCCCGGAAATCTGGAACGACACCGACGGCGCCATCGATATCTTCGTATCCGGTGTTGGCACCGGTGGCACCCTGACCGGCGTTACCCGCTACATACGCAATACCAGGGGTAAGGCCATCACGACCGTTGCCGTGGAACCGGAGGACTCACCAATTATCACGCAGGCCCGGGCTGGCGAGGAACAGACACCCGCCCCCCACAAGATCCAGGGCATCGGTGCGGGCTTCATTCCGCGCAATCTGGATATGGAGCTTGTCGACCGGGTAGAGATAGTCAGTAATCAGGACGCGATGGAGATGGCACACCGGCTGATGCAGGAAGAGGGCATCCTTTGCGGGATTTCCTGCGGGGCAGCCGTGGTGGCGGCGGTCCGGATTGGCAAACTGCCGGAATTTCAGGGCAAGAATATCGTGGTGGTGCTGCCGGATTCCGCCGAACGCTACCTGTCCTCCGCGCTGTTCGCGGACCGGTTCGGCGAGCTGGAAAACGTGCAGTAGGTGTGGAAGAGATACTGAAAAAGCCCGGGGACGGACTTCACCCCGGGCTTTTCTGCATGCATGCGTCAGAACTGAAAGCGCATACCCACACGACCGGTATCGAAATCCGGGCCATCATTGGTGACCTGCCCGTTAAAATCGTCCTCGTCAATATCGACGTTATAGCGGTTGTACTCCGCGAACGCAGTCAGCCGCTCGCTCACCCGGAAATCGACGCCGGCACCGACAAACGGATTGACCTCGTCGTAGGTTTCACTCTCATCGAAGGCATCCACATCAAACGATGAGGCGAACGCCCCGGCCCTGGCGTAAACGCCAAAGGTATCGGTCACTGGCAGCCGACCAACCAGGCCAAGGGAAGTCCCTTTCAGCTTGCCATCGACGTCATCGTCGCCAAAGTTGCCGAAATCAATATACTCGGCTTCCAGCGCAAAGAACGGGTTGAACTTGTAACCCAGTCCCACACCGAACAGGTCGTTCTCATCATCGAACTCCCCTCCGTGGGACTTATAACCACCGTAGCTGCCGCTCAGGTAAACACCCGACGTGTCGCGGGCGGTATTATCCTGAGCCCAGACAACCGGGGCTGCCAACATGGCAGAGGTCAGAACCGTTACACACGCAAAACCGGATTTGTAATTCATATTAACCATCCTTCTGAGTTCAGAAATTAATGACTTCCTTCTCAATTAACCGGTAAACCTTTATACCGACTAGCTGAACTCAGGCTACCTGCAAATCAGCAGGATGTGGGTTAAATGCGCCATACGGTCTGTTCATCTCCATTTCATGCTATTTAATGTCAGCTTCACATCTTTCTGGTCCATTGATCTGTTTTGCCAGGCGCCCAAGGCGGGCGGCCACCAGTGAGACGCTGCGGTATGAGACGCGAGCTATGCCGTGATGGACCACGCGAATGGTCTCACTCCAGGGCCTGGTAACTGGCACCTGCCTGAGAACATTGAAGGTTTCATCAGCAATGGACAGATGGACCCTTTCCAGCTTGAGGGCACCATGATTGATGCCACTGGCTCCTATATCAGCCATACCGATCCACCAGTTACTATCATGTTTGTTCACAGCAACCATTCCTCGAGTTGGGCAGCTACACCGGGATGATGAGCCAGGCGAATATGGTCGACGCCAGGAAAGCTGGCGACGCCAGTGAGTGCCCAGCCTTCCCGTTCCCGACCGCGGGCGCTTGATTCGTGCACCAGAGCATCCCCGAACAACGTGTTAACCGGGTGCTGACGGTCGCGTGCCAGCAGGCCACAGACGGCATAATGTCGGGTATCCGGCAGCAAGGGTGGCTCCTCCTCAGGCCCGTTTCCAACCTCCCCACGGGACAGGTTACGGATACCCTCGCTGCGCAGGTCGATCACTTCGCCCAAGACCCGAAAATAGTCCCTGGAAGTCCGATTCATCAGGTCTGCCGCTGCCTTGGCACCTTTTGCCAACCACGAACCATCATGAGGCGCTCCGATGTAGACACAATCACTGAGCACTGCCAGCCAGCGATGGCCGTGGCGCTGGCCATGGTGGCAGGCGCTGCGGATCAACAGTCCGCCCATGCTGTGACCAATCAGAATGATCCGCTCGACAGGCACCGGCCATTGGCCGACCAGAGAATCCAGCAAATCCGCCAGGGTTTCGCCATTGCGGTAAATTGGACGGCCAGTGTTGTAACGGAGGGTCAGCGGGGTCATGCCGCTTGTCGCAGCCGCCAGTCGTGATCCGTAATGGGTCCTGGCGTCATCGGGGAACGTCCACACCGACTCCAGTTCCATCAGCCCGTGTACACAGAGACACAGGGTGGATCCGGGTTCGTCAACGAGCGGGGAAACGGGATCGACTGGCTCATGCCCATGAAACAAGGTCATCGGCACAGCCAGGGGGTTATCGCGCGCCTCAAGCCAATCCCCCAGAAACCCGCTGAGAATGGCTGAGGCATACCGTTGCCATACCGGACTGGTGTTTGTATTCATGCTCAACCGTTACTGTCTGATGATGTTATCACCAGTCTACTCTCATCAACGCTCTAACGATTGGCTGAATCTCTGGCAAACTCCGGCTGCGGGGCAACCGCAATCTAATGTCGGCCCGCAAGCCCCATGCAGTTGGCATAGAAGGTGGTCGTCGCCGGCCAGTCAGAGAAGATACCGATGACCCCGACATCCTGCGCCAGTACATCGATCACGTTGAACACGTCACCGTCATTGTTGATGGCGTCGGTAATCGTCTGGTGATACCAGCCGCCGCCACCGTCCAGCGGGCCGCTGCGTTCGACGGTCCAGGCAATCAGATCCAGCCCCGCCGCCCTGGCATTATCCGCGTACTCCGATGGCACGATCTGCTGGTGGCCATCCAGGGTCAGCATCTTCCAGAGTGCCGGTGCCAGAATATTCACACCCTGTGCTGACAGGTTTTCCATCCAGGCCAGAGACGAGTTTTCTGCCGTAATCGGTTCCTGGTCCAGGAACACAGCCTGCTTGCCAAACCGGGGCATGTCGTTGACCCAGAACAGCACATCGTCCAGCAGGAACGATTGCGGCCATACATCTCCGGGGTTCACGCCTGCATCAATGTAATCCTGAATCATCTGGCGGGCATAATCCTGCTGGCTGTAGTCACCCTCAAACGGCATCTCAACTACCGGCGTTTTCAGCTCCGGCGTGAACTTCACCCCCAACGTTTTGAACAGCTCAATGCTTTCACGATGGGTCAGCAAAGTGCCACGACTGCCATACAGTTCGGTACGCCAGTCTGCCGTACCCCTCAGGTACTCTTCAGGTGTCGTCGCCATGGGGTTGAACGAATCCATCTTGCCTTCCAGGGACTTGAACTCCTCCAGTGTAATATCACTAGTACGGCATTCTGCCTGTGCTTCCGTGCCGCTTTGCGGATCTGCCGGTACAAACGGCTGCGTACACTTGGCGTTCAGCTCCGGAATGGTCACGATATTGGTGGTGGTGTGAAGATCGTTCTGGGCATGGCGGCAGACCAGTTCCCGGTCCTTGGTAAAGGCAACGTCACATTCCAGGATGCCCGCGCCCATCTGCGCAGCGGCAACATAGGACTCCATGGTGTGCTCCGGGAACTGCAGAGGCGCACCGCGGTGGCCGATCGAGAAATCCGTGGGCCGGAGCTTTCTGGCGCGACAGGACTGCAGGGTTTCTTTCAGGGGCCCTTCGTCCATGTCTTCCACCAGCCAGAACGGTCTTGGCCCGAGGTGCACCTGGCGCTTGCTGCGGTGAAATCGGTGCTTGGGGTCCGGCCACTTGTCGTGCCATTTTTCGAGGCCCGGCGGCGCCCAGTTTTCGCCTTTTCCGTACTCTCCGGACGTGGCGGCGGCAGAAAATAATGACATCAGCAATGCGATAAGCAGTAACGTGCGTAACTTCATGACAAGCTCCCTATGAGATGAATGGTACTGCACGGCTATTATCAATGGGGCGGGTTACGGTGCGGTGACGATCAGGTGACCGGCGCCTCCTCCTTTTCGCTGGCCGGTGCGTCTGCTTTACCTGCTGTTTGACCATGTTCAGCTTCGGCTTCTTTCATCAGCACCATGCCGCCCTGCAACAGCAGCGACTTCAGGCGCGGGTCGCTCTGCTCCACCACACCAAGTGTGAATGCCGCAGCAACGGCTTCCAATGGATTATTGCGGACGAGATCCCTGATGACATCCACCGGAGAGCCCGAAGAATCCTCCTTGCCTTCACCTGCGGACTTTTTCGACGCGGCCGGACGGGTCATGCGATAGAAAAACAAAGCCAGTAACAACAGGCAGGCCAACCCCGTGACCGCCAAAGCACCGGCCTCACCCAGGAAGGGGGACAACGCCAGTGTGGCGGCATTAATGAGCAGGTAAAAACCGGTAATCAACAGGGCGACCAACAGCACCAGACCCAGCATGAGGCCGAGAATGGCTGCTACTGCCTTGCGCAGGACGCCCTGTAGCCAGGCTGAATCAGGCATTATCAGCGGTCCAGTAACCGACCAACAAGCAGCCCGGCGAGGAACATGATGATGATACTGAGGAATGGCCGCTCCTCAATCCTGTGCTCGACATCGTCGACAGCCTTGCTGCCTGCATCACGGGCACGGTGGATGGCCTCATCCCCCCGCTGTTTCACCTGATCAAAAGCCGCGCGGCTTTCCCGGCGGATTTCATCGCGGAGACTGCTTATATTGCTCTTCTGCCCTTCAGCAACGGATTTGGTGAGTTTGGAGAGATCCTCGCTGAGTTTCCTCAGATCTTCTCTGACCTGTTCATAATCGTTCTGGTTGGATTTCGCTTCCATCTGTTGCCTCCTTGTCAGTAAACGATACTGCTGTTTCGGCGTTTGGTAACGATAAGAACTTGCTAGAACTCTGGAACCTTTCAACTGAATACCGGCAAAAGACAGTCTGATGATCTCCCGCAGGATTCAGGCACCATGGAGTGGTTAAAAACGGCCACGGTGATAACTACTGTAGCACAAGCTATCGGCCTTTATATGAAGGTCCCCTCATCTGCAGGCAATGTCAGCTTTATGAAGCCGTTCCCTGGAATAAATTATCAGCTATCACACTCATTCTGAACCTTTGCCCGGAACTCACGACGAAGGCGCTCGTTTTCCTGATCGTCAACGAAAACCCGCTCACCTTCGTTGTTGAGCCGATAGATTCCAGACACACTCTTGAGGAATTTCAACCGTGCCCGAAGAGCCTGGCAGCGAGCTTCATACTGTGCCGCCTCTGCCTGCTGCTCTGCTTCCGCCCTGTTGCGCTCAGCACGCTCCCTCTCGCTCTGCTCCAGGAACTCGTTCACTCGCCGTTTGCGTTCACTGGCCGCCTTGTCCGCGGATGGGGCGGCGGCCTTGAGCGAAACTTCGTCCGCGACTGTGTTCACCGGCGGGCGGTCACTGAAGTGGGTCTGGCCGTTCTCGTCAACCCAGCGGTAAGTGCCGGCTTGAGCCACGAGGGTCACCAGCAACCACAGGAGTAGCAGGAGTCCTTTCATTGATTACCCTTCCCTATCAATAAACCGATACTTATACGAAATACCCGGGCGGCGTTCAAGCCAGAGCGCCCACACCTGGCGGCCTAATACAGGCTGCGCGGAATCTGGTACCCCGCCAGCAACTTCTGTGTAAACGGATTGGTATTGCTGCCTGCATGCAGGCGATAACGCATCTCGCCCTCGTCCAGGGCAAACCGCACGTCCACCGCACTGCTGCTCACACCAGTGATGTCTGCCTCGTCCAGAAGGCGGAACAACGCCCATGGGCCGTTTTCCGAGAGACTCCTGGGGGACCGGTTCACTTCCGTTGGCACCAGGGTGACCCGACTTTCGACCGAATCCCGCAAGGTATTGGGCCATACCAGGGGAATGCTCTGGCTCGGGCCATGACTGAACTCTACCAGCTGTCCGTCCACATTCATCACACTGCGACGCTTGTTGGAAGACAGGTGCAACGGTTCAAGTGCGAACTCAACATCCAGTGAGCCGCTTCTGGTAAAGAAGGCCCGGCGAATGTTTTCAGCCTTTTCCAGCGACGCCAATACGTCGCGACGAACCAGGCTGGCACGCTTGGAACCGGCAATATGCTCTGGATGATCTTCCAGGAACAGTTTCAGGTTCTCTTTGTAGAATGTATCCAGCACACCATCCGGTGCGAAGAAGCGCTCAAAATCCTGTAATGCGGCATCACGGCCAGCACCAGGACTGAACGGGTAATGCCTGGCCAGGCTCTGCTGGAACGGCTGATACACTTCCTGGTACCACTGACGCTCCAATTGCGCCACCGCCTGGTCCAGCACCACTCGCCAGCTTTCGGACGCCAGTTTTTCCAGCATGCGATCCAGGGGCGCAGGCTGGTTGGAAGCCACCCGCTGGAGTGTGAAAATCGGATCAGCCCCTTGGAGTCCCATACGGGCGCGGGCGGCGGATAGCGCGGCCTTGCCACGATCCGGCGCTTCCTGGATCCCCCGCAGGTAGGTATGCAGGCTTTGAACCACCTCCATGACCTGCTCCATATCGCTGGGGGCATCACCCTGCTTGTCCATCAGTTCGTTCAGGTCAGTAAACTGACGCTCGATTTCCTGCACCATCTGAAAATGGGAAGACTGCTGCATCACCTTCCGGGCTGCCTCGGCCTCTTCGCTGCCTGCGGGAATCAGGCGGGTATTTGTCGTTACATGGCCCAGCAACTGGTTCAATGGCTCGTGACCACTGGTCAGGCTTTCGAGAACACGCACACCATGATTCAGGTCACTGAAGTTACGGATGTCCAGCCGGCTCAAAGCCCGACGCCAGTTGGCCACATAGTTCTCTGCGTACAGAGACTGCAATTGCGCCTGCAACCGAGCTTCATCCGCTTCACTGAAGTCCACATCATCCCGGCGGCCGAGTACCCAGGCATCCACAAGGGCCAGCTCGGTAACGGAGCCGGACTTGCGCATGAACCAGGAATTCAGACCTTCACGGGTCAGCAGGGATGGAATCACAACGGGGTTTTCCTGTGAGGTATTCTCTTCATCCAGGGGCTCGCCGAATTCGTCCAGGCTGACGAACACCGTGCTGAAAGCCGGTCCGGACTCCCTTGCCAGGTCCAGAGGTGAGCGGAAACTCTGCGCGGCTTTCTTTTCCAGGTCGCGATAAACCCGTTCCGGAGTCGCGATACGTCCGAGTTCATGCTGGGCCCACTGGACACTGCTGCGAAAAGGCGCCAGGGCCATATCGGCAGTCTTGTCACCCTCCGCCACACGCTGATTCAGGTCCGTGTGCAGCAGGGCATAGTCCAGATGGCTGAGCAGCCGTCGCTGAAGGTTCCGCTGGGCCGGGTAGGCGCGTTGCCAGTAATCGCTCATGTAGCTGAGGACAATGTCCCTGCGGCGGCCGCTGGCATCGTAAAGCATGCGTAACACACGCAGGTGATCGAGTCGCTCCGAACTGGTGTCCGGAGCATCGCTCATCTCTCCCATTACGCCCAGCATCAATGCCGGCATAAACTGGTAGGCCAGCATATCCAGATAGGACTTTTCCACCTCCGGGCCAATCTTATGGCCCTTATACAGGCCCATATCCGCGACCAGTGCCGGTTCCGCACGATAATCTCCGAACGCCAGCGTGGCTTCCCGCAACTGGTCCAGAGGCCCCAGCAGATTGCGGCCGGTGGTATCCGGCTCGTAGCCAATCGGACGCCAGTTGTCGATAAAGCTACGCACCCGCTCCTCGACTGCCGTGGCAGCTTCGGCGTTCTGAATAAAGTAATGCTGCCAGCCGGCGGTCATCCCCAGGCCGGCGGCAACAGCGACCACCGCGGCAGCCGCAATCCGCCGACGTCGACCAGCCACCACCTTCTGGTTGTCGCCAGCGAGGCCCGCTTCGCGATAGATAACATTGGGGAACAGCTTTTCAGTAAACAGGCTTGAGGATTGCCCGCCACGTTGTGCGGGCTGTATCGGGCCGGCAAGGCCATAGTTTGCGGCGGCGGCAGATACAAAAGCATCCTCCGGTACGCCTTCCTGAACCACGGAGGTGAAGTAGGTGCCACGCACCAGGGCTGGCGTTGAAAATGCGTCCGCCGACAGCAGGTCCGCCAGGAACTGGTCCAGCACCAGCTTCAGGCCCGCCAACTGGCGTGTAAAGGAATAGGCTGCCGCCCGTTCTTCGGCATCTCTGGTGGCGGACAGAACCTCCGGAAGCCGCTCCCCGAGTTGCTCCGCCAGTTTGCTGAAGCTCTGGTCAAACTCACCGAGCCAGTCGTCCGCATCCAGATGGCCGTCCAGTTGGAAGGTAAAGCCCAGGGGTTGTTCACGCTCGGCTTTCGAGAGGGTGCGGGCAAACGGCGTAAACCCATACAGCAGATCCATCTTGGTGAAGCTTATGTATACCGGCAACCGGGAGCCCAATTGTTCCATCAGTTCCCGCAGACGGGTGCGGAGCAGGATAGCCTGGGCCTGGCGCTGCTGTTCATTGGCCGTGCTCAGGCGCGCAAGGTCCACAGCCAGCACCACGCCATTCAGCGGACGCTGGGGACGGTTCTTCTCCAGCCAGTTGATAAAATGGGTCCACAGTCTCTGCTGGATCTCGCTGCTGGCGCCCTGGCCATCGTTCTGGCTCAGCAGCTCGCCGTCCGGATCGATCAGTACACCGTTATCGCCCACCCACCATTCGAAACCGAACGGGTTGCGCTCCGTGCGGGGGTTACGGGTAACGTTGGTGAGCGTATAGGTCTGCCCGGAACGCTGGATGAGACTGGTTTTTCCGGCATCTTCCAGGCCCATGACCAGATACCAGGGCAAACGGTAGACACCCTTGCGGCCAGGCAGGTTGCTCTTGAGTTCCGCGAGCCTGCGATCAAGCAGACGTTGCTGACGACGCTCCAGCGGAAGTATGGGATCTTCCTCCTCCTTTTGCTCCTCTGCCTTGGCGACGTTGACCTTGCGCAACTTACGGGCCAGCATCGTGCCCCATACCATGGCCACCAGAAGCACAATCACCAGGGTTACCAGGGCTCGCATCTGCCAGGCTGCCAGAGGGTATTCGCCGTTGATTTCCAGGCGGGGGCCGAGCCACCAGGTTGCCCCCAGCAGTACCACCACACCCAGCGCCAGGGTTATCGGCGCCGCACTGCGCACATAGGGCAGTATCCGTCGTCCAATGAGTAGGGCTTGTCTCCACATGGTGTCCATTCCTGTTAATTAATCCGTCTGTGTTTATGCAAGTCTGTCCAGCCGGGCCACAAGGCCAGGCTCCCAGTCTTCAAGGCTCATCCCACGGGTCTGCTCACGCAGATCCTGTACCTGCTGTCTGGCGAGGCTTTTCATGCCGCTGTCTTTCATCAGTTGACTGCTCATCAGCCGCCAATAGAAACGATCCCTGGGCTCCCTGGCCGACTCCAGCCCTTCTTCCAGCAGTTGCATCGCCGGTGCAAGGCCTTTCTGTTCCATTACACCCCGGGCATCGTCATACGCCTGTTCCCAGGAACTCGCGCCCCCCGCGGAACCACTCTTCGCCGGGCCGCTGAGCATCCAGTCGGCCACCGTCTTGGGCAGAAAAGGGGTGCCATCGTTAAAGGTCATGTCGCCCAGCTCTGGCAGTCGTTCAACAAAGGCTTTAACGGCCGTACGAATGACCTCCGCACACGACTCGTGCCCTAGTGCCAAAGCCACCTGCGCACTCAGCCAGTGACCTTCCAGCCAGAATGGACTGACCGACAGGCTTTGTTCGATGCGCTGCCAGAGCGCCAGGTCCGGTGACTTCGACAGGCCCTCGCGGTAGTCCGCCACACGGTCGGCACTCACGGCGGCCAGGTCGCTCTTGATACCGTCCCGGGCGGGAGGAACCGAGGTTATGGTCTGCCAGATGGCGTAGCGACGAAGTTGGTAACCGAGCACATCGGCAGGCGAGGTTTCCGTCAGCAGGTCGGCCACTTTCAGCAGGCTCTGGCGGGTGGCCCGTTCGTTCGCCGGGTCCAGGGTCAGGTCACCGAGGGAAGCGGAAGACGAGCTGCTGCCATGGGGTGACGAGGCCCCGGAAGAAGCCGGTGCGGCCGTTTTGGTTTTTTGGGCGGCTTCGGCCGGGGCCGGCGCGTCCGACGGGGACGGCAGCTTCTCCACCGCCCGGCGCAGGTCGAGCAGCCCGTCATCCGGCAGTTGGCGGGCACCTGCCTGCTCCAGCAGTTTGCCCAGGATAGTGAGACAGAATTCGCGGCCATCGCCCACGCCGCCGTCAAAATTCAGTGCCGACACTTCCTTGAGAGCACGCTGCAGAATCTGGGTTATCAGCATCTTGCGGGCGCGCTTACCTTTGTCGCCTGGATAGGGCCAGGCCTCCTCCCACCAGGTGTCCAGTACCCGGTGCAGCAGGTACAGCGACAGGGCAAAGCGCTCGCCGTTGCCGCCACGCTGCAAACACAGCATCAGGAAGCCCAGCACCTTGAGATCCTTGCTGGTGTCCGACAGCAGCCGTAGCGACTCGCTCTCCACCTTGCCCCATTCCACGCCGGTGTGGGCCAGCGAGCCCACTTTCATGATTTCGTTCTCGAGGTATTCCATGGTGGGATCGTCCATCAGGTTGCTACCCGTGGCGTTCTCACCGGAAAAACGGCTCAGTACCTGTTCAACGTATGGATGCTGCTCTACTGCCTGCATGTCCAATCCCTGTCTTTGCAAACGTTTTTCATTGCTCTTGATCACTACCAGCCACAGGCGTCCTGCAGTGGCTTGAGAGTGTCGCGGAAACCGGTCAGGTCAAACATCAGCCCATCAACGACGCCGCTGGATGAGGCCACGGCCACCCTGGATGAGGCGGCCATATTCCGGACTGTGCGGATTGCGGGCAGCCCACGGCCGCCGCTGATGACAAAACCATCGTCCCGGACCCGCCAGATCTGCCGGCCCTGGCCGAAATCAACGGTGACACGTTCTTCCTTCACGGCTTCCGGCAGCATCAGTGTGAGCTCGGTGATGTTGTTGTGACACTGAACCGCGAGCAGTGGCCTTGGCGGTTTCACCCCGAGGGCACTGAGCGTGAGCAGATGCCCGGCCAGTTCTGCGGTATCACGGTAGAGCGGACCATCCCCCGGCCTTCGACGCTGTTCCTGCGCGAAGGCCTGGCGCCAGCGTTCGGGCTGGTTGCCACTGCTGATGTTTTCAATCACTACGGCCACCGGGGTACCAAACACCTCATCAAAGCAGGCCAGCCGTTCCAGGCGCTGGCTTTCGGTGGTGCAGTCCCGGGCGGCTGCCAGTTGCTGACCGGTATCCGCACCGACAGCCAGGGAAGACGTCATACCGACGGCGCAGAACGCAGCGGCACGTAGGCGGTTACTTCTGGTAAACGGATTCACGCTTCTGTCACCTGATACTTCAGACATTTATGGGCCAGGGTACGCTTGGGCAGCCCCAGGCTTTCTGCAGCCTGGGCACGATTGCCACCATATTGGCGCAACCGTTCACGGATGATGGCGGCTTCGAAAGCCTGGGCCGCAGCCCTTAGGTCATCCACTGCGTCCACCTGGGGGAGACCCGGAACCATCTGTGACTGAAAGTCACCGACAACACAGGTTTCCTGATTTGGGAAAAGATCGTCCAGCCGCAATACTTCTGGCTGGATATCGTCACCAACCGGTGTCTGCAGGCAGGCGAACTCGACAATGTTGCGTAATTCGCGAGCATTGCCAGGGAAGCTGTAACCCGCAAGCATACTGAGCGCGTGGCTGCTGATACCCATGGGGCCAACGCCTTCACGAGCAGTGTATTCGCGGATGAAATGCCGACACAGGGGCTCCAGATCTTCTGGCCGCTCCCGCAGGGGTTTAACCCACAGCGGGAACTGGCTGAGGCGATAGAACAGGTCCCGACGAAAGCTTCCGCTCTCAATACAGTTGCTCAGTGGCTGATGGGTTGCCGCCACCAGACGGAAATCGGAATGCTCTTCCTGCTGCGCCCCGAGGGGGCGGAAGCGACGGCTTTCCAGTACCCGCAGCAGTTTGGACTGCAGCGCCATGGGCATGTCGCCGATTTCGTCCAGGAACAGAGTGCCACCGTTCGCCTGCGCCAACAGACCTTCCTTGGCCCGGTCGGCACCGGAGAAAGCGCCCCTGGTGTGGCCGAAGAGTTCGCTTTCCAGCAGCGAGTCCGGAATGGCGGCGCAGTTAACAACGACCATAGGCCCTGCGGCCCGGTCCGAGAAGCGGTGAATGCCCTCGGCCACCAGGTCCTTGCCGCAGCCGGTTTCGCCCTGTACCAGCACCGAAAGCTGGCTGCCGGCCGCCCTGACAATCTGGGCACGCAGGTTGGTCATGGCTTTGGAGTTGCCAACCAGGGTGTTCGCCAGTTGTTCACAGCGCTGGCGCACGGCTTCGGCGTCGTGTAGGTGATCGAGGGAGCGTTTGAGCATGCGGCGTTGCCAGACCTGGTCGCTGGTTTTTAGTTGGCTGACCCACTGGTGGGACAAGAGTGTCAGCAAACCCCGGTATAAAGGTTGGGCGGTGATGCCGTCCCACTCGGGCTCTTCATTGCAGAGCACGAGTATGCCGAGCGTGCGGCCGTCTTCGCCTTTGATGGGCTCCAGCCAGAATGAACGGGGGCGGTTGCTGGCTTCCACCAGGGCGTGAAAACCGTGGTGGTCCAGGCGGTAGCTGGCGGCCCGTGAGAGCTCCCTGGGTTTGCCTTGCTGCAGCAGGTGGGCAAAGGGGTGGCTGAAATCGCCGCAGTCGAATTCGCCATGCTCGCCCAAGGCCGCACAGTGTAATGTGCGCCCGCTGAGGTCGAGTTCCAACGTCCAGCAGCGGCTGAGGCCGAAGGTGTTTTCCAGTTGCCGTGAGGCGACTTTCAGCAGGGTTGGCAGGTTGTCCTGGCGGAGCAGTTCAACCGCCAGGTCTATGCCGGTGTGCAACTCCGTCTGCATCCGTCCCATTCTTTTTCTTCCCTGTATTGGTTGTTCGCCGACCGCGTACCCTGTGGTTCGGCTTTCCAAAACACGCTGTGAATACATCCCTGTACGCTCCGCTCCGCCATCCATGGCTCCGCAGGGTATTTGGAAAGCCGAACCACAGGGCCCGCTACCTTCCAGCTGCCTTATGCAACAACCCCGGTGAATTTGTTGTTCTGGACGCCCAGCGTCACTCTTGTGACCGGCTCTCTCGCTGCCAGCTTCTCGAGCAATGCGAGCGAGACCGAAGGCAGCAGTTCACCTTCGATGATTGACTCCAGCATTCGCGCACCGTTTTCACTGCGGGTGGCGCGGCTGCGGATGGCTTCCACCAGGCCACCTTCCAGTTCCACTGTGGTGTGGTAACGGTCGCCGATCTGGGTGGCCAGGCGGTCGAGTTTGTCGCCAACAATGCGATTGAGGGTTTCCTCGCCCAGCGGCAGGTAGGGCACGACTTCCATGCGCGCCAGCAGTGCCGGTTTGAAGAAATCGGCCAGTTCCGGGTACAGCGCTTCTTCGATTTTTTCGGGCTCGTCCGAGTGTTTGACGATGGTCTGGTAGCCCAGGTTCGAGGTGAGGAAGAACACCACGTTCTTGCAGTCGATCACGCGGCCTTCGCCGTCGGCCAGTTCGCCTTTATCGAAGGCCTGGTAGAACAGGTTGAGCACTTCCGGGTGGGCTTTTTCGACTTCGTCGAGCAGCACGACTGAATAGGGCTTCTGGCGGATGGCTTCGGTGAGGATGCCGCCTTCGCCGAAGCCCACGTAGCCCGGCGGTGAGCCAATCAGGCGGGACACGGTGTGCTTCTCCTGGTACTCGGACATGTTGATGGTGGTGAGGAACTGGCGGCCGCCGTAGAGCAATTCGGCCAGTTGCACCACGGTTTCGGTTTTACCAACACCGCTGGGGCCGGCCAACAGGAAGGCACCCATGGGTCGACCCGGGCGACGCAGGTCGGCGCGGGCGGTGAGCAGGTGCTGGTGCAGTGCGCCAATGGCGGTGTCCTGGCCCTTGATGTGGGATTGCAGGTATTCCGGCAGGCGGGTGATTTTTTCCAGTTCGTCGGCGGTCATGCGGTTGACCGGAATCCCGGTCCAGTCGGCGATGACTTCGGCCACCTGGCGGGCGTCGACACGGGCATGTACCAGTGGCTCGTCGGCCTGCAGCTCTTCCAGTTCCTGTTCGATGGCGGCGGCTTCGCTTTTCAGGTCGGGGCGCTCTTCGTTGGTTTCCGGCGTGGTGTCTTCCGCTGATACGTCCGCGTCAGCATCGACAGTGTCCTCGCTCAGCAATTGCTCACGAATGTCCACGAGGCGCGCCACCAGTTCCCGCTGGTCGTTCCAGCGCTGTTCCAGCTCTTCCGCTTCCACTCGCAGGGTCTCCAGCCTCGCGACCAGTTCTTCCTCGCGGTGTTGGTCGATGGTCTGCCCGAGGGTCTGCTCACGCGTCATCAGTTCCTGCTCCATGCCCAGCTGGTGCAGTTCACTGCGCACGTGGCTTAGGCGGCGCGGAGGCGTACTGAGGTTGAGGCTGACCCGGGCGCAGGCGGTGTCGAGTACGTCGATGGCCTTATCCGGCAGCTGACGGCCAGCCAGGTAGCGCGCCGACATGTCGGCTGCGGCTTTCAGGGCGCTGTCGGCGATCAGGACCTGATGTGCCTTTTCGTAGACGGTGCGCAGGCCACGGAGGATGTGAACCGCCTGGGCCGGCGTAGGCTCATCCAGCGCAACGGGCTGGAAGCGGCGGCTCAGGGCCGGGTCTTTCTCGAAGTATTTCTTGTACTCGCGCCAGGTGGTGGCCGCGATGGTGCGCAGTTCGCCGCGGGCCAGGGCCGGTTTGAGCAGGTTGGCGGCGTCGGAGCCACCTTCGCTGTTGCCGGCACCGATCAGGGTGTGGGCTTCGTCGATAAACAGGATGATGGGCGTCGCGGAGCTTTTCACCGCTTCAATCACACCTTTCAGACGTTTTTCGAACTCACCTTTTACCGAGGCGCCAGCCTGCAGGGCGCCCATGTCCAGGGTCCACAGTTCCACGCCCGTCAGGCGCTCCGGCACATCGCCATTGACGATACGCAGTGCCAGGCCTTCAACAACGGCGCTTTTGCCCACGCCGGCATCGCCGACCACAATGGGATTGTTCTTGCGACGACGACAGAGGATGTCGATCATCTGGTCGATTTCCGCGTCGCGGCACACCACCGGGTCCAGCTTTTTATCGCGAGCCAGATTGGTGAAGTCGGTGGCGTAACGCTTGAGCGGGTCCATGTCCACCTGCGCCTGATTGGCGGCACTGGGGCCATGCTCGGCGCGGGGCTGTTCGATCGAGCCGCGGGTCATGGAATCGAACTGGCGGCGCAGTTGTTCGCGGTTGATGTCTTTCAGACGCTGGCTGACCTGGGGCATCAGATAGCGGTCCGCGTTCATCAGCAATGCCAGCATGATGGCACCGGAGCGCAGGTCGGTGTGGCCAAGTTCGGTGGAGGCAATCAGCCAGGCATCCTGCAGCAGCTCGATCAGCAACGGCGAGAACGACGGGTATGGCTCGGCAGACTGGGGCTCGCCGTTCAGGCTGTCCCCAACTACCGGCTGCAGAGTGTGGTGGTCAATACCGGTGCTGTCCAGAATCTGGCGCACATCCGTAAACGGTGTCTCCAGCAGCTTGAACAGCAGGTGGGAGGGAGTGATTTCCGCACCCTGGCGACTGATACACAGGGCCGCCGAGCTTTCCATTCCCTGGCGACAAATCTCGTTGAGGCGCCCAATCAGCGCCGGCAGTTCTACCCGAATCACAGTGATCTCCTTATTTCGGGAGTTGTTCCAGTACGCTGAGCACATCCCTGATGCGTTCGTTCAGCGCTATGTTGTAAAGCGTGTATACCCCGGCCATGGCGGCCACAAAGAGTCCGCCAATGCCCCATAGGGGAAGGCCAGTTCGAAGCCGGTTGCGAGCCGGGGTTACGTTGTCCAGTGCGCGGGTCAGCGGCTGCGGTTCCTCGTCGCGACGCAACCCGCGAATCTGTTCGTACAACCCGCGGATAATCTGTTCGTATTCGTCCCGGCCGTTGGTCATCACCTTGTAGCGGCCTTCGAATCCCAGGCACAGGCACAGGTAGATGAACTCCAGCATGTCGCGGTAACGTTCCGGTTCCTGCTCCATGCGGGCGGTGATGGCGAACACCTTCTCGCCACCCCAGGTTTCGTTGTGGAAGCGGGACAGCAACGAATGCTGGGACCACACGCTGTGGGCACCCCAATCGGTGCCCAGAACGGCTTCGTCGATAAAGGCGCAGAGTACGTAGCGATAGGCCACCACGGTCGGCCGCTCGTAACCCTGCTCCACCAGCTCCCGGTCGATGGCGGCCACTTCGTCCACCACCTGTTGGTACAGGTTTTCCACACCGTGGAAATCCGCCAGCCGGCGCACCCGGATAACCAGCCCCAGCAGGGGCGTGGCGGCATCAATCAGCCGGTTATCCTCCAGGCCCCGCAGCTGGAACTGATCATTACCGAAGCCCTGGTCTCCCACGCGACCATCGCGGTTGCTGTCCGCAAACATCAGGTCATCAAACGCACTGCCACCTGTTTCCGTGTTGCCATTGGGTGAATCCATCACCGGTGCATCTGCCATGATCTAGCTCCTGATTGCCCAGAACTGCATTTCCATTCCCGGGAAACTGCCGGCCACGTGGAACGCAAAGCCGCTGGCGTTGTCGAGCATCTGCCAGGCCTGGCTCTGGTCGTCCAACCGGAAGTACACGAACCCGGCGTGATACGGCAACTGACGGGGCGCCACCGGAAGGGCCGACAGCGGAATTCCCGGCAATTGCAGACTGATGAGATCGCGGATTTTCTCCACCGACGCCACCTTGCACTGCTGGGTGAACTGCTTGCGCAGGTCGTCGAGCGGCATGTCCGCCTTCACTGCCAGAATGAACTCGGCCTGGCCGATCAGCTGTGCATCCTGGATCGGCGCCACCGTGAGGCCGTACTGGCGTTGCTGCAGCTGGATAGCCAGCGCGCGTGGCTCCAGCACCGTGCTGAGGGACTGCCTCAGTACCTGCATCAGCGGCGTGAACGAGTCCTCCGGCAGGTCGTGATCGTAGGCGGCGTACTCCTGGGGCAGGCGGTTCTCATCGGTGAAGGTCACCAGCTCGCCGCACAATTCCAGTAACGCCTCGTAGAGACGCTCCGGGTGTAACTGCCGCAGCCGCGCCAGGTGCAGGAAGCGGGGATGGGCACGGTTGAGCATCTGCAGCAGCATGAAATCCGCCACGTCTGCCACACCGCCCTGCCCGGGAGCGCCCACGCGCTCGGCAATGTTCTTGGCCCGTTCCCGCATCAATCCGGCCATTTCCCCCACGAACCGCTGCAACCGGGGCGCCGCCCGCACGCTGAGCATGGTGGGGAGGAAGTTCGGGTCCATCACCAGGCTGCCGTCCGGGCGCTTTTCCAGGATCCGGCCAATCGCCAGGGCCGCGTAGGCACTGCGATCATCCCGTTCCAGCATCAGCTTCGGGGCCACTCGTGCGACGTCGATGGTGTGGGAATCGCCATCAATGGAATGCAAATCCCGGATTTCTTCACTCTGGGCACGGAAACGGCCGGCGATGGCAGCTTCTGGCCACTCCACTTCCGCCAGGCTCTCGCTGCCCAGCGGCAGGGCCAGGTACACCACCTGGTTGGCCACGGAGGCGTCGGTGATTTCCAGGGGCTCTGGCATCACATCGTCCTGGGGCAGGCAAAAACGGGTGCCATCCGGAAACAGACCGCTGGCCCTCACCAGGCCCACCCGGCCAAAGCTCAGGTATTCAGCGTTGAGCTCCAGGTCACTGAAACCATAGAGGTAATCAGAAACCGCCAGGGCCCGTTCGTTGATCTGGTGCTCCAGGTAACGTTGTTGCTGCTGGAAATGCTGGGGCTTGATGAACAACCCATCACTCCAGACGACTCTATTGGTTGCAGACATCAGGATTCATCCGACCTTCTGAGTGTGACTTCACGCTCGCGGAGGTTGACCAGCAGGTGGTAGCGACCTCCGATGGGGTCCACCTTCACCACCTTTTTCCACTGGGACAGGTTTGGGTAGGCGTAGAAGGCGATCACGCCGATAAAGCGCGTGTCTTCGGCAATTTCAAAAGGCTCGATAAACTTGAACTGTCCCGGCACCAGGGTGTAATCGCTGTGATCTACGTAGTTGCGGCCCAGTGATGGCTCCAGTTCACCCAGCAACTGGTCAAAATCCGCCGCCATCAACCGTGAGCTGTCCCGCATCTCGATGATCTGGAACGCAATGGGTGTGGGGGCCAGGGATTCGTTGGGGTTCACATCCGGCTCCGCCAGCATGGTCAGATCCACCCGGCTGGGCAGGTCTTCCGGGTAACCCACGGGGATCTCCGGGTCCCACATGACCTTGGCGGTTTTGGTAACCGCATTGTAGGGGGTGCTACACCCCACCAAAACGAGAATGGCGACCAGCAAACTCCATTTGCAGTACTTCACGACAGGTTCTCCCTCTGTAATTGACGCAGTTGTTGATCGTAAGCCTGTTCGAACACCTCCTGAAAAAGACGCTCGAAACCCTGCTGACGACTGGAACTCAGTTCCCGGTAATAGTGTTGGTACATCTCCCATGCCCAGTTGCCCTCGTCTTCATCGGTTTTCAGCCCGCGGCGATAACCGTGGAAACGGCGCAGCAACGCCTCTGGTGAGAAGGCGTGAAGAATGGCCTCCAGCCCCTCGCGGATGGCAGTCTGGGTGGCCACCTGATGCTGATGAAGGCTTTGCAGGCTCTCGCTTACCGCCGCCGGGGCGGACAGATGAACCGGACTGCGCTGGCTGGCGAACAGGGTCTGCACGGTATCGTTATAGTCCTCGCCCAGTCGCAACGGGTTGTCCTCGATGGGCTGGAGGCGGGTGCGCAGGGCCTGGTGTCGGCTATCTTCACCCTGGTGAAGCCTTAACAGACCCTCCACCGTCGCTTTCAGGGTCTGGCCGGCCTCTTCCAAGAAAAGGCGCATCTCATCGCTGTCGGCAAAGCCCAGGTCAGTGTCCATGCCGCGCAACAGCGGCGCGCCGCTGATGTGCTGTCGGCTCTGGTCATTGGCCTCCCGGCGACGCGCCGGCTTGTTGGTCTCGGACATGCTGTCACGCTCTCCTTTTCGCATGGGCAACCCCATGGCTACATCACGGTTCTCACGGTATTCGTCGGTGACGACGCCCTCGCGGGCGTGCCACTGCGGCTTGTCTGCCAGCAGGGAGTCTCGCTCACGGTTAGCGTCCTCCTCGAAGTTACGGTTTTCCTCACGTGTGTCGGTCCAGGCCTGCAACGGGTCATCGCTGAAGGTTTCGCCTGGTGCCGGCTGCAGGCCGTGCAGAGGTTCATCACCAACGGCCTCCAGTTCGCGCTTTTCTGCACGTATCAGCTGACCTTCATCCACATTGACCAGGGTGGTGTCCTCTAGCTCCTCCGGCAGGGCCCCGTTATGGCGGGGGTCATCAAGCATCTCCGCCTTGAGCTGATAACGACCGATGGTGATGATATCGCCGGTCTTCAGGCGGGCCCGGCGACCACGACCCACTGGCTGAGTGGCGCTGTTGACGTAGGTGCGGCCACTACGGTCGATCAGGCAGAATACGCCGTCCATAAACCGCACTTCCGCGTGGCCGGCCACAGCGCCGGTGCGGTGGGAGGACAGTTGCCAGGTGTCGCTGCCGGCACTGCCAATCGAGCCACCAGTGACGCTGAACACATGTTCCCGCGCCAGGCCACTGGCCACCTGGGTGGGGTTGCTAACCACCAGCTTCAGGCTGCGGGTTGATTGATGTTCCATATCCGGTTTCCTTTTACACAATCCGTTGTGAGTTCAGCGGCGTATCTGAAGCCGCACCGCTGGCAGCTTCCGGGCCTTTTCCGGCGTTACAAACGAGTTCCAGCCCAGCCGGACATCCGCCCCCAGTTGCATCGGTTTGACGTCCCGGGGTCGCATCTGCAGTTCCAGGTCGTAGGCGAGCTGTTCACGGGTAACAAACTCCACCAGTTTCACCAGCCGGTCGTGATCTTCCCCATTGGGTAGGAAGTCCGCGAACCGCCGGCGGTCCAGGTTGCGGACTCGCAGGATGAACTTGCCACTGCGATCACGAATACCGGAACCCACCAGGGTATCCTGGCCCAGGGAGGCGTTGGCCTGCCCCAGACGGGTTTGCTGGTCCTTCGGAATGGCCACCCGGCGCAATACCCACTGCTCAATGCCCACATCGTCAAGGTCGAAACAGTGGCCGATAATGCCGCTCACAACCTCCGGCGAGCGGCTGCGCCCTGCCATCATCCCGGCGTAAGCCAGCATCTTCGACCAGTTGACCGGCGTTGCCGCCCTGACCTGCGGATCTCCCAGGCCAACCAGAGAAAAGATGTGCTCGGAAAAGCCGTCCGATGCTTCCGGCCGGAACCTCACGTAATAGCGATACTTGCGCCAGGCCCGGTGAAACAGGGTCACCAGCCGGTGATTGAAAAAGTCCAGAAAATGGCGCCGTATGCCCAGGTTCTGCCCTGCTTCCCAGGCCAGATCTTCCAGGTAGTAACCAGGCAGAGGCGACTGGGAGCCGTGCAACCCCAGAAAACTGACTTCCAGCTGGTAGGGGGCGTGCTCGTGTTCCGGCGACGCCGCCGACACCACATCACTGCCGGGAAATCCGAGCCCCGCAGATGCCGAGAAACGAATACGCTCCCGCTGGGGCTGTTCGTCCTGGAATCGCTCCAGATCATCACCATGATGACGATGGATCAGGTCTACCAGCTGGAAAAAGCTGTAGCGTCGCGCATTGCCCAGAACGGGCTGCAGCTCGGCTACATCAGAGGCTGTTGGCCTTGTTGTAACGTCCATGTATACCGTTCCTGGTTGTCTGTATTCACCACTTCCAGTTGGTGAAAGGCGTTAATACTGGCGTAAAGTGCAAAAAACTGGCTGAGTACTGTGCCGAACAGGTAAAGATCTCCCTCAGACGCAAAAGATTGCTGGTCCAGACGCATCACCGAACGGATACCCCGCACCGGCAATCCTCGAACCATACGGTCCACCGGCGTGGTTTCGATATCCAGAATACCGGCCAGGCGTTTCTGGGATACCCGTTCCGCCTGGCGATCCACCAGCGCACGGAAATCATAGACCCGCAGCACCGTTCGCAGCGCATCCACATCCAGCAGCGACAGATAGTTCAGCGACAGGTTGGAGATCAGTGTCCACAACAGGCTGCCATCCAGGGTCGGCCGCAGGGTGTGCGTGGGCCGGGTAATGTTGCTGAACGACGCAAAGGCAGGCGTTGTCTCCGTCGCCATGCAAATCTCCCCCACCGCCAGTTGATGCGGCAACTGCCGGTTGGTGCAGGTGAGAGTCAGTGATACCGCTTCCTGGCGGTTCAGGCATTCAGACTCATCGCCGCGCACGAAGGAAATATAGTGGTCAAAGCCATCCCCGCGCACACTCTCCCGAGCCTTCACCCGGTAGTAGAGGGCAGTGCGGCCACGATCCCGCTCCACCTCGTGCTGAAAACTCTCAAACGCGGTATACAACCGCGGCTCCCCGCGCCCGGACCGGCCTTCCAGCCAGCCCTCTACCTGCTCGATGCTGAACACCTCATAGTGCTCCGGCGAGCGACTGGACGGCGCAATCCGGTACTCCGTCTGGCGTCCATTCAGATCCACCGGATCGGCCTCATGAGTAAACAGGTTGATGGCCGGCGTGCAGTAAAGCTGGAAATTCTCCGCACGAATCTTCGCATCCGGCGGCAGAATCCGGCTGAAGTGGAAACGCAGGCTGACTTCATCCGCCTGCACCGCCGGCAACCGTGTTTTCAGCCCCTGTATATCCACAAAACGGAAGGCTTCGGGAAAGCTCAGGAACTCCTGCAGAATCCGATAACCCGGATAGGCGTTCTTGGGGTACGGCAGCAGGGCCTCGTCATTGGCAAACCCGACGGGCTTCAACTGACTGGCCGGAATGGAAAACACCGAATCCCCGACCACCAGTTCCATGCGCTGCAGATAATGGTTCAGCCACAGGTACAGCGTCTCGGAAATATGGCTCTCGCCGCCCAGATAAAAACGCAGGTTGTCCAGGCCCAGCGACGACAGCGGCTGGTCGGTGTGCAACGCCAGGTCCACGGTCACGGAAGACACTTCCCGTGAGTGCTCTGCATGGGCATCCGCCACACTCACCGGAAACACATCCACCGCCCGACAGGTACGAAACCGACACTGGGTCTGGCGCGTGGTGTCGCCCAGTGGTCGGCTCTTGATCTCGGTATGCCGATCCACTCGCTGGCGTTCACTGATGGCATGCAGTTGCGGATCAAACCGCATGATGGTGCAACTGGGCACCGGCCGGAGGTAATTCGGCCACAGCATGTTCAGCAGCGAATGCGTCAGTTCTGGAAACTCGTCCTCGACCTTCTCACGGAGCTTCCCGGTCAGAAACGCGAAGCCTTCCAGCAGCCGTTCGACATCCGGGTCAGTACTCTGCTCAGAAAGAAACCGGGTCAACTGAGGATGCGCATCCGCAAACTCCCGACCCTGTAGCCTGAGAAAACTCAGTTCGTCCCTGTAAAATCGATTCAACTTCATAACGACTACTACACCAAAGTCCGATCGAGGAGGATGGGGATGCCTTTTCTGCCGGGAAAAAGGTGTCTGAGCGAAGCGAGTTCTTTTTCCCAGAAGAAAAGGTATCGCCGTCCCCCTCTGACTCCGAGTGGCAGTGTACTCAGGCTTCCAAAAGACGCTGCAAGCCCTTCCATGGGCGCTTGGGCTCCGCCATCCATGGCTCCGCACACTTTTGGAAGCCTGACTACACCCCCACTCTCATCCATGTCTTCAAGCTACTCCGATTGACGTTAAATCACCCGGTAGTAGCGCTTGTCATCCAATAACAAATCAATGGTCGTTTTATCGTCTTCAGAACCCACCTTCAGGTAGACCGTCACCTGGAACCGCAGCTGCAACGGATCCGGCCCCTGGGGCATCGCCATCACATCCACCCGGCTCACCCTGGGCTCAAACTTCTCAATACACTGCCGTATGGCACTTCGAATACGAATGCTCAGGTCATGGGTACCGAGCGTGGCGTCGTTGAAATCCACCAGCCCCAGGTCTGGCACGCTTTCACTGTTGCCCGGATGGGCGTTCAGCAGGCGAACCAGGTGGCGCTTGATGGAGTCCACCACATGGGTCACTTGCCCCATGCTTTGCCCGGCGGGTTCGGCAGCCTGCTCCAGTCGCTCGAACAGGCTGCCGCCCGAAGCCTGAACACCGTCAGCACCGGTGTTCCTGAACACGGATTAGTCCTTGTCCAGACGGCCGACGAGTGACAGCTCGAAGTTCGCACCCATGTACTTGAAGTGCGGACGAACCGCCAGGGAGACCGAGTACCAGCCCGGATCGCCTTCCACGTCGGAAACGATCACCTTGGCGGCGCGCAGCGGGCGACGGCTGCGAACATCCGCCGGCGGGTTTTCCTGGTCGGCCACGTACTGGCGAATCCAGGTGTTCAGTTCCCGCTCCAGGTCCTGACGCTCTTTCCAGGAACCGATCTGCTCACGCTGCAGCACCTTGATGTAGTGCGCCAGGCGGTTGACGATCATCATGTAAGGCAGTTGCGTACCCAGCTTGTAGTTGGTCTCCGCTTCCTTACCTTCCTTGGTGTTCGGGAACTGCTTGGGCTTCTGCACCGAGTTGGCGGAGAAGAAGGCCGCGTTGTCACTGCCCTTGCGCATGGTCAGGGCGATGAAACCTTCGTCGGCCATTTCGTATTCGCGACGGTCGGTGATCAGCACCTCGGTCGGGATCTTGGCTTCCAGCTGGCCGAAGGATTCAAAGGTATGAACCGGCAGATCTTCCACGGAACCACCGCTTTGCGGGCCGATGATATTCGGGCACCAGCGGTATTTGGCAAAGCTTTCGGTGAGGCGCGTGGCCAGCAGGTAGGCCGTGTTGCCCCACAGGTAATGCTCATGGTCGCCGGACACATCTTCCTTGTAGTTGAAGCTGCGTACCGGGTTTTCGGTGGGATCATAAGGCACACGCAGAAGGAAGCGGGGAGATGTCAGCCCCAGGTAACGGGCGTCTTCCGACTCGCGCAGGGAGCGCCATTTGGCGTATTTCGGGCCTTCGAAGACGGCTTTCAGTTCCTTGATGGCCGGCAGCTCCTGGTAGCTGTCCACGCCGAAGAAGGATGGCGCAACCGAGGACAGGAACGGCGCATGAGCCATGGCACCCACGGAAGACACGTACTGCAGCAGCTTCATATCCGGGGTGGAGGGGGTAAACGCGTAGTTACCGACTACGGCGCCCACCGGCTCACCGCCAAACTGGCCGTATTCGGTGGAGTAAATGTGCTTGTAGAAACCGGTCTGGGTTACGTCGGGCGCAAACTCGAAGTCTTCCAGCAATTCGGTCTTGGTGGCGTGGAGAATGTCCACCTTGATATTCTCGCGGAAGTCCGTGCGGTCGACCATCAGTTTCAGGCCGCGCCAGGAGGATTCCAGTTCCTGCAGCTTCGGCGCGTGCAGGATTTCATCCATCTGGGCGCTGATCTTACGGTCGAGCTCGACCACCATCTGGTCAACCAGAGCCTTGTTGACCGGCTGGCCTTTCTCTTCGCTTTTCAGCAGGTTGGAGATAAACGTTGCCACGCCGCGGCGGGCGACATCGTATCCTTCATCGGCGGGCGCCATGCGACTGTTGGCCATTACCTGGTCCAGCAGTGAGCCTTCCGCAGCAGCTTCGGAGGCAGCAGATTGCTGCTCAGCAGTATCAGACATACCACATCCCTTCAGTACGTTTTAATAGAAAAGTGAAACCTGCCAGCAATGGCAGAATTCGAATCAAGAGGCCGGGTTATTCGCCGCTTTCGTCCGTGGCCAGCTCAAGCTCCTGAAGGAGTTTGTCGCGGGCGTCATCGTTGTCCAGCAGTTCCTGCAGCTTGGAACGAAACGATGGCACGTTACCCAACGGGCCCTTGAGGGCAACCAGTGCTTCACGAAGCTCAATCAGCTTCTTCAGCTCCGGCACCTGGCGGGAAATACTATCCGGGGAAAAGTCGTCCAGGGTCTGGAATTCGAGGTTGACCGGCAGTTCTTCGGCTTCTTCGTCCAGCTTGTTGGTGACCGTGGTGGAGAGGGTAAGACCGGCTTCAGACATCACAGAACGGAAGTTGTTCTTGTCGACGGAAATCGCCTTGCGGTCTTCGATCGGAGTTTCTTCGGCCTGCCCCTTGAAGTCACCAACGACAAACATCTTCAGCGGTAGCTCTGTTTCAGCCTGCTGATCTCCGGTGGCGGGGACATACTTGATATTGATGCGCTCTTTAGGCGCGACGGAACCGTCTTTTGAAGACATGCGCTTGCTCCCTGTTGTCCATGTGCAAACTCAGTTGCTGTATTACAGTCCTTTGTGCGCACCGTCCTGGCACGCTACGGGCAAAACTTTACACAGAATTAATCAGGCACTCAAGCAAAAACTGGCCAGCTCCTGGCAAAAATCCGGTCGCAGGCAAGGAATTGCCAAGTTGTCGATGTTTTGGCCAAATCGTGCCGTCAGTGACGTTAATGCGGGGGCGACTGGAAAGATCGGCCAATGACGGCAGCATGACGTCTGGATATACTCTGACTGACCATGAGTTACGGATTCAATATCAAATAAGGACTCCCACATGAGTGACCTGAAAACCCGTTTTGACGAAGCTGTAAACTACATTCAGAACGCAGAGGGCGATTTCAAGCCGTCCAACGAACTGAAACTGGAGTTCTACGCCCTCTACAAGCAGGCCACCGAAGGCGATGTCAGCGGCAAACGCCCGGGCATGATGGATTTCGTTGGCCGCGCCAAGTACGACGCCTGGGAAAAGGTAAAGGGCACGTCTTCCGAGGAAGCCATGCAGCAGTATATCGACAAACTGGAAGCCCTGAAGTAACCACGCAGCCAGTCATGCAAGGGGAGCGACAACCGCAACGGAAGTTGTTCCCTGTCAATTCTCCCGGTGAAAGTTTTTGCGACGGTCAAACGATTGTCATAAGATGCGCGCAACATAAGAACAACAATTCACACGGAAGACGCACCATGGATATTACCGAGGCGCTGGAACAGTCGCAGCCCGGCCTTGTCAGTCGAGTGACTGGCGCCATCCGCAAACACCAGCTTAACCATCGCGCAGAACAGACCTACCTCCACTGGATTTCCCGGTTCGTGCTTTTCCACAACCTGAAAAATCCCGATGCCCTGCAGCCGGATGATCGGCAGCTCTTCCTGGTGTATCTGAGTGAGCGCCTGCAGGTATCACGGGCACGCATGAATCAGGCAAAGCAGGCGTTGGCGTTTTTTTACGAGGATGTGCTGGGCAGGACCGAGCCGGACGGAATCGCTGCCGCGTGAGCCAGAATGGTGTGAGAATTAACGCTCGGTGGTTGTAGTATTGAACGCACCATAGTTCCGGTTGGTCGGGGGCCGGATAATATAGTTGTCGCCGTGGGTCTGTCCGGGAATGGACTTGGGATTGCTGAAACGGAATTCCACCGGAATTTCGTTGCGCCCGAGATCCGTGCGTGGGTCACGGGGTTGCAGGGCGAGAGGATCAAGATAGAAGTCCTCGTCCGTTCGCGGCTGTACCGGTACACCGGCCGCCGGCGCCTCCAGCCCACCTTCGATCACGGTGTTGGCCAGAGACTCTTCCTCCATGGAACGGAAAGGAATGGTTTCCAGGGTTGAGCGTTCCTCATAACTGAATGCGTCACCTTCAACGGGATCTTCCCCGGTTTGCGCCCGCACCAGCGGTGATAGCACCAAAGCCAGCGCCACAAGCCCGATGGCCGTCCTGATTGAATCGAATCCGCCCATAACCATTACCTTTTATTGTTCCCTGTCGTGCCCGGGCATCCATAAATCATGCGGACGCGACTCAAGCTGACAATTTTTGATCAGTCTATCGCCAAACACGACAAAAAACCCGGGCGGGCGCCAGTTTTGTGACACTCCTCACTTGTCGGGCGTGATTGGCTCGTAACGAATGCCGGTAATGACAACATGGTCCCAGCCATCCGGCGTGCGCACGCCCACTTCATCATCAATACGCTTGCCCAGGAGGGCGCGGGCCATGGGAGAGTCAATACTGAGATAGCCCCGAGACAGGTCGAACTCATCGGGCCCGACCAGTCGATAGGTGCTTTCAGCACCCTCGTCGCTCTCGATAGTCACCCAGGCACCAAAGAACACCTTATGCCGGTCATCCGGCAGCCGGTCCACCACCGTCAGCTCGTCCAGCCTTTTGCTGAGAAAACGAACGCGCCGATCAATTTCCCGAAGCTGTTTCTTGCCATAGATATACTCGGCGTTCTCTGATCGGTCACCCTGGGCGGCGGCTTCACGTACGGCCTGGGTGACCTCCGGGCGTTTCTCTTTCCAGAGGTAGCGCAGCTCTTCACGCAGGGCGCTTTCGCCCTCCGCTGTTATGTAGCGGGTTCTGGCCATAGGAAAATCATCGTGTAGAAATAAAAAAACCCCGTAAAAACGGGGTAAGGCTAGCGCTGTGCTGGAGGGAGAAGCAAGCGGAGTTTCCACTGGCTTCCATAACTACACCCTCTATTTTGCACAGTCGAGGTTACACCGCAGTGGCCGCACGATTACGTTTTCTTCAGGGCGGGAATTAGGTTGTTCACTCTAGAGAGTAGCGGTAACGTCCGGACTAGTTAAGTCTACTAACAAGTGAAGCACTTATTGCTCGATATTTTCCGAACAAACGGGGCACCCGACATGAATACACGAAAACTGATCAACACAGCATTGAACGGCCTGGACAGGCTCGGTTACCAGCTGGATCAGTATGGCATTACCGGCAGGTTGAACCGCCACAACCTGGCCGCGTTCATCATGCTGGAACAGAAGCATCTGGAAGGCGAGTGGGACAGCATTCAGGCCAGGTTTGATCGTCGCCGGTCACAGTTTGACGGTCTGCTCACCGCGATCGAAACCCGTACCGACCCGCTGATCAAGCCTCTGCTCAGTCGTGTACATCAATTCAGGGGTGTTTCCGGCCACTGATCAGGCGCCTTTGAGCTCGCCCGAAGACGCCTGTTCTCCAGCTTCCGATACCGGCAGCGTCTGGGTATCCTTGAGGCGTTTCCGGTTCGGGGAATAGGCAGGCAGACGAACGGTCACCATTAGCCCCGGGTACTCTTCTCCAGGATGGTGATCGCTCAGGTATATAATTCCCTGGTGGATCTCGGCCACGGCACTGACAAGACTGAGGCCGAGGCCGTTCCCCGGCAGTGAGCGGCTTTTACCCACCCGGTAGAAGCGCTGGAAGACCTGGTCTTTTTCTTCGTCGGGAATGCCAATACCGCTATCCCCCACCTCGAAAATCGCATCCGCCCCTTCCTTGCGAACACTGACGCGAATCTTCCCCTGTTCGGGCGTGTACTTGATGGCGTTGTCGATGAGGTTGCTGACCATCTGGAACAACAGATCCCGGTCCCCCTCGATCACCACTTTCTCCTGCAGCGACTGCTCGAAATCCTGCTCCTTGTCTTCCGCCAGCGCCTCGTAGAGTTCGCAGGCATCGCTGACCAGCTCACCAAGGGACACCTGTTTCATATCCGCCGCATTGCCACGGGTTTCCAGACGCGCAATTCTCAGCAGGGCATTGAAGGTGGCCAACAATTGATCCGCCTCCGCCACCGCTTTGCCCGCCTGATCCCGTGCTTCGTCGTTGTCCACCGACATCAGGGTGTTTTCAAGCTGGTTGCGCAACCGGGTCAGAGGTGTTCTCAAGTCGTGGGCAATGCTGTCGGACACGTGGCGTATACCTTCCATCAGGTACACAATCCGGTCCAACATCTGGTTGAGGTTTTCAGCCAGCTGGTCGAAATCGTCGTCGGTGCCCCGGGTAGGAATCCGTAAAGACAGGTGCCCGTTCATAATTCGCCGGGACGTACTATTGATTACCTCAATCCGCCGGGTGGTGCTTCGGCTCATCAGAAATCCACCGAGCAGGGCCAGGGCCAGGGTTATTCCCATACCCCAGTTGATGGCCGTTTCGATCACCTTTTTCAGATTGGTCAGTTCATCCACATCACGACCAACCAGCAAGCGCAGGCCGCCCTGCACCTCGAAGATACGTGCACGGGCAAGACGCTCAGGGCCGGTCCAGCCGACCGAATCATCCAGTGTGAAATTGATCCAGCCACTTTCCGAGCGTGAGCCTTGCGGCCAGGTTTCTATATTGCCGGCAAGCTTGAGAAAGTCGTCGGTGGTGAGCAGGTAAATGGATTTGGCGTTAGGGTCGCGGGCAACGCGTTCGCGAATAATGGAAATCAGCCCATTGATACCGCTGCCGCGATATTGCTCAGCGAGGCCGGCAATCTCAGCCTCGATGGTTTCATCGGTCTGGGCAGTCATGAACCCGGCTGTACGCCAGTAGATAAACGCCAACAACAGAAAAACCGAGGTGGCGAACACCACCATATACAGCAGGGCTAACTGGAACGATGAAGTTCTGAGCTGGCTAAGCAGTTTCACGCAACATGTATCCTGCGCCCCGGATAGTCTGCAGCAATGGGGTATCGAACTCCTTGTCGATTTTCGCCCGCAGACGGCTGATATGCACATCAATCACATTGGTCTGCGGGTCGAAGTGGTAGTCCCATACCTTTTCCAGCAGCATGGTGCGGGTGACCACCTGCCCGGCATTGCGCATCAGGTATTCCAGCAAACGGAACTCCCGGGGCTGAACGTCAATATTGTGCCCTGCCCGCTTGACAGTCCTGGCCAGCAGGTCCATTTCCAGATCCGCTACCTTCAGCACAGTCTCGGTTTCGGCGGACTGACGATTACGGCGCACCAGGGATTCGATCCGGGCCAGCAGTTCGGTAAAGGAGAAGGGCTTGGTCAGGTAATCATCGCCGCCGCCCCGCAGACCTTCCACACGGTCATCCACATCCCCCAGCGCACTGAGGATCAGCACTGGCACCTGGTTGCCGGTGGCCCGTACCGTTTTGATAATTGACAGGCCGTCCATACCCGGAAGCATGCGATCGACAATCATGATGTCGTAATCTTCGCTGGCGGCCATCATCATTCCATCCTTGCCATCCGCCGCATGATCAACGACAAAATCAGACTCTTTCAGCCCTTTAACAAGGTAGTTTGCCACGTCCTGATCGTCTTCAATTACCAGTGCTTTCACCGGTTATCCTCCTGATTAGCGGATTACATTAACAGCTAGGGTACGAAGAACATCGGTTGCCGACCAGTTACGATCTTGTAAGAGGGTGTCGCCAACGGCGACGGTCACGCTCTATGCCGAAACCAGCCCAGACTTGCCGCCGTGTCGCTCCTGGGGCGATATTCCGCGCTCACCCAGCCACCATACCCCATGCGGTCAAGAGCCGCGAAAACATTCCAAAAGTTAATCTCCCCGGTACCAGGCTCATGACGCCCGGGATTATCCGCAAACTGGATATGGGCAATCCACGGCAACAGGCACTCCACCGTGCGGATCAGATCCCCTTCCATAATCTGCATGTGGTAAAGGTCGTACTGCAGTTTAACGTTGCCAGCATCAACCGCCTCAATCAACTGTATCACCCGCGCGGAGTTATCCAGGAAGAATCCCGGTATATCCACCCTTGAGTTGATGGCCTCCAGGCACAGGGTGATGCCTTCGTCCTCAAGCCGGGCAGCGGCGTATGTCACATTATCCACCAGCGTTTGCCAGGCCAGTGACTCATCCATGGCGGCAGGGCAGATGCCCGCCAGACAGTTGACCTGTTTACAGTTCAGGGCCCGGGCATAACGAATGGCCTGGTCCACACCCGCCCTGAATTCATCCACACGGTCGGGCAGGCAAGCGATGCCTCGCTCACCAGCGCCCCAGTCGCCGGGCGGCAGGTTGAACAGCACCTGGGTCAAGCCGTTTGCTTCAAGTTCGTGCCTGAGATCCTCTTCCCGCCATTCATAAGGGAACAGGTACTCCACACCGGTAAATCCAGCCTCCCGCGCCACCCGGAAACGGTCCAGAAAATCCACCTCGGTGAACAGCATGGAGAGATTGGCAGCAAATACAGGCATGGCTTATCCCCTACGTTTAATGGCCGGCGAGGAGCCCAACAGCGCGCCATTCAGATGTTCCAGTTCCAGCAACAGACCGCTGTGGTCCACATCACTGTGCCCGTTGGCGACGAGGCTCTGATATTCATTGTGTACCTGCTGCGCCAGCGGCAGAGTCAGTCCTTCCGAGCGCGCCTCGTCCAGAATCATACGCAGATCCTTGAGCTGGATACGCGCAGGCGCACCGGGGGAGAAATCACGCTCGATCATTCTCTGGCCATGAAGCTCCAGAATACGGCTGCCTGCAAAGCCACCCATCAAGGCGTCCCGCACAGCGGCAGGATCAGCCCCGCCTTTCGCAGCCAGCAGTAACGCTTCGGAAACCGCGCCAATGGTAATACCCACGATGGCCTGATTGGCCAGCTTGGCCAGTTGTCCGGCACCGACGGGACCAATCGGGGTGCACTTCCCCAATACTTCGAAAACCGGCATCACCCCTTCAATGTCTGCTTCAGAACCGCCGGCCATGATACTCAGAGTCGCCTGTTCAGCTCCCACGGTTCCACCCGATACCGGCGCATCGACATAGCTCGCACCCTGTTCATGAGCCAGGCCCGCGTGACGGCGTGCCAGCGAAGGCTGAACCGAACTCATGTCAATATACACCGCTCCGGCCCTGAGTGCGCTGATGCCGCCCTGCGCCACCATCACGCTGTCCACCACATCGCCGTTTTCCAGCATGGTGATCACCACATCGGCATTGCGAACAGCATCTTCAGGAGAGTTGGCAATGCTGGCCTCGCCTACAAAGGGCTCGCACTTGCTCGAGGTCCGGTTCCACAAAGTCATTGGGAAACCGGCGTTCAGAAGGTTACGAACCATGGGGGTACCCATAAGCCCGACACCTAAAAAGGCAAGGTGCAAACGTTTATTGGTCATGACTCGTTGGTCCCTGAATCAAAGCTCGATTATACAAACAAAAACGCCACCGACCCCGTGAGGGTGGTGGCGTTCTGACAAAAAGCCCGAGTTGTTTCTGGCTTATGCGACAGCTTCTTCCGTCGTCATCTGCGCCCGAATCTTCTTCATGGCGTTCTTTTCCAACTGACGGATACGCTCGGCAGAGACGCCATACCTGTCAGCCAGTTCATGCAGCGTGGACTTGCTGTCAGACAACCAGCGCTCACGCAGGATGTCCTGGCTACGTTCGTCCAACAACTCCAACGCAGACATCAGGCGACCGTTAGAATCATCCGTCCAGTCCGACTGCTCCAGTTGAGTGGCCGGGTTGCTGCGGTGATCCTCCAGATAATACGCCGGAGCCTGGTAGGCATTGTCGTCATCGTCGTCCTGGGGCCCGTCAAACGCAGTATCATGGGAGGCCAGACGACCCTCCATTTCACGAACAACCTTTGGCTCTACACCAAGATCGCTGGCGACAGCGTTCACTTCATCATGGCTCAGCCACGCCAAGCGCTTCTTCTGGCTGCGAAGGTTAAAGAACAGCTTGCGCTGGGCCTTGGTGGTTGCGACCTTCACGATACGCCAGTTACGCAGAATGAACTCGTGAATCTCCGCCTTGATCCAGTGCACTGCAAAGGAGACCAGGCGTACACCATATTCCGGGTTAAAACGCTTGACCGCTTTCATCAGGCCCACATTGCCTTCCTGGATCAGATCGGCCTGGGAGAGACCATAACCGGCATAACTGCGGGCAATATGGATCACGAAGCGCAGATGCGAAAGCACCAGCTCACGGGCAGCATCCACATCACCTTCGTAATGCAGCCGCTCTGAAAGCTTGCGCTCCTCCTCTACAGAAAGCACCGGTATACGGCTGGCGGCCTGTATATAGGACTCCAGATTCGCGCCCGGAACCAGTCTGTCGAGGACCTGTAGATTCGTACCCATATTTTCTCCTCCGAACATGACGGCCAGTAAATATAACAACTCGCACTGTGACCGCCAAGTACCCTGAAAGTTCCCTGAATTCCCGTTAAAACGTTTTAAATCAACAAACTGGGAATTTGCTCACTGCTTCAATCTGATTTCAAGCTACCCCGAAAGCACAGATGTTTTCAATACGGCATTACCGAAACCGGAGATCACCCGCCGGCTATTTCGCCAGGCTCAATATCATCAAGGTGACGCTTGACGGCTACCCAAGCTCCCAACCAGCCTAGCAGCATGGCGGCAATTATCAACGCCAGCGCCCCGTCAAACGTCAGACCGTTAAGAGAGAATTCGCTGCGGTAAAGCCCTGCCAGGCGCTCAACCGGACCGCTGAGCCACCAGAGCGATATCTGAAGCAGCAGCCACGCAACTATACCACCCCCAAGACCAAACCAGGCACCGGTGTACAGAAATGGGCGGCGCACGAAGGCATCTGTGCCACCTACCAGTTTCGCCACCAGAATTTCGTCACGGCGGTTTTCAATGGCCAGGCGCACGGTATTACCGATCACCAGCACCACCGCAGCGGCCAGCAACAGGGCCAGGGCCCATACCGCACGGCCCAGAAGGTCGGTCATCGCATTCAGCCGCTGCAACCACCCCAGGTCCACCTGCACACGCTCCACACCGTCCAGCCCTTCAATCACCGTCAACAGCATCTCCACACCGTCGGCAGTGCGGGAACTTTCACTGGGCGTAACCAGCAACGTATGGGGCAACGGATTCTCGTTAAGGTAATCCAGGGCATCTTCAAGACCGGAAGAAGCACGGAATTCATCCAGCGCCGCATCCCGGTCGATCAACTCCACTTCAGCCACGCGGCTGTCATCAGAGACCGTTGCCTTAAGGGCCTGAGCCTCCTCTATAGAGACGGCCTCGTTCAGATAGGCCGTCACCCGGGCGGAGCTTTCCCAGCCAGCGCTGACGCCTTCCAGGCTGGCCAAGAGCAACATCAGTGCCACCGGTAATGCCAGGGCCACGCCCATAACCGTCCAGGTCATCATACTGGCAATCGGAGACTGCCACAGCCGCTGGGCGCTGTCCCGGGCAACTTTGCGGTGATGGCTCAGGTAGCTCTCGGCCTGTTCGCGCCACGGCGAGCGAGCACTTTTCGCACCCCGGGTCTGTTGTCTGCGGGGATCGTTAGCCATGCAGTCCCCCCGCAACCCCGACCCCAGACACCAGCCGGCCGTGATCCAGCGTCAGCGTGCGACGCCGAAGATCGTTGATCAGGGCAATATCGTGGGAGGCGATCAATACCGTAACCCCCACCTGGCTGAATTCCGTAAACAGCCGCATGATGTCAGCAGAAAGCTCGGGGTCCAGATTACCGGTGGGCTCGTCCGCCAGCAAAACCGGTGGCTTGTTCACGACGGCCCGGGCAATACCCACCCGTTGCTGCTCTCCGCCGGAAAGCTGCAGCGGGTTCATCTTTTCCTTGCTAAGCAGCCCCACCTTGTCCAGCGCGGCACGAACGCGTCTGCCGATATCCCGGGCAGGCGTGCCCATCACCTCCAGTGGCATGGCCACGTTGTCGAACACAGTGCGGTCAAACAATAACTGGTGGTTCTGGAACACCACGCCGATGTGGCGGCGGATGTAGGGCACCTGGCGGCGCGGCAAGGTATTGAGCACCTGCCCGCCCACAATCACCTCACCGGCACTGGGGCGCTCCATCACCATGATCAGCTTTAGCAAAGTGCTTTTACCGGCACCGGAGTGGCCGGTAAGAAACGCCAGCTCTCCGCGCTCCAGGCCGAAATTGACCTGCCGCAGCGCGGTATGGTCGCTGTCGTACCGTTTGGTGACCTGATGGAACTCGATCATCGGGGGTTACTTCTCTGGGGTGTTATCAAGAATTTTCGTCAAACAGCGCATCCACGAAAGTGCGGGCATCGAAGCTGCGTAAGTCGTCCACCTGCTCCCCCACACCGATGTAGCGAATGGGTAGCTGCAACTGCCGGGCAATGGCGAACACAATACCACCCTTTGCCGTGCCATCCAGCTTGGTCAGGGTAATACCACTGACACCCACTGCCTGCTGGAATACCTGGGCCTGGCTGAGGGCATTCTGGCCAGTGCCGGCGTCCAGCACCAGCATGACTTCATGGGGAGCGGTATCGTCGAGCTTCTTGATGACCCGAACCACCTTCTCCAGCTCGCTCATCAGGTTGTCCTTGTTCTGGAGGCGGCCAGCGGTATCGGCGATGACCACATCCACCCCGCGAGACTGGGCCGACTGGACGGCATCGAAGATCACTGAAGCACTGTCAGCACCGGTATGCTGGGCCACCACAGGCACGTTGTTGCGCTCGCCCCACACCTGCAACTGCTCCACCGCTGCCGCCCGGAAGGTATCCCCCGCTGCCAGCATTACCGACTTGCCATCACGCTGGAACAGCTTGGTGAGCTTACCGATGGTGGTGGTTTTACCCACCCCATTCACACCCACCATCAAAATCACGTAGGGTTTTTTGGCGGTGTCGATTTCCAGGGGCCTGGTCACATCCGCCAGCAGGCCATGGAGCTCCTCCCGCAGTGCCTTGCGCAGGGCCTCTCCGTCCTTGAGCTGGTTGCGCTGAAGCTTGTCCGTCAATGACTCAATGATTTCCGAAGTAGCGGTAACGCCCACATCTGCCATCAGCAGCGTGGTTTCAATTTCCTCCAGCAGATCCTCATCCACTTTCTTGCCGACGGAGAACAGGTCGGCAAGGCCACCGGTCAGGTTGGCCCGGGTTTTACCCAGACCCTGGCGGATACGCTCGAAAACACTGACCTGAGGCGCCTCAGGCTCCGGGGCTGGCTGAGGCGCCGCCGGAGCTTCCTCCGCAAAGGGAACTTCGGCAACCGGGACACTCTCGTGCTCAGCTTCCTTCCTGTCCTCAGCTTTTGGCACAGCACCTTCGGAGGGTTCCGGCTTTTTCTGGGGCACAGGCTTCGGCCGCGGCACACGCCTGCGGTTGGCGGCCACATCCAGAACAAACACCAGGACAAGAAGGGCCAGAAGGCCGATAGCAATCCACTCTGCCGTCATAGTCATACCATTGGTTGTCGATTCGCGGGATAAAAGAAAGCCGGTATTCTAGCAGACTGGATGCCCTAAGTGATGGCCGCAGGTGACTCACCGGATAAACCTTCGTAACATGGTGCCAACCGCACGCACAGACGCACCGCACCAGCGATCAAGAGACCTTACGGACAATGGCACGCAACCAGAAACCCAGGGCCGCCAGCGGCGGAGGAGAACTCCGCATCATCGGCGGCGACTGGCGCAGCCGCAAACTGCGCTTCCCCGAAGCCGGCGGCGTACGCCCAACCCCCGCCCGCACCCGCGAAACCCTCTTCAACTGGCTGGCATACCACCTCACCGGCAGCCGCTGCCTCGACCTCTTCGCCGGCTCCGGCGCCCTGGGCCTGGAAGCCCTCTCCCGCGGCGCCGGCATAACCGTCTTCGTCGACCACACCCCGGCCCTCGCCCAGGCACTTCGTGGCAACTTGCGGCTGTTGAAATCAGAAATGGGAGAAGTGGTCTGCCAGAACATCGACACCTACCTGGCCCAACCTCCAGCCAGACCCTTCGACATCCTGTTCATGGACCCACCGTTCAGACAAGGCTGGCTGGAAAAGCTGTTTCCGATGATTGCAGATCATGGGTGGGTAAAATCCGGAGGCTGGATCTACGCAGAACACGAAAGCGAGATGTCGACACCAACGCCACCCGCCAACTGGACCCTCCATAGACAGAAAACAGCAGGCCAAGTGACCTACTGCTTGTTCAGAGTGGAAGGATCAGAAGCAACCAACTGAGGAGACCACGCGGGGAGATTTCACCAAGGTCAAATCGGTCTCGGGGTGGGGTGCCTTTTCTGCCGGGAAAAGGTGTCTGAGCGAAGCGAGTTCTTTTCCCAGAAGAAAAGGCACCCCACCTCGGGACCAGACACCCCAACAGCAGGCTACTAGCTAGGGAGAGGGTCTAAGAGAATAAGCCCGCAAATGCGCCGCAAAGTCTTCCAGATAGCGGATACCACTGGCCTCAGCCTCCCGGCACCACTCCATCAACGCATGCAGCTTATCCTGCGGTTTCAAACCACGACGACGCCAGAGCTCCTGCAGCTCGTTGCTCTTCTCATAAATCTGCCGCAACACCGCATTACGCTCCAGCACAGTCTCCAGGTGTTCCTTCTCCTTGGGCTTGATCAGCGTTACCTCCCGGGACAACAAACGCTTCAGACTGCGGTAACGCGGGCGGATCTCCTCATCCATCAGCGACTTCTGCTGACGCAAAACCGGTTCCATCACCCGCTTGCGATACTGTCGCATGATGTCGAAGCGACTGTTGGTAATCGCCTGCACCGTCTCAACATCCACCTCCTGCTTACCCGGCACATAATGGGCAATAGGCTTGAAGCCCTTGGGGGTTGCCAGCCCGAAGAACTGGAACAGACGGATGTAACCCCAGCCGATATCCACCTCGTACCAGCGGCGCGACAGCTTGGACGAATTGGGATAGGTATGGTGATTGTTGTGCAACTCTTCGCCGCCAATCAGAATGCCCCAGGGCGAAATGTTGCGGGCATTGTCGCTGCACTCGAAATTACGATAACCCATGAAGTGGCCAATGCCGTTGACCACTCCTGCAGCCCATACCGGAATCCACATCATCTGCACCGCCCAGATCCAGATACCGTGAACACCGAACAGCAGCAGGTCAATCACTGCCATCAACTGGATACCCAACATCTTGTAGCGGCTGTAAACGTTGTTCTCCACCCAATCTTCCGGGGTGCGCTGACCGTAACGCTCCAGGGTTTCCGGCGTACCGGCCTCCTCATAAAGCTCAGCCCCTTCAAACAGCACCTTGCGAATACCCAGCACCACCGGACTGTGGGGGTCTTCCTCAGTTTCGCACTTGGCATGATGTTTACGGTGGATAGCTGTCCATTGCTTGGTGTTCTGTGCCGTGGTCAGCCACAGCCAGAAACGGAAAAAATGCGCCAGCACCGGATGCAGATCCAGTGAGTTATGGGCAGAATGGCGATGCAGGTAAAGCGTAACGCTGATGATTGTGATGTGGGTAAGCCCCAGCGCAACCAGGATCAGCTGCATCACCGAAAGGTCCAGAAGACCGTTGTACCACATAGAGTTTTCCTCGTCCGAAATAAGAATCCGGTACTGCCCAGCAACCGTATCAGGCCACTTTAGCGTACAGTTGTTAGCCGGAACAACCGTATTTGGATGCCAATTTGTTACTGATTACACTTATCCGTTACCGACCCCTGTCGCTGGAGTAAAATCCCTTGCCCGAATTACCCGAAGTGGAAACCACCCGGCGCGGCATAGCGCCCTATTGCGAGCACCGGACCATCACCCGCGTGACCGTGCGGGATAACCGTCTTCGCTGGCCCGTTCCGGGCAACCTGAGGGAGCTGCTGGAAGGCGTCGTTATTCACACCGTGGACCGCCGCGCGAAATACCTGCTGATCGGAGTCCGCTCAGCCACCGTGGCCGGCTCACTGATCGTGCATCTGGGCATGTCCGGCAGCTTGCGGGTTATTACGGACCAGAGCGAACCACTACCCCATGACCACGTTGAGCTGGAACTGGACAGTGGCACTCGCCTTCGCTTCAATGATCCACGCCGGTTCGGTTGCTGGCTGTGGTCCGAAATCCCGGATGAGCATCCGCTCATTGCCAGCCTGGGCCCCGAGCCGCTGGCGCCGGAGTTTAATGCCCACCTGCTCTACCGCATATCCAGGGGCAAAAAAGCCCCCGTCAAGTCCTTCATTATGGACAACCACGTGGTGGTGGGTGTGGGTAACATCTACGCCAACGAAGCGTTGTTCAAGGCCGGCATCCACCCCCGCCGTGCCGCCGGGCGAATCAGCCTGGACCGCTATAATCGCCTGGTGGAGGCCATCCGGGAAACCCTCAGCGCCGCCATTCTGATGGGCGGAACCACCCTGAGGGACTTCGTGAACAGCGACGGCAAGCCTGGTTATTTTGCACAGTCGCTGCTGGTGTACGGTCGTACCGGGGAGCCCTGCCAGGAATGCGGGCAAACACTGAAGGAAATACGGATGAACCAACGTTCGACGGTTTACTGTGGCAAATGCCAGCGCTAGACCCGCGCTCAGACAACTATTGAAACAGAAAATTCGTTTGAAAATGCGCAAATATGATTCATAGTTAACAGAGTATCCATAATTGTAAGCTACAATACGCTGTAGATTTATCGCCAGGAGTAACAAGAAATGAACGGTAAAGTTTCCCACATCGTTATTACAGCCGTAGCGGTTTGCCTGCTGGCGTTTTCCTCTGTCGGCCATGCCCAGGCCATTGATGAAGAGCCCTCTGCGCTGGCAATGACCGGCGACGCCCTGTTTGTTCGCCCGGCCCTGTTTGCCACCACCATTATCGGTAGCGCCGTGTACCTGGTGTCGCTGCCTTTCTCCGCGCTGGGCGGCAATGCTGGCGAAGCCGGGGAAGTTCTGGTTGTTGGCCCGGCCAAGGCTACTTTCGTGCGCTGCCTCGGCTGCACCCGCACCGGCAGAAAGCCTGAAACCATTGAGCAGGCCAGCAACTGATCCGTAAAATCCCGCCTTGCCAATTGTCGCATTCTTCGGCAGCCTGAAGTTCAACCAACTTCAGGCTGTTTTTGTTTATGGTGAACTGGCACTCCCTCGATACCGTCTTCCTGGATATGGACGGAACGCTGCTCGACCTGCATTTCGATAACCACTTCTGGCTTGAGCACCTGCCCAGACGTTATGCCGAGCACAACAACCTCAGCCCTGAAGAAGCGCGCAACACCATTATTCCCATGATCATGGCCGAGCGTGGCTCCCTGAACTGGTACTGCACCGATTACTGGAGCGACCGGCTGGAACTGGACATTACCGGCCTCAAGGCGGAAGTCGGTGAACGCATAGGCTACCGCCCCCATGTGACGGACTTTCTCGATGCGGTGAGAGGCAGCGGCCTGCGCTCAGTCATCGTGACCAACTGCCACCCCGACCCGCTCAGCCTGAAACTGCAGCGGACCGGTCTGGACAGCCGGGTGGACAACATCATTTCCAGCCATCAGCTGGGAAAACCCAAGGAAGATCCAGCCTTCTGGCGTGATCTGGCCCAGCTGGAAACTTACAGTCCCACTGCCACCCTGATGGTGGACGACAGTTTTCCGGTACTGGAGAGCGCCCGTACCGCCGGCATAGCCCAATGCCTGGCCATCCTCGCACCGGACAGCAAACATGCCGCCCGGGACAAACACCCGGATATACCCTCGATTCATCACTTCGATGAAGTCCTGCCGGCCCTGCGTCAGCGCCAGACCCTGCCATCCGGCCAGTGAGCCAGCTATACTATGGGTATACGCTCATCAGGTGAGGAGACATGACGGCAACCACCACTGAGGACAACCGCGTAAGACTCGACAAATGGCTGTGGGCGGCACGTTTCTACAAAACCCGCAACCTCGCCAAACAGGCCATAGAAGGGGGCAAGGTTCACTACAACAGCCAGCGCACCAAACCCGGAAAGCTGGTGGAAACCGGCGCCAGGGTTACCCTGCGGCAGGGATGGCAAGAGCGCATTGTTATCGTGGATGACATCAGCGAACGTCGCCGGGGTGCTCCGGAAGCCCAGAAGCTTTACCACGAAACCGACGACAGTGTGAAACGCCGGGAAGAGCTTTCGTGGCAGCGCAAAACCATGCAGGCTGCGCAGTTGCCACCTGCCCGGCGGCCCTCCAAAAAAGACCGCCGGGACATCCAGCGCTTCCGCGAACAGAACGGGCTTTGATGTCCTGCCCCACAGATTACCGATTCCGACTTTAACGCTCAGGAGAAAACACCATGGCATCCCGGGACCAGTTCCAGCGATTTATTTTTGAAGACAGCCAGGTCCGGGGAACCTGGGTGAAGCTCAACGACAGCTACAGTGAAATCGGCAACCAGGCGCCGTATCCCGCCTCTGTAAGGCGCATTCTCGGAGAATCCCTGGCCGCCAGCGTACTGATGAGCACCACCCTCAAATTTGAAGGCACCCTCTCTTTGCAGGCCCAGGGCAAGGGGCCGCTGCGCACCTTGATGGCCGAATGCAGCCACGACCACTTCATCCGTGGCCTGGCCCGGTACGATGAACACGCCGTTACCGAAGAATCCCTGGACGCATTGCTGGGTGAAGGCAGCATGGCCATCACCATCTCGCCGGACAAAGGCCAGCGCTATCAGGGTGTGGTGCCCAGAGAAGAAGAAAATCTGGCCGGCTGCCTGGAAGAGTATTTCGAGCGCTCTGAACAGATCCCCACCAGTTTCTTCCTGTTTGCCGACGACAGCTGCAGTGCCGGCCTGATGCTGCAGAAAATGCCCGGCAATAGCGAGCAGGATTCCGACCTCTGGGATCGCCTGAATCATCTGGCCAGTACCGTGGAAGCCGGGGAGCTTCTGGGGCTGGACAGCGAAACCTTGCTCCACCGACTGTTCCACGAAGAAACCGTGCGCCTGTTCGACGCCGAAACAGTGGCCTTCCGTTGCAGCTGCTCACGGGAACGGACCCTGGGCGCACTGGAGGGCATCGGCCAGACAGAGTGCTACAGTATTCTCGAGGAACAAGGCTCCATCGAGATGGATTGCCAGTTCTGTCACGCCCACTATCGCTTCGATAGAAATGATATTGATCACCTTTTCACCGGCCATACGTTACACTGAACACCCGGCTGAATGGCCCGGAAGCCAGTCATAGAGCGGCTTCCGGGGAAGTCGTTTTTTACCGGCGTCTCTGGCATAATAGCGCGCCTGAACTGACCCGATTGCTCAGATTTCCGTCAATTTTCAGGGGGGGGACGGCCTGGACAATCACGATCACATCCCGAGGGCGAGGTCGAAGTGAGTAACACTTATAATGATCTGTGTGCAGCACGACTGATCGAGTTAGCACTGGAAAGACACGAGGGCCAACTGGCCGCAAACGGTTCACTGGTGGTAAAAACCGGCGAACGCACCGGCCGGTCCCCGATGGACCGCTACATCGTGGAGGAGCCCAGCACCTCTGACGACATCCACTGGGGCCCGATCAATCGCCCGTTCGACGCGGAGAAGTTTGATGCCCTCTGGGACCGCGTGGAAGCCTACATCGCCGAGAAAGACAGTTTTGTAAGCCATGTGCACGTCGGCTCTGACCCGGAACACTATCTCCCGGTACGCATGACCACGGAGACCGCCTGGCAGAACCTGTTCGGACAGAACCTGTTCATTCGCCCGGAGACCTTCAACCCGGCCGACAAGCAGGAATGGCAGATCCTCAACGTTGCCAATTTCGAATGCGTGCCCGAGCGTGACGGCACCAACAGCAACGGCACCGTGATCATCAACTTTGCCAAGCGCAAGGTATTGCTGGCGGGCATGCATTACGCCGGCGAGATGAAAAAGGCCATGTTCTCAGTGCAGAACTTCCTGCTGCCGGAAAAAGACGTGCTGCCGATGCACTGCTCCGCCAACGTGGGCGAAGACGGCGAAACCTGCCTGTTCTTCGGCCTCTCCGGCACTGGCAAGACGACCCTGTCTGCCGACCCTGAGCGCTTCCTGATCGGTGACGACGAGCACGGCTGGGGCCCAGGTACCGTTTTCAACATCGAAGGTGGCTGCTACGCCAAGTGCATTGATCTGAGCCAGAAGAACGAACCCATTATCTGGGACGCTATCCGCTTCGGTGCTCTCGTTGAAAATGTCACGATCGACCCGGACACCCGCGAGCCGGACTACACCGACGTCTCCCTCACCGAAAACTCCCGCTGTGCCTACCCGCTGGAGCACGTTGAGAAGCGCGTAATCGAGAACCGCGCTGGCGAGCCGTCACACATCGTATTCCTGACCTGCGACATGACCGGCGTACTGCCGCCCGTGTCCATCCTCAGCAAAGAGGCCGCAGCCTATCACTTCCTCAGTGGCTACACTGCCCTGGTGGGTTCTACGGAAATGGGCTCCTCTTCCAAGCTGAAAGCCACCTTCTCCACTTGCTTCGGCGCACCCTTCTTCCCGCGTCCGGCCGGCGTCTACGCCGAGCTGCTGATGAAGCGCATGGACGAGTTCGGCAGCAAGGTCTTCCTGGTTAACACCGGCTGGACCGGCGGCCCCTACGGCGTGGGAGAGCGCTTCAGCATTCCCACCACCCGTGGCATTATCGCCGCCATCCAGAATGGCGACCTGGACGATGCCGAAACCGAGCACCTCCCCACCCTGAATCTGGAGGTGCCAGTAGACGTCCCTGGCGTAGACAACAACCTGCTGAACCCGCGCAATACCTGGGCCAGCAAGGAAGACTACGACGCCAAGGCTGCCGAACTGATCGGCCAGTTTGTTGAGAACTTCAAGAAGTTTGATGTTTCCGACGCCATTGTAGAGGCCGGTCCGAAAGCATAAGCCTGCCTTTACCGAAAAAGCGCCCTGCTCTTTGAGTACGGCGCTTTTTTTATGCCTTTTCAGCATGGATCAACTCAATAAACACCGGCCAAGCGGTTCGAGTCGCAATGCGTGGCCGTCGGCAGACCTATTGGCATTGGCCCCTCAAGAGGTTAATTTATGACCAGTTAATGATCATGAGGGCCGATTCGGCATGGCAAAAAGCGACACAAAATCTCAGTTCAAAGCAGACCTGCTTCGTCCGGCCAGGTCGGATGACGACACGCCCTGGGCTTTTGTCATTCTGCCCAGGGAGGCGAGCGCAAAGCTTCCCAGGCGGGGAAGAACAACGGTGGAGGGTAGCATCAACGGCCATAGCTTCCGGGCCACGCTGGAGCCAGACGGGCAATTGAGCCATTGGCTGCGCGTAAATGACGAACTACTGAACACCGCAGGCGTGAACTTCGGCGATAGTGCCACATTCGAGATCATGTCGGTGGAGCAGGAACCAGAGCCTGATGTTCCGTCCGACCTTCAGGAAGCCCTTCTGGCTGCTCCCGAAGCTCGCGCCGTGTGGGACGACACGACCCCCATTGCGCGCCTGGACTGGATACACTGGATTACCTCAGCCAAGCAGGCCAGGACCCGGGCGAAGCGGATCGGTGATGCCTGTGACATGCTCGCTTCCGGAAAGCGGAGAGTTTGCTGCTTTGACCCCTCGGGCTACTACAGTAAAGCCATCAGTGCTCCCAAGGCAGCCGATTAAGCTACGGTGTGCCCCAAAACTCGATGGGCGAGCACGCCTAGGAGAACCACGAAATGTCGACTGAGCAACCGCTACCGAAAGCCGTGTCTGTCGAGGAATGGCAGGCAGCCCTTGACCCACTGCGGGTGAAGGAGAAAGAGCTGACGCGCTCCCCTGGAGAAAATCACCCAGTACAGATCACGTATGGGGTGGAGAATTCCCTGGCACTCGTCTTACGAGAGCGCCTTCATTGACGAGCCCTGGTCAGTTCCTGATTATCCCCCGCGATATCTGGCACACCGTCAATGTTCCGAAAGGTGCACTGGTAACCTTTGTGACAGCTGGCGAAGGCACACAGCATTGTCCTCGAACCAGGGGCAACTGAGTGGCGGCTAGACAGATTACCACTGCTCCCTGTCCTCCGCGCTTTCCTCGGCTTCAACTTCTGCTTTTCTCTCCTGGATTTTCTTCATCTTTTCCTTCGATATCGGCATCCTGCCACTATCGCGCAGCATGAAGAGCCCGCCGAGTATCAGGGCAAGGGCGCCGAGAAGGAAAACCCATCCTATCGTTGGCATAAGCGTGACTCCCTGACTGGACTGGTTTCCTTTATAGTGGACCACACACCTTCGATCCTACAACCAGATTTCGGATATTACTCCATGTCCTTTGCCAGAATTTACGAGCAGGCGGCCGCCCGCAAGGGCGGAGAAACGGCATTACAGGCACTCCTGCCACGGGTCGCTGAGCGCGGCGAACTGGAGGCCCTGGGCGACGACCGCTACCTGGCTGAGGTTACCCGCTGTGTATTCAAGGCAGGCTTCGTATGGAGGGTAATCGAGAACAAATGGCCGGATTTCGAGGCAGCGTTCAAGGGTTTTGTACCGCTTTACTGGCAACAGGTGCCACCGGATGTGCTGGAGGAACTGGCCCGGGACGAGCGTATAGTGCGGAACATGCAGAAAATCCGTACAGTGCCTGAAAACGCCCGGATGATAGTGGACGGGGCCCGTGAGCATGGAAGTTTCGGGGCTTTTCTCAGCCAATGGCCTTCGGACGACCAGGTGGGGTTGCTGATGTGGCTCAGACGCCATGGTGCCCGGCTGGGCGGCAATACCGCACAGTATTTCCTGCGACGGGTTGGCTGGGACGGCTTTATCCTGTCATCGGATGTAGTCGCCGGACTTCGTCGTGAAGAGCTGCTGGATGCAACACACGGCAGCAAGAAGGCCCTGATCCAGGCGCAGCACGCCTTTAACGACTGGCGTCGGGAAACCGGCCTGCCATACAGTCACCTGTCACGGATTCTGTCTTATTCCGTCGGGGACTAACTTCATTAACCGGGCAATGGCAGAAACAAAACGGGCTTTGCGAATTCCACAAAGCGATGGCACGATATTCAATTCCTCAGGATGAGAGAGAGGGTGTAATGAACCCGACGATTGAACTGCTCAAGTCACACCGTTCGATACGCAAATTCCAGGACTGGAAGATTCGCCATGAGCTCTTCGAAGAGCTCATTCGTGCCGGCCAGAGCGCTGCCACCTCCAGTCACGTTCAGGCCTATTCCATTATTCATGTCACCAACAAAAAAAACCGCAAAGCCCTTGCGGAGTTGAGTGGTGGTCAGCGTTATGTGGCTGAGTGCTCGCATTTCCTGGTGTTCTGCGCCGATATGAAGCGGCCCACTGATGCCGCCGAGCGTGCGGGTACCGAAGTGGTCAGAGGCACGACCGAGCAATTACTGGTGGCCAGTATCGATACTGCGCTGGTTGCCCAGAACGTCGCTACAGCAGCCGAAGCGGAAGGTCTGGGCGTCTGTTACATTGGTGGCATTCGCAACGACCCTGCCGAAGTGAGTAAATTGCTTCGCCTGCCCGACCATGTCTACCCGGTGTTTGGTATGTGCATTGGCTATCCGGACCAGAGTCCGGAAATCAAACCGCGCCTGCCCCTGGCGTCAGTCCTGAAGCAGGACTACTACGAGGATGATCAGGACGCGACGCTGGTGGCGGAGTACGACACCACCATGCACTCCTACTACCAGGCTCGTACCGCAGGCAAGAAAGACACCACCTGGTCAGAACAGCTCAAACCGCTATTTTCCACCAAACTTCGCCCCCACATGCGCGATTTCCTGCGCGCCAGGGGCTTCGAGATGAAATAGCGGCTTTAGCGGGGTGGTCTAACCCGGCGCTCCGACCAGGGAGCGGTAGACATCCACCATCGTCAGGGTCACCGCTGTACGGCTACGCACGGTTGCATCCCGGGTTGCGGTGAACTCCTGTTCGGCCGTCAGTACCTCGAAATAGCCGATGAATCCCTCTTCATAACGGGCCCTGGCCAGTTTCACCGCTTTCTCGGCGCTGTTCATGGCCTGCTCAAGTCGCTCTTCCCGTTGTTGGGCGCGCTGATAGCGCACCAGCCGTGTCTCTGCTTCTTCAAGCGCTTCCAGTACAGTTTGCTGGTAGTTGGCCAGTGCCGCACGGCTGTCTGCTCCAGCAGCCTCAATACGGGCCTTTACCTTGCCGTGGTCGAGGAAGGTCCAGTCAATGCCCAGGGCCACACGCCGGGTTTCCGCCGGGCCAGTGAACAGGTCACTGGTGTCGGCGGTCACGGAACCTATCAGGCCACTGAGGGTAAAGCGGGGAAACAGGTCCGCGGTGGCAATGCCGATGCGGGCAGTAGCAGCAGCGAGGCGGCGTTCCGCTGCGGCGATGTCCGGGCGGCGCCGCAATACGTCCCCGGGGCTGTCCACGGGGATCACCGGCAGACTTTCTGGCAAGGTACCCCGGGGTGACAGGGTACCCACAAGTGCCATCGGCGGCTGGCCGGTCAGTACGGCAATGCGGTGCATCGCTGCGCGGATACCCGCCTGCAGGGCGGGCAGTTCAGCACGGGTCCGTTCCAGTTGGGCGCGGGCACGCACCTGGTCAAACTCGGTGCCCCGGCCCGCCTCCACCCGGGCTTCCACAATATCCAGGGATTGCTGTTGCAACGCCACACTCTGCTGCGCCACCTGATACTGCTGTTGCAGGCCCCGTAACTCAAAGTAGCTGCTTGCCAGTTGCCCCACTATCGCCACCTGCACAGCACCGATATCGGCACCGGCGGCTTCCAACTCCGCCCTTTGGGCTTGTGTCGCACGCCGCAGGCGCCCGAACAGGTCCAGCTCCCAGTTGGCAGCAAGGCCGGCCTGGTAACGCTGCACCCGTTCCGGACCGTCACCCGGCGGTGACTGCTCACTGTCGGCCAGGTACTGCTCCGCCGCGGTAGCACTGGCGGTTACGCTGGGCCACTGATCCCTTTCGGCCCCGTAGAGCAGTGCAGCCGCACGCTCGTAGCGGGCCACCGCACCTTCCAGGGTGTGGTTGGCCGTCAGCGTCTGGTCAATCAGCTGTTCCAGCATGGGGTCGTCGAACCCCTGCCAGAAACGTTGCTGATCACCGGTGCCGGCCACCATCGTGCGTCCCTCCGAGAAGACTTCCGGTTCCGGTGTGGCCGGGGTCTGGTAATCCGGCCCCACGGCGCAACCGGTCAGCAGCACCAGAGCCCCCATTATCGCAATTACTTTATGCATGGCTACCTCCCGGAAGTGCTTCGTCGTTCGGCTCGTCGTCGCAGTTCAGTGTGGATGTGTGATGGCTCTTCAGGCTATGGCTGCCGGATAGCTTGCGCAGGGCCACGTAAAACACCGGCGTGAGGAACAGGCCAAACAGGGTCACTCCGATCATGCCGGCAAACACGGCGGTGCCCAGGGCCTGGCGAACCTCGGCGCCGGCACCGGTGGCCAGTACCAGCGGTACCACGGCGGCGGTGAAGGTAATGGAGGTCATGATGATGGGCCGCAGTCGCAGCCGGCAGGCCTCCAGTGCCGCTTCCACAACGCCCCGGCCCTGCAATTCCAGCTCACGGGCGAATTCCACAATCAGGATGGCGTTCTTGCAGGCCAGGCCAATCAAAACCACCAAGCCCACCTGCACGAAAATATTGTTGTCCCCGCCTCCAAACCACACGCCGATCAATGCCGAGAGCATACACATGGGCACGATGAGAATGACTGCCAGCGGCAGGGTCCAGCTCTCATACAACGCTGCCAGCACCAGGAATACCAACAGGATGGCAAGCGGGAAGACCACCAGAGCGGCATTACTCTGGTTGGCCTGCTGGTAGCTGAGGTCGGTCCACTCGAAATCCATCCCGGCGGGAAGGGTCTCTTCCGCAAGCGCCCTCAATACATCCAAGGCCTGGGCCGAGGACAGTATCCGTGGGTCTGCCTCGCCGGCGATATCAGCGGCAGGGTAGCCGTTGTAACGCAATACCGGGTCGGGCCCGAAGCTCTGGCGGATATCCACCATGGAGCCGATGGGTACCATCTCGCCCTGGTTATTGCGGGTACGCAGGCGGGCAATATCCTCCACACTGTCACGGTAGGGGGCATCGGCCTGGGCAATCACCTGCCAGGTACGGCCAAAGCGGTTGAAGTCGTTGACGTAGGTGGACCCAAGATAGGTCTGCAGGGTGTCAAACAACTCCGTCAGCGGCACCCCCTGGGCCTTGGCCTTGAGCCGGTCCACTTCCGCATCCAGTTGCGGCACGTTGGCCTGGTAGCTACTGATGGGGTAACCCATGCCGGGTGTCTGGCTGATCGCGCCCTGGAACTGGTTCACCGCGTTCTGCAGGGCACCGTAACCCAGGTTGCCCCGGTCCTCGATGAATAACTGGTAGCCAGAGCCATTACCCAGCCCGAGGATCGGGGGCGGCATGAAGGAGAAGGCGAAACCTTCTTTCAGCCCACTGATCTTCTGGTTGATCTGGGCATTGATTTCCCCGGCACTGAGGCTGCGCTCCTCAAACGGCTTGAGAGGAAAGAACACCACGCCGGTGTTGGAGGTATTGGTGAACTGCAGTGCGTTCAATCCCGGGAAGGCAACCGCATTCGCCACCCCTTCGGTCTCCATGGCGATATCGGTCACCTTTTGCAGCAACTGGTCAGTTCGCTCCAGAGAGGCACCTTCCGGAAGCTTCACTCCGGCCATCAGGTACAACTTGTCCTGAATCGGTATAAAGCCCGGCGGCACCACCTTGAACATCAGCCCGGTGCCTGTGAGCAACAACGCATACACCACGAACACCGCACCGCGCCGGCGCAGGGAGCGGGACACACCGCTCTGGTACCTCTCCGCGCTGGCATTGAAGAAACGGTTGAACGGCCGGAAGACCCAACCGAACAGGGCGTCAATGACCCGTTGTATTCGATCCTTGGGTGCCGCATGGGGTTTGAGCAGCATGGCGGCCAGCGCCGGCGACAGGGTGAGGGAGTTGATGGTGGAGATCACTGTGGAAATGGCGATGGTTACCGCGAACTGGCGGTAGAACTGCCCGGTTACTCCGGAAAGGAACGCCATGGGAATAAACACCGCGCACAGCACCAGGCCGATGGCAATGATAGGGCCGGAGACCTCCTTCATGGCCTGATGGGCCGCTGCCAAAGGGGTCCGTCCTTCCTCGATGTTACGCTCCACGTTTTCCACCACCACAATGGCGTCATCCACCACGATACCGATGGCCAGAACCAGCCCGAACAGGGTCAGGGTGTTGATGGAATAACCCAGCAGGTAAAGCGCACCGAAAGTCCCTATGACCGAGACCGGTACCGCCAGCAACGGAATGATGGAGGCCCGCCAGGTCTGCAGGAACAGGGTGACCACCAGCACCACCAGCAATACCCCTTCCAGCAGGGTGGCCACCACCGCCTTGATGGAGTCGCTGACGAAAATGGTCGTGTCGTAAACCGCTTCGTACTCCACCCCCTCCGGGAAAAGGGTGGCCAGTTCGTCCATGGTGTCGATCACTTCATCACGGATTTCCAGGGCGTTGGCCTCCGGTGCCTGAAAGACACCAATGGCCACGGCATCCTTGCCATCAAGCTGGGAGCGCAGGGTGTAGTTGCCGGCCCCCATCTCCAGCCGGGCCACGTCTTCGAGCCGCAGGATTTCGCCATTGTCGCCGCGCTTGAGCACGATGTCGCCAAACTCTTCCACGGTTTCCAGCCGGCCCCTGGCATTGATCAGGGTGAGGAAGTCGCTGTCCGGTACTGGCTCGGCACCGATCTGGCCGGCGGAAACCTGCACATTCTGCTCACGCATGGCCCGCACCACATCACTGGCAGTCAGGCCACGGGCAGCAATCCGCTCAGGGTCCAGCCACGCGCGCATGGCGTAGTCGCCACCCCCGAATATCTGCGCATCCCCTACTCCCCGGATACGAGCCAGACGGTCCCGCACGTGCAAACGGGCATAGTTACGCAAGTAAAGGGTGTCGTAGGTGCCGTTCGGAGAGGTCAGATGAACCACCATCAGAAAGGTCGGCGACTGCTTCTGGGTAGTCACCCCCTGGCGCCGCACCTCTTCCGGTAATCGGGCGAGTGCCTGGCTGACCCGGTTCTGCACCCGCACGGTGGCGTCTTCCGCATCTGTGCCGGGGCGGAAGGTGACGGTCATCTGGAGCACGCCATCGGAGCCCGCTACGGACTTGAAATACATCATGTCCTCGACACCGCTGATGGCCTCTTCCAGGGGCGTGGCCACGGTTTCTGCGATTTCCTTGGGGTTGGCGCCAGGGTAGACGGTGCGCACCACCACAGACGGCGGCACCACTTCCGGGTACTCGCTGACGGGCAAGTTGGGAATGGAAATCAGCCCGATGGCAAAAATGATAATGGAAAGTACCGCCGCGAATATCGGCCGATCGACAAAGAAGCGGGAGATATTCATTGCGACATCTCCCGGGCCACTGCAACCGCACCGTCATCCTGATCAGAGTCTCTCATCGCGACCAGCTGCGGTTTGACCTCCACGCCGGGGCCATAGACTTTCTGCACACCATTGATGATCACCAGGTCCCCGTTCTCGAGGCCGTCGCGGATCACCAGCAGATCTTCCACCTGGCGGCCGGTGGTTACGTGCCGGGGGCTGACCACGTTGTTTTCATCCACCACGTAGACGTAACGACGGTCCTGATCGGTCAGCACCGCCTTGCGGTTGACCAGCAGGGCCTGGTCCAGCCTGGCCACGGGCATTTCCACACGGGCAAACTGGCCGGGCCTGATCAGGCCATCGGTGTTGCTGACCACAGCGCGATACTGCAGGGTGCCGGTTCCCGGGTTCAGGTGGTTGTCGACGAAGTCCAGCTTACCCTGATACTGCCGACCATCCTCATCCCCCAGCGTGATTCGCAAGCTCCGGGGCTGGCCAGTGGCAGGCAACCGCTGGCGACTGAACGCGGCTTTCTCATCGGCCTCGAAATAGACGTGTACCGGATCCACCGACACCACAGTCGTCAGCAGGCTCTGGTCCGCATTGGCGAGGTTGCCACGGGTTACCAGCGCACGACCGGCACGGCCGCTGACCGGTGCGGTTACGCGAGTGTACTGCAGGTCCAGTTCGGCGGCATCCAGCGCCGCCTGGGCTGACTGGACCCGGGCACGGGCACTCATCAGCGCGGCATTGCGCTGGTCGTACTCTTCCCGGGAAATAGCCCGGCTTTCCAGCAGTGTCTTCGCCCGGCCGGCTTCGCTCCGGGCCAGTTCCAGCTGGCTATTGGCCAGCGCCAGGTCCGCACGGGCCGCCTGCTCCCGCGCCTTGTAAGGCCGGGGGTCGATCTGGAACAAGAGGTCACCGGCCTGCACCAGCTCACCTTCTTCGAACGCCACCTCGTCGATGTATCCACTGACCCGGGGGCGTAAATCCACTGTTTCCGGTGACGCAACCCTGCCCGTGAAAGACTCCCACAGGGTGACCGGCTCTACGATAACCTCAGCAACATCCACTTCTGGCGGGGGAGGCGCGGCCATCGCCTCGTCGCTTTGCGCTTCGCACCCGGTCAACAACACCGCCAATGCGATGGCCAGGCCCAGTACCCGGCCGGGTCCGCTGAAATTCTCTGCTGTCAGACTTTCCATGGTTTTTCGCTCCACTGTCGGGATCGCCTTGTGAGCATTCCCGGTTGGCAAGTAATCGGTTGGATCGCTTGTTAAGTCGGTTGGGATAAAACGAATTCGACACAGAGCCTAGGCCCTCAAGTTAACTTGAGGTCAATAGGTCCGAATCGGGATGTGAGTTAAGATAAAGAATGCAGGGATGAAGACGGTATCGGGTTACTGCGGGAAGCTTGCCTGATTCTGCCAGCTGTCATGAGCCTGAGCTGAGGGGTTGCCGATTTCTGCGCGGTCATTGCCTGATCCTGCAGAACATACATGAACCCCCATACGATTCAGGGTGCGAAGGATTATACTGCCCCGAAAGGGAGACCCACCGATGACTGCGACGATTCCAGAGATTTCCGGAAATCTCACTCTCAACCTGCAGCAACAGCTCGCCCGGGTAGTTGGTACATGGACAACTCAACAGGGCATTCAGGGTTCAGCCATTGATGGTGTGGAGCTGATACGCTGCGACCGGCCTTCCAGCTGCGGCTCAAGTGTCTACGAACCTTCGCTGTGTTTTGTGATACAGGGCACCAAGACCATTCAGCTGGGCGACCGTGAAATCACCTACCAGCCACTCTCCTATCTCGCCAGCTCCGTTCATCTACCGGTACTGGGGCGGATTACCGAGGCCTCGGAGGAACAACCCTATCTTGCGGCAAAACTCAAGGTAGACCCCCAGGAAGTAGCGGATCTGGTGCTGGAACTGGGTGAGAAAGCCCCACCACTGGACCCACACGGTCACTGCCCGGAGGTGGAATGCGGTCTTTGCATTTCTTCCATGGACGAGCTTATGCAGAATGCGCTTTACCGGCTGCTGAGCCTGTTGGATTCCCCCGGAGACATTCCCATTCTGGCGCCCCTGGCCCGCCGGGAAATCATTTACCGGACCCTGATTGGAGAGATGGGGTCGCGGATGCGCAAGTTTGCCTCGGCCGAGTCCCAGTCACACCGGATTTCAACGGTGATCTCGGCACTGAAGGATCATTACGCGGAACCCCTGCGAATCCGCGAACTGGCGGAAGCGGCCAACATGAGTGAGTCGACGCTGTACCACAGCTTCAAGCAGGTAACCCGCATGTCGCCGCTGCAGTTCCAGAAGAAGCTGCGCCTGCATGAAGCCAGGAGGCTGATGCTGACCGAGGGGCTCGAGGCCGCCACCGCCAGCTATCGGGTGGGCTATGAAAGCCCCTCCCACTTCAGCCGCGAATACAGTCGCCTGTTCGGAGCGCCGCCAAGAGCAGACGTCACCTTACTTCGTGGTGAACGGAGAACGCCTGAGACGATATGACTTTTCCGGCTCAGGCATAGAACAGCAGCGGTACAAACGCCACCAGTACCAGCGATATACCCATGGCTATCAGCGGCATGATAATGCGCTCGTGGCGCTGGTAGAACGTGCCCTCTTCCTGCTGTGCTGCCAACACTTCCGCTTCTCCGACCACTTGTCGTGTCAGCAAGTGGTTCAGCGCAACCGGGGGGCTGAGGTAACCCAGTTCGAACGCCACCAGGGTAACCATCCAGAAGTGAATCGGATGAATACCGCTGCTATAGGCAATGGTGGCCACTGTTGCGGTGACGAGAATCACGGCTCCAAAGGCGTCCATGATCATACCCAGTACCACCAGTATGACCACCATCAGCAGCATGGCGGACCAGGCGCTGTCGAAAGACTGGGGGAAGGCTTCCATCAGATGGGAACGCTCAATCACGCCGCCAATGCTGACTGACAGGCCCAGCAGCAAAAGCAGAGCCCCGATTTCAGCGGTGGTGTCGTTGGTGGCTGAACGCAAGCTGCGTTCCAGGCCCTGGTGGTTGATCTCGCCACTGGCCCGGCCCTTGCGGTTTTTCAGGCTGATGTGCTCGTACAGCAGAATCGCCAGCATAATCACCGGCAGCAACCGTGGGGCCGAGAACTCGTCCATTTTTACGTCCAGCGCGAACCGGTACAGCAACACCACCGCGAAGATCACCAGAACATAGGGAATCAGCTGCTTCAGTGCCGACATCATCGGCGAAAAGGCAACGGCGGCCGGAGCCAGGTTGAACCGGCTCTGACGATTAACGGTCAGCGCGACAGCGGTGAACATGGCAGCGGTCAGTACGAACACCCATATGCCCCAGCCAAACAACTCATCGGTAGTGACTTCCCGATTCAGGTAGGCAATCACCACCACCAGCAGGCAGGGCCGCAAGACAACACCCAGGGAACCAGACATGGCGGTGGCGGCCAATGCCAGATGCCGGCGGGCACCGGCAGCACGCAGTTCCGTGTAAATAACGGCGCCGGCAGCAATAACAAAGATGCCCGAGGCGCCCGTGTAGGCCGTAGGCACTGCAGCAACCAGCACCGCCACCACGGCCAGGAGTTCGGGTGGCATGCGCCACGGCCGGAACACGTTGAACACCAGTGTGGCTAGGCGTGTCTGCTTCAGCATCATGCCTACCCACACATACAGGCCCACGTTGAGGAACATGTCAGACAGTTCCATCATCTTGCCCAGATAGATACCAATACCAGAGGCATGACCAATCAACGCGAAGTAAGTGCCTGATATCAGACACATAACAGTATAAAGAGGTACAGCCAGAAACGCCTTGTTGAGCACACCCCCCTCTGCCAGATCGTCCGGCACACGTATCAAGCGGTAGAGACTGGCCAGGGTCAGCGCAGCGAATCCGATAACCCACAGGTTGTGGAGCAGAAGCTCCTCCGGGGACATGGTATTGCCGGAGCCAAAACTGGACTGGCGAAAGATCACACTGGAGCCGAGCAGCATGGCATTCGCTATAGTCTGCAGGGTGTGGGAAACGGTGTAGTCCAGGCGGGTTTCCATGGCTCGCATGGCGATGTGGTGGCGGGTCAATGTGGCCGTGACTGCGCACAACATCACCAGAATAACGAGAATATAGCGTTGCGACTCCAGCCCGAAAGCAATCAGATCGGCAACGAACAACTCCATTGCCCGGTAGGCTTTCACGCCGGGGGTGAGCTTGTCCCTGAGGTTTTCGTAGCTCTGGTAACTCTGGCGGCAGTTTTCCACCGACCGTTCGATGGCCAGGCGAACTTCGGCAGGATCTTTCTCGACCTCGCCCAGCAACGCTGCCATTGGATTGTCGCTGCCGTCTTTCGCGAGCTCTTCCTGCACCGCGGCTTCGATATCCACGTTCGGATCACAGGTTGGCTGGACCGGATCTGCCCTCAGTTTGTAATAGCCACTCCACAGTTGCTCGCCACCGCGGAGCATCTGGTTGTGGATATCACTGCTGGTGGAAAACAGCACCACCGCCAGCAGAAGCAGACAGGCCGGCAGGGAGGAAAACCACTCCCTGCCACTACGGCGAAAACCACCCTCGGACATAACAACTCACTCTGGGAATGTTGAATTACAGCAGATCATCCAGATCCATGGTTTCGACTGTTTCCCTGTCATCGTCCCAGAAGGTTCCCAGTTTGCCAGTCGGTGTACGGTGCCCGGTGTTTTCCATCCACATACGGTCGGATATAGCGACAATCATCTGGGTCGCCATGGCGTCCACGAACTTCCATTCTTCATCCGCTGGCGTTTCGTCGATGGCTTCGGCATGGCTACGAATCACAGCGCGCAGCCGCTCCTGGTCGCCCTCGTTCTGGGCGGCAATGGCGTGGAATACATGACTGAGCCTTACCCCGGCCTCCTCACCCTGCTCATCGGCAATACTCAGGCGCTGGAAAGGATCTTCGCCCTCGGGCAGCGCGCCGGGGATCATCGACCAGACCGTTGCGCGTAATGCCATGGGGGCGCCCCACCACTTGTCGTTTTCCAGACAACTAGTGGCGCGGGCAACGGTGGAGCCAATGTTCTTGGGGACGCCGATGGACGAGGTAGACTGGATCTCGGCATTCAGTGCCTGCAGGCCCGAAAGCAGTCCTGCCATGTAGATAAATTCACCAAGATCGTCCTCAAAGCCGGGGCATTCGCCCTCATCCGGCTCGCCATAGAATGCGTTATGGTGATTCCAGCCCCGGTAATAACGCCTGGCGGCCAGTGCCAGGGCCCGTTTCTGGCGAATAATGGCGTCTTCCGCCGCTTCCGCATTCCGTGCACGCATTGCACCCAGGCTGGCCAGTTCGTGCTCCCGCGCCTGTTCTTCGGCGCAACCACCGGCGGACAGGTAAAGCATTACCGCCAGTTGGTCAGGCTCAGTGGTTACACGGCCGAAGGACATCAGCAAGGGCGCGGTGGCCTCACTCATGGCACAGCCCATGGCCAGGTCTTCACTTTCCAGAAGATAGGGAACGGTGTGATTGCGGGAGAAGCCCTGCATCACATCACCAGTGGTCTTGTAGATCATGTTGTTGACGACCCCACAACCACTGAGAACCAACCCTGCAAGAACTGCCGTTACGGCACCGCGAAACCGGACAAACCCGTGAGGTAGCCGGTTGGCAGGTTTCTGAATACGTGTCATAACATCTTACCTTTTTCTTGTTAGGGCGGCCGGGCGTCGTCCGGCCGGGGCCACGCAACTGCCTGGTTACAGTTTGTAACCGAAACAGCATTATCGCCTACAACTCCCTGTTTTTATGCGACTCCGCCCGCAAATGAAGCCGGAGGCTCAAATGTATCCGGTTTACCGGTTTGCACAATGGGTCGCAAACCGCTATAGATTTGATCAGCCGGCGGTTACGCAGCCACCGGCCAGTAACCAAAAACGACAACAAGGAGTATCCAATGCGCAAACCTGAACTTGCCGCCGCTGTTGCAGACCAGACCGGATTGACCCGGGAGAAAGCCAGTGAAGTGATCACCGCTTTCACCGACCAGATCTCCGCTGCCGCGGCCCGGGGCGAAGACACCACCCTGATCGGTTTCGGTACCTTCAACATCCGCAGCCGTGACGCTCGCGATGGCCGTAATCCCCAAACCGGTGCAACCATCCGCATACCAGCCAGCAAGACTGTCGGCTTCAAGGCAGGCAAGGCGCTGAAAGACTCGATCCGCTAAAACCGCAACCGGGGGCCGTCCGGCCCCCGGTTATCAACGTTTCAGGACGCACACTCGGAACGGGAACCATCCACCCGGCAACGAATCGCCTTCATCAGGCTGATAGCGCGTTCGTCGTAGACACCGTCTTCCAGCAACGATAACCGCACCTTGCGAAGCATCTTGTCGTATTCGGCCACGTCTTCCTGTGGCGGATGCATCCACACCTCATCAGGAATACCTTCTTCGGCTTCAGCGATGATTTCATAGGCCTCATCGATGCGCTGGATGGCCTGGTTGCGCACCATCTGGCCTGCACTGTCCGGGAAACGGTCACGATGGATAATCACCTGGAAGTTCATGTACGCCAGCGCATACTTGAACACGCCCCCGTTGGGGGTCACACCCTTGTAGAGCTCCAGAGGGGAATAGGCCACCGCAGGTGCATAGGCCAGATCGACACTGCCATTGTTGAACTTGCCCGCAAAGTTGGCGGAGTTGGAGCCCACTACGGAAGCGCCCACATGGCGCACCATGCGTACGGAGGCAGTGTCAAAATCCAGGGTTGCAATGCGTTTACCCTGGAGTTTTTCCACCGAATCGATCGCCCGGTCACGGGTGTGCAGGTACACCGCACCACCGGGGAAAACACCGGCCACTTCGTAATCGCCATCGATCAGGAACGGGCGTGCCTTTTCCTGGCTGAGGGTGTTGTACAGCAGCCGCATTTCCTCTTCACCGGGTACAGCACCCATAGCCTCCAGGGTGCCGGTGAACTTGTTGAACTCGCGGGCCCGGGTACCGGTGAGCAACACAGCGTCACACTGGCCAGCCTTGAAGTCTTCGGCGGCCACTTTCTCGTCGGTGTAGGCACGCAGATTCAGTTTGATGCCTTCCTTGAGGGCGGTGGGCTGGAAGGTTTTGGTGATAGCGAACAGCGGGCCGTTGGCTCCCACAGGATCAAACACACAGAAGCTTCGCTCCATGAGGTCCGATTCCGCCTGAGCGAACGGCGACAACGCAAGACTGGCACACAGGGCGGCAACCGCTGTGGCCTTTCGCGGTAGGTTGACTAGTTTCACGGGGATGACTCCTGAATTATTATTGTCGGGCGACCGCACATCCGTTTGTGCGTTTTTCACCGCATTCCCTGGCCGAGGTTAGGTCGGCCATGACAAGAATACGTTGGCACGGGTGCCAGTCTTCAAGGGCTCTGAAGCAAAAAGGTGAGGAACTGTGACGGGCTCGACAGAGGTTTGGCAACCCCTGCCACATTTTACCGACATGAAAGCCAGGGCTACAGGTTATTGCCGGGCCAAGCCTGCTGTCCGTCGCACAGGGTGAGACGAACCACTCCAGGAAGATCCTTGCCAGGCAGCGGCACGTGGCGCCCTACGGAACAGAGATTGGTGTCACCCGGCCGCCAGCTGGCTTCCGGATCAAATACACACAGGTCCGCCACCGCACCTTCACGGAGGTCGGCGGAACGGCCAAGTACAGCAGCCGGGCCAGTCGTCAGCGCCCGGATCAGGTCCACGCTGCCCAGCTCACCGCGCTCCACCAGCAACAGTCCCATGGACAGAGTGCTCTCAATGGTAGCAAGGCCTGGTTCTGTGGCAGCCATCGGTGCCTGCTTGGCCGCGGAGTCGTGAGGTTGGTGCTGGCTGGTAACAGCGTCAATCACGCCGTCCCGTACACCTGCCAGCAGCGCCTGCCGGTCTTTCTCCGAACGCAGGGGCGGGCGCACATGGTAACGGCTGTCGAATCCGGACAACGCGTCTTCCGTGAACAGGAGCTGGTGCATTGCAACATCTGCGGTCACTGAAATACCACGCTTACGGGCATCGGCCAGCATCTCCACGCTACGGGCACAGGATAACTGGCTCAGATGCAGGCGAACGCCGGTTTCTTCCGCCAGCAGCAGCATTTCCATGATCGCCGCGGTCTCCGCCACTTCCGGAATGCCCAGCAGCCCCAGCCTTGAGGCCACCAGACCATCATGGGCGTAACCATCGGCTGCCAGAGCCTGGTTCTCAGGGCTGAACATGACCGTCAGCCCGAACGTCCGGGCGTAAGCCATACAGCGACGCAATACCCGCGCATTCCTGACCGGGCGGGCGCCGTTACCCAGGGCCACACAGCCCGCAGCCGCCAGGCCAGCCATATCACTGAGAAGGTCGCCTTCCAGACCCCGGGTAATGGCGCCCACCGGCAGTATCCGCACCGCGGAACGCCTGGCAGCCACGTCCAGAATCAGATTGGTGACCGCCCCGGAATCGTTGACCGGCGATGTCTCCGGCGACGCACACACAGTGGTGAACCCGCCATGGGCGGCAGCCAGGCTTTCCGACGCAATATTGCCTTTCTGACCATTGCCCGGCTCGCGCAGGTTGCAGCACAGGTCGACAAAACCCGGCGACACAATGCAGCCACCAGCGTCAAACTCGTTATCGGCAGACTCCCGGCTGGCCGCCTCGCCGAGCGCGGCGATATAGCCATCCCTGATCAGGACCGTGGTTACAGTATCGGTGTTGGCCAGACGGCCACCGCTGATTTTCAGGCTGCTCATCCTTCGGCCCTCCCTGCCGGCTTGCGATTACGATCTGCCATCTGGCCACCCATGGCCATGGACATCACTGCCATGCGAATGGCAATACCGTTGGTGACCTGGTTCAGGATGACCGACTGGGGCCCGTCAGCCACCGCCGATTCTATTTCCACCCCCCTGTTGATGGGGCCGGGATGCATCACAATGCAGCCGGGATCAGCAAGGGCCAGCTTCTCGCGGTTGAGGCCATAGAGGCGGTAGAACTCCCGTTCGCTGGGCAACAGCGCCCCTTCCATACGTTCTTTTTGCAGGCGTAGCATGATCACCACATCCAGGTCTTTCATGCCCTGTTTCATGTCGTATTCCACCGTGCAGCCCAGGCTTTCCACGTCTCTTGGCAGCAGAGTGGCCGGCGCAATTACCCGCACTTCGGCCGCCCCCAGTTCGTTCAGGGCACGGATCTGGGAGCGCGCCACCCGTGAATGCAGCACATCACCAACAATGGCCACTTTCAGCCCCTCAAAGCGGCCTTTGTGCTGCCGGATGGTAAGCATGTCGAGCATGGCCTGAGTGGGATGTGCGTGGCGGCCGTCTCCGGCGTTGATGATCGCCACGCCCGGGGTAACGCTTTCGGCGATAAAGTGGGGGGCACCACTCTGGGAATGACGAACCACGAACATGTCGCTCGCCATGGCCTCAAGGTTCAGCAGGGTATCGGACAGGGACTCCCCCTTCGACGTGGCGGACGTGTTGATGTCCAGGTTGAGCACGTCCGCTGACAGGCGTTTGGCCGCCAGCTCGAAAGTGCTGCGGGTGCGGGTGCTGGATTCAAAGAACAGGTTCACCACCGTACGGCCCCGCAGCAACGGCACTTTCTTGATGCTGCGCTCACCCACTTCGATAAAGGAATCTGCGGTGTCCAGAATTTCGGTCAGCAGCGCCCGGTCGAGACCATCAAGGGTCAGGAAATGCCGTAGCTGGCCGTCAGCAGTAAGCTGCAGTGGTGTCGAGGAAGGGTCGTTTGCCGTCATGTGTCGCCTGTTGGTGTTATGCGTTCGCTGATTACTTGCCCGTTTCCTGTAGTTCTATGTGCAGAGGGTCCGGGCCGCGCAGTTTCACGCGCTGGTGTGACTGCAGCGCCAGCACCCGTCCGGTGACGTCCGGCTGCACCGGCAGTTCCCGTGCGCCCAGATCCACCAGGGTGGCGAGGATAATACTTGCCGGCCGGCCATAATCGAAGATTTCATTCATGGCAGCGCGAATGGTGCGGCCACTCATGATGACGTCATCAATGAGGATAATATCCCGGTCTTCCGTACTGAACGGCAGGCTGGAAGGTTTCACTTTCGGGTTCAACCCAATGCGGCTGAAATCATCCCGATAGAAGGAAATGTCCAGCTCTCCCCAGGGCTCTTTCAGGCCCAGGCGCTTGCTCATGACATCCGCGAGCCAGACGCCGCCGGTACGAATACCGATCAGTGCCGGATCGGTCACACCGCGCTCTTCCAGCTTCCTGCGCAAACCCGTTTCCAGATCGTCCAGCAGCTGGTCCATATCAAGCAATGCAGTCATTTGAGTCCTCTTATACAACAGCCTGAGCCCGGTCAGGCAGAACGGGATTCCTGCTGATGAAACCAGGTTTCCAGAATCAGTACGGCAGCACGGTCATCGACACCGTCGCGGCCAAAGTCACGGCTGCCGCCTGCAGCCATGACGTCGCCTTTGGCCTCGAAACTGGTCAGGCGTTCATCCACCATTTCCACCTCCACGTGAAAGCGGCCGTGTAAACGTTTGCCAAATTTACGGGCCCTGGCGCACATGTCGTTCTCGGTGTCGTCCATATTCAGGGGCAGGCCCACCAGAACACGGTCCGGCTTCCATTCTTCCAGAAGACACGCAATCTGGCCCCAGTCCGGTACTCCGTCACGGGCCGGCAGCATCGTCAGCGGTTTGCCGGTTCCGATCAACTCCTGGCCGCTGGCAACACCAATCCGTCGGGTGCCGAAATCAAAGGCCATTACGCGGCGGTTTCCGGCCTCAGGCATGACCAACGAACTCGCTGAGCTGGTTAAGATCAATACCAATCCGTTCCAGCACGGCCTGATAACGGTCGTCCCAGGCAGTGCGGAACAGGATGTCGGGAGTGGCGGGACAGGTCAGCCAGGCATTGCTTGCCAGCTCGTCCTCCAGCTGCCCCTCACTCCAGCCAGCATAGCCCAGACAGACCAGGTAGCTTTCCGGCCCTTTGCCGGCCCCAATGTCGGAAAGGACATCCCGGGATGTGGTCAGCAGCACATCATCGGCCACCCGGGCAGTATTCTGCCAGGCGGTCTCCGGGGAGTGCAGCACGAAGCCGCGCTCAGGCTGCACGGGGCCACCACCATAGACGGGTACGTCCAGTTCGCCGCCGTCCATATCCAGCTGTTCGAGAATTTCCCCGAGGTGGATATCCAGGGGGTGGTTCACCGTCAGCCCCAGCGCGCCTTCATCCGAGTGCTCGCACAGGTAAATCACCGCCCCATGGAAACGGGGGTCCTGCAGATAGGGGGAGGCCACCAGAAACTGGTGCCTCAGACTGTGTGGAGAGTGTTTCGATGCTGTCATCCTGATGTCAGACCCCGCCGTTCGAATACCCAGGTACGGATAATTTCCAGTTCGTCGATATTCTCTCTCATATCATCCGGGAAAGGGGCAAAGGGCGCCGCCATTCTCACAATGCGAATAGCCGCGTCATCAAGCACCGTGCTGCCGGATGACTGGAGTATAGCCAGTTCCTTGATCGAACCGTCTTTCTTCAGTGAAACCAGCATGCGCAGTGTGCCATATATGCCCGCCTGCCTGGCCTCCTTAGGGTAGTTGATGTTGCCCACCCGGGTCACCTTGCTGACCCAGTTCTGCACATACCAGGCGTTGGTGGATTTCAGGGTGGATGCCGCCGTAACACGCATGACGCGAGGTTTCTTGGCGTAGGCCTGCCGCTGCTGGTCAAACCTGGCTTCCAGGCTGGCAATTTCCAGGCTGCGCTCCATCAGGCTCTTCTTTTTCTTCACGGGCAACGGCTCGTCAGAATCCGGTTCCGCGGTGTCCGGCTTCGACACCTGGCGGTCGCTGGTCGCATCTGTCTGCACCACAGGCTGTTCCTGCTGGCGTACCGGCTTCACCCGGGAGGGCGGCTCGGGCTGAACCTCGGAAATCTCCTGCTGGCTGATCTCCGTGGGTTGCGGCGAGGTCATTTCCACCGGTTCTTCCTCGGTGCCACTGCCTTTCTGGCTGGTCTGGGCGAGGAAATCGGCTTTGTCCGGGTCAGTCTTGTCATCAAACTGTGACAGGGTAATTTCCATGGTCTGGGCCGAGGAACGCGGAGGCTCCGGCGCGAAGGTGATACCCAGCACCACAATGGCATGAAGCGCAAGCGCCATGAAAAGTGTGAAAGAGAACCGATCGAAATCGCTGACCTGCACTGCCATTCCTGAACTTTACCTCGGTTAGGCCCGGCTATGGACCATTATTAAAGACGACGCTCGACGGCATCCAGCAACTGGCTGGAAATATCGATTCCGAATGCGGCATCAAGTTCCCGGATACAGGTGGGGCTGGTTACATTGATCTCGGTCAGATAGTCACCGATCACATCGATACCAACGAAAATGAGCCCTTTTTGCTTGATGACCGGCGCCACCCGGTCGCAGATCTCCCGGTCCCGTGCGGTCAGTTCACGGCCCTCGCCGCGGCCGCCGGCTGCCAGGTTACCGCGATTCTCACCATGGGAGGGGATGCGCGCAAGTGCATAGGGAACCGGCTCGCCGTCAATCAGCAGGATGCGCTTGTCACCCTGTTTGATCTCTGGAATGTATTTCTGCGCCATGGCCTGATGGGCACCATGGTTGGTCAGGGTCTCGATGATCACGCCGAGGTTGTCGTCATTTTCCTTCACCCGGAAGATCGAACGCCCGCCCATACCATCCACCGGTTTCATGATGACGTCGCCATGCTCGGCGTAGAATTCCTTCAGCCGTTGGGAGGAACGGGTCACAATCAGCGGTGGCGTGCAGTCTTCGAACTGGGCAGCGAACAGCTTCTCGTTACAGTCACGAAGCGTCGAGGCGGGGTTGACCACCAGAGCGCCCTGCTGCTCGGCAATTTCCAGTATAAAGGTTGCCATCAGGAATTCACGATCCACCGGCGGGTCCTGCCGCATCAGGATAACATCCAGATCACCCAGCGCCCGGTCCTGGCTGGCGCCGAAGCTGAACCAGTCTTCCGGGTTCATGTGAACGGTCAGGTCGCGGGTGCGTGCTCTGGCCTGTCCGCCCTTGAGGTAAAGGTCCGGCAATTCCATATACTCGATTTGCCAGCCCCGCTTCTGGGCAGCCAACAGCATCGCCAAAGAGCTGTCTTTCTTGAAATGGATCTTTTCGATGGGGTCCATCACAATTCCGAGTCGGACTGTCATAATGCCTCGTCAGGTAAAAGGTTGAAAACACGAACCGGTCTGCAAAGCGCTGTCAGTGATAAGTGCTATGCTGTGAACTCAGATGGTATTGTACCCGAGCCGCGAATGCATCCGGAGAAATCCCGTATCAATTACGTGACTTTCCGGGCAGAAGTACATTTGGTCACAAAGTTATACTTTTTATCCGGCCCCCAATACTCTATAAATGAGCGGGATTTATAGAACAACGTTAACGTTTGTGTTAAAAACCCCGGTTGAAAAATAACGACAGTCGCAGAGCGCAAGGCAGTTGGACAATGGATGACAACTTCGAGAATCTGAAGATTATGGTGATCGACGACAGCAAGACCATTCGTCGCACCGCTGAAACCCTCCTGAAGAAGGTCGGTTGCGAAGTCATTACGGCAACAGACGGCTTTGACGCTCTGGCGAAAATTGCCGACTCCCAGCCCAACATCATTTTCGTTGATATCATGATGCCCCGGCTGGACGGCTATCAGACCTGCGCACTCATCAAGAACAATTCCTCTTTCAAAAAGACGCCGGTTATCATGCTCTCCAGTAAAGACGGACTGTTCGACAAGGCCAAAGGCCGAATTGTCGGATCAGACCAGTACCTGACCAAACCGTTCAGCAAGGACGAGCTTCTTAACACCATTCGCCAGTACGTTCCCCAGGCGGAACAGTAAACCTGCTGAAGCAAAGAACTATTGAGGACACCATGGCCCGCATTCTGATTGTTGATGATTCCCCGACCGAGGTAAAAAAAATCTCGACCATTCTGGAAAAGCACAAGCACGAAGTGCTGACAGCTGATAACGGCGCCGATGGCGTTGCCAAGGCCCGTGCCGAAACTCCGGACCTGGTATTGATGGATGTGGTCATGCCCGGCCTGAATGGCTTCCAGGCAACCCGCCAACTGACCCGCGCGCCGGAAACCGCATCTATTCCTGTGGTGATCGTAACCACCAAGGACCAGGAAACAGACCGGGTATGGGGTACTCGTCAGGGCGCCAAGGGCTACCTTGTGAAACCCGTCAACGAAGACGACCTGATCAAAACAATCAACAGCCTGATTGCCTGATCCCCAACCGTGGAGTAAGCATGTCCGCCCAGGCCGCCCCCTTTGCAGTACTGACGGATATCGCCCGACGCAGCCGGACAATGGCTGCCGGTCTGCCGGAACAACAGGAAGCCGTTGAGCTCTGGAACGGGATCGGCTTTGTTCTGGCAGGCGAGCGCTACGTCGCGCCGATGGGTGAAGTTACCGAAATCCTCCATGTACCCCGCTATACCCATATACCCGGGGTTCATCAGTTTATGTTGGGCGCCGCCAACGTGCGGGGCCGCCTCCTGCCCCTGGTTGACCTTGCCGGTTTCTTTGAAATCCCCCGCTCCTCCCGCAGCCAGCGTGAGCGCCGGGTGCTGGTTGTGGAACAGGGTGACGTGTTCAGTGGCCTGGTAGTAGACAGTGTTTCGGGCATGCAGTATTTCGCAGTGGACAGCTTTGTGGCCTCGCCACAGGATGTGCCTGCAAACGTTCAGCCGTTTGTAAATGGCGGCTACGAGCGTAACGAGGAAGTCTGGAAAGTGTTTTCCGCCGCCGAACTGCTCGGGGACGAACGCTTTCTGGATGTAGCGCAATGGTAAGGGCGGTGACAACGGCAGGAACTCCTTCCCGCCTGCCCAACGCCCGCAGAAACAAACTTGCCAATATTATGAAGAGGCCGGGAGCCAGAAAATGAAAAATAGAGCCGGAAGACTCAGTATGGGACAGGGAGGCAACAAACTCGTTGCCGGCCTGATCGCCGCACTGATCGCATTGACCATCCTGCTCGTTGCAGTGCTGTTCATTATCAACAAGGACAGCCAAAACGACCAGGCCTACATCGCCCACGCTTCGGAGCTGCGGGTACTGTCACAGGAAATTGCAAAGAACGCGACGGAAGCAGCGGGCGGTACCGCCTCGGCCTTCGACGCGCTGCGCCGTTCCCGTGACGAATTCGAGCGCCTGTGGGGTTATGTGGTTGATGGCAACCCGGACACCGGCCTGCCCCCAAGCGAGCTTGCCCAGGAAAGCGGCGTGCAGGAGACCTGGCAGGAAGTACGGAACAACGCGGACAGCATCCTGTCTACCCGCGATGCGGTACTCGGCCTCCACGAGGTTGCCCGCACCCTGAACGAAACCATTCCGCAGCTCCAGGTGGAATACGACGACATCGTACAGATCCTGCTGGACAACAACGCACCTGCCGAACAGATCGCCCTCGCCCAGCGCCAGTCGCTGCTGGCAGAGCGGATTGTTCGCTCGGTCAACAACGTACTGTCCGGTGATGAAGACGCGGTTATCGCCGCGGACCGGTTCGGTCGCGACGCCAGCCTGTTTGGCCGCGTTCTCGACGGCCAGGTAAACGGCAACCCGGCCATGGGCATCTCCCAGGTTAACGATGAAGATGCCATCTATGGCCTCGAAGCTGTTGGTGAACTGTTTGAATTCGTATCCCAGAACGTAGACGCCATCCTTGAAGCCTCTCCCGACCTCTTCAAGGTTCGTACTGCGGCGAGCGACATTTTCTCCAATTCACAGGTTCTGCTGGACGAAATGTCTGTGCTTGCTGAGAGATTCACCGGCCAGGCCGGCTCCCGGCTCATCAGCCCGACTCTCGCCTTCATCATCCTGGCTGCGATGGTTGGTATCGTTGTCATGATCGGTGTGGTTCTCTACCGCGAAGCCCAGGAGCGTCTGGCGACGACCCAGGAACAGAACGAACAGAACCAGAACGCGATTCTGCGACTGCTGGACGAACTGGCCGACCTGGCCGATGGTGACCTGACCACGGAGGCCACAGTAACCGAGGACTTCACCGGTGCCATCGCCGACTCCATCAACTACGCGATCGACCAGATGCGCGGACTGGTACAGGCGATTCGTGGTACTGCCGTACGGGTAGCGTCAGCGGCCCAGGAAACCCAGGCCACTGCGATGCACCTTGCCGATGCTTCCGAGCACCAGGCGCAGGAAATTGCCGGCGCCTCCGCTGCGGTTAACGAGATGGCGGTGTCCATCGACCAGGTGTCCTCGAACGCCGCCGAATCCTCCGCGGTTGCGGAGCGGTCGGTTGCGATCGCGAAGAAAGGCGCGGAAGTGGTACAGAACACCATCCGCGGCATGGACAACATCCGTGAACAGATCCAGGAAACCTCCAAGCGGATCAAGCGCCTGGGTGAGTCTTCCCAGGAAATCGGTGACATCGTATCGCTGATCAACGACATCGCCGACCAGACCAACATCCTGTCCCTGAACGCAGCGATCCAGGCCTCCATGGCCGGTGACGCGGGCCGGGGCTTCGCGGTTGTTGCGGACGAAGTTCAGCGACTGGCGGAACGCTCCTCTGCCGCAACCAAGCAGATTGAGGCACTGGTCAAGACGATCCAGTCGGATACCAACGAAGCGGTTATCTCCATGGAGCACACCACCGCCGAGGTGGTCCGTGGTGCGCGTCTGGCCCAGGACGCGGGTATCGCCCTCGAGGAAATCGAGAACGTATCCATGTCCCTGGCGGAACTGATCCAGAACATCTCCAACGCCGCGCGTCAGCAGTCGTCTTCTGCGGCTCACATTTCCAATACCATGAACGTCATCCAGGAAATCACCTCGCAGACCTCTTCCGGTACCAACGCGACTGCGAAGTCCATCGGTAACCTGGCAGAGATGGCGTCCGAGCTGCGGTCCTCTGTAGCGGGCTTCACACTGCCCGAGGAAGAGTCGGCCGATCAGGAAGAAGAGGAAGACAGCGACGTCCCGGTGGTGAGCTGATTATCGCTCCGAGGCTGCTGACAGTTTATGGCTGAAACACGCAACCATCTGTCACCTGCCGACGGCATCTGGTCACTGCGCCGACTCCCCGATATGGACGAAGCGCAGTTCAGCCAGTGGCAGACACTGCTTGAACACCGTACTGGCATTACCCTGCCTTCGGGCCGCAAGTCGTTTCTCGAAACCAATCTCGGGATCCGCATGCGGGAGATCGGATGCAGCAGTTACCAGGCCTACTACGAGCAGATCGTATCCGGCCCGGATGCCATTATGGAATGGTCCACCCTGGTGGACCGGCTGACGGTACAGGAAACCCGGTTTTTCCGGGACCCGGATGCCTTCAGGCTGGTGTCTGACTATGTGCTTACCCGGCCCCGTGAAGCGCTGACAAAGCGTCCCCTCGAGGCCTGGAGTGTAGGCTGCTCCACCGGTGAGGAGCCCTATACGCTGGCCATGCTGCTGAACGAGTGTATGGAAGGATTGTCTCTGCAGCCATTGTTCGGGGTCACTGGCTCCGACATCAGCAAGCCAGCCATCGACAAGGCCCAGTCCGGCCTGTTCAGTGCACGCAAGCTGATGGGAATGGACGAAGCGATGAAGGCCAGGTACTTCCGGCCGGCAGAGCGGAACAACGTTGAAATTGTAAAAAGCATCCGGGAGCGGGTGTGTTTCACAAGGCTGAATGTGCTGGATCTGAAACACGCTCCCATGCACGGAATGAACATTATCTTCTGCCAGAATCTGCTGATTTATTTCCGGCGCTGGCGCCGGCGGGAAATCGTAAAAAGGCTTGCAGAGCGGCTGGCGCCCGGGGGGTTGCTGGTCCTGGGCCAGGGGGAACTGACCGACTGGCAGCCCCCTGGCTTACAGAGGGTACCCTCGGAACATGTGCTGGCGTGGATCAAACGCCAGACTGACGAAGAATAACCGGAGTGGTTATGGGCAATCACCATGACAGCATCGCCCTGGACTGGGTTCGTGGCGAAATACAGGACACGCTGACCCAGGGTCAGCAGGCACTGGAAGCGTATGTCGAGAATCGTGACGACACCGCGCGCCTGCGCTTCTGCCTGAACTATCTCCACCAGGTTCACGGTACTCTGCAGATGGTTGAGCTTTACGGCGCAGCCCTGCTGACCGAGGAAATGGAGAAGCTCACCCAGGCCGTCCTGAACGAAACCGTTGCCAGTGTGGACGATGCGGTGGAAGTATTGATGCAGGCTATCCTGCAGCTTCCCCAGTACCTCGAACACCTTGCCAGCAGCAAGGATGACTTTCCGATGGTGCTGCTGCCGCTGCTGAACGATCTCCGGGCTGCCCGGGGCGAATCGCTACTTTCCGACACATCGCTGTTCAAACCCGATCTGGCGCCCTCGAAGGTTGCCGCTGCTTCCAATGTGTCCCAGCGCCTGCAGGATCCAAAGGTTCTCGGCCATATCCGCAAGCTTCGCCAGATGTACCAGTTCGCACTCGCCGGCGTGGTTCGCGAGGCCGACCTGGACGCTCATTTCGATTACATGCAGAAGGTAATCCAGCGGCTGATCCGCTTGTGCCAGAAAACCCCCCGGGGTCAGCTGTGGAAAGCCGCAGGTGCCTTTGTGGAAACCCTTCAGGAGCACGTCAATCCGGTCAATACAGCCGTCAAGGCACTGTTGCGTGAACTGGATGCGGAAATACGCCGTCTGACCGACGAGCATGTGGATATCCTGCAGCAGCAGGTACCAGAAGCCCTGCTCAAGCACCTGCTGTACTATGTCGCCCGCGCCCGGGACCTGGACACGCCGCTGGTGCAGGAACTGCGTAACGATTATCGGCTGGAACAGGCCCTGCCGTCCGACGATGACGTCGATGCCGCCAAAACCCGGGTCTCCGGCCCTGGCCGCGACGCCATTCACTCGGTGGTCAGCGCCCTGAACGAAGAGCTTGCCAAGCTCAAGGATCAACTGGACCTGTTCGTTCGCTCAGAGCTACGCCAGAACGACGAACTGGAAGAGCTATTGCCGGGCCTGCGCCAGGTGGCCAATACCCTGGCGGTGCTGGGCCTGGGCATACCCCGAAAGGTCATTACCGAACAGCTCGAACTGGTGGAAAAGCTCTCCGCCCAGCCTGAAGCCGTGGATGACGGTACCCTGATGGATATTGCCGGTGCCCTGTTATACGTCGAAGCCAGCCTGGCCGGGCTCGACAGCGACCGGCAGTCCGAGAGCAACCGTGCCGATGACGATCAGCAATCCGTCAATATGGGTTCGCGAGAACTGGGTGAAGCCAACGGCGCCCTGCTGAGGGAGTCACGCAATACCCTCGAGCAGGTCAAGACCGCTATCGTCAATTTTATTGCCTCGCAGTGGGAAACCGGCGAAATCGAACATGTTCCCGGATTGCTCCACAGCATTCGCGGCGGCCTGAGCCTTATTCCCCTGGGCCGTGTTGCCGATATGCTCGCCTCCGCCGAGCGCTACATCACCGATGTACTGCTTGGTGGCAAACAGGTGCCTGACTGGAAACAGCTGGACACCCTGGCTGACGCAATAACAAGCATTGAGTATTATCTGGAGCGGCTTGCTGAAGGTATTGAGGACAACGACAGTGTGCTCAGCGTGGCTGAAGCCAGCCTTGCTTCCCTCGGTTTCCCGGTTGGCGAAGAACCCACCTGGCAACATCCGTCGGAAGAAGACGTACCGGTGGTAGAGCCCGAAATAACCGCCGACGCAAGCTCAGGTGACACCAAAGGCTCCGACGAAGAGCTACTGGATGACGAAATTCTTGGCATCTTCGTTGAAGAAGCTGAAGAAGTCCTCGAAACCATTAACGAGTTCTATCCTCGCCTACGCCAGAATCACGACGACCGCGACGCATTGACCGAAGTCCGCCGAGCATTCCATACCCTCAAGGGCAGCGGACGGCTTGTAGGCGCCACCAGTATTGGTGAGCTTGCCTGGTCAGTGGAGAATCTCCTGAACCGGGTGATTGACCAGACGCTGCGCCCCAACGACGAGATGTTCAGCCTGATCGACGACGTTAACGGTCGGATTCCGGCACTGATCAACGACTTCCGTACTGGCCAGGCAGATGGTGATGTGGCAGAGCTGATCGAGCGCGCCGAAGCCATGTCCACCACCCGCAAAACCGACAGTGAAAGTGCCGCCTCAGAACCCGTAGCCGAATCTGACAGCAGCGCCGAAGCGGAAGCACTCTCAGAGAGCCCGGCAGAAACACCCGTTGCTCCGGGGCCATCCGCGACTGAAGATAGCGAGGAAGACGACCTTATCGACGACGAAATTCTCGAGATTTTTATCGAGGAAGCCGGTGAGGTTCTGGACACCATCCGGGAATTCCTGCCCATGCTGCTAAGGCAGCACGATGACCGTACCGCGTTGTCGGAAGTCCGGAGGGCATTCCACACCCTGAAGGGCAGTGGCCGCATGGTTGGCGCCCTGATCGTTGGCGAGCTCGCGTGGTCGGTCGAGAACATGTTGAACCGCGTGATCGACGGCAGCATCTTCATGAACGACGACATAGCAGTTTTGCTGGACGAAGTAACGGCGGTTCTTCCGGAACTCGTTGAAGACTTCGAGAAGCGCAGAGCTGCGTCCCGTGATACCTCGGCCCTGGAAGCCCGCGCCAAGGCCCTCGCCAATGGCGAGATCCCTGACGCCAGCACCATGCCGCCTTCGGAGCCGCAGACGACTGCTGACCAGGAATCCGCGGCGGAGCCACTGCAGCCTGATGACGACGAAGACACCGCGGTCGACCCGGTACTGCTGGACATCTTTGAAAGTGAAACCGAAACCCACCTGCAGACCCTGCAGGAGTTCCTTCACGCCGCCGGTGACAAGGCCAGCGTTGCCTATACCGACGACCTTTCCCGCGCTCTTCATACCCTGAAAGGAAGCGCGCATACCGCGGGTATTGGCCCGATTGCCGCTGTCATTACTCCGCTGGAACGATTTGTTAAAGAATCCCGAGCCCAGAACAAGCGGGCAGATCAGGACGTCGTCAGCCTGATTGGCGACGCCTGTCATTTCCTGACCCAGGGCCTGAGCCAGATCCGCGAGAACCCGCAGGGCGATCTTCCCGGAACGGAAAACTTCCTGGAAAGGCTGGAAGAGATCAGCAATGCCACATTGCGCGGCGCCCGTTCCCGTGATGATGACCAGCAAGAGGACAACCGACCCCAATTGGTTCAGCTATTCCTCAACGAAGGCCTGGATATCCTGCTGGACGCCGACCGCATTCTTGACGAGTGGGCGGAAAACCCCGAACAGACCTCGGCACTGGATACCCTGCGCAGGGAGCTGCGGCAGCTGACAGACGGTGCGCAACAGGCTGATCTGACCGACGTCGCCGAACTCTCAGGGGCACTGACAAACGTCTATGAGCGCGCTGCAGAGCCCGGGTTCCAGCCGGATCCGTACTTCTTCGATACCATCCGTGCAGGTCACGAACATCTGATCAACATGATGGATCAGGTGGCTGCAGGGCTGGCCACGGAAAATGGTGACGAACTGATTGCCGGCCTCGACGCACTCGCCCTGGCCACCTCCGGTGAAACGCCCGACCCCTTTGAGCAGGAATTCACCGGCGACCTGGAAGAGATCGACCGCAGCTTTGATCTTGAGGCCGAGGACACCCCGGACGAAAGTGACGAACTGCCGCCGCTGGCGGAAACCGATGAAGAGATGGATCAGGAGTTGGCGGAGATCTTCCTGGAGGAAGCCCGCGACCTGATCGACAGCACCGCCGACGCCCTGCAGAGCTGGAGCGACAATACCAACAACCTTGACCTGCTGCGTCTGCTACAACGGGACCTGCACACCCTCAAAGGTGGCGCCCGTCTTGCCGACATCCCCCCGGTTGGCGACCTGTCCCACGAGCTGGAAAACCTCTTCGAAGGCCTGACAGAACAGCGCCTTGCCGTTACCGTTGAACTGTCCGACTTACTGTTCCGCTGCCACGACCGTTTGGCAGGGATGGTCGAAGCCCTGGAGCAGAATGAAGCACCCCGGCCGGCACCGGACCTCATCAGTGAAATCCACGCCTACATGGACAGCGCCACTGGTTCTCGTCCGGTAACGGACGTGAACCACGATAGCACCGAAGAAGCTGACACCATCCCTCCTGACGATCTGAAAGAGGACGATGGTCCGGCACCGGAGTCTCCGGCGGATGCCCCGGAAGACACGCCGGAAGAGGAACACGCCACCGATCTGTCCCATCTCGACCCGGAGCTGATTGGCATCTTCCTGGAGGAAGCCTACGACCTGATCAACTCGACCGGCAGCGCCCTGCATACCTGGAGTGAAGACACCTCCAACCGCGAAGTCGCGGCGGAGCTGCAGCGTGACGTGCATACCCTCAAGGGCGGCGCCCGCATGGCCGGTGTTGACGCCATTGGCGACCTCACCCATGTGCTGGAAGATTTGTTCGAGAAAGTGGCCGAGGGCCAGCTCAGTGCCAGTGACGACATGAACGATCTTTTGTTTGCCTGCCACGACCGGCTTGCGCAGATGGTTGAGCAGGTTGCTACCCAGAAGCCATGCCCGCCCGCCACGGAGCTGGTCGCCCAGGTACAGGCTATTCTCTCTGGCAAACCAATGCCTGCTGCAGAGCCTGAAGAACCTGCAGAAGAACCGGAAGCGACCACTGGCGCATCCGATGAGCCCGAAAAAACCGAAGAGCAGTCTGCTTCCGTTGCGGACGCTATTGCACAGGCCTCGGACGATGACCTGGTGGGCATCTTCCTCGATGAAGGCGTGGAGATTCACGAGGCCATTGGCGAATGTCTGGCCCAGTGGAAGGACGAGCCGGAAGAGCTGGTTGGCGTGACCCAGCTTCAACAGGAACTGCATACCCTCAAGGGTGGCGCTCGCCTGTCTGATGTTGACCCCATTGCCGATCTGGCCGAAGCCTGGTCAGACGCCCTCGACCCGTTGATTGCCGGTGCCAGCAATCAGTCCAGCCTGCTGGCGCTTAGCGAGAAAGCCCACGGCGCCTTGCGAAACATGCTTTCCAGCCTGGAAGACGGCACCAAACCAGCTGCTGACACCGCTCTGGTAAGCGCATTGAAAGATGCCCACAGGGCCTCCGGCGACGAACTGTCCGAATCAGCTACACCAGCCGGCGCCGTCAGCGACGAAGAGGCTGTTGATGCCGAAGTGCTGGAGATCTTCCTGGAAGAAGCCGGCGAGATTCTCGACCAGCTGGAACAGTTACTGGACGACTGGCGCAAAGATCCGGCCAACCACCATTTCAACCAGGAAGCCCAGCGTGCCCTGCACACCCTCAAAGGTGGCGCACGGCTATCGCAACTCGGCGAACTGGGTGACAAGGCCCATGGCCTGGAAACACGACTGATAGACCTGGGTGGCAACACCCCGGGCGAAGAAGCCTGGCGGGCCATTACCGAAGACCATGATGCCATAGTGTCGTTGGTCGCCGATATCCGTAAACGGTTCGAGAATACCGGCGCAGTTCCGGAACTCGCCAAACCGCAAGCCGATATATCCGGAACGTCTGAAGTACCCAAGCCACCAGAACCAGTCGCCGACGAAAAGCCGGCTGAACCGGAAAAACCGGTTGCGCCAGCGCCCAAACCCAACAAGGGGCCATCCAAGTCGCCGGCAAAAGCGGGCGCCGCCCAGCGCGCACCCCAGGAAACCATCCGGGTATCCGCCCCGTTGCTGGACGAACTGGTTAACCTGGCGGGCGAGACCAGTATTACCCGTGGCCGCCTGGAACAGCAAACCAGCGACTTCAGCCACAACCTGGACGAGATGGCCGCCACCATCGAGCGTCTGCGTGAACAGCTGCGCCGGATGGAAATCGAGACCGAAACCCAGATCCTGTTCCGTGCCGAGAAGGAACACGGCCCGGACTACGGCGACGACTTCGACCCTCTCGAGATGGACCGCTATTCCGCCATCCAGCAGCTCTCGCGGGCTCTGACGGAATCGTCCTCTGACCTTGCGGACCTGCGGGAAACCCTGTCCGACCGGGTACGGGATACTGAAACTCTGCTGGTGCAGCAATCACGGATCAACACGGAACTCCAGGAAGGTCTGATGAAGACCCGGATGATCCCGTTTGCCTCCATGGTACCCAGGCTGCGCCGGATCGTTCGCCAGATCAGCGGCGAGCTGAGCAAGAAGGTCGAGTTTGATGTCCGTAACCCGGAAGGGGAAATGGACCGCAACATCCTTGAACGCATGATCGCGCCGCTGGAACACATGCTGCGTAATGCGCTTGATCATGGCATCGAGAAACCGGCGGACCGCAAGAAAGCCGGGAAGCCGGAAACCGGGGAGGTTACCCTGTCGCTGACCCGCGAGGGTGGCGATGTGGTACTGCGAATGATCGACGACGGCGCCGGCATTCCGGCCCAGGTTATTCGTGACAAGGCGATTCGCCAGGGCATGATGTCAGCGGATGAAGACCTGAGCGAGCGCGAGGTCCTGCAGTTCATCCTCCAGCCGGGCTTCTCAACCGCCCAGCAGGTCACCCAGATTTCCGGCCGTGGTGTCGGCATGGATGTGGTGGCCAGCGAGATCAAGCAGCTTGGCGGCAGCCTGGACATCGATTCCACTGTCGGCAAAGGCACCGTCTTCACCGTTCGCCTGCCGTTCACGGTATCCGTCAACCGGGCACTGATGGTGTCTACCGGTGAGGATTTCTATGCCATTCCGCTGAACACCATCGAGGGTATCGTGCGGGTCAGCACCTACGAGCTTGAGGAATACTACAAGCCGGACGCCCCCCTGTACGAATATGCCGGCCAGCAGTACCGCCTGCAGTACCTGGGCAGCCTGCTCAACAGCGACCATCATCCCAAACTTCAGGGCCAGGCCCTGCCGCTGCCAGTAATCCTGGTGCGCGGTGCCGAGCAGCCCATGGCCCTACAGGTGGACAGCCTGATGGGCAGCCGCGAGATCGTGGTGAAATCCCTCGGCCCGCAGTTCAGTACCGTGCGGGGCGTCTCCGGCGCCACCATTCTTGGTGACGGCAACGTGGTGGTAATCCTCGACCTGCCGGCGATGATCCGGTCCGATATCCTCTCCGAGCGTCAGCGAATTGCCAGCCTCGAGAAGGCCAGGGAAGCCTCACGCCGGGTGGAACAGTCCACCGTGGTTATGGTGGTGGACGACTCGGTCACCGTACGCAAGGTCACCTCGCGCCTGCTGGAGCGGAATGGCATGGAAGTGATCACTGCCAAAGACGGCCTGGACGCTGTGGCACAGTTGCAGGACCACAAACCCGACATCATCCTGCTGGACATCGAGATGCCCCGCATGGACGGTTTCGAAGTGGCCAGTTTTGTGCGCCATGATGAAAACCTCAAGGATACGCCGATCTGCATGATCACCTCCCGTACCGGTGAAAAACACCGTGAACGGGCGCTGGCCATAGGTGTCAACGAATACCTCGGCAAGCCTTTCCAGGAAACCGAGCTGCTGGACACCATCGCGCGGCTGACCGGGAAGCAGTGATGACCGGCCAGCCAGGACGGCCAGCGGTCGGTATCGTCTCGGATATCGTGCTGCAGCGACACCGGCTGCAGGAAGCCACGTCCAGGTTCGGCCTGGATGTTTGCTTTTCCGGCGACCCGGCACGCCTCCAGGGTTACCCCGATTTTCCGGAGGCCAGCCTTTGGTTGATTACCCTCGAAGACGAGGCAGACCACCCGGTCCTGTTCGATCATCTGCTGGAAAACACCGAAGCACCGGTGCTGTTTGGCCTCGATCCGGCCCCGAAGCCCGGTAGTACCGAATATTTCCGCTGGGAACGTCGGTTGCTGGACAAGCTGGAGCAGTCGCTCGGGCATATCGAGAAACTGGATTCCGCCGCCGCTATTGAGGAACTGGCCAACGAGCATCCAAAGGCGGCGACGTCACCCACGCTGCCTCACTGGATTCCGCCTGCATCGGCGGATCTGCCAGCGGAAGAAATCTGGATTCTGGGCGCATCACTCGGTGGCCCGGCCGCGGTTAAAACCTTTCTAGACAACCTCCCACCCGGCTTGCCTGTGGGTTTTGTCTATGCCCAACACATCGACAACAACTTCACCGAAGTACTGACCCGGGTACTGGGGCGCCATGCCCACTACCAGTTGAAGCCCGCGGAAAGCGGCTACCGCATTCATAACGGCGACGTTATCCTGATGCCGGTTGAGCACGAATGGACCCTGGACGACAGCGGTGCACTCCTGCAGCGGGATACCCCCTGGCCAGGGCCCTATGGCCCGTCCATTGACCAGGTGCTGCTGAATATCGGGGACCATTATGGCGCCCGTTGCCACGCCATCGTGTTTTCCGGCATGGGCAACGACGGTGCCATTGCTGCGCCTTTGCTGAAAGCTTATGGTAGCCGCATCTGGGTGCAGGAAAGCACCAGCTGTGGAAACAGTTCGATGCCGGACTCCGTGGCGGCCACTGGCTGCTCCGTTTTCTGTGGCACGCCGGAACAGCTGGCCCGAGAACTCGTCAAAACGATTGAAGAATCCTGCCTGCTCAAGGGCCGGCAAAAACGGGATTCCGCCTGAGGAAATGAGTAATGAACGACAACAGCCAAACCCTGCCCTGTGTAATGATCCCCATGAGCGGAAAACAACTGCTGTTACCGAACGTTTCGATAGCGGAAGTCGTGGATTTTGCCAGCTCTGACCCCGCACCCAACACGCCCGAATGGCTGGTCGGTGAACTGGACTGGCGCGGCCTGAATCTGCCAGTTATTTCATACGATGCAGCCAATGGCGGCAAGCTTACCGTTCCCGGCGGCAATCGGGGTCGCATTGTGGTACTGAACACCATCGGCGATCATCACAATTCGGTACCGTTTATGGCCCTGATCACCCAGGGCATTCCCAGTCAGACGCGTCTGACCGAAGAGCAGGTTAATAAAATCGATGGCGAAACCGGCCCTGCCGACCTGATGGTAGTGGAAGTCGAAGGCGAAACCGCCATTATTCCGGACCTTGGCTACCTTGAGTCCCTCGCACTGGAAGCTTCCCGCTAGCCTAACCACCGCGAGGACAGCCAACGAAGACGTGGCACTGTTATTTGCTAATGTTATAATGTTGCAAATTTCGCAGGACAGTGCCCATGTCATCCAGCGCTCTTCCCTATCGTCCCCACAATCACGACGCCTGTGTTGCCCAGGCGCTGGCTGAGGCCAGAACCATCTGTCAGCAACACAATGCCCGCCTGACACCAACCCGCGAGCGGGTACTGGAGCTGATCTGGCAGTCACATAAGCCCCTGGGTGCCTATGACGTGCTCGCTGTGCTGGCAGAAGATGGCCACAATGCCGCGCCACCCACCGTTTACCGTGCCCTCGATTTCCTGCAGCAATACGGGCTGGTGCATCGTATTGCCTCGCTGAATGCGTTTACAGGCTGCACCCATGCCGGCAAGAGTCACAATGGCATGTTCCTGATCTGCCGCTCCTGCGGGAACGTGCTGGAACTGACAGCACCCGCTGTGTCCAGTGCGGTCCATATGGCAGCAGCGGAAGAGTCCTTCCGGCCGGACGATGTGACCGTTGAGGTTTCGGGCTACTGCCCAGGCTGTGCTCCGGATCACGCCCATGGCTGAGGCGCTGGTAGAACTCAGACGGGTAACCGTCAGCTTTGACAACCGCCCCGTGGTGGATCACGTGGACTTGCGGGTCCAGCGGGGAGATATCATTACCATTATCGGCCCCAACGGTGCCGGCAAGACCACACTGATCAAAGCCATCCTGGGTATTCAGCCAATTTCCGACGGTGCTCTCACCCTGGCTCCCGGGCTGACCATCGGTTACGTGCCCCAACACCTGACCCTGGAGACGACCCTGCCACTCAGCGTCAAGCGGTTCATGCTGCTCAGTGGTCGCTCCCACGTGGAATGCCGGGAAGCACTGTCGAAAACAGGCGTAGCTCACCTGATTGATGCCTCGGTCCACCGCCTGTCCGGAGGTGAGAAGCAGCGACTACTGCTGGCCCGGGCACTGGCCCGCAGGCCGGATCTGCTGGTACTGGACGAACCGGCTCAGGGCGTGGATATAAATGGTCAGGCGGCCCTTTACGACCTGATCAGAAGCCTGAGAGACGAGCTTCATTGCGGCGTGATCATGATCTCGCACGACCTGCACCTGGTCATGGCCGCCACAGACAAGGTTATCTGCCTCAACCAGCACGTCTGCTGCAGCGGGTACCCTGCGGATATCTCCCACGACCCGGCCTTCATCGAGACCTTCGGCCGCCCGGTTGCGGAAAGCCTGGCGGTATACCATCACCGCCACAACCACAGCCACGACCTGCACGGTGACGTAGTTACGGGCGAGGATGATGACCACAGGGAGTGCTCCCATGTCCATCATTGATGCCATCCTCGGGGACTTTTTCTGGCGTGCGCTGATCGGTGGCCTTGGCGTCGCCCTTGTGGCCGGACCACTGGGCTGTTTCGTGGTGTGGCGGCGCATGGCCTACTTCGGCGATACCCTGGCCCACTCCGCGCTGCTGGGCATTGCCCTGAGTTTCCTGATCAGTGTTCCCATCAACCTGGGTGTGATCATTACCTGCGTGGTACTGGCAGTGGCCCTGGTCCTGTTCTCCCGCAGCAAGACGCTGGCCACTGACACCCTGCTGGGAATCCTGGCCCACAGTGCCCTGGCCATTGGCCTGGTGACACTCAGCTTCATGCCCGACATCCGGATTGACCTGACCGGCCTGCTGTTCGGCGACCTGCTGGCCATGAGTCGCCATGACCTGCTCTGGATCTATGGCGGTGCCGCGCTGATTCTGGCTTTGCTGACACTGCTCTGGCGGGGGCTGTTGATGAGTACCATTCATGAAGAGCTGGCAAGAGTGGAAGGCGTGCCAGTCGAACGCCTGCGGTTGGCGCTGATGCTGATGTTTTCTATCGTGATTGCCGTGGCCATGAAGATCGTCGGGGTACTGTTGATCACCGCCCTGCTGATTATCCCGGCTGCTACCGCCCGCCGCCTGGCATACAATCCGGAGCACATGGTGGCGCTGGCCATTGTCTTCGGTTTCGTGGCCGTCAGCGGGGGCCTGACGCTGTCCTGGCACCTGGATACACCCGCCGGCCCGTCCGTGGTCGTTACTGCCTTTTGTGTTTTTCTGCTGGTCTACGGTTCGGCGCGCCAGACCCAGTCCTGACCGGGAGTAATAAGGGTAGAGTTTGCCGGGGCTGTGGCCGTGGCCTGAAGTGTGGACTAGAGTAGAGGGCAGGCAGTCACCCCCAAATCTCGCCAACGGTTACGGACAGACTATGGAAAGCCCCGAACTGACAGGGAAAGGACATTCCCCGGTGCTGCCACACCTGTGGGCACCGCTGCTGATTCTTGCCGCCGGCCTGGTGGTTACCGGCGCCACCGCACTGGTACTGGAAAGCCAGGCCCGCAGCCTGGCCGAAGAGGTCTACCACCGGCAGCACAACACACTGGTTGCGCAACTGAGCGGCTATGAGCAACTTCCTCCCATAGTCACGGACGAGCCTGTTCCTGAGGAGCCGGTGAACGACTCGGCAGCGGTGGGACTATGGCTGGCTACCGTTTTCAAAAATTCCGTTCCGGGCATGATCAACCTTCGCATTGATACCCTGGAACGTCACACCAAAACTCCGCTGTTCCAGACCATTCACACAGCAAATCCGGACCGTTCACAATCGTTGCGCACGGAAATCTCCATCGGGGAGCATCGGTGGCTGCTGACCACCCTGCCCGACGCCCGGTTTCTGGAACGCCCGGCCCAGCAGTCGTTTCGCTTCGTGTGGCTGGCCGGGCTGGTGATGACCCTTCTGGCAACGGTGATTGTGGTACTGCTGTGCCTACATTTACGACGCTGGCAAATGCACTTTCGCAGGGCGGAACGGGGGCGCGAAGAATACCATCAGCAACTCAACAACATGCAGGTGGAAAAATCCATTCTGCGGAAGGCGTTGAATGACAGTGAACAGCGCAGCCGCGACCTGGTGGCGCTCTCAGGAGCCACTATCTGTGAGCTCGATGAAGCGGCTGCCACAGGATACATCTCGCCCCAGGTGGCTGATCTGTTGCAAAAAGCTCCGGCTGATCTTTCCGGTCTCCCATTCGACGAGCTGGTGGTGCCGGATTACCTGGACAATTTCCACCGGACCCTCCAGGCCGCGAGACAGGAGCAGCAAATACAGCGCATTGACCTGAAACTGCTGGACACCAATCGCCAGCGGGTACCAGTGACTGTTCGGGTACTGGCATTGCGGGATACGTTACACGGGTTCAGCGGTTACCGGCTTAGCCTGCAGCCCGGTACCCAGGCGGTCCAGTAGCGCAGTGCCGGTTGCCCGAACCCCCGAACCGTCAGCGTTTGCCTTCCAGAGGCCGCAATACGTCTTTCAGCCGGCCGGACGCCACCAGTTCCATGAATTCATCTCCCAGGCGTTCACTCTCGGCAATGGCCTTGCGCCAGGCGCGCTCGCGTCCGGCGTCGTCGCCCAGGTAGCGTTCGAAATCCTTGCGATCCGGCAGTTTCTTATCCGGCAGCGACTCCAGGTATTCAGCCGACGGCGACACCAGTAGCACATCCTGTAACCGGGTGGCGTCGCCTCTGCGCCACGGCAGGGTTTTATCGAACCAGCCCGGCACAACCTTGTCGGTGAAATGAGGGTACAGAATAACCCCGGGCTGCTCGTAGGGAAGGTCCAGGTGATAATCCAGCAGGCCGCCATCGCGGTACAGGCCATCTGGAGCGCCGGGAATGTTACGCACGCCAGACATCACCATGGGAATGGACGCGGAAGCCAGCAGTGCCGGCATCAGATTGTCTCGGTTCAGCGCTACTTCGTGGCTGGGAAAGTCCACCAATTTGGCCAGTGGAGCTCTTACCCGTGCGTCATGGATGATGCCTCGTTCCATAAAGCGGCCCAGGTGACGACGGCTGACCATGTTGGCACTGATGGCATTCATCAGGCCCAGGCTGAGGCGGCCCCTGGTGTCGTGTTCCAACATGCCACGACTGCGCACCACAACGATGTTCAGGCGGTACCAGGGGTGGTTGAGAATGTGGTCTTCACAGCCGGAGAGCAGCTCATCCAGGAACACCACGCTCTTGCGGCTGACTTCCGCCATGCTTACGCCTTTGGCGAAGCGCTGGGAAGTGTACAGGTCAGCCAGCCGGCCCAGTTGGGACTTCGGATCATCCGTTGAGGTTACCGCTGCAAACCGCCAGCTCCCGATAGAAGAACCGATAAGCGCGCGTACCTGAGGAACCGCAGGCAGGAAGTCCCCGAAAATGGCCTTGTCGAGGCCGGAAATCCCCAGTGCCTTGGGGCCACCGGCCGCTCCGGGCACAACATGCACGTCTGCTGCGGTAAATGGCTTGTCCTGCAACCGTTTGAAAGCACGGCTGCCCGCACGGATGGTCAGCGCGGAGGGGCGCGTGTGAACGGCGGTCATAATGGCTCCTTGCTCAGAGCACGCAAGTTTATCGAACTGCAGGCCAGGCAGCCATAGTCGTGGTGGTGGCATTACTACCGGGCCTGAAAACCCACTATCTTCCCGGCAAGGAAGTGCTAGACTGCGAAAAAACTGTTTCAGGAAGCCCAGTTACACCATAAACAGCCGGAGTATGCTGTGAACCCACTCACCGCCACAACCAACCTGGCTACCAACCCCACCCTTGCGGTACTTGGTTTCAAGCGACAGATCGTTTATCACCTGCACTTCTGGGCGTTCGTAGCCGTTACACCTCTGGTCATGGTGCAGTGGCGCCAGGGCAATATTCTGTTGGCCTTACTGCTCACGCTGTTCTGCCTGAATGCGGTTGCCGTCATCGCGTTGCTGCGGTTCCGCAACCTCTATTTCCTCCAGGGGCGACTGTTCCCGCTGCTGGCGGTGATCTGCGCTGTTTATTCCACCACAATAAATGGCCATGCCGGGCTCTACTGGGCATACCCCGCCGCCGCGGCCGTGTTCTTTCTGCTTCCCCTGAAGGAGGCGACTGCCAGCAACATCGTATTTGTGTTCTGCATGTCGGTGGTGTCGTTTGTCTCGTTTCCGGAGGCCGATTTCTGGCGCATCACTTTCTCTCTGGTACTGACCTGCCTGTTCGTGATGATCTTCGCCTGGCTGGTAGGGAGGTTGCAGGCGGAGCTGACCCGGCTGGCCACCACGGACCCGCTCACAGGCTGCCTTAACCGGTCACAACTGGCCGAGATCCTCAATGGCCGGATCCAGATGCGTGAGCGCTATGAACGGGTTTCCAGCCTGATACTGCTGGACATGGACTATTTCAAGACCATTAATGACCGCTGGGGACATCTGGCTGGCGACAGGGTTCTGCAGGAACTGTCCTCCAGGCTGAATAAGCGCCTGAGGGCAAATGACCGGCTGTTCCGCATTGGCGGCGAGGAGTTCATGCTGGTCCTGCCGGAAACACGTCAGAAAGACGCCGACAAGGTTGCCAGGGAGCTGCTTACCACCATCAGCGCCCGCCCCTTCGTTGAAGGCATCCAGGTAACCGCCAGCGCCAGTGTGGCAGAAGTCGATAAGGGCGAAACCTGGTCGGTATGGCTGAACAGAGCCGACCAGGCCCTCTATGAAGCCAAATCCAGGGGGGCGGAACCAGGTAGCCAACGCTGCCAGGCGCCGGGAAGCTCTCCCTCCCGAAGACACCGACCCTCTGTTAGCCGACGCCTAGTGTCAGGCGCGGCTAATCCGTCTGCCGACAGAATTCACGCCAGGCCCTGTAGACCTTCGCGGCACTCTCAAAATGCGGGTAATGACCGACATTGCGCAGGCTGACAACGTCCGCGTCCGGTACAAGCTCGCGATAGCGTCTGGCCATGGCGGCGCCCGAAACCGGGTCTGCCACGCCCGAGATCAGCCTCAACGGCTGCCTCGCATTCTGCAGCGCCCCCACCCAGCGATGGCGGTGGCACCGACGTTCTTCCATGAAGTGAATCAGCCTGTGCAGAATGCCACGGCCATTGTTGTAGGTGAGCAGATACCAGAAATCATCCATGTCTTCAGGCCCGGGTGCGCTGCCCGGGCCGAACAGACGCCGGAAATTCCGCTCAAAGGTACCACGGGACAACCCACGACTGATCAGCCCGCCCAAAGGACTGCGCAGGAGTTTCTGTATCAGCAGGGGACTATGCACTTCCGGGAAAAGCGCCCCGTTGAGAAAGCCCACCCGGGTGATGGCAAAGGGCAACACGCCTTCCTGGTCACGGGCCAGTAATTCCTGAGCCACGCTGCATCCGTAATCGTGAGCAAAGATACTCACAGCTTTTAACCCGAGGCCGGCAATCCACCCCTCAATCATGTCGGCCTGATCTTCGATACTGTAATCGTAAAGCGCGGGCTTGTCGGAGAAGCCGAAGCCCAGCATGTCGAGGGTGAATACCGTATGGTGCTGGACCAGCAATGGCCACAACCGGTTCCAGTCCCAGCTCGCCGTGGGGAAGCCATGGAGCAGCACCAGGGCGTCACCCTGCCCGGCCATGCGGCTGAAAATGGCATGCCCCCCGTAAGAGAACCATTTTCCCTCCTGCTGCCAGCCCTCCAGGGTTCCTTTCCCCGATTCGTGAGCTGTCTGGCCCTGCGTTCCTGGTATCACCTGTTCCATTCCGGTTTCCTGAACCCCGCCTGAGTGTGGAACTCTAAATCAAACCAGCCGGGCCTGCCATATCCCATAGGGCATTTTGCGAACCGGGTCGGTCGGCATGGTCTTTTTGATCCAGGTGATCGTAATTCTGGAGGACATCGGCAAATTACCTTAAGCTTTCGCCTTTTAACCGAATACCAATTCCGGAAGCCTATATGACCAACAAGCTTGACGACCTGGCCAGCCATTTCCAGCAGATTATCGCTGGCCTGGGCGAAGATCCGGGCCGCGAGGGCCTTCAGGACACCCCCCTGAGGGCAGCGAAAGCCATGCAGTTTCTGACCCAGGGGTACAAACAGAGCCTCGAAAGCCTCGTTAACAATGCGGTCTTCGAGTCTGCCATGGACGAAATGGTGGTGGTTCAGGATATCGAGCTTTACAGCATGTGCGAACACCACATGTTGCCGTTTATCGGAAAGTGCCATATTGCCTACCTGCCGCAGGGCAAGGTGCTGGGGCTGTCCAAATTTGCACGCATTGTCGACATGTATGCCCGTCGTCTTCAGATCCAGGAAAACCTGACCCGTGAAATTGCCGAAGCAGTGGAAATGGTTACTGGCGCCAAGGGCGTCGCTGTTGTTATTGAGGCACAACACATGTGCATGATGATGCGCGGCGTGGAAAAACAGAACTCCCGCATGAAAACCTCAATGATGCTGGGCCAGTTCCGCAAGTCCCAGGCAACACGGACTGAATTCCTGACGCTGATCCGGGATCGCTGAATATTCATGAGTATCGAGGAGTCCAGATGACAGCAGTGACCGGTAACCACCAGGCAACCGTGCGCATAAAGGACCTTTTGCTACGCGCCTATATCGGCATCAAGGACGAAGAGATCAACAATCAGCAGGATGTGCTGATCAACGTGCGGCTGACCTACAATGCTGCAGACGCCATCAATCAGAATGACATCCGTGCGGCGCTGAACTATCGCACCATTACCAAGCAGATCATCAGTCACGTAGACGGCAACCGCTTTACCCTTCTGGAGCGGCTTACACACGAAGTACTCAGCATTGTCATGGAGCATGAAGCCGTCCGTTGGGCCGCAGTGGAAATCGACAAGCCCCATGCGCTACGCTATGCCGAATCGGTGTCTGTCTTGAGGCGCACCGGGCCACCTGACGAACCGGTATCGCCATGTCCCGCAACAATCCCGAACAGCTACGCAGAATACTCGAAACCGTCCGCACCATCTCACTGGTCGGAGCCAGCGACAAAGCCAATCGTCCCAGCCATGAAGTCATGGCCTATCTTCAGGGGCGCGGCTACCGGGTGATACCGGTCAACCCCAGGCTGGCGGGTAAAACAGTGCTCGGCGAAACCGTCTATGCTGATCTTGCTTCCGTCCCCATCCCCGTTGATATGGCGGATCTTTTTCTTGCCCCTGATCACACCGACCCGGTCATCGATGCCGCTATCAAAAAGGAGATACCGGTAGTCTGGATGCAGATCGGTGTCATTAATGAAGAGGGGGCGTTGCGAGCGGAAAATGCGGGGGTCACTGTGGTCATGGACAAATGCCCCAAACAGGAAATCCCCCGCCTTGGCATACCTCCCGTGGCACAACCTGTCCTGTGATGCGGGTGCCGCCCGGCATCTTAACCATAGACCTGTCCCGGAGACTGGATTTCTGAGATAATCAGGTACGAAAATCAGAAGACTGGCAGAGCCATGTGGTTCCGACGTAAAACCAGCAAGAAGCCTTCGCGAAGGCCAACAGCAAGCCCCCTGGGACCTGATACCATCACCCGCATTCAGCGGGTACGGCTACCGGTGGATCTGCTCGCCTCCGGTATGCGGGTAGTCAAACTGGACCGCCCCTGGACTGAAGTTCCCGTGTTGTTCCAGGGCTTCACCATCGAAACCCCCGACCAGGCCCGTATCCTCCGCCAATACTGCGAATGGGTGCTCGTCGAAGGTGATGACGAGATATTGTCGACGGCGCTGAACCAGGTGGCATTGCACAAGCAGCGCACTTCAAGGCCAATGTCTGAAACCCGGCCGCTGTCGAAAGAAATACCTCGCGCCCGCAAGGCATGGACCAACACGCAAACCTTTGTGGAGCAGGTGACCCGCAACATCGAGCAGGGCAATGACCTTAACCTGCAGGAGGCGCGTCCAGTCATCCGCGAATGCGTTGCAAGCATCAAGGCGAACGCCAGCGCGATGCTCTGGATGAGCCGCATCAAGTCCCGTGACGCCTACACAGCTGAGCACTGCCTGCGCGTCGCCATTTTTACAGTGGCGTTTGCCCGTTTTCTGGGCATGCCGGACGAAGATCTGGAGATTGCCGGCCTGTGTGGCCTGCTTCATGATCTCGGCAAACTGAAAGTACCAGCAGAGATACTCAACAAGCCAGGTGCACTGACCCGCGAAGAATTCGCGATCATGCGGAAACATACCACCTTCGGCTACGAGTTGTTGCGTGCGGATACAACACTGGACCCGATCATTCGCGATGTCACCCGTCATCACCACGAACGCATCGATGGTTCTGGCTACCCGCAGCAATTGCAGGAGTGGCAGATCAGCCGTTTCGCCCGCCTGGTGTCGATTGTCGACGCCTTTGACGCGATGACCAGCGACCGCTGCTATCGGGATGGCATTCCCACATCCGACGCCATCCGCATCCTGTACCGTAACCGTGGCAGGCAGTTCGATGCCGACATGGTGGAAGCCTTTATCCGTATGGTTGGCATTTACCCACCGGGAACCCTGGTGGAACTGACCACCGGAGAAGTGGCGTTGATTGTGGCGGCACACCCTGGCAAGAAACTCAAACCCAGGGTGGAGGTTCTTCTCGATACCGAGAAAAAGGCGATTACACCGAGAATGATTGACCTGGCAAATCCGGCGCCAGGGGAACAACCGGAAATCACGCGCCCACTCCCCGATGGCGCGTTTGGGATATCGTTGCAGGCACGGATTCACCAATTGGTAACAGATCATCGCGTTTATACCTCACAATAGGACGAATCCGGCCGATATGTGGTTCAGTCAATCAAGCAAACGGAGCACTTTGTGGACAAACCTGCCTCGACGCTGACCCTGTTTGTCAGGGGATTGCTGAACCCGGCCTTTCCAGCACTGATATTCCTGGTGTTCATGGGCATTGCTCTGGTTTTGCAATATGGCATGGAAAAGCAGGACAATTCCCAGATCCAGTCCAATCTGGACAACGAAGCGCTGTCCATGGCCACTCGTCTTGAACGGGAGTTTCTGGTTCATGTGGATGCCATTGGGCGGATGGCAAAACGGCGGGAAACCACCCCGGACATGGCCCGCGAAACCTGGGAGCGGGATGCCCGGAATTACCTGGCTGATTTTGGCGTCTACCAGGCGATCGAGTGGATTGACGAAAACTTTGTTATTCGCTGGCTGGAACCTTACCAGAAAAACGAAGACCTCATCGGCTACAACGTCGCCACCTCGCCGGAACGTCGGCAGGCCCTGGAAGCAGCCAGGTCAACGGGCAATATTGATGTTTCCGGCGTCATTGATCTGAAACAGGGTGGCAGTGGGTTGGTCATCTATGCGCCAGTACTCTCCGGCGCGGCCAACGAAGGGTTTATTGCCGGCGTCTTCCAGATGGAAACCCTTGCCCGACAACTTCTCTCCGGACGTCCACTGGAGTCCTTCCGCATCGACATCCTGGATGACGGCCGCCCTGCGTACGTCCTTGGCCAGTCAGTCACCCCGGACACCTCATTCTCCAGCACCGCCAGTGTAGAGCTGCCGACCATGGACTGGACCCTGACCGTTACCCCTTCCATGTCCTGGGTAAAAGATCATCGCAGCAACTGGCCGTTCGTGACCTTCGTGATCATGCTGTGCATGGGGGCATTGACGAGCCTCACCACGCTACTGGTTCAGCAGATTCTCAAACGCAATCAGGCATTGCTGAAAACCCGCCGCGAGCTGGATGCAGAAATCAGTCAGCGCCAGGCTGTACAACAGGACCTGGCGCGACTTGAAACCACAGATACCCTGACCGGTCTGGCCAACCGCCGATTTTTCATGGAAGACCTGGTTCACACCCTGAGCATCGCAGACCGACAGATGCGTCAGGTCGCCCTGGTAATGATAGACCTCGACCGCTTCCAGATGCTCAACGACTCCCTCGGGCACCAGTTCGGAGATGAGTTGCTGATCAAGGTGTCCGAACGCCTCAACGCCCTCAGCGATGAACGAATCATGGTTGCCTATTCCGGCGGCGACGAATTCATGATCTGCCAACAGCACGTGGAAAACATAGACGACATCATCAATCTGCTGGGACAGATCAAACAGTGCTTTGATGAGCCTTATCACGTTCAGGGACAAAAGCACGGCGTCACCGCCACCATGGGAGTGGCGGTGTATCCCCAGAGCGGCCTGGACGCCGACACTCTGATGCGTAATGCAGACGTGGCGCTGTATCGGGCCAAGGAGCAGGGCCGGAATACCTACCAGTTCTATACCGAAGGCATGCAGGAGCGGGAAGTCATGCGCCTGGAGCTGGACAAAGACCTGGACCAGGCACTGGCCAATGACGAATTCGTGCTTTATTTCCAGCCCCAACTGGATCTCAACGATTCCTCCATCAACAGTGTGGAAGCGCTGATCCGCTGGCAGCACCCTCGCAGAGGCCTGCTGCCGCCGATCGATTTCATTCCTCTGGCTGAGGAAAGCGGGCGCATTACTGATATCGGCCGCTGGGTGGTCAAGGCTGCCTGCAAGCAACTGGCTGATTGGCAGAACAGCCCTTATGCCGGCCTTCGCATCGCCGTGAACCTGTCAGGCCGTGAGCTGGATGATGAGAGCATAGTTGATCATATCCAGGAAACACTGGAGTCCCACGGCGTGCCAGCGAATCACCTGGAAGTGGAGCTGACCGAAGAGATTTTTATCCAGAATATCGAGCACAACCTCAATCAGCTCTCCAAGCTCCACAAACTGGGCGTGCAGCTGGCCATCGATGATTTTGGCGTTGGCTATTCTTCGCTCGGTTACCTGAGGGATTTTCCGGTAGACCTGCTGAAAATCGACCGGTCTTTTATTACGGACGTCACCGAACGCCACGACGATGCGGTGATTACCCGTGCAGTCATCAATCTGGCGCATAACCTGGGCATTCAGGTAGTGGCCGAAGGTGTGGAAACCCAGGAACAGCTGAATTTCCTGAAAAATCATCGCTGCGATCTGATCCAGGGCTACCTCATCAGCCGCCCGGTTCCCGCCGCCGATCTGGAAAAAGCGCTGAGTTCCGGCATTCTGAATGTTGATACGCCGGTTGGTACCTGATTGAAAAGGGCGCTGCGAATCACCACTATTCCGGTATCAGCTTTCAAGGTACCAATTTATGACTGCAAACTATCTGACCAGGGAACAGGATGACCGCCTGCGGCGATGGGAGACCTGGAACAAGCGCTATTTTATTTTCGCGTTCTTTTCGCTGATTGTGATTCTGGTTTTCAGCAGCCAGCTCGGACTTTCCAGTGGCGATAGCTGGGGTCCTCTGGGTGTCATCATTGCTCTGTTAATCACGCCCATCATTGCCCTTCAGTTGCGCCTCACTTGCCCCGCGTGCGGGGAAAAAATCGGCTGGCAAGCCAAACTGATGGCCCCGGACCAGTGCAAGGCCTGTGGCACCTTCCTGCGCGCAAAAAACACCTCTTCCTGAAAAAAACCTTTGACCTGTGAGTAGCTCACAGGTTTTAGTCTACCTTTAACCTATACCACGTGGCGTTCAAGTTAGGGTGGCTGCTGCGCTATGAAAGTCAAAGAGATTGCTATGGGGGCGGGGGTTAACCCCGATACCGTCCGGTTTTATACCCGGGAAGGGTTGTTGAAGCCCACTCGGAATCCGGACAACAACTATCAGCTGTACGACGCAGAAGACCTGCGGCGATTACGTTTTGCCCGCAAGGCGCGGCAACTCGGTTTTTCACTCCCGGAAATCCGGCAGATTCTGGAGCAGGCGGAGGATCATCACTCCCCCTGCCCTATGGTACGGGACGTCTTTCGGCATCGGCTCGCGGAAGTAGAGCGCGAGATTGCTGAGCTGCAGCAACTGCGCAACCGCATGACCGCGGCGCTTTCTGCCTAGCAGGACATGCCGGACGGCACGCCGGACGGCCATACGATCTGCCAGCTTATAGAACACTGGGACGAGACCGCCCCGGAAACAGGTAAGAAGGAGTAATGCTCCATGAATGAGAAAACCGCGTTACACCCTGCGTTGTCGATTTCCGGCGCATCCTGCCAGGGTTGCGTGCGCAAGATTCGTAGCGCGCTGGAGCTATTGACCGGCAGTGCCGATCGGGTAGATGTGAATCTGGACGAGCAGACGGTTTTACTGCCCGATGGCATTGATACCGGGGAAGCGGCCCGTATTGTAACGGAGGCAGGTTACCCTGCGATGCCTCTCGACGAGGCGTCTGCCGAGCCGGTGCCCAGAGATGATCATTGCCACTCCGAAGACGACGAGAGCCAGAGTGGAACCGGACATAGGCCTGCAGAACACCCCGGTATCGGTGGGAACAGCGATGAAGGTGATCAGATTCACCTCGCCGTAACCGGCGCCACATGCGCCTCCTGTGTGAACACCATTGAGAAAGCGCTGAAGTCGGTGGATGGCATCACCGGTGCGCATATGAATCTGGCAGACAATACCGCCACTGCCAGTGGCCATGCCGACCCCCAGGCACTCATCAAGGCTGTGGAGAGCTCCGGCTACGGTGCCAGCATGATAGAAGATCCGGATGCCGCGGATGACCGCAAGCAGCAAGAGGATCGCAAGCAGTACAAAACGCTGCTGGTTAAGATGGCGATCAGCCTTGGCCTGGGTCTGGGTCTGATGATCTGGGGCATGGGATTCGGCTCCATGATGGTCACAGCAGACAACCAGTTGACCTGGCTTGTCCTGGGTATTCTTACCCTGGGCGTGATGGTTGCCACCGGCGGCCATTTTTTCACGGGCGCCTGGAAGGCGTTCCGCCATCACAATGCCAATATGGATACCCTGATTGCCCTGGGCACCGGCACCGCCTGGGCCTATTCCATGGTGGTAGCCAGCATTCCCGATGCGCTGCCGGAAATGGCCCGGCATGTGTATTTTGAAGCCTCGGCAATGATTATCGGCCTGATCAACCTGGGCCAGGCGCTGGAACTTCGTGCCAAGGGCAAAACCTCGGAAGCCGTGCGTCGGTTGCTGGACCTACGGGCAAAAACCGCCCGGGTCATCCGTAACGGTGAAGAGCGGGATCTGCCAGTGGAACAGGTCCAGGTTGGTGACCGCATTCGTGTGCGGCCCGGAGAAAAACTGCCAGTGGACGGGGAAATCAGCGAGGGCACTACCCGCATCGATGAGAGCATGCTCACCGGTGAACCCATGCCCATCAGCAAGCGCGAAGGTGACGAGGTGTCTGCCGGTACCCTGAATACCCATGGCTCGATTATCTACAAGGCCACCCGCGTGGGCAGCGAAACCGCTCTCGCCCAGATCATCCGCCTGGTCAAGAAGGCCCAGGGCTCCAAGCCTGCCATCGGTCGTCTGGCGGACAAGATTTCGTCAGTGTTCGTACCCAGCGTGATGCTGATTGCCGTGGTTTCGGCACTGGTATGGTACAACGTCGGGCCGGAGCCAGCAGTGGTCCATATGATGGTGGCAGCCACCACAGTGCTGATTATCGCCTGTCCCTGCGCCCTTGGCCTGGCCACCCCGATGTCAGTGATGGTCGGTGTCGGCAAGGCTGCGGAATACGGCGCGCTGATCCGCCAGGGCGACGCCCTGCAAACCGCCGGCAAGCTGGACCTGGTGATACTGGACAAAACCGGCACCATCACAGAAGGGCACCCGGCCGTTACCCGTTTCCATGCCATTGATGACGATACGGGCCGATTACTGGCGCTGGCAACCGGCCTGGAACAGCACTCGGAACACCCGTTGGCGGAAGCCATCATGGCTAAGGCCAAAGAAGAAGGCGTCACCCCGGAAAATGTCAACGGGTTTGAGGCTCTCAACGGCCAGGGCGTGCAGGGCGAGCTTGAAGGCCAACCTGTGCGCTTGGGCAATCGCCGCTGGCTGGAAAGCGAGGGTGTGGATCTGTCAGGTCTTCAGAAGGAGGCTGATGCCATTACCTCCGAAGCCGGAACTCCGTTGTTCCTGGCGCTGGGTAAAGAAGCGGTGGGCGTGATCGGGGTTGCCGATGCCGTTAAAAAAGATTCCGAGGACGCCATCCGCCGGCTCCACGATGCTGGTATCCGGGTGATGATGGTCACCGGCGACGTAGACGCCACCGCCAGAGCCATCGCGCAGAAAACCGGGATTGATGATTACCGTGCGGAGGTATTGCCTGAAGACAAGGCCACCATCGTCAGCGAAATGCGTGGCAAGGGCTACACCGTGGCAATGGTTGGCGACGGCATCAACGATGCCCCTGCCCTGGCCGCTGCAGATGTCGGCTTTGCCATTGGCACCGGAACCGATGTGGCTATTGAAAGCGCCGGTATTACGCTGATGCGGGGATCGCTGCACGGCGTAGCCGACGCCATTGAGATATCACGGGCGACTGTTCGTAATATCCACCAGAACCTGTTTGGTGCTTTTATATACAACTCCATGGGTATACCGGTGGCAGCCGGGCTGTTATACCCTTTGTGGGGAATATTGATGAGCCCCATTCTGGCCGGCGCTGCCATGTCGCTTTCCTCAGTTACGGTGGTGACCAACGCCAACCGGCTGCGGTTGTTCAGAACCAGCAATAGCGTCAGCAAAGAGGGGAACGAATGAGCACACTTCTGGTCAATGCGGGAGGACTGGTCCTGATGGCCGCCATCGTCTGGTGGTTCTGGCTGTCACCCTCTGACGGTAGCAAAACGGACAACGACCATAGCCATCACCACTGAGGTAACATCATGAAAAAACACATGCTGGCCCTGGGCCTCATTGCCACCGTCGGTCTGAACAGCCAACTGCAGGCCGACGAGGGGCTCAAAGACATTCATGTCTACAAGTCTCCGACCTGCGGCTGCTGCACTGACTGGGTAGACCACCTGGAGGACAATGGGTTCAAGGTTGAAGTGACTGAGACCAACGACCTGAACCCCATCAAGATCGATGCGGGCCTGACACCAGCGCTGGCCAGTTGCCACACGGCCTTCGTCGGCGACTACGTGATCGAAGGTCACGTTCCGGCCAATGACATTCACCGCCTGATTGCCGAGGCCCCGAAGGCAAATGGCCTTGCGGTACCGGGAATGCCGGCAGGATCTCCGGGCATGGAAATGGGCGACCGCAAGGATCATTACCAGGTGCTGATGTTCAACGAAAACGGCCAGACCCGGGTTTTCGCAGAGCACAACTAGGCCCTTCCTTGCTCCACGACTATCCCGGCCACTAAATCGGGCCGGGATATTAACCACTCGTAACAGGTCTGACTCATACCGCCATAACCGGTATACTCCGTAACAACATTCAAATTTTATCCAGTCAGGTTCTGTTCATGCTCAACGCCGACGCCCTCAGCCAGTTGCGCCAGCTCAAGTCCGATATTGAAGAAAACAAGGTGGTGTTCCCCGGCACTGTCAAAGCCACCAACGGACGTTTCGGCTTTGTGGCACTGGATGAAGGCAGGGACGTGTTTCTGCCGCCGGAAGAAATGCAGAAAGTCCTGCCGGGCGACCGGGTGACCATTACCGAGCAGGAAGGCGATAAAGGTAAGACCCAGGGTGTGGTGGACGAACTGCTGGAAACCCGTCTGGACACCTTCGTGGGACGTTACCTGGTCAAGGGTAAGGGCCACTTTGTGGTGCCGGAAACACCCGGCATCAATCGCTGGATATTCATTCCGCCGAAAGAGCGCCAGAATGCCGGGCCCGATGACTACATCTACTGCCGCATTCACAAACACCCCATCAAGGATGGGAAGGGCCAGGCAAGGATCCTGAAAGTGATCGGCAAAGCCGGACAGACCGGCATCGAGCGCGCCTTCACAGTCGCCACCTTCGATCTGCCAGACACCTGGCCCGAGGCTGTCAGCACACAGGCCGAGGCATTGGACGAATCGGTCATCGACGCCCGGAGCGAAAACCGGGAAGACCGCACCGACCAACCGTATGTCACCATCGACAGCCCCGGGACCCAGGACATGGACGACGCCCTGCTGGCCGAGCCCAATGCCACCGGCTGGAAACTCTCCATTGCCATTGCCGACCCCACCGCAGTTATTGAGCCGGGCAGCCCGGCCGAGCAGGAAGCCTTCCGCCGCGCGACGGCCATCTATTTTCCCGGCGAGCCCCTGCCAATGCTGCCGGACACATTGAGCACCCGCCTGTGTTCTCTGATGCCCGAGGTAAAGCGCCTGGCCCTGGTCTGTGACCTGCAGGTGAACAACGATGGCAGCCTGGGTGAGTACAGCTTTCACCAGGCCGTCATCCGCTCCCACGGCAAGCTCAGTTATGAACTGGTATCCAACCTGATCGAGGGCCGTGAAGCCGATGACGTCAAGGCGTTACCGGACAGCGTTTCCAACAGCCTTGACCAGCTCCATCAGGCTGCAACTGCGCTTCGCAAGTGGCGGAATGAGCACGCACTGGTGAACGGCGACCGCCCGGAATTCCGCCTGCGCCTGGATGAGAACCGGCGGGTCCGGCTGATCGAGCCCTCGGTGCAGAACGAGGCCCATCGCCTGGTGGAAGAATGCATGATTGCGGCCAACCGCTGCGCGGCGGACTTCCTTGGACAGCAGGACAAGGGCCTGTTTATTCAGCACCCCGGCTTACGTGATGACCGCGCCGACAACATCCGCGCACTGCTGGAAGGCTATGCCCCAGATCTGGCTGGCGTGGATGCCACCAGTGCCGAGGGCTTCCGTGACCTGATGAAACAGACCGAAGGGCTGGATTCGGAAGTGCCGGTCAAGGCTATCATCTCCCGCCAGCTAGCGCGGGCCGAGCTGTCCTTCACAGCCGCTCCCCACCAGGGCATGGGTCTGGCCGCCTACACCACCTTTACCTCACCGCTGCGCAAGTTCAGCGACTTTCACGTTCACCGGCTGATCAAATCGATCCTGTGGCAGGAGCCCCTGAGCGACCTGAGTGACGAACAGCTGGCCGAACTGCAGCTGACCCAGTTCCGCGCACGCCAGGCGGCCAACAGCCTGGAGAGCTGGCTCAAGAGTGATTTCGCCCGCACCCTGGGCGACGAGCCAATGACCGGCGCCATCAGCCGCACAACCCCTTCGGGTTTCTTCGTGCGTCTGGATACCAACGGGCTGGAAGGATTCGTCAGCTGCAAGACCCTGGAAGGCAAGTTCAGCTTCGACCCGGTCACCCTGCGCCTGGTTCATAACAAGAACGGTCGCACTTTCCAGCTGGAACAGCCGGTGACGGTTACATTTGCGGGCGTGGACGACGAGCGCAAGCAGATTCTTTTCAATCTCACAGAGACGCCGGCCGGAGAAGCAGCCACCGACAGCGGTCCCGACCCCACAAGCGAGGCTTGAAAATCCGGGCCCGGAGCACCATCGTATTAGTAAAGACGCGGCTATCTATTGCGGAGGTGATTCCGGATGCCTATCAGCCCAACTGAATTTCTCAGGAAGTACGGCTTCGAAGAGGAAGAAGAGGAGCGGGACCACAGCCTGCGCCACAATGCCATGGAGCACGCGAAGCACCTGAAGCGACCCCATGCCGGCACGCCTCACGACTGGGAAGAGTGGGAGCGCTATAAAAAAGAGCACCCCGATGAAGTCGAGGACGATGAAAAGGGTAACAACAACTAGCCCTTCTCAAGCATCCTCGACAGGCGTTCGTCCTTTGCCCGCCACTGCTCTGCCAGCCAGTTCTTCACATTCTTGCGGTGCTCGGCATCCGTCGCATAGTCCCGCCCCTTGAGATACGCGGGAATCGCAACCGTGTCGATCTCCATTTTTACCTCAGTGACCCTTCCGCACATGAAGTCCCAGAAAGTGGGCGCCTTGCCCGGATAAGCGATTGTCACATCCACCAGCGTTTCGATCGCATCCCCCATGGCATCCAGCACAAATGCCACACCGCCGGCCTTGGGGGTCAGCAGATGGGTGTACTTTGATTTCTGCTGATCGTGCTTGGCCTGGGTGAAACGGGTGCCTTCCACGAAGTTCATTACGCTGACCGGTGTGTAGCGAAACTTTTCACAGGCCTGGCGGGTGGCTTTCAGGTCTTCGCCGCGCTTTTCCGGGTGCTTGATCAGGTATTCACGGGTGTAACGCTTCATGAACGGGAAATCCAGCCCCCACCAGGCCAGGCCAATCACCGGTACCCAGATCAGCTGTTGCTTGAGGAAGAACTTGAGAAACGGCGCCCGGTGGTTGAACACCCGCTGCATGGCGAAAATGTCGACCCAGCTCTGGTGGTTGCTGAGCACCAGGTACCAGCTTTCCCGTTTGAGTTTTTCGTCGCCGTGGACGGTCCATTTCGTGCCCTGAGTGAGTTTCATCCAGCCGGTATTGCAGGCCACCCAGGCTTCAGCAATCCAGATGATGGCTTTGGTGCACAGTACCCGGAAACCGGTATGGGGGATGATCAGTTTGAATATTGCCGGAATGTAGAGGAGCAGACACCAGAACAGGGTGTTGATTCCCAGGAGGATAGAGCTGATAACGCCGATGACCGGGGCTGGCAGGAAGCTGAGCATGGTTGTCCTGTTGTTGGTTTTTTCGATGGCTGAATGATACCAATGGTTGGCAGCTTTGGGCAGTGGCGTGAAGTGACCGGTTTGCCATTGGTGGTGGACGTTCTTGCCATAGTTCTGGCCTGTATAGATAGTCTAGTCTTGTTGGGCCTCGGTGGCTGTGCAGGTATGAAAACCCTTTTCCGGACCCGTTAGCGCCCTACATTTTATGGAAATCTCTATGCCCGACCCGCTGAAATACGCCTTTGACAAGGCTTCGGAACTGACCCGACACTCCGCGCTTTACGCCGGCAACGCCTTCGACCGTGTATTTCGCGCCGCCAGCCTGGTTCAGGCGGGGCAGACGCCGTTCGAGACCCTGCACACCGATGGCCTGGTGAGCCTGCGGTACTATCCGCCGCTGGCCGAGGACTTCATCGAGCTGGACGGCGAGATGATCAATGTGGAGCGCACGCCCCACAAGACACCGATCGTGATCGTGCCGCCATTGGCAGTAAACATGCTTATCTACGATCTGTTCCCCCAACGCAGCCTGGTGCGATTCCTGCGGGCCAAGGGGTTTGAGGTGTACCTGATCGACTGGGGCGTGCCGACGCGAGAGCACAGCCACTACAATCTCCACACCTACGTGGCGGAGCTGCTGCCGGCCTACTTGAACCGGGTGCGGGAACACAGCGGCGAGCAGGAGTTATCGCTGCATGGCTGGAGCCTGGGGGGCATGTTCACGCTGTTTTACTCTGCCCTCAGCCGCGACCAGCACATCCGCAACGCCATTGTGCTGGGCTCTCCCATCGACAGCCATGCCTCCGGCCTGATGGGCTTGATGTACCAGCGGGTATCCGACGTCGCCGACTTTGTCCGCAAACGCACCGGCTTTCGCCTGCACGACGTCAAACCCCACTGGTTCCACACCCCCGGCTGGGCCAACACCATCGGCTTCAAACTCACCAACCCCATCGGCAGCGTGATGGGCTACTGGGAACTCATCGTCCGGCTGGGCGATCGCGAATTCGTCTCCAGCCACGCCACCACCTCCGCGTTCCTCGACCGCATGGTCGCCTACCCCGGCGGCATCGTTCAGGACGCGGTGGTGCGCCTGTGGATCGACAACGACCTCTCCCGCGGCCAGATCCAGATCGGCGAAGACATTGCCCGCCTGGAAAACGTAAACGCCAACTTACTCGTCATCGCCGGCGACAGCGACACCCTGGCCACACCGGGTGCGGTCAAACGGATTGAGGACCACGTCAGCTCAAAGGACGTCACCTTCCGGGTCACCCCCGGCGGTCACATGGGTATTCTTGCCGGTAGCAGGGCGCCGAAAGAAAGCTGGCTGGAAATGGCGGAGTGGTTGGCAGAGAGGTCGGATTGAATTAAAGCAATCTGACTCCTAATTTATAGACGCACTTCGCTTCCACCAAGCTCAGAGGCTGGCCAAGGTCGCGGGCAACTCCGAAAGACTGCGAACCACCGCATTGGGCTGAATCCCCCAGTCCTCAAACACCTTCCCGGGATCACGCTGAACCCATATAGCCATAAGCCCCGCCGCCCGGGCCCCGATCACATCCCAGGCATTACTCGACACCAGGCACAACGGTTGATCCAACGCCCCCGTCGCCCGACGGGCATAGGCATAGACCGCCGGGTCCGGCTTGAAGCTTTTAACGTCATCCACCGACACCAACCCATCAAACATCGCCAGCAGATCATTGTGCCCCAAAACCTTCTCCAGCGCCGGATAGGTGCCGTTGGAAAACGCATACATCAGATAATCCCCCTCAAGGGACTTCAGCGCCGGCAAGGAATCATCAAACGCAGGCAGGGAAAGGTAAGCCCCCATGAGCTCATCCTCACGCTCACTGCCCAGATCCAGACCATGACTGGCCATCGCATACCGCAACGCCTGCCGGGTACAGGCTCCGAAATCCTCATACATCCGCATCAGCCCCTTGCGAAATGAAAACTCCAACTGCTTCTCCCGCCATTGCGCGCTCACCGATTCCGCCGTCTCACCCGCATCCGGTGCCAGCAATTGCGCCATACCCATCGGGTCCACAAGTGTTCCGTACACGTCAAACGCCAGAATCGGCTTCATCAGGTTCTCCTTTGTCATCCAGTCGGCTTTGGTACATCGTAAACCATGCGGCATCACGATATGAATGGTCACTCAAACTATTGAGCCAGGTGAAGTCATGCACAAAGCTCTCTACCGAAAAGAGGAGCCGGAGCTGGCCGAAGCACGGACGGAATTCGCAACGGCACAGGAAAAACTCTGATGCCTGGGTTACACTCCCATTCATGAACCCAGTCGATACATTAAACCTGGACATTCGCTCCCTGAGTACCTTTATAGCCGTGCTGGACGAAGGCAGTGTATCCAGGGCCGCTGTACGTCTGGGGGTAAGCCAGTCGGCGGTCAGTCACACTCTGGAACGCCTGCGCCAGGCACTCGGAGATGCCCTGTTCGTGAAATCGGGCCGTGGCATTGTGCCCACCCGTTATGCCGTTCAGGCAGGCCCTCACATTCGTCAGATACTCGACGACCTCCACTCCCTGTCCTCCGGCCCGCCGTTCACACCAGCCAGTGCGGAATTCACCTTTACCATTGCGGCCAACGACTACCAGCGTGACCTGATATTGCCCGGGCTGCTATCGGTCCTCCGCCGCGATGCCCCCGGCATCCACCTGCAGGTGATCCCCTCGGGCATCCCCACTGCCGAAATGCTGCGCAAAGACCTGTGTGACCTGATTATTTCGCCCCATGCCCCGGAAGCAACAGACATCATGCAGAGGGGCCTGATGGCGGACCGAATGGTCGTATTCTACGACCCGGCTCAGCGGCAGGCCCCTGACTCACTGGTGGATTACCTGAAAGCCGATCACATTGGCATCCTCTTCGGCACGGGGGAAAAAACCGCACTAGAAGACTCGTTATCCGCTCGTGGCCTTCGACGAAGAACCGTTGTGACCGTCTCCAACTTTTCCGGGCTGGCCGGATTCCTGCGCGGAACAGACATGCTCGCTACTGCCCCTGAACGCATGAGTGAACACTTACTGCGTGACTTTGCCACAGCAGCCCTGCCCTTTGATTACAAGCCTTTCACCATGCTTATGTTATGGCACAAGCGTAACCAGAACGACCCCGCCCACCGCTGGATCCGCAACCATGTTAACGGCGTGGCCGCGACAATGAACGATATCAACAGTTAACCCATCTGTTTTTGTCATACGTTGTATGAAACGGACGGCCGTTATCAGGGCTGGGTTAGTGCGTAGACTTACACCATTGTTTCGGGAAGCGGCGCAGGAACGGAAATGCTTGCATTAACCAGTGTATGGACAACGATATTATTGGCCGCCGCCGTCGCCCTTGGGCCGCTGGCGATCGACATGTACCTGCCTGCCCTGCCCAGCATGGGAGAATCCCTGTCGGCCGGTACCGGCCAGGTCCAGCTGACCCTGAGCGTCTACATGGCCGGCTTCGCGGTCGCCCAGTTGGTCTGCGGCCCCCTGGCAGACCGTTTTGGCCGCAAGCCCATCATGATTGGCGGTTTTCTGCTGTTTGCCGCTACCAGCGTGATCTGTGCCCTTGCCACCAACATTGAAACCCTGGTGCTGGCCCGCTTCCTCCAGGCCCTTGGTGGTTCTGCCGGGCCAGTACTTGGCCGCGCAGCTGTGCGGGATATCTATTCGCCCAGGGAGGCCGCGAAGATCATGGCCATACTTGCCAGCATCATGGCTCTGGCACCGGCAATCGCCCCGACTCTAGGCGGCTTTATGGTGGTCGGTCTGGGCTGGCCATCGATATTCCTGGCGCTGGGCGGCTATGCGCTGGTGATGGCGGTGGTGGTGGCCGTTGGCATTCCGGAACCGATGCATCCGGAGCACCGTCAGTCCCTGAGCCTGGGCAGTCTGCTCAAGAATTATCGGGCGATAGCGTCAGACATCAGCTTCCTGGGCTACACACTGACTAACTCCCTGGTCTTCGCCGGCCTGTTTGCGTTCCTGTCCGGCGCCTCGTTTGTGCTGATCGATTTCCTGGGTGTCCAACCCCAGCATTTCGGACTGTTCTTCGCCTGTATCGTCGCCGGTTACATCGTTGGCAACCTCACCGCTGTTCGCCTTGGCCGCCATCTTGTCCCAGACCAGATTCTGGTCAGAGGGCTGGTCCTATCTGTCGCCGGTGGCGGGCTGATGGCGGCGTTGGCGATTACTCAGGTCTACAGCGTCTGGGTGGTGATACTACCCCAGGCGCTGTTCATGATGGGACTTGGCATGGTGCTTCCCCAGACCATGGCTGGCGCACTGGCCAACTTCCCCCAGATGGCCGGTTCCGCGTCGGCACTTTTCGGCTTTACCCAGATGGCGGTCGCAGCCATTATCGGCATGCTGGTGGGCCATTTCCACGACGGTACCTCCCTGGCGATGGCGGCTGTTATTGCTACGTGCGCCATCGCAGCCCTGGCCAGCTACCTGTTGCTGGTCCAGCGGTACCCGGCTCCCGGATTTGAGCCGGCCTGACACTCATTTAACCGTGTCCCTGGATGAAAAAGCATCCAAAATGAACTACACAGAGTAAGTTGTTAGACACAAATCCATTCGGCCAGAAACAGGGAATAACCTATGAGCAACGTCACACTCGGCGGCAATCCTATTACCGTCAGCGGCACCTTACCGCAACCGGGCGACACCGCCCCCAACTTCACCCTCACTACCCAGGGCCTGGAAGACGTCACTCTCGATAAATGGTCCGGCAAGCGCAAAGTACTCAACATCATCCCCAGCATTGACACCCCCACCTGCGCCACGTCCACTCGCACATTCAATGAAAAAGCCAGTAACCTGGACAATACCGTCGTGCTGGTTATCTCCGCCGACCTGCCCCCCGCCGCCAGCCGGTTCTGTGGTGCAGAAGGCCTGGAAAACGTAACCACCCTGTCCAGCTTCCGCAACTACAGCTTTCAGCAGGATTACGGTGTGGCAATTCAGGACAGCCCACTTGCCGGCCTTTGTGCCCGTGCCGTGGTAGTTCTGGATGAGGACAACAAGGTTTTACACAGCCAGCTGGTGGGTGAAATCAAGGACGAGCCGGATTACGAGAAGGCTTTAGCGGCTCTTTGAACCTGTTGTCGGATCGGACCAGGGGTAGGATGTTTTTTCTGCCGGGAAAAGGTGTCTGAGCAAAGCGAGTTCTTTTCCCATAAGAAAAAACATCCTACCCCTGGCCCAGCCCCCAAACCCGCAAACCCGCAAACCTGCTAGAATCGCCCTCCAGGCACAACACCAGGAACCGAAGCCCCCAACGTGACCAACGCCGAATCCCAAGCCAGCCTGCCACGCCAGTTGTTTACCATGACCTGGCCCATGCTCTTCGGCGTGCTGTCACTGATGACTTTCCAACTGGTGGACAGCGCATTTATTGGCCAGCTCGGTCGCGACCCGCTGGCAGCGCTTGGCTTCACCCTGCCCATGCAACAGTTGATTATTGGCCTGCAAGTAGGCCTGGGCATCGCCACCACTGCCATTATCTCCCGCACCCTGGGCGCGGGTGACCAGCTTCGCGCCGAGCGCCTGGGTGGCCTGGTGGTCACCGTTGGCGCCACCCTGGTGATCATCCTGTGCATCAGCCTGTGGTTATTGCAGACCACTATCATGTCGGCACTCGGCGCCGAACAGAGCCTGCTGCCACTGATCCGCAGTTACTGGATACCCTGGCTCGTCTCCGCCTGGACCGGTGCCATGCTGTATTTCGGCTACAGTGTGTGCCGCTCCCATGGCGATACCAGGCTGCCGGGCTATATGATGGTGGCCACCAGCCTGCTCAATATCGCTCTCGACCCCCTCTACATCTTCGTCTTCGGCTGGGGCCTGCCCGGTGCCGCCCTGGCCACCATTACCGCCTTCGGCATCGGCTGCCTCTTGATTTACCCCAAACTGCTCCGTTGCGGCTGGTTGCGCTTTGACCTGAAGCAGCTGGCCCTGGGGAAAGCAGTCCGACAACTGACCGGCATTATGGCCCCCGCCATGGTCAGTCAGCTAATGCCACCGGTCTCTGCCATGGTGGCCACTGCATTGGTGGCCGGTTTTGGCTCCGCGGCCGTAGCTGCCTGGGGCCTGGGCACACGCCTTGAGTTTTTCTCCATCGTGGTAGTACTGGCACTGACTATGTCCATGCCCCCCATGGTTGGACGTATGTTGGGGGCCGGCGAAATTGGCCAGATTCGCAAACTCGTGCGCCTGGCGGTTCGCTTTGTGGTGGTCTGGCAACTGGCCATCGGCCTGATCTGGTTGCTGGCCTCCGGACTGGTATCCGAACTGTTCACCAGCGACAGGGACGTCAGTGATGTGCTTGGCAGCTACCTGGTGCGGGTGCCGCTCAGTTACAGTGGCCTGGGCGTCTGCATGCTGATGGTCTCTGTTTGCAACGCCCTTGGTCTGGCAATGCGTGCTCTGCTGGTATCCACCCTTCGCCTGTTCCTGTGCTTCCTGCCCTTTCTCTGGTTTGGTGCCCAGATTGGCGGCATCAACGGGCTGATGAGCGGCGCCTTAGCTGGTAACCTGTCGGCAGGAGCCATGGCCTATACGTTCTACCGCCAGGGCATCCGGAAACTCGCGGCCCCGGACGCTGCTTAATGAGTTATAAGAATGAAAAAGTCTCAAACATCGGCTATACATAAAGAATGCTAATAAGCTGAATGTTTTTAAGAACTCACTCCTGACCGGCTGAATTCCGTTATGGACATTGGGCTTCTCGTCTTTTTGCCCGTACTGGGAGCCATCGCTTCGCTCCTTTCAAGGCTGAACCGGCCCGGCCCGGATCACGTACAGCGCCACGCGCTGACAGCGCTGATCGCCCCGGCCATCTGCCTGCTGCTTTTGCTCAGTTACCTTCCCCGGATCCAGTCCGGCGAAGCCCTCGTCTATTCCATTTCCTGGGTACCGGAAATCGGCCTTGGCGTCGCATTCCGCCTGGACGGCCTGAGCTGGTTGTTTGCCACTCTGATTACCGGTATCGGCTGCCTGATCATTCTCTATGCGCGATACTATTTCGCCGGCAAGGACTCGGCCGGGCGCTTCTTCGTGCTGATTCAGCTGTTCATGACCGCCATGCTGGGCATTGTGCTGTCAGAGAACCTGCTGTTCATGCTGGTGTTCTGGGAGCTCACCAGCCTGGTATCTTTTCTGCTCATCGGCTTCACCTGGTCCAGCCGCAACGCCCGTCGTGGCGCCCGCATGTCCCTGGTAATCACCGGCGGCGGTGGCCTGGCCCTGCTCGGTGGCATTCTGCTTCTGGGGCAGATTGTTGGCAGCTACCAGATCAGTGATGTATTGGCGGCCACCGATGCCATTGTCAGGGACGATCGCTACCCCCTGACCCTGTCGCTGATTCTGCTTGGCGCCTTCACCAAGTCTGCCCAGGCGCCGTTTCATCTCTGGCTGCCCCATGCCATGGCGGCACCGACGCCTGTGTCCGCCTACCTGCATTCTGCCACCATGGTCAAAGCCGGCCTGTTCCTGATGGCCCGCCTGCATCCGGCCATGGGCGACACCGAGCTCTGGTTCAGCCTTATTACGATTACCGGCATGGTGACCCTGATGGTCGGCGCGTTTGTGGCCATGTTCATGCACGACATCAAGGGCCTGCTGGCCTACTCCACCATTTCCCATTTAGGGCTGATAACACTTTTGATTGGCATGGGCAGCGAAATGGCAATGGCGGCGGCCCTGTTTCATCTGACGGTCCACGCCCTGTTCAAGGCTCCCCTGTTCATGATGGCAGGCATCGTCGACCAGGCCACCGGAAGCCGGGACATGCGAAACATCAACGGCCTGTGGAGAACCATGCCGGCGCTGATGCTGATTACAGCAATACCGGCGGCGGCCATGGCAGGCCTGCCGCTGATGAGTGGTTACCTGAGCAAGAAGATGCTGTTCTCCGAGAGCCTGCTGGTCACCGCCCCCCATTGGGCCAACACCCTGATTCCGGCATGGGTCACTGTGGCAGGCCTGTTTTCGGTGGCGTATTCCGTGCGCATCTTTCACAACGTGTTTTTCAACGGGGCACCGGTGGATCTGCCCCACTGGCCTCCCCGCAAAAAACCGGCAGGCATGCTGGTACCACTGTGCATTCTTGCCGCCGCCTCACTGATGATGGGGCTGGCGCCACAGGCCACCTACGATGGGGTAGTTCATCTGGCCGTCATGGCCACGTCCATGACTCACCTGCCGCTGTATGACTTCTCCGCCCTCTCTGAGGCCCGGGTGCCGGCCATGATGAGCATGACCGCCATGGTCGGGGGGGTAGTGTTCTATCTTGCCCGCGGCCCGCTGTTTGCCATTCATCGACAGCTACCGGAGGTCGATGCCAAGAACATCTTTGAACAGATCATGCAGCAGTGTATCCGCTTCGCCCAGTCGCTGGTCTATCGCCTGGAAAATGGCTCACTGCAGCGCTATCTCGCCTTTATTCTCGTCGCCGCAATCGCACCGGCGCTCTGGATGCTCGGTGGCTACACCGGCTGGCAAGGCCCCTCCGCACTGACAGAGGTTAATCCGATGGTGGTTTTTGGTGCCGTCATCCTATGCCTGTCTGCCATCGGCGTTGCCCTGTTTCACCACCAGCGCCTGCCAGCACTGCTGCTGTTATCGGTCACCGGCCTGTTTGTCACCCTGGCCTTCGCCCAGTTTTCAGCCCCGGACCTTGCTCTTACCCAGTTGTCCGTGGAAGTCATGGCTGTGGTCATCATGATGCTGGCACTGTCGTTCCTGCCCCAGACCTCTCCCAGAGAATCCGGAGCCGGAAGGATTGTGCGTGACCTGGGACTGGCAGGCCTGGCGGGCACCGGCGTTGCCCTCTTTGCCTTCGCGGTACTGACCCGGCCTGCCGAAACCATTTCCGGTTATTTCCTGGCCAACAGCGTTTCCGGAGGGGGCGGCACCAATGTTGTCAACGTCATTCTGGTGGACTTCCGCGGCTTCGATACCCTGGGTGAAATCACCGTGCTTGGCATAGCCGCTGTCGCGGTCTTTGCGTTTACCCGTGATCTGCACCTGAAAGAACGGGTGGCCCATGCCGGTACCGCAAAGGGCTTTGCCGAGCCCCATCCGGTGATCCTGCAGATGGTCTCCCGTATGGCCCTGCCTATTGCCCTGCTGGTGTCGGCCTTTATTTTCCTGCGCGGCCACAATATGCCAGGCGGGGGGTTCATTGCCGGGCTGGTGACCGCCGTTGCCCTCACCCTGCAGTACATGGCCGGTGGCCTGGTCTGGGCGCAGGAACGGATGCTCACGCATTTCCGCCCCTTGATTGGCGCCGGCCTGCTGATCGCCACGGCTACCGGCCTGGGCAGTTGGGTAGTCGGCTACCCGTTCCTCACCTCCGCTTTCAGCCACATGGACTGGCCACTGATTGGCGAATTCGAACTGGCAACGGCTTTGTTATTTGACCTGGGAGTTTACACCACAGTGGTGGGTGCCACCCTGCTGATACTGGCAAACCTTGGCAAACTGATGACCGTGGCCGGCCCCGGCCAGGAGGTGGGCTGATGGAACTGGTGGTTGCCATCACCCTGGGTGTGCTGACCAGCACCGGCGTCTACCTGATACTGCGGGCACGCACGTTTTCAGTGGTACTGGGTCTGACATTGCTATCTCATGGCGTAAACCTGTTCCTGTTCAGTATGGGGCGGCTGACCACCGCTTCCCCGGCCGTGATCGGGCTGGTGGAGAGCTATACCGACCCCCTCCCCCAGGCACTGGTGCTCACCGCCATCGTAATCAGTTTCTCTATGACAGCCTTTGTGGTGGTACTGGCCCTGAAAGCAGCCGTGGAGCTGCGCAGTGATCATGTGGATGGCGAAGATCCGAACGAGGACCGCCAATGAATCACCTGATGATCATGCCCATCGTGATACCGCTGCTGACGGGCGCATTCCTGCTGGTGATGTACCGCTACAACATCGGCCGCCAACGGTCGCTGAGTATTGGTTCCACGCTCCTGCTGGTGGTCTTCGCGGTGTGGGCTCTTCTCCAGGCCGGCGTCACCGATTACACCCTGTACCGTCTCGGTAACTGGCAGCCGCCGTTCGGGATCGTGCTGGTACTGGACCGGCTCACCGCCATCATGCTGCTGCTGACAGCGTTACTTAGCCTTTTCTGCGTTCTCTATGCCAGTCGCGGTTCGGACCGTGAGGGTTCCCACTTCCACGCCCTGTTGCAGTTTCAGCTCATGGGGATCAACGGTGCCTTCCTTACCGGGGATCTGTTCAATCTGTTCGTATTTTTCGAGGTACTACTCATTGCCTCCTACGCGCTGCTGCTCCATGGCGGTGGCCGCGCACGCAGCCGCGCCGGGCTGCACTATGTGGTTATCAACCTGGCAGGCTCCGCCCTGTTCCTGCTGGCGCTGGGTATTCTCTACGGTCTGACTGGCACGCTGAACATGGCGGATCTGGCCCGTGTTATTGCCAGCGCCCCTGAGGCGGACCTGCCGTTGCTGAAAGCAGCCTCGCTCCTGCTGATGGTAGTGTTCGGTATCAAGGCTGCGCTGCTCCCTCTGTTATTCTGGCTACCCCGGGCCTATTCCGCTGCCAGTGCACCCGTCGCGGCGCTTTTCGCCATCATGACCAAGGTGGGGTTTTACGCCATGGTACGGGTGTTTCTGGTGGTGTTCGGACTGGACGAGGGATCACCTGCCAACGAGTCGGTATTGGCGTGGCTGTGGCCGATGGCACTGGTGACTCTCGCGCTGGGTGGCATTGGCGTGCTCGGCGCGGCCAGCCTGCGAACCCTGACGGCCTACATGGTCATTGTCTCTGTCGGCATACTGCTTGCGGTCGTGTCCCGCAACGATGAACAACTGTTGGCTGCCAGCCTGTTCTACCTGTTGCACAGCACCTGCCTGACGGCGGTGTTTTTCCTGCTGGCCGACCTGATCGGCCGATACCGCGACAACGGCTATGACCGTTTTTCGGTGATCTCGCCTCTATCGCACCGCTGGATTCTGGGCACTGTGTTTCTGGTTGCGGCCGTCAGCATGGCCAGCCTGCCGCCCTTCAGCGGATTTGTCAGCAAGGCCTGGATTCTGCAATCCTCCTCCCCGCTACCGGACTATCTCTGGCTTTGGGCGTCCATTCTCATCTCAGGGCTGCTGATCATCGCCGCCCTGAGCAGGGCAGGGTCAGGTTGGTTCTGGCGGCCCGAGGAACTCGCCGTCAAGGCCGCCCCGGCGCTGGATGGTGCCCGCACCGCCACTGTCTGTGTGATGATTGCCATCAGCTTCTCTCTGGCGCTTTTTGCCCAACCCGTGATGGATTACCTGGAGGCGGCCGCACACCTCGTTTACCAGCCATCGGGCTATGTGGAAGCCGTGCTGGGGGATTACGTCAGCCAGAGCAGGGAGGTGACCGAATGAACCGTCGCGAACTCTGGCTACCACGACCATTATTCTCGCTGTTTCTGGCAATGCTCTGGTTATTGATGGTCAACAGTTTCTCGGTGGCCCACATGCTGCTGGGACTGGCCCTGGGCGTGTTCATTCCTTTCATAACCCGGCCCTTCTGGCCGGAACAGGCCAAGGTGCGTTACTTGCTACCTCTGGTCCGGTATTTCATGATTCTGGTGGTGGATATCGTGCGCTCAAATCTGGTCGTGGCAAGGCGCATCCTCTGGCATCCGGATCAGCTGACGCCCGGCTTTGTCACCTTTCCACTGGAGCTGGACGATGACTTTGCCATCACTATCCTGGCCAGTACCATTTCCCTCACACCTGGCACTGTCACCACCCATTACGACAGTGACGCCGGCACCCTGCTGATCCATGCCCTGCATGTAACCGACGAGGATGAGCTGGTGCGGCAGATCAAGGAACAGTACGAGCGGCCGTTGAAGGAGATCTTCCAGTGATTGCCACCGTGCTTCCATTCGTGATCGGCCTCTTCTGTATTGCTGTGCTGCTCAACCTTTACCGCCTGGCCATTGGCCCCGACATCGTTGACCGGATTCTCGCTCTGGATACCCTGATGATTAACAGCATTGCCCTGATTGTACTGGCGGATATCCAGATGTCGCTGGGCATACTGTTCGAAGCCGCCCTGCTGATCGCCTTGATGGGGTTTGTCGCCACGGTGGCCATGACCAAGTACCTGCTGAGGGGGGATGTCATCGAGTGAATGGTTCAGAAATGCCCCTGCTTCTGGAGCTGATGATTACGTTTTTTCTGGTGGCCGGTGCCATAGTGGCGCTGATCGGCTCTATTGGTCTGGCGCGACTGAAAGATGTCTATATGCGCCTGCATGGGCCCACCAAGGCCAGCACCCTCGGTGTGGGCTGTATCCTGTTGGCCTCATTGCTGTATTTCAGTTTTCTGAAAGGCGGCCTGTCGGTGCAAGAGGCCCTGGTGACTTTGTTCCTGTTTGTGACCGCCCCGGTCAGTGCGCACATGATGGCCAAGGCCGCCCTTCACCGGAAGCTGAAGTGCTCCCCCCGTACCCGCAAAGGGCCGCCGGATCAGTGACCGGCGAATCGTTTCCGGAAGGTTTCCGGCATGGGTACGACAGCCTTGCGCTGGTAATTGAAGAATACGAACCCGTATTTTGCCAGAGCCACAGGCTGCCCACTTTCCGCCTTGGTAACCCGGAATACGAAATCCCCGCCGTACCTGTTGAAGTCCATCAGACCCACTTCAAACCTCAGCATTTCCGGGAAAAACGATTCAGACTGGTACATGGTTGCCAGATCAGTAACGATGATACCCATTCCATTTTTATCAGCCTCCTGGACGCCGTAGTTCACCAGAAACTGTGCCCTGGCCTCTGACAACATTGAGATGAGCGCATCGTTGCCCAAGTGGTTGGCACCGTTAATATCAGTGATACGTACCGGCATCCTGGTTTCAAAATAAAAGGCATCATCCGGAAAAGAGAGCTTGATACGAGCCAAGGTTGAGTTCCTGTAGGGGAGGATTTTCGGAGAAGGCCAATGATACTTGGTTGTCGACCTCCCTTCATCCCGGGACATCAAGTTCAATATTCGTTATCTTGGATTTATCTCTGGCGCATTCAGCTTGTGAGCATCGGGGATTGGGAGTGCTCTTTCAAAACACGCTCCTTCGGCACATCCATGTGACGCTTGGGCTCCGCCATCCATGGCTCCGCACAGTTTTGAAAGAGCACTCCCAATCCCCACCTCAAACTTAAACGCGCACCTACACCAATAAGACAACGGACATTCTATGAATATTCGCCCTGCTGCGACTCTGGTTCTGACGAAAGACACCCCCGAAGGTCTGCAAATACTTCTTCTACAACGGACCTGGGAAGCGGTCTTTATGCCCGGGTTCTTTGTATTCCCGGGTGGGTCTGTAGATGACCAGGATATAAGGGGGCGCCAGCATGCCGTGGGGCGAGGTGATAGCGAAATCAGTCAGACCATGAGCCTGGATGAAGGTGGGGGTGACTATATGCTCGCGGCGGTCAGGGAGTGTTTTGAGGAAGCCGGCATTCTGGTGGCTCTGGACCAGAATGATAGGGAACTCGCCACCGAACACCCTGTTCACAGCGACCGCATGGCGCTATTCAAGGGTGAAATGACGCTGTCAGAGGTGTGTCAGCGGCACAAACTGACGATTCCGCTGGACCGGTTGGCGTACCTGGGGCACTGGATTACCCCGCCAGGCCCTCCCCGCCGGTTTGATACCCGGTTTTTCGTAGCAGTGGCGCCAGAGAATCAGCTGGCGAGCCATGACGGCACAGAGACCATTGATCACGTCTGGCTGAGCCCTGCCCAGGCGCTGGAGGATCACCGCTGTGGGCGACGCTTGCTGGGCCTGCCGACCATCCGGACATTGCGGATACTGAGCGACTTTGACACGACCGGGGCGTTGATGCGTTACGCCCACGCCAATCCCCCGGAACCCTATCCCAGCAAACCGTGGCCTGCGGTCAAGAAAGGAAAGCCGGTGACACTGGAACCCGGCGCGCCGGCTTATGACGAAGCAGCCAAGCTGGACCCGGAGGGCGAAGGCTCCACCCGTGCGGAGATTATTCCCGGCGAGCCGGTGGAAGTGGCAGCCGGTGTCGTGCGGCTGACAGCGCCAAACCCGGGGATGATGACCGGGCCGGGTACCAACACCTATGTACTGGGCCATGAGCGGTTCACGGTTCTGGACCCGGGACCGGACAATGCGGCTCATATCGAGCGGATTCTGGAAATCACCGGCGGGGTGATTGATCAGGTGGTGGTAACCCATACCCACCAGGACCATTCACCCGGGACCGTGGCGCTGAAAGCCAGAACCGGATGCCGGGTTTTCGGCCTGCCCGCGCCGGCAGGCGCAGCCCAGGACCAGACCTTTGCGCCGGACGAGGAACCGGTTCATGGCGATGTGATCAGAACGGATGCTGGCACCCTGAAAGTGATCCACACCCCGGGTCATGCCTCCAATCACCTTTGCTATGTGTTACTTGAGCAGGAACTGCTGTTCTCAGGGGATCACATCATGCAGGGCTCGACGGTGGTGATTAATCCGCCGGATGGCGACATGAAGGCCTACCTCGAATCGCTCTACGATCTGCTGGACGAACCAGTACGCTACATTGCTCCGGCGCACGGTTTTCTGATGGGGCACCCTGAAGCGGTTATCGATTATCTGATCACCCACCGCCTGGCCCGGGAGCATAAGGTGGCCCGGGTGCTGAAAGAGTTGAAAACGGGAAGCCTGAAGGCATTGACGGCGGACGCTTACGACGATGTCCCGGCAGCCATCCACGGTGTGGCTGCCCGTTCGGCGCTGGCCCATCTGTTGAAGCTTGAGGGGGATGGCCGAGCAGCCAGGGAAGGCGAGACCTGGCACGCCACTTCCCACACCTGAGCCCCGCCAGCCAACTAACACCGGGCCCGCGCCCGGGGCGTGGTTATTTCTTTGCGATAATATACACCGCGTGGACGATACCGGGTATATAGCCAAGAAGGGTCAACAAGATGTTGATCCAGAAGTGCTTTCCGATACCCACTTGTAAAAATACTCCCAACGGCGGTAACAGAATCGCAATAAGAATTCGCAAAAGATCCATAGAGTGAGCTCCCTTTCAGACGTATAACGGATACAGAACCGTAACATGCATCCTGTAGCCTCAATGAATAGGCCATTTTGCGGAAATACACAAAGAGTTCATGAAACGGGCATTAAACCTTTGTCACAGCCGTATTCATGAAACTTGGGGGCCTCTATCCTTGTCGCGTGCCATACATCCAGATGCCAGGCCCCACTGGCTGACAACCTGAGAGGACCTATGCCGTACCGCTGGCTGACACAATTGTTTCGCGCTGGCCTGATTTCCACATTCTGCGGCAGCCTGGTAGTCCTGCCAGCTGCCCACGCTGAGCAATCCGGTACATCTGATACCCAGGAAGTCCTCGTCGCAGAGCTTGCCGAAGACGAGAGCGTTGAAGATGTCGAACACTCCGAACCACTGCGCTCGTCGGAACGGAAAACCAGTGAACCTGATTCGCCTGAAGAGCAAGGCGTCGATGAGGCCCCCGGACAGACTGACGATGCGGAACCACACGAGCCGGTAGCGGAAGCTCAGAGTGAGACCGCACCAGAAGAGGCTGTTCCCGAACAGAGCGAACAACCTGAACAACCGGAAGAGGCTTCCAGCCTTGAGATGCTGGGGGCCAAGGTTCCACCCGGAACAGCCACCCGGTTGTCCTGGTCACCCGCTATCCAGGGTGCCGGGCTTTCCCAGCCAACACCGGTACTGGTGGTTAACGGCGCCAAACCCGGGCCCAGACTCTGCCTGACCGGCGCAGTGCATGGTGATGAACTCAACGGGATCGAAATCATTCGTCGCACAATGTATGACCTGGAGCCAGACAAACTCTCAGGTAGCGTTATCGGGGTTCCCATCGTCAATCTGCCCGGTTTTCAGCAAGGCAGCCGCTACCTGCCCGATCGCCGCGACCTGAACCGGCATTTTCCGGGCAGCACCGATGGCAGTCTGGCAGATCGCATTGCGTACTCCTTATTTGAAAGCGTGATTCGGCATTGCGACATGCTGGTGGATATTCATACCGGATCGCTCAAACGCACCAACCTGCCCCAGTTGAGGGCTGATATGAATAATCCGGAGGTGGCAGAACTGACCCGTGGGTTTGACCGCATGGCCGTTGTCCATAGCACCGGCAGTGCCGGTATGCTTCGCTATGCCGCAATTGAGGCCGGCATCCGCGCTGTTACCATGGAGGCTGGTGAATCCCTGCGCATCCAGGAACACCAGATCAAGGCGGGCGTCAATAGCCTGACCAGCCTCATGGACAAGGAAGGCATGATTTCCAGGATGTTTGTCTGGGGTGACCCGGAGCCGGTCTACTACGACTCAGAATGGGTACGGGCTGAGCACGGCGGCATTCTGTTCAGTGAGATCAAGCTCGGCGCCAAGGTCGGCGAAGGCGAGATTCTTGGCTATGTTTCAGACCCCATTACCAATGAACAACACCCCATCCGGGCCAGAAGCAATGGCCGGATTATCGGAATGGCTGTGGATCAGGTTGTAATGGCGGGCTTTGCCGCCTACCACGTTGGTACTGAGGCAGAAGTGCCCGGAGAGTAGTATCCTGTCGGGTCCCTGATAACCGTCGGGGCTCAGGAATGCTGACAGGAGCTGGTGTGTCTTCAGAAACCCCGAAACCATTATGGCTTGCCTATACCGGGCTGATTCTGACCCCGTTGTTCTGGGCCGGCAACGCCGTGGTCGCCAAAGGCGTGGTGGATGAGATTCCGCCATTGTCCATGTCATTCTGGCGCTGGGTGATTGCCCTGGCGATTCTGCTACCGTTCGGCTTGCCGGGTGTCTGGCGCCAGCGCCACCTGATTCGCCAGCACTGGCGGTCGATACTGGCACTGTCTACCTTCAGCGTAGCGGCATTCAATTCACTGCTCTACTTTGCAGCAGTAACCACCAGCGCCACCAATATCGCACTGATCAACGCCACCATTCCCATTATGGTGGCATTACTGGCCTGGGTGTTGCTGGGGGATCGCACACGGCCGGTGCAGGCACTGGGTATCGGGCTGGCGGTACTGGGCATTCTGGCGGTCGTCGCCAGAGGAGACCTGTCGGTGCTCACTGGCCTGCGGGCACAGCCAGGCGACCTGATCATGGTACTGGCGGTCTTCAGCTGGGGCCTGTTTTCGGTGCTGCTGCGCCGCCAGGCCGTACCGCTGCCGCCGCTGACATTCCTGACCGTTCAAATTGCGTGCGGCACTCTGGTGATATTGCCGCTTTTCCTGACAGACCTGATGTTTTTCTCAGGCGGTTTCGAACTGAACCGGTCGACCGCCCTGCCCATGATGTATTTTGCCATTTTCCCCGGTATTCTGGCCTACGGGTTCTGGAACCATGCGGTCCACCGGATTGGCCCGGCAAAGGCGGCCATCTTCATGTACCTTACTCCGGTGTTTGCGTCGGTAATGGCGGGCATTTTCCTCGGGGAACGACTGGGCATCTTCCACATCGTGGGCGGTCTGCTGATCCTCGCCGGACTTTTCCTGGCCACCCGCACCTCCGAACTGCGACGTAAATACCGCTGAACGTGCAAACGGGAAGCACTGAACAGGCAGGAATTCATGGATAATCACTTGGCAAGATTTCTCAGATTAATGGCCGTACTGGTGTTTACGGCATTCAGCACCGTGGCTTTTTCCGCCCCCTGCGATCCGGAAGAAAACAGCTGGGTCCCCGGCCGCTATTACCCCACTGGCTCAACCGTGTTTCATAAGGGCAAATGGTACGAATCCCGCCAGCTTCATGAAGGCAAAACGCCAGGAGCGGATTTCGAGTGGAAAAAACGGGCATCCGCACCGGACTGCGGCAACGAAGAAAGCAGGCCAACAGCCACAACCGGGCAGCAGGATGAGTCGAAAAAACCCCGGGCCCGGGGCCAGGAGCAGCAGGAACCCAAAGCAAAAGCCCGGAACAATGCCAGGCAGGCCTGCAACGCCCCCGGGGCCTGGAGCTTTGGTACCAGTTACACGGTTGGCCAGATCACCAGCCATGAAGGGCAGACCTACCGTGCGATTCGCCCCACCAATGGCCAGATGCCGGGGGTGAGCAAACCGCCCCACTGGCAGCCGGTAGAGCATCCCTGCAAGAACGCACCTGACAGCGGCAATTAATCCGTCACCGGTACGATTGCCACGCGGATTTGTTCCAGCGCGGTCTCCAGTGTCTTCCGCGGGCAGCCGATGTTCATGCGCATGAAACCACTGCCAGCTTCGCCGAAGGTGATGCCCGGGTTCATGCCAATGCCGGCCTGATGCACGAAGAATCGCTTCAGTTCTGCGTCATCCATCCCCAGTGCCCGGCAATCCAGCCACAACAGATAGGTGCCCTCGGGTTCTGTCACCCTGACCGCGGGCAAGTGCTGTTGAATGTAATCCATGACGTAATCGCGATTGCCTTTCAGGTAGGCCATCAGCTGGTCGAGCCACTGGCCACCATGGCGATAACCGGCCTCGAATCCGGCGATGCTGAACGGGTTGCACTGGTTCATGTGCATGGCCTCGAAAACCTCTTTCAATGCCTTGCGATGGACAGCATTGGGCACCACCAGCGCCGACAGGCCCAGGCCAGGCATGTTGAAGGTTTTACTGGGCGCCACAGCCGTAACCAGCGCATCGTCTTCCCCCGCCAGCCGGGCCAGCACCTGGTGGGCGGGTTTGTCCGGATAGGTCAGATCACAGTGAATCTCATCCGCCAGCACCAGCAGGTTATATCGCCGGGCAATCGACAGTACTGCCCTGAGCTCGTTCTCGGTCCATACCCTGCCGACCGGATTATGGGGCGAGCACAGCAGTAACACCCTGGCGTCGTCTCTTGCGGCGCAGGCTTCCAGGTGCTCAAGGTTCATTTGATAACGGCCATCCACCAGTTCCAGCGGGTTCTCGATCACGGTACGGCCGGTTTTCTGGATGGAACTGAAGAACGGCGGATAGACCGGCGGCTGGATGATCACGCCTTCGCCTTCACCAGCAAACGCCAGCGCTGCCGCGTGAAGGGAAGGCACCACCCCCGGGGCCATAAGCAACCACTCCCGCTCGATGCTCCAGTCGTGGCGGCTTTTGAACCACTCGACAATGGAGGCATACAGGCTCTCCGGAAACAGGGTATAGCCATACACCGGGTGCCTGGCTCGCTGTTCCAGCGCCCGGGTGACCTCCTCAGGGGCCGGGAAATCCATGTCCGCCACCCAGAGCGGAATCACATCCTCACGGCCGAACACGGCCTTGCGGGCATCAAACTTTACCGAGCAGGTATTCTCCCGCGGAAGGAGCCGGTCAAAGGAATCGCGCACAAAGGGCCTCCGTTATGGCGTTGGCAAAAGGGTTGTGAATACTGCCCGTCATTCTGCGGCAGGAGTGATAATGGCAGCAACCGCCCGTCCGTCTTTGGTCGCAAAAACACAGGTTTTGCTTGCCTGCAACCGCCGATACTTGCGAACCTACCGGATTAATTGCTCGTCCCGGTTTACCCTCGGAGCCCTTGAATGCTTGCCCAGATCCTGTCCACCATGCTGCCGGTCTTCCTGATCGCCGGCTGTGGTGCTCTCTACGGTCGTTACCGCACCCCCGATATCCAGGGCCTGAACACGCTGAACATGGAGCTTTTCGTACCCATGCTGGTATTTGCGGTGTTGGCGGACCAGCAGGCACCGCTGCAGGACTACACCAGCCTGGCACTGGCGGCAACGGTTGTGGTTCTGGGCTCCGGGATTGTCCTCTACCCAGTGGCCAGAGTTCTGAACCTGAATCTGAAAACCTTCCTGCCACCGATGATGTTCAACAATTCCGGCAACATGGGCATTCCGGTGCTGGTGCTGGCCTTCGGCGAGGCAGCCTTGCCGGCAGCCGTTGTGCTGTTTGTTGTGGAGATGTTGCTGCACTTTACCGTCGGCATCTATATGCTCGACCCGCACACCTCCATCCTCAGAAGGCTTCGCCTGCCCGTTATCATGGCCAGTATCGCCGGCCTTGCGGTCAATTTCGGCGGCGTACCCATGCCCCAATGGTTGCTGGAAACCCTTAACATGCTTGGCGGGGTGTGTATTCCCCTGATGCTGTTTACCCTCGGTGTGCGCATGCTGGATGTGGACTTCGGCGACTGGAAGCTCGGCATCCTTGGTGCCATTGCCTGCCCCGCCTCCGGGCTGATCCTGGCCTGGCCGATGATCGCCATTCTCGACCTTGCGGGCCTGCAGATCGCCGCCCTGTGGGTCTTCGCCGCCATGCCATCCGCGGTTTTGAACTACATGCTGGCGGAACAGTACCAGCAGGAGCCCGAAAAGGTTGCCTCACTGGTTCTGATCAGCAACCTCGGGAGCCTGGTGGTTATGCCTGTGGTGCTTGGGTTGGTGTTTGCGGCAGGCTACGTCTGAGCACTACCCCCTCAAGCGAAACACACTGACCCGCCCACTCAGTTGCTCCGCCAGCGTGGCGAGGTCGCGGCTGGCACCAGCCACCTGTTCAGAACCGGCAGCGGTTTCCACGGTGGAGTCGTGAATACGGCTGATATTGCGGTTCACTTCCTCAGCCACGCTGCTCTGCTCTTCCGCAGCACTGGCAATCTGTGCGTTCATGTCATTGATTTCACCCACTTCCTGACGGATCTGCACCAGCGCCTGTTCCGCCGACCGGGTTTTTTCCACCGTTGTCTTGGCCAGGTCCCGGCTGGTCTCCATCACCGCGGCCGCTTCCGAGGCACCGGTCTGAAGTTTACCGATCATCTCCTGGATTTCACGGGTGGAATCCTGGGTGCGGGTCGCGAGTGAACGTACTTCATCCGCCACCACCGCAAAGCCTCGGCCGTGAGTGCCGGCCCGGGCCGCCTCGATCGCCGCATTCAAAGCCAGCAGGTTGGTCTGCTCGGCGATTGCGTTGATCACTTCGATGATCTTCTCTATGTTGGCGCTGTCATCCGAAACACGATGCACGGTAACGGCTGCTTTCTCGAGCGTGTCCGCCAGCTGGCCAATGGACGCCGCTGTTTCCTGAACTACCCTGTTACCGGTTTCCACTTCCTGATCCGCCTTTCCAGTAGCGGTGGCGGCACTGGAGGCAAATCCCGCCACCTCGTTCACGGTCGCCGCCATCTGGTTGATGGCAGTCGCCATCTGTTCCGCTTCCTCGGACTGAATACGAATCTGGCGATTGTTATTGTCCGATGTCGACAACAACTCCGCGGAACTCCTGGACAACTCCGTTGCGGACTGACGAACCTCGCGGATAATTCCCGCGAGCTGCTCTACGGTATCCCTGAGGGCCCCCATCACGCTGTTCGGGTACTTCGTGTGAATGTCCTGGTCAAGTATGCCGTCCGAGAGCCGGCGAATAGCATCCGCGACCTCATCCGGCTCAGCCCCCAGCGTTGAGCGGAGTCTGCGAATAATAAGCACCGCCACTCCAACGCTCAGCAGTACGGCAATGCCGGTGACCAGAAAAATCAGCCGGTTGAAGTTTCCGGCGGCTTCTCTGACCGCATCCACGTTGGTGGTGATAAAGCCTTCCTGATGGTCAATGAAGGCGTTGATACGGTTCAGCCAGGTGGTGTAGGAGGGGGAGACGTCCTCCAGCAAGAATTCCCGGGCATCCTCGATGCTGCCATCCTGTCGCATCTCCAGTAACTCATCGGTCAGTGCCAGGGTACTACGTTCGATCTCCTTGATAGCCGCCAGCAGTTGCCGCTCCTGGTCAGTCGCACCGGCTGACTGGAACAACTGGTCCATAGGTCTGGCCGATTCCACGTAGAAGACTTTCAACCGTTCTATGTCCTGGAGATGGGTTCTCAGGGCGCGGTCTTCCCGCACCAGAACGGCATCGCGGATGGCAATTGCCCGGTCATGGACACTGCCACGAAAGTTGATTGCGTATCGCTGTTTAACGGCCGCGTCATCTCCTACTTCCGTGAGCGTCCTGTCAATAAAGCCGACCCGATGGTTACCGATGAGGCTGACCAGAACCATCAGTGAAAGAATAAGACCAAAACCCAGGGCGAGTGGTTTGGCGACGGTAAGTTTACTGAACATTATCTACTCCGGCTGTGCCTGACCATAAATCGAACCTATGTATTCACCACTCTTCCAAAATCAGATCAATGAATTCGCCGGGAAACGCTGATCTTTTACAATGATTTTCATTGCTACATATCGTTACACTCCTGGGTCCTTAGCCGCCATTACCGGCAGATGCGCTTGCAACCGCACGGGCTTTGGCCGAAGGTAAGAACTATTCAGGTTGAATTTCATTTCGATACGGAGATCCGCCCCATGAGTGTTCTGCTTCTCCTCTTAAGTGCGCTGGTGCTGATTTATCTCGGCATTGGCGGCGCAACGGCTGCGGCCGTTCTGGTCATCGCAACCGTTGTAGGTCTGTTCCAGGATGGCTGGCACATCCTCAGTATCCTGTTCGGTGGTGGCCTGCTGGCCCTGGGTCTGGTGTTGGTACTGCCGGGAGATCTGCGACGCGAGAAGCTGAGTGCACCGCTCCTTGGGTGGGTGCGCGGCAGGCTCCCCAAGCTTTCCGATACCGAGGCAGAAGCATTGCGCTCGGGTACTGTGGACTGGGACGGTGAGCTGTTTTCCGGCCAGCCGGACTGGTCAAAGTTGCTGGACGCCAAGCCAGCCCATCTCTCCAGTGAAGAGCAGGCGTTCCTGGACGGGCCGGTGGAAAAACTCTGTGCCATGCTGGACGACTGGAAAATCACCCACGAAACCTATGACCTGCCCCCAAAAGTCTGGAAATTCATTCGTGAGAACGGTTTCTTCGGCCTGGTGATTCCCAAGGAACAGGGTGGCAAGGGTTTCTCCCATACCGCTCATTCCGAAATCGTCATGAAGGTCTCCACCCGCAGTGTGTCTGCCGCGGTCACCGTCATGGTGCCCAACTCCCTGGGCCCGGGCGAGCTGCTGATGGAATACGGCACCGATGCCCAGAAAGAACATTACCTGCCCCGCCTCGCCGGTGGCGAGGAAATTCCGTGCTTTGCCCTGACCTCACCGGTGGCGGGTTCCGACGCCGGCGCGATTCCCGACAAGGGCATCGTCTGCAAGGGCCAGTGGAATGGCGAGGAGGTCCTGGGCCTGAAAGTCACCTGGAATAAGCGCTATATCACCCTGGCACCGGTCGCCACGCTGATTGGCCTGGCCATCAAGGTGTACGACCCCGACAAGCTGCTGGGTGAGTCTGATGAGATCGGCGTCACCTGCGTAATGATCCCACAGGACGTTGAAGGCGTTCACTCCGGCGCTCGTCACCTGCCCATGAACACTGTGTTCATGAACGGCCCGACCTGGGGCAACGACGTCTTCATCCCCATGGAGCAGGTCATCGGTGGCCAGGACATGCTGGGCAAGGGCTGGAAAATGCTGCTGGAATGCCTGTCTATCGGCCGTTCCATCTCCCTGCCCGCGCTGGGCACCGGCGCCGGCAAGGTAGCCAGCCTGGCTACCGGTTCCTATGCCCTGACCAGGGAACAGTTCGGACGCTCCATCAGCCAGTTTGAGGGGGTGCAGGAAGCTCTCGAGCCCATTGCCGGCTACACCTACATGATGGACGCCGCGCGATTGCTGACCTCCGGCATGCTCGACCGTGGGGTGCGACCCTCCGTCCCTTCAGCAGTGCTCAAGTACCGCAATACCGACCTGATGCGCATCGTGATAAACCATGCCATGGACGTGGTCGCAGGCCGTGGTGTGATTACCGGCCCCCGCAACTTCCTGGCGCGTGCCTACCAGGCGGTGCCCATTGGCATTACGGTCGAGGGTGCCAACATTCTTACCCGCAGCCTGATGGTGTTCGGGCAGGGAGCTATCCGCTGCCATCCTTTCATTGTGGACGAAATTGAAGCGGCCGGCATGGATGACAACAAAGCCGCCGTCGAAAAATTCGATGGTATCTTCTACCGCCATATCGCCCACACTACCCGCAATGCACTGAGGTCATTATTGCTGGCACTGACCGGCGGTCTGCTGGAACCCGTGCCGCGCCATGGCAACATCCAGTCCAGCTATCGCCAGCTCGCCCGCTTCTCTGCAGCCTTTGCGCTGATGACCGATGTGACACTGCTCACCGTCGGCGGCGGCCTCAAGGCCCGTCAGCGACTCTCCGGCCGCATGGCGGACTGCCTGGTGCACCTGTATTACGCCACCGCAGTCATCAAGCAATGGCACGAAGAGGGCTACCCGGATGACCAGCGTCCGTTGGTGGAGTGGTGCCTGCAAACCAGCCTGCGGGACTTCAAGACGTCCATGCGTGAGCTGATCATCAACTTCCCGGTGCCTCTGTTGCGCTGGCCGTTACGGATACTGGTGTTCCCGCTGGGTGCCACTGGCCTGAATGGACCGGACGACAGGCTGGGCACCGAAGTGGCCGCCAGCATCGTCAAGGACACACCATTGCGCCAGCGCATCAGCCGCGGCAGTTATGTCAATACCAACCCGGACGATCCGCTGGGCCGGGTACTGAACGCCTACCGGCTGGCCAATGAAACCCGGGAAATGCGCGCGCGCCTGCACGAGGCCCTGCGCAATCGTGATGAAGACGAGTTGGGCGGTATTGACCTGCTGATGGGGCACCAGCGCAAGGAACTGGTGGACTGGGCCTGTGATCAGGGCGTTGTGAAAAAGGAGGAATGCGACAAACTCCTGGAAGCCCTGGAAGCCCTCTACGATGTGATCCGCGTGGATGCCTTCGACGCGGAGGGCCTGCAAGCACTGGCCCGCTGCGCCAAGGGCAAACGGAAGGTCGTAGAACGCGCCGCCAAAGAAGAATAACCCGATTCCGCTCGGCTGCACCCCGATGAGCGGGTGTGGCCGAGAGCTCCACGCTCGGCCTCCCTCCCACCAAGCGTTCTTCATTGTTTCAGCCTTTCACTGCGATTAGCAGATCTTATGAAATCGGCTATCAAAAGCCCTTCTTTTAATCAATTTTTAGTTATAAAATAAACGTTACATATTTCTTTTAAGTATATATAGATATTCCGGCAGGCTATATGGAACTTCAGTTCAGCCAGGTCACCAAATCTTTTGGCAGCCTGAATGTGATCAAGCAATTCGACACCTCCATCAGAACCGGAGAAATCGTTGCTCTGGTAGGTCCGTCCGGTTGTGGAAAGTCCACACTGTTACACATGCTGGCCGGACTTCAACAGCCGTCTTCGGGCATCCTCACTGCGGATGGTGGCCCGGTGGCCAAACCGTCTCCCGAGCGCACCCTGGTGTTTCAGGAACATGCCCTGTACCCGTGGATGACCCTGCTCGACAACGTGGCACTGGCACTGGAGTTCCAGGACAAACCCCGCAAGACCGCCCTCAAAGAGGCAGGGAAGTGGCTGTCCCGGGTCAAGCTGGCCGGCTTTGAAGGCTATTACCCCCACCAGGTGTCCGGGGGCATGCGGCAGCGTTGCGCCCTGGCCAGGGCCTTTATTGCCCGCCCAAAGGTATTGCTGCTGGACGAACCCTTTGGTGCCCTTGATGCTCTGACCCGGATGACGCTGCAAACCGTCCTCAAAGACCTGATCGAGGAAGAGCGCCCCACCGTGGTTCTGGTCACTCATGACGTGGATGAAGCGCTTTACCTCGCGGATCGCGTGATGGTGTTCAGCCAGCGCCCGGCGACCGTTCTGCGGGAAGTAGAACTGGGGCACATCCCCAAGACCCATGACCTGTCCGCGTTTGCCGATGTCCGCCGGGAAGTCCTCAACCTGCTGGGCATTGATACTGATGAACACTCACCTACAGATTCCCAAGGAGAAATGGCATGAACCGTTTAGTGGCTCCCGTTATTGCCCTGCTGCTGGGTCTGGTTGCGACCAGTCCTGCCACGGCAGCAGAAGAATTCCGTGTCGGTTATGTTCGCGTAATGGACGATGCCCAGGCGATGCTTGCCTATGAAGCAGGGCTCTACGAGAAGTATGGCCTGGACGCCCAGCTGATCGAATTTTCGTCCGGTACCGACCTGATCAAAGGGATCGTCGGTGGCCAGCTGGATATCGGCGTCCTGGGCTTTTCCAATGCCTTCACCTGGGCTTCCCGAGGTGCCGATCTGAAAATCGTCGGTGGCGCCCAGCGCGGGTATCACTCACTGCTGGTGCGCGAGGATTCCGGCATTGAATCGGTGGAAGACCTCAAGGGCAAAAGCCTGGCGTCCCAGAAACAGGGCAGCACCGCAGACATCGTGCTCAAAGGCGTGATGCTTGCCAATGCCGGGCTGGCGCCGTCGGACCTGAATATCATGGGTGTAGCCCCTTCCGTGGCCGTACAGTCGCTGGTGGGTGGCCGTGTGGACGCCGCTTTCCTGTTCGAGCCCTATGACCGTATCGCGCAGCTGGTTGCGCCGGTCAAGCAGATCTATGAGATTGGCGAAGTCTGGCCGTTCCCCTGCATGGTGGTGATCACCTCCGCGGAGACCCTGGAGAGCCGCAAGGATGTGCTCTGGGCCGCACTGGATGCCCAGCGCGACGCCATTGAGATGCTTGAAAACGAGCCTGCAAAGGCAGCGCCCTATATCACGGACTACTTTATCCGCGAGCCGGTCGTCGAATCCCGCGACCAGGGCGACGTGCCCAGTGAGCAAGTAATCACTGAAGCCATCAAAACCAATGATTTCAGTGCCAGACTAACCGAAGACGACATCAACCGCATGAAAGAGCTGGCAGCCATCATGCAGGAGCAGGGGATTCTCGAGGTAGAAGGCGAATTCGATGTCGATGCCCTGCTGGACCTGTCCTGGCAACAGGCGCGTGAGCTGTAAGCATGAGCACTACTCAGTCGACCGGCGTTGCCAGCAAGCGAGCCTATGTGGCTGCAATCGTCATTATCCTGTTCTTCTGGCAAGTGGCGGCCTGGTTCCTGCCGGATTTTCTGATGCCGGATGTACCGGTTGCCCTGCAACGGTTGTGGGAAGAACTTAACAGCGGCGATTTCTACGAAGGGCTGGGCAACAGCATGAGCCGCCTCGGCCTCGGATACGGGGCCGCCCTGTTCTTTGGCATTGTTCTGGGCCTGGTGGGCGGCACCCTCGACCCTGTGCGCAGCACCCTGAAAGCGGCGATCATTATCCTGCAGTCGATTCCTTCGATTGCCTGGGTGCCGCTGTTCCTGATCCTGATGGGCTTCGGCAACATGCCGATCATAGTGGTGGTGGCCATCGGCGCCTTCTTCCCCACCGCCCTGAGCGTAATGAACGCCACGGAAAGCGTCGAGAAAGTGCATATCTCAGCGGCCAGGGTGATGGGTGCCTCGAAGCTGCAGATGCTCAAACGGGTCTACTTTCCTGCGGTTACCCCGGAACTGATCACCGGTGCCCAACTGGCCTTCGGCAATGCCTGGCGCGCCCTGATCTCAGCCGAGATGATTGTCGGCTTCAGCGCCGGGCTTGGCAAATCCCTGGCCTATTCCGGTGAAATTGCGGACATGACCGGCGTGATGACCAACATCCTGGTCATTGCAATACTGGCTGCGGTGATTGACCAGGTCATACTGGAGCGCATCAAGCACCGTCTGCTGCGTTACCAGTATCTCTGACACCTACTCTGTTCTGAGGCCACCGCGAATGGCCTCATCCACCAGCCACCGGCGCAGAATCTGAATACCCCGCTCGCGCCGGCGGCTGGTCTTCCAGGCAAAGTAGAACTTGTCACCGGTCATCACTGAGTGGCAGGGCAGCCGCACAAAATCCCCCGAATCCTTCCGCGTACTGAGCATGTAATCGTTGGTCAGCGCGATGCCCTGATGGAACCGCGCTGCCTCCAGCGCCAGCAACATATGACTGAAATGCTGGACCCGCGCGTTACCGGGAATTATCTGATCCACCTCGCGGTACCAGGCTTCCCAGTCGCCGGCCGCTTTATCGAAAATACTGTGGGTGGAAAGCAGCGGAAACCGCGACACATCTTCAGGCGACAACTCCGGTTCGTCCCGCCCTTCAACCTCCGAATCCCGACCCAGCTCCCGCCGGATGCGCTGCCAGTAATCCTGGCTGCACACTGGAAACAGCCTCTCGGTGTACAACAGGTCATAACTGAACGCTGCTGATGCTGGCTTTATGGTAATGAAACAATCCGCCACCCGGTCCGACAACACCGGATTCTCACTGCTCATCTCCAACGACAACTCCAACTGCGGATGCTCCCTCTGCAGATCCGGCAGCCGCGGCACCAGCCAGCGCACCGCAAACGAACTGAACACCGACAGCCGCAACCGCGACTCCTCGCGGCCCAGTAACTGCTCGCTTACCCGTTCAATCTGCAACAACGCAGAGCTCACCCCATCCAGGTACTGCCGGCCTTCGTCGGTCAGAGCCAGCGTTCGCCCACTACGCCAGAACAGCTTCTCGCCCAGGTAGGTTTCCAGCTGCTTGATCTGATGACTGATCGCACTCTGACTCACGGCCAGCTCTTCAGCAGCCAGCGAAAAACTGTTCAACCGGGCAACGGCTTCAAAGACGGGCAGGGATTTCAGGGGTGGCAGCTTCATTATCTATTTTTCTAATACCGATGGATTAAAGATCATTTTATCGGATATTAGCACAGGCATAGAATGCCATCACAACGTTAAGGGAGCCCTGTGTAATTCCCTTTCCAAAACTGTACGGAGCCATGGATGGCGGAGTCCAAGCGTCACATGGATGTGCCGAAGGAGCGTGTTTTGGAAAGGGAATTACACAGGGCGAATGCTCCCAACCGGGAGGAAAGAAAGTAAGAGGTAACACCATGTCAGGCAAAACCGTAAACAGTGCAATCCTACTGCTGGTGATCGGCAACGCCATGGCATTGATCAGTGACGTCTTCATCAAACTGATGGAACCCGGCGCGCCGATCTTCCAGTTTGCCTTCCTGCGCTGCGTCATCACC
>NZ_JBDWCL010000003.1:0-82137 GCF_039977835.1 Marinobacter sp. | reverse complement strand
ATCACGTTCCTTTGACCTTGAAGGTTTCGAGCTAGAATCTTTCAAATATTTTGAACAAAAAAGGCCAGCAACTTTTAGTTACTGGCCTTTCGATTATCGGCCTCATCTCTCAGGCCAGCCACACTTAAGGCGAATGGCTTGGGAGATCCCGGCCTTTTTTATGCCTGTGACCCGTCCTGTCTGGAATCCTCGTTATCGTCCTTCGGGCGCCTGGGAGTATGTTTGCCCATAAAGGTCGACATCATTTCCATGGGTAGAGGGAACACGATTGTAGTGCTATTGTTTGTGCTCATATCGGCCAGGGTCTGCATATAGCGTAACTGCATCGCCCCCGAATTGGTGGACATGACTTCGGCAGCCTCCACCAGTTTTTTCGACGCCTGCAGTTCACCTTCGGCATGAATCACCTTCGCGCGGCGTTCACGCTCCGCCTCGGCTTGTCTCGCTATGGCACGAATCATGGACTCGTTCAGGTCAACATGTTTGATTTCAACGTTGGCCACCTTGATGCCCCATTCTTCCGTCTGGGCATCAATAATCTCCTGAATGTCGGAATTGAGCTTGTCGCGCTCCGACAACATCTCATCCAGATCGTGTTTGCCCAGCACCGAACGCAATGTGGTCTGCGCCAATTGGCTGGTTGCGGAGGCGAAATCTTCTACCCGGATAATGGCCCGCTCTGGATCAACCACCCGGAAATACAATACGGCGTTCACCCGTACCGTGACGTTGTCCTTCGAGATCACGTCCTGGCTGGGTACATCGAGAGTGATAACCCGCAGATCAACCCTCACAATCTGTTGGATCCCGGGAATGACAATGATCAGGCCCGGACCTTTTACCCCCTGGAAACGACCCAGGAAAAATACCACGCCGCGCTCATATTCCGGCAGTATCTTGATTGCCGCGCCAAGAATCAGCAGCAGTATCACCGTTGGTGCGATATAGGGAATCAGGTCGGTAATATTCATAACGTCTCCTTGGTTGGCTCAGGTTCAACATGAACCGTCAGCCCCTTGATGCTTTCTACCTTCAGCCGGTCGTCCGCCTTGACCGGGGTCTGGCTTACAGCGTTCCAGCGTTCGCCACTCAGGCGGACATGGCCTCTGTAATGCTCGTCCTCCGCCTGAAAATCATCGAGTGCCGTGACCCGTTCATGAACGATCTGTTCACTGCCGCTGACAGGAGGTCTCCGGCGCAGGCCAATAAAACGGATAACAGTCCAGAGTATGAACCCGGCGGCCACCAGCGCCGTGCCGCCGATCGTGGGCAGGGATATATCCTGGTGACTGCCATCCATGAGAATGATCGAACCGGTTACGAACGCAACAATACCCCCCACCCCCAACATGCCGAAGCTGGGCATGAAGGCCTCACCCACAATAAAGGCAAGCCCTAACAGAATCAGCGCCAGGCCGGCGTAATTGACGGACAGTACCTGGAAGGCAAACAATGCGAGAATCAGACAGATAGCACCAATCACCCCCGGGAAGACGGCGCCTGGATTGGATAGTTCGAAGATAATGCCGTAGAACCCGATGATCATCAGGAAGTAGGCCACATTCGGATCAGTGATCACTGACAGCAGCCGGGTACGCCAGTCAGGGTCAGCGTGGGTGAGGACTAGACTGGCGGTGTTCAGGGTTCTTTCACCGTCAGCCATTTTCACTGTATGGCCGTCCAGCTGCTCCACCAGATTGGTCATGTTATCCGCAACCACATCCACCACGTTCCTTTCCAGGGCTTCCGTGGCGCCCAGGTTGACCGCTTCCCTTACGGCCTCTTCCGCCCAGTCGGCGTTGCGGCCGTGGCGCTCTGCCAGCCCCCGGATATAGCTCACCGCATCCTCAAGCACCTTGCGTTCCATCGCCGAGCCGCCCCGGCGCTTGTCGGGCTCGGGCTTACTGTCCGATGAGGCGTCTTCATCTTCCTGGTTCTGCTTACCGTCTGATCCGGACTCTTGTTCCTGCCGCGCAGGTTCTTCCGAGCCGGGCAGGCCACCCATCTGAACCGGCGTGGCAGATCCCAGGTGGGTAGCCGGTGCCATGGCGGCCACATGGCTGCCATAAAGTATATACGTGCCAGCACTGGCTGCCCGCGCCCCGGCAGGTGATACCCAGGTGACGACAGGCACTTCTGCGGAAAGGATCTCTTTGATAATGCCGCGCATGGACTCCATCAGGCCACCAGGTGTGTCCATCTGTATGATCAGCAGCTCGGCCTCTTCTGATTCAGCACGGCGAATACCCCGCACCACATAATCCATGGTGGCAGGGCCTATGGCCCCTTCAACAGTCAGTACAAGGGCAGTGGGAGGATCGTCTTCCTGTTGTGCAAAGACAGTATGGGTCAACGAGCCCAGAGCAAGCGCAAGGCCAAGCAGGAGCACAGCCAGCCACCATTGCAGGCGGCGGTTCGGGGTTGATCTGGTGGCTCGGTTCGGGCTCATCACTCCTCCCCAAATCCTTTCGAAGTATCAGGACAAGTGGGTCAGTGCTGCGACCAGCGCCTCCTCACCGGAAAGCGATTGGTGGCCTTACTTTTTCACTTACCTCTGTACGACTATAGCCGGGAAAAAGAGCAGTTACACGTCGCATTCAGAACCAGAGCCGTTGTTCCCTGCCATCGTCACCATCACTGGTTTTTTGCTGTGATTCAGCGCTTTCATTGGCGACCCGGGTAACACGCTCACCAATCATCCGCGGAAGCCCGTCAGCCTGATCCACAGCCAGCTCAATGGCCATACGTTGCACTTCCACGCCGGGCATTTCGTTGCGGAACTCTTCAACCGCGCTTGAAACAGCACGCCAGAGCTTTGCACGGTCCTGCTCCGTGTATTCTTCCTCCGGACGATGCACTTCCATCCAGACCTCATTGCCTTTCAGGCCGATTTTCACCGGCTCCCTGATCACCCGCACCGGCGTACCCTTGCTTACCTGGTAAACAAACCGGGATATGTCCTCGTTATACATGCGGAAGCAGCCGTGGCTGACCTGCATACCGACACCGAACAGCTTGTTGGTGCCATGAATCAGATAGCCTTTCTCACTCAGCATCAGGGCGTGGCTTCCAAGGGGGTTATTCGGGCCGGGGGGAATCATTCTCGGCAGATAGTCTCCGGACGCCTCGTATTCAGCACGAATGCTTGCAGGCGGATACCAGGCCGGTGACTCCAGCGGCATGGTGACTTCAGCGTCAGTCAGCGGTGACGGATTGTCCTCCGTTCCCACACCTACCGGGTATACCTGAACGCCATCCCCGGTGAAGTAATACAACCGGTACTCAGCCAGGTTAATGACAATTCCCTCACGTTTCACATCCGGCAACACGTAATGGCGGGGCACGGTAATTCGGGTGCCCTCCCCGGGGAGCCAGGGGTCCACCCCCGGATTGGCTTTCACCAGTTCCAGGTAGCCCAGGCTGTCGCGATTACCAATAGCTGCAAAGGTATCTTCATAGCGGGTCGAGATAACCGACAGTTCCCCGGCCAGGTCACCTTCTATCTCAAATGTCGGGACGCGGGGCTTGCTGGCGGCGTCCTCCTCGGGCTGTTCAGCACTGAGTTTCTTACCGGTAGCCTGTTGTTCGGGCTCCGCCATTAGTGGTGTGGCCAGCATCAGTGCGAGCCAGAAGACAAGAAAGCCAGTGAGCTGTTTTCGATGCATAAGGTTCAAATCCGGTATCCGGCACTACAGGTTGCTGACCTGCCGGTCTAAACCGGCATCAGGGCTGCCCACAGGGTAACACCCGCCAGAACCAGGAACAGAATGCTCGCTCCAATTCGGGCTGTCGCCAGTGGCAACCGGTCCATCAGCCATTTACCCGCCATGATAACCGGTATATTGGCCAAAAGCATACCAACGGTGGTTCCCAGGATTACCCAGAAGGTCTCGGTATAGCGGGCCGCCAGAACCACCGTCGCGATCTGGGTTTTATCGCCAATCTCCGCCAGGAAAAACATGACAGTCGTCGCCATGAACGCTCCCATACCCAGAAAGGCGGACCCGTCACTGTCATCCCTGTCCGGAATCAATAACCACAGGGCGATGGCCACAAAGCTGATGGCCAGAATCCAGGGTAACCATGTTTCCGGTATCCACTCGGCTATCCAGGCGCCCAGAAGGGCCGACAGGGCATGATTCAGTATGGTCGCAACGAAAATGCCCAGGATAATGGGAAGACGGCTGGCGTAGCGAGCGACAAGGAAGAGCGAGAGCAACTGGGTCTTGTCACCGATTTCAGCAATGGCAACGGCAACGGTTGAGGCGAGAAAAGCGTCCATGAACAACTCCGGGGCGGACTTCCAGACATGAGGCAGCCCACCGTCCGCCCTGTGGAGGTGACACTGCCTCAGGTCTTGCCAGTTTCACCATTGGCCGGGTGAAACATGATAGCCACGGAGATTGAGCTCCAAGCATGTTGACTACCATCCGCGCCACGATAACCAGCCTGGCGTGGAGGCTACTCCCCTGAAGAGAGAGGGAATTTTAATTAATTGGTCGCGGAATAACAACTATACCCGCATTTTCCATACCGGAATCGCCGCTACCGCCACGAAGGCTGCCACCAGCCACCAGGCAGAATGGAAGGCGCCGATAGTGGGTATGCCGCCACTGTGATCGCCAAATTCAATGGTCAGCGCCACGATGTTTACGCCAAAGGCGCCACCAAGCTGACGGGTGAAGTTGATCGTACTGGAGCCGGCGCCCAGCTGTTCCGGTGCCAGCGGGTTCAGCGCACCCGTGGACAATGCCGGGAGCATAAAGCCGATACCGATACGCCCCAGCACCGTCCACAGGGCCAGCCAGCCAAAGGCCAGCTCCAGATCCGACAGCGCAAACAGCACGGCGGAGGTGGCAAACAGGGTGATTCCGAAAATAACCAGTTTGCGTGCACTCAAACGGTCCGCGAGCCGGCCAGCCAGGGGAAACGTCATGCCCAGCACAATGCCCGCCGGCAGCATCAGAAGGCCTGCCTGGGTTGCGGAGAAACCGAGAGAAGTCTGCACGAACAGCGGCACCAGGTAAGTGGAGCCAAACAGCGCAAGCCCCAGAGCCATCGCCCCCAGGTTGGCATAAACAAAGCTCGGGTTACGCAAAAGACCAATATTGACCAGGGGATGGCGGGCTTTACGTTCACGCAGTACGAACAGTGCCAGGAATATGGTGGCCAGAATGCCTTCAACCAGTATCCGCCCTTGTTGTCCGCTGAGCTGCTGCACGCGGTTAAGGGTATCCAGGGACAATCCGATAGTGCCACCCAGCAACAGCAGACCAGTAAGGTCAAACCGGTAAGGTTCCGGGCGGGACACCGGCACCGGCAGGAAGCGCCAGGCCATGAAAACACCCGCCAGGGTCACCGGTACCGGCGCAAACATGACAAACCGCCAGTCCAGCTGATCCACCAGAAAGCCTCCCAGCACCGGCCCCAGGGCAGGTGCAAGGATCACCCCCATGCCGTAGATACCCATGGCCTGGCCCCGTCGGTTACGGGGGAAGATCCGGAACACCAGATACATGCCCATAGGCTGCATCAATCCTGCCATGGCCCCCTGTCCGATCCGCGCGGCAATCAATTGCTCGGGCGAGGAGGCAAAGCCACCCAGCAGGGATATAAGGGTAAAAAGGAACATCGCGGTGGCGAGGGTCTTGCGCACGCCAAAGTGATCAAGCAGCCAGGAAGAGGCCAGCATGGTGGTGGTCATGGCAGCAATGAATCCGGTAGCCAGCCAGTGAACCTGGCCCTGGCGAATACCGAATTCCAGCATGATGTCGTGAAGGGCCACGTTTACAACAGTGGCGCTGAGTACAGTGGCCATGGTGCCCAGCACCACTGTAGCCAACGCGAACCAACGCCAGCGCTCTCCGTATCGGGCCTTCAGGCCCTCAACCGTGTTATCACTCAGAGCAACAACCCTCCCGGTAAAAGAACGCAGTTATCTCTGGCGCTCAGCGTTCTCCATGATCTTGTGAAAGACAGCCACTGCGCCTTCAATTTCCTCATCGCTGATTCCCTCCAGCATTTCCTCACGAAGCTTGGCGGCACGTTCCGTCAGCACATTCATGAACTCTGTGCCGTCAGGTGTCAGGTGAAGGCGGCGGGCGCGGCGATCATTCGGGCAGGGGCGGCGTTCAATCAGGCCCTGCTGTTCCAGGCTGTCCAGCAGCCGTACCAGTGTCGGGTTCTCGATCGCCATCAGGCGAGCGAGCTCACGCTGGGTCAGGCCTTCGCCGCCTTTCTGCAGGTAGACCATCGTGGTCCAACGAGCCTGGGTTACACCCAGGTCTTTAAGGCGCTCGTCCAGCAGCTTGCGCCAGCGCCGGGTTACCCTGGCAACGGCAAAAGGGAACTGATCTCTCATGGTCTGGAGCTCCGGTAGAGGGGTATCAACAGCTTACAATTATAAATAATGCAACTACTGAACAATGCAGTGATGAATAGCGTCACCAATAGTAAGCTAACCATTGACATAAAAACAGATACGCATGTCAAAACAGAATGGGGGAAAACCGAAAGATTCCGATAATCACCCGGTCTGGCGCAGTTCGTCTTCCTGCATCTCAACCACTTCCGGAGACTCCTGGAACTGCTCGTTCCGCGGATCCATTTCCGTCAATACCGCGGAGGTCTCAGGCATGGCAGGAATAAAGTGCTCCTGCTCCGCTACCGGAACATCGTCGGTATGGGTAATGCGATAACTGGTAATCACTGCCAGCACCGCCAGGAATCCGGCATTGCCGAAGAACAGGCCCTGGGGGCCGAAGACCGCAACCAGCTCCGCCATGACCACCGGGCCGATAACACTCCCCACACCGTAGCTGAGCAGCAACGTTGCGCTGGCAGATACAATACGGTTGCTTTCCATGCGGTCATTGGTGATAGCCACGGCAATCGGGTATAGCGTGGCCGACAGGCCAGTGAACAACCCCACCATCAGGGTCAACAGCCACATCCTCTCGGCACCGAACACCGCCACCGTTACCGCCGACAGACCCGCCGTTACAGCCACCCAGAACATCACCCGGCGGCGATCAAAGCGGTCGCACACCAGCCCCAGCGGCCAGGCCAGAATCATCGCAGCAACAATGGCGCTGGCCATGAAGGTGGACACCCGGCTCACTTCCAGGCCAACCAGAGTGGCGTAGACCGGACCCAGCGCATAAAACGAACCAATCATCACGCCACAGATAAGCGCCCCGGAAACCCCGGTAAAGGACTCCCGCGCGAGTGTGAAGAATGACAGGCGCTCGTGTTGCTCGATCACGGGCGCATCCATGCGTGTCAGGGACAACGGCACAAGGGCCAGAGTCAGCAGCACAGCGGCGAGTGAGAACGGAATGAACGAGGCCGGCTCACCCACGTTGATCAGCAGCTGGCCACCGGCCGCGGAAAGATAGAAAACGATCTGGTAGACCGCAAACAGCGCGCCACGGTTGGCGTTGGTTGCACGGCTGCTGAACCAGCTTTCAATGACCACCAGTACGCCGGCCACACTGAAACCGGAAAGCGCACGCAACAGGGCCCAGAACAATTCCGATACCGCCATGGGATACATCAGCGCGCAGACCGCCGCCATCGCTGCAAACACCGCAAATGCGCGAATATGCCCCACGCGGCCAATAATGTGGTGAACGTAAAGGGTACCCAGCACAAAACCGATGGAATAACACACCAGAATCCAGCCGATAATGTCAGGGGAGACCGCCTCGATGCTCAGACGGACACCCAGCAGGGTCATTAAAAATGCGTTGCCGCTGACCAGCAGGACTATACTGAGAATAAGGGCTGAAAGTGAGGTGACCATGCGGGTCATCAGACGGGCTCCGGCGTATTGGGCAGAAATGGAAACCAAGAGGTGTGTGAAAAATAGCAGCAACGCCGGAACATTGCCGAGCGCGAATTAAAACAGGGCGTCGCAAAAGACTCCACTAGGCATTTGCCGAAATTGTGATACGGCTTGTAGCGCCGTATTGACGCTATTTAACATTGTTTTACATTAAGGTGACGTAACACACTCAAGCGGCCCGAGGGGTTAACATGAGTCATGTATCGTTACTGGCCAATTTAAACCACGAGTCTCGCAACTCATGCAATCCACACCAACCATGAGCGCCTGGGTATGAAAAAAACGGACTGGCCCATTCGGTGGGATCTGTTGCTTCGCTACCGGCTGATTGAAATCATCGCCCTGTGGGAAGGACGGCTCACCACCAACCACATCTGCCACAGTTTCGGCATAGGGCGTCAGCAGGCTTCCAAGGATATCAACACCTACCTGCGGGAACTGGCGCCGGATAATCTGGTTTATGATCGCCACCTGAAGGGTTACGTTCCTTCGCCCAACTTCCGGCCGGTGGTCACGACCGGACATGCCAGCGAATATCAGGATCTGCTGGCACGACAGGAAAGCCTCAGTGATACCTTCGAATCGCTGAATATAAGCTTTCCGGACAGCACCATTGTTCGGGGCCCGCAACGCGTTATCAAACCGGAAGTCATGCGGGCGGCGGTGGCTGCCACCCGTCACGGGCGGGTAATGAAGGCAGAGTATGCTTCACTCAGCCCTGCGGGTGTATCGCAGCGCACACTGGAGCCCCACACCCTGGTCTGTGTTGGCCATAGCTGGCACCTTCGAGCCTGGTGCGACTCCAATCGGGAATTCCGTGATTTTGCCCTCAGCCGCTTCCGTGGCAAGCCGGAAACCATTCGCCAGCGCAGCCGGCACACCAGCCATCAGGACGATGACTGGAATCGCCGTATTTCCCTGGTGATGGTTCCGGACAGTCGGTTGACCAAGGCACAGCAGGAAATCATTGCTGCCGATTATGGCATGAGCAATAACTACCTGGAGTTGACCACCCGGGCCGCTCTGGCTCCGTATATGTTGTCACGCTTCGGGCTGAGTGCCGACAGCCGTCACCCCGACCCGATGGTGCAGCAGCTGGAGCTGGCCAATGAGGAGCAGCTCGGCATTGCCGAGTCCGCCCGTGAGCGGGCTATTAAAGCGGTGGCGGGGCTCTGCTAGACTGCGCGGGTGATTACACTTCGCGCTTTCACCCAGAGGCTCACGACCACTGCCCTGCTGTTATGGCTGCCCACCGCTGCCACAGCTGGGGAGTGCGGCGCTTCAGCTACACAAATCTCCCGGATTCAGGGCGAGAATGGCCGCTCCCCCCTTGCTGGCCAGACAGTTACTGTGGAAGGCGTAATCACCATGGATGCCCGCCACAAGGGTGGCTTCCGGGGGTTTTACCTGCAGCAGGCCGATGGCGAAACCGACGGCAACCCGAAAACCTCTGAAGCTTTATTTGTCTACACCGGTCGCTCTGCAGGCAGCAAAGGGCAGAGGGTTCGGGTATCCGGACGGGTTAAAGAATTCCACGAGCTGACCGAGCTTACGGATGTTGACACCCTCACGGTTTGCGGTATCAGCCGTCTTCCAGAACCGGTTTCGGTAACACTGCCCTGGCCAGGGAACCGGCAGCCAGAACATCTTGAGAACATGCTGGTGACCATAGCGGACAACCTGACCGTGATTGATCACTACAACCTTGCCCGCTACGGCGAGCTGACTCTGGCCGCCGGTAACCAGATCATCCCGACGGAATTCATGGAGCCCGGGCCAGCTGCCGACGCGCTTTTCCGCTCCCAGCAGGAAAACCGAGTGCTACTCGATGATGGCAAGGGAGTACGGAACCCCCGGCCAGTACCCTGGCCGCCAGGGAACCTCTCGGCAGGCAATACCGTTCGGGCGGGTGATCACATAACCCGGCTGACGGGAATCCTGGACTTCCGGTTCGACGCCTGGCGGGTGCAACCGCTGTCGCCGCCGGTATTCCAGCGTGCAAACCCCCGACCTGATCCGCCAGCACGTCCGGACTCATCAACACTCAGGGTGATGACTCTTAACCTGGGAAACCTCTTTAATGGCGATGGGCGGGGTGGCGGTTTCCCGGCCCCACGGGGAGCGAAATCCGGCAAGCAGTTCGAACGGCAACTGGCCAGGCTGGTAACCACACTGAGCGCTCCGGGCCCTGACATCATCGCAGTAACAGAGGTGGAAAACGACGGCTATGGTCGCCATAGCGCGATAGCAGAACTGACCGGCGCCCTGGGGGAACACTGGCGCTACGTGAAAGCGGACAGCAACACCGGCAACGATGCCATCCGCACCGACCTGCTGTATCGCAGTGACCGGGTAACCGCTCAGGGTAGTGCCAGCCGCCTGGCAGCGGGGCCTTTCCGTCACAGGGGCAGACCTCCGGTTGCACAGGTGTTCCACCCCAAAGGCAGCAACCGTGCCTTGAGAGTTGTCGTGACCCACCTGAAATCCAAGGCCTGTCGCGGTGCTGAAGGCCCCGACCGCGACCAGAACGATGGTCAGGGCTGCTACAGCCATAGCCGTGAGCAGGCCACCCGCGCCATCCTCCGCTGGACTGACTCACTGCCACAAACCGGGAACCTGGTGGGCACGCTGATTACCGGTGACATGAACAGCTATGCCCGGGAAACGCCACTGCAGCTGATGGCACGGGCGGGTTACATCAATGCCGTGCGCCGGCTTCATGCCTGCAATCGCATTAACTGCGACCACACCAGCTATCGCTACCGGGGTCGCAGCGGCACACTGGATTACAGCCTGGTGTCGGAAGCGCTGGCCGGGTACCTGGTTGGCGCCTCCACCTGGTCAGTCAATACTGACGAACCTCGGGCGCTGGACTACCAGGGCCCGGTGCCGGTCGATGGAGACCAGCCCTGGCGCTCATCAGATCATGACCCCGTCATTACCGACTTTTCACTCTGATCCTTCTCACCCTGCCCCTCACTTCCGTTCTCACCTGACCCCCGACCTTGCCCCTTTGCCGCAGTCACAGGGCAGACAGGCCAAAGCCCGGCACCGGATAATCGGTACACTGGATGGATCGAAACAGAGCGGATGCACCCTGTGAAAATACCCACTCCCAATTTATGGCCAGCTGCCAGAACCGGCCAGCGCTGGCTGGTTCAGGCAAAACGGCGGGAAGCTGTGATCGACGGACACCGAATGGTGTATCTGGAAAAGGGAACCCAGGCCCCCGGCCGGCCCACTGTACTTTTACTCCATGGCTTCGCCGCCATGAAAGAAAACTGGGCACTCTGGCTGCAACGGCTTCCCGGGCACTGGCACATACTGGTCCCCGACCTGCCGGGCTTCGGGGAGAGTGAATATCACCCCACTGCCCGTTACCGCTACGAAGACCAGGCCCTGAGACTGAAAGACTGGCTGGCCTCCCTGCCTGCCGGTGAGGTTCACATTGCGGGCAGCTCCATGGGCGGCGCTATCGCCGCTGTCCTCGCCCATAAAATGTCGCCAGCGTCCCTGACCCTGCTTAATAGCGCCGGCATTCCTGAGCACCCGGACGTGGATATCAACGCGCCATTCGAGTCAGACCGCGATCAATTGTTGATTCCCCACGACTGGGCCGGGGTCTACCGCATGTTCAACAGCGTGGGTAACGGCAAACCCTCGGCCATGGGTGTGGCCATGACCGGACTTCTGGGCCCCGACCTGCTGAACCGTACCGATGCCCTGCAACATATCTTCGCCGACATGCTGGCTGACGCACTGGCGCCGGCCCGGTATCTGGGGCCGGAGACGCCCCCGTTGCAGGTGCAATGGGGCGACCGTGATGTGATTACCCCGACCCGCTGCGTTGACTGGTTCCGTTACGCTACCCCCGAGGCCGATATACGGCTGTTCCGCAATGTGGGGCACCTTCCTATGCTGGAAAGCCCCGGAGCCTCGGCCCGCGCACTGGCCGGTTTTGTTGAGCGTCACTCCGGGCACCACTGACCCGGCACTGGCCATTAATTGGCCTACATATCCCGTTGACCCGTCAGCGGAGTCATGGGGTGCGGGGGCGGATCGGTTCATAATCAGGCAAGAAGTTTCATCCCTGACATAACAACAACAGGAAACGTGAGGAAACCCCATGCGCGCCTCAGTATCGACAACTCAGGATCTGGGCATGCCGGCCATCTACCTGCACTTGCTGGCAGAGTTGTTACGAACCATCGGCGTTGATGAAAAAGCGCTGCTCAAACGTGTCGGTCTTGACCCGGTGCGGCTGAAATCCACGGATCTGCGGGTAAGCCAGTCCCAGGCCAGTGAATTTGTGACCCGGGCCATCATAGAAAGTGGCGAGCCCGGCCTCGGAATAATGCTGGCGCGGGAACTGCGGCTTCCACTGCATGGTGCCCTGGGAACGGCCGTCATGAGCAGCCGGACCCTGGAAGAAGCCCTTGAACTGATGACCCGCTACCTGACCCTTCGGGCACCACACCTCCAGGTCAGTCGTCGCCAACGGGACGATCAGGCGGTATTCAGCATCTTCTGTGACATCGACCTTGGCCCCCTCCAGGGCTTTATCATGGACGCCATGCTGTTCGGGTGCGCGTCCATGGGTGCCCAGTTGACGGGAGCCCCTGTGGCCGGATCTGCCATTCACCGCCGTGGCCCCGAGCCCGCCTATTTCTATCGCTTCCGTCAGCAGATTCCGGTACCGGTGGTCTACGGTGCCACCGAAGACGCCATAGTGATTCCCCGCCCGCAGCTGGCTCTGCCCATTCGTTTTACCGACGACCAGCTTGCGGCCTCATCAAAGGCAAAGTGTGAGGAGGCACTACGACTGCTCACCGAGGACGCGGGCTTCGCCTGCCGGGTACGACGGGTGATTGAAACCAGTCACCCTTTCCCGCCCAAACTGGCGCGGGTTGCTGCCACCCTGTTCGTCTCCGAACGCACCCTCAAGCGACGGCTGCAGGCGGAAGCGGCAAGCTTCCAGCCTCTGGTGGACCAGGTCAGGCTGGAACGGGCCGGCGAGCTGCTGGAAAAAACGTCGATGAATCTGAGCCAGATCGCCGATGCACTGGGTTACGCCGACGCTGCCAATTTCACCCGCGCTTTCAAGCGTTGGACCGGCCAAAGCCCCAGCCAGTACCGTCATCGGGAACCGTCGCCTGGCGGCACGCCGGCGAGCCGGAGCAATGTTCGGGCACTGGCCTGACTCGGTCAGTCGATGCCGATGATCTTGTGCATTTGCAGGGTCAGCCGCCACTGCGGATGGGCGAGGCAATAGTCGGTCGCCTTGCGGGTGTTGCTCTGTTTAACGGTATCTGGCTCGCCTGCCGCCAGCGTTGGGGAGGCCATGGGAGAGAGGAAATAATGGCTCGCCCGAATATCGGCAAAACGTTCAGGCATGGCCAACGGCTGGGGGTAGACCACTTTCAGCTCATCACACTGGCGCACCACCACCGGGGCATCCGCCTTGGGGCTGACACACAACCAGTCGATACCCACCGGAGCCGGTAGTGTGCCGTTGGTTTCAACGCCCACTTCAAATCCGGTGCGGTGGAACGCTTCGATGAGTGTTTCGTCGAGCTGCAACAGGGGTTCACCCCCGGTACAGACCACATAAGGCCGCCCAGGCGCATCCGGCCATAAGCTACGAATATGCGCAGCCAGCGCATCGGCGCTCTCGAACCGGCCACCGTTCTGGCCGTCGGTTCCGACAAAATCCGTATCGCAGAAATTGCACACCGCACTGGCCCGGTCCTTTTCCCGACCGGTCCAGAGGTTACACTTGCTGAAGCGACAGAACACCGCCGCTCTGCCGGCCTGGGCACCTTCCCCCTGCAGCGTGTAGAAGGCTTCTTTTACCCGATACATCAGCGAGCCACCTCATAAGGCAAAGGGTCTGAAAGACCGTTTTCGGCAAAGGCTTCCAGGCGCTCCACACAGGAGCCACACCGGCCACAGGCTTTTTCCCGGCCGTTATAACAGGTCCAGGTCTTGCTGTAGTCGAGCCCCAGCTTCACTCCCTCTGCAAGGATGGCCCCTTTGTCAGCCCCCATAAACGGCGCTTCAACACCCACCGGCTCATAGTTAGCCACTCGGCAGACCGCGTCCATTTTTTCCACGAACTCGGGCCGGCAGTCGGGATAGATGGCATGGTCGCCGCCGTGGGCACCATACCAGACGGCTGCCGCCCCGGCGGTTACCGCGTAGCCGGTCGCCAGTGATAGCAGGATCATATTGCGGTTGGGTACCACGGTGGCTTTCATGCTCTCTTCTTCGTAGTGCCCTTCGGGCACCGCCATATCCTCGGTCAACGCCGACCCGGCCATGACTTCGGCAAGAACCCGGATGTCGATCACCTTGTGGGGAATCGACAGTTCGGCGCATACACGCCGCGCGCATTCGAGTTCGCGAACATGGCGCTGGCCATAGTCGAACGACAGGGCATGAACGTTATACCCGCGTGCACGGGCAAGATGGAGCAGGGTGAATGAGTCCATTCCCCCCGAGTAAATCACAACAACGGTTTCTGTCATCAGGGAATCCGGTCCTGTCCCCGCGACCGGCAGGGACGTCTGAATATAAGTGGGCTAACATCCGTGGACATATTGTAACAGTGGAATGCCATCATGGGTTCGCGTCTGCGGGAGCGGGCGGTTAAACTCACGAAACGGCTCACCAACAAAATCCGACGGAATGACAACCGAACCCAGTCCAGCGTTTATTGACTTTGAGGCATCCAGTCTTGACCTGATCGCAAGTTACCCCATTGAGGTCGGTATATGCTTACCCGACGGCACACTGCACAGCTGGCTTATTCAACCCCATGTGCTTTGGCAGGACTGGTCGGAGAGCGCGGAAAGGATTCATGGCATAACCCGCCAGACCCTGGAAAGGGAGGGTACGCCGGTGTCCGAGGTGGCAGCCAACCTTAACAGTCTGCTTTCGGGACAGGTCTTCTGTGACGCCTGGACCTTCGACAGCTTCTGGCTTCATCGCCTCTTCCGTGCCGCCAATACCCGCGCGGAGTTCCAGCTCGAGTCCATTTCCATGCTACTGGATGCAGATCAGGTAAGGCTCTGGGCTTCCGCCCGCCAACAGGTCATCAGCCAACTGGGATTACCCGTACACCGGGCCGCCAATGATGCCCTGATACTGCACAAAACCTGGCAGGATATTCAGTTGCTCGCTTCCGGCTCAGTGCTTTGAGCGCGCAGTTCTCACCGCAATCACTTCCAGTCCGTCCCGCAGCGTGTTCAGCGTCCAGTAGGTGACCAGCGCCATCAGTGCCGCTCCAACGACAGTGAAAGAGAAATCATCGCCGACCATTCTGCTTTGGGCGAGGGCCATGTAGGCCAGCAATACCAGCAGCAGGACGACTTCTACAATGGCATGGGTCTGGAATCTGGCTTGTGCTGATCCGTTTTCTTCGGACATTTTCTTCGGTTTCAACCTCTGAATTGGTCTACAGGAAAGTTTGGTTAGTGTGCGAATTATCGCCCGGATAGTGCTGCAACGTCTGTACGAACTAGTGGCTACGGGGTTTCCACAATTAACCAGAACAAGCGGTTGAACGTCAGGAAGCCGATCAGGGAAGAGGACAAAAAAACGCAGCCCATCGGGCTGCGTATAAAGGAGAGATCCATTCAGTGCGCCACAAATGTGAGGTGGACACCTAGGGATTGCACAACGTAAAACACGTGACAGGACAAATTATGAGCAGTTTCCCGGGCCGCGTCTGTAGGGGTTTGCCGAAGCACCTTGCCTATTGCAAAGCCGTCGGCAAGCGATACACTGGTGTCAGTACCGAAGCAGAGATGTCCGGTAGATAGCACCGGCGAAGAGCCAGAAAATATGTCGAAGAATCAGGAATATTCAGTGATTGACGCCATCGCACGCCGTAATAACGGGATGTGTGCTCACACCATGGTGAAAACTATCTGACGGCTTTCGGTCCAGTCCCGGGAGCCATTGGAGCGACCGGGCGAGCTTCTCCGCAAAACCCCGGTTGCCCAAGGCCCCGGGGTTTTGTTTTTGCAGCCGCAAAACGACAAGGAGAAGATCATGAAGAAACATCCAACAAAAGCAGCAAACCAGCCGGCAAGCAGCCGCATTGGGCCGATCAGACGCCCCGAAAAGCTGCCGCTGCTGGATGCGATCTGCAAGAAGCTGAACCAGCGGGTTAATCTGGACGACGAACAGCGGGTGCTGGGAGTGTATGAGCGGGGCTGGATCTTCAAGGGCGTACTTGGCAACACCAATGATGCCGAAGCCCGTTACATCAGGGCACTCGCCACCCGTTATAATTCCTGGATTGCGCGGCAGGTTGCGTAACGTAAGGCCTCTTGGCTGCCCCCTCAGTGCTGGCGGTTCAGCCCCTGAAGCATGGCGGCATCGCCGCCATGCACCATTGCATAGTTACTGACCACGTCATAGATCTTTTCCTGGGAGTAGGGTTTTACCACGTAGCCGTTGGCACCGGCGCTGATGGCTTTCTGGATACTGTCAATGGAGTCATCCGCAGTCACCAGTACAATATGCTGGTTTTTCCTGGCCGCCTTGAACTCTTTCATGAGTTCATGACCATCACCATCGGGAAGTCCCAGATCCAGCAGCACGATATGAAACTCAGTGTCCCCGAAGGCTTCCCGGGCGCCGGCTATATCTTCTTTCTCGACCACCACCGTTGCGCCCGCTTTGTGCAACATCTCAACCAGCCTCTCCCTTATGACCGGTTCGTCTTCCACCACCAGTATTCTGAGTTCACTCATATACCCTGTCTCCTGATTCTGTGTAAAACCCGGGCACGGCCCTGTGCCTCAAAGGGGGTCACCACCGGTACGTCTTGGAATCGCCAGCGGCTCATGTTTTGTCGGCGGCGGCTCAGACTCCTGACCATGCTGTGGAGGCATGCCACCATTACCTGCGGCTTCCGGTGCGGACCGGGTGAGAATATTACTGATACTAACGGCCGTCGTGTAGAGGGAGATGGCAATGATCAGCAGAATGGGCTGAACAAAAGCCACAAAGCCGGGCACCTCACGGTTCCCGGTAATGCTGAGCATCAGGATGATAGCCGGCCCCAGAACCAGGAACAGCGTCAGCGCTATGAAGAAAACGATGCGCTCCTTGTAGCGACCAAGATCACGGTTCGTAACCAGTCCCAACACGAACTTGCCAATGGCCAGCCCCGCCAGTATCGCGGCTGCAATGCTCAGGTCTGGTCGCAGCAGCGTTTCGTAAAGCTGACCATCCCACAACCGTTGCATGCTGATGACCAGAAACGGAAACAGAACAAACAGGATATCGGCATAGGTGCCGTACATCATGCTCAATGAATACTGTTCATTTGGCAGCTGGTTCTGGCTCATTACTCGGGCTTCCTGTTGTGGGCGGTGGCGGCGCCGGTTTTCATGATTGTGTCTCCCGTGCCTGTAATGCCAGGTCGATCATGTCATTCAGTGTTTGCAGTTCACTGTGAACCCGGTCCCAATCCGGCTGTTCTGTCTTCATACAGACCTCCAGGATACCTGCCTGACGGGTCATTTCGGGGTAGCCCATGGCCCCGGCGGTACCCTTGATCTGGTGAGCCTCTGCCTGCAGGCGCTCACGATAGCGAGCACTCGCCGCCTCGGCCATCACCTCTTTTCTGTCACCAAGCCCGTCCAGAAAGCGCTCCACCAGATGGGCAATATCCGCATCACCGACAGCAGCGCTCTCGCCGTTATCCGCATCGGAAAGATAACGATTCAGCGCGGCCAGTAGATGGTCCCGGTCGATCGGCTTGTTCAGCACACCATCACACCCTGCCTCCAGCAGGGCCTCGTTCTCGGCCTGGTCACCGGCGGTAAAGGCGATGACCGGGCGCCGAAAGCCGGTCTGACGCAATAAACGGGTAGCCTCCACACCGTCCAGTCCCGGCATGTGACGATCCATCAGTACCAGTTGCACGGAGCCTGAAAGCGCTCTGCGAACCGCCTGATCACCACTGGCAACGGTAATGACCTCCAGCCCATGGGCGCGCAGCATTCGCTCTACCAGCCGGCAATTCTCCTCGTTATCCTCGGCCACCAGCACGGTACCGGAGTAGCGGCGGGCACCGCCCTCATCACTTTCCGGCCTTACGATCAGATAACGCGCCAATACTTCGTAGAACCGCTGTTTGTCGATCGGCTTGGCCAGGTGATCGTTACAGCCGGCCAGGCGATAGTCGGCAATATCCTCTGACATGACATTGGCGGTGAGGGCGATTACCGGGGTATTCAGGCCCGCCTCCCGGATGGCCGCCGTGGCATCGCGGCCATTCATCACCGGCATCTGGATGTCCATCAGGATCAGGTCGAACGACTCACGCAATGCCAGGTCCAGCGCTTCCGCGCCGTTATTGACATTCACCAGCTCTGCCCCTGTACGAGCAACCAGCAGTGATACCAGGCGGCGGTTCACATCATTGTCTTCTGCCAACAGAATCCGCCCGGATAACCGTGGCGCCAGCACCATCGGAAGACTGCGCCGACGCTGCGACAGTTCTGACCCATCTCTCAGAAAATGCACCCCCTCCAGCGGCCCGGTATCAATGGCAAGTTCAAACTCGCTGCCTTCGCCGTAGGTACTGGTCACCGAGATGCTGCCTCCCAGTAATTCCGCCAGCCGGCGGGAAATGCTCAGCCCCAGACCGGTGCCCCCGTATTGCCGGGCAATGGCCGCGCTGCCCTGGGCAAACGGATCAAACAACCGGCCCAACTGTTCCGGCTTCATTCCTATGCCGGTGTCCACAACCCTGGCAACCAGCCTTTGCTGCTGCCGATCACAACGAATATTCAGGGAAATAGAGCCTTTTTCCGTGAATTTGAGCGCATTTCCGCACAAATTGATAATGATCTGGCGAAAACGGGTCGGGTCTGTGGCGATCTGTTCGGGTAACGGGAATTCGCAGATCACATGAAATTCCAGTCCTTTTTCCCGGGCTCTCGGGCCGAAGAAGGCGCGGATTTCATCCAGCAACTCCGGCAGGTTTACCGATACGACATCCACATCCAGCTTGTTGGCGTCGATTTTTGAATGGTCCAGTATATCGTTGATCAGGTCCAACAGGTGCCGGCCGCTGCGGACGACGGTTTCCGCGCTGCTGTGTTTTTCCTTCTCGGTCAGGTCCGGGTCGAGCAGGGTTTCGCCATAGCCGATGATAGCCGCCAGCGGTGTGCGGATTTCATGGCTCATGTTCGCCAGGAACTGGCTTTTGGCCTCTGCCGAGTTACGGGCCAGTTCCTTCTCCAGGCGCTCCTGTTCCCGCTCACGCTCGATGCGCTGACGTTGATGCCGCTCGGTGGCATCAATGCAGGTGCCTTCAAGGTGCGCTGGCTCGCCCTCATTGTCATACACGGTATGCAGGGAAATAGTGGCCCAGCGCTCCTCTCCGGAGCGGGTATAATACCGTGCCTCAATGCCCTTGACGGTTCCCCGTGACTCCAGTTGCCCGATCACCCAGCGGCGCACACGCTCATCGGCAAAACAGGTCTCCAGCGCGTCCGGGTTCCGGTCAAGCAGCTCACGGCTGCTGTTGTATCCCATCAGACGTGCCATGGCGGGGTTTGCGGTGACGAAGCGCCGCTCCAGGGACATCTGGAACACCCCCTCAATGGCGTTATCAAACAGCGACTGGTAGCGACGCAGGTTGGCCAGCGCCCGCTGGCTCCAGCCCAGCGCTTCACCCTGAACCTGCTTGATGCGATCGGCCAGGGCAAATGAAAACAGGATGATCTGGGCGGTCAACCCGAACTGCGGGGCATAGGTAGTGAACATGTTCAGCGGCAGATAGCCCATGACAGTGAAGGCGTAGATCCCGAAACCCACCAGCGCCAGTGTCCAGGCAAAGAAGTAGGAACGTGCCGCCGGGTTGTAGTAGCGCCAGGACAGATAGCTGACCACGATCAGAATCACGCTGAGCAGAATCGACGCCAGTACGATCCACTCCATCGCCGTGTGATAGGGCAGGAACAGAGACAGTACAAAGGTCGCGACAATGGAGTACAGGCAAAGCTGGATAACCTTGTCCAGATCGACCGATCGCTCCCGTGTTTCCAGCAGCGAGCGGGCCATCAGCAGGCCCCAGAACCAGGTCATGATGATCTGGTAGTGCAGGTACTCCTTGTTCAGCAGAGCGGGACGTTCTTCGAGGAGCTGAATGCCATGCACCTGCTCGGTGGCGATAAACACTGTGGCGGACACCAGATAGAGCACATAGTAAATGTTGCTGCGCTCCCGCACGGAGACCGCCACAAACAGGTTATAGGCCAGAATGGCCAGTATGCTGCCCAGCAGAATGCCGCGCACGGCCTCGTCCACGGATACCTTCTCGATGTAGGCGTCCGGATGCCAGAGAGTAATTGGCAGGCGAAAGGTGTTGGTGTTGGTGATGCGCAGGTAGATGCGTGTGGAGGTGCCCGGTTCCAGGGTCAGCCTGAACGTGGGGTTGGGCACGGCCAGGTCTCGCCCCGACCAGTCGCCTTCGTAGCCCGCCCGACGCTGCTCCACCAGAGCACCATCCTGCACCACGTAGAGCACCACCTCATCCACCAGTGGCAATGCCAGCTCCAGTATCCAGTCAGTCAGGGCCGCACCGGCACCCACCTGCAGGTCAAACCGGGCCCAGTAGGCGGACTCGGTATAACCGAAGTTCAACACGCCGCCTTCGTGGCGGGTGAAAGGGCCGGCCTTACCGTCCAGGATGTCGTTAAAACCCAGGGTGTGTTCAGGGTCTTCCAGATACCAGACACAACTACCCAGATCCCGCACGCTGGAAGTGGCGTCGTTGAGCCGGATTTCACCGTCCTGGCAACGTTCCTGCGCCACGGCTGAAGCTGGAATGACCACAGCCAGCACCGCAAGGACCAGACCCCTGAGCCATCGGATGTGACATTCCCATTGCTGCAAAATGTGATCTCCGCGAGGGCAGATGCCTGTTTTTTGATTTATTGTCTGCTGTCATGCTCGGGCCGCCGGTTTCGGCGGCACCAACGCCCAACACTTTAGCGTTTTACTTGCGATTACGCATCTCGGGGTCACACGAAATGAGACATTCCTGCTTTTTCGCCGCCGTTTCGTTGCTTGCTGTGCTTCTGGCCGGCTGCGGGCCGGACTCGTCTTCCGACAGCAATTTCCGCAATCCGGCTGAGAGTGTTTCACTGTCTTTCGAAAGTTTTGAACTCAGCAATGAAGAGGGGCTGCCGGAGGTGCTGCCACAAACCATTTTCTATGATTTTTATCGCGGGCTCGAACCGGCTGACGGCGAAGATGATCAGGGTGTCGCCGCCCAGTTGCGTGAACGCCTGGACCTGCTCATGGGCCTGACGCCCACTGACGACCGCTCCAGTTACACCAGCGCACGCAATCCGCTGGACTTCCTGCACCATGTGATTGCGTCCAACCAGGTCGACAATTTCAACCAGGGCCGTCGGCTGATGCGTGACAGCATTACCGAGGGCGAAGGGGCGAGGTACAACACCCCCGACAAGGATGCGCTGATTCGCTTTACGGAAATCGGCAACAACAACGGCGAAGAGCCCGGTGCGGATGAACGCTGGGTCTATACACTGCTGGACTGGACCAGCAACCCGCAAATGAACAAGGTTTTCCGGGCGGCCCAGTTTATCGCCAGGGAGCCGGATGCCGAAGACAGCAATCCGCCGGAAGTCCGTAGCGCGATATGGAGCGGGCGTTTTGATGGCCCGGAGTTCGATATGAGTGGTTACAACGAAGTGGAGTTTTCCTCCACCAGCCTGACTGGGCGTGAATTCGGAAATGCAGAACTCAGGCAGGAGTTTATCGGAAACAAGAGTGACACGCTGTCGCTGACGCAAACATCGGGTATTACCATCGCGGGTGAGACCCCCGATTGCATCCGGGTGGACATTGACTACGTCGACGCTGACGTACGGGTGTTTACATCAACAGGGGAGCCGCCCAATAACGAGAACGAGGACACCGGCACAAGCTCGCCCAACCCGGCCCATTGCGGCAACCAGCAAAATGACGAGGAAGCCGTCTTCTATGAGTCGGTGGTCATTGAACAGCGTCAGTAGTTGGCGCCGCCCTGCATGTTCCAGTTCCGCAGGAAGCCCTTCTTGCGGTCAATCATCCGCTCGTACGTGGAAATCATGATGGCTGCGTGGGGGGCTTTGGTCAGCCGCAGGGTTTCGATGCGGCGTTCCAGACGCTCTACTTCCGTGCTGATCTGCTGGTGCACGTGGGAGCGGACGCTGTCGTGGTGATCAAGCTTGACCGGGCGTGGCTGCTCTGGCCGGGCCTCAGGCTGCGTTTGTTTGTCCATGATCTTCCTCTTCCAATGAGTATCCTGATCAATACGCCGAAACCTGTCATTTCGCCCATTATTGTATGGTGTGGCTCTGCGGCCGGAGCAAAATAACCATTCATCCTTTTGTTTCGCTGAGCTTTTGGCAGCTCTCTCCGTCACTGTAGCAGGCTTTCGCCACTGTATGTGATCTGATGCAATACTGCACAACTGTCAGACAAACTTCAATAAAAATGAATAGAGTTTCATATATTTTGTCTGTGCGGCAAAGCCACCTCTGGAAACACACGCAAAAACCCCTGCTATAGTTCCATTCAATGTATGTAGCATTCAGGGACCAGGAACATTCTTATGAGCCAGACATCCGTCGCCGATACATTGCGGGAATACCTTTCCCTGCTGGAACTGCTTGATGACGCCTACTGGGAAGCCAGCTCCATTCACCACAAGGATATGCTTTACGACATTATCAGCATCTTCAGCCAGGAAGTGGCGGAGATGAACAAGCTCAGTGTCATGGATCATCACTATCCCTACGAAGTCATCACAGAAGGTATACGGCGGGTGGTGCCGAAGCTGGAGCGGCTGGATGAAAGCCGGGAAGATGTCATTCAGCGAACCCAGACACTGACCGATTTCCGGGACATTCTGTCGTCAGTGCTGGGCATTCTCGAGGCGCAACTGGCCACCATGTGACGCCAGTCAGGCCGCCACCAGCGGCCGCTGGCTCTCGGGAATCAACGGGAAACGGTCGCACACCGTGTAGATGAAACGCGCCAGTGCGGGAATGTGGTGGCCAACAATCGGTATGCCGGTGTTGAGCAGGCTGACCGAGATGTCCCGGCCCGCATCGGCCCAGCAAAGTTTATTGATCAGCCCCACATGACCAAAGGCATAACGGCTGTTCTGGCCCCATAACCCCAGGGGGTTGCCGCCGAGCATCATGCCGGCGCTGAAGCGCATGGGGATCATCATGGTGCGATCAATCTGCAGTGAACCAAACTGCTGAATAGATCGCCTGACCGTCATTTCGCTGCAGATGCGCTTGCCATTCCATACTCCGCCATTGAGCATCATCTGGAAAAAACGACACATTTCTTCTGCCGTTCCGCACAGGTTGCCCGCCGGAATCACCGCCTCCTGGAAACGCGGGTCATTCACCACCCGCTCCACGGTACGGATGTCGCCTCCGAGGGCACGGTTAACAATCCACGACACCGGGAAGCGCGGCGTTGGGCCGGTGGCGTAATTGCTGGCCAGTTCCGTGACATGCTCCGGGGCAATGCCGTAAGTAAACCAGCGCATGCCCATGGGTTTGCGAATGTAACGGTCGATAAACGCTTCAATGGTGTCGCCAGTGACTTTTTCCAGCACCCGCTGCAACACGAAACCACCAGTAATGGCATGGTAGGCCACCTTGGCACCATCGACTTCCACCGGTTTGGCGTCGCACAACAATCGCCAGATTTCATCCCTGTTCCAGAGCACATCAATGGGCGTTTCCCGGGGAATCGCCGGAATACCGCCACGGTGGGAAAGAATCTGGTGAACGGTAATGGTGCGTTTGCCACCGCCCGCAAATTCCGGGCAGTAATAGGACACCGGGTCCATCAGGTTGACCAGCCCCTTTTCCGCCAGGATATGCATCAGCAGGGCGGTAACGGCCTTGGAGGCGGAAAAATAGCAAATGGGGGTATCGGTGGTCATGGGAACTTTAATTGCATTTGGGCCGTCGCCCGGACCATTACCCGTGGCATGGCCAATAGCGCGATGCAGAATCTGCTCACCCCGATGTCGGACAGACAGTTGCAGTCCGGGATGGACGCCGGTGCGGTAAAGCCTCTCGACACTGCGCCAGATGTCTTCGATGACCTCCGGGTTCACACCCGCCCGCTCCGGCCTCTCGCCATCCACATCCCGGCAGGTAACAGAGTCCAGATCATCGGGAACGGCACAGGTATGAAGCGCACGGCGGGTAATTCGGTTCATCGCTTGACCTTTTTTGTTGGTGTTTGTTCAGGAATTATGGGCTTCTTCGGGAAGGGGCGCCACAACCACCCGGTTGCGACCACTCGATTTGGCCCGATACATCGCTTTGTCAGCCGCTGCACAGAGCGTACGGAAGTCTGCGCCATTGTCCGGAAACACCGACACGCCAATACTGATGGTCAGCCGTACACTTTTACCGTCCCCCAGCGGTTGAGGCGTTTGACTGATCAGGTTGCGCAGGCGTTCGGCGGTTTCCCGGGCCTCAAAGCAATCCATCTCCGGCAGCACAATAACAAACTCTTCTCCCCCGAAGCGGCCAATCACATCCACACTGCGCACACTGTCTGCCAATAGCTTGCTGGTCGACTTCAGTACCGAATCCCCGGCCGCATGGCCGTAGTCATCGTTGATGTCCTTGAAATGGTCAAAATCAATCCACAACAGTGAAAGAGCACGGCCATAGCGATTGGCCCGAACTATTTCCTCTTCCAGCAAGCGGGTCATCTCTCGGCGATTGAACAGGCCGGTAAGCGGGTCGCGGGTGGCCAGCTCGGACAACTCATCTTCCAGTGCCTTACGGTCGGATATATCCAGGATTATGCCTTCGAGCACCAGATCTCCGTTGTCCTCTACGGCTCGGCCCCGCTCCCAGACCCATATACGCTGACCGTCCTTGCGGACGATGGCATACTCAAGCGAATAGGGTTCGGCATTACCAATGGCTGACTCGACTGCTCTGAGATTACTTTCATCGTCGTCATCAGCGATCAGCTCGGCAAAACTGACCCGCTTGTTGTTCATCAGCTCATCCGGCTCGTAGCCAGTCAATTCCCGACATCCGCTGGACACGAACACCATGGTCCAGTGCTCATCGTAACGACAGCGGTAAGCCATGCCAGGCAGGTTGTCCATAAGCGTCGATAACTGGCGCTCACGCTGCCGAATGCTGGTTTGTGCCTCGCTTATATCGGTAATGTCCTGGCCGATAGCAATAGTACCGACGATTTCGCCCTCATCATTCTGGAGACTGCGGGAATTCCAGGAGATCAGTCTCCGTTTGCCCCCTCGGGTGGTGATACGGGTCTCGTAACCGACCACTTCGCCGTCATCCCGAAGAATTTCCTCGGCGCGGGCACGGATTCTTGTGCGCTCATGCTCGTCCGGGTAGAGCCATGGCCAGATTTGATCCGAGCCCAGTACCTCCTCCCGCCGATAACCACTGATTTCCTCAGCTGCCTTGTTCCAGAGCACGACCCGCCCCATCGGATCGAACACATTGATCCAGACATTCGCCCGCTCAATCACGCTTTCACGAAACTGATTCAGATTTCGTATTTCCTCGCGCTGGTGGTGATGCAGGGACAACAGGGTCCGGTCGCTACTGAACTGCCGCATCAAAGCCAGAAACAGCACCAGTGCCGTCACCAGAACAAACAGGATTCCCTTGTAGGTCTGCACGCGACTCAGCGCTTCAGGGTCCGGAAACCACTGTTGCGCCACATAATCGGAAAAGGTTATCCATAACCCTCCCGCCAGCAGGTAGAGGCTCACTACCCACAAGGAGCGGCGCAGTGGCGCATGGCGGCCTTCAAGTTTGTCCATTCAGACCCTTTCTCCGTAGGCCAATAGTGCCCCGATAGCGCACCCATCGAAGGAACACAAAGTATGACGGTATGCCTTGAAGTTAGTCACTGAGCACCGGGGCGTCGAGAGCCATTTGCAATTGATTACGTTCGCGCAACGAAGCGGAACAGTGAGAGGATGCTATTTGTGGTTATCTGACCTAGTGTAGGGGTAGACGGGACATCCCGTCAGGTTCATCCGACACCAATCCGAGAGGTAAGCGGTGCCCGACCCGTATTCGCACGAATACAACGAACAGCATTACCGTTCGTTGTTCACTTATAACCCTGATCCGGTTTTCACGTTGAATCCCGCCGGGGAGTTTGTGCAGATTAACCAGGCGGGGTGCGATCTCATTGAGGCGGAAGAAGGCGAGATCCTTGGCAAGCACTACGAAATGCTGGTCGTGGAAGAAGACAGGGAGCGCACCCGCCGCCATTTCGAAGCAGCCCTGGCCGGTAACCATCAACGCTACGAAATCCGGATCAGGAACATGCAGGGCGAGATCCTGCAACTGGATATTCTCAATATTCCCATCATCGTGAATGGCCAGGTTACCGGTGTGCACGGGCAGGCAAGAGACCGCACCCGAGAGCGGCGGACCGAGGCCCGGCTGCGCATACTCGAGCGCAGCGTAGAGGCGTCCTCAAGTGGGGTGACCATAGCTGATGCCGGGGTGCCCGGATTCCCGCTGATTTATGTAAATCCGGCCTTTGAACGAATGACGGGCTACCGCGCTGATGACATGATTGGCTCAAATTGCAGCATTCTCCAGGGGCCAGACACCAGCCAGGCGGCTATCGCGAGCATTCGCTCAGGACTGGCCGCCATGCGCGAAGTCCACACGGCTTTGCTCAATTATCGCAAGGACGGCAGCAGTTTCTGGAACGATCTCTACATCGCTCCGGTTCGCAATGGCGCGGACGAAGTTACGCATTTCATCGGTATACAGACGGACATCAGCGATCGAGTCCGGCAGGAGGAGGTTCTGACCTACCAGGCCAGCCATGACTCCCTGACCGGACTACCCAACCGCATCTACCTGGAATCCCATCTGCAAGGCATATGTCGCCACGCCCAGGCCCGGAAACTGGCGCCCCATGCCCTGTTCATCGACCTGGACGGTTTCAAACCCATCAACGACAGCCTGGGGCACGCTTTCGGCGACGAAATACTGAGCCAGACGGCCAGGCGGATCGAGGCAGCCCTCCCTGCAGATTCCACTCTGGTAAGGTTCGGCGGTGACGAATTTGTCGCACTTGTCTCCGCTCCTGAGGAGCGCCAGACCATTAACCGGATTGCTGAGCTTATCCTCGAACAGTTCTCCCGGCCATTTCTGAACGAGGATGTCGAGATCACTCTCTCTGCAGCCATTGGCATTGCCACTGGCAATGGCGCGCTTGATAACTCCATGCTGTTAGTACAGCAATCCGACATGGCAATGTACGAAGCCAAAAAACTCGGCGGTAACACCTGGCAATGGTTCAACCAGACCCTGGACCGGCGTGTGCAGCACGAAGTCGCGCTGCGCCAGCAACTTCAGCAGGCGCTGGCCACCAACCAGTTCGAGCTTTTCTATCAGCCGCTGTTCAACAATGAGCTCGCCATTATCGGGGTCGAAGCCCTGATTCGCTGGAATCACCCGGACCGCGGCTACATCTCCCCTGCGGAGTACATACCGCTGGCGGAACGCACGGGCCAGATACTGCCTATCAGTGAGTGGGTCATGCAGGAGGCCTTTGCCAGGGCAGCGGAACTGGCTGACATGGGCGTACCCGCCATCTCCATCAACCTCTCGCCCCTGCAGTTCCATCGCCACAATCTGGTAGAACGGCTCGCACGGCTGAATGTCCACTACCAGTTGGCGCCAGGGCAGCTCTGTGTTGAAATCACCGAGAATGTGTTTCTCAACGACCCGAAGGACGTCATCCGGCAGTTGCGTGAAATCCGGGACCTGGGTATTGAAGTGGCGATCGACGACTTCGGCACCGGCTTCTCAAGTCTCAGTTACATGCGCGACATGCCCGTTAACAAGATCAAGATCGACCGTACCTTTGTTAATGGCATTACTTCCAACACCCGCGATGCGGCTATCACCCGCGGAACCCTGTCCATGGCCAGGGAACTGGAAATGAGCGTGGTGGCTGAAGGAGTGGAAACCGAAGAACAGTTCAGGTTATTACAGCAATACGGATGCACCGGCTACCAGGGCTTCTGGTATTCGCGTGCACTGCCACTGGCAGACCTTCGAACCTTTTCCGGCGCCCTGGTAACGACGGCCCCGGAGAACCAGTGCTGGCACCAGAGCCAGAAAAACCGGAGAGCCCTCGCAGACTGTCCGGTTTTTTCGGTTCAGGCAACCGGGTTCATCCCCGGCTGACCTGACTCTGGATCACTTCACGGATGCCTGGGCATCGGCCAGGATCTTATTGAAGGTATCGCTTGGCTGCATGATCTTGCAGACCTTTTCCGCAGGCGGATGGTAGTAACCACCAATATCCGCCGGGTGGCCCTGGATCACGCTCATTTCTTCCAGGATCTTGTCCTTGTTTTCCTCAAGTTGCTTTGACAGCTTCTCGAAGAAGGCTTTCAGATCCCTGTCTTCGTCCTGTTTCGACAGCTCTTCCGCCCAGTAACGGGCCAGATGGAAGTGGCTGCCGCGGTTGTCCAGTTCGCCGGTGTTACGCGACGGGGACTGGTTGTTCTCCAGCAGGCGTTCGGTGGCCTTGTCCAGGGTCAGACCCAGCAGGCGGGCACGCTCGTTGCTCTGTTTCTCGCCCAGTTCCTCCAGGGAAACCGCCGTTGCCAGGAATTCGCCCAGCGAGTCCCAGCGCAGGTGGTTTTCCTGCAACAGTTGCTGAACGTGCTTCGGGGCGGAACCACCGGCGCCGGTCTCATACAGGCCACCACCATTAAGCAGTGGTACGATGGACAGCATCTTGGCGCTGGTGCCCAGCTCCAGGATCGGGAACAGGTCGGTGAGGTAGTCTCGCAGTACGTTGCCGGTGACGGAGATGGTGTCCAGGCCGCGGATCAGGCGCTCCATGGTCCAGCGGATGGCGCGTACCGGGGACTTGATGAGAATTTCCAGGCCTTCGGTGTCGTGCTCCTTCAGGTACATCTCCACTTTCTTGATGAGCTGGGCATCGTGTGGACGCTCATCGTCGAGCCAGAACAGAGCAGGCATGCCGGTAGCTCTGGCACGGTTCACCGCCAGCTTGACCCAGTCACGGATCGGCAGATCCTTGGTCTGGCAGGCACGCCAGATATCACCCTTCTCAACCTTGTGCTCAGTCAGTACGGTGCCGTCTTCAGCAATCACCCGAACAATACCGTCTTCCTTGATTTCAAAGGTCTTGTCGTGGGAGCCGTATTCCTCGGCCTTCTGCGCCATCAGGCCAACATTCGGCACGGTACCCATGGTGGTGGGGTCAAAGGCACCGTGGGTCTTGCAGAAGTTGATCACTTCCTGATAGATGGTGGCGTAGGTGCTCTCCGGCATCACCGCCTTGGTGTCCTTGAGCTTGTTGTCCCGCGCCCACATCTTACCGGAGTTGCGGATCATCGCTGGCATGGAAGCGTCAACGATGACGTCACTGGGCACGTGCAGGTTGGTGATGCCCTTTACCGAGTCCACCATGGCGATTTCCGGGCGGTGCTCGTAGCAGGCATGCAGGTCTTCTAGGATCTGCTCCTGCTTGGATTCGGGCAGCTGCTTGATCTTCTCCGTAACGCTGGACAGGCCGTTGTTGGGGTTCACGCCCAGTTCGTCGAACAGCTCGCCGTATTTGTCGAACAGCTCCTTGTAGAAAATCTTCACCGCGTGGCCAAACACGATGGGGTGGGAGATCTTCATCATGGTAGCTTTGACGTGGAGTGAGAACATCACACCGGTTTTCTCGCAGTCTTCAATGCAGTCTTCAAAGAACTTGCGCAGGGCCTTGCAGCTCATGAACATGCCGTCCAGCACTTCACCTTCCTGCAGTGGCAATTCGCTTTTCAGTACCGTCTGCTCGCCCTTGGCGTTTTCAAAGACGATGCGGGCGTTGGTGGCCTTGTCCAGGGTCAGTGACTGCTCGTTGGAATAGAAGTCACCACCACGCATGTGGGCCACGTGGGTGCGTGACGCCGGGCTCCACTCGCCCATGGTGTGGGGGTGCTTGCGGGCAAAGGCCTTGACGGCCGTCGGTGCGCGACGGTCGGAGTTGCCTTCCCGCAGTACCGGGTTAACGGCGCTACCCAGTACTTTGGAGTAGCGGGCCTGAATTTCCTTTTCCTCGTCAGTCTCGGGATGTTCCTTGTACTCGGGAACCTTGTAGCCCTGCTCGTTAAGCTCCTTGATGGCAGCCCTCAGCTGGGGGATGGAGGCGCTGATATTGGGAAGCTTGATAATGTTCGCTTCCGGGTCCTTGGTGTAATCACCCAGTTCTTTCAGGTCGTCCGGAACCCGCTGGCCTTCCTCGAGGTAATCGGGAAACAACGCCAGGATACGCGCCGCCAGGGAAATATCGCTGGTTTCAAATTCGATGCCGGCCGGCTTGGCATAGGTTTCCAGGATAGGAAGCAGAGACCGCGTGGCGAGAGCGGGTGCCTCGTCGGTCAGTGTGTAGATGATCTTGGCTTTGGATGATGTCATTTTCGTCCTCAGGCTAATGGGTGAGTTCAGGACGGTCATGGCAGGGTCAGGTGTCTTGTGAACGCCCGACCTGAGCAATGACTGATTCGGGAACTTTTGATAGGCCTACTAAGATAGCATTTTTTTGACGATTCTGGTTACGATCTTAGTATAAGAACCGACTAAAAATGCGCTAAAACCCGTTACAGGACGATGAAAAGGCAGGATTTTACGAAACTTTCGGACATTTTGAGGATTTCTGGCCATGGGGGATCGTGGTGAGGAGACTGTCTCCCCACCACTCGACATACCCTCTGCGGGCTTGCCCTAACCGTAGGTCGGATTAGCCGGAGGCGTAATCCGACAACCAACCCAACGGCAAACTCACCCCTTCGGCAACAACCCCGCCCCCTCCAGGCATTCACCAATCCGGTCCAACGCCTCCGGATTCGCCAACGCGTCCCGGTTATCGGCCTTGGATGAGCCGTTGATCAAACGGGCAACCGCCAGCTCAACCTTCTTGCCACTGCGCGTATAGGGAATATCCGGCACCTCGATAATGTGCTTTGGCACATGGCGGGGGCTTGCGCCCTGGCGGATGCGGGTTTTGAGGTTTTTCTGGAGGTCATCGGTGAGGGCTCCACCTTCAGTCGGCACCACCAGCAGGACCACTTCCACGTCGCCGTCGATCTGGCGGCCGACAACCAGGCTGTCTTTGACTTCAGCAATGGTTTCCACCTGGCGGTAGATTTCGGCGGTGCCGATTCTGACGCCGCCGGGGTTGAGGGTGGCGTCGGAGCGGCCGTAGATGATGGCGCCTCCGTGTTCGGTGAATTCGATGAAGTCACCATGGGCCCATACGCCCGGAAAAGTGCTGAAGTAGGCGTCTTTGTAGCGCTCGTCGTTGGGGTCGTCCCAGAAACTGACGGGCATGGACGGCAGCGGTTGGCGGCAGACGAGTTCGCCACGGCCGGAACTGACAGGTTTGCCATCATCGCCATAGGCAACAGCATCAACACCCAGGAAGCGGCACTGGATTTCACCCCGGCGCACTGGCAGCAGGGGGGTGGAGCCCACGAAACAGCCACAGATGTCAGTGCCACCGGCAATGGAGCCCAACAGCACCTCGGGAGCGCCGTCGCTGTAGACCCAGTCATAGTCTTCCGGCAACAGCGGCGAGCCAGTGGAGAAGACCACCCTCAGTGCACTCAGGTCGAGTGTTTTGGCCGGCGCCAGTTCGGCCTTGCGGCAGCCTGCAATGAAGCGGGCGCTGGTGCCGTAGTGGGTAACCTTCTCATCAGCCACCACCTGCCACAGGTAGTTCAGGTCCGGGTAGCCAGGGGATCCGTCAACGGTGATTACGGCAGCGCCGGTGAGCAGGGCAGAAGCCTGCCAGTTCCACATCATCCAGCCACAGGTGGTGAAATAGAGGAAGCGGTCATCCGGCCCCACGTCACCGTGCAGCATCAGCTCCTTGGCGTGATTGACCAGCAGGCCGGCATTGCCGTGAACAATGCACTTGGGCTTTCCGGTGGTGCCGGAGGAGTAGAGGATATACACCGGATGTTCCGGCGGCAGCGGAGTAAACGAAGGCGCCTGGCCCTGTCCTTCAGCAAGGGCATCGTTCCAGTGGGTGACCTTGTCACCGGGTATGGCAGGCTCGCCCGGCAGTTGCTCAATGCTGACCACGCAGCGCAGGGTCGGCAGACCATCAATCAGGCCGGAAAAGTCCTCCTGGCGTTTGAACACCTTGCCGCCGTAGCCGTAGCCATTCACGACAATCAGCGCTGCCGGCTCGATCTGGCCGAAGCGGTCCAGAATCGCCCCAACGCCGAAATCCGGCGACGCAGAACTCCAGATAGCGCCAAGGCTGGTGGCTGCCAGCATTCCTACCAACGCCTCGTAGCCGTTGGTGACTACACCGGCGACGCGGTCGCCCTGCCGGATACCTTTATTGCGCAGGAACGTTTCCAGGGCACCGGTATCAGCTTTCAGTTGCGCATAGGTCCGGCGCAGTACCGGGCGGGTTTCGCAGTATGCCACCACGGCTTCGCGGTCGGCATGCTCTCCTTCCGCCAGTCGCAACAGGTTGGCAGCAAAGTTGAGCTTCATGCCAGGAAACCATTCCGCGCCAGGCATTTCACGGTTGCCAAGCACCTTGTCCGCCGGGGTGTCGCACACCAGGCCGCAGTAGTCCCAAACCTTTTGCCAGAAGGTCTCAAGGTTATCAATCGACCACTGGTGAAGGGCGTGGTAATCGGCAAACGGGCCGAAGCCCTGTTGCTCGAGCCAACCCTGGAAACGGCCCATCTGACAGTTGTTCAGTGTGTCTTGCGAGGGAGACCAGACCACCGGGGATTGTTCTGTATTACTCATCCGTCTCTCCTGTTACTTACTGCATATGCCAGCCGTGGCTGACCACGATGGATTGGCCAGTCATGGCCGCCGAGGGGAAGGCCGCCAGATGCACCGCCAGCTCGGAGACATCTTCCAGCGTGGTGAATTGTCCGTCCACCGTGTTTTTCAGCATGACCTTGCTGATCACTTCCTCCTCGGAAATACCCAGCTCCTTTGCCTGCTCGGGGATCTGCTTGTCCACCAGCGGTGTGCGGACGAAGCCGGGGCAAATGATGTTACTGCGAACACCGTGTTCCGCGCCTTCTTTGGCGACCGCCCGGCATAACCCCAGCATCCCGTGTTTGGCCGCCACGTAGGGCGCCTTCAATGGGGAGGCCTCAAGGGAGTGAACCGACCCCATGTAGAGCATGGTGCCGCCACCACTGGCATACATCTGCTTCAGTGCGGCACGGGTGACAAGGAAAGCACCGTCCAGGTGCACACTCATGACCTTGCTCCAGTCGGAAAACGCCAGTTTGTGCACAGGGTCGATATGCTGGACACCCGCGTTGGCCAGGGCGATATCAAGCCCACCCCATTTCTCCACAACAGCGGCTACGCCACGGTCAACTGCGTGTTCGTCCGTTACATCCATAGCCAGCGCCATTGCCGTTCCACCCGCGCGTTCGATGGCGTCGACGGTCTCACCAGCGCTTTCCAGTGTAAGATCGGCGACAGCGACCCGGGCGCCTTCACGGCCATAATGCTCTGCAATGGCACGGCCGATGCCCCGCCCCGCCCCGGTAATCAGGGCTATCCTGTTTTCTAGACGCATTAGCGTTCTCTCCTTAGTCGTAAGCCACGCTGGGCAGCCAGGTCGCGATTTCGGGGACCAGGAACACGATGGCCAGTGCTACCAGCTGAATAATGATGAAAGGTATGACACCCCTGTAGATGTCCATTACGTCGATTTCCGGCGGCGCAACACCTTTTATGTAGAAAAGCGCGAAACCTACCGGCGGCGTCAGGAACGATGTCTGCAGGCACATGGCAAACAGGATGGTGAACCACACCAGGTCAAACCCGAGAGTCTGCACCACCGGTGCCACCAGCGGCAGGATGATCAGGGTGATCTCAACCCAGTCCAGGAAGAATCCAAGCAGAAATACCGCGAACAGAATGGTCAGTACCACGCCATAGGGACCGAATGGCAGCCCCAACAGCGCGTCTTCGATGACCTGGTCACCACCCAGACCGCGCAATACAACGGAGAACGCCGTTGCACCGAGGAAAATGGCAAAGATGAAAGCCGCTGTGCGGGTAGTCTGCTGCATCGAGGAGTTCAGCACTTTCAGGTTCAGACGCCGCGACATCAGGGCCAGCAACAGAGCGCCAAGGGCACCAACACCGGAGGCCTCCGTGGGTGTTGCTATCCCGGCAAAGATGGAGCCCAACACACCCAGAATCAGAGCAGCCGTCGGCACCACTGCCTTGGCCACTTCCCAGACAATGCCCCAGGTGACTTTCACTGTACCTTCCGGCACCGGCGCAATATGTGGCTGCAGCAGGGGACGGATCATCACATAGGCAACGTACATGGCCCCCAGAAGCAGCCCGGGTAGAAACGCGCCCATGAACAGATCGCCCACTGACGCTTCGGGAACTGCCAACCGGTCTGCCATCAGCACCAGCATGATGGATGGGGGAATCAGGATCCCCAGGGTGCCCGTGGCGCAGGCAGTACCTACGGCAAACCCTTTATCGTACTTGTTCTCCATCATTACCGGCAGGGAGAGCATGCCCAGAAGCACAACGGACGCGCCGATGATACCGGTAGTGGCCGCCAGCAGTACGCCGATGACAACCACCGTTACCGCATAGCCGCCGCGAACCGCACCGAACAGTTTTACCATACTGTTCATCAGCTTTTCGGCAACACCGGACTGGTCAAGCATGATGCCCATGAAGATAAACATGGGCAGGGCGACAAGGGTTTCGCTGTTGACAACGTCCCATATCCGCTCGGGAACAAGTCCCATGGATGACGGATAATCGAACCAGAGATTAGCACCAAAATTATCGACGGCAATGACACCAATCACCGTCCAGATGACGGCGGTACCACCCAGCACCCAGGCAACGGGATAGCCGGTCATCAGCAGCACTCCGAACGTCAGGAACATGCCGATTACAAACAGGGTTTCAAGCTCCATCAGGACGCATCCTCTTTCTTGTTATTGCCGGACTCGACCCGGATTGGCCTCGGAAAACCGAAAAGCAGTGCGGTTACTTTCAGCAGGCGGGATAGTGCAGCCACAATAAGAAGCACAAACGATAATGCCAGTACTGCCTTGAGGACCCAGCGATGTGGCAGGCCTGCCGGTGCCTGGCTGGTCTCTCCCTGCTGCCAGGAGCTATAGGCATAAGGAATCATTTCGTACACCGCCAGCCCCAGAAAGGGCAGCAGCAGAAGCAACAGGCCGAAAAGCTCGATCCAGGCCTGACCCCGGAGAGACAAACGTTCATGGATCACGTCCACCCGTACATGGCCATCCGTGACCAGCGTATAGCCCAGCCCCAGCAGCCAGCCTGCGCCGGCCAGGTGCCACTGGACTTCTTCCAGCGTTACCGAACCGATACCAAAAGCATAGCGGCCAACCACCGCATAAATGATCACACCAGTGACGATCAGCCACATCCAGGAGGCCGTTTTGCCAATCCCGGAAATAACAAGGTCCATACCCCGACTGATCCGGGTGGTAGGCAACTCCGTGTGATGATGAAGAAATTCCTGGGCGTCGGAAACCGATGCCCGCTCACTCTGCGGTGAGCCTTTATCTGACACCGTCATACAACGGTTCCTCGCTCAAAAAGCCGATGGCGAAAAAAGGATGGCCCCGAAGGGCCATCCAGACTTGGTTGGAGAACACCGGGGCTCTGCCCGGCGCCTCAGGATCGGCCCCGGACCCTAGAGGTCGGACGGAACGTAGGCACGCTCGTCCCAGACCTTGTAGGTTTCAAGGAACTCGTTCTGGCTTTCATAGACCCGCTTGAAGTCAGCGTCTTTAGCCGCTTCCTGCTTCAGAACCTTGTCAGTAACCGCCTTCAACTCCTCAAGAACCTCGCGGGGAATCTGGTCAGCCTGAACACCTTTCTCCTGGAAGCCAGCCAGCACTGCGCCGTTCTTGTACTCGCCTTCGGCCAGGCCAAGGGTGGTTGCTGCAGTACAGGAAGCTTCAACCAGTGCCTTCTGGGCGTCAGTGGTTTTGTTCCACTGGTCCTTGTTGATCAGCATGTACTGGGCGGTAAACTGCTGGTGCCAGCCCGGGAACAGGTTGTACTTGACCACCTGGTCGAAGCCGAGAAGCTGGTCGATGGCGGGCATGGAGAATTCGGTAGCATCAATGGTGCCTTTCTCCAGGGCCTGGTAGAGCTCGCCACCGGGCATCATGGTGACCGAGGCGCCCAGCTCTTCCAGAACCTTACCGCCCAGACCGGCAAAGCGAATCTTCAGGCCTTCGTAATCGTCCAGCGTTTCTATGGGCTGTGAATACCAGCCGGCTGTTTCAGGCCCGATAATACCGCACAGTTGTGCGTGCACGTCGAAGCCCTTGTTGGCGTAGACTTCCTGCAGCATCTCGTGGCCGCCACCGTAGTAATACCAGGCTGTGTAGGCCCAGGGCTTCATACCGAAGGGTACCGCTGCAAACAGGGGAATCGCCGGTACCTTGCCCTGGTCGTACCCGATCCAGGTATAGCCGGCTTCAACTTTGCCATCGGAAACGGACTGCAGGATATCAAACGGAGGTACCAGTTTACCGGGCTCGTAGACGCGAACCTGAATGCTGCCACCGGAAGCGGTGGTCAGATTTTCGGCAACCCAGGCGCCGGGGGAACCCAGGCCGGGGAGATTGGTGGCGAAGGCAACCGGCATTTTCCAGCGCAGGTCATCCGCGAAAGCCGATCCCGTGGTCAGGGCGATCGCACCGGCGATACCGGTAAGGGCCTTGAAGAGTTTCATTGGCAAGTCTCCTAGCATTGTTGTTGTATTCGGCCAAACAGGACGTTTCCCGACAGGCCTTATCCAAGTGTAGTCAGACATCGCAGAACACGGGACGGACGAATGATTTTTTTCGGGTCCAACGAAAGCGCCAGTCTTGTTTTCCGCGTTGTTCTGACGTCCTGCAGACAGGATATAGCAGACACTATGCCAATCATTTTTTTGTTATATTTATCAGAAAGATAGAAATTTCGTTTAGGTCAGGATGCTGCAGATAGTCCGGAACTCCGGACATGTATAGCCATCAGTCGTAGGTGTTTGTACGGATGGCAGGACAAGCGTCCTGATTTCAGGACATCTTTGCCAGCTTTTCATACAGCACTGAGCGGGAGATACCCAACAACTTGGCCGCACGGGTGCGGTTGCCGCGGCTTGCAACCAGGGCTTCTTCGATTGCCTGGGCCTCTGCATCGGCCAGGGTTTTGGCAAGGGGGCGCACCGGCTGCGGCAACAAGGAGGAGGCCGGCCGGTTTCCGCTGCGGGGTAACACCTTGAAAATCGCATCGGCATCCAGCAGACCGCCGTCCTCACCCATGGTCAGCGCCCGTTCCAGTACGTTACGCAGCTCACGTATATTGCCAGGCCAGTCATAACCACCCAGGGCGGCGACCCCCGCATCGGTGATTTCACCCCGCATCTCAAGGCCATCGCAGATCTCTCCCAGCAGGGCCTCACACAGCACCCCCAGATCCGCCAGGCGATCCCGAAGCGGGGGTATGGGGATCTCCAGCACATTCAGCCGGTAATACAGGTCCGAACGAAATTCACCCTCAGCAATCATGGCCTCCAGATTACGGCTGGTTGCGGCAATGACACGCACGTCCACCGACGCCACCTTGTTGGAACCCAGCGGCTCTATCTCACCTTCCTGCAACGCCCGCAGCAACTTCGCCTGCAGGGGCAGCGGCATATCGCCGACCTCGTCCAGGAACAGCGTGCCACCGTTGGCCAGTTGGAACTTGCCGTCACGGGTACGGCGATCGGCGCCCGTGTAGGCACCGGGCGCCACCCCGAAAAATTCGGCTTCCAGAAGGTTGTCCGGAATAGCAGCCACGTTCACGCCCACGAACGGTTTTTCCGCACGGGGGGAGACGGAATGAATCGCCTGGGCCAGAACCTCCTTGCCGGTGCCGGTTTCACCCAGCAGAAGCACCGGCATGTCGCGGCCAGCTGCCAGCCGGGCCCGCCGTTTTACCTCCAGCGCGGCCGGGCTGGCGCCGACAAAATCAGCAAGATTATAGCGTGTGCCACGGGTCTTTTTGGCCAGTGCCTTGCGGGCAGCCGCCAGGTCCTGATGCAGACGACGGTACTTGGCGACCAGCGGCGTCAACGGTTGCAGGTCGTCATACAGCACAAACGCCACGGCCCCCATGATTCGCCCATCGTCGTCGTAAAAAGGCAAGCGGGTAACGACCAGCTGTTGCTGGTTGTGCTCCATTATGTCGAGCAGCAAAGGTTTGCCGGTCTCCACCACCTCCGGCATCCGGGTATGGGGAATCACCTGGCGGACCAGTTTGCCAATGGCCGCCTTGGGATCTCCCAGCCCCAGCAGGTGAGAGTAGCTACTGTTGATCCACGTAATGCGGCTCTCGTGATCAACGGCAATGGCGCCGGCGCTGGCTTCCTCGAACATGGGAAACAGGGCCTCGATCAGATCCCTGGTGAGCCCGCTCTTGTTGTTATCAGTAAACAGCTCAGTCATGTACCCTGTACCACCGGGTTGGATAATATTCATGGCAATACCCATGGCACCCGGCGAACCGGGTGCAGTGACGGAAGTATATGGCGCCCCCGGAACGGGGGCAAACAATGCCGGCCCGGAATCCCGAGGGGCCGGCCAAACGGTGCGTCAGTCCGGGATCTGCACCTGGTCATCGCTGAACAGGATGAGATCACCGGCATCGGGATTAGCCGCAATGGGCGTCAGATTAGCAGCGGACAGAGGTGTCGCAATATCGCCTCGCGGCACTGTTCTGACCACCTGGCTGGGAGGCAATGCCTGCTTGTCGGCAAGGTTGGCCCACACCAGATCAAGCGCCTGGAAGTAGTAGTGGTGCAGGGGCACGTAACGATCCGCAATGCCCGGGAATCCATTGAGAACATCCAGATGATGGGCGTTGAGAATTTCGTAGTAACGCAACTTGCTACCACTGCCTTCAACCCGCTGATTGAGACCGAAATAGGGCCTCGACGTGTGATTGATCGGCAGGATGGCGTCGGCACGGCCAGTAACGAAAACGGCCGGCTTGCCTTGCAGGTTCCCTGAGGCTCGAACCTGTTCAATGCCATCGGCAATACGGTCTGTCATCTCAGCTGCAGTGCCTGAAAGCGCCGCACCGGAGGTAACATCGGTTCCCACCGCAAGACTTCTCAGGCATAGCAATGCATCCAGACCATAATCCGGTTGGCTGGAGCTGGGCGAGGCACTGGCGGCAAGGTTGGTGGGCTGGCCTTCGGCGTTGTCATACACCAGGTTAACGCCAGCGCTGGGCGGGATCCCGTTGCTCGCCGAGAACAGCGCCGCCTCCTGGGCACCGCTGAGGGGCGTCACTGCGCCTGCAGCATCGGTGGCGGCCAGGCTGACGTCACAGAGCCTGTCTTCCACACCCGCTTGAGCGTAAGCGTTGGCGTAGGTCATGGAAATACTCTGGGCCACCGCCAGCCCGAAATGGACGGGTGCCAACAGGTTCTGCTCGGGCTGAATGCCCACCTCCTCTTCCAGGATGCGCAACGCGTCGGCCGCCCGGTCGTCCGTCGTAGCGCCGGTCACCAGCCCCTTGTTGGCAAGAGAGTTACAGATGTTTTCCGCAACCGTGAAGTTGTTGAACGTGGCGTTCAGGGGCGCTACATCACGAATTTCCGGTGCGATATTGGCACAGCCCTGATACACCGCCAGCGCTGTGGTGTAATCCAGCAGACTGCGACTGTGTTCAGTAATCTCCGGACCGCTGCCCTGACGAATGGTGAAACTGGTGTCCACCCGGGGATTGACGTTGGGTTCCGACACCGCCACGCCGTCGATCAGCCCGCGATCGTCCTGCTCCGCAGCACGGACGGAGGCACCACCACCATTGGACACACTGGATGCAATCACCAGGGTGTTCTTCGGCAGCACCTTTTTCACTTTGCGATCATTGCCGGTTTCCTGTCCGAATTTCTCGTTAAGCACATAGAAGCCAAATTCGATGGACTGGAGCACATGACGGCCCCAATCCGCTTCGGGATTGACCTGCGAATGGGCGTGCTTGTAGGCAAACCGGTCCGGCCAGGCGGCATTGAAATCAGCACGCTCCTGGTCGCTCAGGTCAGCCCGGAACTGCACCGGCTCATCGGCCTGGGTCAGGGTGCCATCAATGCGCTGGGCCGCATTGGTGGTCAGGTTGTGGGAACCGGTACCGGTGCCCTTGTCGGTGTAGACCACCGCACAACCTTTCTTCAGCCCCCACTCCCCAGCCGTACCGATGGCTCCATAGATACCCCGGGAGCCCGAGGAAGGCGCCGTGATCATGCAGGCCTGGTCAGGGTCGAAAGTGTCCGGCACCTGCACCATGACGGTTACGGGTACCTCACTGCCCTCGACAGACATGTACGCAAGGTGCTCTTCTCCAGCAATCAGGCCTTCACCCCCATTGCCTACCTGGGGCCCGAAAAACTCGCCATATCCACCGCCCGGTACCGTGTCCACGAGAGCGCGATAATTATTGTAGATGGCCAGCGTTCGCAGCTCCTCCGGAGTCGGGTTGAGCGGATCGTCAAAAGTCGGCGCCGTACCACTGGCAAGGCCACTGGCACCAAGCCCACCGGTCAGCAGGTCATTGGTGGTACCATCGTACTGGCTCGACTGAATATCACCCTGAATGAAGTCAGGGAGCTGGTTGAAAGGGGAGTTGCCTTCTTTGCAGGCGGACACGCTTAACGCGACCGCACCGATTAACGTGCATTGCAGTAGTGTTTTCATAATGTTCCCTGTTGTTTTTGTTAGACACCGGAGCCGGGCGCACAAGAGAGAAGCCAGGCACCACCTGCGTAGCCATGCGTATCCTGTGCCAATAAACCAAGCCTTTGATATTTAGGACATTATAAGGGAAACTCGAAAATCCGTGATGGAGGTTTCCGGATAACCGGACAGTGGGAGGTCTGCCAGAAGGCGAGAAAGAGGTTTCTGGTTCGCTCAGTGCCGCATTCAGGGCGAGTGTCGCGAAATCCGGACGCTGTCCCGTTTTCCGGACATCTTTCCTGCCTGAATACGAAAGGACATCCGCCGGAGGGGTTCGGCCGTATCAGTTCCTGCAACCCGAACGAATCATGGAGAACTGATGCGCCCTTCACGCCTGCTGGCCCTGCTTGTCAGTATTCTTCTGAGTGCCTGTGCGTCACACCAGAATGCGCCGGAGCAGGCCGTGCCAGTGCCGGAAACCCGCTTCATTACCAAGACAGACATCACTTTCTCGCCGGCTGACTGGCCCCAGGTTCTGCAGGCTGATCTTTACCTGCCTGAAAGCAGCCAGCCCCGGCCGGCAGTGCTGCTGGTACACGGCGGCGGCTGGGAACGGCGCTCGCGGGCCGATATGGCGTGGATTGCTGAAAGCCTCGCCAGCCGGGGTTTTGCGGTGTTGAACATTGACTACCGTTTTGCCCCGGAACACACCTTCCCTGCCCAGCTGTACGATCTGCAGGTTGCCATGAACTGGCTTGGCCGCGAGGCTGACAACTACCGCCTGGACCGGGATGCCATCAGTGCATTCGGGTTTTCCTCCGGCGCCCATCTGGTCAGCCTGATGGCACTGGTCGCCGAATCCCGACACCCGTTAAACCAGCCTTACGGAGGCAGGTATGCCAGACCCGTAGCCGTTGTTGCCGGTGGTCTGCCGGCCGACCTTCGGGCCTTTGGCTCCGGCAAACTGATCCGCCAGTTTCTGGGGGGCGGACAGGAAAACATACCCGGCATCTACCAGGCCGCTTCCCCCATCACCCACATCTCAACTGGGGCGCCGCCGTTCTTTCTGTTCCATGGCGCGCAGGACATGCTGGTACCTGTCAGCCAGGCAAAGGAGTTCCGGGCCCGCCTGACAGACCATGGCGTCGAGAGCGAGCTTTACCTGATGTATCTGCGAGGCCATGTAACCAGTTTCCTGACTGCCGGCAATGCCGTTGAAAAAGCGGCGGAATTTCTGGTCCGGCATAGGGGCAACACGCGACCGGTCAGCCACGAGCAAGACGGGGGCTGAGTTCATTCAAAGGGTCACGAAAGGGGCCACCGTCAGCGCCAGAATCACCACAATGGCAATGCAGGCCGCGAAGGTGGTGACCGGCTTATGGCGCAACCGGTGCCAGAACCCGCCGGTTCGCCCTTCCGCCAGATCATTCTCATAAGCCTCGCGCTGACGCTGCAAACGGTCCCGCTGATAGTTTTCCAGCAGCTCCCTTGCGCGCCGGGCCTCGTCGTTGTCATGCACCCAGAAACCACCCATGCTGATACCCCAGCGGCTGGGCGGCGTTTCGTAATAGGGCACATCGTGGGCTTCAAACAGCTCACGGATTTCGTCGGCCTCGTCATCAGGAACGTGACGCAGATTCATGAGGTGGTTAGTCATGTTATGTCTGACACCGGGTTATGGGATACCCTTATCCTAGCATCACGGGAAGGTTCTCACCGCCCAGTTCACCAGGATAATCAATGCCAGACAGCGCTATTCAACGATTACTGGAATTTGACGAGCAGGTCCGGCGGGACCGCGACCAGAGCCCGGCCTTCCTGCACCGGAGGGATCGCCGTTTCGCCCTTGATTGTCGTGACAAGGGCCTGGCCCCTGGCCCTGGCCAGTGGCTCCAGCATGTTCGCAAACTGCGGCCGCCAATGCCCTCCGACGACCCGTTGCGCCGTTGGCGACACCTGACGGCAGGCTTTGCCTTTGTGGGCCTGATCACCGGCGTTATGGCAATGCTCGGCCTGCTGTTCTACGACGGTGGCCAGAGAATCAATCTCACGGTTATCCTGGCGTTCGTACTGCTTCAGTGCCTGCTGGCAGCGATTACCACAGTTCAGGCCTTTGCCGGCTGGCAGCCCTGGCGCTGGCTGTTACGTAAGTTTTCCACCACAACCCCGTCTGCAGCACTGCAGCCACTGCAGCCCATGCTGATGGCTCGCGCCGCCCATACCGGCGGGTTGATGTTCGGCATAGCGGGATTGGTCACCCTGCTGGTACTGGTGGTGATACAGGACCTCGCTTTTGGCTGGAGTACGACTCTGGACACAGGCTCCGACAGCTATTACAACCTGCTGGCGTTCCTGGCCGCCCCCTGGAACAACCTCTGGCCCGCAGCCGTACCGGACAGGGAGCTGGTGGAGGCTACCCGGTTCTTCCGCAGCGACAGCCAGGGTACCACTGACCCGTCGCTGTGGGGGCGCTGGTGGCCCTTTGTGGCCATGCTCTGGGTCACCTATGTCGTACTGCCACGGCTGGTTCTGCTCGCCGTGGCAGCCGTCCACCCCGGTATCCGGGCGCGCAGGGAACTGACCAGGCACCCGGGTATGATCGCCTTGCAATACCGTATGGAAACCCCGGCACTGGAGACCGGCAATCGCCACAACGACGCCGCTGATTTGCCTGATACCAACACCCGGGGGGAACTGCATCAACTGCCTGGTGGACAGGTTCTCATCCGCTGGGCCGGCGCTGGCGAACCCGAACTCCCTGACACCCTGTCGACCGGTTATCAGAACATTCTTGCAGCAGGCGGCAACGCCTCCCTTGAGCATGACAATGGCATCATCGAACAGGCCAGAAACGCGTTTGCCGGCACTCCCTCCAGCCCTGCAGCCCTGGTGGTTACCCGCAGCTGGGAACCGCCCACCGGGGAACTGGCCGACTTCCTGAGCCAGGCCCGCAAGTCCTGGCCGGCAAACACGCTCATTGCCCTGGTACCCATGGCGGCTGAGCCGGATCAGCCACCACCGGTCCATCAGCTAAACCAGTGGCTGAGGTTTGCTGACCGATCCGGAGACAGCCGGCTTGTCGTCAGCGCGCCTGACATGGCATCACCGCAGGCCCGTATTGACCGCGCACTGCAGGACGAGCACAAATAATGGCTGCCCCCGTCTTTGCCGTGGTTGGCCACCCCAACAAGGGAAAATCCAGCATCGTGGCCACCCTGTCCCAGAACGATGCCATCGCCATCGCCCTGGAACCGGGAACCACCCGCCAGCGCCAGGAATACCCGCTGACGGTGGATGGCAAAACCCTGTATACCCTGGTAGACACCCCGGGTTTCCAGCGCCCCCGGCGGGTAATGGAATGGCTGGAAGCCCATAGCATCTCCGCCTCGGATCGGGCGGATACCGTGAAGGCCTTTATTATCCAGCACCGTGACGACGGCGGTTTCACCGATGAATGTGAGTTGCTGACACCGCTGACCGAAGGCGCGGGCATTATTTACGTGGTTGACGGCTCGGTGCCCTACAGCGCACAACACGAAGCCGAGATGACCATCCTGCGCTGGAGCGGACGGCCAAGCCTGGCGCTGATCAACAGTATTGGCGAGGATGACTACAGCGACACCTGGGCGCGAGCGCTTGGTCAGTTCTTCCAGGTTGTTCGCAAGTTTGATGCGGTTTCCGCCCCGTTCGAGCAACATATCAGCCTTTTGCGGGCATTTGGCCAGCTGGAGCCGGCCTGGGATCAGCCACTGGCGCAGGCAACCGCCTTTCTCCTGGCTCAGCGCCGTCAACGCCGGACGGAAGCGGCTACGATGATAGCGCGGACCCTGGAGGAGATGATGTCGTTTCGGGAGAAGCGCACCCTGACCACCCTCCAGACCAGTCAACTGTCGGATGACGAGCTGGCCAGACAGTTGCGAACCAGCTGGTATGACAACCAGCGGAAACGGGAACAGCACCTGCGAATTGCCATCGAGAAGCTTTATGAGCATCACCGCGTGGAACGCCAGGAGGCCGAACTGGAGTGGCACAGTGAGCACGACCTGTTCAGCGAGGACAGCCGCAAGGCCTGGGGCGTAAACCGTCGTTACCTGGCGACAGCCGGCTTCGGCGCCGGCGCCGTGGGTGGCGCCGGCGTGGATGCGCTGACCCTTGGGCACTCCCTGGGAGCTGGCGCGTTGGTGGGGGGACTGATTGGCGCCGCCGGCAGCTATTTCTACGGCGATCGCCTGACGCTACCGGTTTTGAATACCGGGGTACTGACAAACGGGCTCAGGACTGCCACTTTTGGCCCTGTACAGGACAGCCAATTCGGCTATGTTGTATTAGGAAGGGCAATAAATCACTGGTGGCATATCAGCCACCGCAATCACGCAGGTCGTGACCTGCTGGACCTGGCGCCGGCAGACAATCACTGGCTGGAGCACCTGGACCGGGCCAACCGCCAGGTCATTCACCGGGCCCTGGAACGCTGCCGTAAACAGCGGGCCCTGGACGACAAAACCCGGATGTCACTGGCTTCTGCCATTGAGCAGGCCATGGGCGCCTACGACGATTGGCGGTTGAACCGAACCTGACCAGGATGTGTATACTGTAAGGCTGCTCCATCAAAAAATGAGGGATAAGTATGAAAATTGTACGAGTTGAGGACATCATTGGCACTGAGCGCGAAGTAACAGGGCCGGGCTGGACCAGCCGACGCATGCTGCTCAAAAAAGACGGCATGGGGTTTTCGTTCCACGAGACCATTATCCCTGCCGGGGCCGAGCTGAACCTCTGGTACAAGAACCATCTGGAGGCGGTGTACTGCGTCGCCGGTAACGGCACCATCCTCGACAAGGAAACCGGCGAGACCCACGAGATTTCTGACGGCACCCTGTACGCGCTTGACAAGAACGACCCCCATACCCTCCGCGGGGGCACCGAAGACATGCGCCTGATCTGTGCCTTTAACCCGCCGGTGACCGGACGCGAAGTCCACGACGAGGACGGCGCTTACACTCTGGACACCAGCGACATTTAAGCCCGGCCCCAGTGGCTGACGCTTTTAGAACCCCAGTACCGCCACCGGCAGCAAAGCTGCTCCCGGTGGCGGTGTTGCTTTGGCTGTCCGGTATATACCTGCGTATACCGATACTGGTGGCGCCTCCGCTGGCCCCGTTCATCAGCGACGAACTCGGCCTGTCGCAGGCTCTGACCGGTGCTCTCACCACCTTACCCATATTAATGCTGGCCGTCGGCTCCATGCCCGGGTCCCTCGCCATCGCACGGCTAGGCCCCCGCAACACCCTGGCGCTGGCCATGGTGATCATGGTCATCGGCTCCGCCGGCCGCGGCCTGTCACCGGACACCGTCACCCTGATGCTGGCCAGCGCCGTTATGGGCCTGGGTATCGCCATGATGCAACCCTCTTTGCCGGCGCTGCTGCCCCGATGGCTGGAACCCCACCACCTGGCCATCGGCTCCGCCATCTACATGAACGGTATGCTGATGGGCGAATTCATCGGCGCGGGCATCACCTTGCCAGTATTGATGCCGCTGATGGACGAGAGTTGGCGAGCGACTCTGCTAGCCTGGTCATTACCGGCTTTACTGGTGGCCGCAGCCCTGTTCCTGCCCAATAGAGAAATGTCGCGGCCGGTAAAAAACCCCGCCTGGTTACCTGACTGGAAAAACCCCCTTACCCTGAAAATAGGCCTCCTGCTCGGCCTCTCCGGCTCGCTGTTCTTCGGCCTCAATGCCTACATGGGAAACCTGCTGGAGCAGCAGGGCAACTTCGAAATGCTGGCTGATGCGTTATTCTGGTACAACTTCGCTCAGGTGATCGCCTCACTGGTAATGCTGAAAATGGCCAGATACTGGGTGGGCCGGAAATTGCCGGTTATCGTGACAGCAATCTGTAGCGTTGTTGGCACGGTCGGCACGATATCGTTTACCGGCTGGGGGTCGATCGCGAGCGCAACGTTCATGAGCTTTACGGCGGGTATTCTGCTGATCCTGCTGGTGGCATTACCACCCGTACTGGTGGAAGCAAGGGAGACGGGCCGCCTGTCAGCTGGCAACTTTCTCGTCGGTTACACCCTGGCGTTCTCGGTTCCCATGGTCGGCGGTTTATTAGCCGACTGGGGCGACGACGCGCGATACGCCGTTGGTTTCATCATCGCCTACTGCATCCTGGTCCTTCCCCTGACATTTACCCTGGACCTGAAACGACAAAAGGGCCAACCCAAAAGCTGACCCTCAAAAGGAATCCCACTCCCAACTTGCTAGCCGTGGGGTGGGGGTACTGTTTTCCGCCAGAAATGGGTGTCTGAGCGAAGCGAGTTCCATTTCCAAGGAAAACAGTACCCCCGCCCCGCGGCCGCCCCAATGTCAGATGTAATAATCTTTAAGCGGGGGAAACCCGTTGAATTCAATGGCGCTGTAGGTGGTCGTATAGGCACCCGTAGACAACCAATACATCCTATCGCCAATGGCCAGGTTCAGTGGCAACGGGTACTTGTGGTGTTCATACATAATGTCGGCACTGTCGCAGGTTGGGCCCGCAATCACACAGTCCTCACCTTCGCCGGATTTTTCGGTGTAGATCGGGAATTTGATGGATTCGTCCAGGGTTTCGATCAGGCCGCCGAATTTGCCTACATCGGTGAATACCCAACGGTGCAGGGCTGTGCGTGACTTTCGGGAAATCAGCACCACTTCACTCACCAGAACACCGGCGTTGGAAATCAACGAGCGGCCCGGCTCGATAATAATTTCGGGTAGTTCATTCCCAAAATCCTCATCAAGGAAGCGCTTGATCTCCTCAGCATAGGTTTTCAGATCGTTAGTGCGGGTAATGTAGTTGGCCGGGAAGCCACCGCCCATGTTGATCATCTTCAGCTCGATGCCGTCTTCTTCCTTCAGGCGCTCGAAAATCACCTTCACCTTGCCCAGGGCCGCGTCCCACGCGCCGATTTCCCGTTGCTGGGAACCCACGTGGAAAGAAACACCATAAGGCACCAGGCCCAGATCGCGGGCCAGGATCAGCAGGTCCATGGCCATGTCGGTCTGACAGCCAAATTTGCGTGACAGGGGCCAGTCGGCGGTCAGGGTGCCTTCGGTCAGGATGCGTACATACACCTTGGAGCCAGGGGCTGCCTTGGCGATGTTGCGCAGGTCCGCTTCGGAGTCAGTGGCGAACAGGCGCACGCCTTTTTCGTAGAAGGTGCGAATGTCTTTCGCTTTCTTGATGGTGTTGCCGTAACTGATGCGCTCTCCGGTTACACCCAGATCCATGACTTTTTCGAGTTCATACACAGACGCGATATCAAAGCTGGCACCCTTGTCCCTGAGCATGGTCAGAACCTGCGGAGCCGGGTTGGCCTTTACCGCATAGTAGACGTTGGCATACGGAAAGCCTTCCACCAGTTCGTCGTACTGACGGTCAATGGTGACGGTATCGATGACGACGCAGGGCGTGTCCTTGGTATCGGCAAACGCCTTGATACGCGCAAAGGTCTCAGCGGTGTAGTAATCAGCAATGATAGCGTTGGCAGAGTCAGTCATGGATGGTGTTTCCCTCCAGGGGGCAAACAGGCAAAAAAAGGCACCACAGCAACTCTGCAGCACCCGTTATTGGCGCGATCATCGGGCTTTTTCGGGCGCCCGGATATGAGCATATCTACCCATAGGGGCTGCCGCCCGAACGGCCCGAAAGCCCGGTTCGAAATCAGACGGCAACAGGCCAGAATGGCGTGGGGCCTGCGGGGCCGTCAGGGTCCTCGGGCTCGGCGTGCTGTTGCAGATATTCCAGTATCGCGGTCTTCAGCTCGCTTCCCTTTCCCAACCCCTGGTTTCCGAATAACCGGTTGAACTCGAGTACGTAGGGATGCCCTTCCACCAGGGCAATATCGAAACCGGCATGGTCTACGCCCAACCCACGCGCAAGGCGTAACGCAAGATCCGTTACCACGGAGGGGACAGTGCCGTTATCGATACGCCCACCGCGCGAAACGTTGTTATAGAACCCCTGGTCGGCCTGGGTCCGCCAGTAGGCAGACACAACCCTGTCCCCGACAATCACCACCCGTGCGTCCCTGTCGATCGGCAGGTATTCCTGGGCATACAACACGCTGGTCTGCTCGCAGTACCGCCGCCAGTCTGCCCGATTCTCTATCAGCCACACTCCCTCGCCCATACTGGCCTTTGGTAGTTTGGCCACAAACGGCAGCACCATGGCATCCCACACCGCCTGCTGTTCGTCGGGGCCGTTGGCCTCTATCAGTGTCCAGGGCGTATGCTCCGGGGCAACCGTCTGGAAAGCACGGGTCATCTCGACCTTGTCATGGCCGATGTGATAGCTGGCAACACTGGGAAAGACCCGGCATTTCAAGCCATAAGTCAGGGCGTTCAACTGCCAGTATTCCGGAAACAGAACCCAGTCTGCCTCTCGAAGCAGGGCCTTGTGGGCCAGGAATTGTTCGGGTTTGAGGATGGTGGTGCCCGGGAAGCCCAGGGTGCGGAATATATCGAAGGAAACCAGTTTCATGTGGGTTGGGTGTGTGGTTGAGTTGGTCGCATTTTATACAGGTTTTGGTTGGGTGCAATGTTTATTCGCTTGGTAGGACTGCTGGTGTTGGGGGAGGGGTACGGGGGTATTTTTCCGCCAGGAATGGGTGTCTGAGCGAAGCGAGTTCCATTCTCAAGGAAAAATACCCCCACCACCCCGATCCTCACCAGAACCGTCAGTCCTACCAAAAGCCAAAAACTGACAGAAATCATTGCCAGCAGAACAAACTTACCCTAATCTTGAACGCGAACTATTATCATTATTAATATCGACAAGGAGAAAACGATATGAGAAAACAGACCCTGGCACTGCTCACCTGTGCTGCCCTGACTTTTCCAGTGGCTTCGCTTGCTGACGAGGTTGAACACTATGAAGGTGAAAAATCTGCCACTCTGAAAGAGGCCGTGGCTAATTTCTCTGAGTACAACGAAAAGCTCGAGAAAATCCTGGATGGAGAACTGACGCCGGAAGCCATGAACGAAATCCATCAGCTTACCTACACGCTGGAAAACGCCCTCGGCAAGATTAACGAAGAGTTTGATGGACTGGCGGTGACGCTGGAAGAAATCCACCTCGCCTCAGAAAGTGCTGATACCAAAGGTGTCGCCAGTAATGGCAAAGACTATCTGGAAACCAGCCGCACGGTGATTGAATAAACCTCGCGGACAACCGTTAGTCGCGCTGCTACCCTTGATTCTGAATGGCAGGGAGTAGCAGCGATGGCCGGTTTTGATGACAGAGCACAGGAGCTACTGAACGGGCTCCGGGAGGATTATCAGTCCGGGGCCACGGCGCTGGCGCTGAATACCCTCAGGAACCTGGCTTCGTATGTGGGGGCGACAGACCCTGAGCCGGCATCCCTGAGATCCCTGCTTGATGAACTCCGCAAAGCCCGCCCCAGTATGATTGTAATCGGCAACGCCATGACCAAGGTGGAGTCGCTGTTAAGTGACGGGTGTACGCCACAACTTGCGGTCCACCAGGTTATCAGTGAACTGGATAACGCCAGTTCAGCCATAGCGCAGTATGCGCGCCAGCAGATCCCCGCCGATGCAGTCATCATGACCCACAGCGCCAGCTCGGTTGTGCTGGGGCTTTTTCGTTTGCTTGCCCAGGAGCAGCACCGGTTTTCCGTCATCTGCACCCAGAGCAGTCCCGGCATGGAGGGACACCAGTTGGCACTGGACCTGAACGATCTGAGTGTACCGGTTACGCTGATTACCGACGCCCAGATGGGCCTGTTTGTACCCCGGGCGGATGTCGTAATTACCGGTTGCGATACCTGGCTGGCGGACGGGCATTTTATCAATAAAAGCGGAACCCGCCTGCTCGCACTGGCGGCCCACGAGCACCACACGCCTTTCTGGGTGCTGGGGGACAGTTTCAGGGTCAGTGATCAGGCCAGCGATGAAGTTACTCTGGAAGAAATGCCGGCCAGTGAATTACATACTCCGGCGGGCGAGTGGATCACGCCCCGAAATCTTTATTTCGAACCCGTTCCGGAGTCTCTGGTTACCGGCAAAATCAGCGAACAGGGCGTTTTTTCGTTCTCTGACTCGCCTCGGCGGTGAATGGATCTTCCGGCCAGGGGTGTTTGGGGTAGCGCCCGCGCATCTCCTTGCGTACGTCCGGGTAGGCATTGCGCCAGAAGCTGGTGAGGTCTGCCGTCACGGCCAAGGGGCGTTGTGCCGGAGAAAGAAGGTGGATAACGACTGGGACCCGGCCGCGGGCCACTGTCGGGGTCTCAGTCCAGCCGAACAGAGCCTGCAGCTTGGCCGCCAGGACGGGTCCGTTTTCCGCGGTATAGTCCAGCGTTACCTGGTGTCCGGCGGGTACGGTGAGGCGGGTGGGCGTCAGCTGCTCCAGCATCGTTTGTTGCTGGTAGTCCAGCAAACTGGCAAGAGCCTGATGGAGATTGAGTTTTTCCAGATCACGCCAGCGGGTTACTCCGGTAAGGAATGGCCCGAGCCAGGTTTGCAGGTTGGCGGTGAGCCAGTCCTCGCCAATCTCAGGCCAATCGCCGGGGAAGCAACGGGCCAGGAGTGCGACCCGGGCAAGCCATTGCTCCGCCGCCGGGGTCCAGGGCAGGCTTCTGAGCCCTTTCTTCCTGACGGCCGCCAGCAGCCCCTGTTGCACCAGTTCCAGAGACGGCGCCGGCAGGGCTTTTTCGTCCAGTACCAGTTGGCCCAGTTTTCTGACACGGCGGGCGACCACCGTTCCACGGCTATCGTCCCAGACCGCTTCGTCCTGTTCATGGATGTGAGTGGCCAGATCCTGCTCCAGAAGCGCCGGATCAACCGGTGCTGCAAGATAGATGGTGGCTTCCCTGGCCTGGCCGTCAAGTTCGGCTGTCGCCAGCCACTGGTGTCGGGCAAGAGGGTCCTCATCCCGCAAAACCGCGCCACGACCGTTACTGAGCTGGTAACGGGGAGCTTCCCCCCGCCGCTTGCAAGCCACCCGGTCCGGATAAGCCAGAGCGAGCAGGCGACCTATCTCGTCACCAGCCGGCGTCTCACTCGGGCGATCCAGTTGACCAGCCAGCCGCGACACTGATTGGCCAATGGCTTTCACTCTCGCGGCATCAACACCGTGACGCCCCCCTGGGTTACGAAGTATCCGCACCCGCTCCTGCATGTCTGCGCCCGCCGACCGCCCGGCGAGGTCCCGCTCCTCCAATAGAGCCGCTAGCTCCGCCGCGAGATAGCCGTGGCCAATGGCACGGCCGCGGATGATCATATGGGCCAGGCGCGGGTGCACCCCCATATCCCGCGAGGTCTTGCCATGTTCGGTTATCGCGCCTTCGGGGTCGAGCATATCCAGCCATTGCAGCAACTCCACCGCCTGCTGCCAATGGGCGGGGGGCGGTGGGTCGATCCAGTCCAGTTGGTCCGCAGACCGTGCCCCCCACTGGGCCAGTTCCAGCACCGAAGGCGCCAGGTCGGCCTCGTGTATTTCCGGCGAGGTGAATTCCGCCAGCCCGAACTGGGCCGACTCGGTCCACAATCGGTAGCAGACCCCAGGCTCAACCCGGCCCGCCCGCCCTTTGCGCTGCTCCGCTGATGCCTTTGAAACCCAGCCGGTTACCAGCCGTGTCATGCCACTGTTGGCGTCGAACACCGCACGACGTTGCTGGCCACTGTCGATAACCACCCGTATGCCTTCGATAGTCAGGCTGGATTCCGCGATGGCGGTGGCCAGGACCACCTTGCGGTAACCCTCGGGCGCCGGCGCAATGGCACGGTCCTGTTCGTCGTTTTTGAGGTTGCCATAGAGCGGGGCCACGATAACCTTGCTATCCACCAGGCCCTGAAGCTGTCTTTCCGCCCGTCGGATTTCACCAGCACCCGGAAGAAAGACCAGAAGCGACCCGGTCTGGGCCTCCAGTGCCTCGCGAATCACCGCCACTACCTGCTCTACTACCCGGCCATTACGGGGAAGGGGCCGATAGGCCACATCCACAGGAAACACCCGGCCTTCACTGGTTAATACCGGTACGTCGCCCAGCAGGCGGGCAATCGGCATGGTATCCAGGGTTGCCGACATCACGATCACCCGTAAGTCTTCCCGCAATGCCTGCCGCGATTCCCTCACCAGCGCCAGGCCAAGGTCAGCCTGCAGCGAACGTTCGTGATTTTTGCTTCTTGCAGTTTCCTGTCATTAATGGTTACCTTCCTTGATATTGCTTGTTTTTCTGCCTCTATTTGGAGATCCCATGTAGATGACACCTGTCACGAAAAGTGTTGCTCTTAAAAGCTATCCGTTCAAGAGGCTGGAAAAGGACGTTGTTGCCGCCCTTCTAAAGCATGCTGACGTCGATATCCAGGGATCAATAGCTCTCCGCATAAATTCCGTGATAATTCTTCTTGAATGCTTCTGTGACATCACAAACACAGACATTTCGTATGCCTACCTCTCGTCTAATAAGTTCACCATAATCGTAGAGGGGTTCATTGGGGCATTAAATTCAGGGGAGCTCGTAGATCTACCAACCCATAGCACATATCAACTCATCAGAGTTCTTGCGCTCACCCTAGACTCACTCAAATCTGATATTCCGTCTCTTTGGGTTCATAAATGGAGCCCAGACCTGCCTGAGAGGTTTTCCCACAGATGGGAAGCAAAAAAGAAACTCCTAGACGCAGAAACATGCCTGTACTGGTCAGGCTGGATGGCGACAAGCAGGGAGGGCAAAGAGATACACCTGCGCATACCATCACTATGGAATAGTCATGGAAAAGACTTTGCCTGTATGATTTTTGATGCATACAAGCGTCATTTCGAAAAGCAGGCCAGACCATTGCTCACAATCCCGAATACTTTTATCAATTATCTTGCATCAAATCCTAGCAAATGGCCCGTTGACACATTCTCTGATCCTTTACGAATTGAGGATTTTTTTAAGGAGTTCATGCGCGACCATTTTATTGATTGCAATAAGCGAGGCTTAAATATTAACTCTAAGGTCAAGGAGTGGGGAACATTCATAAATAACATTCACCAGGCTTTTATTGATACAGGCCTCTGGGTACCTCCTTTTTCTCTTTCTCTGCCAAAACCCGCAATAAAATCAGGGGTATCTGGTGTACAAACTAAAATAAAAATAAACGAAGATGGCAGTCAAGTTCAAACCAAGCTGATCACAGAGGTCCCACTCCAGTACACAGATGAGCAAGCAATACGACTACTATTTCACGACGTCAAACAGGATATGTCTGTAGTCCGCTCATGGGCCGAGCATTTTACTAAGGATTTGTATCAAAGATCCGTTAGGCGGTTAGAACTTAGCAAATTTGGGGTTTGTCAAACTGGCGGCAACAGTGAAAAATCTCTTTATGAAATCGGCTTAGAGAACCTCTGCGCTACATTTGAAGCCACCGACTACCGTGATCTTGTAGACCAGAAAAACAGGCAGGTGAGGCTTTTCGGCAATGAAGAGAAATATGCGCTTGCTCAACTTTTGGGATTGCCTACGGTCAACACCCTTTACCCTTTTATGCTTCTTCTAGCTTGTGAGCGCCCGGAAATTACTCCTACCTTTCTTACGCAATTTGCACTCTACGACAAAGCTGGCAGGTTAGTCGGATTCACTAAATCTGGTGACGGCTATCAGCTGATGGGCTATAAACGACGAAGAGGGAAAAAGCTAGCCCAACAAAAGATTCCGCTTACAGATAAGGCAGCCGATCTGGTCAAGCAAGTAATCGAAATTACTTCTTCTTTACGAGAATATTGCAAGAATACTGACGACGACAACTGGCGATATCTATTTCTAACCTGTGGCCGGGGATTCGGCAAACCATTAGTTGCTAAAGCACCATCATGGTCTACAAGCACAATCGAGAGTCAACGCAGCGCCAGGGCCGCAAGAGATAAGTTCATTGACGTATTGAGGGTTTTTGAGAAACCTCATGACGAAGAAGATGCGGTTCGCTTTATGAAGCGCGTATCATTAAGTGCAGTACGCGCATCAAGAGCGGTGGAAATTTACTTAGAGACACAAAGTGTGGACGCAATGGCTAAAGCGCTTGGCCATAAAAATTACAGCACAGATCTTTTGTCCCATTATCTACCTGAGCCAATCTTGGCATTTTTCCAAACCAGATGGATTCGAATCTTCCAAAAAGCATTTGTCTGTGAGGTGATGAAGTCCAGTCCACATCTATTACGGGCCGCCAGTTTTGAAACGATGGAGGATTTGCATGAATTTCTTTCTAACCACAGATTGAAAGAGATACCGAGACATCTTTCAAATCCATCCAATCAGAGATCAGAGGTTGATAAAAATAACGGGCATGTGCTTATAAGCGTAGACGCTGGCATTCTGACAGCGCTTGTTTCTTTAGAAAAAGCAGTCGAATTATCACCAACCCCTAACCACGTTAACGGGCTTGCAAAATACTGGAGCCAAGTCTCCAAGCTTATAACAAACGAGATTAGCAAAGGCCAGGATCCGCTCCTTCTAGAACACCTTGATATTGCGTTACTGCACGCTGAACCTAACCGAATGATGAGGATGATCCATGCGGCTTCCCGCTGAACTATCGTTTCTCGAAGATGTTCTCGAAACTCCCAAGCTCAAATACAGCAAAGCGGACTGGCTTCTGAGTGATTTTCCCGAACCCGTTTGGGTGTATAGCTTTAATTACAAAAATAACAAGGAGTTGAATTGGGATGTAGAGCTTGATGACGGGTCACAATTGCTGTCGGCTGAACACGCCGATCTATTAGAGGGCTTTAAGCATTGGTTGATTATCGCTACCTCCGCTAAGCGGGGTAATGGCAGTCTTACCAATAGTTTAAAAACACAAGCATCGGCGTTCAATCAAGTAATACGATTTGTTGACTATTTTCTGCACAATTCTTATGACTACCAGCTGTCTAAAACAGGGCTCGCCGCAATAACAAGTGACGATCTAAAACTAATACTTGATAGGATCGCCGCCCATTCGATTACAAATGAGTCGCTATTCGACTGGTCCGGAAATCTATCAAACTACTTGATCAATCTTGTTAACTCAACGGATCGAAATATACTTGATGAGTTATTAAAAACCGACCCAAATCTCAGTGTGATAACACCAGAGCAGGAAGAGGAACAGTTGCTAGACATTGATCTTAAGGATGTCCCCATTATTCGTGCTGCAATCATGCACCACGGATTATACGAATCCAGGTCACGCGGCTTAGTTCCTAACTCGATTTTGTTATCAAAGGAGATCTATAGGAACACCGTCAGACTCAAGTCCGAGCCAAAACATAGCTTTGATCTTCTCGAAATACCTCGCGAGGGGCATGGCAACAGGGAATTCAATATGGTTCCTTGCTCGACCAGAGAAGACGTCTCACAGATGAGTAGTACGCATTTCCGCTACTTCAAAGAGAATCTCTATTCCATAGGCGAACTTCATGCATTGAATATTCCTGCTCCGCCTGTGGACAGTCTTATTGAAATATACAATTATCAGCCCAACGTAAAAAAACTTGGAAGATACCAAACGCTGCCATCTGACCTAGTGTTTTCAGCGGTTAGGAAGGCTATTGAGTTTCATATTGAGTATGGTGAAGATATCCTTAACAGCTATGTCGACGTAGCTCGATATTGCATCCAATCTAACAGCTCTGCCACCCGTCTTGAACATGAACAAATAGCCGAGTTAGTGAGCCCTGGCTTAAGAAAACTAGGCGTGAAGAAGCTTGGCCTGACTGCTAGATCGCCTGGCACGCTTCCAACTGACTCCAGAAGTTTAGCCCATAAGGAACACTTCAATGCACTGAGATCTAATCAAGGCTTGGTAGAGCTTGTCACCGTTTATTACGGTGCAGTTCAAACTGTCGTTGGCGCTTTGATGGCAAGGCGTCAAGGTGAATTATGCGATCTCATTGCTGGTAATTGCCTAGACGAATCGAAAGGATGGCTGCTTTTTCAAAACAGAAAAAGCACTAGAGGTGTGTTTGGCCTAAGGCAAACCGAAGCCCGCCCCATCGAGCCTATTGCGGTTGAAATGATCGAGGCAATAGAAAAATTCCAGTCAAATCTAATAGCTGTAGGCGCTTTAGAAAAGCACACCAATTTATTTGCTGTTCCTCCTGGGACTGGCGAAATACGATTATCATATTCCGGACAATGTACGCATCATCGTAATTTTGATGCCTTTTGTGATTACTTTGAAACACCACTAAACGACGATAATCAACGGTATTATATAAGACAACATCAGTTGCGTCGTTTTTTCTCAATGCTCTTCTTCTACTCTTCAAGCTTTGGAGGGTTAGAAACCCTTCAATGGATGCTAGGCCATACAGACAGGAAGCACGTATGGCACTACATTACCGAAACAACAGATGGTCCAGTTTTGCGAGGCGCTAAAGCCCAATATATTACCGAGTATCTGTACCATAAAGGTGACGACAACTACAAAGAACTCGCCTGTTTGTTAAAAGCCAAATTTGGTACCGACGACTTCCATTTGGTTGACTCCAACGAAATTGAGGATTACATCACATCGCTCCTTGAAGAAGGCAATATCGAAATTGAGCCTGAATTTTTCGAAGACGAAAATGGCGAGCAGATGCGCGTCATTGTGAAGATATTGGACGCAGCATAGCAATGGCAAATAGTTCTCGAAAGCAGAAGTCTATTGATGGCGTTATAGCACTAAAAGATTTCCTCATCGATGTGTCGGCAAACCCTCACATCTATGCTGATAATACAGATCTAGCGTCAGACCTCAAAGACCAAAGGAGAACTGCCGGCTTAGAAGTTGAGTTTTTTGAAGGCAAAAAGTCTCGCCGAACGTCACCGATGAGCCTCAATACTTTAAAGAACTATTCAAGCGAAGTTCTCGATGGCGGATTTTCTTTAATCAACAAGTTAAGGATTAATGCGTTGGACGCTATTAATCTGCACTTAGAGAAGGAGAATGCTCCCAATAAGAGAACAAAGGCGGGGTTACACAAAAAGGTCTCCGAGTTAGAACACCAATTGGAGGAGCAGCGAAAAATAAACCTCATTCTTTTGCAAGGTGTAGCTAGTGCTATGCATTCTCTTAGGAACATTATGTCAGCTTCAAAGCCTGAAGCGAGAGATAAGCTTTGTTTTGATTCGATTGAAAGATTGAAAGCGATTATTTCACTTAACGCTCCACCCTATAACAATGTAGAGAATAGCAACGTTGTTAATATTAATCCTTTGAGAGATCATTTAAAATGAAGCTCAAAGACCGAAAACAATTGGTAATATTGATACCTGAGCTTGATTTGTTTAGCTATTACTCATTGGGCAACCTTGTCACTAAGAATAGAGACAATTTTTCTTTCGTTACCTGGCCTGATGGTAAGTCTTGTCTAATTGGCAATCTCTACATTATAGCGGTCTCTGATCGCTCCGGGAGAGGAGATCGTATCCTTTCCAGAAGAGATTCCAGCGGAGGTACAGTTGGAGGCATTGCAAGGGATATCTCTCAACTTATCCGGTATTGTTTTTACAAGAACATATATCTAACTGATATTAACGACGACATTTTCTCAAGCTTTGTATCGGCCATACGCACGGAAGTGCGCCTCGATAACCCAACATTCAAGGTTCGTAATGAGAACAGGACAAATGAAATTGGCCGCCGTGCATTAGACTTCCTTTCATATGTTGGAAAATTTTACAAAATTAAAGATTTTGTTGCGCCTGAAGGAATTATTCGAGGTGAAGAACGTATTGTTGAGATTAGGTATAATGACAAACGTGGCAGAAATAAGGTTAATTACCAAGTAACATGGACACACACGTCAATTTCGTCAGGCGAGCCACTACGTACTCGCGACCCAATTGATCCGAGCGTTGTTCTAAAGCTACGTGAAGCCAACAAAGCCATTGGAGATCGTTTTCTACAGCAGAGACGAACCTGCCTTATTGATCTTCTCGAAAATACTGGTGCGAGGCGCGGAGAGCTTACAACGCTCACAGTATCAGACATAATGGCGGCTTCTAAGATGCAAGACCCGATGCTTCGCTTAGATACTTTGAAGGGTGAGGAGGGAGCTGAAAGAACCGTACCAGTGAGCAAAGGCCTTCTTAATAGTCTAAAAAAGCATATAAGAATTCACCGCAATCCTAAAGTGAAGAGATGTTTGGGTCTTAATAATGATCATGACTATTTTTTCGTGTCTGATACAACTGGAATGCCTCTTGATCCCGGCACATTAGGCTCAGAGATATACAAGCTAAGAAAGGCTGCCGGTGTAACTGAAGCTGCGTGTGCCCACATGTTTCGACATGCCTTCTGTACAAACCTATTTGTTCTTCTCATTCAGCGGCACCAGTTCAACGAACCAGAGCAGTTTAAGGCATTACTAAATACTGAAGCATTCAAAGCTGAGGTAGCGCAGTGGACTGGCCACAAAAACATCGACACCTTAAAAACCTACATCGATCTGGCCTACCAAAGGCTTGTGGATTACTCAGAGACGATTTCTTCTGCAAATATGATAATGACCCTCGAATATTACTCAAAGCAGGAAGTGGCGCTTCTGGAGGGTCTAACTAATGGAGAGTTGTCGGTTGATCAATATCGAGAAGAGTTGACTATCCTCCACACGCTGAGAAAGGAGGATATGAAGATAGCTGAGAGGCGAGGATCGACAACGTAGCCTCCTATTAGACCTGTGCAGTCTGCCGCAACTGGTTAGCTACAGCATCATAGTGCCACTTTGGTAGTCTGTAGTGGTCAACTAATCCCGGACAGTATTTTAAGGTTTTCCTCAGCGGCAACGGGAGAAATACCACCGTTGAACGTGTGAGGTCGTTGCCGGTTGTAGTAGTCCATCAGATAGCCACCAACATCTTTTTTGGCCTCAGGCAGGTTCCGATATCCCAAGGCCGGTATCCACTCAGATTTCAGGCTCCTGAACAGCCTCTCCATCGGTGCGTTGTCCCAGCAGTTGCCACGTCGGCTCATGCTTTGTGTCATTCGATAGCGCCATAGTCTCTGACGGAACTTACGGCTTGCATACTGGCTTCCCTGGTCCGAATGGAACATAACTTTCTCTGGGTGACCGCGCAGTTCCCAGGCGTGGTCCAGAGCTTTGACGACCAGATCTGCATCCGGACTGGATGACAACGCCCAACCAACAACGCGGCGAGCATACAGATCCAGCACGACAGCCAGATAACTCCACCGCTGGCCGCTCCAGACGTAGGTGATGTCACCACACCAAGCCTGATTGGGCCGGTCTACCGTGAACTCGCGGGCCAGGTGGTTCGGGATATCCGGTCGTTCGACCGTGGCCTGCTTGTAAGCGTGAGGGCCTGGCTGCTTACAGATCAGCCCCAACTCGCTCATCAGACGTCGAACCTTGAAGCGCCCGACGACAATGCCTTCTTCGCTGAGTAAGCCCTTTATTGTCCGGCTGCCGGCAGAGCTGCGGCTCTTCGTGAACAGCCGGTTTACCTGGACCTTCAGGGCCAGACGCTCAACATCCACACGGTTCCGCCGTTGGCGGTATTCGTAGTAACTAGAACGACTGATATCAAACGCATTGCAGACCATTTCAACAGGTATTCGCTCACTCAACTGGTCTATCAGCGCGTACGATTCATGTCGTCCGACATCAAGAGAGCGGTAGCCTTTTTTAGTATGTCTTTCTCCTGTTCAAGGCGCTTGCAGCGGGCTTCCAGCTCCTGAATACGGCGCTGCTCCGGGGTTAACGCCTTGCCCTTCGGGGTGACACCGTCACGCTCCTCGGTCAATTGGTTAACCCAGCGCCGGATAGCACTTTCACCAATTCCCAGAGACACGCTCGCCTGGGGAATCGTGTAACCTTGATCCAGCACCAAGCTGGCTGCTTCCTGTTTGAACTCAGGAGAAAAAGAACGTCGCTTTCTGGTCATCAGACACCTCGTTTATGGTGGCGATATTACCACCTACGTTGGTGTCCGGAATCATTGAACCACTACAGTCAGAACGTATGCTGGCCTCATCACCCAAGAATGGAAAAACGCGCCAGCAGTCGATTTTGAACAGCAGGTCATGGATTGGGCAAAGAGTGAGGAGTCAAAAGTATGCCAAAACCTGACTCACAAATCCGACCTTGACTACTGTCTCTAGGTCACATAATGTAAGTAGATTACAATTGTGTGACCTAGAGGCAAAAGCGATGAACGAAGTAGGCATAGTCAAATCCATAGAGGATATCAAGACCATCACCAACCTTTTAAAAGAGCATGGCGGAGAAATATACAGGGATATTTGGGTCCTTGGGGTGAATACCGGGCTTCGGATTTCCGACCTACTTTCAATCAAGACGGGCGATCTGACACCTGACGCTCTCACCGTTAAGATCCTGAAATTAAGGCACAATTGCCACTACCGTGTTTCTCTTAACCGGCCAGCCCAGGAGGTCGTCAAAGCTCGCCAGCAAGCCTACCCCGATGACATTTACCTCTTCCAAGCACAGTCCAATAGAGCACCCACCAACAAACCGATAAACCGATCTGTAGTGGCCAGAAAGTTCAAAGAAATTGGCGAAATGGTTAATATTCCTCTTGGCCCTCATAGCATGAGAAAAACCTTTGTCTACCAGATGTATAAGGCAGGCGCGCCAATCGAAACGATCAAAAAATTGATGAACCAAAAATCCTCTACTGCAACCCTCCACTATCTGGGGATGACGAAACAGGATGTTCTCGATGATTACACTGATTTTGAGCTGTAAACAAGTTGTACCAACTATCCTGTCAGAGGGGAAGAGTTATTCCTCCAGCTGATCAACATCGAGTACCAACGATTTTGGCGAGCACTGTAGGCATTCTGCAAGTAGGTAAATTCTTTCAATGGTGATATTGACCTCCCCCCTTTCGACTTTTCCTAAATAACTTCTATCTATCTCGGCTAGACGCGCCAGACCCTCTTGAGAGAATCCTTTCAATTGGCGAACTGAGCGAAGGTTTTGTCCAAACGCCTTACAAACCAACGATCGCATTTCTTGTCCTCATAAAAGACAAGACTATGCTTTCTTGAGGCATAGGGAGCCACGGCATATACTACCCATTTTATTAAATCGCCCCGATCGACACTCAGCCCAAATTAGGACTCTCCCATGAACGAAATAAAGCAAGTTCGCGTCGATCCCATCCTGCTTTCGCTCATGGAGGAGCCAGAGAATAATCCCTTTTCAACCACTTCGATTCGAGACCTTTACGTTGCCCAGTCATCCGACCGGGATAATCTCGATCACAACTCGATTCGCAAACGCATCGACAGGGAACTACGTCGCCTGCTGAAAGCCGGCCTCTTGGAGAGGCATAAAGGGGAAACAGGAAGAGGCTGCAAGTTCGTCTACCGAGGCGCGCCTCCCGGGATTGCTCTGACGATCAAACGTTCCCCTTTTGCGCAACCAGAGCAAGAAAACGAATCCTCAATGGACCCAGCGACACTTAAAGGGTTGCAGGAAGAGCTTTCGAAGCGAAAGGTAGAACTGATGACAAGTATCGGTGAGGCAGAGGAGTATCAGCGCCTACTCAAAAAATATCCGGCGCTTCAAAAAACGGTCAGGACGCAATATCTTGAGTCTCGCGACCGAAGTACGAAGGCGCTGGGCCAGCTACGTGCAGTGGAAACAGTGCTGGCAGATATTGGACACAATGCATGATCCGACTCCGCAAATGGCAGGTTGAATGCAGTGAGAAAGCTCTGTCAGTCTTTCAGAACCAGTCGCATTTCCTTTGTCACGCAACACCGGCCGCTGGTAAAACGGTGATGGTGGCGTCGGTTGCCAAGGCCCTCTTCCAGCACGACAAGATCGATTTTGTCGTGTGCTTCTCTCCATCTCGTGCCGTTGCCCATGGCGCGGCTTTAACGTTCAGTCAAATTCTTGGACGGAGTTTCAATGGTCAGATCGGAGCAGCAGGGGGATCTTATACCTACCAATCCATGGACACCCTGCCCGAAGAGTTATGGCAGGTATTGCGCGAACATCGCGTCCTGGTGGTTCTCGACGAAATACATCATTGCTCAGGCGTCGTTTGGGAGAGCTCACCGATTGGCAATAGCTGGGGACGAACCATCTTGGATAGGATTCAGGGAAAAGCACGTTACACAATGGCTCTCTCGGGCACTCCGTGGCGTACTGACGACAGCCCAATCGTTCTCTCTCAGTATATAAAATCGAATGGACAGATTTCCTGCGACTATGAGTACGGTCTGCGACAGGCTGTTTTGGACGGCGTATGCCGGGCACCGAAGATCGTTCTTACAGACAATCGCGAGATCAGCCTGAAGTCGGCCGAGTTCGGATGTAAAACGTTCGCCAGTATCAGCGAGTCTCTCAAGAATGAGCACATCAGCTATCCGGATTTCTTGTTCAGAGACGAAGTCATTGACCAGATTCTTTCTGAGGCATCAGCAAGATTGACGAGCATACGCGAACATACGCCCATGGCAGGGGGGCTTGTTGTCGCAGCATCTGTGGCACACGCTGAACAAATAGCGAGGCGACTTGCGTTGGCTGGGGAGCATCCAATCATCGTCACCTATCAGACGCCCGAAGCGCAGCGCATTATCTCTAATTTCAAGACGTCGTCTGATCGCTGGATCATCTCGGTTGGGATGATCAGCGAAGGCACTGACATTCCGAGACTTCAGGTTTGCTGTCACCTCAGTCGAATCCGAACCGAACTGCATTTTCGGCAGGTTCTCGGCCGGATTCTCAGGCGACAGCCAACAGATCCGGCAGATACAAGTGCTTGGCTTTACGTGTTGGCCGAACCAAATTTAGCGGAATTTGCTCGCAGGATCGGAGAAGATCTTCCCGGGGAAAAAGTTGTTTCATTCGTCCCGGATTCGGAGACTCGGGGTACCAAAAAATCGAAAGCAATGAAGTTCTACCAGGACGACAACTTTGCTCTCACCCTGGATCTGGATGGGCAAACGTCAGTTGAAGTTTCTGGTCGATCCAGAGAGACTCCGGATGAAGAGGAGATTGATCTTCGTATTAGTAACCATTACTGGAATGAGGTTCTCGCCCTTTTCGCCCATAGCACGTAAAACTCCCGGAGGTGCTCGAACAACGCAGTCATTTGAGATAGGTTTAGGTGTATGTCTGAAAGAAAAGCCAACACGCCCGAGATTACCGCGGTAACGGTGCAAAAGATGGCCGAGGCTGTGTTTGAATATCGAGAGATCGCTCTGAAATGGTTAGAACGCCCGGTAAAGGCGCTAGGCGGAGATATCCCCAGCGAGCTGCTTAGAACACCTGAAGGATGCAGGCGAGTTTATCAGGTTCTCGCCAAGATCGACGCAGGCGACTTTAGCTGAGGTATCTCTGACTTCTCAACTTTGAGATAGAGGCGAGCTTCATGTCCGAAGGGTAACCCTCCATACAAGCTCGCCGAGTTAGTTGGTATTGAACCCATAAAGTGGCCGCCGATTGTTACCATAAATTGGCCGCTCTGTTCTCAATGGCTCATGTCGCGGTAAAAAGGTCCGCTTTCCCAATGAGGCTGAATGTCTTCATGAATGGACTGTTCCTCTGTCGTCAAGGTGCCTCCCCAATGTATCGAACAGTTTCCTGAAACCAAGCAGCCTTTCAGACCATCTTCTGCCAAACTATGGTTGAATTAACAGGGGTCGATAAAAATGAGATCGATAAGATGGCAACAACAAAAATTCTAAGAGACGGTGAGGACCTAGTGGTTGAGGTGCCAGAGGACATACTGCTGGCGCTGGGCATTGGAATTGGGCAAAAGCTACATGTATCACTCGAAGACAACAAAATTATTCTCGATCCCGTGCTAACCGATGACACAGCGGACGATAATCAGGATTAGGTAAACGCTCGGTAAAAAGGTCCGCTTTCCCAATGAAAGCGGCCAACTTATGGTTCCAAGAATATTAATTGCTCAATGCACCCCGATTCGCCCATGCCCCCGGAGTTGCTGGAATGGGAGCAAGCAGAACCGATAGGTTTAGAGCATTACGTGGAGGAGGGTCAGGTTGATTGACCTGCTTGCGCCCAACCTTTTAATTCATCGTGATCTTTACAATGTTCATCACCGGAAAAGCGTGTGACGATTTCTGCAAATGCGTCGTCACGAGCGGGCTGATAATAGACACCTTGCGGAGCAGCCAGAGCCATGCGTGAAGCGAGATCTGATAGCTGCCGGCATTATTACTCACGCCCCTTCGGAGCCTACTCTCGATCTTCCATGAAATCTTCGGAAACACCCTCGTCTGAGTCAAAATATTCATCCCAGACGGGGTCGAGTGGCCGCTCATAGCGTATGACGGAGCCTTTCAGCCGCTCCAATGGGGTCAGTTCCTGCGGTAGCATCGTGGCTAGTTCGTCGGCATGGGCCGACTCAGCATCAAGGCCTGCCAACAGTTCTTGCTCAGTGAACGTTTTCTTTTTCATAAGACCCTCTTAGCTCGCAGTAGCCAACACCACATGTATCATTTTAGCAGGCGGTCAGCTGCGGCAGCTATCCAGGAAAGACTTAATCCAACTGGCTTCCGGCGGCGAGGGTTTGAGACCGTACTGCTGCACAACGCGGAGAAATCTCGCCACATAACCGCACTGGGCTGACGGTGGCAACCATTCTTTCGGGCCCTTGGCGCCTTTGCTGCGATTCAAACTTAGTTATACGAAGCAGGAATAACTGAAATTTGTTGCGATCCTTTCTGGAAACGTCTGAATATCTGAGAATTTAATTTCTTACAAGCAATATTTTTCGGGCAACGTTTTCTGCGTGTGCAGCCCAAGAAATTCCCTCTTATTCCGGACTTGATTGAGGACTTGGAGGTACGCTAGCCGAAAAAATTAAAGTCGTTCTTTTTCCTCTGTTTCACGGAATACATGGCCATGTCCGCCCGTTCTACCAGCGTTTCCGCCTCAGTCCCGTCATCGGGGAAGATTGCAATCCCGATGCTGGTTCCCATGGATACACGCAGGTCGGCCCCGTCAAATTGAAAAGGGGCTTCGAGCGAGTCCAGGAGTTTGCGTGCGACCGTTGCGGCGTCCTTTTTTTCGGCGAGCGAGGGTAACAGAACCGTAAACTCATCACCGGCATAACGGGCCAGAGTATCCCCCTCTCGCAGACAATGTGTCAGACTGACGGCGACTTTTTGCAACAGCTGATCGCCAACCCCATGCCCGTATGTATCATTTACCGCTTTGAAATCATTCAGGTCAATAAAAAGCACTGCAAGCTTCTGCCTATTCCGCTTTGCCTGACTGACACCCAATGTAAGTCGGTCCATAAATAGGCTCCGATTCGGTAGCCCGGTCAGAATATCGTGAGAAGCACGAAACTCCATCAATGCCAGCGTCCGTTTGCGTTCCGTGATGTCTCGCGCAATACCTAAGAAAAGAGGTCTCACTGGGGGGTGCTGCCAATAAGTGAGCGCGATGCTCGCCTCAGGCGAAGGTACCACAGTAACGTCGCAGTCAAGGTAACCAATAACACCATTATTTGTTTTCAACTGGATCTCTTGGGTTATTGGCTCTCTTGCCTCGTTCTTACCAAATAACTGTGTAAGTTTTGAGATGTCACCCTCATGGACGAGCTGAGAGAACGATTGGCCAATCAGATCCTCCGCCGGCAATCCTAAGAGGTTCTCGGCATAATGATTCAGGTAGTTGATGCGCTTGCGCTCATCCAGTAAAAAAACCAGTTCCGGAAGATGATCAAGTGTGTGCTTAAAAAACTCGCCTGTTAACGGGTTAGTCCACCCCCCAGCCGCCTGTGAATGTCCCTGCCGTCGCTCCAAAACCGTGCCAACGACAACCCGGATTAATTTATCCACATCGTAGGGTTTTCTTAGATAATCGCAGGCACCCAGCTTGAATGCTTGCCTGACGATGCGGTAGTCGGAATGCCCGCTGATAATGATGACCTGAGCGTCAATGCCGGTTTCTCTCAACCAAGCCATGATCTCTAAACCGCTCTTTCCAGGCATGCGGATATCCAGCAATATCAGATCGTAGGCATTCTCTCGAAATTGCTGACAGACGGCGTCGCCATCCTTGGCACCGTCGACCTCAAACCCCTTGTCACGCAATATCGAGCACAAACTGCTGAGTAACCACGGTTCATCGTCACCTACGAGCAACCGCCCCACATACTCTGACGTCCTGCCGGTGACGTTAGAGACAGGGCTATAATCATCGCTGAGGGATTTTTCATTGTAGTTTGGCAAGATTGATACCCGCACATTGGAGCAAATCGCTTGCTCCAATGATCATCCTAATTGTTCCAGTATGTACATCCCTACGTCACGAAGAAAGGCCAAAGGAGCTATCTCCGGCTCTTCCCCACAGGGCTGAAATGCAAGTGTCCAAGAAGCGGTTGCCGCAGCAAAACCAACGTGTCGTGTTGTCATCGGCGGAGGAAGGCAGATACGATTGACAGTGCATAGTTGGCGCAAACAGTGTCGATAACAAGAAATGCCCGTGCCAGGTAACCATACCACCGGGAAAGACTGATCCCCGAAACCGAACCGATAATTGTAGTGGAGACGCACTGCCCGTCCAAAGGCTCAGTGCCCATTACCGCAACCAAGCCTAATAACCAGTGTAGGTACAGCTCTGTAAAGAAGATGATCTCTCGGCAGCATCAGACACGCCTATGGGCGTCTTAAAACAATGGTAGTCCACGCCCTGAACCAGAACACCGTCACCCAATGGCTTTGGTCGATCCAACAGTCTCCATCACAAAGTTCGCAAGCTTATCGGGATCAAACTTCTCAAGGAAGCCATCGGCTCCGACTTTTTCCACCAGGGATTTGTTGAAAACACCAGTAAGCGAGCTGTGCAAAACAACGGGGATACCAGACATGGCTGGATTAGCCTTCACATTCGAGACAAACGTGTAACCATCCATCCTTGGCATTTCAATGTCTGAAATAATGGCCTGATAAACATCCGCAAGCGACTTCCCTTCAGCGATGATTTGCTCCAGATGAAGGTAGGCCTGCTCACCGTCATTAAAGGTTTCTACTTTTAGTCCCATGTCGGTAAGAACACGAGTCAGTTGTCGGCGTGCTACTGAAGAGTCATCAACAACCAGTATCGGATAAAACTCCTTACCCTCGCTTGTCCACTGTCGGCTTTTCTCGGATACCGTTTCAGATAGATTGCCGCCCATATCGGGCGCAAGCTCAGCCAATACCCTTTCGACATCAAGAATGCCCACAATGGTGTCATCCAACTGGGTGGTCGCGGTCAGATAGTGCCCACCGGGAAGACCGTTAGGAGGTGGGATTATCTCCGTCCAGCTACGATTCACGATGCGATCGACGCTCTTCACCAGGAAGGCCTGAATTTTCTGATTGTATTCGCTCACAATGAGCAACGGTCTGGTCGCATCCTCGGAGACCGCATCGTTCTGGATATCCAGGGCAGCCTGACGCAAACCACCAGCTACTCCAGTGGCAGTCTCCATGTCGATGACGGGGATGGTTTCACCACGTACATTCATGATGCCAATGACATGCGATCCTACATGAGGGACATCAGTGAGTTTCGGGCAGGGAATAACCTCTCGAACTTTGAATACATTGATTCCAAAAAACTGATCATTGAATCCAAGCTTGAAAATCAGGAGTTCCAAGCGGTTTTCGCCCGCCAACTGGGTCCGTTGATCAACACTGCTCATTGTATTGCTCACTTATTTCCACCCCTTTTTAAATTCATTTTCTAGGCTTGGCCCCGGTCTGTGATTGTACTGGTCAGTAATTCAGGCACTTTGCATGCCGTAATCGGCCGGCCTAGCAAATAGCCTTGAATCATATCGCAATCAAGTTTGGCCAATAGCTGGCGCTGCACTTCGTGCTCCACACCTTCCGCAACGACCGTTAGTTCCATGGCATGAGCAATGCGAATGAAGCCGGACAAAATTTCCAGGCTTTTCCTGTTATCGGGCAGTCCATCAACGATGCTCTTATCGATTTTGAGGGTATCCACGGGCAATTGGCTAAGATGATTCATGGATGAATACCCGGTCCCGAAGTCGTCAAGCGCCAGTCTTACGCCTTGGCTCGATAATTCCCGCATCGTAAGAAGGGTTTGGTCGATATTCTGGATCAAGCTTTCCTCGGTCAACTCCAACGTCAAGCGGGAGGGAGCCAGGTCAACCTCACGGAGCAGACTCAAGACTGATTGTGCGAACTCTGGATGATAAAATCCCGCAGCAGGAATATTGACCGCGACGCGAATCGGTTCGTGCCGGGGATCTGTTTTCCACGTCCGTGCCTCCAGACAGGCCAGCCGCAATACGTAGTAAGTTAACTGGTGGGAAAGCCTGACATGCTTTTCGGCTATGGGTACAAACTCGCCTGGGCTAACGACACCCAACTCCTCATCCTGCCAGCGAGCCAATGCTTCAAACTTTATTACACGGGTGCCATCCGCGGACCAGATTGGTTGGTAGTTCAGGGTGACCTGGCCATTTGTCAAAGCTGTACCGAGGCGGTTCCGGATCAGATGGCTGCGCCTTGCACTGGCCTCCCCGCTGGGGTCATAGAAATCAATCTGGGCGGTGGATAACTTACAGGCTCGCTGCGCACGATCTATCAGAAGTCGAGCCTCCCTACCGTCAACTGGATAAACACTGATACCAATACTGATTTCAGGGCGCAAATCGCGACCGGCAAATTCAACGGGTTCGGTCATTATGCCCATAATCCGCTGTGCCATTGTCGACGTCGATTGTCTTGAGTCGAAAGGCACGACCAGAGCAAGGCGGTCAGGAGCCACCCTTCCTGACCCCAATATGCTTTCTTTGTGCGTTACAAGTCGATCGACAAACACTTGCACCACGTAATTCCAACCATCACCTCCGCTCAGGCTTGCGATTGCTTCAAAGTTCTCTATATGCAAGTGCAGGATGGCCAACTGGCTCTGCTCAGCCTCCGCCGCTGTTATGAAGCCTTCCAGATTTTCCTCCAGTAGCCTTTCGCCAGGCAGGCCGGTAAACGAATCCCGCAAAGTGGAATCCCGAAGAATCTGCCAGTCGGTCTTCAGCGCCCTGTCGCGATCGATTTCCAACTCCACAAGTCGAGCAAGCGCTTCAAGCTGGTCTCGTTGATTTTTACTGAGAGACCGGGGTATGTAGTCCACCAGGCACAGGGTTCCTACGGGCTGACCATTCGGGCCGTGCAGAACCGAGGCCGCGTAAAAGCGTATTGGCGGTGAGCCCTTGGCCGCTGGATGACTTCTGAAAAACTCATCCTCAAAGGTATCCTCAATCTCAAGAAAACCCCGCCCAAGAGTGTACTGACATATGCTGTCTGTCCGTTTTACTTCAGGAACGTCGGTTCCGATTTTGGATTTAAACCATACCCGCTCATGGTCAATGAACGTAATGAAGGCGGTGGGAACATCGAACACGACTGAGGCCAGGCGTGTATGGCGATCAAACCGCTCTTCCGGGGGCGTGTCCAGAATGTTGAGAGACGACAACTCATTGAGACGGGCGGTTTCATCAAGTGGTTTCATAATTCCGGACCTAAGGCTTCAGGGCTGTTAATGTCACACGAAAATCACCAACCTCTAATCCTTTGAGGAATTAGAGGTCCGAAAAGGCAGAACACCGTTGTTTTTCCGAACTGTTGACTCAGAGGGCTCTTTCTTGCGACGTACCACCTGTTGGAGACTGAGCACCGAGTCGTACATCATGCCCTGAAGGTCCAGCAGTGCCTTCATGGGGCTTCGCGCTACCCGCCGACGGGCCTCAATCGTAAACTGAAGCCCACGCAGCCGGCGCTGGAGGCGTTTCGAACTGCTGCAAATCGAGTCATCAATCAACTCCTCACGCAATTTCTCAAAGGCTTCCGGATCCCGCTGGGCCAGATCCTTGAGTTCATCGAAGTTGGGCATATCCACAACGTTTCTCACTCTTTGCGTTTGAACAGCATCGATGCCACCAACCGCCCCCAAACTTTCTGGAAAGTCACCTCAAAAAGGGCACACCCGTGACAGCCAGTTTCCTTGCAGTAATACTCAAGTGCATCTCACGAAGACCCGGCCCGATGCAGAGCGGGACCTCCGCGTTACTTTCCCTCTGGATCACACCTTAAACCGGGCAACCTGGCTATTCAGCCCCTCAGCAAGCCGCGCCAGCTCTTCACTGGCAGCTGAAACCTGCTCGGTAGAAGCGGCAGACTGATCACCCACATCGCGGATCGAGACGACATTCTGATTGATCTCTTCGGCCACGGAGCTTTGCTCTTCAGCCGCCGTTGCAATCTGACTGTTGTACTGTCGGATCTCTTCAACCGCTTGCGCCATTTCCTGAATGACCGTACCGGCCAGTTGCGCTCGCTCAAGTGTCTGTTCCGCGAGTTTATTGCCAGTCTCCATACTGGAAACCGACGTTTCGGCACTGCTAACCAGGTTGCTGATCAGGGTTTCAATCTCGGCGGCGGAGCTTTGGGTGCGTTGAGCCAGTGACCGCACCTCGTCGGCCACCACCGAGAAACCTCGCCCGTGCTCGCCAGCACGGGCGGCCTCTATAGCGGCGTTCAGTGCCAGCAGGTTGGTCTGGTCGGCAACCGACTTGATCACGTCCAGCACAGTTGCAATGTTGTTGGTTTCAGTTTGCAGACCGTTGAGCTGTTCCATCACGTTGGCGCTTTGTGTATTCAGGTTTGCGACCAGTTCCAGGGTTTCCCGGACGGCCTTTTCACCATTGCCGGACTTCTCGCTGGCGTGATTGGCGGCCTCAAAGGCCGCTTCCGCACTTTTTGCCACATCATTGACCGTCGCAACCATCTCATTCATCGCAGTGGCCACCTGGTCGGTCTGGGCTTGTTGTTCTGCCACACCCTGGCTGGTCTGGTTGGTTACCGTGGAAAGCTCTTCGGAGGATGAAGCTATGCCGGATGCACCGCTTTCGATTTCACGAATCAGTTCTCTGAGGTTGGTGATCATCGTGCCAAAGGCTGCGAGCAACTGACCGAATTCATCGCCTCGCTCACTTTGAACGTTCACCGTCAGGTCGCCCGAAGCTACCTTGTTGGCGATGCTGACTGCCTCATTGATTGGTCGGGTAATGGATCGGGTCAGGGTCCACGCAAGAACGATCGCTAAGAGGAGGGCAATCACTGTCACGATAATGACTTCAGCAACAGCAAGGTCGTATATGTCCTGTAATTCTGTCTCCTCGCCCTGTTTCAGATCCTCCATCGAGTCGATGGTACTGCCTGCAACAGAGTACGTCTGCTTTTCCAGAGATCGGGCAATGTCTGCCGGACCGGAGATGCTGGTTTCATACTGTTTGAGCAATTCCTCATAAGACCGAACACCGTCCAGGATCTGTTCTGCCTGCTGCCTGTCTTCGCTGCCAGTGTCTTGCATATCAATCAGGGGTGTCACAGCCGCTTTAGCCTCATCGAGGTACTTGATCGCGCGCTGGATGTATTTCGTGTCCTGTGTGATTGTGAAGTTCTTCTCGGCCCGCTCTGCCTCCAGCAACGCAATTTCTGAGGCGTTGGCGTACTTTAGTATCAAAACGCCGCGATTATAGTCATTGAGTGACAGAATCCCGACGGCAGAGACGATGGCCAGCAGGATGAGGAGAACAGCAAAGCTGCCTGCCAGTTTTTTACCAACGGCAAGGTTCCCGAAAACGTGTTTTAGCGGCATGAGGCATGCGTCCTTAAATTATGTAGCAATAAAAAAACTAGATGTATACCGTAAAGTTATTTGCACTTACGAACTTTGTCCTGAACTGGATTTGTCTTGGTAGTCAATGAAATCCATAAAATGGACAATGTGAGGGTTTGATGGCTGGATGTGATGACCGAATGGGCTTGTCTTGGACTTCCCTCGTGCCGACCCCATGTCAGCCACTACCACAAAAGGCCTCAGTTTCGACTTCTGAGGTCCATAAATGATCATGAGATCCCCAACTTCTTTTTTATGGGCAGAGGCAATCCCGCGTAGATTTCATCCAACGGCTCTGCTGCCAAAGACTTCAATGTTTCGTTTTCAGCGCGCAACTCTCTGACCAGGTTAAGGAGGTCATCCTTCCGGCTTTTTCTGACTCCGGCGGCTGTGGGATGTTCAGCCTGCTTCAATTTCGCGCTTTTGGCGTCCTCCAGATTTGCGTTTATTGCATCGAGGTACTGCCTGAAATGGGGTGAATAACTCGACGTATTCATGAGCGTTGCGCGATTCATGCCGAGTGCCGCGGCGACTTCTGAGCCCTTGATTTGATAAGTTTTCTTCACGAGAAAATCCGTAGGCGTGCGGTGACGCCGAATGTAGAGGGCCTTCTCTCGTTTCATATCCTCAACACACTGCCAGGCGGCAGCACTGGCGTTTCTGTCGGACACCCAGTCTGGACGATCTTCGAGCCCTTTGTTGGCCCCTGCCTCCGCACGCTTTCTTAGATACTCCATCACCATTACACAGCCCTCGACTTGTAACTGGTTAACACGTATTCAAGCTCAGGTAGTGCCTCGTGGCGGGCGTTGAGCGTCCGGACGTGACGTGTGACATTGCGCACCAGCTCGAACGAAGGCTGTTTGAAAATGTCCGGGACGACCGGGTTGTTCAGAACCTCAACATGTGACGCAATTTGAAAAAGCGTCCACTCAACATTGGTCGTCTGCATCAGATTATGGACGCACCCCAGGCACAACTCCGGGGACGCATTGTGACGCATCGGTTCACCCTGTTCGGCACATCTGGCCCTATACCGGGTCCGCCGCATCAGCAAACAATACCCCCAGGGATTCGCTTTGATGTTTTCAACCTCTATGGTTGCCAGTTGATCGGCCAATTCCAGCTGTTGCTCCGGGCTCTGGACGCGGGTCTGTCGGAGGAGGCGGCGCAGTAACTTGTTCATTTCACCGGCGTAGCCTTTGCCGTGATTTTTAATGTAGTTGTGGACAAACGAGTTAATGACGCGGATCTTAACCAGTTGGTGGCCTGCGCGGTTGTCTTTATCGCGGATGTAAGCCAGCCACATGGTTCGACTGATGTGTTTAAACTGGCTGCGGATCATCCAGCCTGCATCACCATCAAACCGTCGGTAAATCGCCTCTGCCCACATGTGGCGGAACGCGTGGGGGCTTGGATACAGTGCTTCGCCCAGCGCTTCGCTGTGGATCCTTTTGGATGTTTCCCCCGATCGGCACTCGACGTCACTGAGCGAGGCAAGCCAATTCCGTGTTTCATCCGACAGGTGAGTGTCAAGCAAAGCCCGCCAGTCTGGCCGCAGGGTACCGTTACGGTATTGGTTCACCCAGTCTTTCTTGTCGCCGACAGATTTCTGGAAAAAGAAAGCCAGCCGAGGCCATTCTTCACGGGTTCGGCGATGCGCCTCTCGTAAATTCCCGTCTATTGTGAGTTCGTTCCATTCGTCGGCGGAGCGCAATACCAAAAGCCGTTCCCTTTCCCGGTACTGACCCATCGTCAGCGAATCGCCGGATGCTTCAACTTGCGCCAAATCTTGCCACGACTCCCAGTTATCGACCAGTTCAAAACCAGTATAGTGCTGGACGTAGTGCGGCCACAGGCCACTGACGGCTCTGAGCACTGACTCTTCAGACTGAGAGGCGATTTTTTTATTGAATGTTCCATACAAACATGGCCGGTCATTGTCAGAGCCATGCATACGCCCCAGGCGCTCAGCGATAGCAACTGCACTGAAAGTAACTTCCCGTAACTGTCGAACTCGTCCGGATGTCTTATAAACGTACCAATCTACCTGATAGCGATGCGGGAAGGCATACTGATCCAGCTTGTCCACGTTTCGGTTGCGCTGGATGTCAGAATAGGAAAACCCGAACTCGCTTGCTCGCCATCCGGTCAACGCCACCACACCGACTAAGCCAGCCGACGCGACCAGTTCAATGAATTGGCGAGGCAGACTGTAGCCGCCTTTCGTCTTTTTTCCGCCCTCGTATACTGTTCCTTCGAGGCCAAAGGATTTAAAAAATGCCACCGTGGGCACAAAAGAGCCACTTTGGTCACAGCGTTGTTTCATGGCATCGAGATTTTGCAGGAACAAGTGCCAAGGCACCGGCCTCGGACATTCCCCCAGAAGGTACTGCGTTTCCTCGATATCCTCCCGGCGCAGCCAATCCCAGATGATAACCCGCAGGCGGTCTACGGTCTCCGGTGAGGGCATAAGCCCGAAAGCCTCGGCAACCTGCTCTAGCACGTTTTCTTTCAGGACGTGATGTTCGAAACGCGCCTGGCGGTGAGCTTCCAAGAAGTAATCCACAACAGCTGTCTGCATCCGCTGCCCCAATGCTGGCGAACTTGGCCATATCTCGGTGACCGGTCGCCCCTCAAGGACCCGGGAGATATGAGCCCTGACAGATGTCTGGCTCACGCCCAGATCCGTGGCAATCGTCGCAAAGTCTTGCAGTGTTTGACTGAGGGCGCAGGCAAGCGCGGCGTGCTCCTCAAAAAAATTGAGACAGTGCTCCACATAGTATCTTCCATGATCCAATGTAAGCAGGTTAAAGGATTGGCCTTTTTTCCAATCCTGGTAGGTCAGGTCATTATCCGTCAGTTCAGGGATCAGCTCCTTGAACTGCTTCCTGACATGAGTTTCCGTCACATCCCGAGAAATCCAGTCGAGGCCCAACTCCGAAGTGGCGTCTTTCAGCGCTTGAAGGGGCATGAGAAACGTCATGTCCATTTGACTGCGCACGGCTTTCAGCGGCGAGGGGCGTCCCCCTCTCCAATTGTTCGTTAGCATGAAGGCCAACACCTCTCGGCTGTTTTCGCGGGTGAGGCGGGCCAGGTTTCTTCGCGCCAAGGCGACCATCCATAGCCTCAGTCCTTTCAGTCTTCTTGTGTAGCTGTTGACGGTCGTCGATTCGGCGAGGGACAGCCAGATCCCTTTGGAGAGCGAGACGGGATCAATGCCCTGTTCCCGCACCCAGTCTGGATAGACCTCAGACAGTGCCAAAACAGTGTCAAAGTCGACTGTGTAACATTTTCCCCTCAGGTTGATGAATTGCCATACGTTCTCAGTGAATTGATTACTCCGGTTACCAGGCAAAGCGTTGAGACGTGCCTGCAATTCATTGAGATCCCCTGGGTTCCGATGCCGACGTGCTAACGTTGCGGTCATTCCACAGTCTCCAGGAGGTAATCAAACAAATTGGGTAGATGGGGCTTGAGGTTGGCATATTGTTTCTGGGCCTCAGCAGCAGAACGCATACGGGCCAGATTGCGCGTCATCCATTCAACGCGGATCAACAGCGTGCGCTCGACCCAATCGGGCCGGACTGCGAGCATTTGCGGTAGCCGAGCCTCGGCTTCGGCGATCGTATGAATAAATAGCAGCGCCTGCTCCACTGTGTCAGGAACGAGGATGACATCGTCGTTTTGGACCCGTTCGATCGACTGATCTATCGAATGAACTCGAACGTCCTCTGAACCGGTGGCCTCCACCACGCGAGTGCTCAACTCCAGATCGTTCACCGCTGCCGCCATCGCGGAGACGGATGGTTGGTAGACAACATTCTGAAGATCGTTCAGAACCAGGCGGGTGACCCGACCTGCACGGTTGACGAAATCCTTATTGGCGTCGGTCAGATAAGCATGCTTTTCGGTTGCCGAAGTGTGCGAGTGGTGGTTGATCAGGTCACCGTCACGGTAACGATCCGACCCCGCATGGACGGCAGTGGTCTTCACATGCGTGAGAGAAAATATGTGCTGAGGAAGCGGGCGCGCGACCGACTCACGGTACGTCCCTATATTATTTCCGGGTATCTTTGCGAAAATGCCCACGGGCTCGCTGCCCTGATTCAGCGCCAACACGGCGTCCAGAAAAATCGAACTGGCACCGGCACGCCTTAAAGCTGCGTCAATCCGCCGCTGGACGCGAGGCAATTGCCAGATTCGCCACAAGAAAGAGATATCTCCTTTCTGCGCGAAACCTTCTCTAATGTCCGGCATCGCTTTTTCTGACATAACGTTGAATTGGAAAACAGGGCTAGAGACCGGCAAACCTGTTAAGTAGCGATATTGGGCTTTTGTCCAGCAATCGGACGCCATCAGAATCGCTGGTTGCCGAGTCGAGCTGGCGCGGCCCTTGTAGTAACAACACTCCATCGCAATCAGGCGACCGGATTGATTGAATTCGAGTGCGTAGTCCGTTGTTTTCAGTTTGGGAATATCGGTTGGCTGCACCGCTTCACAGGCAACCAGCCAAGCCATCAGGCGCTCCTCAAGAGGGGAGTAAGCGTGTTGATAATCCGGATGATAAATGGTGGGAGACCGAGCCCAGGACCGAATACGTTGGCCGCAGACCCGAGGCATAGAGGCCAAGCTTTCAATGCCGCTCTGAGATAACAGCGTTTTGATAGACCCTCGGTCAGAGGGGCGGACCAAATCCAGCCACAGCAGTTCTGTCCATACGTCTCGCGGCTGCCCTGCGGAATCAAACGAACCAAAACGCCTTAATACCTTGTAGTTCCATTTACGAAACCAGTTCTTCCCGCAAGCAGGTTCTTCAAACGTTGTGATGGGGTGTTGCTGCCATTCCGCCCGGACGTCCAGCAGATGAAGTAGAGTCTCGGCAATCGTCACCCGAAAGCTCAAAAACAATCTGCTTGGGCTTTCCAGTTGAAGGTGTTTTTGCTCACCGAGAACAGATCGCAGCCAGGGCAGATTGAACCAGTCCGTAAGGGTATATGGCTTAGCATCCCCTCCTTTTGAAGGCTTTGACACCTTCAGTAGTGTCTTTAGATAGCCGAAATCCTCGTCAGTCAGGCCGGGGCTAGCCAGGGCCCTGTTCATAACTGCGGTTAAGAATTCTAACGGGCTGCGCTTCTGGCCCTGCTGATTCATGCAATACGCTTCGTAGGCCTTCAGGCAATCGTAACGATTGATATCCCTGCTTTCGTAACCCGTTTCATTCACCCAATCTATGAATCGTCGTATGGCGTCCGAATAAGCTCGTCGCGATGTCTCTGTAAGGCCATGAAACCAGTCTGATTGAAATGTGGCGGAGGCCCCCTGGAAAATGGCTTCGTGAAATTTGTTTTCCCGGGCCAATGCTATGATCTGAGTGGTACCAGCCTGGGTGTTGTATGTGATTCGAGTGGGCTTAATCGATGTATATGTGGGTTGTTCCGGCAGCGTTTGATCGAATGCTTTAGCCATATCGTCCGCTGCATGCGCCAGCTCAGCCACTCCGTCCAACTTTTCACTCACCTCCCACCCTCCAGTTCTAACATTTGGAGTCTCATGCGGATGTACCGAGTTGTGACCGATGAGGCATGACCGTTTCGCCCGATGGTGTGCCGGAGTCGCTGGGCAACAACAATAAGCGCTGCCGATTCCGAGCGTGTTTCCCGGCCGTCAGGCCCCGTGAGTTCTTCATGAAACAGTTCAGTTGCGAAGGTATGGCGCAGATCGTGAAAACTCAGATTGGGGTGCAAACCAGCCTCACCAGCCCTCTGTCGAAACCGTCGGGAGGCGTGCCACTCGCTGATGCCCGTACCGAGAAATCGCGGATCCGTTCTGAGAAAAAAGCTTTCATCCGCACCTCCGCTTTCGTCAATCAGCCACTGGCGTTCGGTACTAAAGTACCGCCTCATATCGGAAAGCAACTCTCTGTCAAAATACACCCAACCACTCTTGCTGTTTTTGGCATAGCGACCCTCCAGCCAGTAGCCAAACTGCTCGACGTGGTCGTATGCTCGGTCGTCCAACTGTTTGAATAGAGGACTCAAGGCGGGTGTGCGCAGACCCTGTAACTCCGCCGTCCTGAGGCCCACCTCGAACCCCATTCTCATCATGAGTTTTTCAGCCAGCGTTTCACAATGATTCAGCAATGTGAGACGCGCGTGTCTCGGAACGTAGTGGATGTAATGTTGTTTGGTGTTCCGTTCCGCCATGGCTTGCCGGGTCCGTCGATAAACGCGCAGCGCCAGGCGTGGAGAAAATTCCATGTAATGCAGAAAGTTATAATAAGCGGTGAGTGCTGATAGATGGGTCTGGAGGGATTGCGCCGATTTAAGACGGTTTGAAAGCACCTCATTGAGGTAATGATTCACGAATCGCTCACTACAGGACGAAGAGGCATGCAGTCCCGCCGTTTGATGATTCAGCCGACATTCTTCCAGGTAGCCCAGAAACTGAGCCAAAACGTAGACATAGGCTCGTATCGTCGCATCGGACACTTCTCGTTCAACCAACTCATATAGCTTGCTAGTGCGCCCATGCAACGTTCCGTCGGATAATTCTCGGATTTCAAAAACAGCGCTGAATCGAGCTAGAAACGTAGTGAACATAAGCGGGAGAAGCGGTGGTTTGCGCCGCTCATTGAGGATAAGCCAGAAGGGCTCAAAACGGTGACCGTTAAACTGATAATCGACTTGCTTCTCTACGCAAACTGTCACATTGCCACCGGCACTTGAATGGTCTTTGCATACTTTGCCGATCCGACTACAAAAGCAATGCTTTTCCTATTCGATGTTGGTCTTTCGAAAAGCCCGCCTCGACTGGCCACAGATTCACCGGGTCATTGGCGAACTGCTCGCGCTTCTCCCTGGCCCAGTCACTGGCTCCCTGATCCCAAGCCCATTTCAGTGGCACGACATGGTCGATGTCGATGTCGCTGCTGTTCTGGATAACCTTTCCTGTGAAGGGGCTGATCCAGCGGCCTGTGAGGGCCCTGCAGCGACTCTCGCCTGCAAACCTAACCTTGGTGGTAGATTGAGCAATCAACGCCTCTGCACGGCTGTCCTGGCAATCACCATCAGCGTCATCCCAGCCATGCCCAAACGCTGAACGTTTGTACCCTCCTGACGGATCCTGAGAGCCATTCGGTGAAGTCTGGGTCACACCCTTTGGCAACTCCCCACCTGACTCCAGGCAAGCTTCAAGAGTATCGAAAGCCGTATAGTTCTTGGTCCGCTCGTACCAGCCGCTTCGGGGCGGGTGGCACAAGCCGCTGTTGGACTTCTTTACGACAACAGCATTGGCCGAAATACTGAACAGAGCCGCCAATCCATAAACGCAAATCGGTAGGGATTTGAAAGCACTAACAAAAATGAAGAAATGTCCCCTTAGGTGTAAACATGCCACAGAGCGCCAACGTATCTGCAATCAGCTTCGCACCCATATACCCCCACAGAAGATAAGCCAATCCATGGAAATTACAGAGATGACTATCCGGTCCGCGCTCTGACTCTGTTTGATTATGATGAAAGGCCGTGAAGTCTATTCATCGATACTTGTAGGCGCAACCCAAACATTCTTCGACGAACTGGGGAAAGTCATCTGAAAAGAAGGCAGGCTGAGATAGGATTGGTGCCAGGCCTCTCCCCGGCGCGTCACACCACTGGGCAGGTGTCGCGTTTGCCTGGCATCCGTGCCGGCGTTGAGTCCCGGTCATCCTGACCAAATGACTCGGGGAAAAGGTTATCATTGTCGATGAAGAATCAATGTGAGAAATATCTTAAAGCTGCGTAGGATCATGAAGTGGACGGCGAGGCTACCGGCTGAAAAAGGAAGGGCGGTTATGAATCTTTTTGCAGGCTTCATCGGTTATTCGGCGTTCTTCGTGTCGATGTTGGTGATCGGGGGAGTGGGATATTATTTTGCCGATGACCTGGAGCGCTGGGCAAAACGAAAACTGGGCAATGAACGGCTTCGGGGCGAATGATGCGAACTGGAAACCGTATGGTCGATATTACCGCAGAGGATATCCAGCTTCTGGTCCAGGTGGGCATCTCCAAAGCGTATATTCGGAAAGCCCTACCAGAGCACCTGGAAAGCCAGGTTGACCATTTGATTGGGGCTTCGCGCTCAACCGGCCATGGCCTGTCGGACACTGAGATTGCCATTCTCCGGCGTGGCGGAGCTCGTGGGCTGGATGATTCACCCGAGGATCGGCAATGTCTCCGCGAGAGTTTGGAAGCGCTCATCAAAGAATGTCGCGCGTTCGTTACTGAGGCTTACGATACCGCTGCCGTGGCCTCATGGCTCGGCCTTTCGTCAGAAGAGGTGGCGAACAAAGCACGCGAAGTCCCACCATCATTAGCTGTGTTCGAGGTCCATCCGGGGACGTTGAAATTTCCGCAGTGGCAATTCAGCGAGTCCGGGCTCATTCCTCATATGTCCGATCTCTTGGCCGCGGCTCCCCCGCAGGTAAACGCCTTTGTCCTGGCGCGATTTATGGTCACACCACACGTTGATCTAGACATCGATACCGGACGTTTGAGTCCTCGCGCCTGGCTGGTTCGTGGCCTGGATCCGGAGCCTGTACTGGATGCTGTCAAAGCAATAATGGAGGACTGAGGCGTTCACCATAACCTCAGATTATGCGCATCGCACATACTTGGAGAGAAGAGTCAGCCTAAACTCCAAGAAGTTCCGGAAATCCTCTTAGACAAACTATGCTCAACTCGTTGCCTTAGCGGCGTTTATCAGGGAGGTGCTCAATGATTCTATCAAGACGTTGGGTAATGCCTGATACCAGATAATGAATCCATAGCATGCAGATTGAGGCAAAGAACATGATCAAACCGAGCTTGATCGAATAAGCGTATCCGAACCAAAAGCCTGGGAACAAAAGCCAGAAAAAAACTCCGCCGACTTCGGGATCTAGACGTCCAAACTGCCGTTTTCTAATCTCTGGTTCGTGATCCATGAGCGGGCTTCCTTGTAATATGACGTTGCGTAGCTTGGCATTAATTTTATGTTTTCAGTGTAGACAACCAACTGCGGGCCCGCTTTGGACAACCTATCAAAACCGCTACTCAGGTGCTCGTGGCCACCCGAGTTATCTGTTGTGGTTCAATGAAACCAGTCACCAACTTCGGCGATGATATCACCGCTACAATGCAGGGAAATTGCAAGCCCGCTTAGGTTCTTGCCGGCAGCAGCTGGGTTGTTATTCATAATTTTTATGCGCATAAAAAAGGCTGTCCTTATGCTTTTTTGGTATTTATAGAATCCTCTGTTATCATATATGATACCTTCAAGAGATGGGAAGTTGAGCGATGGCATGGGACATAAATTTTTACGGAGATGTGGAAGCCGACATTCTAGAAATGCCGGAAAAGATCCAGGCCCGGATGATCCGAATCCTGGAAATGATTGAAAAGCATGGCGCCAACCTGGGCGAGCCACACACGAAGCCTATGGGTAACGGGCTTTTTGAGATCCGGGCAAAGGCAAAGGAAGGCATCGGGAGAGGGTTTTTCTGCTACCAAGACGGTGGAGCCATTATGGTGCTTCACGTCTTTGTGAAGAAAGACAAGAAAACACCTGTTAATGGCCAATTAAAATGACCCACTACTGGCCATTAATTTTGACCCACCTCCGAGTGGCCGTCAGGCCACAGAACCAGCTACTGTCCCCGGCTTTTATCGATGGCCGGGGGCATGTCAGTGAAGGAGTGGGTTGTGA
>NZ_JBDWCL010000002.1:0-10702 GCF_039977835.1 Marinobacter sp. | reverse complement strand
GCTTTATCCAAACTCATAATGAGAAGCTGGCGAAGCCATTCCGCTGGCACAAGAGCGCAGAATCGATTATGACTTCAGTGGCGCGAGCAAAGCTGAGTGTCATTGATAATAAATAAATGGATTACCCAGACGGGACACTAGCCTCCCATCACGAATATTTCCAAGTTTAATAACTTGATAAGTGCCTTGTTTCGAAAACCAGGAGCTTTTGAAAGCATAGCCATTCTGAAACTTAGCTATTTCGGAGAGATTTTTCTTTTCTGGGCGCCACTCCTCCGTCAACCGCCCACTCACCGCCGCAGCCAGCACGGACTGGCGGAAGCGTTTGAGGATTTGCGGGATTCGTTCGAGGCGGGCTTTGGTGTTTTCCACCTGGGCCAGCAGGGTGTCGAGTTTGTCGGCGATGACTTTTTGTTCGGCGAGTGGAGGAAGAGGTAATTCGTATCCGGAAACGAAGACTTTGGGCACCCTTTTGTGGCCCACCGAACCAGACATGTTCACTGCACCGTTAACCAGAAACTCTCTGCTCTTAATGAGTGCGAAGAGCATCTCTGGCCGAACCAAGTCGCCATATGGCCTCAGAACATAATACTCTGTGCTACCAGCTCCCCATCCACTCGGAAAATCTCGAATTATCGCCGCCTTGCTGTTTTCGAAGCAGGGCGTGATCTTGGCAAAGATGACATCTCCATTCTTAAACTGCGTAAACCCCTTTCTTACCTTTTCCCATGAACGCTTTTCAAAATCACAGGCGCCAAAATGATTGGTTGGAACGCCGGCCATCGGCATAAAACCAACATCTAAGTCATCCGGAAGTTTCTCTTTCGGGTTTAGAGCACACGCATCGCCAATTGTGCATTTAACCCACTCTTTCGGAAAAGAAGCTTCATTCATTTCGGAGAACCATCCAGCAAAAGTTCGTTCAGAAGCACCCGCTGCCCATCAGCCTCCTCTTCAGCACCTAGCTCTCGCATTAGCGAATCCAGCTCCCCCAATGCCTGCACCAGCTCACTCATGGCATCTCCGGCCAAAACACTCGGCTCCGGCAAGTTGGCGGCATCCACGCTGTCGCTATCTTTCAGCCATGAAATATCCAGCGAGTCGCCTTTGTTCTCGGCAATCCATTCCCGTGAAAAACAGCGCCAGCGACTGTGCACCATGCGCTCATCCACGCCCTGGTTTTCGTCGGTTTCTTTCGTTTCTTCCGGCAGTTCGATGTCTTCCGAATGAAAGCTCCATTCGCCTTCCTTGCGGGGGCTTTGCCCGTTAGGGTTGTCGCCGTAGACGGTTTCAAAGGGCTTCAGGTGCTGAGCGCCGAAAGGCGTGCGTTTACCAAAGCTGGGCACGTTAGTACGCAGGTCGTAGACCCAGACGTTTTGGGTGCAGTTTTCCTCCTGCTGTTTGTTAGTCGGGCTGCCCTTGGTGAAAAACAGCACGTTGGTCTTCACGCCCTGGGCGTAGAAGATACCCGTGGGCAGGCGCAGGATGGTGTGCAGGTTGCACTTGTGCATCAGATCCCGGCGCACATCGGTGCCTACGCCGGCCTCAAAAAGTACGTTGTCTGGCAGCACCACGGCGGCGCGGCCACCGGGTCTGAGGTTGCGGTAGATATGCTGCAAAAACGCCAGCTGCTTGTTGCTGGTTTTGTAGGTCAGGTCATCGCGAGTGATGCTAGCGTCGCCGCCCTTGGAAGTACCAAATGGCGGATTAGCCAGGATCACATCGGCCCTCGGCAAACTAGCACCGGTCTGTCCCAGAGCGTTCCCCAGGTGAACCACCCCTTCCTCGTCCCCTTCCATGCCGTGCAGCAGGCAATTCATCAGCGCCAAACGGCGAGTACCGGGCACCAACTCAATGCCGACAAAGGCCTTGTTGCGCTGAAAACTTTGTTGCTGCGCATTTAGATCAAACAGATCGTCGGTCTGCTTCTTAATGTACTGATCGGCGGCGATCAAAAATCCGCCAGTACCGGCAGCCGGATCCTGAACAAGCTCCCCCTGCTCCGGCTTGAGGCAAGCGACCATGGTGTTGATCAGAGCGCGGGGAGTGAAATACTGGCCGGCGCCGGATTTTGTCTCGTTGGCGTTCTTCTCAAGCAGCCCCTCGTAAAGGTCGCCCAAGCCGTCCTGCTGGGCATTGAACCAGTCGATCTGGTCCAGCGCCTTGATCATCTGCTCCAGATGACGGGGTTCGCGCAGACGCGTTTGGGCGTCGGCGTAGACGGCGCTGATCAGCGGGTCATCATGCACAGTGTTACCGTCGCCGTCCTTGCCGGTGGAGAGGCTCAGCAGGATACGCTTGTAGTCGTTCAGCAGGTTGATGCCAGATTTGGTGTTCAGATCCGTCCAGCGGCAACCCTCGGGCAGTGGGTGTTTCTTGAGCGTGCCGGCCTCGGTGTTCTCGTGCACCATCTTGATGAACAGCAGCAGCACCAGTTCGGTAACGTAATCCGAGTAGTTGATGCCGTCGTCCCGCAAGACGTCACAGAGATTCCAGAGTTTTTGGACGATGTCGTTATTAGTCATGCTTTTTCCTGTAGGGGGCAAGGCTGAAAATTCGCTTATCTCAGTAATCTTTTTTAGGCGCTTTCGCGCGGCCACATTGCGTCGCCCAGCTCTTCTAGCACCGTATCTAACTGATCGCCGAGCACTTTGTCCAGCTGCTTAGCACCGCCTTGAAATGCCGGCAGCTGGTTGACGGTTTCACGGTCGATAATCACTTCATGTGTTAGCTGCTTGGCCAGCCGATCCAGCCACTTACGCTGGGCCGGTGTCCAGTTATGTTGGGTATGAATCCGGTCCATGGCTTCTGCCACACGTTGCTCAAACGGCTTCAAAGGTTCGCCCAATGCGGCGCGCCGGATATGGCCAATAATACTGGCAGCAATGTCTTTATTGGTCTGATTGCGCACGGCGCTTTGCAGCTTCGCCTCGGAATAGCCGTTGTTGTCCAGCAGCAGCTTCACTTCCCGTAACTGCTCGCGTGTGAGGTTGCGGGGCTTGTTAACCACCACAGACAGTGCCACTGACTGGTTCATCTGTTCGCGGACGAATTGGTTGAAGCTGTCCAGATAGTCCTCAGGCTTATCATGAAGTCCGTAGCTTTGGTTGCGCTCCCGGATTTCATCCTCGTGGTCCGAGATCAGAGGCATGTACTCACTGCCTGCCAGTGCTTTCACTTCGGCTAACTGATCCATCAGGCCGCCATGCTCCCGAATAAACTCAGATGCCTGGCGAGGCCCCAGTTTACGAAGATGCTGGTGCAAGGACTTTGGCTCCACGCCCCAGGTTTGATGCAGCTCATCAAGTTTCTGTTTGAGCTCCGGCTTTGTTTCGGCTTTTTTGTCCGCCTTGCGTAACACCCGCATCAGTTTTTGGCTGAGCTGGCTGAGCACGGCGTCGGCCTGGCTTTCACCTTCTTGTTCACCGGGGCTATTGAGGGCGGTTTCAAGCTGGCGCTCGTCCGTTAATTCATCAACCAGTTGCTCGAGGGTGATGTTTGGGTCCCGCACCAGGGGCTTCATGGTATTCACATCCTGCAGCGCGGCGTAGATGTCCACGGGGTCATAGATGCGAAAAACGGTCTTGCCAATCTCGTCGCAACGCCGGGTCGCGCGGCCAATCATTTGCTCGTACAAAATCCGAGAGCGTACACGGCGCATGAAGACCAAATTGCAGATTGGAGGAACGTCGATGCCGGTGGTCAGTAAGTCTACGGTAATGGCAATGCTTGGGTAACGCTCATTTTTGTAGCGCCGGATAAGCTGCCCCACTTTATCGCTTTGGCCGGTGATTTTGGCGACGGCCGCTTCGTTATACTCGCCGTTGTAGAGTTCCTTGAACGCATCATCCAGTAACCGTTTCACCATGTCGGCGTGCAGATCCGTCGCGCAGAAGATCATGGTCTTTTCATCGCCGAAGGGGTCCAGTTCCTGCACCAGTTGTTCGCAGATCACGCGGTTGAAGTTTTCGTTGATGACTCGGCGGTTGAAGGTATCTACCTCAAAGTTCAGCTCGTCTTCCAGCTCGGTGGTGTCGACCTCGCCAGTTTTAGTGTTGATAACTTCGACGGGCTTACCTTTCTCAAACTGGATGCCGTTCTGGGTCAGCAGGGTTTCGTAACGGATGGGCGGTTCATGGTCGATGAGCCAGTCGTCCGCGACCGCTTCCCGATAGGAATAGGTATAAACGGGTTTGCCGAAGATTTCGCTGGTGTGCTTGGCTGGTGTTGCCGTCAGGCCTATCTTTACCGCATCAAAATAGTCCAGAACCCGGCGGTAGCTGGAGATGTACTGACTGGTGTCACGGGTTGCCAGTTCGCCCTCGGTCATTTCCTGATCGAGGGTATAACCCCGGTGAGCTTCGTCGATAATGATGCAGTCGAACTGATCAATGGGCGGTGGCTCGTCGCTCATGAAGATGCGTTTCACCATGGCCTGAACCGTGGCGACCTGTACCCGGGTTTCTGCCTCGGCTGCCATGTCCCCGAGCTCGGCCACACTGTAGATCTTGCTCAGGGTATGGCTTTGTTCCAACGGCGCTTCGTTGAACGCATCGATGGCCTGCTGGCCCAGCGCGGTTCGATCTACCAGGAACAGAATCCGCCGGAACCGTTCCGTCTTCAGGAACCGGTACATCAACCCGATGATGGTTCGGGTCTTACCGGTACCGGTAGCCATTGCTAACAAGGCCGATCGGATACCCTGCGCCAACGCAGTTTCTGTCGCTTTGATCGCGCTCTGCTGATAATCCCTGAGTTTGAGGTAACCAAAAGGCTCGTCTTTCAGCAGTTTTTCAGCGTTTTCCTTGTCGCGCTCCAGAAGGTCCAGCAAACCACCGGGGGTATGGAAGCTTGGTAAAGCTCGACGGGTGTTACTGCTGTCGCGAACGTCTCGAAACCAGGTACCTGATTGCTCAGCAAGCTGCGGGATATAGGGGCGGCCATTGCAGGAGTAGACGAAAGGCACCATGTAGTGGCCTTCCTCATCCGCAGGCCAGGCAATGGTCCTGCCGTTTAGTTCCCACGCACCAATAATCGGCTGCTCTACCTTCAAGCCTTTGCTGTAACGTTCGGCCTGTCCGATTTTGCCTGCGACGTTAGTGTTTTCTTTCTTGGCTTCGACCACCGCGATGGGCGTTAACCCGGCGAAGAGTAGGTAATCAGCACGGCCTTTCTCACCGTTGTGATTGGTGGGCCATTCCGCAATAGCGCGGTAGGTGCCTTTTTCCGGCCTTGCGCCCTGCTGATAGGTAAGTTCCTGGCTGTCCGCCTCCCAGCCTGCCTCAACGAGCTGCTGATCAATAAGAATGCGGGTGAGCTCTTCATTTAAAACCAGGGTGTCACTTGCCGCCTTGGTTTGCTTGGCTACCTCTTGGCGCTGTTCTTTGACCGAGTCTTCGCCCTGCTGGCTGAGCTGATCTTGCAGCGCTTTTATTTTCTTCTCGGAGTCTTTTTGCTGCTGCTCAAGGATTTGCTCATGGGCCTGCGCCTGTTCGGTCAGGGCGCGAGACTCTTTATCCATTTCCAGAGCCAGTGCTTCGTATTCCGCCTTTTCCTTTTCGATCAGCTGGCTCAATTGCTGGCTGCTGTCCAACTCCATGTTTGCCTGCTGAAGCTCGTGGCGGAGTTTTTCGATATCTCCATGGAGTTGCCGCAATTCAGCACTGGGATCGGGCGGCGGAATAAAGGGACCCGGCTTGAAGCTTGCGCCGGCTTTACCAAAGGATCGGTGGAACCAGATGGCCAATTCTCGCGCCAGCTTAAGGCCATCCATTGCTTCTTTGTGGCGTGTGCGGAATTGGTGAGTGGCCTTGTTGCCCTCAATTCGCAGGGTATGAAAAAGCTCTTTTACCTGAGGTTCTAGGCGCAGCTCTTTGTTTAGACGGTAAAGAAGATCGGATTGGCTGGTTTGCTCGTCGAATTCAATGCCGGACAACGCGGCTAGATGCTGGGCTAGAGCCTCACCAAGTTGGCGAAGCTTGATAAGCGTGGTGTTCGGGTCGCTTGCAAAAATACGCTCGGCGGAGGCCGCCAGCTCTACGAACAGAGAGTCGTGCTCTTCCAGAAAAGCAAAATTCGTTGTCGCGGCCCTATTCATACATCTCGACATCCCTGATTGATCCGTGACCGGCACGCTCATTCCCCAAAGATTGTCCACACCGGGAAATTGCAAAACCCAGTTCAAAGGAATTCGTTAGGCTCCAATGTACTGCAAGAGCCTATATAATCCAAAGAGATCCAACGGATTCTGATGTGTGGTGCGCTATGACTGAAGACGCTGACGAAGCGAATTGGCAAAGAAAGCGACGGTACCCAAAGATCCTAGCTGACGAGGTTCTGAGTGCTCTTCGAGACACAGATCATCTCGGGCATGAGAGGACGATGGAACTTCTCAAACTATACCGCGCAGGCAGAATGCAGATGATCGCCGGTATGGGCCTCAGAGACGACCTCCCCTCGAATAGTTGCTCTAACTTCCAAGCGATCCCGATCGAACACTTTAATGCCATCAGAAATTTAGACACGGCCTTTAAGAAGCTTTTTCACTACATCCGTGGTGGTGCCGGCGATTATGCCGCTATTGATGTTGAGAAATTCATCAGTTCTGAACGTGGAAAACTCCCACGGAAGCGATCAAGGAAGGTCGATAGCGAGGAAGTGGAAACATTTTTGATACGACGCAACTACGCTGATTCAGATAACAAAAAAGCTATCATTTCCGATGCAGCGTCTCATTTCGAAGTCAGCCCTCGAACAATTGAATCAATTGCTTCAGAGAAGGGACTTACCACTTCCAGATAAACTCCCGCAGCCTAACCGTTAGCTGCATTTGCCTCTGCCAGGCTCCTCAACGTGATCCTAAACACGTCAAAGGAGTCTGAAAATGACCAAAAGAATCCTCCGGCTACCCTCTGTCAAAAGCCGCACGGGTCTGTCGAGAAGCACCATTTACTTGAGAATATCCCAAGGCATATTCCCGAAGCCAATTGCACTCGGCGGCCGAACCGTTGGTTGGATCGAAGATGAGATCGACCATTGGCTTAATGAAGCGGTCGATCAGAGAGAGAGGCTAGAAACGCGCAAGAACGGGGGAGGCAAATAATGATCGACTTCATCCCTTTCCTCGATGCAATCAGAACTACTGGACTAACCCCTCCATCTCGCATCAGAACTGGTCGCATATACCGCTTCCCTGGCTTGGGCAAAGCTCGGAGCAATCGAGCTGGATGGTGTCGGCTATCTGAAGACGGCCGTTTCGGAAGCTTCGGAGATTGGTCGTCCGGTTTGGAAGAGACATGGGCGGCTTGCTCACAGTCAACGCTCTCTCCACATCAGCGTAAGACGTTCATAGAAACTGCACGGAAAGAGAGGGCGGCAGCGCGTGACGAAAAACGAAAACTACAGCTCAAGGCCGCCTTGTTAGCCAAAAGCATATGGACAGCGGCATCAGCCGCTCAACCCACCTTTCCATACCTGTTAGCTAAGGGGATCTCCTCCCACACCGGAAAGATTTACCGTGGCACGCTGGTGCTTCCAGTCACTGATTTTTCACGGTCGTTAACAAGCCTGCAGTTCATTAGCACTGATGGTTCGAAACGCTTGCTGGCGCAGGGACGGAAGCGTGGATGTTTCATACCCATCGCTGGCTGTTTCTCTGATCTCATGAATATTGTGATCTGTGAAGGGTGGGCCACAGGGTGCTCTCTCGCTGAGAATTCGCCTGAATTGTGCGTTATCGCAGCAATCGACGCTGGAAATTTAGCGCCCGTAGCCTTGGGCATTAGAAGGCGCTTTCCTAATGCCCGATTAATCATTGCTGGCGACGATGACCGCCTTACTCCATCTAATCCCGGAGCGACGAAAGCTAAGGCTGCCGCAATTGCATCCGATGCACTGCTCGCACTTCCTGAGTGGCCAGAAGCCGCACCTGATCACCTCACCGACTTTAACGATCTCGCTCTGTTCAAGAGGGTGCAGCTATGACTGTTGAATTGATAAATGCAAAACCACCTGAGATTGATCATTGGCCAGACCTAATTCCATTAAGCGCACCTAGTCTGCCTGGGCTTGACCCTAGCCTTCTGCCGGGTTGGGCGGGGGAGTACGCCCATGCGCTCGCAGCCGAAACCGAGACCTCACCAGAACTTGCCGTTGGCATGATCCTGGCGACTTGCTCCAGCACGGCAGCTCGATCGTTACGCGTTGAGTTAAATGAGGGGCACTCCGAACCCTGTAACCTATGGATCGTCGCGGCCCTTCCTCCTGGAAATCGAAAAAGCGCAGTGCAGGCCGCGGCAACTGCACCACTCGTGAGTTGGGAGCAGAACCAAGCCTCCGCTTTGAATGCTGAGATTAATCGAGTCAGTAGCGAGCGCATGACTATGGAGGCTCGAGCGAAAGAATTACGTGCTAAGTCGGCTAAAGAAAAGGGGGAAAGCCGGGCGCGTGAATTTGCTCAAGAAGTAGCGGATATTGAAGCTAATCTTCCGGACGTACCCAAACCTCCGCAGATCTGGACGGCCGACGTGACGCCCGAACGGCTGGGCGCCTTGCTTGCCGAGCAAAATGAATGCATGGCCTGGTTATCTTCTGAAGGTGGCATATTTGAGCTATTAAATGGCCGCTACTCGAATGGGATTCCCAATCTTGATCTGGTGCTGAAAGCGCACAGTGGTGACGCTGACCGGGTTGACCGAGGAAGTCGGCCGGCAGTTTTTCTGAAGAATCCGCTGCTAACGATTGGACTTAGCCCCCAACCGGATGTCCTGCGAGGTCTATCTTCAAAACCCGGCTTCAGAGGGCGGGGACTATTGGGCAGATTTCTTTACCTTTTGCCCCCATCATTAATCGGTTACCGAAAGTTGACCCCGAACCCTGTCCCAAAGTACCTGACCGAAAATTATGCGGCAGGCATTTACGCAATGCTCAACTGGCAGCCAGAAGAAAGTTCTGAAGGCGCAAATATTCCCCATACCCTGCGTTTGAGCAGTGCCGCTGCAGAAGAGCATCATGCTTTTGCCCTTCATATCGAAGGGCAGATGCGTCCTGGAGGAAAATTAGGGAACTTCACTGATTGGGCAGGCAAATCACCGGGAGCAGCATTACGTCTTGCGGGCGTTCTGCATGCAATCAGACATGCTCATGGCACCCCTTGGTCGACTGAAATACCAAAAGAGACCATGGATTCAGCGCTGAGCATTATGGCCACCATTACCCAACATAGCCTTGCAGCTCTGGACCTAATGGGGGCCGACTCAGACACAGGAGAAGCAAAGGTCGTTTGGGATTGGATATGCCGAACCCGCAACGAGCGATTCACTCTGCGCAATGCTTTTGAGGCTCTTAAAGGTACTTTTCAACGCGTTAAAAATCTTCAACCTGCAATCGATATTTTGGAAGAGCGCGGTTACATCAAAGTTGTCAGGATTCCAAATGAAGGCCCTGGCCGTCCGCCGTCACCCTTGATCTGCGTACGACCAGAGATTGTGGAGACATGGCAATGAGTTGGCGGGAGATACTAGGAGCCACTTCATCTCCGAACGCCTGCTTCAGCCCGCAGAATTCGCACAATGACCAAAACCCGGCCAATCCGGGTAATTATGCGAATACTGCGAATAATGCGCGCGCGCGATCAGACGAGACCGCTCAGCTGGAGCAAGCCCTTGCGCATGCCTGCGAGGACCCAACTGTCACGCTCCGTGAGATTGTTGCTTCGATTACCACTGCGGATAAGGAGAGTTGGCAAGAGGGTGGAATCGGTGATGAAGCTCTGAAAGCGTTCACCGAAACTTTAGTAGAAAGAGTTGAGATAAACCGGGGTAAACGCCCCAACCACTTTAACGAAACTGCATCATGCAGGCACTGTGGCCCGATCTGGCTGTGGTTTGACGGTAATGTCTCAGGCTGCCCTTGGTGTTGGAATCGATGCTCTGGAAGGCCAATACCCCGGCCTGACAATGTGTGCTGCGAGGATTGCAGATACTTCAAACGGATTGCGCACCCGAACCTGGGTCATTGCCATGCTCGTCAGCCAGAGCCTCCTGCAGGGTTATGGGGAAAAGATGACCGAATGTGCCAGTTCTTCCTACCCAAGAACACTCGATAACCCAAAAGTTTGCTATTGATTTCGAAAAAAAGGAGCGATTCATGGGCGGAATATTCAGCGGAAGGAAGCCTGCTTTGATGACTAAACCTTTCCCCGAAGAATTCATCAGCCTTGATGTTCGAAAGCTTCAGCGGGAACAGCTCCTGGGCCCGGGGGAGGCATACAACCTCCACAAGTATCGATATCGCCAAAAAGTAGGCGTGCTCTCGATAAAGGCTCGATCAAATTTTCTGGAGGTCCAGTACACCTCCCATGAAAAAATAGCGGCGTTACGCCCAATACAGTTGATTGAGGTAGTTTGGTCGAACTGTAATTTTGGTGGTAGACGTCCATGGTTTTTATGTCCAGCGGAACAATGCGGCAGAAGGGTTGCAATTCTATACGGCCCAAATCCACTACTCTGCCGTCACTGCAGGCGTATTGCCTATCAGAGTCAGCGCGAAGATCAGATACAGATGTAACCATCCCCTAAAATCGGTGCATGCGTAATTAGAGTTCTCCGGCCTACAATGAGGCAAACGGAGAACAGCATGAAGAAATCACGGTACAGCGAGTCACAGATCGTCAAGATCCTGAAGGAGGTCGAGGGCGGCCGCC
>NZ_JBDWCL010000001.1:0-16406 GCF_039977835.1 Marinobacter sp. | reverse complement strand
TTGACCGCGTCATCCACCATTCACACATCTTTATGCTGGGAGGAGAAAGCTATCGGCTAAAGCAGAAGACAACAAGCTAGACTATGAAAGGTGGGTCAATTTTATTGGCCAAAGGTGGGTCAAAATAAATGGCCATTGACATTAAGGATTCAGTGTCCGGAAACCGGACTTTGATCGTTGCCCTAAGCACGCTTTTGATCATGCATGCCCGGATTTTACGCGTTGGATATAAGTCCGCAACTGTTAGGAAATGTGTGTCCGAGATCCGGACATCGGTGAGTTCGGGAGTGCAGCTTTTGGTTAGAGGGAAATAACGATAATGGGCTAATAGCCCATTAATTTTATGGGAATTACAGGGATGAAAATGGCCGGAAGGAAGTCGGGAGTCGAGATTGACTCTCAATGGTTGGGGTGCGTCAGTACTTTCAGCGAGTTGCTACATTGATGAGACCTCGATCGTAAGCTGCCGCTGGCCCTCCTCCAAAAGGAGGTCAGCGGGCTTCGTGTTGCATCTGGCTATTGGCTCCCTCGGTCTAGTCCCGAGTCGATCTGACAGCTCGCATGAAGTTTTGCAAACTTCGGTGATCGCTCGGTGAATTCGAAATGATGAGTGTTTTAGAACAGTCGGGATGGGTGAGTCGTCCGTGCTTGCCACCGCGACGATACCTCCACCCGAGCTTGACGAGGCGTCTGATGACGACGTTCCAGTCTTTGTTCGAGCTGTACCTTTTCACTGTTTCCCTCCCAGCTCGCCCGTATAGCGGGATTGAAAGCTGGCCGAATCGAATGCGATTTTCGAGAATGCGGCCTGTGCGCCAACGGCTAGAATGGGATCGCTGTATAGGTACCCTCCGGCTAATGAGGGATGATTTTGGAAGAAGCGCCCGAAAGGATCGACCATGAGGTAGGACTCACACATGTCTCGATTGTCTTCGACACATTGAACCGACTGGAAAGCACGATGCCTTTGAACAAAGGCGACAAACTCCTCGTCGCTGATCGCTAATGCGCGGTCAACAATCGGGAGTATACGCAGGATCTTCCAGCGTTGGGGGCGTATCTCTCCAACCAAATCGCTGAGATCCTCTCCGGCATTCAGGAGGTTCACGACAGTATTGAGCTTTATTGTGAGTCGGGGGTTGATCTTGCGCGCCAGACGTACATGGCCTGCAAGCTCCTGAAGGTCGAGGAGCTGTCCGCTTCGAAGGGCTCGGCCAATCTCCATGTTGGTAGTCGGATTTGCTGAATCCAGGCTGATGCCAAGGCATGTCAAATGAGGCGCTAGTTCCTTGATCATTGAGCGCGTCAGTCGTGAGCCATTGCTGATAATGGAAAGCTGAAATCCAACTTCCCGTGCTACCTGGGCAATCTCCAACAAACGTTCGCCAAGGACCGAGGGTTCTCCGCCGGCGAGATTCAGGCGAAGCGCTTTCCACGAGAGCTCTTCACGTAATGGGTTGCTGGTGTTCGTGGGTTGAAAGTACCGGAATAACTCGGTCAGCAGATCGCGGGTGCGGCCGCGATCATGAAATAACTCCCGTGGATTAGGATAGTCCTTCCACTTCGCGTAGCAATACTGGCAGCGATAGTTGCAGGCTTCCGTAACGTGCCAGTTTATGGTGAGCTCATCTACGGCGGAGATCTTGACAGGAGGTGTTGCCGCTGGGTTTTCTGGAAAAATAAGGGTGTTCGTACGCATGCGTATACTCCTTGACGGAATCCGTTGTACGGACCGTGAAGTTTTTACATGGCGGACGCGGGGCGTCAGGGGAGGAGCATCAGGCTCCAGTACACCACTTGGATTTGGGTTCAGGTTTTCGGTTTATTACGGATTGCGCAACAAGTTGCGCCGGGTCTTGAGTGCCTCCTCGTGGTTCACATCGAAATTGAGTTCGAGCCGTTGACTCATCAACAACCACCATTCAGCGGCAATCAGTCCACGTTTGAAATCCTGGATGCTTCGGTTCTTTTTGGCCTCTCGGCGGACAGCCCGATAACACTCTTTTGCAACCGCTCGAACACTTTCATCAGGATCGAACTGTTTGGTGAAGTAGACCGTCTTATGGACCTTCCCGCTCGGATCAAGGCCGAGTTCCAGTAACGCTTTCAAATATCCCTGGCGCCAGATGGCGGATTTTTCGGTTACCTGGCTAGCACCATATTTGCCATCTTTGGGCTTCTCTCCTTTCCGGAGGCGAAGACGGCTCAGGCAGAATTCAACCAATTCGAGTGCAAAAGACTCGTAGCACTCCAGTGCAGCTTGCTCATATTCTTCCCTGCTAAGAGGAGATCCCAGGTTCGTTCTTTTTGCCTGCCGGTCCCATGCCGCCTCTCTCAGAGGCAAATACCAATCAATGGAGTTCTCGCTGTTCATCGGGTTGAAGTGAGCAACCGACTCGTCAGAAAGTGGCTTTATTGATGAACGCATCAACATGAGTCGATGCCGCAACGCTTTTGACGGCTTGAGAAAGGACAGCTTTCTCAGTAATTCCCCAAGCTGCCTGTGGTGGTGTGGCTGTGCGCCGTTGGACAGTTCTCTTCGAAGCAACCCGACGCTTTTATCGATGTAGGGAAGCACTAGCTCGTTGTCTAGTCTGTCAGCTGCAGAAATCGACCACTGCGGCGTTAAGGCAGGCGGGAAATCGGGATCGTGAATTAATTGCTCCAAAAGGTCATCCCACCAATCCTGGTACTCGCGGGCAGTGGCTTCATTGGGAAGACGGCGCAACTCGCTGGAAAGGACGGTCAGTTTGGTCTCGATATCGAGGTTGCTGAGCTCGTCCTCAAGTTGAGCTTTCCAGATGGCTGAGTATTCGGTCGCCCACCATTTCCTGCTTTCATTGCCGCAAAATTCTCTCGCGAGCGGGGTTCTTTCTGCCAGGCGTAGTACTGCTCCGATGTCTTTCCGAATCGACCAACGTATCCAAGCTCTCAGTTGGTAGTCAGTGAGCTCGGAACAGATATGTTTCAGGTATTCGTTCTCACGAATTTCCCGTTCCTCAACAGACTTCGTCAGAACTTCTGAATAGCGAATGCTGAGAGACGTAAAGCAGAGATTAAGTAGTGAAGCCCACTGTTCAATCTGCTGATCATCTACAGAGGTTGGATCTATATGGAGGCATAGAACCTCCCAAAATTTGATTCTGGTTCTCTCCAGCCAATCGGTCGCCTGGGACACGTCGAGCTGAGCGTAATCGGAAGAATCGAAAGAGCGAAGTGTCGACTCGAAGTTCGACCACTCAAACTCCAGGATCCGGAATGCTCCCTCGTTTATGCTGGCTAGTCTTCCTGCTGCGGCATCGGATGCGACCCAGGCTTTCAGAAATCGGATCCCCTGAAGGAGTTTGGAAGAACCGAGGTTTGGCGGTCCCTCATGCAACTGCAATGAAGCGAGGGAGACCAGGTTCTTAATTTGGAGGCCGCACATGCTTGCCAGGTCGCTCCGGTATCCGTCCTCATACTGGGACATCGTGTTAAAGAAGCCCCAGAGTATTTCGTTCCTTGTCGATTCGTCTTCAGCAACGAGCGCAGGATCGTCGAACAGCGTCGGGGAGAAACAGAACTCTTCTCCGTATAGTGCGGTGACAAACCAGTCGAAGGACACTGTTAAAGATGCAGTGGTGCCCAAATTTTTGAGAGCGCTGTACAGTGAGTATGGCGATGCCGAAAAGAGTGTTTGAGCGATTTCTTTAGCAAAAAGAAATACTTCTGAGCCATGATCAGCGACTTCGTTGCGCTGGTTCATGATCGGGTGCTTGTTCAGGAGCTGCATGGTCAGTTTCTGAGCCAAGCGGCCGGAAGAGAGAATTGCAGCACATTTCTTCTGATCTGAAGTCTCATGCTGGGCGGCAATAAGAACCTTTTCCAGATCCGTCGCCGATCCGAATATGCGATTCCAGTTGTCAGAGAAATGTTTGGTCAGCAGTGAGCGGGACTGACCGTCGATTTCAGACTCATCGAGCGCCTGAAGGAAACGTTCAGTGGGATCACTTTTTTCATCGAGGTAGCGATCGCCGTAGGGCGCATCAATCCTGCACATGGTTTTCTCCATTTCATAGGATTAGGTTTCACAATAGGTGCGCTCCAGATACAAAATCTGATTGGAATCTGCAGCTGAAACCTCCCGTGCAGCAGAGGGGAGCGGAAAAGTGAGCATCAAGCTCGGTAGCCGACCGCAGATAAGCGCAGAGAAAGAGTAGAACGGTTTTTTCTGGGAGTCAATTTACCTTTCCTTAGAAAAGCCTGAAGGCTACAAGCTGGTAGGCGACATTTCGGTAAAGGAAGATAGTGAATGGATTAAGGGCCGAACTCCCATTGTCGAGCCTCTCCTTGTTTCGAAGTCGTCGCTTGGTGGTATCATGCAGATTTTTTGGTTCCAGAGTCGATAAGGGAACAGGTTGAGCTTGCATAATCAGGGTGCCAATACACCCGCCATGCCTATGTCTGCCTCGGCAGTCACGCACAAATCGAGCGGGTTTTTTTATGCCTGGAGAAAACAGGCATGACGCAGTTCGCCAAGCCCACCATCGATGTTCCTCAATAACTTCAGCTTCTGAAGGCCCGGGGGCTCTATATCAACCACGAAGAGTGTGTAGCTGAATTGCTCAAAGTCGTTTGTTTTTAGACATCACAAATACTTTTCATCGAAGGGGCTAGCTTTCAAAGAAACGTCTTCGGTTGCTATCATAAATCCTTGTCTCAACTTAAGCGCTTTAATATTTGATTATATTTTTGGTAGTATCCGTGAGGGTCTCCTTCATAAACGATTGTTCCACCCTCGGGACCTGAGCCTGGCCCCATCTCGATAATATATTCACATTGAGCAAAGACCTGAGGCTTGTGATCTATTAGAACAAGACCTTTGATATCTTGTTTTTGATTAACGATAAATCTTATAAGTCTGTTTATAGAGAGGCTGTCAAGGCCAGCGCCAGGTTCATCAATAATTAGTATGCGCTCGCTTAGTGAGCGTGACATGAAATGCTGAGTGATCTTTAAGCGTTTTAACTCGCCTCCTGACAATGTGCTGGTTTTTCGATTAAGCGAGAGGTGAGCTAAACCAATATTATCTAGAATATTTCGTGCACTTTTTAATCTGGCGATGCAATCAAGGCTTTCAGGTAGCTCATTTATGTTTAAATCATAAATCTCTGAAATCGACAAAGAATTCCACAGGTATTTGTTGACGGTGGGGGAAAACAGTTTGCCCTCGCACTTTGGGCAATCAATTATCAAAGCAGATTCATAGCCGCGCTCGAATTTAATGGTGCCTGTACCATCGCATTCTTCACATGAAGCTGGGTAACCTGCGGAAGGTAAGAAATTCCGATAATCTTGACTGTGGTTCTTTGAGTAGAATTCTGCCAGAGGCTTACTCAAGCCAAGGTAACTTGAAACCGTGCTTCTAATATTCCCCCTTATTGGAGATTGATCGATAAAAATAACCTTCGAATCTATGTTTGATAGATAACGCGCGAGAGAGGATTTTCCGGACCCGGAGGGACCAACCAAAGCTGTAACAGTGTTTTTCGGAAGCCTAAGGTTTACGCTCTCAATGTTGTTTATTTTTATGGAGTTATACTCACTGAATGTCTGAGGAGGTATATACTCACTAAGCTGTATCTTTTCGTGTGTAGGCGCGTGGTTGGCATAGATAAAACCGCCGAGTTTTCCTGGTTCAGGGCCTACCCAAACAACCTTATCGCAATGTTGTAGGAAAAACTCGTTATGCTCAATAAGAACTATAGTATTATTTCGTTTCTTGATTTCATGAGCTTGTTTGATGATCGGCATAAAGTCATTTGGATGAATGCCTGCTGAAATTTCATCAAGAACAACAAGTATGCCATGGATGCTTGAGGCACACGTCTTTGCAAAGTTCAGTTTTTGAAGTTCACCGCCTGAAAGGCTTGGAATGGAACGCCCCAGGTGTAGATAATCTAAACCTGCGCTTATTAAAGCTTTCAGGAGTGATTCTAGAGGTGACCCGTGGTACTCATTTAGTGGTGCGAGAGTTTTCTTAATAAAACTTACGGGCTCAGTTAAAAATTCTGAAAAGGTTAGGCTTCCTAGATGAATATTGTTTCCTATTTCTGGTTCGACTTTGGAGCCAGAGCATTTTTCACAAATGTGACTATCTAGAAAGCCATCTAATGAAATATGGTCAGATTTATTGTTTGAAGTATGTAGCCGGTCAAGATAAATCGCTAAGCCTTCGTAATTTAAGGAGCGAATCTTTCGTTTGCCGTTGGCTTGAAAAGATACCTTTATCTTCTCGCTAGAAATGTCATAAATAAGTTTATTTTGTTCAGGTAGGCTTAATTTATTAAAAGGCAGGTCTGTCGGGATTCTTTCTTTATTTGCATAATCTATTAGTAGAGAGTGTAGCTTGTTTGAGCCTTTGGATTGCCAAGGAAGGAAAGGGTTCTCTAAGATTGATTTGTTATAGTTTATCGATTTCCGGAGAGAATAAGTGCTCGTATGTCCTAGCCCGTTACAGTTTCTGCATTGATTAAGCGGATTTGTGATTTTTAGTTTTCGCGGGCATGGCAATCCATTGCGATCAAGAGCGAAGAAGGTAATTTTTGATGCTAGGTTTAGGTAGCTATAAATCGTAGAGCGCGGGTTGGTGTTCTGGTTAATTTGCTGTAGCCCGACAGCAGGTATAATGCCGCTTGAAGATTCAATTCTATAGTTGGGGCTAGCAGCGTAGCCACTTTGGATCGCCTCAAACTCATCCCGGCAAAATTTGTATAGCGTATCAAAAGCCAGCGAAGATTTTCCTCCGCCACTTACACCTGTAATGCCTACCATCGTACCGTATCGTAGCTCTAAAGAAACATGTTTTAGATTATTGGTTGATACTCCCGTTAACGTAAGAGTGTTCCGCATGATTATAAATTCCTTGAAAAAATGCCATCTTTTCCACACCAAGGACATTGTAGGTTTTTCGGGATCGGTTCTCTCTGGAAATCCATTTCATTAAGCCTGAATTCTATCCGAGTATTGTTATTTGTGAGATCTTCGTAGGCCCCTATTAATACTTTTATCGAATCTATTGTGGTGATAGACGCAGAAAGGCTTGTTAATGGGCCAAAGCTACCAATTTTTCGGTTTCTTCGATTCAGTTTTTTGACTCCAAAAATATCATCCTGATTTTGTGCCTGCATGTGTATCTCGAAACACTTTGCACAGGCTGTTAGTCCTGGAATTATTGTTTGTCCTACTAATGTTAGGTGCAGGTTGTAACCACCACCTACAATATGCGGGATGCCGTTCGCCATGCAGTAACGGGCTACGATATCAGTTGTAATATCGACGTTTGGAAAATCGGCGCAGTTAATTATTAGATCAGCACCTGGGGGATTCTCTGAGAAAAAATCGTAATCGATTTTCGTGTCGAAAATTTCAACGTTCTCTGCGCCAAGGGTTAGTAGCCTTTCTTTTGTTACTGAAGCCTTTTTTTTAGCTACCTGATAGTTAGAGAAATTTTGGCGGTGGAGGTTTGAGGGCTCTACAATATCATCGTCGACAAGTTGAAAGTTTTTTACTCCAGCTCTAGCTAACCCTTCAGCAACCCAAGTGCCGACAGCGCCCATGCCGACTATCATTACTTTTGAAGTACTTAAATTAGCTAAAGCCTCAATGACTAGGGATTTTCTTGGGAGATAATCTTCAATTAATCCAATAAGTCTCCCAAAACGTTTCTCGACAGTTGGTAAGTATGAAGCATCAGAATTTATGAGGATGTTTTTGGAATTAAGAAACCCACAAAAATTTTTTAATGTCTCTCGTTCTATGTCTTTATGCGAGTCACATATTTCTCTCAGATTTCTGTCGCCGGTGAACCGAAGTAGTAGTTCTTCCATTCCTTCGTAATTGATGGCGACTTTTGTAGAGTCACGGGTGTTCGTTTTGAAAAACTCAATAGTGTTTCCGAAGGAAACTAGAGCAACAGAACCTCGGAGCTTTAAATGATCAGAGTATTCCACAGACATTGCACTTCTCATTCTTCTGCATTGCAAACCAGGTCATGGTGCCATGGTTGATGAGGTATTCGCCCCGTTTGGATAGTTTTGGTAGGTTTTTGTCCTTTTTTATAATAAAAGAAATGATGCTGATGGACGCATGGCTACTTGAGAATAAAGATTGAGCGTAGCTGCCGCCAATACTGTGAAAGGAATTTTCTGTGATCGGTTTAGGCCTGCTTTTAGTGCTAGTCTGGTCGCTAGCATATGTTGGCTTCCAATCTTTAAGGGCTTCTCTGAAGGTGTTGGAGCAGCAGTCTATGCAAGGCGTAATTCCGGGTATGATGAATTCGCCGGTACTCATATGGTGTGCATCAAATCCGCCGGCCACGTACAGCGGCAGTTTTTTTGGCCAAAGATATCGCCCAAGCTTTGTGGAAGTGTGACCAATATAAGGCTCATCTGCTGTATTGATTACAAGATCCGTGTCTTCATCTATAAGTGCATCTAAATTTGTGGTTGGGGTGAGCAATGATCTGCTTGTTGTGATATGGATTCCAGGGTTTATCTGCTCAAGGTGTTCTTTTAGGGCGGTCACCTTGGGTACCCCAATATTAAAGCGTGTCGCAAATGAATGGCGTTCTATTGAGCCTTCGGAAAGCTCTTTAGGATCGATGATTTGTATCGCTCCCAATCCGGCTCTTGTTAACTGTGTCGCGATATTTGATCCTACCGCTCCAGCTCCAATGATGGTTAATTTGGTTTTGAGTAACTTATTTTGTGCTTCGTAGCCTGTTACGTGATCGAAGAAGTTATCAAAAAAATTAATCTGTCTTAGGTATCGGTCAATTAAATAGTTGTCTATGGGAGGTGGGGTTTCAGTGATTTCTTCAATTACGTTTTTTTGCGCAAGAAACGTGAAAAGATTGATGGCTTCCACTTCATCGAAAGTGTAGCCAAGTTCATTCAACTCCTCTTGTACAGGCGCAACTCCAGAAAGACATCGTAATACTTCGGTGACCTGCCTGTCAGCAGTGATTGATATCTTTTCTCGTGTGTTTATTTTATAGAATTGGATTTTTGTCCGCTCTTCGACTCTATCGTCAATATAAATGTCGATAGAGTCTTTTATGCGGAACCTTTTGTCTAGAATAGAGGTCATGCTGGATTATTAATATTGTATTACTCCTGCGTTAACCTCCAGGTAACGATCCCATTCTGCAAGGCTATTCTCATCAGAGTTGGCTTCGTTCCGAGTGCAAACTCGTGTACAGCAGTCGCTCCGGCCTCCTGAACAGCCATCGCTATAGCGAGCTGCTTGTGTTTTCTCTGTGATCTCTTCGAACTGCAAACTAACCTGCGCCATGTTAACTCCGTTTCCATTGGTTTTAGTCAGCAACTTTGAACGATGAGTTTGCCCCACACATGTCGTTCTTTGCAACCCGTTTCCTCATTGTTGAATACGCGGCGCGCCCCTCCCCAACCCCGGATTTTGGTTCCTTTCAAGCTGATGATCAGGGCGTTTCCTCAATGAGAGTCAGTACACAGTTGAGGGTCACCCCCGAGGGTGCGCTGTCTAGTGGAGAAGGACTTTTGAGAGGTACCGAGTTAGCGAGGATTCTGAACATTTTGGTTGGTGGACCTTCCTGGCGGTGGATGGCGAAAGGGGCCTTTGAAACCGAGCTGGTATACCTCTGGCTAACCTATTCGAGTAGTCAATCCTCGGGATTCAGTGTGATGGTGGTCAGTTCATTTCAACTTTTTCTCAAAAGCCTGTAGGTCCTCTTCCCGCCAGCGAGTAGTCCCGGGAGAGAGTTTAACGGGTTGAGGGAACCTCCCTTCTTTTACCCAGCGCCAAATCGTCGCACGGGAAACCTTGTAGCGCATACTGACTTCGATGACGTTGTAAAACATGGCTATACCTCCTTTTCGAATGCGGGACTAAACACCAACCCCTCTTTAACGGCAGGTCCGGAGTTCACACGTGGGCGAAATATGCAGCAAGATATCGTGATTCGATCCCGCTAATGCGTATGTCGGGTCGCAGTCGCTGTAGGCAAGGGTCGATCACATCTTGAACAGTGTCAGAAAAAGTGATAGTATTTCTGACATTTGTTTAGAGGTGAGTACCATGTCCGTTACAGAGTCTGTTCAGCGCCAGATCGCCAAAGTTCCGCAAGGTGAACCTTTTACCAACAGCCATTTTCTGCGGTTGGGCTCGCGTGCTGCTGTCGACAAAGCCCTGTCCAGGCTCGTAGAAGGAGGCGCTATCCAGCGGGTCGCACGGGGTGTTTTCGTCCGCCCCAAACAAAGCCGATTTGTCGGCAATGTCATGCCGGACGTTTCACGCGTGGTCGAGGTGATCGCGAGAGATCATGGAGAGACCGTTCAGGTCCATGGGGCCGAAGCGGCCCGCCGCTTCAAGCTCAGTACTCAGATGCCAACGACGCCGGTCTACTACACCAATGGACCTAGCCGTGAAATCCGCATCGGCAACCTTAAGGTGAAGCTCATGCACACCAGCAGTCAGAGGAAGCTTCAGCATGCAGGCAAGAGGCCTGGTTTGGCCCTCTCTGCCCTTTGGTATCTGGGTAAAAACAATATCAGCACCGAGGTAGTGAAGCGGATCCAGGAAGGGCTGAGCGAAGAAGAGTTCGAGACGCTGCTTTCCTCACGTATGCCGGCGTGGATGACCGAGGCGTTCAGGCAATATGAGACAGGGCGTGTCCATGGCTGAGCAGGTGTTTCTCGAACTGTCCGCAGAAGAACAAAGCGATATCCTGCAAACTGTTGCGCCTCAACTGGCTCGCGGAGCCTCGGTGCTGGAGAAGGATATATGGGTCTGCTGGACCTTGCACGCTCTGTTCTCCATGCCCGGCGCACATCCTATGGCTTTCAAGGGAGGTACATCGCTCTCCAAGGTTTACGGTGTGATTGATCGCTTTTCCGAGGACGTCGATATCACGCTGGATTATCGCGCCTTCGAGGAGGATTTTGACCCCTTCGCGGAGGGGGTGAGCCGGACTAAAACCAAGCAGTTCAGTGATCGGCTAAAAAGCTATGTCCTCGCCTATGCGAAGGAAATAGTCGTCCCATACCTGGAAAGTGAATTGGCCAAATTGCCAACGGCTGAGCAGCACACGGTAGAGTTGGACGATGGTGGCGAAAAGATCTGGGTCACTTACCCTTCGGTTGTAGAGGGACCGGGCGAATACATTCGTTCCCAGGTACTCATTGAGCTGGGTGGCAGGAACGTTATCGATCCTAACGAAACTCATACGGTCTCCCCATACATCTCTGAGCTGACGGAAGGCCTCGTCTTTCCGAGCAGTGAGGTCGTGGTTCTCTCACCGGAACGGACATTTTGGGAGAAAGCTACGCTCATACATGTCGAGTGCAACAGGGGCAAGCTTAGGGAGACTGCTGAAAGGCTTTCCAGGCATTGGTACGACCTAGTCATGCTCGCCGAGCATCCCGCCGGCCAATCGGCTGTTGAAAACCGGGAGCTGTTTGAGGAGGTCGTCCGTCATAAGAAAGTGTTCTTCCACACCGGCTATGCGGACTATGACGCTTGTTTGGACGGTCGATTGAAGCTGTTGCCGGATACGGACACCCTCGAAAGCTTGCGTAGTGACTATGATAAAATGGTGAGCGCGGGCATGATGTATTCAGCGCCCCCGAGTTTTGAGGCGATTGTCGATTCGATTCGGAGACTCGAAAGCCTTGCGAATACGTGGTGAGCGTTACTATGGCAGCCTGCTCTCTTAATCTGCCGGCCGGAAGTAAGTTGATATGGAACGCATTGAGTCGGCTCTGATACCCCGGATTCGGCAAGCCATTGCCGATAGTGCTGAGGTTGTTTTTCTTCCAGCAGACTTTGCTGAGCTTGCTACCGATGAGCAGGTTGGCCGAGCTATAGCGTGCTTGGTCGGTGATGGCGATTTGGTCTGGATTGGAGACGGGCTTCTGGCAAAAGCTCGCAGAAATCGAATTACCGGTGAAACGATGCTGGATGCGAGCGGTGGATTTGACGAGGTGGCAAAGGCGGGGCTGACTAAGCTTGGCATCGCTTGGGAACCGGGCCGCGCCGAATCAGACTACCAAAACGGTGGCACTCAGATTCCGGCAAAGACCGTGGTAAGGACTGACCAGCGTGATCCGTCTTGTCCCATGCCTTCGATTAGATTCGGCCAGTATCGATTGTATTTCGAGCCAATGAGTTAGTGCCCTAGTGGCGATTATTGTCACCGCTATTTCCGCATAACCAACGGTCGGCCCTTTAGATTTCCAGCGTTTATCCAATCTACGTATGAAACAGGAGTGCAAAGCACTTTTTCCAAATAGCCAGCCAGTCCTGGAACGGGCACAAGTGCCCCTCCGTCCACTAGTATTCTCTTCTCCTCAGGGGTAAGCGGTTGACCGAATGCCGGAGTCGCTTCGACAGAAGACGACTCTTCTTTCTTCAATCGTTTGTCCATAACGGAATCCGTGCTGACTTGGTTGTCGACGCTCAAGCTGACCGTATCAGGTCAACTGCTAAGAGTTTCTTATGAGCCCGTCTTAAGATCCAACGCCTTTCATACGTGCGCTCTCGGTGTAACCCTCTAAGAGACCGCACCCTCTGACCATTTCCTCACTGTATTCCGGATTTTCTGAATGCCGGGCTTGGTACCCATGAGCGAGATTGGAGGGTGGTTGCCAAGTGCACGTACGGACGACGATAACCACCGGTCCGCAGCTCGGCTGTCGCCCTCGAACAAGTCCACGATTTCCTGGTATGCCACTTCCCGGAGTTCATCCACAGTCTGTTCGTTCTTCATATCAAGCGGTCCATCTTTCTGCGATTTCTACTTCAGTTTTTCACAACTTGGCACCGCTGCAAGCAAAAAAAGTGGCCGATTCGCGAGTAATTGCGAAATTTGGGCAATTACAGCGAACACAGAGCACTTGCCAGCCTTGAAAATGGCTTCACGGTTAATTTTGGAGGCTATACCGATGTCCGTTGGATTCACAACACGAACGGTTCGAGTGGACCAGTTGGTCCTTTCGTCAAAACTGCCCGCTGATTACCGGCGGGCTCTGCTTGGGATGACATATCGAGTGTCATCGTTTTCTTCAATGCCTGAGAGTCTGATTCAGGACTACATCGCGGCACATCCCCCCGTCGGCGTAATGGATGGTAAAAATTTTCACGTCATCAGCAATGTCCGAACACTGGTTTTCAAGCCTTTCTTGCCTGGAGATACTCGGATTCGCGTGATTGTGGACGAGGCTGCGGGTCGATCTGGTCTCGAATGGGCTTCCGCACAGCGAGAGCTGCTTAATCTCATGGTGTTTGCAATGGATAGCAAATACTACGCACAAGCGGTGGCTGCGCTTTGGGATATGGCATTGTGCAGGGACAAAGCGTTCTTTGTGTCGTCGAAAGCAGCGCTTGCCCAGCTTGCTGGGTTGCGGCGCCAGTCATTGTCCGAAGCATCGGCAAAAGCGCAAGTCGCTCCAATGAACAGTGGAGGAGGTCAAAATGGGTGATCTCAACACGCACGATGTGCTCGAACAGCTTATTGTTCCTCCCTCTGGAATGCTCGGTATTCAGGGAGTGGCGGAGGTTTTGGGTGACGTGCTTAAACGTGCCTGGCTGATCAAAATGAAAGACGATGGCTCCCAAGAGAAGCCTGAGTTTCTTAATTGGGTCCCGGACTTGATCGAACTCTGCACAGCGATCTCTGATCAAGTGGATGTTTCCGGACGTTGGGTTGAGAAACCTGATGCTGATCGACAGTTCAAGACCGCCCATCCCATGTATGCCTGCCTACAGGTGTTATCGAAAAAGAAAGGGGTATCTGAGGGCCGCCTCCAGCTGCTAGCACACGCTCTGGTCGCTGCCCACAGTGGTCTCTTGGGGACCTCTGATAGCTCAAAGATGCCACCATCAAACATCCAGGCAGCATTTCGTGAGCTGCGCCGCCTCGATAGTCGTGTGCTCGATTCAGTCTCGTTTGAGTTGCCGAGTCGTGGTGCCTGCTATCAAACGTTAAGAGAGGTCGAACAATCGGAGGTTTCGGAATATGGCCGTGCGGAATTGCAGCAACTGGGCCACATCCGCAGATTGATAGGCCTGTCACTTGGTCTAGAGAGGCCACTAACTGTGGCATCACGCAGTAAAACGCGGGGCGTACCTGGATCGCAATTTGATGAGCAGGTCAGAGCAAAGGCGATTACCCCGCAAGAGCTCGGTGATGACGGTGGCGAGGACTTTTCGCTGGCTGAGATGTCGGTGTCCGAACCAGCGGATATCGAAGTAGGAAGGCTAGATGCTCTTGCGGCAACCGACGTGATGACAGAGATTCGCCAAATTCTTCCATCCGAGAGAGCGAATCCAAAACGGGGCGGTTCATTACAACGCGGTGTTTTCCAGGCTCGCCATATCGCCAATCAGATGCGTCGCGGTGCTCAGTCCCTGACCGCCCGCTGGGACCGGCTGACAGAATTCGAGATTGACTCGGTAGTCTCTGAGCTCTCATGGCAGGGCGCGGGTCGAAATCCGGGGGTGTTGGCGGTGGGTTTGGTGTTCCTGACTGGCCGACCACTCTCTTTGGTTTTGAATGCACGCCTGTTCAGCAAGGAGGGACTGGTTCCAGAACGCATTTCCGACGACTCGATGGCGATTTGTCATGAGGGCGCTTTCATCCAGGTGAATGTGCCCGTGCCTGAGCGCATGCGCGCATTGAGGGCGGAATGGCAGAGGAGTTTGCATCAGACTGGTAATCAACTGCGGCTACCGGTTCTTACCCTGCTCTGGAATTTGCTCACCGACTATATCGGAGGTGACGAGAGCGGCTGGCATGGCTACTTGTTTCCACGAGTAGACGTCGACGACATTATGATGAGTGCAAAGAACTTTCTCGCTGATGTGCGTTCGGAAGAAGGCGCGCGCGTGACAATTACTCGTTTGCAACGTTGTATCTACAACGAAATTGCAGATACCCAGGGTGATGCCGTCGATGCGACGTTCATAACAGGGAATCAGCCTGCTACCGGGACCCATGTTGGAACGCACTATTACTGTGTTCCCGAGTCGGATTTGCAGAAGCGTTACCTCGAAGCAACGCAGGGGGCGGTGCCAGATGACTTTAAAGATCTGATGCTGCCGATCCGCTCGCGCCAGAATCGCCCATATCTCATTGGTAGCCCTTTCTGCCCGAAAGCCGAGTGGATCAATGACTTGGTTAGCGAAACTCGTCGTCAGTTGAAGCAGAGTCGTGAAAAACCGCTCTCTGCTGACTCATTGATCGAACTCCATAACAGTTTGACAGTGTACGTTGCTCTCTTTCTCGTATTTTCCACCGGTTATCGCAGCGTACAGGCGCCGCTGTCTCGCGATACGGACTACGACCCGCTCTCTGGGATGCTCGTGATTGCAGATAAAACCGATAGTGCATTCAGTCACGCGAGGCTCGTACCTGTACCAGGCGTTTTTGCTTGGCAGTTGGATCTATACCAACAGCACCGTGAGCGGGTGGTTAGCCAGTTATGGGCATTATTGGGGATCAAGGCTCCTGCCCACTTTCTGTTTTTCCTAGATCAAGCCTCAGGTGGAACGAAAGCCTCGGGAATACTTGTAGTGGTCAACTAATCCCGGACAGTATTTTAAGGTTTTCCTCTGCTGCAACGGGAGGAATGCCACCGTTGAACGTATGAGGTCTTTGCCGGTTGTAGTAGTCCATCAGATAGCCACCAACATCTTTTTGGGCCTCAGGCAGATTCCGATATCCCAGGGCCGGTACCCACTCAGATTTCAGACTTCGGAACAGCCTCTCCATCGGGGCATTGTCCCAGCAGTTGCCACGCCGGCTCATGCTTTGGGTCATTCGATAGCGCCAGAGCCTCTGACGGAACTTACGACTGGCATACTGACTTCCCTGATCTGAGTGGAACATGACTTTCTCTGGCTGACCACGCTGTTCCCAGGCGTGATCCAGAGCTTTTACAACCAGGTCCGCATCCGGACTCGATGACATTGCCCAGCCAACAACTCGCCGGGCGTAAAGATCCAGTACAACAGCCAGATAGCTCCATCGCTGGCCGCTCCAGATGTAAGTAATGTCACCACACCAGACCTGGTCGGGTTGCTCTACCGCAAACTCACGATCCAGGTGATTCGGGATATCCGGTCGCTCAACGGTGGCCTGTTTGTAGGCATGGGGGCCTGGCTGCTTACAGATCAGTCCCAGCTCGCTCATCAGTCGTCGAACCTTGAAGCGACCGACGATAACACCTTCCTCGCTGAGCAAGCCTTTGATTGTCCGGCTGCCGGCAGAGCTGCGGCTCTTGGTAAACAGGCGGTTTACCTGAGCCTTCAGGGCCAAACGCTCTACATCCACATGGTTCCGCCGTTGGCGGTACTCGTAATAGCTTGAACGACTGATATCAAACGCA